>DIGE01000007.1 GCA_002419465.1 Geobacter sp. UBA5730 | reverse complement strand
CCTTGGCCATGGCCTCGCTCCTCCTTCTCGGGGGTGTTTTAGTTTTCAGACCGCATTAACAGATTGGATGTTACAAAAATGGAGCCCACATCCGGACTCGAACCGGAGACCTCTTCCTTACCAAGGAAGTGCTCTACCTCCTGAGCTATGTGGGCAACTGAACCTAGAATTTTGGAGCGGGAAACGGGACTCGAACCCGCGACCCTCAGCTTGGAAGGCTGACGCTCTAGCCAACTGAGCTACTCCCGCACCGAATCCTATGGAGAACTTCTTGTGGACATCCCTGTCCAACTTCTTACCAGTACTAACGACGCGAAAGTCTCCTGGATCGAAACGGAACAAAAGCTGTCCGGTGACTGTATGGTGGAGGGAGGAGGATTCGAACCTCCGAAGTCGTCTGACGACAGATTTACAGTCTGTTCCCTTTGGCCGCTCGGGAATCCCTCCAAGGTTGAAACGATCGCATGCAAGCTGGAGCTGGCGATGGGACTCGAACCCGCAACCTGCTGATTACAAGTCAGCTGCTCTACCAATTGAGCTACGCCAGCAAGTCTCGGCAAAGCGTGGAATTTGATTGTCTACTGCATGCCCGGAAAGTTGTCAAGTTTTTTTTATATTGGCAGAGACAAAAAGGCACCCGCTCCACCGGGTGCCACTGATAGCTGGTGCTTAAAATTCAGGCTGACTGCGATGCCATCAGCGGAAGAAGCGCTGTGCGCACTTTGCGCAGGGCATTTTCTTCAATCTGACGGACCCGCTCACGGGAGATAGCAAAATGGTCGGCAATCTCTTGCAGCGTCATCGGATCATCGGCCGTCACCCGCTGCTCTACCACAAACCGCTCTTTTTCTCCCAAGCCGGATACCGCCGTCGCCACCTGCCGACGCAACAACTCACGCTCCTGATATTCGCCCAACAACTCTTCCTGATTAGACCGCTCGTCGGCCAGCCCATCCAGCGCTGTCAGCCCCTCCCCCTGCCTGATCTCGGCATCCAGAGAAATCTCGCCCTGTAGACGGAGCCCCATTTCGGCAACCTCAGCCTCGCTTACCTCGAGAGACTGCGCCATGGCGGGCAGGTCTTCCTCACCACCAGTCATGCTGCGGATGGCGTTTTGCGCTTGCTTCAACCTGAAGAACAGCTTGCGCTGGGCTTGAGTGGTGCCAATCTTCAGCAGGCTCCAGGCTGAGACAATATAGTTCTGAATGTAGGCCCGAATCCACCAGACCGCATAAGTGATCAGCCGAAACCCGCGGTGGGGATTAAATTTCCGCACCGCCATCATCAGGCCGACATTGCCTTCTTGGATAAGATCGAGCATTTTCATGCCATAGTTGCGATATTCACCCGCCACCTTGACCACAAAACGTAGATTTGAGGTGACCAAGGCCTGGGCAGCATCCAGATCCTGATGATCAAAAAGACGCATCGCCAAACGGTGCTCTTCCTGTTCATCCAGCATCGGAAATTTCCTGATCTCTGCAAGGTACAACGAAAGATTGTCGTGTGCGACCGGAAGCGCAGCATACATGATAGTAACACCTCATTCCTGTTAGCACTCTCGTTAACTGACTGCTAAAATATAACAAGCCGGATACAGAAATGCAAGGGGATCTCGCAGCATGGCCATCCCCACTACCCAGACAACACGTATCACAGAAAAAGGCGCCACTGCGGACGCCTTTTCTGACCATCAATGGATCACACTACGTACTACTTGCGCAGCACCTTGATGACTGCAGAGAAGTCCTCTTCGCCCAGCCCGTCCTGAACCCCCTGCTCGTAAACACGGGCGACTGCTTCGGCAGCCGGCAAGTGCAGCCCCACCAATCGTGCGGCATTCATGACCAGATGCATCTGGTCGTTGACATATTTAAGGGCCAACGAACGGGTGAAGTCTCCACGACACATCGACCGCCCCTTCAGATGGAACAGAGGGGAAGCCACGCCGCGGGTATCCAGGACCTCAAGAATTTTGTCGGCATTGAACCCCATCTTTTCCCCAAACACTAATCCCTCGGCCAATACCTGCACTAACTGGGCCTGCACCAGATTGACAATAAACTTCATCTTGGTGGCGTCACCAATCTCGCCGACCCTGATGGTATTCAGACCAAAAAAGGAGAATGGCTCGCGACATTTGCCGATTACTGCGGGATCACCACCAATGATGATGGTCACCAATCCGTTGGCAGCATGCTCCCTACTACCCCATACCGGGGCATCCAGATAGAAACAACGCTTCTTCACAGCCTCTTCCGCCAGCCGAAGAGTTGTTTCAAGGGAGTGGGTACCCATGTTGGCAAAGATGGTGCCGGACTCAAGGCCAGACAGAATACCGCTGTCCCCGAAAAAAATCGGCCCCAGCTCGTCCGCCTCAGTCATGATGGCAATCACCAGATCCTTGCCCCGGGCCGCCTCGGCAGCAGTGGAAGCAGCCGTAGCACCCATGGCGACCAGCTCAGCCACTTTGGCTGCACTGGGGTCATAAACCGTCAGCTCATACTCACCCTTGGTGAGATTTGCTGCCATGTGCTGGCCGACCGTCCCTAAACCGATGAAACCAATCTTGTGCAACATGTCTCTCTCCTCAATCAAATACTGTTATCCACTCCTGATTTGCGCCACTATTACACGGAATCAGGGCCACTGGCAACTAGGTTTTTAGGTACTAACACGACAATAAAACATCGTCCACAAAATCAACGGTTGCGCACAACCCCCACACGCTCACACCACGGTGCCAACCTGCAAGCTGAACAGATCGGAGAAACAGGCAGACAGCGATTTTGGCCATAGCAGACCAGTAGGTCGTTTATCTCAATCCAGTACTCCGGAGGTAGCCGGGAGCGCAAAGCCGCTTCGGTTTGATCCGGCGTCCGGGTGACTACATACCCCCAGCGATTGGTTATGCGATGCACATGGGTGTCAACACAGATGCCAGGTTTTCCGTACCCCAGCGTGACCACAAGGTTGGCGGTCTTGCGCCCGACACCTTTCAGACTCAGCAATTGATCAAGCTCATCCGGCACCCTGCCGGCAAACTCGTCTTGCAAGCGGTGACTGATCTCCTGAATTTGCCGCGCCTTGGTCCGGTAAAAACCTGCCGGGAAGATCAGGCTGGCGATCTCCTCCTGATCAAGCTGCAGCATGGTTGCCGGGTCACGAGCTCGCTCAAAAAGCCGTGCTGATGCCGCCGCCGTTACCGCATCCTTGGTACGCAAGGAGATGATACAGGAGATCAGGACAGTAAACGGACTGCGCATCTGTTCAGCAATCACGCTGACTGCTGGCGTAACCCACTGACGGCACTCCTCCCGCAGGATTGCCATTACCCGGCGCATGGTATCATTCTGCATTATTTTATTAGTGTAACCGAGGAAACAATGTCAAGCAAGCCTTGGGCTTGCATTTTATCAACAGGCACGCCATGATGGCTCCAGGAGGAACAAGAGATGGGTTTTATTGATCTACACCTGCATTCCTGCTGCTCTGATGGCATTTTGACGCCAGCCCAAGTGGTGCTGGCGTCCCGCGAAGCGGGTGTCCGGACCATTGCTCTCTGCGACCATGACACCATAGCTGGTGTTGCCGATGCCTTGCGTGCTGGCGTTGCTGCCGGAGTGACGGTACTCCCCGGCATCGAACTTTCAGTGGCCTTTCACGAGTACCAGGATGTCCACCTGTTGGGATATGGAATAGATACTGCCTCCCCGGAACTGCTTACGCAACTGAACGCCTTTGCAACCCGACGGGCAGACCGGAACAGGGAGATTGTCGAAGCGGTCAACAGCAGATTATCCTCCCAAGGGCATTCCCCACTTTTCGTCAGCGAGGTTGAGGCCTTGGCCGGCGGCGTGATCGGACGTCCCCACATAGCTCGAGCCCTGATGGCGCGCGGCTATGTGACCAATATGCAACAAGCCTTTGAGCAGTACCTGGTACCCTGCAATGTGCCCAAGTATTATTGGCAAATGGCTGAAGCCTTATCAACCATCCGCCGGCTGGGTGGCGTGGCAGTTCTGGCCCACCCCACCACCATTACCCAGGAACACCAGGTACTGGGTGAGTTGATAAGCGAACTACAATCCATAGGATTAGATGGCGTTGAGGTCTATAACGCTCTGGCCTCTGAAGCTGACATGCTCTTTTTACAAGGAGTCGCGCGGCGCCTCAACCTGCTGGTTACCGGGGGTTCGGATTTCCATGGCACCAATCCGGAAGAACGGATAGGAAAAGGGCGGGGCGGCATCCGCTTCTCCGATGCCCTGCTCCCGCCCCTTATGACACTGACCGCTCAGCGGGCAGCAATTACTGAAACGAGCCTGCCTCAACACTTATCCTTGTAAGCTTTGTAATTAACGACATGGAGGTTTTCATCAACCCGCTGCACCCCTTCAACACCGTTGGCTACCCGCAAGGCAGCCTGTTTTTCACGTTCAGAACCGATGTAGCCCGACAGTGAGACCACTCCATCCTCAACTTCAATCCGGAAAGGACGATACTCCAGCTCCACGGATCGCAACAAAGCAGTTTCAATCCGCTTAATCATGATGGCGTTTTCAATAACAGTCCCAGCCCACTGCTCCGCCTCTTTCAACTGGGAATCCTTGACTGCTGCAACCACAATATCAACGATAGCCCCTTGGGAAAGCCGTGAGGTATTGAACATCAGATCGTAGCCAAGGGGATCCTGCCAGTCGCGGTCGAAATAGAAGTGAATGAACCCACCCCGCTGGTGATCGCTGCGGCGGATAAGCTCTTGAGCCAGGTCGGGATCAATCCACTCCCGTTCGGCGAAACGCTCCACCCGCTCTTCAAAATCAGCAATAAAACGTAGCCGCAGCAGATTGCCGCATCCTTCCAGCAGATCCTGACCACCGCGACCATAAAGGATCACATTGCCCCGCTTTGCGAAATCAAGCAGGGCCAATTCAATGCTGTTCAGAAAGGCTGCCCGCTCACGATCCTCCACCGTATTGTAGGATGGTGGTTTTTCATCAACCATCTGCAGCATTTCCACGTCTAGTCCGTACTTGGCCGCACAGGCAGCCAGACGCGGACCATCAACCAGGGTATATTTCAATTTTTTGGCCAGCTCCTGGGCAATGAAATAAGCTCCAGTACCCATTTCACGCGAAATTGTAATAATTGCCATATGAACGAAAACCTCCTGTCAATCTACGTGACAAGCATTACGCTATCACGTTCCACTTGTCTGTACAAGCCAGCAATGCTAGGTTCATGAAACCTATTGGGACAAGGAGCCCTGACATGCCGGATAGCTTGGACTTCATCCTGCGTTTCCTGATTTTCGCTGCGGTCCACTCACTGCTGGCCATTCCCCGCCTCAAACAGCAGTTACGGGAATTGACCGGACTGAACGCACACTGGTATCGCCTGACCTATAATGTTCTTTCGCTGGTGCTGTTCGGCTGGGTCGTGCTGGCCTGGCAGTCAACACGGGTAATATATCTGGTGCCCGGCGTCTGGAACCTGGTCATGCAGGGCCTGCAAGGCCTGTCACTCATCGCCATGCTGCTCTGCCTGCGTCAGACCGGTCTGGGCAGATTTCTGGGATTCACGCCTGAAAGCGCTGGACAGGATTCACTAACCACCACCGGCTGCCATGCGGTAGTGCGTCACCCGCTTTATCTGTTGGGACTGCTCTTTTTCCTCCTCAACCCGGTCATGACCACGCGCTGGCTTACCTTGACTGTTATCGGCACGGCCTACGTCATCATAGGAGGCCTTGTCGAAGAACGCCGTCTCTTGCGACAGTTCGGGACATCCTATGCACGCTACCAGCAAAACGTGCCGTTTCTGCTCCCACGCTTACGCCTAAAGGCTCCTAGCGCAGACTGATTTTTTGCACGCCATCCACAGCGGAAAGCAAGTCAACCAAATGGCAGGAGGCGCTGCGAGTAGCCACCCTTAACTGGAATTCAAAACGGGTGGTGGCGGTATCCAGATTACGCTCCAAGGCTGTTTCCATCAAATCCGCCCCACATTCCTGCATAATCCGCTCTATCCGCTCCAACTGTCCAGGTACGTCAGCACTCTGTACGAGCACATGCTGATAGGTATCCTTATTAATGACTCCTTCAACCTTTTTCAATACCAACAGACTGAGTAAGGCGATTGACGTCACGACCGTGGCAACCATGAACATACCTGCCCCGCACGCTGTGCCGACTGCGGCCGCAACCCACAGGCAGGCTGCGGTGGTCAGTCCACGGACCGAGCCTCTCTCCCGCACAATCGCGCCGGCCCCCAGAAACCCTATTCCAACCACAATCTGGGCTGCCACACGCCCGGGGTCGATCCGCACCGCCGTATTTGCGCTCATCTCGCCATAGGCCTGATAAAAATGAAGCGACACCTCCATAAAAAGAGCTGCACCTAATGACACCAGCAGATGGGTCCGAAAACCGGCCGGTCGACCATGCAGCTCACGTTCGAGGCCAATCAACCCACCCAGCAACGAAGCCAACAACAATCTAAGCACAACTTCCAGGTCATACGCCGAGATGACCATCGCCCACCTCCTCCAGGTTGAGGGTAATCCGCAGCGCAAAGCGACGGGGTACCCCGGCCACCTGCAGCATCACCGGCACCTGCAGGGTGGTGGCCTCACCAGCCTGCAGGACCGGCACGCCCTCTAGTGCCGACCCTTCAAACAACTCAATCGCTGGCTCTGGCGGTTGATCGTCATCGGCTTGCTCATTGACACACGCTTGCAATGTCGTGGCCGCCTGCAACTGTTGTTCCTCCCGCAACCGTTGAAAAACAGCCTGTGACAGAGAGGTTAAAGCCTGTAGCACCCCTTCACCGGTCATGATGGAACTTTGCACCCTCGGCAGCGTGGCCAGTTCAGCTCCCCAGTCAACCGTCTTTTGTTCAAGCTGGTCAGCCTTCGTAGAAATCAGCACACAGGGGGTTTTTAGCAGATCTCTGCCATGACTGGTCACTATGGAGCGTAGATATCTTAATGATTGAACCGTCAAATCGCTCTGTTCCATGCCCTTCTCAACCACCAGCGCCAGACCGTCAGCCCCTTTCAGGGTCATCTTCCAGGTGCCGGGATTTTCTACCGGGCCGGTCAGTGTGTAGAGGTGAAACCTGACACGATACCCATCTAGAATGGCATGTTCAAAGGGGAGGTAGTCAAAAAACTGCAGTGTGTCACCACCGGCTGGCATTGACTTGAGTGGTCCGCACAGGCTGGGCTTGACCCGCTTATGTATGTAACTGAACAGGCTGGCCTTACCGGATCCGGCCGGACCGAAAAAAACCAGTTTGGCGTTGATCTCGCGTTTTGCGTGGTTAATGACAGCCATGGGGGAAAAGACTCCGCTCGATGATAACTATCTCTTCTTGTTCAACAACAGCCGCTTGGCCTGAGTGGCTATCACGGACGAAATATTACGGCTTTTAGCGTAGCTGGACAGATCCTTCTCATTCATGGTGCCCAGGTAACGCAAAGCGTTGGCCAGTGGCGTCTTGGGGTTCTCGATCAAAGCCTTACGGATCGGATAGTTTTTAATCCACTCCCGGTTTGCACAGATCAAACGCATCACCTCGTCATTCGGAGAACCGGTTTTGATAATGGTCAGCACCTCTCCCTCGGTAATGCGGGGATTTTTGATAACTCCGCTGCTGACCAGTTTATTGGAGTCCTTTATCAAAATCTTGCGCCACTCCTTGTCACCGCTCAACGCCATCTTGATCTTTTCACCAATTCCCATCGCTTGGGCCAGCTTATATTTACTGAGATACTCCTCCCCATCATCTTCAACCTCATCAGCCTCATCTGACGCGCTTCCATCTTCAGACGTTTCAAGCGCTTCATCGGCAGCATCTGGAACCAGGGGCTGAGAATAATCAGCATCTTCAGCATCGGCCGCTGCCATCTCCGCTTCCGGCACGCAGGTCTCAAGCAACTGCCTGGTGACATCAACCAGATCAGCCTGGGCCAACAATGCAGTCCGTATATCAGGCTGTGTGCCGTGAGTCTGGGCCAGGCTATGCAACAGGGCCGGATGATGCCGGCCCACTTGCAGGGCTGCCTTGATCACCTGCTGGCCAAGTGCGGCCAGACTGGCACCAGCCACCTCACGGACCTGAGGATCGGCATCCTTGCCAAGACAGAACAGAAGCAACACCTGTTCATGGGGCGGCAGGTCAGGCTGACCAGCCGCCCCGCGCAGGCGCTCCTCCAGCAGGATACCAGGTCTGACAAAGGCAGCCACCGCAGCTGGAATGGTTATCTTGACCGGTTCTGCCACCTGGTTTCCCAACTACTCCAGAACCGGTGTTCCCACTCCGGCTTGCTTCAGCTTCTTCAGAGCGGCCTCGGCAGCAGGCCGGTTGGTGAAGGTTCCGGCGGTCAGCTTGCGGGTAGGCACGACCACCTGGACCTTCTGAACAGTCAGCTTGATACCTGCGGCACTCAGACGCTGCTGTTCAGCCTGAGCGCTGTCCTGCTGTGCATACGAACCAGCGAAAACCTCATATTTCCCACCATTTTGCAGCGAAAAACCATCACCGGCCTGTTTTCTCAACAGTTCCACCGCCTGCCGCGCAACTTCGCGGTCAGTGTACTCGCCATATTTCAGACGATGCATGGTGGTCATGCGACGGGGTCCGCTGGTCATGGCAGGATTCAAACCGGCATCCTTTACTTTGGCCATATCGGTAGCCAGCCGTTCTTCCACCACATAGGCTCCCACCACCAAGGTCCAGGGGCCGCCCGTCTTGGCCTGCACAACAGGTTTCACCGCTGGCTTGGCAGCTATTTTTTTCGGAGCAGCCGGTTGTGTCGGCGCAGTCTTTGCCGCAGGGACAGGCTTGGGCTGGACAACCTTGGTCTGTTGAACCGCCTTCTTCACCTCAGGCTTGGCAGCCGGTGGCGCAGTTTTTTTGCCCACCGGTGCTGGCGGGGGGGGTTGAACCGGCTTGACAGCCGGTTGAGGAACAGGCGTTACAACGGCTTTGGCAGGACCAGCCGGCTTGGCAGCAGCCACCGGTGCTGTTACAGGTACCGCTGGGGCAGCAGTGGGTGCTGTTGTTGACGGGGCGCCAACAGGTTCGCCCTCACGTGCTGGCAAAGGCTGTTTCACCACCTGAGGGGCAGCTTGCGGAGGAGCTGATTGCTCCAAAGGCCGGATCATGCCGGTAAAAAAATACAGATAGCCAAACCCGCCCAGCATGATCAGCAGCACTACCAGCAAAATGGTCTGACGGCCCTTATCCTGTCCTTGTGAAGCAGCATCACCTGCAGATTGTTTGTCATACTTGAAATCCATACACCACCTCCGGTTGATATCTTGGGTTCGCTATTCTTTTCGTGACGCAGCTGCTTCCGCAATCACTTTTTGCGCCAAATGGGTCGGCACCTCTTCATAATGGGAAAACTCGGTACTGAACAGACCCCGGTCGCTGGTCATGGATTTGAGGTCATTGGAGTAGGCCAGCACTTCGGACATCGGCACCACCGCCTTGATCATCTGTGAGTTGGCCTTGGGCTCCACCCCCACCACCTTGCCACGTCGAGAGTTCAGATCACCGATCACATCCCCCATGTTTTCGTCCGGCACCGTCACTGAAAGGTTGACAATCGGCTCCAAAAGCACCGGCTTGCACTGCTCCATCGCCTTCTTGAACGCCATGGAACCTGCCACCTTGAAGGCCATCTCTGACGAGTCAACCGTATGGAAGGAACCGTCGTACAAGGCGATCTTGAAATCCACCACCGGATAGCCGGCCAGGAAACCCTCGAAGGCCGCCTCTTGAATCCCTTTATCCACGGCAGGGATGTACTGACGAGGGATCACGCCGCCCACGATCTTGTCCTCAAAGACATACCCGATACCGCGGCCCGTAGGGGACAATTCGATCCAGCAATCACCGTACTGTCCCTTGCCGCCGGACTGTTTCTTGTACTTGCCCTGCACCTTGGCAGTGCCGCGGATAGTCTCGAAGTAGGGCACCTTGGGAGTCTTCAGCAGCACCTCTACGTTGAACTTGCGCTTCATCTTCTCTACAATCACGTCCAGGTGCACCTGCCCCAGGCCGGAGATGATGAACTCCTTGGTCTGGGGATCGCGATGGGACTCCAGGGTTGGTTCCTCCTCAATCATCCGGTGCAGGGCGTTGTGAATCCTATCCTCGTCGGCTTTTGTCTTGGGCTCGATAGCATAGGAAATCACCGGCAGCAACTGTTTTGCCGGTTCATAGACAATCGGGCTGTTCAGATCGCAGAGGGTATCCCCGGTCACCGTTTCCTTCAGCTTGGCCACCGCCACGATGTCTCCGGCAAAGGCCTGCTTAACCGGCTTCTGTTTTTTTCCTTCCAACTCGTAAATCTGACCAATCCGCTCTTCGACCCCCTTGGTAGAGTTAAAAATGGTGGAATCAGAGTTCAAGGTGCCTGAATAGATCCTGAAGACGGTAATCTTCCCGGTATAGGGGTCTGAGGTGGTCTTAAAAACCAGGGCTGAAAACGGTTCCTTCTCATCCGGTCCCCGCTCGATCAATTCGTTGTTTTTGGGGTTGCTCCCCACCGCCTTGGTCCGATCCAGCGGTGACGGCAAGAAATCGCAGACTGCCTGCAGCAGTTGGCGAACACCCACGTTCAGGGTAGCGGAACCACACAATACCGGGGTAAAGGTGTTGCGCATGGTGCCGACCCGCAGACCGTCGAGAATCTCTTCTTCGGTCAGTTCACCGGCTTCCAGATATTTTTCGGTCAGGGCGTCGTAGGCTTCGGCCACGATCTCAATCATATGCTCGCGCAGCCGCTGCGCCTCTTCCAGATAATCGACTGGAATGGCGATCTCCTCACATTTGCCGGAGCCGTCTTTGGCATACTTGCAGGCCTTCATCCGGATCAGATCCACCACCCCTTCAAAGGCATCCTCGGCTCCGATCGGCATTTGGATTGCCACACCGCGGGCCTTAAGGTTCTTTTCCATATCGTCAATGGCCCGCAGAAAATTGGCCCGTTCCTTGTCCATCTTATTGACAAAGGCGATCCGGGGGATCTCAAACTCGTTGGCCCATTCCCAGACCTCTTCGGTCTGAACCTTGACACCGGAGATGGCGGAAAGGATCACCACCACACAGTCCAAAGCCCGCATACAGGCACGGGTATCACCGATAAAATCGCCGTAACCGGGGGTATCCACGAAGTGAATCGAATGGCCTTCCCACTCACAGTGGTCAAAGGCCGACGAGATCGAAATCTTGCGCTTGGTCTCTTCGGGCTCAAAATCCATGGTGGAGGTGCCGTCATCCACGCGACCAAGACGATCGATCATGCCGGTGTTGAACAGAATCGCTTCGGCCAGCGAGGTTTTACCGGCCCCTCCGTGTGCCACAATGCCCAGGTTGCGAATTTTCTCGGTTGGATACGTCCCCATGCGCTGCCTCCTTATCCTCGTTGGTAGGTGTTTGACAACTGCCAGGAATTACCGGTTACGTTCGAACAGGATCCTCAAACCCTCCAAGGTCAAAAATTCGTCAACATCTTCAATGCTTTTTGATTCTGCTGCAATCAATGCCGCCAGACCACCGGTTGCAATTACCTTGGGCTGATCACGGCTTTCTCCTTTGATCCGTTCGACAATCCCGTCCACCAGCCCCACATAGCCGTAAAAAATGCCGGCTTGCATGGAGTTGACCGTGTTCTTGGCAATGGCCTGAGGAGGGCGGCAAATATCCACCCGGGGCAGCTTGCTGGCCCGCTGGAACAGTGCTTCCAACGAGATGGCCAGACCGGGGGCGATGGCGCCGCCACAGTACTCGCCCTTGCTGTTCACATAGTCAAAGGTGGTGGCTGTGCCGAAATCCACAATAATCAGGGCGCAATGGTGTTTTTCATAGCCGGCAACGGCATTCACGATCCGGTCGGCTCCCACCTCACGGGGGTTGTCATACTGGATCTGCATGCCGGTCTTGATGCCAGGGCCAACCACGTAGGGGGTGAGAGAAAAAAAATCACGGCAAAGGGTTTCCAGCACGCCGGTCAGGGGGGGTACTACGGAGGAGATAATAATAGCCTTGATCTGGGTGAAGGCGATGCCGGCCAGCGTAAAGAGGTCGTGAAACAATATCCCGTATTCATCGGAGGTACGGGCCTTGTCCGTTGAAACGCGCCAGTGCCTCAGGAGCCGCTGACCGTCATAGATACCCAGGACAATATTGCTGTTGCCGACGTCAATTGCCAGAAGCAAGGGGGCTTCTCCTTTCCCGTTTACAGCACGGTCACATCGCCGCTCATGATCCGCTCGAGACGGCCGTCAGGCAGTGTGAGCAACAAGGCTCCATCATGATCAATGCCGGCAAAGGGTCCCCGCAGGGTCTGCCCGCCTGACGCCACCGACACTTCACGCCCAAAGGCATTACAGCGCCGGGACCACTCCTCGCGCACCGGCCCGAACCCGACCTGTCTGAAACGGGCATACTCGGCGTCCAGCGCCGTCAACAAGCGAACGGCAAATGGCATTCGCGACACCGGCCGACCACAGGCCAGGACCAGCGACGTGGCCGGTGTACGCAGATCACCCGGAAACTGTGCGGCTTCCATATTCAGGTTGACCCCGATCCCCAGCACGACAAATCCGACCAGATCTGACTCGGCGTTCATCTCATTCAGCAGTCCGGCAACCTTGCAACCGCTTAACAACAGGTCGTTGGGCCATTTAATGGCGGGCTTGAGACCCGTCTCCTCTTCAATGGTTCGAGCCACCGCCACCGCAGAGATGAAGGTGAGCTGGGGGGCCTCATAGGGAGGTAACGGCGGCCGCAAAATCACCGACAGATAGAGATTGACACCGCCCGGAGAGACCCACTGGCGGCCCAGACGGCCTTTCCCGGCGGTCTGACGATCGGCAAACACCACGGTCCCCTCGGCAGCCCCTCCTTCAGCCAGACGGAATGCCTCGGCATTGGTTGAAGCGACCTCATCCAGACAAACCAGGTGTTGTCCTACCAGACAACCAGCTGGCAGCCCGGCAGCGATGCCCGCGCAACTCAGCCGGTCAGGACAACTCACCAGACGATACCCTTGGGAGGTTACCGCTTCAATGCCATAACCGGCAGCCCGCAGGGTTACAACCCGTTTCCAGATTGCGGTCCGGGAGACACCCAGACTGCGAGACAATTGTTCGCCAGAGATAAAGCCGGTTGACTGCCCCAACAGACGCAACAGGTCGCTCTGTGCAAGTCGGGTGGGCATTGTCCCTAATCCAGCAGCATGGAAATATCGGAGGCTTTGGGTGAATGGGTCAGAGCACCGACCGAGATAATGTCCACCCCGGATTCTGCAATAGCCCTGACCGTGTCCAGGGTAACCCCGCCGGAGGCCTCCACCAGAGCACGCCCTGCAATCAACGTCACACAGTGACGCATAGTGGCACCATCCATATTATCCAGCATGATGATATCAGCACCGGCGGTCAGGGCCTCCTGCACCTGTGCCACCGTCTCCGTCTCAACCTCGATCTTGAGGGTGTGAGGAATATAGGTGCGTGCGCGACAGACCGCCTCGGTGATGCCACCAGCTGCGGCGATATGATTCTCCTTGATCAGAATGCCGTCATACAGGCCGGTACGATGGTTGATGCCACCCCCCACCCGTACAGCGTATTTTTCCAGCATGCGCAGACCGGGAGTGGTCTTGCGGGTATCTACAATGCGTGCCCGTGTGCCGGATACCGCAGCGACATAACGGGAGGTCAACGTAGCGATGCCGCACATCCGCTGCAGCAGATTCAGGGCCACCCGTTCCCCCTGAAGAAGGGCGGCAGCATCACCGTCCATACGCGCAATCACCGTTCCGGATTCAACACAGGCACCATCTGCGAACTGCGGCTCGAAGGCAACCGCCGGATCAAGCAAGGTAAATACTCGTGCGGCCACCTGCATGCCGGCCAGCACAAATGATTCCTTTGCCACCAGACGTGCAGCAGCGGGACGGACTTCAGGCACACATGCCTGAGTGGTCAGGTCCCCGGTATGGATATCTTCCTGCAAGGCATGGCGAATCAGGTCGTCAAGATCAAGGCTCAGCATCGAAGGCCTTCCTGAATGGGAAATGAAGACAGTCTATACCACAGCTCTGACCGGCCCGCAACCGCATTCAGCCACTATCAGGGGCAGCTGGCGGCAGCAGATGATTAACGGTTGACAACCCAGCTACAGCTTTCTATAGTACGACGTTCAAAAATTTAGTGCAGACAGGGAGCTTTTCTTATGAACGGGCGGATTTTAACTCTCGTTGCCGTGGTTGCAATGACACTGCTGACCGTGCCGGCACTGGCCAAAGACATCCGGTTCACTTTCAAGAATGCCTCGGCCGTGGTCTTCAGCCACGACAGTCACCTGGCAAAGAACAAAGATTGTAAAACCTGCCATAGCGGTATTTTCAATCTATCGCAAAAACGTACCTACACCATGGCTGAAATGGAAAAGGGCAAATCCTGTGGCGCCTGCCATAACGGCAAAAAAGCCTTCAGCGTAGCCACTGAAAAGGACTGTCTGCGTTGCCACCGTTCAGTACCCACGGCAACTGTTTTCCGGATCAAGGCCGGTAATGCCACCTTCAGCCATGACTCCCACGTTAACGGCAGAGGATTCGGCTGCAAGAACTGTCATAACGCTGGCCCCCAACATCGCGGCGTCACCATGGCCGAGATGGAAAAAGGCAAGTCCTGTGGTTCCTGCCACAATGGTAAAAAAGCCTTCACTGTTGCTGCCAACTGCGGTTCCTGTCACCGCGGCTTGCAGACCAAGACCCTTAAATACAAATCAAAACCG
Source organism: Geobacter sp. UBA5730 (assembly GCA_002419465.1). Taxonomy (GTDB): domain Bacteria; phylum Desulfobacterota; class Desulfuromonadia; order Geobacterales; family Pseudopelobacteraceae; genus Trichlorobacter. The sequence goes on along the minus strand of DIGE01000007.1, from coordinate 155,084 downwards.
GTCAGTGATGCCGTGTTCAGCCACGACTTCCACACCCAGGTTTACACGTGCAACGACTGCCACACCAAAAAATACGATTACCGCCAGAGCTCACGCAAGGCCACCATGGCAGAGATGGAAAAAGGCAAGTCCTGTGGTTCCTGCCATGACGGCAAGACCGCCTTTGCTGCCAGCGGAGACTGCAACAAGTGTCATCAAGGCTACAAGCCGGCCAACCTGACCTTCAAAAACAGCCGTGGGACCGTGGTCGGCTATTTCAGCCATGACTTCCATACGGCAGCCTTCCAATGCAAGGACTGTCACACCAAGCTCTTTCCCTATGGCGGCGGTAAACGCCTGACCATGGCCGACATGGCCCAGGGCAAATCCTGTGGTGCCTGTCACGATGGTAAGACCGCCTTTGCCACCACGGCCAGTTGCGCCAAGTGTCACAAAAAATAGCTGCCTAACCGCACATAACAAACAGAAAAGGCGTCGCCCATCCGGGGTGACGCCTTTTCTGTTTGAACCTTATCCAGGACGCTACGTGCTGATCGCTAGTGTCCCTTGCGACGATCGATCACATAACTGCTGGCATCGTTTTGCTTTGCCAGCTTCTTCAGATCGGCTGCCACCTCGGCAACTCTGGCTGCATGGGTAATGCCTGAAGAATCAATCGGCACGATGGCAATGGAAATCGCCAACAGCGGAGTGTGCTCCTCCTGCCCCTTGCGATTGAGCGCCTGGTAATAGCCCTGCTGCTTGGTCTGCTCATCGAACAGGGTCTGTACAATCTGGTCAAAATGGCTGATCACGATCTTGCAGACCTGTTCAGACCGTTCGCGGGGCACAATAAAGACAAAATCATCCCCTCCCACGTGGCCACAAAAACCACCGCCAGTCTCCCGCACGGCATTCGACATAATGCGGGCCAGCATTCGGATCACCTCATCGCCATGGGAAAAGCCAAAAACATCGTTGTAGGGCTTGAAGTGATTGATATCCACATAGCAAACCGCCAGCGGCCAGCCCATCGACTCCTCAATGGCACGTTGAATAGAGGTGTTGCCCGGCAATCTGGTCAGTGGGTTATTGTCAAAAATCCGCTTGATCCGGGTCAACGACAAACTGATCCGACTGAACAACTCCCCGAAGTTAATCGGTTGGGCGATAAAATCATCCAAGGGGAAATCAGCCCAGGACTCTTGCTCATCACAAACCGGAAAGATGCCGATAATCGGGATTGGGCTGAAGAAACTATCGCTGCGCAGGGTCATCAACATCTCGCGACAGCCGGTGCAGGGGGATGAAAAATCAACAATGATCAAGTCAGGCGGATCGGAGTAGAAGGCGCCCAAGGCGGCAGAGGTCTTTTCCACCACCATTGCCTGATACCCCTTGCTTTGCAGACGCAGTTGCAGCAGGGTGGCTGCCGACTGGTCACTGGATATCAACGCAATCCTAGGTTTCTGTTGCATCGGCGATCTGCATCTCCAGACTGAAGTTCTTGACTTCGATCAGCTTATCCTCCAACTCGAAGACAATCTCCTCAAGCAGTTTCTCGTCGAGCTTCAGCACCTCCCATGCGAGGGGTTGAATCTGCGGCACATAGGGATCACCGCTATCGCCAAATCCGCTGGCCTTGATCAACAGATCAGCCAGATGTACCACGGTGCTTTTGGTGCGATGATCTTCCGACCTGGACACATCATGGTGACAGGCGATCGGTTCTGACAGCTTGTCCGGCAGGAACCAGCTCTTGGCCAGCCAGCCGCCCACCTCAGCATGATCGGTGTCCAGCACCTGACGCTCAGCATCACGGATGTAAAGCTCATCAACCTTGATCATGCGCCGGATCTCAGTCACCGCCTCCGCGCATTTGAGGCCAATGATCACCTTGCCGATATCATGCAGCAGGCCAGCCGTGGCGATCTCCTCCACCTCGGGAATTCCAAGCTTCTTGGCAATGATGTTGGCTGCCGTTGCGGTCCCCAGGGAATGCTCCCACAGTCCGATGCTGTTCTTTTCCATAATCTCGAAGATCGAGGAGGAGAGGGCCAGGGATTTGACCACATTAACCCCCAGCAGGATCATGGCGTTGTTAATGGTAGAGACACGATAAAAACCGTAGGAAGGCGAATTGGCCAAACGCAGAATCCTGGCCGAAAGTACCTGGTCAGAGGCGACAATCCGGGCCATCTCCTGCACTGACGCCTTATCGTTCTCTGAAAGAGAATTCAACTTGGTAATGACACCAGGTAACGTGGGGAGCGTCTTGGTGTCCATAATGATGCGTTTCAGCTCACTCCGCCGTTCGTCCACCGTCGTCCCCCATCATGGCTGTAATATGTTTGCGGTACATGCCCAGCAGCAACTGATTGTAGCGATTGTCCCCCACCTTTGCAAAACGGCGGTCAAGGTCGGCCAGTTGGTCCTCCAGCGAGCGGTCGCCGTCCTGCTGGACCGGGTGTCCCTCCACATAGACCGACTGCACCCCCAGGTGAGCCAGACGGGAGATCAGGCTGTCGGTCAGAATGGTGCTTCTGCCGCAGATCGGAATACCGGCCGGGCTGTCGTTCCGAAAAACGTCCCGGGCCAGCACCATATCGGCGGTTGCCAGGTTCAGTGGTATCTTTTGCATGCGCGCATCCCGCTATTCTCAAGTAAAGTGTATTTAATATAGGAATAAAGCCGCTGCAATGTCAAACGCCAATTCAGGCCTAGCGCTGGTCCCCGTAGGGGTCGCCATTCATCGGCAGGCCAGCGGTAGCCGCTGGCTGCTGCTCGATCGGCCGTCGGTCCTTGACCCGGAACACCTCGATACCGGCTTTGGTCTCAAGAGGACAGACATGTTCGCAGATGCCGCACCCATTGCATATCTCTTCCACGACCCACGGCGTCTGAACCATCTTGATGGTACCATCTTCCTGACGGACTGCAACCTTTCGGGACCGGATCGCCTTATCAGGAATCGGGCAGTGTTCCTCGCAGACAATACAATCGACCCCCTGGGCAAAGGGCAGGCAGTGATTCTTGTCAAAAACCGCCTTGCCGATCACCTCCCGCTTTTTCTGTTCCACCGGCAGGTTCGGTATGGCGCCGGTAGGACAGACCTGCCCACAGAGGGTGCAGTTATATTCACAATAGCCCAACCGTGGGATCAACTGCGGCGTATAGATGCCTGCCAACCCTCCCTCCAGCACTGCCGGGTACAGGGCATTTTTCAAGCAAACCTTCATGCACCCGCCACAACGAACACAGGCCGCCATAAAGGCCGAATCCTCCCTTACGCCGGGTGGACGCAAAAATCGGCCCTGTTGATCATACCTTCTAAAACGCAGCATGGCAGGCAGACCAGCACCCACCAGCACCCCACCCAGCAACAACCGCCGCTCTGGCCACGCCAACTCCTTGCCGGCAGCACCACCCCCGGCCACAAAACGCGTCCGGCCATGGGGGCAAAAAGTAAGACAATCCATGCAGAGTACGCAATCGGCTTTGTGCAGCTGCCCCCCCTGAAACCCGGTAGGACAATGGGGCTGACAGGCCCGGCAATCGCTGCATAACCGGTCCGGCACCCGCAGAAAGGGGGCGAACCGGGCCAACAAGCCCAACAGGGTTCCCAGGGGGCAAAGATTGCGACACCAATTGCGGGTTTCGAACCGCTCCAGTCCAATAATCACGAGCAGCAAAACTGCCGAAAGCAACCCCAACGGATAGAAGGCATCCCGGAACGGCAACAGGTAGTCACGCACAAGGCCATAGGCCGGAGCCAGCAGGTCCCGTTGTTCGCCCAACAGACCATACAACCCCACCCACCCCTGGCGGGCAGCAAAACCGAAAATCGGATACAAAAAGAAGCTCAGGCCACGTAACAGCAGGGCGATCGGGTCAAAAAGCCCCACCAGATTCAGCCCGAACAGTGACGAGGTTAAAAGCGGCAGCAGCAACCAGTACTTCAGGTTCCCCCGCAACCAGCCAAGCGGCCGCGTCTTGGCAATTCGGCCGGTCAACAAGTCCAGCACCGTTCCCAGCGGACAGAGCCAACCGCAGAAAAAACGCCCCAGCACCAGGGTGGCAAGCGTCATCAAAACGGCAGGCAGCAGCAACCAGGCCCAGCTCTTTGTCGCCAACAGATGGCTTATCAACACCAACGGATCAGCCCGAAAAAAGCTGTTAACCGCCGCATTGATGGTATCACTGCCACGGTATTCAGTCTGGATGAACAACACGGCAAACAGAGCCAGAAACAGATATTGACTAAGCCGAGCCGTTGAGGGCCGTTTCATCCCCTACCTCCTCCCAGGTAACGCGACACCAGACGACGTTCCATCACAAAGCGTATCAGAAGCGGAATAGCCACTGCCGAAAAGATCAAACCGCATCCCAGCCACTCGCGAGGCGCCAAACGTTCACCCAGCACCGCAAAACCGGCCAGCAGACTCCAGACCGGATCAAGGGTGTAGATGAGGCCTGCCTGGGTAGGGGTCACATAACGCTGGTAGGTGTTCTGCAGGGTGAAGCAAAAGACTGTGGGGAAGATGGCGCAATACACGATGGAGCCAATTCCCTGCAACGACAGGGTGAAGGCCGGGGTCGGCAAGAGGGCCACAGCAGTTCCGGCAAGCAGTGACGCCATCCCGAACTGCACCAGTGAAACCAGATAGACGTCCTCATCCTTCAGCACCTTGGAAACACTGAGGATATGGATGGCAATAAAAAATGCGCACAGGGTCGAAATCAGGTCGCCCCGATTGAATCCCGCACCGCCACCGGTAGCCAACAGCCCTATCCCCAAACCGGCCAGCAAGATGCCCAACAGGTTTGTCCCGCCGATCCGGTCACGCCAGAGTGCCCTGGCAATCAACGGAATAAACAGGACAAACAGATTATTGATCACCCCGGCACGGGAGATGCTGGTACCCTGGATACCAAACACAAAGGTCAGGTTGGTAACTCCCAGAGCGGTCCCCACCAGTACCCCCCGTTTCAAGGTCACCCGATCCAGCTGTGACAGACGTGGCAGACAGACGAGCCCCATTATCAGGGTGGCCAGCGAGAAACGCAGCAGCACAAAGAGCGGCGGCGGCACCTCCCGCAACCCGATCTTGGTAAACAGAAAACTGCCCCCCCAGAAAAAGGTGGTCAGCACCAGAAAAAACAAGATGCGCCGCTGCTTTGGCAGAGCCTGCGTAGGCATCACCTAACCCAGCCGGTACTGTTTGCGGATTGGTGTCAGCACCTCCCAGCGGCAGGTAAGGCCGGCCGGAAAAACCACCAGATCACCGGAGGCGATCTCAATCGGCGCTCCATCATCATCAGGAGTCACCAGCGCCTCCCCTTCCAGCAGATAGCAGACCTCCCGCTGATCATAGATCGTGGAGAACCCGGACACGTCACAGCACAAAACCGGCCAATCCACCACACCCAACCGCGCACGTCGCTCCTCGGAAGGGCCTTGTTCCACCATGATCGGCACCATTATGCCTCCTCGTTTGTATTCCAGTGGACTGCCAGCCAGACCGTTTCTCGATCCGGCGTGGTCCAGCTTACCCGGTGCTGACAGTGGGCCGGCAGATACAACCAGTCGCCGGGGTTCAGTTGCCGGGGAACAGACTCGCCAGCCATTTGCAGACTGGCAGCACCGGTCACCAACAGCACCCATTCGTCATGGTCCTGGTCATACCACTCACCCTCAGGCGTCGCCTGTCCCCAGGAGATAATCCGCTCGAGCTTCAAACCGCTCTGTTCCAGCAACGTCTGAAAAATCTCTGCCTGGCGTGCGTCTGGAAGATCACTCAGCAAGTTCATCACCTTGCACACCTCCACCGGCAAGCTGCGCATATAACACTCAAAACCGGTTTTTTCAGATCAATCGGGTTGTAATCTGCTTGAATTTCGCTACAATGCACAGGCAACGTATTGCAGCAGCAAAGGAGACGGCCATGATCAAGGATCGTGATATGGTGAGCTGCCTTGAAGACCTCGAGGCAACCCACTTTGAACAACTTATCGCAGATGAACGCTTCAAAGACAACCCCCTGCTGCCTGAATTGCACCAACTACACGACCTGTATCGCACCCTGGCCCAACGCACGGAACGCCTGGCACAGGAAAAGAGCCATCTTGAAACCCAGTTGACCAACATGAACCGTTCACTGGAACTGGCCACCCGGATTGACGCGATGACCGGTCTGGCCAATCGTCGAGCCATAATGGAAAAGATTGATCAGGAGTTTAGCCGGGCCCAACGTCACCAACGTGCTGCTTCCATTGTGCTGGCTGACCTGGATCATTACAAAAAGATTAACGATACCTACGGCTACAACACCGGTGATGATGTGCTGGTGGAGGTGGCCAGGGTGCTGCGAGGCTGCGTTCGCAGCGAGGACATCTGTGCCCGCTGGGGCGGGGAAGAGTTCCTGATCCTGCTGCCGGAAACCCCTCTGGACGGTGCACTGGCTGTGGCCAATAAAATCAGGGAATCCATCGCCATGACCGTTTTTTCGGCGAACCGTTCCGGCATCAACCTGACGGTCAGCCTGGGGGTCTGCGAGTATCAGCCCGACCAAAACATCTTCGAGGCGATCAAACGGGCCGAACTGGCATTGCATCAAGCCAAGCAGGGCGGTAAAAACCGGGCATTGGTTGCTCCCTAAAGAAACTCATGATACTGCCTCAGGGCAGTGCACCGGATTTTTTGAGTAGTTGCAGTACCGCCTCCGCCATCTGCTGATACCCATGGGCATTCGGATGGACAGTATCCGACTTGAGTGTACGCTCACCCAGAATACGTTTGAGTGCCTTGCCCTCGTAAGGGATACCGGCATCCTTGGCGATCCGCTCATACCACTCAGGCACCTCAAGCCCCAACCCTAAACGCGGCACCCCGATCAACACGACGCTGATGTTTCGTTCACGGATCATCCTGATCATTGCACGTAGATTTTCCTCGGCCTTTGCCGCATCCAACCGCTGCAGGAAATCATTCCCCCCCAGGCACAGCAGGACCAGAGCCGGCTTTTCCCGATCCAGCAACTCCGGCAGTCGTGCCAGGCCAGCTGCTGTCACCTCACCGGGCACACCGGCATTCATCACCCGACGGTCGGCCAGTCTGGACAGCACCGCCGGATAGCTGGTGTCCGCCGTGGCGCCGGTACCGGCAGTCAGGCTATCACCGAACGCCAGGATTACCCCATCGGCAGGCACCACGGAAAGTTGCGGCCCAGGGGAACAGCCAACCACCAGGAGGCAACACTGCACCAGCAGACCGGTCAACCTTTTCACCCGCAAACCTCCAAAAAAAGTGGCCGCCATCATATTTGACTCACCCAGACCGATACCGAGCCGCCGTTACAACGGAACTCGCCCCAGCCATCAGCGTTGGTGACAACCGCCTCTGCGACGTGACCGGTACTATCGCGGTACACCGTGGACGGATGCCCTACCTCCATCCACTTACAACCATAATCGCCGTTGCTCATCAGCACGGCCAAACCACCGGGATGCTCGGCATCACCCAACCGGGTCCAGCCGATGGTGGCAGGATGGTCAAAATAATCATACTGTGGGCCGTAAGCATGATCTCGACGGACTGCCAGGAAGATATCCAGCAGAAAACGATGCGACGGCATCACGATGTGATACGGCCTGCCATCCCGACCGAAATCTTCATACACGGCGCCGTAATAGTCGGCATGGAAGAGACAGGGGTAGCCCTCCTGCCGCAACAGGATCAAGGCATAGGCCAGTGGTTTGAACCAAGCCTCTACCACCGATTCCAGCGCCTGTAATGGCTGGGAATCATGATTTTCCACAAAGGTCACCGCATGGGTAGGACGGGCCTGCATCACGCTGCCTTCCAGGATGCGACGCAGGTCGAACTCACGCCACGCCCTGCCGGCGCGGTGGAAGTTGTAATGCAACGGCACGTCAAAAACCGCCATTCGCCCGCCCACTTCGTCAATGTAGCGAAGCAGGATCGTCAGGCTGTTCACCCAGTACTCGCCCACCACAAACAGATCCTTACCGGCATACCTCTCCAGGCTGTCCAGCCACTCGGGAAAAAACCAGGCTGCGATATGCTTGATGGCATCCAGCCTGAAGCCGTCCGCGCCGGTGGTGTCAAGATACCAGCGTCCCCAACGAGCCAGCTCTTCCCGCACCTCCGGATGCTGGCAATCCAGGTCACAGCCCATCAAATAGGCAAAATTGCCGAACTCCAAGGAGACCTCGTCATCAAACTGTTTTCCTTCCAGCAGGTAAACCGTGTCACGCTCATTCGGATGCAGTTGATCATAATCAACGGCATCAAAATGTTGCCAGTGCCACTGGAAAGAGGAGTGAACACCCTGCCGGCCAGGGAAATTGAAACCGGTATAGGCCTGGATCTCCCGTTGCTCACCTTTGGCATGGATCCGGTCACCCCGCGAATAGGGTGTGGCCCGGCACAACTCGGCCTGATCGCCCCCCATCCGGTGGTTAAGCACTGCGTCGGCGTACACCTGGACACCGGCCTGCCGCAACTGTTTGAGGGCCAGCAGGTAGTGTTCCCTGGTGCCATACTTGGTACGAATGGCCCCCTTCTGATCGAACTCGCCCAGATCGTACATATCATAAACCCCGTAGCCCACATCCGCGCCGCCGCCGATCCCCTTGTACGCCGGAGGCAGCCAAAGGGCGGTGATACCGCTGGTGGCCAGTTCAATGGCCCGGTCTGCCACCTGACTCCACAATCTACCCTCAGCAGGAATATACCAGTGAAAATACTGCATCATCACACCGTTCAGATTGGACATGGAAACCTCCGGAAAACTTTTGCAGCCGGCGCAACAAACCGATGCCCTGCACCTCCCTCAATACCACGTTTCCCCTCCACGGCAAGCCGCCCCCCCAAAAAACAGACGGGACGGCAGCTGTGAGCTGCCCATCCCGCCCGTTGTCGATGCAGATTTACCGCTCCGGCTGATTTATTCCCGCCCTGGCGGTGGCGTAACATAGCCGCCATGGTCCCACAGCCGATTGTGCGGTTTTAGATGCGGTCGATGGCAGTTGATAATTCCGCTGCGACAGAAGGTGCTGCGCCATTCATACTTGATGAAGATAGTCTCAACCGATCGGAATTCCGGGTCGAAGGCCACGGTTTGGGAGGGGGAATTTTCGCTGCAACCGTAGCCGGTACCTGTCCGCTACGCCAGCCGGCATATTCGTAGCTGGCGTATGGTTCCAGAATGTACATCCGCTCACTGTTTTTGAGCCACGACTGCTGACCGGAGACGATATTGCGGCCATCCACCGAGATCACAACCCTGCCCGCCGGTTCAGCTTATTGTGAACCAAAAGCTTGTAGTGATCACCCCTGACCGCCTCGGCATACACCTTCTTGGCTGGATAACGGGCCAAAACGGGGTAAAAAGGCAGCTCTGCGCCGGTATCAGAGATGATACGCACCTCGACGCTGTCGCCGATGCTGCCGGCAAAGACCTGTGATGCGCTGATGACAACGGCCAGAATAACTGCTGCAACGGTTTTCATGACATCCTCCTGAACGGGGTGATTGACCCTTGATGAGCCTTTGCACCGTTAGACAGGAGGAAGCGGGGAAAAGTTCCCAACTTTTTTCAACCGTCAAAAGTTACCAGGATAGCTGCAGTTCCACCCACCCTTCGCGGGGCAACGCACCAGTTGGCCGTTCGGTTATACGCCCCAGCCGCGCAAGCTGCTCCATGAATGCCGGCAGACGGACGGCATCCAGCTTGATCACGGCATGACCTGCACCACTCTCCAGCAGTGAGCCCCCCAATCGCTCGACCATTGGACGGAGCCGTTCAGCTACCACCGCTGTTTCATCTGCCACTATACGCAGACACAGCAATGGTCGAATAACGGCAGCCTTGCTACTATCGGCCGGTTCTGCGGTACGCTTGGCCGCCATTGTGCGCTGGTCCGGCGGTGCCGACAGACCGGTGGCATGATCCCGCAGTCCAGGAGCCGAGACTGACGATTCGACCTCTGCCTTGGCGCGTTCGACAGGCTCAAAGGCTGGTTGAGGCGTTGGGGTTGACTGCTGCACTGGCGCTCATGATATCAGACGGCCGATCTCATCAAAAAGTTCCCCGGAAGGTGCATCAGTACGCCATGGATTGAAGATAATGGCGCCATCTGCCGCTACATACCCGCTATGAACAACCAGACACAATCGATCAGAAACGCAGTCGCAGGCCTGCCACTAGCCGTGTCTGGTCAGGTGTGCCGGTTATGCGCCTGGTTTCACCAACGGGCAGGTACCATTCAACCCCCAGATACGGGGCGAATTCACGGCTGAATTCATACCGCATCCGCAAACCGGCCGTCAGTTCAGACAGGCCAGCCCCGATCTCTCGCGATGCATCCCGCCTGCTGAAAAACCTTGTTTCCACCCGTGGTTGCAGGACCAGCCGTTGACTCAGCAACAATTCATACTCCGCCTCGATTCGCGCGGACAGCTGGCCCGTGTGCCCCAGATACAGGCCGGCTTTCAGCTCCACCCAGTAAGGGGTCAGACCATGCAGGCCACAGGCCAACCAACCCTGTCCAGGCTTCTCACCACCATCATACCGCACCCCCAGCAGCCCGTCCCAATATGCTGTGAGTGCATGGGACCAGTACCCTTCAGAATGTGACTCCTCCAACCTGCCACGCTCAATCATTCCTTCGGCCTTGACCAGCAGACGATCATAGCTGCGGCCATACCATGCCTGCAGGTCGTAAACAATCACCGGCGGGCCTCCATCGTGCCATTGCCCCTCCAGGCGATTGACCAGCAACGCTCCGAAGGAATGTTGATCAGCCATCTGTAGCCTGGGGAGCGGCCCGAAACCATAGCCGCCGGAATAGGCGTGGGGATCACGGCCACCGTCAACCGCCAGCGAACCGTGCTCCTGAACAGCAACAGGGGAAACCGTTTCGGCAGGCTGGGGCTGAGCTATCTCAGCCCCTTGTACGGTATGGCCGCCATGGGACTGATGATCGGTCTGCTGCTGTCCCCAAACTGCACTGCCAAAACCAGTGCAGCAGCAACAGACCAGCACGACAGCTCGAATAATCCGTTGATAGCTCATGTTCATGCCACCACCACCTCACGAAACATGCCAGCCTCCATATGATACTGCAGGTGACAGTGGAAGACCCATCGCCCCGCTGCATCGGCCGTTACCAGAAAACTGATTCGCTGCGCCGGTTGGACACTGATGGTATGTCTGCGTGCCATAAAAAGGCCATCGGCATTTTCAAGTTCACTCCACATCCCATGCAGATGCATGGGATGGGTCATCATAGTGTCGTTATGCAGGATAACCCGCAGCCGCTCGCCATAACGAAAATGGATCGGCGTAGAGGCCCCATACTCGACACCGTCAAAGGACCAGCTGTAACGGTGCATATTACCCGTGAGGTGTAACTCGATCTCTCGGGTCGGCATACGGTGGTCCAGCGGCCCGCCAACCGTATGGAGGTCTGCATAGGTCAGCACCTTCCTGCCGTTGTTGCGCAGGCCGATACCGGGATCGTCCAGGTTGGTCCTGGGTTGATCCACCAGCATGTCGACATTGGGGCCATATTCGGTGCGGGCATGCCGGACCTGCTGGGAGGGCTTGGCCAACGGATGTCCGGTCGGTTGGAGACCATGTCCGGCATGCTCCCGGTGCGCCTGTTGAGCTGGAGCTTGCTGTTGATGGCCGCCGTGGACCATGGCGCCCATCATGTCAGTCATACTCAGCCACTCCGGTGGATCCATCTCCGGTACCTCGGCAGCCAGACCTTGCCGCTCCGCCAGGGTGGCGCAGGCAAAACCGCTGCGGTCCATGGCCTGGGCAAAAATCGTGTAGGCCCCGGCATGAGGGGTGACCAGCAGGTCATAGGTTTCAGCCACTCCGATCCGCAGCTCATCAACGGTGACCGGCTCCACATCCTGTCCATCCACCTGGATCACCGTGAGCTTGAGTCCGGGAATCCGCAGATCAAAAAAGGTCTGTGCAGACCCATTGATGCAACGCAGACGGACCGTCTCCCCGCGCCGGAATAGACCGGTCCAGCCGTCAGCGGGAGGACATCCATTGATGAGATAGGTATAGGTCGTACCGGTAACATCTGACAAGTCCGTGGGGCTCATCCGCATCTGGTTCCACATTTGTCGTCTGGCAAAGGCCTCGTCAATCCCCTCCCTGCTCAGGTCATTGACAAAATCAGCAACCGTTGGCTGGTTGAAATTATAGTAGTGGGGCTGTGCCTTGAGCTTGGCCAGGATCCGCATCGGATCTTCATCGGTCCAGTCTGACAGGAACAAGACATGGTCTCGTTCTGCGCGGGGAGCAGTACGGACTGCTGGATCAATGATGATGGCACCATACATGCCGGTTTGTTCCTGCATGCCGGAGTGCGAATGGTACCAATAGGTGCCTGACTGGGCCACCTTGAAGCGATAGACAAACGTAGCACCGGGTGCAATGCCGTTGAAGCTGACTCCCGGCACGCCATCCATCTCATAGGGCAATAGAATACCATGCCAGTGAAGGGAGGTGGGAACCGACAGCCGGTTGGTTACCCGCAGCGTTACCGTTTCGCCTTGACGCCAACGCAGGGTCGGACCTGGAAGTGAACCATTGATGGTGGTTGCCAGGCGGGCTGAACCGGTAATGTTCAGCGCAGTCTCGGCGATCTGCAGGTCAAACGTTGTCCCGTTCAATTCGGGAGGGCCACCAGTGGCGGTAACCGGCAATCCATGCATGCCAGAGGCATTGACAAGCCAGGGTGGCAGCCAGAGCAGCGCAGTGCCGGCGACAAGTCCCTGGACAAAACGTCGACGTCCCAGACCAGGGGAGGACAGAAGCGGAGTGGGGTTTAACATCATGTTCGAGCCCTCCGGGATATGCCGAACAACAGCAGCGTGCGCTAGGCTTTCAGCACCTGTATCCGCTTGAGATCCATTTCGCCCAATCCCCGTTTGGCAGCAGCCGCGATGACCGGGATATCGGCCGGTTTGAGTCCGAACAGGGTGCTGGCATAGGCATCGGCTGCCACGATATCGCGGGAGGCGATCACCGTGTTGAGTATCCGCACATCAGCCAAACTTCCACCCTGTGGGCCATGGGTGGTCAGAATCCGGGTGGCGTCGATCACGGTCAGATGGCTTTTAAGATAGGCGTTCACATCGGCCATGGCTATATCCAGATTACGGTGGGTATAGCCGCGGTTGCCGCCCATGACCCCCATGATGTTCTTCAGCCCCAGAGTCAGCCGTGAAAGACCGTGGTGTTTGGCGATCGGCACATTGATGAAGACATTGGCAGACAGCGCCTCATCATACAGTTCCCACTCCTTCAAAAACTGGCCGTTCAGGGCCACCTTCCGGAACCGCTCCGGCTCGATCTGTTTGACCTCGACTCCTTTGAGTCCCTTGAGAGCCAACTCGATACCGCTGTTGCGGTAACAACGCCGGGGATCATTACAGGTGTGATCAAACACCTTGACCCGTCTGGCACCAGCGGCGAGACACTCCTCAACCAACGCCCGCACCACCAGCGGGTGGGTATTGGCGGCGAACTCCGGGCCACGGTCCCACCCCATGTTGGGCTTGACCACCACCACGTCACCTTTTCCGACAAAGGCCTGCATGCCGCCCAGGGCGTTGACTGCCCGCCGCGTGATGGCGGCATAGTCACGCCCCTCGGCAACAGCCACCTCAGGACCACCTTTGGCTGCTGCCGGCCGGACCAACGCAGAACCGGCAATCAGGGTTGCAGCCGTGCCTTTCAGGAATGTGCGTCGATCCATGGGCAGCTCCAGTTCAATGGGATTCTGTTTGAGTGTACGCCAGACAGCACGATTTGCAAGCCACGAAAAAGCCCCGCGGCTGATGCCACAGGGCTTTTTATGGTTTCATTTCATTGAATCGAAATTTTTCATTCTGGGTCAGACCATTGCTACTTCAACACAAAGGCCACCCGAGCGTCGGCCATAAACCCGCTGGCCTGGTTGGCACTGAATATCTGTAGCGAGACGTCATTGTTCACCTGCAGGTCAGAGGCGCTGACCATACCGGAGGCTTTGACAATCAACGGATTTTTAACACCACGCTTACCCAGGGCAGCCCGGGCCTTATCCACGCTGTTGGTATACTCGCCGCACCCCTGCTCCACCAACACCTTCTGGCTGATCTTGGCCGGATCGTAGAGCACCTCTCCCTTGGGGTTAAAGATCCGGTTGATCAAGGCCGGACGGAATGCATACGCGGTGGCGTCGATGATCAGGCCATCATACGGCATGACGACCGCTGCCGGGGGCAGGACGTCGGTTGACGGCGGCACATCGGCCGGTGGCACATAAACCGGCTTCTCAAGTTCCTGCCTGATCTTGGGCTCGGTCAGAATTTTTTCATACATCACGGCGGCAAAGCTCTTGGGGCCGGTCATTCCCACCTTGAGGATTACCAGGGCGGTCTCATCCTGATAATTGTAATCCTGCACCACCACCTGTGCCCCTTTGATGAAGCCGGCTACAACGGTTTTTATCTCATCGGAGGCCAGTTCCGAGTCCTGCACCGAGGTTTCGCTGATCACACCAACGCCATGCAGCATCTCGGCCAGACGCCGCTGGGCAACCACCTTGGCTGCAGTAATGGCGGTCAATCGTTTCTGAGCGCCACTGGTCCCCTTCTTGCCGACTCCCTCACCCATCACCAGAATGGTATCCTGCTTGAAAGCCTCCTCAACGGTGACGGTGACCGTCTGCTTGGTCTCAACCATGTACTTGCGGGCGACCTTGTACTTCAGGTCGATCTCGTCGCCATAGGCCATGCCTGCCATGCCCACCAGGGTCAATCCCATCAGAAACAGTTTCATCCTCATAGCAGCCTCCTCACATGTACGGTAGGAACAAACCTACCTAGTAGATATTGATCTTCTGTTGCAGCATCCGAATGGCCAGGATCGCTTCAGCGCCATCCACCGGCTGATTGACACGAAACTCACCCGACAGGTCGCCCTCCATGATACCGCGGCTGGTCATGTTCAACACCGCATTGTAGTAAGGCGACGTTGACTTTACATCCGGGAACGGTGAACGGTCTTGTCCGAAATAGGCGGTGGCCAGCTTCTCGTTTCCGGTCAGCTTGATCAGCACATCTTCCAGAATAAAAGCCATTTCCCCCCGTTGTACCTTATCATCCGGCTTGAACAGGTAGGCCTTGGTGGTCTGGTCGAACTTGGGCTCCATACCACGCACCTTCCACTTCAGGATGGTCAGCACCTCATCGCGGAAGGGGTGGGTCAGGACATCGGCCGGAGTAAACTCAGCCTTCATGGCGTCAAGGTGTGATTTGACCGGTATCCGCCCGGCAAACAACTTTTCCACCTTCAGCTCATCAACCAGCAGTGCGGTCAGATCGCTACGGGAAACGCTGTCCTTGACCGCGATCTTTTTACCGACGTCTCCCACGGCAATACCACCCATGGCGCGCAGAATTTTGGAGGTCTTTTTCCAGGCCTGATCGGCCGGCTCGTTCCACTTGCCCATCTTACGGCCATCCAGGGTTTCACGGAACGTATCTTCGGCCTTACGGAAGGCGTAGGCTTCCAGGTAAGCTACCCCCATAAAATAGGAGACGGCCTCCTTGCCCTGGTAGTAATCAAGACGTTTCTCATCCACCGTCAACTTAAGGGCCTTGCCATAGGCTTCTTCAGCGGAATCAAGCCAGTTCTTGTCCTTCAGAGCAGTCTCAACCCGCAGACTGGCCACCAGGAATTCGAACCGGTCATTCTCACTTTCCACAAGTTTGCCGGCCTTTTCGAGAAATTCACGGGCCTGCTGCGCCTCAACCTCGCGGTAACGGGGATCATTCAGCTCCTTGGCCCGCAAACCGGCCACCATTGCCTTGCCACCGTAAGCAGCTGAAAAATTCTCCTCGCAATAAACTGCCCGGTCGAATTTCTCCGTGGCCTGGTCAAGCCTGCCAGCCTCCAGGGCCTCCATGCCCCGCAGGTAGTGGTGGGCCGGGTTGTCCTCCGGTGCCGTGCAGCGGGCAACCTTTTGGGTACAGCCACCAACCGTCACCAGCAGCAACGCCAGCATCAAAAACCATATTCTTCTCATAGGCGACTCCTCGCAACCGCTCGAAATTACGTCCAGACACGACTGGACAGCCCAACTCGAATTTGAATGATATCACCAATTGCGAGAATGTAAATCAGCCCCCGGCTACCACCCCGCAGCCAGCTGGGCAGCCCCCAGCAGTCCGGCATCATCCCCCAGGCTTGCCCTGCGGATTACCACGTCATGCATGATTTGGCGGAAGGTTCGTTGATGAAGCTCCTGGAGCAGTGAAGGCACCAGCAGGTCATAACTGGCTGCAACACCTCCACCGATGACGATCCCGTCCAGGTTGAGCGTATTCAAAAGTCCAGCCAGGGCGATTCCCAGATAGCGCCCGACCTGCTCGAAAAGCTGTCGGGCGGCCAGGTTACCATCGCGGGCCAGCAGCGCCAGCTCATCGGCCGGCAGCCCTCCTCCGGTCCGGGTCAGGGCAGTTGCCGAGACGTACTGTTCAAGACAGCCCCGGTTACCACAAGGACAGGGATGCCCATCCGGTTCCACGGTCACATGTCCGAATTCAGCAGCAAAGCCCCGGCTGCCTTCCCAAAGCTGGCCGTTCAGGATCAGGCCGCTCCCCAGGCCAGTGCCGATCGTTATCACGATCAACGAGTTGAGTCCCCGGCCGGCTCCATACGATGACTCCCCCAAAGCGATCAGATTCGCGTCATTGGCGCAGCGCACCGGCAGCTGCAGACGGGCCTCCAGGATTTCCCGCAGTTGCAAACCTTCCAGAGGAGGCAAGTTGACTGACGAATGCACCATCCCATGACGGTCAATCAGACCGGGCACCCCCACTCCAACCGCCCGCACCGGCAGACCAAGCGAGTCGGCCATGGTCAGCAAACTGTCGAGCCCCTCCCCCAGACGGGCAAGAAACGGTTGACGTCCCTCATGAATCACGCTGAGCGATCGAAAGCGATGCAGTACTTCGCCAGCGGCGGAGATCAGCGCTCCCCGCAGGTTGGTACCGCCGATATCCACACCGATATAACTTTCCGCCAGCTCAGACACCACAACCCCCGGATAATAACGTTGCTTGCTGTTGCTGATTGTAATTCAGCAGCAGCAGAGCTGCAACCTTCACAAGACGTTACAGAGAATATTTTTTACTGCATATTGATTGCGCTTGACAGGCAGGACGCGATGGGCATAGTGTTCTTTAGTTTTAATAAATAAACCATCAATTTCCTTGATGAAATCAACAATTTTTTTACCAAAACTAAATACCGGAGGCACATACACAGATGGCAAAGACAAAAGGTGCGTTGGAATACCATTCCATGGGACGTAAGGGCAAGATCGAGGTGATCTCCACCAAGCCTTGCCTGACCGCTGAAGACCTGTCACTGGCTTATTCACCCGGGGTAGCAGAACCCTGTCTGGCGATCGAAAAAAACCCTGATGACGCGTACCAGTACACGGCCAAGGGAAACCTGGTGGCGGTGGTTTCCAACGGCACGGCCGTGCTGGGTCTGGGAAATCTGGGAGCACTGGCCGGCAAACCGGTAATGGAAGGGAAAGGGGTCCTCTTCAAACGTTTTGCAGACATCGATGTCTTTGACATTGAACTGGACACCGAGAACCCTGACGAGATCATCAAGGCCTGCCAACTACTGGAACCGACCTTTGGCGGCATCAACCTCGAAGACATCAAGGCTCCGGAATGCTTCTACATCGAAGAAGAGCTTAAAAAGACCATGAAAATACCGGTCTTCCACGATGACCAACACGGCACCGCCATCATCTCATCGGCAGCCTTGATCAACGCCCTGAAACTGGTGGAGAAAAAGATTGAAGATATCCGCATTGTGGTCAACGGTGCCGGTGCCTCTGCCAACTCCTGTGCCAAGCTGGCGATTGCCCTGGGGGTCAGGCCCAACAACATGATCATGTGCGACACCAAGGGAGTGATCTACAAGGGGCGCGTTGAGGGTATGAACCCCTACAAAGCCCAGTTTGCCGCCGACACCCCTTTCCGCACCCTGGAAGAGGCCGCCAAAGGAGCCGACGTCCTGTTCGGCCTCTCTGCCAAAGGAGCCTTTACCGCCGACATGGTGCGCAGCATGGCGCCCAACCCGATCATCTTTGCCATGGCCAACCCTGACCCGGAAATCACCCCTGACGAAGCCCGGGCGGCCAGGGGCGATGTGATCATTGCCACCGGTCGTTCAGACTATCCTAACCAGGTCAACAACGTGCTGGGCTTCCCCTTCATCTTCCGCGGTGCTCTGGATGTACGGGCCAGCTGCATCAATGAAGAGATGAAACTGGCGGCAGTCAAGGCCCTGGCCAGACTGGCCCAGGAAGAGGTGCCTGATTCGGTCAGCAAAGCCTACGGCAATGTCAAGTTTTCGTTCGGCAGGGACTATATCATCCCCAAGCCGTTTGACCCGCGGGTACTGCTGCACGTTGCCCCGGCCATCGCCCAGGCGGCAATGGACAGCGGCGTGGCTCGTCTGCCCCTCGAGGACATGGCAAAGTATATTGAGCACCTCGAATCGACCCAGGGCACGTCAAAAGAGATCATGCGGTATATCATCAACAAGGCCAAAACCGATCCAAAGCGGGTTGTGTTCCCGGAGGGTGATAACGAAAAAATGCTCCGTGCGGCCCAGACATTGATGGATGAAGGGATTGCCAAACCGATCCTGATCGGCAACAGCATCAAGATTCGCAACAAAATCGATGAACTGGGGCTTAGTCTGGACGAAGTACAGATCGTTGACACTGAAAACTCAAAATATACCGAGCCCTACTCACAGGAGCTGTACCGCCTGCGCCAGCGCAAGGGGATTACGGAAAGCGAAGCCCGCCGGATCATCCGCCGCAAGTCGCGCAACCATTTCGGCGCCATGATGGTCAGAATGGGAGATGCCGATGCCATGGTGTCAGGCATTGATGCCCATTACCCGGAAACCATCCGGCCGGCGCTGGAAGTGATTGGAAAGCAGCCAAACCTGTCCTCGGTGCATGGCATGTACATGATGGTATTCAAAAAAGGTGTCTACTTCATGGCCGATACCACGGTAGATATTGACCCTTCTGCCGAGGAGCTGGCAGAAACAGCCATACTGGCGGCCCAGAACGTCAGGGGGTTCGATATAGATCCACGGGTGGCCATGCTCTCCTTCTCCAACTTTGGATCCGTACAGCACCCGAACTCCGCAAAGGTGCGCCGCGCGGTAGAAATCGTGAAGGAGCGAGAGCCGGATCTGATCATTGATGGAGAGATGCAAGCCGATACTGCGGTGGTACAGGAGCTGTTGGACCACTACTCCTTTTCAAAACTGAAAAACACCGCCAACGTGCTGATCTTCCCCGACCTGAATTCCGGCAATATCGCCTACAAGCTGCTGGCCCGCCTGGGAGGCGCCGAGGCCATCGGTCCGATCCTGATGGGTATGGAAAAACCGGTACATGTCCTGCAACGAGGCGACGACGTCAACGATATTGTCAATATGGCAGCCATAGCCGTGGTAGATGCCCAAAACCGCTCATAACCTCACCTTTTCTGACCGGGGATGATCCTGTTCATCCCCGGTCAGCACACACACCCCGCATAAATATTTTTGACAGATTCGCAAAATTATTATAGTTTTGTGAGTCTTTTTTGTGTTGCCGTTCCCTCACCAACACCACGCAGGAGGCTTCCATGTTTCAACTCCCGAAGGGTAACCCCCTTTTTGAAAACCTTGCTGTCACCAAGCTAAAATTGACCGATGTGGTTATGAAGCTCGCCAACGGCAGTTTTACCGGCTATGCCAGCTTCACCTTCCCTACAGCAACCGGCATCCTGGTGTTTGAATCGGGTAAGTTGGCCAGCACCATCCTGGCACCATCACAAGGACAGAGCATTTTTGGCTTTGAAGCCATGACTTCGCTGGCGGAGCAGATGGTGACCAGCGGCACCGGTACCATGGATGTCTACCGCCTTTCAAAAGACTTGACCATGTGTGTCCATGCCCTGCTGCAAGGGGAGGCCCTCTATCGTTCCCAGGAACTGGCCCTGATAGACATCAAGACACTGCTGGAACGAGTCAAACAAGAACAGATGAACGGCTGTTTGCGGATTTACACCGACGAAAAATCCGCCATGATCTTCTACAAAGAGGGTAATCCGCTGGGCTTCTTCCATGACGGTTCACAGGACATCGACAGTTCACCTGGTGAATCTCAGCAGCTGGCCCAGGATCCCAAGGCAAAACTGGATCTCTACACCACGGTCAGTGCCGATGAACTGATGTCCCATGATCTGCTGGATGTCATCAATGTTGCCAAGATCTGGGACGCTGCCGTCGCACGTCAGCAGGCAGAGCTTAACCGCATGAATAGAGAGCTGGCCGACAAGGATCGGATGCAGTCCATAAACCGGCTGACTGACCTTGAAAACCAGATTCGTACCATTTACATCGAATATGTGGGCAACGTCGGCCGAGGGATTATCGACAAAGAATTGACCTCCGCTGGCGGCAATAGCTGCCTGCTGGAGCAAGAGCGATCAGAACAGTTTATGACCGCTCTGGAAAAGGCAGCCAAGCTGCTAATCAGCGTCAAAAAAATCGCTGAAATGAAAGAAAAGATTTCTGCCCTGCTCATCCAGGCACGGGCCTAAGATTACCGTCTACGCACCAATCAGGGGGACACGATGGAGATACTGCTGGAGCAATTACAAGGGATTCCACCAATCTACCTTATCCAACTTGTTTTCTGGCTATTGGCCGGATTAATCAGCTTTGTTTTCAGCCTTGGCAATGCCCGGATCTGGACCAGCATCTCCATAGGTTTTTTCCTGATCCTGCTCAGTCAGTTTTATTTGCTGAACAAACTGTTCCATACGCCGACCACCGCCGCCTTCACCTACATCACCGGCACCGTGGCAATCATGCTGATTACCCACGGGTTCCTCGAATACTACGTCTTCTGCCGGACCTTTGAGATCACTGGACGGAAACAGACGGTTTACCTGACAACCATACTGCTCCTGGTCCTTTCCTGGGTTTTTCTGGCAATCAACCCGGAACCCAGCATGTTCACTGTCCGTAACATCAAGATGGTAGAAAATGCTATCTGGGTCTTCCTGACCCTGATGAACCTGGAGATCATTCGTAAAATCTACTACGCCATCAAGGACTCCCCCATTTCCAAAGCATTTATCTGTTTCGGCATTGTCTTCCTCTGCATCCTCCTGTGGAAAGGATCCGAGCTATACCTGCAGGTCTTCCAGTGGGACCGTTTATGGGGAAACATCGCCTTCCAACTTGATCTGGATGAGGTGGGCTTTGACCTGGACATTAAGCTGGACGACTCGGAAGAGTACTGGCGCCGGATCAATGTGGCACGCCAGGTCTATGACTATGCCGGACTACTTGCGGCGATGGCGGTTTCCGGCACCTTTGCCTTCCTCTACAAGCTGCTCAAATAGCCCACATACGAGAAATTGGCCCAAAACACAGAAAGCCCCGCTCACCGAAACCGGTGGCGGGGCTTTTCCAGCATCTGACTCAGACAGATTATTTCAGCTCAAAATCCAGCAACTCATCCTCATCGAAATCAAAAACATCGGCAGTTTCTCCCGTCTGCTGAAGACGTAATTTAACATCACGGAAGGCTGGATTGGAAGCCTCAATTTCGCCATACAGCCGGGCAGCATCAGCGGCACGTCCATCAGCCTCAAAGGTGAGCGCCAGCTCGTACCGGATAGCACTGCCCTCTTCCAAGGAGAGCCCTGGTGCAGCCAGCAACGACTGCAGGGCACTCTCAGCCAAACCAAGCTCGCCCTTGTCCCGTAAACAGGATCCCTGCTGTATCAAACACTCCACCCGACGGCGAGCATCTTCGGATGCCCGGCGAAACTCAATAATCGCCTCATCCAGAAGACCCATCTCACGAAAAGCCATCCCCAGGTCATAGTGGGATTGAGAATCACCATTTTCAAGGCCTTCTCCGTACTTGACCGTCCCGGATGTGGTTGTGATCGTATCGAAGATGTCGCTCACCGTGTCAAACCAACTCTCTGTGCTGGCAGCAACGGGAACAGGGGCGTTGGCCGGCTCTTCATCAAGGTCCAACTCAATCTCAATTTCATACAGCTCGTTGGCGGCCTGTGCCGGATCACTGATAGCAGCTGTGGCTACCGGTGGTGGCACGTGTTCAGCCGGACGACTTTCTTCGTGCAAAACCGGCTCAGGCACCCTCTCCTGAGGTACCGCTGCCTGCTCAGACGCTACAGCCACAAGCGGTGCGGTTGAGCCGGACAACGACGCCAGCGAGGAAATTTTCGCGACATACTGTGCTGCCAGATCCGTCTCGCCGTAGGCCTGGCAGGATCGAATCAACCCCTTGAGGACCCGCACATCAATCGGGATCAATTTTTCCAGCTCAAGATACAACTCCTTGAGGGTGGCAACAGCGCCGGCTGCAATAAAGACCGGCTCGGCGGCCTCCAGTTGGACAAGCATCCCCTCAGCGTCCTGCTCAGCCAGCAAACAACGGAGCAGGTGCTCTCGTGGCGCCAGTTCACCAGGAAAAAACTTGATAAAATGCTGGCTGGATGTCTTGAGCTTGCCAAGATGTCCAAGCCGGTCATAGGCCGCCACAATCAGCTGCCAGATCCACAAAACTTGCGGATCGGACTTCAGCAGGGAATGTAGCAGCTGTACCGCCTGTTCCCCATTTCCCTCTTCAATCTGGTGCTCCAACACCAAACGTGCGACATCCATCTTTTCAGGGAAGAGCTGGCCGACACGCGCAACAAGCCGATGGAACGAGGCATCATCACGACGCTCCACCACC
The DNA here is from genome assembly GCA_002419465.1 of Geobacter sp. UBA5730. GTDB lineage: Bacteria > Desulfobacterota > Desulfuromonadia > Geobacterales > Pseudopelobacteraceae > Trichlorobacter. The sequence continues at coordinate 132,188 of DIGE01000007.1, read as the reverse complement.
AAGCCCGCCAGGGAAACAAAGGCTTGATACGAGTCATCAAGCTTACCGAGCTGATGTAATACCTCAGCCAGTTTAAGCCGGATATTGACGTTCTGGGGGTCAAGCTTTTGCATGGCCTCCAGCACCTTGACCGCCTCTGCCATGTTCAGCTGGCGTTCATAGTACTCAAAGGCCTTTTTGTATTCAGCCATGGCTTGAGCAATCAGACCATGCTTTTCGTTCAGGGAGGCCAAGGTCAGCGTAATGGTGATATCGTCAGGGAACAGTTTCTCAATCTGCTTGTAAACAGCGATGGCCTTGAGATAAAAACCGCTGGTGGCCAGAGCCTTGCCAACAGCACTAAACTCACTGCGCGCCTCATCAAGACGGTTGACACGAATCAGCATCTCAGCAAGCCGCTGACGTACCCGCTGGTCACCAAGATCAAGGGCCAGCGCATCCTGATAACTCTTGATCGCCTTGTCCATCTGCCCCTTTTGGATCAGTTTCTGGGCATCGGCTATCAGTTTTTCCTTTTTGGTCACACAGGCTCCTGTGATTTCAGTCATGCCGAGGTTGGACGCTAATCGTCAACAAACTGGTTTAGTTTTGAACGATAATTTAATACCATCCTGCTGTCAAGGCTGTACACCCGCCCTTTACCGGCCGGGCAAATCCTTTGACAGGAACGGCTAAATACAGTAATCAGTAGCAGTCACATAAAGACTAGGCCAGATTAATTTCAGAAGGGTGCAGTAAGCATGTTGATCCTGCCGCGTTCCAATCCGCTCTACGAACACCTCCCCTCGCACAAGATCAAACTGCCTGAAGTGCTGACCAAGATGGCGAGTGGTGGTTTCACCGGCTACCTGAGCTATCTCAGCCCAACCGCCGAAGCCTATGCGCTGTTTGCGAAGGGGGCGCTGATCAGCACCCTGCTGCTGGAAGGTGAGCGGCGGAAAAGCGGCTTTGAGGCTATTAGTGGCCTTTTTGACTGTGTAGTATCCCAGGACGGACAGTTCAATGTCTACCGGATGACCACTGATCTGGTGATGTGCACCCACGCCCTATTGCACGGCGATGCGATTCTGCAATCTCAAGAGGTCCGCACCGTTGACCTCAAGGCGCTGCTTGAACGAATGAAACTTCAGGCAATCAACGGCACCGTACTCTTTACTTCGGCAGAGCGTAACGCCATGATCTTTTACAAGGAAGGGACACCGCTCGGCTTCTACCACGATGCTGTCCGGGAAATAGAAACCTCGCCACACGAGTCACAAAAGGTTGCGGCGCTGCCCGGTGCCTGTGTGGAGGTCCGTAGTAGCCAACCAACCAGTGATTTGATGCTGCACAACCTGCTGGAGATGGTCAACATCGAGCGTCTCTGGGAGGGAGCTCAGCAGCGCAGTGCCAAACGACCTGTTCCATCCAGCACCGCAACTCCTGCCATAGTCCAGGACACCGGCGACCACAGTAATCAGCTCCTGGATATCGTTGCCGACCTCCAGGAGATAGCCTCCGCCTACTTAAGCCGTCAGGGAGCCACCCTGGTTGACCGCCAGCTCCAGCAGAACGGTGGCAGCTCATTGCTGCTTGACCCTGCCAGGACAGCTTCCTTGCTTGCTGCTGTCGCAGCAGAGGCAACCGCCATTGACCCTGAGGCCAAGGTGACCGAGATGATTGATTTGATGCAAGCGGAGATCGCCGGTCGTCTCTCCGTCTAACTTCCCCACACCCCGGCGTCTGAAAAATCCGGTCCATCATCATCCGGGGCGATTGCCATGCCCCCCTATCAACGGAGTTTCAGATGAGCACGCTGCTCGACACTATCGTAGTGGTACTGGTGGAACCCCGCTCCCCCGGCAACATCGGCATGGTCTGCCGTGCCATGAAAAACATGGGGCTATCGCGGCTGCGGCTGGTGGCCGGCTGTGACCACCAGCACCCGGATGCGACCATGTTTGCGGTCTCTGCCCGAAACCTGCTGGAACAAGCCGAGTGCTACCCGACCCTGTCGGCCGCCTTGGCAGACACCACGGTATCGGTTGCCACCACCCGCAGGACCGGCAAGTACCGCCAGGAATTGCTGACACCTCCCCAGGTTGCCCACTCCCTGTTGCAACGTGGTGACGGAACCGCCGCGCTGGTCTTTGGCCGGGAAGACCACGGCCTGTCTACGGAGGAGCTGTCACTCTGTAGCATCCAGGCAACCATCCCCTCCAGTGAAGACTGCGGTTCCCTGAACCTGGCCCAATCGGTCCTGATCTTTTGTTACGAGCTGTTTAACGTGATCCAGGCCGATCATCTCAAACAACAGCGCGAGACCGCTCCATCAGGAGAACTGGAGTCACTGTTCGGCCATCTGGAAGGAACCTTGGCCCGGATCGGCTTCCTTAACCCCCAGAATCCTGCCCACATGATGCGCTCACTTCGACGAATCTTTTTCCGGTCCGAGCTGGACAGTCGTGAAGTGACCATCCTGCGAGGAATGCTTTCCCAGGTTGACTGGGCCACCGAAGGCTTTGGCGGCCGGAAAAAATCATCATGAACCCTGCCTGGATCGGGATGATTGCAGGCCTGCTGACCAGCGTGGCCAGTCTGCCGCAGGTAGTAAAAACCTATCAGAGCCGCCATGCCCGCGACCTTTCCATCTGGCAGCCACTCCTGCTCTCAGTAGGGGTTGCAATGTGGTTGATCTACGGTATTCTTATCCGGGACATCCCGTTAATTGTCGCAAACATCACCCCGCTGCTCTGCAACCTGGCTCTGGCGGGTATGAAACTGAAGTTCCGCCACAACGATCCGCCTCCGTGACCTGCCTTCCAGACTTGGCGTGGTAGCGTGGGGACACTCAAACATGACAGGTAAGGAGGAACGTTTCTATGCGTCAAGGTATTCAGGCAGTTCTGGCAACCCTGCTGCTGGCTCTTTTGTCCGGTTGCGGCTACAACACCATGCAGGCCAACGAAGAGGCGGTGATTGCCGCCTGGGGCAATGTCGAATCAGCCTACCAGCGGCGTAACGACCTGATCCCGAATCTGGTTGAAGTGGTCAAGGGCTACGCCAAACATGAGGGCGATACCTTGAAGGCTGTCACCGAGGCCCGGGCCAAGGTGGGCTCCATGCAACTCACCAAAGACGCCATCAACGATCCGGCCGCCCTCAACAAATTTCAACAGAACCAGGGAGAACTTTCTTCGGCCCTGTCCCGTCTGATGGTGGTGGCTGAGCAATATCCCGACCTGAAGGCCAACCAGAACTTCCTGGACCTCCAGAAGCAGCTGGAGGGGACCGAGAATCGGATCAACGTGGCCCGTGAGCGCTACAACAAATCGGTGCAGCTGTTCAATACCAGTATCCGCACCTTCCCCAACAGCATGACCAACTCACTAATCCTGCACCTGAAACGTAAAGAGCCGTTCAAGGCTGAAGACGGGGCCAAAACCGCCCCAAAAATAAAATTCTGATACCGGACCGGTCACGAGGCGTTCATGCGGTTATCTCATCTGAAAATTCTTCTATTCAGCGCACTTCTGGTGGTCTGTGCAGTAGCAGCAGGACATGCCTTGGAGGTCCCCCCGCTCAAGGGTCGGGTCAACGATTACGGCAACCTGCTCTCACCCCAGACGGTACAGGCGCTTGAACAGAAGCTGGCAGCCTTTGAGCGGGAAACCACGAATCAGCTGGTGGTGCTGACCGTGCCATCGCTGCAGGATGAAACCATTGAAGGGTATGCCATCAAGGTGGGCGATGCCTGGAAAATCGGGCAGCACGACAAGGGCAACGGGGTGATGCTGATCCTGGCAAAAAAGGAGCGCAAGATCAGGATCGAAGTGGGCACCGGTCTGCAAGGGGCCTTGCCGGATATCACCGCTGGCCAGATCATCCGCAATGTGATGGCCCCGCACCTGAAGGCCGGCAATTTTGACGCCGGCATCGCTGCCGGACTGGATGCCGTGATCGCCGCCACCAAAGGTGAATTCAAAGCTACCTCGGCCGACCGAAAGGCGGTCAAAAAGAAGAAAAACAGCGGCTACGGCTTGTTCATGATGCTTGCACTCGCAGGAATCGTTGTCGTTGCGGTGGCCGGCGCATCTTCACGTACCGCCGGGACCCTGACGGGAGGGGTGGCACTGCCGTTGGCCGTTGAACTCAGCCTCGGAGCCGGCTACAGCACTATCTTGCTATTGGGATTGTTAGGCGGAGCCGCCGGATTCCTGATCAGTCTGCTGATGCACCTTTTTAACGCATCTGGCGGCGGTGGTTTCGGGGGCGGTGGCCCGACCATCTTCTACGGCGGCGGTGGTGGCTACTCCTCCGGCGGCGACAGCTTCGGGGGGGGCGGCGGCGGTTTTGACGGAGGGGGATCCTCCGACGACTGGTAGCCGACTGCCGTTTACAAAACAACGTTACGGTGATAGGCTTGCCTCCGCCAGCCCATGAAAGTACCCACTGTACCAAGGTTGACACGTGGTCCGAATACTTACTGTCATACTGATCGGAAGGAAATCGCAGTACCTGGAAAATCCGCTAAAGGGAGGTACAACTATGAAACGGAAACTGTTACTGGCCCTGGGGCTGCTGCTCCTGGGCGTCTCCACCGCCGCCGCCAATCCGGTCACCGTCACCGGTGAGGGCCCCAGCAAGGAGCAGGCCCTCTCTACGGCGCTGCGTCGCGCGGTTGAACAAGGGGTGGGAACCCTGGTGCAATCGGAAACTACCGTGGTCGATTCAGCATTGGTGGATGACAAGATCTACTCGCACAGCAAAGGCTACGTCAAAACCTACAAGATCACCAAGGAACAGAAAACCGACGAAGGCTTTGTGATCACCATTCTGGCCACCGTAGACACCAGGGTGCTCAAGCAGGACATGGCCGACGTACTCAAGATTCTGCAGAGCAGCACGGTAGTGGGCAATCCCCGCATCCTGGTGGCCTTCAGCAACAAGTCCAAGGACAAACTCTTCAAGGACAAGGAGTTCACCGAGGAAATCTACAACGGCATTGTTGAATCCCTGACCGACAAGCAGTTCCGGGTGGTGGACAAGGCCACGGCCGAACGGTTTGCCATGCAGGTGGCCGATACCCACGAAATTGATGTGGATCTGAACAAGGCCGCTGCCTATGGCCTGAAATACAACGCTGAGTACACCCTCTACTACAACGTGAGCGGCGTGGTCCGGGAAGGTGCCGTGGGCAAAAGCGTGCTGCTCAGCATCAAGACCCAGCTGATCGATAACACCCGTTCCCAGATCATCACCAGCAAGAAGGTTGAGCAGAGCGGCATGGGTCAGACCGTTGATCAGGCCCTGGAAAAGGCCGGTCGCGAAGGTGGCAAGAAAATCGTCAACCCGATGCTTGACGTGTTGCAGAAGGAGTGGATGGACATGCAGCAAAACGGCGCCTTCTACACCATCGTGATTGATGGCGTGGACGACCCGGAGCAGATTGCCCAGTTCACCGAACTGTTCGAGAAATTTCCGCTGGCCAGCCAGGCCAGGGAGGTCGAATCAGGCGGCGGCAAGACCACCCTCGAAGCCCGCTACAAGGGCAAGCGAGACCTGCTGGATCGCGATGTGCTGCGTACCGCCAAGGAGCTGGGCTGGACCATGAAAAAGATCCGCGCCGAAAACGCCCGCAGCACCTGGAAACGACTGTAGGAGGACGCCATGCATCGGATCATCACCCTGGCTCTGCTGTTGACCGTTGCCCTGACCAACCTGGCATTGGCTGAACAGTTCACCGCCACCGGACGTGGCAACTCAGAAGAGAGCGCCGTTGCCAACGGCCTGAACAATGCCGTCGACCTGGCGGTCAAGCAACTACTCGATGAAGAGACCGTTGCCAAGAACAAGCAGAAAATAACCACGTCTCTCAAGGGCAAAGCCCGCAAGCTGGCCAGGGTCGTCCAGAAAAGTGATCCTGAGTTCACCGGCGCTGGCTATGAACTGCAGCTGACCGCAGATGTCAACATGAAGGCGCTGGAACACGAAATCAACGCCCTGGGACTGCTGCAGGATGCCATGGGCAACCCGCGCATCATGGTGATCTACACCCCCAACCTGCCCCAGGGGGGCAAGCTGGGCCAGACCCGCCGTGATCTTGAGGCGTTCTTTGACAACTCGTACGGCGCCATCGTGGAGGTGCTGACGGAGAGGGGCTTTGACGTGATCGACAAATCCTCTGCCCAACAGTTCTCAATACAGGTGGCCGACAGCCATGAGCTGGACCTGGATGTCAACCGGGCAGCTGCCTATGGCCTCAAGTACCATGCCGATCTGGTACTGCACTACCAGACCGTGGGGGTTGGCAAAGAGGGCTACTATAGCGGCGGGGCCGCCAGGATATTCCTGCGGGCCCAACTGATCAACCCCAGCACCTCACGGGTGATCGCCAGCAAGGATGTGGAATCAGGCTCCCACGCCGGCACGATTCAGGAGGCACTGTACCAGGCAGCCAAGGATGTGGGATACAAGGTCGGCGTGGTGATGGTCGACTCGATCAAGAAAAACTGGAAACATGAAAAAGCCGGGGCCGGCACCTTTATCATCGTGCTGGACGGTGTCAGCGAGGTAGACGAGATAAACAGCTTCAAGGTAGCGCTACAGTCCACGCCCGGCCTGGAAAATGTCCGTGAGCGGGAGTCCGGTGGCGGCAAGACCACTCTTGAGATCAAGAGCGGCAAATCAGCGGACGAGGTAAAGAGTGCCGTCAACACAACCGGCAAGCAGCTGGGGTGGTCCCTGAGACTGATCCGCTCCGAAGGTGCCCGCAGCACCTGGAAGCGGCAATAATCTGACTTTGCAGCAAGGAGGTTTTCCATGAAACGCATACTGTTGATCATGATCACCCTGGGGCTGATCATGGTGCCACTGCTGGCAGCAGCCGAGGTTCGCACCTACACCGAAACCGTGATCGTCAAGGTCGACGACGATGAGTATACCGCCCGCAAAAAGGCCGAGCAACGCGCCCGTGAACAGGCTTTGGAGCACTACCTGCGTGATGTCTATCCCGACCGTGCCGCCACTCTCAACCTGACCGGCGACGAAAAGTACATCCGTGACCTGGAGATTCTGGAAAGCAGCGTCAGCGGGATGTTTTCCAAGGAGTTGAAGGCCAAGGTCAAGGTGACCATCAACGAAGAGGCGGTGCGCGACTATCTGAAACGCCAGGGAGCGGTGACGGGCAGAAACGAGGAGCGCCGGATCGTGGTGATGCTGATCCCCGGCAAGATGGACACCGGTGACGCTCCATTCGTTCTGGACAACGTGCGGGCCGAGGTGCGTCGAAGCCTGACCGCCGCCGAATACACCGTGATCGACTCCGATGACGAGGCCGTTCACCAGGCCCTGACCGAAGAAGCCGACTACAACAAGATGGTTCAGCACATGAATAAGATTGCTGACCAGCTGGCCGACCGGGGCGAATGGCTGATCATCGGCAAGGTTGATATTGACGTGACCCAGGATGGCAGCATGAAATCCTACCATGCCCTGTTGACCGGCAAGACTGTCAGCCTGGCCAGCCGTGACCTGATGTGGGAAGGCAACGTGGATGGTTTGGCCCGGGTGCGGGCCAACGAGTCTGCCAAGGCCGCAGTGCGGATGGCTGCCATCAATGGCGGCAAACTGTTCGCCAAGGAAGTGGTGGAGTCCCTCAACACCAAGACCCTGACTCAGGAACGGCGAGGCGCCAGGTTTGAGGTGGTCATGCCCACGGCAGGCAACTACAAGCTGGAACGCAAACTGCTCAAACTGTTCAACGAAGATATCAAGGGGCTCAAGAATGTCAGCCAGAAAGGCCGCGGCAAGGGCAACCTGATGATCGACCTGTACTACGTCGGTAAGATCAGCGACCTGGTCGACCTGCTGCTGGACACCTTCGAGAAGGACCCCCAGCTCAGTCGCTGGAATCCTCAGATTGAAGGCAACAAGGTCATCTTTAAATAGAGCTACCAGTAGGAGCCCCGGCCCCCCTGGCGGGGCTCCACCTACCAACCGGAAACGCCGCAGGAGGGTGTATCATGACGGCACAACACATCCCCCATATCATCAGATCCGGGCTACTGCTCGGTGGTCTGTTGCTGGCTGCCCTGCTGAGCGGCTGCGCCACTGCCACCTCCAGCCTGGAATGCGGCCTTGAATCCATGAATCCAACCGTAATGGCGACCGTAGACTCCTTTGAAAGCGCGGCATTGGCCATCAAGCTCTCCAACCGGGTGCTGTTGGAGATGCCGATCAACGAACAGGACAGCTGGCCGGACAAACTCTACGGAGCGCCGTCCGGTGCCGGTATGCTGATGATGGGGCTTTCACTGCTCGGTTCGTCCCAGGGGATCACGGTGCCGTTTGAGATCGACCCCTCAACCGGCCTGCCACGTCCCACCAGCGCCCTGTACCTCTTTTTGAAGGAGCGGGAAAAACTACTGACCAAAGAGGTCAGCAGAGATGACCTGAGTTTCTTCAGGTCCCAACCACCACAGGTGATTGCCCGGCAAATCCCTCTTCACCGCCGTCAGCCCAACGTGCAACTGATCGACGAACATGTCTATCGCAACCCGCTGATGGCCTTCGGGGTGGTCACTGCCAACCAGGATGAGATGGTCAGGGTGCAACAGGATGTAGAGCTGCTGGCCAAGGGATTCAAACAATGTGACGCCTGGGTGCACGCCTCACGGGAAGGAGACGTGAAATCAGCGGCCTGTCAGGACCCGGCCCTGAAGCAAGGCGCACTGGAAGCCAGGATAAAAAAAACGGCCTATACCCCTGCCCATCCGTTACCCGAACCACAGCCGCCTGACGAACAACCCGTTGAAGAACCGCTGATCAAGCCTCCCCGTGACCTGCGCGATGCGGTGGGTGGCAACGGCAGTGTCAAGGCTGCCCGCTCAAACCCAGGCCGTGGTCAGAGCAAAACCCGGCCGCTCAAAAACAGCCGGAGCAAGAGAAATCAACCGGCCAGGTTGACTGAAGCTGCTCCCGACGCCCCCCCCACTCAGACGGTCCCAAGCCAGGGAATAATCTACGTCAGCGAACAGGACCGCCAGGTGGGGGAAAAGACCGAAGAACTGGAAACCATGCGTAAGAACTACGGCAAACTGGCTGGACGGGTCTATAATGCCTCGGTTGCCGGGGCTGACTTCACCACGGCCGCCATCATCAAGATCGGCTGCGCCATTGTCAACGGAGCCAGAGCACTGCCGAACATCAACAACGAGTTCAAAGGGGCCCGGGGCGTCTACAACCTGACCATGGTGGTCTCACGGGTCAAAATGATCATCAGCGCCTTTGGCTTTTATCAAAAAAATCTGGGTTTGCAGTTCACCGCCTACACCACCATGTCCCAGCAGATTAAAGGGACCTACCCCGATCTGAAGGATGACGACCCTGTCAGGGAACAAAAGACCGCTCAGACACTGCAACGGATTGCACAGGCGAACGCTTTGTTGCGGCAACTTGAACCAAAACTGCTGCTGCTGGCTCAAGACCAGGATGTCAGGTTCAGCGATGAAGAGCTGGCCCAACTGGCCACCCTCTCAAAACTGTACCCGGATCAACGCCAGACCGAACAGGAGTTCCTGCTTGCCTGGCAAAATCTTACTGACCGCTGACCGCCGGGGTCGTTCAGGCACCCCGACACATTCATTTGTTACGGAGGACTCCCCATGCTGCTCACCACGCGTTTCAAGCTGGTCCTGGCCGCGCTGACCACGGCCCTGGTTGCAGGATGCGCCGCAACCCCTGCTGTGGTCTATGTCAAAGAGGCCCAACAGGTCACCACCATGGCTCTGGAACCGGTCATGCTTGAGTCGGCGGAGCTGGAAGCCGACCTCAAACTACCCAGGTTCAGCAAATATTTCACCCCGGACCAGGCCGACGACTTCATGCGAGTGATCCAGACCGAGATTGCCAACACCAAACGCTTCACCAAGGTGCTGATGAACGCCTCAGAAGGTGACACCTACATCATCCAGCCCCGCATGGACCGGATCGATGAACTGGTGTCTCCGATCGCCGCCGATCCGACCCGTAACCGGCTGACCATCAAGGCCCGCACCCGTCTGGATGTGCTGCTGGTCAACCAGCGCAACCAGAAGGAACTGGTCAAGTCGTTTTATGACGAGCGCAGGATCGAGGAACGCATCTCCAAAAAGATTCCGATCACCAGAGAGCTGAAGCAAGAGTATGTGATGCGGGCGGTCAACCTCTCCTTCCGGGCCGCTTCCGACCAACTTGGCAACGCCTTCAACCCCAGCTATGAGATGGGGAGCATCAGCCGGATCAACGGCCGGATCGCCTATGTCCAGATCAACACCTCAAGGTTGCGCAAGGTGCCAAAAAAACAGCAGGCCATCGAGGTGATTGACGAGGACAACCAGGTGCTGGCCAGCTTAGGAGAGGTACAGGTTGAGGATGGCACGGTTTCCGGCAGGTTCTTCGAAAAGGGAGGAGCTTCCATCAAGGAGGGGCAGAAGGTACGCGCCAGAATCAACGCTCTGCTGTTCGAATAGGTATGTGCTGTCCCCATCAACAAAGGGGAGGCTTTCGCCTCCCCTTTTCTATTTCATCAGCACCTTCAAGGCCTGCTTCAAAAGCAGTTCAACGGTACCACCAGTGGTCGCATCAACCTCGGCCAGGGCACGCTTCACCTGAGGTTCCTTATAGCCAAGGTTCAGCAACGCCGAGGTGACATCGTCAAGCAACCCCTCCGTCGGCACGCTGCGACCCACCGTTTCGGCCACCGTGGCGCCCGTATCAAGCTTACCCACCTTGTCGCGCAGCTCTACCACCAAACGCTCGGCAGTCTTCTTGCCGATGCCGGGGATAGCCGATAGCTTGTGCAGATCACCCTGCTGCAGGGCCGCCGACAGGTTGGAAGGCTGAATATTGGAGAGAATATCACGGGCCAGCTTGGGGCCGATACCGGATACCAAGATCAACAGTTGGAAAAAACTTTTTTCCGTACGGGTTCGAAAGCCGTACAACTGAATAGCATCCTCCCGCACACTGGTGTGGATGTGCAGCGTGACCGCTCCCTCCTCCGGCAGTTCATAGTAGGTGGAAAACGGGATCATCACCCGGTAGCCGACCCCCTGTACATCGACAATCAGATGATCTGGCGACTTGTAGGCGATCTGTCCGGTCAAAAGTGCAATCATGGGCGATAGTTCCTCCAGGAGTTGGACCGCCGTGAGCTGAGTACCGCCGGGCCGGTCTGTTGATGCAGCGCATGAGAATTGATATGGCAAACCGCCACTGCCAGGGCGTCGGAGGCATCGGCCTGGGCCACCTCCGGCAGTCCCAGCAGCGCCTTGATCATCTTCTGGACCTGATCCTTGCTTGCCCTGCCCTGGCCCACCACCGCCTGTTTGACCTGGGAGGCGGTATACTCGGCCACCGGCAGACCGGCATGCACCGCTGCGGCAATGGCGGCGCCCCGTGCCTGACCCAGCTTCAAGGCTGCCCTGACATTCTCAGACACATAGACATCCTCAATGGCCACCGCATCGGGACGATACTCAGCGATCACCCGGCTGATCCCATCAAAAATCAGCCGCAGACGATCGGGGAAATCAACCGCCTTGTCAGTAAAAATCGCGCCGTTGTCCAGATGCAGCAAGCGGCTGCCTTGCTGCTCCACAAAACCGTAGCCGGTAATCCGGGAACCGGGGTCAATACCGAGCACTCTCACTTAAAAGCCACATCCCCCGGCATTTTTTTGCAGGTACTGCTGATGGTGAGCCTCTGCCTCCCAAAAAGGTGCAGCCGGCGATATTTCGGTAACCACCGAGCGCTGATAGCGACCGGAGCAGTTCAGAGCCTCCCGCGATTCCTCAGCCAGGCGACGCTGTTCATCTGAGTGATAGAAGATGGCGGAGCGATACTGACTGCCCACATCAGGACCTTGCCGATGAAACTGAGTCGGGTCATGGCTCTGCCAAAACACCTTCAGCAGCTGCTGGTAGCTGATCCGTGCAGGGTCGAAGGTCACCTCCACCGCCTCTGCATGACCGGTGGTATCGCTACAGACCTGCTGATAGGTGGGATGCTCCAGGGTACCGCCAGCATACCCCACCCGGGTGGCAATCACCCCCGGCAGCTCGTAGAACGACTCTTCAACACCCCAGAAACAACCTGCTGCAAAGGTCGCTTTCATCATATGGACATCTCCAAACAACGAAGGGGGCTTGCAGCCCCCTTTGGTTACATCATCTTTTCCATCTCTTCCGCTGATATGTCAAAGTTGGCGTAGACGTTCTGCACGTCATCATTATCCTCCAGCTTGTCCATCAGCCTGAGCATGCTCTCGGCTTGCTTTCCTTCCAACGGCACCAGGGTCTGGGGAATCATGGTAATTTCGGCACTCTGATATTTGAAGCCCTTGGCCTCCAGAGCCTCACGCACCTCAATAAAAGAGCCGGGGTCGGTGGTTACCTCGATCTGCTCATCGGCCTCGGCTACATCCTCAGCCCCGGCCTCCAGGGCCGCCTCAAACAGCTGGTCAAAGTCCAGTGAGCGGTCGTAGCTGATCAATCCCTTTTTATCAAACATCCAGGCCACACAACCGGCTTCGCCCATGTTACCGTTGGCCTTGGTAAAGATGCTGCGCACCTCGGAGACCGTCCGGTTACGGTTATCAGTCATCACCTCCACCAACACCGCCACACCGCCCGGGCCATACCCCTCGTAGACGATCTCTTCGTAGATGACCCCTTCCATCCCGCCGGTACCCTTTTTGATGGCCCGCTCAATATTGTCCTTGGGCATATTCTCACCCTTGGCCTTATCAACGGCGGTCCGCAGACGCGCGTTGGCAGCGGGATCGCCACCGCCCAGCTTGGCGGCGACCGAAATCTCCTTGATCAGCTTGGTAAAAACCTGGCCCCGCTTGGCGTCGGCAGCCCCTTTTTTATGCTTGATGGTACTCCATTTATTATGGCCCGACATCTGCTGCTCCTTACCGTGGAATCAATCTCTGCCCGTGCAGACAGAAACATGATTTTTTAGCATGGCGATCCAAAGACTGTCTAGAGCTAAAATACTTGGGCGAGACTGGACAGGAAGACCACATCCTGTTACTCTGCTGCTCATCAACGCATCACAAGGATCTGCCATGTCCTGCCGGATTCGCACACTGTTGTTCCTGTCGGGCCTTACGTTACAGCTACTGCTGGCAGGCTGTTCCGCTATTCCCCTCAGTAAGGCAGGCGGCGACCTGCCGCCGGTGCTGACACAAGACGAACTGCTGCGCCCCTATGTCACCCTCGGTAGAATCCAGATCATCAGAGAAGTCTATTTTACCGATTATGGTCTGGAACCGAATCTGCAGGATTGGGGCCTTCAGGCCTTGCGAGGCGAGGCAGCCAAGATGGATGCCGATGCACTGATTCTGCCGGAGATAACCAGTCGGGCCATCACCATCGTCCTGTTTCCGGCCTTTCCGGCAAGCGAGTACCGGGCCAGCGGCGTGGCCATCAAATTCAAATAATCTTGACAGAGCAGACCAGACAACAGTATAAAAACAATTCTCGTTCATCGGCGACGTAGCCAAGTGGTAAGGCAGAGGTCTGCAAAACCTTTATTCAGCGGTTCAAATCCGCTCGTCGCCTCCAAGCAAAACAGCGGGTTAGCCAATACGGCTAACCCGTTTTGCCTTGTCCATGGTACCTCTCGTGGTACCTCTGGCAATTATGGCGCAGGCCACCGAAAAGTTCCAGTATACATATATACCGAGTTTTCCGGTAGACATGTATACCGAACGTTAATTGATCTCCAAACACCGGTAGACATATATACCGGGTTTGGCCCGCGGCAGAAACACAGCCTGACCGTCAGTCGTGATAGCTGCAACCGGTAGCCTGAAAGAAAGATCATCGGCACAGACCAGCGGGGTCCCTTATATGGGTGCCCTGTCTTATTCATTGAAAAAGGCCTAAAAAAAATTCCAGAGACCCTGTTTGTAGCGCTGGAGATCATCCCTGCTTTAAGTTAAGATTTTAAATTTAATAGCGAAACGAATGAACTTAATTTCTATCGATTTTAAGGAGAATTACTTTTTGAGAAAATTAGCAATTGGTTTTGTGTGGTTTATTGTTATCTCGGTGTGTATTCCAGCGTACGCAGCTGAGAATAGCGACAATTCGGTGAAGGATAACGACAATTCGGTAAAAAACACGGTAGGGCAAATCGGCAGCGGCATGGCGCTTGGCGGCGCTGCGAGTGGGACGCCTCTGGGCGGCGTAATCGCCCTCACAGGCATAATTATGGAGGCCGCATCAGGCAATCTTTCTTTCGGAGGATTAGACCCAGCGATTAAATGGCGGATAGCTGTAAATACTGACCTGTTGGCACAGTTTACAACCCGCAATAATATCGACGCTAACACTGATCTGGAAAAGATCGGCACGGACGCCCAAGCATTCTGCTCTGAGCTTGACAGTATAGCTAAGAATGGCGAGAGCATCCATCTGAGTAAAACTCGGTTGACCAAACTCCAGGTCACAATGCCACCCGAAGCGAGGGTGTCTCCCGATTCAGACGATGTAGCTGTTCCTATCACCAAGAACCCTTTCGACAACTGTTCCAAGCGCATCGCATTCAATGCAAAGCAGGTTAGATCCACCTCACGTATAAAAGCAGGTCTTGATCCAGCTGACGACAACGTATATGAATTCCTTTCAAAACCCAAAGCGGCAGTAGTATATGTATTTAGGGACGAATTCATCCTCAAGTTCCACCCGGTGATGATAGTCTCGGCAAACGTTAACGAAAGTGCGCTCCTCGCGAAAAACAAAGTCGTCATGTTTGATGTAACCCCAGGCAAAACATCCATTTCGTGTAAATTAGAAAATGGGAAGGACCAGCTTGAGCTTGAAACAGAAGCGGAGAAACTTTACTTTATAAAAGCCATTCCTAAAAATGGGTGGAGCAGAGGTTGTGAGCTTGAGCAAGTATCCCTCGAGGAAGCTCAGCCCGCAGTAAAGAAGGCAGAATACAGCCGATTACATATGTTCAATTAGTTTTACGAACCCGGACTACAGAGTGCCTACCCAGGATGTGAATCGACGTTCAAATTTAACCCACCCACAAATCATCCTTGCAATTAACGGAACCACAGTCCATAATTGCAAACATGATTCAGCGACAGCTTACCCATCACCTCAACAGAGCCCTTGCAGACTCGCCAGCGGTTGCCCTGCTCGGCCCACGCCAGGTTGGCAAAACCACCCTGGCGCTTGAGGTCGGCGAGCGACACAATGCGATTTATATAGATCTGGAGTCAGAACAGGACCGAGCCAAACTCAGCCAACCAGAGCTGTATCTTGCCGATCACCAAGACAAGCTGGTGATCCTGGACGAGATCCACCGCGTCCCTGGCCTCTTTCCCGTGTTGCGCGGTCTGATTGATCAGGGCCGTCGTGCAGGACGGAAAGCCGGACAATATCTTCTTTTGGGATCAGCGTCGCTCGATCTGCTGAAACAATCCGGTGAAACCTTGGCTGGCCGAATCACCTACCTGGAACTGACTCCGTTTCAGGTGCTTGAGGTCGGCCCTCAGTCTCAGGAACAGCTTTGGATACGTGGCGGCTACCCGGAAAGCCTGTTGGCTGCAGATGATGCCCGCAGCCTGCGTTGGCGACAAGATTTCATCAGAACTTATCTGGAGCGGGACATCCCGCAGTTCGGGCCACGTATTGCTGCCGAGACACTGCGCCGCTTCTGGGGCATGCTGGCGCATCATCAGGGTGGTCTGCTGAACACCGCCCAGTTTGCCCGCAATCTTGGCGTGGATGCAAAAACCGCCGCCAGCTACCTGGACCTGCTGGTTGACCTGCTGCTGGTTCGGCGTCTGCAACCGTGGCATGCCAATCTAGGCAAGCGCCTGATCAAGACACCCAAGGTGTATGTGCGTGACAGCGGCCTCGTCCATGCACTGCTGATGATCCCTGACAAGGAAACCCTGCTCGCGCACCCTGTCGTCGGGCAAAGCTGGGAGTGTTTCGTAATTGAGAACCTGCTGGCCGCTGCACCGGAACAGGTGACCGGACATTTCTACCGCACCAGCGGAGGTGCGGAAATAGACCTGCTGCTGGTCTGGCCCAACGGAAACAAATGGGCCATAGAGATCAAGCGCAGCCTATCGCCAAAGCTTGAACGAGGGTTCCATGCAGCCTGCGACGATCTGCAGCCGGAACGAAAATTTGTCGTATATGCTGGCAGCGAGCGCTATCGAATGGCCGGCGATATCGAGGCGATATCTCTTTCGGAGCTGTCAGCACTGCTCAAAGACACATGAAACGCCGTCTCTTGGTCGCCATCGACAAGGCACCTATTCTGTGCTACAAACTGCTACAAGATTTGCTACAAACGACGTACGACATCGGACGCATCGCGAACACTAAAATAACCTATTATCAGGCATTTACCTGCACACCAAACCTATATGCAACAGACGGCCAGTCACCCGTCACTCCTGGCTATCCAACCTACCAAACAGAAAAAGGCCCTCATGCGGGGCCCTTTTTCTTTTTGTAGCAGGGGAAAAATCTAGCTGACTAACCTTACTGCGATGTGGCTGAGTGCGGGCCAGGCTACGGCCAACCCGGCCCCGGCTGCAAAGACACCGGCGACAGCCAGGACCTTACCGATGTATTTGCGATCATCAAGATCGGAATAACTGACTTTTACTTTCATGGTGAAACTCCTTTCAGATGCATTACTGATGTGCTGATCCAAGACCAGGTTAATTAGTTCAGCAGGTTAACGATGGCGCCCACTGCACTGGCTGCGGACCAGCTCACAAAACCTGCCAGGAAGATGGTGGCACCGGCGAATACTGCCAAGCTACCGCGTGCTGTGGTTTCTGCTACCAGGGTCGAAAAATTGCTTTTTGCTTTCATGATCGTTCTCCTTTTCGTTTGGTGACTGCTTGTCTAATTCTATTACACGCATCGTGCCAACATCAGAAAAGTGGCTCATAAAAAAATAAAACCTTGTATTTACAGCATATTGACTTTGAGACTCGATTAATCACACCGAATGAATCAATTGACCCCGGCCGTTGCATATGCAACAAATAAGCACCCATACACAGATAACTATTTGAATCTACGTGAGCAACAGATTACTGCAACGGACGCAACACCGTTGCACCATGCAACAACCAAATTGCTGACGTTTGATCGCGCACGAGTGACTGCTGAAGAAAATAATCTATAGGGTGCAGCAGCCAGAGACTGCCAAGCCTTGCATTTTATGCTATACGCTGATACCGAGGATAGGTACGCGACTCCCATTCATCCCTGCACCGACAGAGGTTTTCCATGCGACTTGCAAAAAAAGAGGTCCTTGAGCTGTTATCCCGCGAAGAGCAGGCGCTGCACTTTGCCAGCCTGCTACGTGCCCTGGGAGGTCGTTCTGTCAAAAGTGAACTGAAACGGCTGATAGACGATCTACTCGCCACTGGCGAAGTGGTTCGTCTGCGGGGCAATCGCTATAGTCTGCCGGGAGCCGACAACAGCGGCACGACACATGGCGCCATCTCAGTGCATCGCGATGGTTACGGCTTTGTGGCCCCGGAAGGCGGCGGAGAGGACATCTTTGTGCCGGCCAAGGCGATTGGCGGAGCACTGCACGGCGACAAGGTCTCGCTACGGACCGAAAAAAGCCGCTTTGGCCGCGGAAAACTGGAGGGCCGGGTAGTAGCCGTCCTGGAACGGGCCAACAGCCGGATCGTCGGACGGCTTGAGGAAAACCGCCGGGGAGCTATCCTGGTACCGGAGGATATCCGCATCGGAGCGTTTTTCACCATTCCGGCCAAGGCAAAAGGTGCTGCCGTTGACGGCCAGCAGGTGGTGATCGAGGTTACCTCCTGGCCCGCCGGCGGACGCCCTCCCGAGGGCAAGGTGATCGAGGTGCTGGGCTGGCCCGATGATCCCCAGGTGGAGGTACAGACGGTCATCCGCCGCTTTGACCTGCCCCACATTTTTGCGCCAGCTACCCTGGCCGAGGCGGAAGCGATTCCTGCCCAGGTCAGCAAGGATGATCTTCAGGGGCGGGTAGACCTGCGCAAGCTGCCAACCGTAACCATTGACGGCGAGACCGCCAAGGATTTCGATGACGCTGTTTCGGTACGTCCCGAGGGGGACGGCTGGCGCCTGTGGGTCTCCATCGCCGATGTTTCCAACTACGTCAAACCAGGCTCAAGCCTGGATCAGGAGGCCTACCTGCGGGGCACCTCGGTCTACTTTCCCGACCGTTGCATACCGATGCTGCCAGAACGGCTCAGTAACGGCATCTGCTCCCTCAATCCCCATGTCGACCGCTTGACCATGACCGCCGAGATGCTGTTCAACCGGTCCGGCGTCATGGTGGAATCCCGGTTTTACCCCAGCGTGATCAAGAGTGACGCCCGCCTTACCTACACCCTGGTCAAACAGGTGATCGTGGAGGGCGACGAAAAAGGGCTGGGGGAACAGCGGGACCTTGCCCCGCTGCTGCTACAGATGAAGGAGCTGGCCCTGGTGCTGATGGGGATGCGCAGAGCCCGTGGCAGCATCGATTTCGACCTGCCTGAGCCGGAGATCATCATCGGTCTGACCGGCCAGACCGAGGCGATTGTCAAGAGTGAACGCAACCTGGCCCATCAGTTGATCGAGGAGTTCATGTTGGCCGCCAACGAGGCGGTGGCCCGTTTTGTAACCGAGCAGGATCTGCCGTTCATCTACCGGATTCACGAAGCTCCCGACCCCACCAAGCTGGCCGATTTCCGTGATTTCATCCTGCCCTTCGGCTTTACCCTGGAATTGCAGGGGGACAAGGTGGCTCCGAGCGCCCTGCAACAGCTGATCGCCGAGGCCGAGGGCAAGCCGGAGGAGCGGATGGTCAACTACGGCCTGCTGCGCTGCATGAAACAGGCCCGCTATGCGGCCATCAATCTGGGCCATTTCGGCCTGGCCTCAGACTGTTATACCCATTTCACCTCACCAATCCGCCGTTACCCGGATCTGATCGTGCACCGCCTGCTGCGACTGGCTCTAACCCACGCAGAGGGCGGTCTGAACAAACAGCAGCAACGGGAACTTGACCGGATCGGTGCCAGCCTGGCCGAGGCGGCCGAACATGCCAGCAAACGCGAACGGGTAGCCATGGAGGCCGAGCGTGACATTGTAGAACTCAAAAAACTACAGTTCATGCAGGAACGAATCGGCCAGGAATTCGACGGCTTCATCGCCGGAGTGGCCGGTTTCGGCTGTTTTGTGGAACTGACCGAAGTGTTTGTGGAGGGTCTGGTGCATATTTCCACCCTGGTGGACGACCTGTACCGCTTCGAGGAAAAGGACCACGCCCTGGTGGGACGGCGTGGCAAGGTGTTGCGCATTGGTGATCCGGTGCGGGTACGGATAGTGGCTGTCAATCCCCAGGCCCGACGAATCGAATTCGTGCTGGTGAATCACGCGCCTGCCCGGCACGATGCCCCGCGACCACAACCGGCAGGTGGTGATGAGTATCCCCGCATACCGGTCAAGGGCAAACGGCCCAAGGTCATCGGCCAGCGGTAGTTGCGCCACCGTACCGGCTGTGCTAGCCTGCGACAACTTACCTTGCTTCCGGAGATCCCATGTCCGAAGAACCATTAAAGGTTTTACCGTTTATTGAGCATCTGGTGGAACTGCGCCGCCGTCTGATCATCATCGTGGTGGCCGTGGTGATCGGGATGGGCTTTGCCTGGAATCTGGCCGACGAGATCCTGGTCTTCATGGAAAAACCGCTCACCGGCGCCACCTATCTGGATGCAGCCAAACAGCGGGGTTATCTGTACCTCAAGGATAATTTTCCCGCCATTTACGACAGGGCCAAGCTGGAAAAGGAACTGAACAAACCCAAAAAGGAACACTCCCTCAACTATACTGCGCCGCTGGAACCGTTCTTCATCCAGTGCAAAATCTCAGTGATCGCCGGCTTTGTGCTGGTATTGCCAATCATCTTCTACCAGGTATGGGCTTTCATCGCCCCGGGCTTGACCCGCAAAGAACGCAGACTGGTGGTGCCGTTTATCACCGTGGCCACTGTGGCCTTCTGTGTGGGCGCACTGTTTTTCCTGACCACCATCTGGCCGTTCATCATCAACTTCTCACTTTCTTATGAAACCGAGGGGCTGCGCAGCTGGCTTTCGCTGTCAGCCTACGTAGATTTTTGTTTACGGCTGATCCTGCTCTTCGGTCTGATCGCCGAACTGCCGGTGCTGACCCTGCTGTTGTCGCGCTTCGGGATCGTCAGCTATCAGTTCCTGGCCGGGAAACGAAAATACGCCCTGCTGGCCAGTTCCATTGTGGCCGCTTTCCATTCCGATCTGGTGACCATGTTCGTGATCATGATCCCACTTTACCTGATGTACGAGGTCAGTGTCTGGGTGGCGGCGATCTTCGGCAAGAAAAAAGCAGTCACCCCGGCAGAGCCTGCTTCAGCAGCCGAGCCTGAAACATCAGAACCGTAAGGAGACCTCCCATGTCCAAAAAAATCGGCATCCTGACCGGTGGCGGCGATTGTCCCGGCCTGAACGCGGTCATCAGAGGTGTGGTAAAAAGTGCCATTCTGCGTCACGGCTGGGGGGTGATCGGCATTCGGGATGGCTTTGACGGATTACTGGACCTGAACAACTGCACTGCTCTGACTCTGGAAAGCGTGCGGGGCATCCTGCCCCGGGGCGGCACCATCCTGGGAACCACCAACCGCGGAAACCCGTTTGCATACCCGATTGAACAGGACGGCAAGATCGTCCAGGTGGACATCTCCGACCAGGTGATCGCCAATGCCCGCACCCTGGGTCTGGATGCTCTGATTGCCGTGGGGGGCGAAGGATCACTCAAAATCGCCCTGCAACTCGCAGAAAAAGGCCTGCCGGTAGTGGGGGTGCCCAAAACCATCGACAACGACCTGGATGAGACCGATGTGACCTTCGGCTACAACACGGCCCTGGAGACCGCCACCGATGCCCTTGACAAACTGCACACCACCGCCGAAAGCCACCACCGGGTGATGATCCTGGAGGTGATGGGGCGCTATGCCGGCTGGATCGCCCTGGAATCCGGCATCGCCGGAGGCGCTGACGTGATTCTGATCCCTGAGATACCCTTCGATGTCGGCAAGGTCTGCGACGCCATCAGAAGCCGCAAGGAACGCGGGGGTCATTTCAGCATCATCGTGACCGCCGAAGGGGCCTTCCCGAGCGGTGGCGACCGGGTGGTGGCCGAAGGTCCCAGTGGCAAGTACACCATTGAGCGGCTGGGGGGTATCGGCCAATTTGTAGCCAAGCAGATAGAACAATGTCTGGATATGGATGTGCGGGTTACGGTGCTGGGACACCTCCAGCGGGGTGGCTCCCCCACCACCTTCGACCGGGCCCTGGGCAGCCGTTTCGGTGTACGGGCCGTAGAACTGGTGGCGGCCGGGCAGTTCGGCCAGATGGTAGCCCTGCAGGGTCGCAAGATCGTGGGCGTTCCGATTCTTGATGCCACTCGTAACCTGAAGCAGGTTGACCCTGCCGGCGAGATCGTACGGACCGCCGAATCACTGGGGATCATGCTGGGCCGCTAACCGGACTTGACAGGTCTTTTAGGGGCAGGCTATAAAGAGACTATCAAAGTCCTTTTAGGAGCCTTCCGTGATGGAGCTGACCCGCAAGGGTGATTACGCCATTCGTGGCATCGTGTATCTGGCCGGACAACCGCTGGACAAGATCTCACTGCTTTCCAACATAGCAGCGGCGGTGGATGTCCCCCAAACCTTTCTGGCCAAGATCTTCCAGCAGTTCAGCAAATCAGGGATCGTCAAATCATACCGCGGCACCGGAGGCGGCTTCATACTGGCTCGTCCGCCCGAACAGATCACCCTGCTGGAGGTGGTGGAGGCCGTGGAAGGCCCGATTACTCCCAACCGCTGCGTGGTGGCGCCAGGGGAATGTGAACGGGACAGCTTCTGCACGGTCCATCCGATCTGGGAACGGGTCAAGCAGCAGGTCCGTCAGCTGCTGGCCGATATAACCCTGAAAGATCTGGCCAAC
Organism: Geobacter sp. UBA5730; assembly: GCA_002419465.1. GTDB lineage: Bacteria > Desulfobacterota > Desulfuromonadia > Geobacterales > Pseudopelobacteraceae > Trichlorobacter. Next base: position 110,146 of record DIGE01000007.1, on the reverse strand, counting down.
AACTAGCTTCAGCCGCTCCCGGCTTTGATTCCGACAGGGCTTGAGTCTCAAACGTACCATCAACATATTGATCTTGTTGTACATTCTTACTTTTTTGTTGACCTTTACGATAAAATCCTGGTATAGGTCTTTCACCTTCCGCCACCAAACGGAAGCAGCCAAAGTCCCGCGCTCGTCACGGGACTTTTGTCGTTTCGGCACTCGGCAGAGTCAAAATCTTGTACCTAACGAAAGGAGTAACCGCCGGATCCCCTTCGTACACCCCCCTGACACCGGATTTTGGTCCGGCACCCAGCTGTGCAATCTTCACCACTCTTACCTATGATAAAATGCATTGTTCGACAAAAAATCAGTTGTGTGATGGCGGTCATTACACTCTTCTGGCTGCCGGCGCTCTTCACGGCCTGTAGCAGCGAATCACGGCTGTCCGCCTCACCCGCCTCACTCGACAGCAACCTGACCGAGACCTCCCTTGAAAAAGAGGTCCGCACCCTGATGGAGAAGGGTGTTAGCCTCGAGGACCGCAAGCTGCAAGTACCGGTAATCAAGCAGGCCTTTGCCCGTCATACCACCCAAGAGCGAGCCCGGAATCTGGCGGCCCTCTGCTATCTGAAGACGCTGGGAACGCCCTTCAGCCCGATGGACCTGGCCGAAATCGCTCTGGCCGAGACGGGCGGGCACAATCTCTCCTCCAAGGCCACCTCCACGATGGGTGCCATCGGCGTCTGGCAGTTGATGCCCAGTGAGGCCCGCAACCACGGCTATTCACCCGGAGAAATGCGCAACGACGAGAAATGTGCCGAAGCAGCCGTTCGCACCTTGCTCAACAAATTGGAGATGGCGGACGGCAATATGGACCGGGCCAAAAAATTCTACTGCGGCACCGGCCCCCAGGCCGAGGCGTACCTGCGCAAGATTCGCAGAATCCGCCAGTTACTGCTTGCCGAGCTGCAAGGTTCCAGATTTACTCTGGCCATGAAAGAGAAGGACTCTACGGTTCAATAGCTGCCGTCTGAGGCTGATCTGCTCGTGCCTGACACACCGGGGGCGCTACTCACCGCCCCCGGCAGCTCATCACGGAGATGACGCCAGCCCAGCATCGGACCACCCGCAAAAATGGTGTTCAGATTGACATTCAGCAACCTGCCAGGCCCCACCCTATCCCCCCTTTTCACTTGCCCTGTCCGTAACCGCTCTGCTATAGTTTCCCGGCTTTACTCGCAATGAATCCATCTCGAAAGGAGATGCACGCAGTGGAAGAAAACCACTCGGCGAAGAAATGCTCCGGCCTGACCCTGCGCGCCAGGATGTTCCTGCTTTCGCTGGTCTCCTTTGCCGCCATATTAATCGTCATCCTGCTGGGTGTGCTGCTTTTGAGCGAGGTCCGGATCAACGGCACTTCCTACAAGACCATTCGCAACAGCAAAGATGCCCTCGAAAAGATCGCCCTGCTCAAATCTGACATTTACCAACTGCAGGGCGAGGCTCTGTCATACATGCATGAGCGAGACCAGAGCTCTGCCCATGCGTTGTTGGAAAAAATCAACGACCATACCGATGACATTGATTTTAAATACGACGACGTATTGGGTCTGATTGAATCGGCACAGAAACGTGAAAGCCTCATAAAGGCTGAAGCGATCTGGGAGGACTACAAAAAAACCCTGTTGGAAGAGATCATCCCCTCAGTGCAGCGTGGTGATCTGAACCGGGCAACTGCACTGACAACCGGTCTTCAAGCCAAACGATTCAGCTCGTTCAGCACAACGATTGCCACCATGGTGGACACCCTGCGGCGGGATGTCTACCAGATCGAAAAAGACGTCACTGCCACCACCCGCAGCAAAATCATGGTAACCGGCCTGGTGACGCTGGTACTGATAGCCCTGATCACGGTGCTCTCGATCGTGATTACCGAATCGGTCACCCGGCCGATCCGGCAATGTGTCGAGTTTGCCAAATCCGTGGCTGCCGGCACACTCAGCAGCCGCCTTGATCTGAAGGCTTGTGGCGAGGTGGGCGACCTGGCGGTTGCCATGAACACCATGGCGGAAAACCTGCACAACATCGTCTTCCGGCTCAACGCGGCCACCGACGAATTGACCAGCATTGACCAGAATATCGAAAAAGCCACCCGCCAGGTAGTCGGCGCCACCCGCATCCAGGAACAGGCGGTCAGCGACACCAGCCAGACGGTGGTCCAGATCAATGCCTCGGTGCGGGATATTTCCCAGGGAGTTGACCAGCTTTCCAGTTCGGCCGCAGAGACCTCATCATCAATCCTGGAGATGGCTGCCAGCATCGAAGAAGTTGCCATCAACACCGACAAACTGGGACAATCAGTGGATGAAGTCAGCTCCTCGGTGATTCAAATGGCAGCCTCCATCAAGGGTATCGGCACCAACATCAGCAATCTGCTGGACGCCTCCACCACCACCGCCTCTTCGGTGGCCGAGATGGACGCCACCATCCGGCAGGTCGAGAAAAACGCCCTCGACACCGCCTCCATTTCGGAGACGGTCAAGGTCGATGCCGCCAACGGTCTCAAGACCGTACAGGAGACCATCATCGGCATGCAGGAGATTCGCCGGGCGGCCCGTACCGCTGCCGAGGTGGTGGAACACCTCTCGCTGCGGGCCAACGACATCGGCGCAATTCTGTCGGTGATTGATGAGGTGGCTGAACAGACCAATCTGTTGGCGTTGAACGCCGCTATTATCGCGGCCCAAGCCGGGGAACACGGCAAAGGTTTCGCCGTGGTTGCCGACGAAATCAAGGAACTGGCCGAACGGACCTCGTCCTCCACCCGTGAGATCGCCGCCATGATCAGCGGGGTCCAGGAAGACACCGGCCGGGCCGTTGCCGCCATCAACCAGGCAGAATTGGCCGTCTGCGTCGGCGAAGAACTCTCGGAACGTTCCGGGACTGCCCTTGAACAAATCGTCCAGGGGGTGCATCAGGCCGGTCTGCAAATCAGCACCATTGCCAGGGCCACCGTGGAACAGGCCAAGGGCAGCCAAAGCATCCGCATCGCCATGGAGCAGGTTGAGGAGATGGTCGAGCAGATGGCAGCCTCAGCCCGCGAACACTCCAAAGGAAGCGAGCTGATCACCACCGCCGTTGAACGGATGCGGGAAATGACCGGTCAGGTGCGTAGTTCCACCCGGGAGCAGAGCAGGGCCAGCGTCCTGATCGCCCGGGCCACTGAAGACGTCAACGTGATGATCGGTCAGATTCGCGAATCCTGCCTGTCGCAGACCGAGCACAGCCACGCCATTGACCGGATGGTGGACAATATTCGTCAATCCTCACTGGCCAGCTCACAGGCCGCCCGTGTGATGGATAGTTCCGTGGCCGGACTATCACGGCAGATTGATCTGTTGGAGAAGGAGATGGCAGGGCTACGATTATGACCGACCGGATACAGCAGCGCTTCAAACAACTCAAAAAAAACCAGACGCCGGCCCTGGTGACCTTCATCACCGCCGGCGATCCTGATCTGGCCATCACCACTCGCATGTTGCCACTGCTGGAACAGGCCGGAGCCGATATCATCGAACTGGGGATCCCCTTTTCCGATCCGATGGCCGACGGCCCCACCATCCAGCGGGCATCAGAGCGGGCGCTGGCATCCGGCACCACCCTCACAAAAATTCTGGAGATGGTTCAACAGGTCCGCAGCCAGGTCAGCGTACCGATCATCCTGATGGGCTACAGTAATCCGATCTACACTTACGGCTGGCAACGTTTCAGCGACGATGCCGCTGCAGCCGGTGTTGATGGCCTGCTGCTGGTGGACCTGCCGCCAGAAGAAGCCGGCGAGCTGCTGCCGGCAGCCCGGGCAGCAGGTCTGAAGATCATCTTCCTGCTGACCCCCACCTCCGACCAGTCCCGCATCACCCAGGTTGCGCGCTCCGGCAGCGGGTTTCTGTACTACGTCACCGTCACCGGTGTGACCGGGGTGCGCGAAGCCGTTGCCAGCAACCTGACCGAGGATCTGGCACGCATCCGCAGCAGTAGCAAGCTGCCGGTGGTCGCCGGCTTCGGCATCGCCACGCCACAACAGGCCGCACAGGTAGCCGCAACGGCCGACGGCGTCGTGGTGGGCAGCGCCATTGTGAAGCTGTTTGAGCAGTATCAGGGCGAACAGCTCATCACCGAGGTCACGCAACTGGTCCGTTCGTTGAAACAGTGTATGACACGCACCGCTATCTAATATTGAAGTGAGGATACACGCTATGAGTTGGTTCAAACGTGACACAACAGGCGTCGAGAAGGCCCACACAAAAAACGTCAAGGTTCCCGAGGGTCTCTGGACCAAGTGCCAAGGCTGCAGCGAATCGATCCTCACCAAGGAGATTGCCGAAAACCAGCAGGTTTGTCCCAAGTGCGGTCATCACTACCGGATCGCTCCGCGCAAACGGCTCCAGCTGCTACTGGACGGAGGCGCCTGGCAAGAGTTTGATGCCAACATAACCTCGGTGGACTTTCTGCAGTTCAAGGATTCAAAGAGCTACCAGGAACGGATTGACGTCGCCGTTGCCAAGGGTGGTTCCCGTGATGCCGTAATCTGCGTGGAGGGAACCATCGAGGGGATTGCTACCCAGATAGCCATCTTCGACTTCTCCTTCATGGGCGGCAGCATGGGTAGCGTGGTGGGGGAAAAGATCACCCGTTCCATCGAACGCGGCTTGGAAAAGAAGCAGCCGGTGATCGTGATCTCGGCCTCCGGCGGGGCACGGATGCAGGAGTCAATCCTCTCGTTGATGCAGATGGCCAAGACCTCGGCCGCCCTGGCAAAACTGAAAAAAGCCGGGCTGCCGTTTATCTCAATCCTGACCGACCCGACCACCGGCGGCGTGACTGCCAGCTTTGCCATGCTGGGAGACCTGAACATCGCCGAACCCAAGGCGCTGATCGGCTTTGCCGGTCCGCGGGTGATTGAACAAACCATCCGCCAGAAACTGCCGGAAGGTTTCCAACGCTCTGAATATCTGCTGGATCACGGCATGGTGGATATCATTATCCCGCGCCAGCAGATGCGCACCACCCTGGGCCAGGTACTGGCCGTCCTGACCAACCGGTAACCGGTGGCCCGTGTTACTGGCTTGGCCGGGCTGTTCGGCCGACGGCGCTTCGCTATTCGTCCGGGTACCGGGCGAATCAGCGCCCTGCTGGCCCGCATGGGCCACCCGGAACAGGGCTTTCGTGCCATCCACGTTGTCGGCACCAACGGCAAAGGTTCCACCGCAGCCTTTCTGTCCACCATTCTGACGGCAGCAGGCTATCGCACCGGCCTGTTTACCTCGCCCCACCTCATCAATTATACGGAACGGTTCCGGATTGACGGCACCGATATAGACGCAGCCCGGCTTGATCGCTTAATCTCCCACCTTCTGTCGATCGCCGGTCCTGATGATACTTTTTTTGAACTGACTACGGCCCTGGCCTGCTGCTATTTTACGGAAAACAGGGTAGAGGTGGCGATTCTTGAGGCAGGCATGGGTGGCAAGGCTGACGCAACGGCAGCCATAACCGCCGAGGCCACCGTGGTGACGCCGATATCCCTGGATCACGGGCAGTGGCTGGGCAGTACTGTGGCGGCCATCGCCGCAGAGAAAGCAGGCATCGCTGAGACAGGCAGTCCGGTGATCTGCGCACCCCAACAGCCGGAGGCCCTGGCAGCCATCCGCAGTTATTGCCACGGCAACCTAAACCGGCTGCTGTTGGCGGGACACGACTTTCAGGCACACTGGGAGGCCAACCACCGGCTGGCCTACCGGGACGCCCGCCACAGCCTGAGCGGCATGCAGCCCGGCATCCCCGGCAGCTACCAATGCTGGAACGCAGCCTGCGCCCTGGCAACTGCCGAACTGTTGACCGGCAGCGGACTGGCAATCAGTGCCGAGGCTTTGGTCACCGGCATAAACACGGCGTACTGGCCGGGCAGAATGGAACGTTTCACCCTGCCGAACGGTTCGGAACTGCTGCTGGACGGCGCCCACAATCCGGCCGGGGCAACCGCTCTGGCCGAGTGTCTGCGGCATGACCAGGCCAACCGCAGTATCACCCTGGTGCTGGGAGTGATGGCGGACAAGGAACTTGAGCCGATACTGGCTGCCTTGCTCCCGTTGGCCGAGCATGTCATTACGGTGGCTCCAAACCAGGAGCGGTCACTTGCGGCCGACCGGCTGGCTGCGCTGTGTGCCGATCACGGCTGCAATGCAGTCAGTGGTGGCACGGTGGAACAGGGAATTGCCCTGGCCCGGCGCAACACACAAACCAATGATCTGATCGTGGTGGCTGGCTCCCTGTTTACCGTGGGTGAGGCCCGGGCTCTGCTAACGGGCCAGATCTGTAACGCACTACGGGGATAACGATTGACCAATTTTGCAGGAACGAGCCGACTACGAATGAAACAAGCAATTATCTACCTACTGATGATGATGCTCTTGACGCCGGCGGCCCTGCAGGCTGCCGAGCAGCCTGGCGCTGAGGGAATGGTCATCAAAGCCGACCGGATGGATCACGACGCTGCCAGTGACCTGCTGACCGCCACCGGCAAGGTGGAGATGACCTGGCAGGATATGACCATGACCGCCGATCATGCCACCTTTAACCGCCAGGACAAGATTCTGGTGGCCACCGGCAACGTCATCCTGATCAAGGCCGGTGACAACATGTGGGGCGACCGTCTGGTGATGGATACGGAAACCGGTCGATCCGAGATGGAAAACGGTCATATCTTCATGACAAAAGGGGATTTTCGCGCCGACGGCAAGCAGATCGCAAAACTGGGTGACGACCAGTACGCCCTGCACAACGGCGCCTTCACCACCTGCGATGCCGACACCCCCAGCTGGAAGTTTGGCGCCTCTGACTTTGATCTGACAACGGAAGAGTATGCCACGGGCAGCAATGTCATCTTTTACGTCAAGAACATCCCGATTTTTTACTTCCCGTATATGGTCCTGCCGGTCAAGCGGGAGCGCCAGTCCGGTTTTTTGTTTCCTCACTTCGGCACATCAACCAAACGGGGATTTTTCCTGGACACCCCGTTCTACTGGGCAATTTCTCCCTCCCAGGAGGCCACCTTCAACCTGGATATCCAGACCAAGCGCGGAGTGGGGCTCGGCACTGATTACCGCTATCTGCGCTCGCGCACCAGCACCGGTTCGGCCGGTGGCTACCTGATCTACGATAACAATGAAGACAAGGTCAGGGGCCAACTGGTCCAGTTTCACACGGAACAGTTGCCGGACAACCTGTCGCTGATCACCAGCATCAACCTGACCAGTGATCGCAGCTACCTGCAGGACTATTCTCAGAAAAATGGCGAGTATAACCGCCAGTACTACGATTCACGGGTTGTCGTCACCAAATTCTGGGATCATTGGCTGGCAGCTGCGCAAGGGATCTACACCCAGGATTTCGCCAGTGGCAGCAGCAGCACTACCCTGCAACGGGCACCGGAGCTGCTGCTGTACGGGGTGCGGGAAAAGCTCCCCGTGCTGCCGCTCTACCTTGATCTCGATCTGGCGTCGACCAACTATTACCGCGAAAAAGGGATGCAGGGACAACGGGCCGTGCTCAGCCCACGCCTGGTAAGCAGCCATGCCCTGTTTGACGGCCGCCTGAATGCCCAGCTGAGCGGTGGCGCACAGATTCGCGCCTACAACATCACGGATGCCCAGCCAGGGGTCAAGGAACAGGCCGTTGTCGCCGTACCTGAGTTCAGCGCTGAAGTGGGCAGCTCCTTCAGCCGCACCGTTGACGGCTCGCTGTTGGGCTTTAACCGGCTGCGGCATGAGCTGGCGCCAGCTCTCTCCTACCGTTACGTGGTGGAAGAGGATCAGCAGAGCTACCCCCTGTTTGATCAGAACGATCGTTTTGTCCACCAGAATCTGTTATATTTCTCGCTCGCCAGCCACCTGGGCGGTAAACTCGAAACTGAAGGCGGGACGGCTGAATACCGGCATCTGCAGACCCTGCGGCTGAAACAGGGCTACAGCTTCAGCGGTGAACGGCCCGATCTGCTGACGTTGACACCAGACGACAATCGGCCCTGGACAAACCTGGACCTGGAGAGCGAGACCTGGTTGCACCGCCGTTTCCGGTTACTGGCTGACGCCGGCTTCAACCATTACGACAAACGGATCACCAACACCGCTCTGGGCGGAGAGTTTAGCGACGGCAACGGCAACAACGCTGGAGCCAGCTACCGCAGGACCCACCAACAGGTGGAATACCTGGAAAGCCGTGTCGGGCTGGCACTGTTCAAACCGGTCTATTTCAACTACATCAACCGCTACTCTTTTGATAAGCAGGACTTCCTGGAGCAGATCGTCAACATTGAGTATCGCCACCAGTGCTGGAGCGTGATTGCCAGTTATCAGGAACGGCTCGGTGAACGCTCCTGGAGCATCAACTTCAACCTGGGCGGCCTCATCAACATCGGCAACCGCTGACAAGCTGACCACGAAACGTTACCAGTTATGAAAAAACAGCTACCACACCTCGTTTACGCTGATGCCCAGGGCCAGATTTACGACCACCCGTTTCTGACCATGGCCGGGATGAGCGGACCTGAGGCCGTACTGCCGGAAACGATTGAACTGATTCCCCTGCCGGAAGGCAGCCGCCTGTTTACCATCCCCGACACCCCGCCGATCGCCTGGGACGGGCGCTCTCAATCGTTCAGCACGGTCGAGAAAGCCCCCGGCCTGCGGGGCCGGCCCCAAGCGGTCTCGGCCTTCATGGCGCCGGGTTATGCCCGCACCCTGTTGCCGGCCTGCGACTACAGCAAAAAAAAGGTGCACCTGCCGCTCTGGTCCTACACAGCGGTGGGTTGGGATGAACAGCAGGATTGTTTCGTGGTGGCAGCCACCCAGGTGGATACGAACCAAAACTGGAACCCGGAGAACTACGATGACCGGCTGCTGGACCCGCTGGTCCGGCAGCGCCTGGCCGAACAGCCCAACAACCGGCTGCTGGAACAGCTCTCCCGCTGTGCCATCGACTACCACTGCTTTGCCGCAAAAAACCTCTTTTTCCGTCGTTGGGAAGCGCCACTGCCCACCTCGCCGGTCTGCAACTCGGCCTGTCTGGGCTGCATCTCGCTGCAGGCTTCGGAGTGTTGTCCTTCCAACCACGACCGGATCAGCTTTGTGCCCACCCCGGAAGAGCTGGTGGAAGTGGCCCTGCCGCACCTGCTGGAAGCCCCCGAGCCGATCGTCTCCTTCGGCCAGGGCTGCGAAGGGGACCCGATTCTGCAGGCACCGGTCATCGCCGAGGCCACCCGCCGCCTTAGAAGCGCCACCGGGCGAGGCACGATCAACTTCAACTCCAACGGCTCCCTGCCGGATCGTGTGCAGGAGCTGTGCGACGCCGGCATGGATTCCTTCCGCTTTTCACTCAACTCGGTGCTGGAACCGCGCTATAACGCCTACTACCGTCCCAAGGGCTACACCTTCAACAACGTTGTCCAATCGCTGAAGATTGCCAAACAGGCCGGGCGCTTCACCATGATCAACTACCTGATCTCCCCCGGCGTCAGCGATGCCCCCGAAGAAGTGGAGGCATTGCTGCGGTTTGTGGTTGAGACCGGTGTGGATATGATCCAGCTGCGCAACCTGTCCATCGATCCTGATTACTACAATCAGGCCATGGCAGTCACCAGCCGGGGGATCGGTCTCTACCGGCTGCTCCAGCAGCTCAAGCACGCGTTCCCCCGCCTGCAGTTCGGCTACTACAACCGCACCAAGGAACGCTTTTATCCGCCCGGCTTTGAAAACGGTTGGCCGATTGGCTGACTCAAGGAGGCATCCATGCACCGTATCCTGCCACTTGTCATCTGCAGCATCCTGACCGTTCCGGTTGCAGCGGTTGCGCTGGATCAAATCACTATCAATGTCCTGATGCCCGACCTGACCTGTGGCAAAGGGGAGCAACTGCCCAACGAGTGTACCCTGTCCGGCCGTCTCTCGGCCCGCGGCCCCCAATCCTTGAATGGACCGGTCAACTACTACTGCGACCTCCGCTACACCTACGTGGCGGCCGGCAGCCAGCAGCAGGAGATCCGCTTCAACGGCCGGGTGATCCACCACGGCGAAATCACCCTCGTCAATGGCCGGGCCCGGCAACCACTGGAAACCCCGGTCACCATCACCCTCAGCCAGAAGGCCAGCAGGATCGAATTGACCGAAATCGCCTGTTACCCCGAGTAACGCACCCACGGGAGACCCGCCTTTTCCCGCCAGAACAGGATCAGACCTGACGATGTTTTCCCGGCTGTACCTGCATATTCCCTGGTGCCAGAGCAAATGCGGCTATTGTGCCTTCAACTCCCGCCCGCTGGAGCCACACAAACTGGAGCAGACCTGCGACCTGCTGCTGCATGAAATGGAACTGGCTGCCAGAACTCATCCACGCAACCAACCGCTCCGCTCGCTCTACTTCGGCGGTGGCACCCCTTCCCTGCTGCATCCTGACCAGATCAGCCGCCTGATCTCCCGCTCACAGGAGCTGTTCAGGCATGCCGACCCGATAGAAATCACCCTGGAGGCCAACCCCGGCACAGTCAGCCGTGATTCATTGACCGGCTATTGCCGCGCCGGCGTTACCCGGCTTTCACTGGGGGCCCAATCCTTTGATGACCAGTTGCTGCAAACCCTGGGCAGACGCCACACCGCAGCCGAAACCCGCAGCGCCTTCCAACTGGCACAGCAGGCCGGTTTCACCAGCATCGGCCTTGATCTGATCTGCGGGCTGCCGGGCCAGGAGATGGCTGCCTGGCAACAGGATCTGGCAGCAGCGCTGGCATTGCAGCCGGATCATCTCTCCATCTATGGCCTGACAATTGAGGAAGAGACCCCGTTTGCTGATCGTTATCCCGCTGGATGTGATGCCCTGCCGGATCATGACCTGTCCGCAAGCATGCTTGAAGAGGCTGACAGTATCCTTACCGCTGACGGCTATGAGCACTACGAGATCGCCAACTTTACCCGGCCCGGCTGCCGTTCCCAGCACAACTGCGGCTACTGGCAGCGGGACGGCTACCTGGGGATCGGCCCCGGCGCCCACTCGTTCCTGCGGCAGGGCTGGGGGATCCGCTGGGGCAACCAGAGCGAGTATGACGTTTGGGCTGCGGCCCTCGGGAACAACGAGCTTGCAACCACAGAGCACCAGGAACTGACCCGGGAGGATGCCCTGTCGGAATTCATATTTCTGGGGCTGCGGATGGCTGACGGCATCGGTCTCGACGATTTTGCAGAGCAGTTTGGCGAACGGCTGGAGCAGCGTTTTACCGAGCAGATTACACAACTAAGCCAGGCCGGGCTGCTGACCTGCTCCCCTGAGCGGCTGGCCCTGACCAAGCGGGGCATGTTGCTCTCAAATCAGGTCTTTGTGCGGTTTTTGTAAGCTGTGGTATAAGGATCGGTATGATCCCTGAAACAGTGTCATATCGGGCAGCAAGAGCGTGAAACGACTATTTGCATCCTGTCTGCTCCTGCTGGCTTTGATCACCGGCCAGCCAGCCCTGGCTGCTGACCCTGCCTTCAGACACCTCTGGGGCGGCTTCAGCACCTCCCTGCAACTCCGCTCCGCCCAACAACGCCACAACACCGCCACAGCCGCCCGTGACCTGGATCAAATTATCATTGCCCCAGGCGAGACCTTCAGCTTTAACGAACTGGTCGGGGCCCGTGACCCCGGCAAAGGCTACCGGGCTGCGCCGATCATCACCGCATCCGGTCTGCTGCAGGATATCCCCGGTGGCGGCATCTGCCAACTGGCCTCCACCATCTACAATGCCGGGCTTTTGGCCGGCATGCAGGTGGTTGAACGGCACCCCCATTCCCGCACCGTTGGTCATGTACCGCCGGGCCGGGATGCCACCATCGCCTCCTGGCGCAAAGACCTGAAACTGAAAAACCGGTTCCCCTACCCGCTGCAGTTAAGAATTGCCCTGAACCAGAACCGTCTGACCACCTCATTGTACGGACCGGTTGAAAAGCCGTTCACGGCAGAGCTGAAAGTCAGCCGCACCGGGCTGGTGCCGGATACGGTGGTGGTGGGCGGCGCTGCCCATGCCCCGCAACAACAGGGGGCCAGCGGCTTTACCACCGAAACCTGGCGGATCATCACGGAAAACGGACAGCTGCAGGATGAGCTGATCTCCCGGGATAGCTATCCGGCGCCCAGCCGGGTGGTGGCAGGGACCAGCCCATGAACAACAGAGTACTGCTGATCTGCCTGCTGATCTGTCTGCTGGTAACGCCTGCTGCCGGCCAAACCTTCAGTCAGCCAGAGCAGTCCGCCCTGCTGGCGTATGCCAGAGCGGTCATGATCAGCCGCCTGGAAAAGGGTCCGGCCCCCAGCCCGCTGGCGATCACCGGCCATTCCCAGCGGGCCTGCTTTGTCACCTTTTTTGTCAAACGTCAGGTAGTGGCCTGTTTTGGCAGCTTTACCCCGCGCCATGCCACCCTGCCTGAAGAGATCAGCGACAACATCCGGCTGGCGTTGAAGAACGATCCTCGCGCCACTCGACTCACCCCTGAACTGGCCCGTTCTGCCGGTATCCAGATCACCTTTCCCGGCCAGCCACAGCCGATCAGCGATTGGCAGATGGTTGATCCACGGCACCAGGGCCTGCTGGTGGAAGGGCCGGATGGCCGTGGCGTGGCGATTGTACCGGGCGAGGCCCGTACTGCCCGCTATGCCTGGCGCTCTGCCCTGCAGCGGTTGGGGCTGCATGAACGCAGCAGCGGGGTCAGGTTGTACCGGTTTAGAGCTGAGTACATCAGAGCTGACCAGCAAGATCGGCAGATAATGATTATTTAGTATTACCAAATAACAATATATACTAAATAATAGCAGAACGTTAAAGATAAAATAATATCGGCACGGAGATCGGCAAAATGTATCATCAACCAGCACATATGGAACCGCTCTTTCCCACAGGGGTGCTGGAGCTTGAGGACCTTGCCCGCGACGTAACCAGCAGCTCCGCGGCCTTGGGCGGCCAGCTTCATCCGGTTACGCAACAGGCGGTGGTTGAGCTGTTGCGCCTGGTCAACAGCTACTACTCCAACCTTATCGAAGGCCACAGTACCCACCCGGTGGATATTGAGCGGGCCATGCGCAAAGATTATTTTAGCGACCCGGCCAAGTGGGATCTTCAGGTGGAAAGCCTCGCCCATATCAACTGCCAGCAGCTGCTGGAAAAACGCCTCAAGGAAGAACCGGAACTGGAGATCACCTCCAGCGATTTCATTTGCTGGCTCCATCGCATTTTTTATGAACAGTTACCCGAAGAATTAAGGTTGGTACACAGCGCAACCGGCGATGTTCCCCTTGAGGTGTTGGCAGGAGAGTTCAGGACGCGCGATGTTGAAGTCGGTCGCCATATTGCCCCGGCTGCAACGGCTCTGGATGCTTTTATGAATCGCTTTCACACAGCTTACGCGCCGCAACAGCTGCATGGACTTACCCCGCTGATTGCGGCGGCTGCGTCCCACCATCGTCTTGGCTGGATTCACCCGTTTCTTGACGGCAATGGCCGCGTTACCCGGCTGTACACTGATGCCTGTTTCCAACGCCTGCCACTTCGCGGTTACGGACTTTGGAATGTCAGTCGCGGCCTTGCCCGCCACATGGACACCTACCTTGCAGCCCTGACCTGGGCCGATGCACCACGGCGCAATGATCTTGACGGTCGCGGGAACCTTTCAAACGAAGGGATGACAAAGTTCTGTTGCTTCTTCCTTGAAACCTGCCTGGACCAGATCAGCTTTATGCACGACCTGCTGAAACTTGACAGTCTGCTGGAAAGGCTGCGCGGCTACGTAACCATGCGGGGAGTCGCATTAATTCCCGCCCCCAAACCGGACCAGCCAAACCTTAAGCCGGAGGCAACCTGCATGCTGCAGGAAGCGCTGTTACGGGGCCAGGTCAACCGCGGTGAGATCATCCGCAGATCCGGCATGGCAGAGCGGACCGGTCGAATACTGCTGGGACAACTGCTTGATGAAGGGCTGCTGCTTTCGGACACCCCCAAAGGAGTAGTACGGCTGGGGCTGGGTACGCATCTGGCAGGGCATCTGTTTCCAGATCTGTATCCTCAGCAGATTGTGTAGCGGCGCATGAGAGAGCAGGGAAAAGATGGCAGAGTAGTTTTGTATACTGTGGTCCCCGGAATTTCCCTGAATTTCCCAAAAGTTCCTCCATATTCTGGTATAATACAGGTCTGACCAACCCCTCTTTTCAATTTGCCCAATGCAGCATAGCCTGAAAAGGGTGACCTATGACTACGACCAGACCGAGACATGGCAAAATCAATCTGTTGTTTGGCGGTGAAGCTGGCCAGGGTTTGCAGACCATTGCGCAGATCCTGGCCCGGATGTTCATGAATGGCGGCTTGCACCTGCTGGCCACAAGCGAGTTCATGTCCCGCATCCGGGGGGGCAGCAACTCCATCACCCTGTGTGCGGCAGACCATCCGGTGCGGGCGCAGAGTGAGACGATTGACGTTTGCGTGCTGCTGGACAAGGATGCGCTGCCACGGCTGAAAAGCAGATGCACGGCTGATACGCTGATGATCGGCGACCCTACGCTGTTTGGGCCTGATAGCGGGATGCTTTCTCTGCCCCTGACCGAGCTTGGCGCTCAGGCAGGGGGCGCAATTTACAGCAACAGCATTGTCTGCGGCTACATTGCCCGGATAATCGGCTGGGAGCTGGCACCCCTTGAGGCTGCGCTGGCCAAGGCCTTCAGCAGCCCGGAGCTGCTGACAAAGAACCTTGCAGCCGCAAAGCTGGGCTGGGATCATGGGGCCACCACCTCAGGCCGTTTTGATCTGCCGCCGCAGGAGAAAAAAGCTGACCAACTGCTGCTGGACGGCTCCCAGGCCGTTGCCTTTGGTGCACTGGCTGGCGGCTGCAACTTTATCTCATCCTACCCCATGTCCCCCTCCACCGGCGTGCTGATCCACCTTGCAAAGTTGGCCCACACCCACGGCGTGGTGGTGGAGCAGGCCGAGGACGAGATCAGCGCCATCAACATGGGGCTTGGCTCCTGGTATGCCGGTGGGCGGGCCATGGTAAGCACCTCTGGCGGCGGATTCGACCTGATGGCCGAAGGGCTGAGCCTGTCCGGGGCGATTGAATCCCCCATGGTCATTCATCTGGCGCAACGTCCGGGGCCAGGCACCGGCCTGCCCACCCGCACCGAGCAGGGGGATCTGGAGATCGCCCGCTATTCAGGGCATGGCGAGTTTCCTCGGGCACTTCTCGCCCCAGGCTCCCCGGAAGAGGCGTTTGCCTGCGCCGCCCACGCCTTTACCATGGCCGATGCCAGCCAATCGCCGGTCTTTCTGCTGACTGACCAGTACCTGCTGGACACCCTCTACGATCTTGAACCTTTCAAGCTGCCTGATTCCCCGCCAGAATCGCAGATTATCAGCACCACGATGGATTACCGCCGCTACGCCGCTGGCCCGGATGGCATCTCCCCCCGCGGCATACCGGGCTTGGGCAACGGAATTGTCAGGGTGGACAGTGACGAGCATGACGAAGAGGGGTGTATCACCGAAGAGTTTGATCTGCGGGTCAGTATGGTGGACAAACGACTTGCAAAGCTGCGGCTTTTAAAAGAGGAGCTGGCCCTGCTGCCCCGGCTGCATGGCACTGCTGGATACAGGCGGCTGATTGTAGGCTGGGGCTCCACAGCCCCGGCTGTTGAGGAGGCGATGAAGCGAGTAAAACCAGCGTTGACCGCTTTTCTCCACTGCGTTCAGCTTTACCCGATAACACAGGCGTTGATTGACCATCTGCAGCAGGCCAAAGAGATCATCGTGATTGAAAACAACGCCACCGGCCAGTTTGCAAGGCTGCTCCGGGCAGAGACAGGCTGTAACATGATCCGTCAATGGAACAAGTATAACGGCCTTCCCTTCACTGTTGACGAACTGGTTGCCTTGCTGCAGCAGGAGGTTAACCCATGAGCGAGAATCGTTATCAGCGTACTGGCTGCGATATCGCCTGGTGCCCAGGCTGCGGCAATTACGGCATTGCGAAGCTGCTCAACGAAATCCTGCAGGAGCTGGCGCTTGATCCCCAGCAGGCTGTGATGGTATCAGGCATCGGTCAGGCAGCCAAACTGCCGCAGTATTTCAATCTCCATCACTTTAACGGACTGCATGGCCGCGCCCTGCCCCCTGCCACTGCGATTAAGGCCAGCAACCGCAATCTGACGGTAATCGCCGAAAGCGGCGACGGAGATATGTACGGCGAGGGTGGGAACCACTTTATCCACTGCATCCGCCGCAACCCCGACCTGACCAACATCGTCCACAACAACATGGTGTACGGCCTGACCAAGGGGCAGGCCTCCCCTACCAGCCCAAGGGGGCTGGTTACCCCGCTGCAGGTTGATGGAGTGATTCTGGAGCCGTTCAACCCGCTGGCCGTTGCCATTGCCCTGGATGCCTCGTTTGTGGCCCGGGCTTATGTCGGCTACGCCGAGCAGACCCGCGCGATCCTCAAGGCGGCCATTCTGCACAAGGGCTACGCTCTGGTTGACATCCTGCAGCCATGTGTCACCTTCAACAAACTCAACACCTATAGCTGGTTTGAGGCGCATACATCGCCACTTCCGGATGATCACGACCCGCTTGACCGGATGCAGGCCTTTGCGCTGGCCTGCGAGGATGATCCACTCCGGCTGGGGATCTTCTACCAAAAGGAAAAACCGGTTTTCGAGGAGCAACTGGCCGCCTATGCCGATGACAGACGACCACTGTTTGAACGCCGGGTGGATCTGAGCAGACTGGCTGAAACGATCCGTACAGCGGGGTAACGATTTGGATCTGGCAACCAAACAGCAGCAGTTCAACAGGGCCATGGCGCTGTATACCTCCAGGCCACGCTACGCGCTGTTTGGGCATCTGGTTGCGACCGCCAACATCAGCCTGCAACTGTACCTGCTCCACCGGGTCAGGCCGCTGTCCATCGGCCCGCTCTGGCAGCTTGCCGCCCTTGTATCTGCCTACCTGCTCACCGATTTCATCAACGGTCTGGTGCATATGTACATGGACAACAACGACCGCTACGAGTGCATTGACGGCCCGCTAATCGCCAACTTCCACCTGCAGCACAAGACACCGCTCTACAAGCAACGCAACCTGCTGCTGGTCTATTTCATGGAAAGCGGCTCAAAGGTCTGGCTGGTGTGCTACCTGCTGCTGGTTGTGGCGCTACAGCCTCAGCCCCGTTAGGCAGAGAAAAATTAACCCTCACATAAATAGAAATGCTGGAACTGATGGACCGAACGTTTCGGGGCTTCGAGAGTGGGATGCCGAGTAGGCCCCGGATGGTAAAGCTATCCTTCGGGTTTACTTACCGATTCGTAGAAAAAGATATCTATCAGGCAATGTTCCTGAAACTAGCCCGTGTGCAGAGCCTTGTTCGAGCTGCTACCGTGCTATTGGCGAAAAGGAGTCTGTTATGCGCGGTCTGCCTATCCTGTTTTCCCTCCTGATGCTTTTCCTGCTGACCGTTCTTCCGTCAGGTGCCGCCCCTGTTGCATCCGGCCCGATACCGGTGCAGCTCACGGTTTTGGCGGCCGAGACCAACCAGCCGATAGCTGGCGCATCCATCGAGTTCCGCGAAAGCAATGCCCAGCTCAAGGTAGTTGCCAACCTGAACGTGGATGCCAACGGCAGCGCAACAATCAGCCTGCCCAGGGGGACCTATCAGTATCTGACCAGAGCGCCGGGCATGGGCACCACCCGCAGCTACCTGTATCTGGATGATCAGAAAAAGGCCGAGGCCACGGTCTGGCTGAACAAGGCCGCCTCCCTTTCCGGCCGCCTGGTGGATGGCAGCGGCAAGCCGCTGGCCGGATTCAGGATGACGGTTGACCGGCTGTTCAGCACACTCAGCGATGCAGACGGCAGGTTCCGCTTTACCAGCCTTGACCCCCGTGGCCATGACCTGATCCTGGAGCAGCCAGGCTGGGTGCTGGAAAAATCCTTCTATCCCCAACCTGCTGTTGGCGAAGATAAACAGCTGGGTGATCTGGTGGCACGCCGGGCAGCGGCGGTGGAGATCAGCGCCAGCCTCTCCAACCACCAACAGATGGATTCTGTTGCCGGCGTCTCGCTCTCGCTGAGCGGCGATAACCTCTGGCGCAGCGGCAAGCTGGACAGCGATGGCAAATTGAAGTTTGGGATGCTGCCGCCGGGCAGTTACACCGTGACGATCTCAGATGAGCGGATGGAGCGGGTCGAGCAGCAGCTGACCATCAAGGAAGGGGATCAGCAGCAGCTGGCCCTGGTGGCCAACCCCAAGCCTCCTTCACTTGATGTTGAGCTGTACGGCGAGGTGATCCTGTCCAACAAGGCAGTGCCGATCAGGGTCTACGGACTGTGGACCAAGAGAGCACAGGTCACGGTCTATCAAATTTCAGCTGAAGCGATCATTGGCAACCGGGCTGATTTTGCCAAGCCGGAAGAGATCAGCACCGCAGGGCTGAAAGCGGTGAAGCGTTTCGCCATCAGCCTGAAACCGGTAAAAAGCGATTACCGCAACCGTGCCCGTTTCACGCTTCCCCCGCTACCTCCTGGCGCCTATCTGGTGCAGCTGCAGGGGGATGGGGCAACCGCCCGGGTCGCCTTCATTGCAACCGATCTGGGTCTGGTGGCCAAGACCGCGCCGGACCGCACCCTGCTGCAGGCCCTGAATTTACGAAGCGGCAAACCGCTTGCCAAGGTGGCGTTCTATGGCTCTGATCCGGCGAAACCCCTGACAACCAGCGGGGTAGACGGCACGGCCAGCTGGGACATCAAACAGCAGGGACAACGGATTGTGGGTCGCCTTGGCAACAGCCTGGCGGTGCTCTCGCTGGGTCCGGATGAAGGGGAGCAAAAAACCAGCGACGTCAAAGGGTACCTCTACACGGAACGAACCGCCTACCGGCCGGGCCAGACCGTCTTTTACAAGGGGGTACTGCGCACAACTGCCGGGGATGACTACCAACTGCCCCCCAGCCGTCAGATCACCATCAAGGTGACCGATTCCGGCGACCAGACCGTTTTTGAAGAAACCCTCAAAAGCTCACCATCCGGCTCATTCCATGGCCAGTTCAGCCTGCCGGCAACCCCCACCTTGGGGGAGTACGGCATCTCTGCCGGCAATGGATCTGACTCATGGCAGGGCAGCTTCAAGGTGCTGGAGTACCGCAAACCGGAGTTTGAGGTACAGCTGCACGCTGATCAGCAGTTCCCGCTGGGGGGCAGCCAGATCCCGGTCAAGCTCTCGGCCCGTTACTACTTTGGCGCACCGGTGGCAGGCGGCAAGGTTGCCTGGCGGGTCTATGCCCAGCCCTGGCAGGCTGATGAACCTGCCGGCGGCGGTTTTGGCGAAGAATCGTACCCGTATGACGGCTACAGCGAGTTTATGGGTGAAGGTGAGGCAACCCTGGACCAAAGCGGTGAGGCCACCATCATCGTGACTGCCAAGAACCATGAACAGCCGGTCAGGTATTCCATTGAGGCCGACGTGACCGATACCGCATCCCGCCAGGTGACCGGTTCAACCGGCCTGACGGTGGTGCCATCGCTGCTGGATATCAGAATCAAGGGAGAGCAGTACCTGCTGCAACCGGGCAAACCGGCCGGGTTTATCCTGCGGGTGGCTGACTGGCAGGGAGTTGCCAAGCCCAACACAGCGGTTGCGCTGATCGTTGAAAAACAGGTCTATGACACAAAGAGCCGCACCTACAGCTGGAAGAGTGTTACCACCCTGCATGATCGCACCGCTAAGGATGGGGCAACCCGGGTGGGTTACCGTTTCCCTTCCTCTGACTACTGGCGGCTGCGGGCTGAGACCTTCGATGAAGGCAAACGCCGCAGTTATGCTGAAACCTATGCCTGGGTCTGGGAAAGAGGCAGCAGCTGGGCCGGCAGCTACCGCGAACTTGAGGCGCAGTTTGACAAAACGAGCTACCAGCCGGGCGAGACCGCCCGCCTGATCCTGCGGGCACCGGCGCTGGGCGGTTCGCTGCTCTTAACCCTGGAAGGGCGCCGCATCCACCAAGGCCGGATCATCCCGATCACCGCAGCAGTGCAGGTGGTTGAGATTCCGGTGACCAAGGATCTGGCCCCCAACATCCATGTTTCAGCCAGCACCATCAGCAATGGACGGTTTTACCACCAGCAAGGGTTGCTGAAGGTTGAGTATCAGCCAGGCAAACTGGAGCTGATCGTTACGCCGCAGCAGCCGATCTATGCCCCCGGCGATACCGCAAAAATCACGGTCAGCAGCAGGTCCGAAGGCAAGCCGGTTCCAGCCGAGATCTCGCTGGCCCTGGTGGACGAGGCGATCTTTGCGGTGGTGCCGGAGACCCGCGAGGAGATCTACCGTTTCTTCCGGGGAAGGCGGGATCACCTGGTCCGCACGATCCACTCCTTTCCCCGGCTCTACCTGGGGGGCGCGTCAAAGGATCTGGCAAAACTGGACGGTGATGATGACCTGAAGGGGATCAAGGTCCGCAAGGTGTTCAAGGATACCGCAGCCTGGTTGCCGATGCTGGCCAGCGACAGCAATGGCACACTGGTTGCCGAGGTCCAGCTGCCGGACAACCTGACCAAATGGCGCGCCACTGCGGTGGGGCATACGGCAGAGCAGCAGTTCGGCAGCGGTCAGGCCAGCTTTATCAGCCGTCTGCCATTCATGGCCCGTCTGGCGCCACCCCGCTTCATGGTGGCGGGCGACGTGCTGGAGATCCCGGGGCTGTTAAACGATGCCACCAATAGAGAGCAACTGCTCAAAGGCCGCTTTGAGGCCAGCGGTCTGACCCTGCTGGGCGATACCGGCTTCACCGGCACGGTTCCGGCTGGCGGCTCGTTGCGTAAGAATATCGAGGTTACGGCGCTTGCGGCAGGTCAGGCCATGCTGCGGCTGACCGCAGCGGGCAGTGAGGGTAAAGATAGCCTTGAGCTGACCTTCCCGGTGCTGTCCCGCTCCCTGCAACGGGAACAGGCCGCCAGCATTGCGCTGCGCAGTGGACAGGCACTGGCAGCACTGCTTACGCAGCCCGGCTCAGCACTGCCGGACAGCGGCAGCATCACCGCAACCTTCTCCCCAACGATGGCGGACAGCCTGATTCCGGCCCTGGAGCAGTTGATCTCCTTCCCCTATGGTTGTGTTGAGCAGACGGTTTCCCGCTTTGTTCCGGCGGTCTATGCCCAGCAGATGCTGACCGCCCAGGGACGGAATCTCTCGCCAACACTGCAGGCCAGACTGCCGCAGATTGTGGCCGAGGGTCTGCAGCGTCTGGCGGATCTACAGCATGAAGATGGCGGCTGGGGCTGGTGGAAGAACGACAGCACCAACCCGCACCTGACCGCCCTTGCCATGCAGGGGCTGGCAACGGCCAAACGGGCCGGAGTAAAGCTGGATGAGCAGCTTGTCCAGCGGGGCACCAAGGCACTGGAAGATCAGCTTGACGCGGCCCGCCCAGAACAGGCTGCCGTACTCTACCGGGCATTGACCGCCCACGGTGGCAACCACCCCGCTACAGAAAAACGTCTGATTGATAGCCTGACCAGCCTGCCTTCGGAAGCGAAGATCGCTGTTGCCGAGGCTCTCTTCAACCGTGGCGAACGGCAACAGGCAGCACAGATTCTGAAGGGACTACAGGCGCTGCTGCAACGAGACAGCGAGGCAGCCTGGCTGCCTGAAAACGAGACCGGCTGGCGCTGGGGCGGTTCATCCCTTGAAACCACTGCAGCGCTGCTTTCAGCCACAAGCCGGGTCATGCCGGAAGATGTCGTTTCACCATCATTGGCCCGCTATCTGGCCCGCCACCAGCGGGGCGGGTGGTGGCAGACCACGGTTGCTTCGGCTGCCGGGGTGCGTGCCCTGGCTGACTTTGTTGCTGCAAGCGGTGAACGTGATGCCGGTTACACCGCACGCCTGCTGCACAACGCCAAAGAGCTGGAGCGCTACACCGTGGAAAAAGGTCGCCTGACTGCTGGCCGCGCCACCCTCACAACCCCGGCAGTTGTTGGTGAAAACAGCCTGCAGCTTGTAAAATCCAACAGCAGCGGCAGTGCCTATCTGAGCGCAACCCTGCATTACCGGGTACCGGTGGAACAGATTGCCAAGGCCGATGGCCTGCAACTTGAGCGCAGCATCTACCGGATCAAATCAGTACAGAAAAATGGACAGTGGCGGCACGAATACGAACCGCTTGAACCGGGCGATTCGGTAACGGTCGGTGAGGATCTGGAGGTCCGGCTGACCGTCAAAAACAGTGCCACCCTTGAGTACCTGATTCTTGAAGATCACCTGCCGGCCGGCTTTGAGGTGCGTCAGGCAGACCGCGACCCGCGCTATGCCAATGAGGCCTCCTACCAGGGCTGGTACGACCACAAGGAACGCCGCGACTCCCTGATGGCCTGGTTTGTGGGCCACCTGCCATCAGGCAGCCATGAGTTCCGTTTTGTGGTCTACCCTGAGCTAAAAGGAAAGGTCATGGCGCTGCCCTCGGCCATCTGGCCGATGTACCGGCCTGAGTTGCGCAGTGAAAGCAGCCCCTGGCAGGCGGAGGTGCGCTGATTCAGCAGCGTGAACGCGGGGAGACGGAACGAAAGCGGCCTACCGGAAGGTGGGCCGCTTTCGTTTTTTAATGATATTTTTATTTGTCTTAATCAAAGCAATCAAAAAAAAGCAATCACAATCGGCTTGCCCCTGCCTGATTCTACGATACACTTTTTTGCAACGCTCACTTAACCACACCCGGCAATCAACCACTCAACAAGGAGGAATCACCATGCAGTGCCCGTTTTGCAAGGCCCAGGCACCAGATGGCAGCGAGAAGTGTCCCCAGTGCGGCACCGCACTGCCCCCGCCGTCATCGCCCACAAGCAGTCCACAGGTTGACGCCTTTGGTGGCGTCTTCACCAGCTCTACCAACCTCTGGAAGGACAACCTGGGAGATCTGGCGCTGGTGACCCTGGTGTTCTGCCTGGTGGCCTGGATTCCGTTCGCCAACGTCGGCTTTATCACCGGTTACTACCGTTCGATCATCAAACTGGTCCGCGGCCAGGCAAGCCGCAGGTGGGGGATATCTTCAAGGCCTGGGACTGTTTCGGCAGTCTGCTGGCCTACCTGGTGCTGGTCCTGATCGCCATCGTGATCCTTTCGGTGGTGCCGTTGATCGGCAGCCTGGCCGGCCTGGCCCTCTCGATTGCCATAACCCCGGGGCTTTACGCCATCATTGATCGCGGCCTGGGCACCATTGATGCCTTCAAGTGGTGTGTTACCACCCTGCAAAAGGATCCGCTCACCTGGATACTGGCAGCCGTGGTGGGGAGCATCCTGGCGGGGGTCGGCGCCATCGCCCTGCTGATCGGCGTCATCATTACCATCCCCTGGGGCACCATCATCACCGCCACCCAATATGAGCGTCGCAAAAACGACTGAGCCCTGCCACGCGGCCCCTGCACGATGCGGGGGCCGCACCGCCAGCTAACCCGTTGACAGCACCCCTGCTTCAAGGCATCATAGGCTCCTTGTCACCACGAAGGAGCCTTTTTAATGACAAACGTCATACTGCTGATCGTCTGCCTGGTGGCTGGTGTCATCCTGCGCTGGACCGGCCGCTTCCCGACCACCACCCCGGCGGCCCTGAACGGTTTTGTGATCCACATCTCACTGCCGGCCGCCGCCATTCTGCATATCCATTCCCTGCAACTTGACCGGTCAATGATTTTCACCCCTCTGATGGCCTGGCTGCTGTTCGGCGCAGCCTGGTTGTTCTTTCACCTGACCGGCAAACTGTTTTCCCTGCCGCAACGCACCGTGGGAGCCCTGGTGCTGGTGGGAGGGCTGGGTAACACCTCCTTTGTGGGCTTGCCGATGATCGAGGCCTACTATGGCCGCGAGTGGCTGGGGGTCGGCATCCTGGCCGACCAGCTGGGCACCTTTATGACCCTGGCCA
This sequence comes from Geobacter sp. UBA5730, assembly GCA_002419465.1. Taxonomy (GTDB): domain Bacteria; phylum Desulfobacterota; class Desulfuromonadia; order Geobacterales; family Pseudopelobacteraceae; genus Trichlorobacter. The sequence continues at coordinate 86,140 of DIGE01000007.1, read as the reverse complement.
CCCTGGGCATTCTGGCCGCAACGGTCTACTCGTCCGGCAACGCCTCACCCCGCCAGATGGCCCAGAAGGTGCTCTTCTTCCCTCCCTTCCAGGCCCTGATCCTGGCCATCATCCTGCGGCCGGTCCCCTTTCCGGAGTGGACCGTCACCATCCTGCGCAAGCTGGCCGACACCATCACCCCCCTGGCACTGGCCTCGGTGGGGTTCCAGTTGCAGTTCACCTCGCTGAAGGGGCTGCGGACCAGACTGGCGCTGGGGCTTGGCTACAAACTGTTAGCGGGTCCGCTGCTGATTGCAGGGCTCTACCTGGGGCTGCTGGGGCTGCGGGGCACACCGATCCAGGTGACCGTCTTCGAGGCGGCCATGGCGCCGATGATCACCGCCGGGATCGTCGCCATGGATCATGATCTCGACCCACCGCTGGTCACGATGATGCTGGGAATCGGCATTCCGCTCTCCTTTGCCACCCTGCCGGTCTGGGCTATGCTGTTGCGCGGCTTCTGACGTCCCGGCCCCCGGAGACACTCCCCTACCCGCCCCAAACACGCTAAAAATTGTTCAAACCGCGTAAAACCTGTGCTATACAGATACACTTTGAAACAAACTACAGACTGCAGCGCAGCCTGTCCAGGAGGTACCGTATGCCAACGTTCATCGAAGGCAATCTTGATGCAAAAGGCCTGAAATGCGGCATCATCGTCAGCCGTTTCAACAGTTTCATCTGCGAACGCCTGCTGGAAGGCGCCATTGACGCCCTGCTTCGCCACGGCGCCAGCGATGCCGATATCAGCGTGGCCCGTGTACCGGGGGCCTTTGAAATCCCTCTGGCCGCCCAGACCATGGCCGCCACCAAGAAGTTTGATGCAGTGATCTGTCTGGGGGCGGTAATCCGCGGTTCCACGCCCCACTTCGACTATGTGGCGTCCGAAGTCTCCAAGGGAGTCGCCTCCGTCTCCCTGGAAAACGGCATACCGGTGGCCTTTGGTGTGCTGACCACCGACACCATCGAGCAGGCGGTGGAGCGGGCCGGCACCAAGGCCGGCAACAAGGGATTCGAGGCCGCCGTAACCGCCATTGAGACCGCCAATTTGCTGAAAGCCCTCAAATAATGGGACTACGACGCGAAGGCCGCGAACTGGCCCTGCAGATGCTGTATGCGCAGGACTCCCAGAAGGGTGAATTGCGTGAGACCCTGTGTGGTTTCCGGGACGGTGTTGAGACGATCCAGCGGGTGCGGGAGTTTGCCGAGGGGTTGGTCCTGGGTGTGCAGGAGCACAGGACCGAGATCGACGAGGCGATTCGGACCCGTTCCAAGAACTGGTCGTTGTCGCGGATGCCCCGGGTTGACCTGAACATCATGCGGCTGGCCACCTATGAGCTGCTGTTCCGGGCCGATATCCCCAAAAAGGTCAGCATCAACGAGGCGATCGAGATCGCCAAAAAATTCGGTGACAAGGAGTCGCCCGCCTTTGTGAACGGCATCCTGGACGAACTGACGCCCTGTGCCAAACATGAAGAGCAGAGCGAGTAGCGCTGATGAATGAAATCAAGACAGGCCTGATCGGGTTTGGGAACATCGGCGCCGGTGTCGTGCGTCTTTTACAGGAGAACGCGGAGGTGATCCTCCAGAAGACCGGAGCCGGGATCGTGCTGGCACGGATCGCCGACCTGGATCTCACCAGCGATCGTGGTGTGGCCGTTGATCCGGCCGTCCTGACCAATGATGTCAACCAGATCTTCGACGACCCCGAAATCAGCATCGTGGTCGAACTGATCGGCGGCTATGAGCCGGCGAAAACCTTCGTGCTGAAGGCCATCGCCGCTGGCAAACACGTGGTTACCGCCAACAAGGCGCTTTTGGCCCTGCATGGCGACGAGATTTACGCTGCCGCTGCCGCTAAAGGGGTCGAGGTGCAGTACGAGGCCGCGGTGGGCGGCGGCATTCCGGTGCTGTCCGCCATCAAGGGCAACATGGCGGCTAACCGCTTCGGTTCCCTCTTCGGCATCATGAACGGCACCTGCAACTACATCCTGACCCGCATGACCCAGGAAGGGGCCGATTTTGACGATGTGCTGCAGAGCGCCAAACAGCTGGGTTACGCAGAGCCGGATCCGACCTTCGACATTGAAGGGATCGATACGGCCCACAAGCTGGCGGTCTTGGCCTCGCTCTGCTTCGGCACCAGGATTGATTTTAACGCCATCTATACCGAAGGGATCACCGGCATCTCCGGCATCGACATCCGTTTTGCCGAACAGTTCGGCTACCGGATCAAGCTGCTGGCTATCGGCAAACGGACCGATGACGGCCAGCTCGAGGTGCGGGTCCACCCCACCATGATCCCGTTGCACAACCCCCTGGCCGATGTGAACGGTGTCTTCAACGCCATCCGGCTGACCGGCGACTTTGTCGGCCCGGTGATGTTCTATGGTCGCGGCGCCGGTCAGAACCCCACCGCCAGCGCCATCGTAGGCGACCTGATTGAACTGTCCCGCAGCATCACCGCCGGTGTCCAGTCCCGTCGGGCCGCGCCGTTGGGTTTTCTGGACAACGCCATCACCAGCCTGCCGCTCAAACCGATGGACGAGATCGTCACCAGCTTCATGCTCAGGTTCACCGCCCAGGATCAACCGGGCGTGCTGGCCGGTATCGCTGGCGTACTGGGCAAGCACGGCATCAGCATCGAATCGATGGTGCAGACCGCCCGCCACAACGGCGGTCAGGCCGTGCCGATTGTAATCATGACTCACGAAGCCCGTGAAGGCGCTATCCGCAAGGCCCTGGCTGAAATCGACCGTTTTGATTTTATCAGCGAGAAGAGCAGGCTGATTCGGATCGAAGATAACTTGGAATAAAGGAGTCCTGTTAGATGCAAACGAAGATTTTGCTCCCTGAGGATAAGATTCCCAAGCAATGGTACAATATAATCCCCGATCTGCCAGGTCCGCTTGATCCGGTCATCTCTCCCCGCACCTGCCAGCCGGTGACCCCGGATGAGCTGTTGACCATCTTCCCCCCCGCCATCCTGGAGCAAGAGGTTTCAAACCAACGCTGGATTGCTATCCCCGAGCCGGTACGGGAAATTTACCAGATCTGGCGTCCTTCGCCGATGTTCCGGGCACATCGCCTGGAAAAGGCCCTGGGTACCCCGGCCAAGATCTACTACAAATACGAAGGGGTCTCGCCAGCCGGCTCCCACAAACCCAACTCTGCCATCCCCCAGGCCTATTACAACAAGCAGGCCGGTATCCGTCGTCTGGCTACCGAAACCGGCGCCGGACAGTGGGGCAGTTCCCTGGCCCTGGCCTGCAGCATGTTCGGTCTGGAGTGCACCATCTACATGGTCAAGGTCTCCTACTTCCAGAAACCGTACCGCAAATCAATGATGCAGCTATGGGGCGCCAGCGTTCATCCGTCCCCCTCTGACCAGACCAATGCCGGCCGCGCCGCCCTGGCAGCTGATCCCGACTCCAACGGCAGCCTGGGCCTGGCCATCTCCGAGGCGGTGGAGGATGCTGCCACCCATAACGACACCAACTACGCACTGGGCAGCGTGCTCAACCACGTCTGCCTGCATCAGACCGTGATTGGTCAGGAGGCGATCGAACAGCTCAAACTGGTGGGTGACTACCCGGATGTGGTAATTGCCTGCTGCGGCGGCGGTTCCAATTTTGCCGGCCTGGCCTTCCCGTTCCTGGCTGACAAGGCTGCCGGCAAACAGGTACGCTGCCTGGCGGTGGAACCGGCCTCCTGCCCTACCCTGACCAAAGGGGTCTACGAGTTTGACTACGGCGATACCGCCAAACTGGGGCCGATCACCAAGATGTACACCCTGGGCCACGACTTCATGCCCCCCGGCATTCATGCCGGCGGCCTGCGCTACCACGGTGAGTCGCCGCTGATCTCGCAGCTCTATGCAGCCGGCCTGATCGAAGCCCGCTCCCTGATGCAGACCGCCTGCTTCGAAGGGGCGCTGCAGTTTGCCAAACACGAAGGGATCATACCGGCCCCTGAATCCTCCCATGCCGTGCGGGCTGCCATTGACGAAGCACTACTGGCCAAGGAAGAGGGCAAGCAAAAGACCATTTTGTTCAACCTGTCCGGCCATGGCTTCATGGACATGACCGCCTACGACAGCTACCTGTCCGGCAACCTGGTGGATTACGAGTATCCGGTCGAGATGGTGCGGGAGTCCTTGAAACACCTGCCCAAGGTGTGCTTGTAAGCGCCCCGTGACCAGGGTCAAGATCTGCGGCATAACCAGCCTTGAGGATGCCCTGACCGCTGTGGAGGCCGGGGCGGACGCCTTGGGGTTTGTTTTTTTCGCAAAATCGCCTCGCCATATCTTCCCTGAACAGGCCGCCCGGATCATCAGCCAGCTGCCCCCCTTCGTGCAAGCGGTGGGCTTGTTCGTCAACGAAGAGGCGGACACGGTCAACGAGGTGGCTGACCTCTGCCGCCTGGACCTGGTCCAGCTGCACGGCGACGAGCCACCGGACTACTGCCGGCAGTTCAAACGGCGCCTACTAAAGGCCTTCCGGGTGCGTTCACTGACCTGCCTGGACCCGATTAATAATTATCAGGTGGCAGGCTACCTGCTGGATACCTTCTCACCCTCTTTCTATGGCGGCACCGGCTTGAGCTTCAACTGGGAGATCGCAGCCGAGGCGGTCAAGCGCCACCAGCGGATCGTACTGGCCGGCGGACTGACCCCGGACAACGTGGCCGAGGCGATCAGCCAGGTACGCCCCTACGGAGTGGATGTCTCCAGCGGCGTGGAGGCAGCACCGGGCAAAAAAGACCGGGACAAGCTGCGAGCCTTTCTACAGAACGCAAAGGAAGTACAATCATGAAACAACCGGATAAACACGGCCACTTCGGCATCCACGGCGGGCGCTACGTTCCCGAGACCCTGATGCCGGCCCTGAAAGAGCTGGAAGAGGCCTATGCTCACTACAAAAACGACCGTGAATTCAAGCAGGAGTTTGCGTACTACCTGCGCGAGTATGTGGGCCGCCCTTCGCCACTCTACCTTGCCGAGAAACTGACCAAACAGCTTGGTGGCGCAAAGATTTACCTGAAGCGGGAAGACCTGAACCATACCGGTGCCCACAAGGTCAACAACACCATCGGCCAGGGCCTGCTGGCCAAACGGATGGGCAAGCAGCGGGTGATTGCCGAGACCGGCGCCGGACAGCACGGAGTAGCCACCGCCACGATTGCGGCCCTGTTCGGCATGCAATGCGAGGTGTTCATGGGGGCCGAGGATATCCGCCGTCAGGCCCTGAACGTCTTTCGGATGAAGCTGTTGGGGGCTGACGTCAGCCCGGTCACCGCCGGCACCGCCACTTTGAAGGACGCCATGAACGAGGCGCTGCGTGACTGGGTCACCAACATCCGCAACACCTTCTACGTGATCGGCACCGTGGCCGGCCCCCACCCTTACCCGATGATGGTACGGGACTTTCAGGCCGTGATCGGCCAGGAGGCCAAGAAACAGCACAAAAAAATCGAAAGACGCCTGCCCGATGTACTGGTGGCCTGTGTGGGTGGCGGCAGCAACGCCATGGGCCTGTTTTATCCCTTCATCAATGACAACTCCGTACGGATGATCGGCGTCGAAGCGGCAGGCCACGGCATCGCCAGCGGTGCCCATGCCGCCCCGCTCTGCGCCGGACGGCCCGGCATCCTGCACGGCACCCGCAGTTATCTGCTGCAGGATGCTGATGGTCAGGTGGCCAACGCCCACTCCATCTCGGCCGGTCTGGATTACCCGGGCGTCGGGCCTGAGCATGCCTGGTTGAAGGACACCGGCCGGGCCGAGTACGTCTCGGTCACCGATGACGAGGCCCTGGCTGCTTTTCAGCGTCTGACCCGTGACGAGGGAATCATACCGGCCTTGGAATCGTCCCACGCCATCGCCTACACCCTCAAGCTGGCCCCCAGCCTGCCTAAAGACCAGACCATCGTTGTCTGCCTGTCTGGCCGGGGTGACAAGGATATCCACACCGTTGCCGATGCGCTGGGGGTAGAATTTTAATCAGGTTTTACGTCCCATTAAGCCCTACTAAAGCCGCGTTTTACGCGGCTTTTTTTATTGACGCCACCGGGTAGTTCAGGTATCTAGCAAAAACTCGTTTTATTTTATGGAGGCTCGCATGCACTTGGTAGATCAGATCAAAGAGAAGGCCAGAAAGAACCAGCAGACCGTGGTGCTGCCGGAGAGCTACGACGAGCGGATGCTGTACGCCGCTGAAAAGATCGTACGCGAAGGGCTGGCCAAACTGGTGATCCTGGGGGACCCGGCCAAGATTCAGGCCGAGGCAACCGCCAAGGGGATTAATCTGCAGGGGGTTGAGTTGCTGAATCCGGCTACGTCTCCCAAGCTGGAGCAGTACGTGGCCAACTTTGTGGAGCTGCGCAAATCAAAAGGGATGACCGCTGATGAGGCCCGCAAGCTGTTGACCGCCGAGGACAACCTCTACTACGCCGGTATGATGGTGCGTAACGGCGACGCAGGCGGCGAGGTGGCCGGCGCCACCGGCACCACCGGCAACGTCCTGAAGGCCGCCTTCCAGACCGTGGGGCCGGCACCGGGCATCAAGACCGTCTCCTCCTACTTCTTCATGATCACCAAAAACGAAGGGTTCGGCGAAAACGGCATTATTCTGTTTGCCGACTGCGCCGTCAACCCAAACCCGGACGCCCAGGCCCTGGCCGAGATCGCCGTGGCCACCGCCGGCAACTGCAAGGCTTTTCTGGATGTGGAAGCCCGGGTAGGAATGCTCTCCTTCTCAACCAAGGGCAGCGCCTCCCACGCCGACGTGGACAAGGTCACCAAGGCGGTGGAGATCGCCAAGAGCATCAAGCCGGACATCCAGATCGACGGCGAGCTGCAGGCCGATGCAGCCCTGCTGCCCAAAGTGGGTGAGAAGAAGGCTCCCGGCAGCCCGGTGGCAGGCCGAGCCAACGTGCTGATCTTCCCCGACCTGGATGCCGGCAACATCGCCTACAAGCTGGTGGAGCGGGTGGCCGGCGCCGAGGCAGTGGGGCCGATCATCCAGGGCCTGGCCAAGCCGGTCAACGACCTGTCACGAGGCTGCTCAGTGGAGGATATCGTCAATGTAACCGCCATTACGGCCGTCCAGGCCGGGGCGTAGCTGGAAAGGGTTCTTTTCCAAGACTGCAACATAAATACACAAACACAAAAGGCCGACCCGTTTCCGGGCCGGCCTTTTCACACGCACGCAGCAATCTGTTTCAAGCCGCCTCTTTCAGCATAAAATCCACATGCACCGCATCATAGGGAAACAGAATCTGTCCGGTGTCGCTTTTTTCCAATATCCCTGCCTCCAGCAGGGCTTGCACATCGCCATGCACCGCCTTTACATCACGATGCAAACGACGGGCAGCTTCACGGATGCTGATTGGCCCGGCCCCGGTCATGACCTGTAGCAGCTCCCAACGTTTGGCGGTAAGTATCTTAAACAGTAGCTCCGGCGTCTCAAAGCTGATGAAACTGCCTTGCCGGCTGCCGCTAAAAGCACCGAGAAAGCGGCGGTTGACCAGGTTCCGATTCGCCAGTTCAAGGGTTACGGTGTTCATCTCACTACCTCCAGGCATCAACATCACGCCAAAAATCCTCTAACAATCTCTGCGGATCGATAAATGTATAGGGACGTTCGCCACCCACCGCATGGCGGTGGTCCCCCTTGCCGGCCTCATTGTCATACCGCAACACACACTGGCCATTGATCACCAGTGCTAACCGGTACTTGAACTGATGGTTGCTCCCCTTGGCCGGCTCGTGCAACTGCCAGACCACCATTTCGACAAAACGATTCTCGGCAATGGCAAGACGTTCGCGATAGAGGGGCATGGCGTTCACGTTGGAGACTTTACCAACACCTCTTTCTGTTGTCAATTACCACAACACAATTGCATACGCAAAGAGCCGACCCGTTTCCGGGCCGGCTCTTGTGTGTTGGTCATACATCCAATTTCAGATCAAGGATGATAGCAAGGCGGAAAGGAGGTTGCGACGCAGGCGTATATGCTAATACGTCGAGGAGCAACCGACGAAGCCAACGCAGCTAGCGCCTTGATATGGAATTGGACCTAGTACGCCTCGTGGTTCTCCAACACATCCTGCTCCGTAACCGGGGCCTTGAATATCCGGTAAACCCAAATCTTGTACGCAATCACAATCGGCACAAAGATCAACGCCACCACCATCATGATGGTCAGGGTGTACTGACTGGAGGACGAGTTATAGATGGTCAGGTTGTAAGCCGGATCAAGGCTGGATGGGATCAGGTTGGGAAACAGCCCGGTTACCCCGGTGAACACCACGAACAGGATCGTCACACAGGAGGCGGCAAAGGCCCTGAGTGGCTTGTTCCAGACCATCTGTGCCTGCACCATCACCAGCGCCAGCACGGCTATGCCCGGTATCAGGAACAGGGCCGGCGTTGCCAAATAGTTGTCATACAGTTTGGTGGCATAGGCCGTGTAACCGAGAAAGATCACTGCCACCAGCAGCAGCGGTATCCACAGCAGCTTGGCCAGATTAAAGGCCCGGCTGCTCAGTTCACCAACGGTTTTGACCGAGGTGTACAAGGCGCCATGTACCGCAAACAGACAGACAAACAGCAGTCCGGTCAGGATACCGTAAGGGTTTAACAGCGAAAGCAAGCCACCATGGTGGCCGCTGGCATCCATCGGCAGCCCTTTAAAAATATTACCGAAAGCCACACCAAACAGCAGGGCCGGCAGAAAACTGGAGACCACAATGGCGGTATCCCAGCCTTTGCGCCAAGCCAAACTGTCAACCTTGCCGCGGAACTCAAAGGAAACGCCCCGCACGATTAATGAAAACAGCAGCAGCAGCAACGCCAGGTACAGGTAGCTGAACATCAGGGCGTAGGTGGTGGGGAAAGCGGCAAAGGTGGCAACGCCGGCAGTGATCAGCCAAACCTCGTTACCGTCCCAGACCGGCCCCACCGAATTGATCAGTACCCGCTTGTCGGTATCCGTTTTTCCCAGCACACCGGACAAGAAGCCGATTCCCAGCACAAAACCGTCCAGCATGAAATAGACTGCCCAGAGGACCGCCCAGAGCACAAACCAGGTAATTTGAAGCGTTTCCATTGGTTAGGCCTCCCCTTTGATTGAAATGATGCCGGAAAGGTCCTTGTCAGGTCCTTCTTTGGCATATTTTACCAGCAGATAGATATCGATCGCCCCCAGCAGGCCATACAGCAGGGTGAAGCCCACCAATGAGGTCAGCACCTGCAGCGAGGTGACCGACGTTGAGATGCCATCTGCGGTCTTCAGCACCCCGTAGACGATCCAGGGCTGACGCCCCAGCTCCGACAGCAGCCAGCCCAGCTGTACCGTGAGGTAGGGTAACGGCAGGGCTGCCACCATCACCAGCAGAAACAACTTGAAGTCCACAAACCCCTTCCAACGTGCCATCAACACCGCTGCCAAGGCCAGACCGATCATCAGGGTACCCAACCCCACCATCAAACGGAAACTGAGGAAGGTGGCCAAAACCGGTGGCCGCTCCTCCTTGGGAAACTCTTTCAGGCCCCTGACCACGCCATTCGGATCGTGGAAGGCCAATATACTGACCATTCCGGGGATCGATGCGGTGGCCACCGCGTTGCGCTCATTGGCCTCATCCGGCACCAGCAGCAGATGCATCGGTGCCCGGCTGCCGGTTTCCCAGACCGACTCCATGGCGGCAAACTTGGTGGGCTGGACCTTGGCGATCTCAACGGCATGAAAATCACCGGTGGCCCCCACTGCCAGACCGGACAGCAGGGCGAACATGGCCGCGGTCTTGAAGGAACTGGTGAAAAAGGCAACCTCGTTCTTGCGCAGCAAGTGCCAGGCCGCGATGCCCATCACAAAAAAGGCCGCCACCATATAACTGGAGGTCACGGCATGCAGGAACTTGAACCAGCCATAGGGATTGGTAATCACAGCCAGGAAGTCATTCATCTCGGCCCGCCCATTGCGCAGGATGAAGCCAACCGGCTTCTGCATCCAGCCATTGGCGATCAGGATCCAGAGGGCCGACAGATTGGTGCCGAAGGCCACCAGCCAGATGGTGACAGCATGGGTGGTTTTGGAGATCTTGTTCCAGCCGAAGACCCAGACACCTATGAAGACCGACTCCAGGAAGAAGGCCACTGTGGCCTCAATCGCCAGCGGAACGCCAAAGATGTCGCCGACATAACGGGAATACTCGGCCCAGTTCATGCCAAACTGGAACTCTTGGGTGATGCCGGTGACCACTCCCAGGGCAAAGTTGATCAGGAACAGCTTGCCCCAGAATTTGGTCATCCGCAGATAAAGCTCATCACCGGTGCGGAGATACTTGGTTTCGAACCAGGCGGTTAAGACCGACAGGCCCAGGGTAAGGGGAACAAAGATAAAGTGAAACATGGTGGTGACTGCATACTGCAGTCGGCTGAGGGCGACGACGTCCATGCAACCTCCCAGAGATGAGATGGGGCAGCCTGTTAACTGCCGCTGAAAAGTGTACCCCACTTTTCGAAAAATGCAAGAACAAAAAAGATCATTTTAGTCTTCAATAGTGTCTGACGCTATCACGAGCCGCTAGCCATCTCAAAACCGTGGTCACTTATTGATAGATCAGGGGGTCCTGCAGGCCGGCCTCGGCAAAGCCCTTGAGACGCAAACGGCAGGAATCGCAACGACCGCAGGATATTCCTGCGGGGCTGGGATCATAGCAGGAGTGGGTCAACCCGTAATCCACCCCTAACGCCACTCCGCGCTGAATGATCTGGGCCTTGGTCAGGCTGATCAACGGTGTATGCACACGGAACTGGCCGCTGCCCTCCACCCCGGCCTTGGTGGCCAGGTTGGCGGTCTGCTGGAACGACTCGATAAAGGCAGGCCGGCAATCGGGATAGCCGGAGTAATCGAGGGCATTCACGCCGATGAAGATGTCGAAGGCCCCCAGCACCTCGGCCCAGCCCAGGGCAAAGGAAAGGAAGATGGTGTTGCGGGCCGGTACGTAGGTGACCGGAATTTCGTTTTCCACCCCGCTTTTCGGCACTTCGATCTCGGCGGTCAGGGCACTGCCCCCCATCTGACGCAGATCAAAGGCGACCACCAGGTGTTCCACCGCACCCAGTTGCTGGGCATTGGCCTTGGCAACCGCCAGCTCGCAGGCATGACGCTGGCCGTAGTCAAAGCTGATGGCATAGGGGCTGAACCCTTCGGCACGGGCAATCGCCAGGCAGGTAGTTGAATCGAGACCGGCACTATAGAGAACTACGGCCTTACGCATAAAAACCTCCAGGTAAACATGATTTCAGAATAGCGGCGCTCAGTGCCAGGGTCAAGGGTTTCGGTGCCGGGATATTCATGTTACAGTGCCACCATGGATGCTGTACGCCAACATTACGAGATCTACCCCTACCCACGCTACCCGCTGCTGGCCTCAATCCGCCGCAGCGACACCAGCCACCTCAAACTCTCCAGGCTTTGGGCGCGATGGAACGGCTGCAAGCTGCCGAAGGCAAACCGGCAGATTCTGATCGCCGGCTGCGGCAGCTTTGCCCCCTACCCGTTCAGCCTGGCCAACCCCGACTGCCGGATCACCGCCCTTGATCTCTCAGCTGCCACCATCAAACGGGCGCGGTTGCACTGCCTGCTGCACCTGCGCCTGAATGTGCGCTTCGTGGTTGGCAACCTGCTGGATAGCCAGACCGCGCCGGGTCCCTTTGGTCTGATCGACGCCTATGGTGTGCTGCACCACCTGCCGGACCCTCTGGCAGGCCTGCTGGCGCTCAAACAACGGATGACCGGTAATGGTCTGCTGCGGATCATGCTGTACAGCCACGGCGCCCGCAGCGGCACCGAGGCGGCCCGGCGGGCGCTACGCCGGCTACAGGTGCAAGACCTGCCAACCCTTGAAGCGCTGTACAAACGGTTGCCACAGGGATCACGGCTGGCCGAACGACTGGGAGAGACACCGGAGGGAAACACCGATCACGGCCTGGCCGACGCCTTCCTGCACCCGCAGGTCACCGTCTATCGGGTGGCCGAACTGAAACCGTTGATCACGGCCAGCGGGCTGGAATTGCTGGTATTCAGCCACCCGGGAGCCTTGACAGACACCGCAACAGAATGGCAACGGCTCTCCCTGCAGGAGGCCAACGGAGATCTCGACACCAATTTTGTGCTGTTGCTACGGAAAACGACCACCGCCTGACCGCTCTTTTGGTGCTCCCCCTTGACAGACCCTGCCGCTGCGTTACCCTAACAGGCATGGGATTCCTTTTTTCCCGCTCAATCCGACACTTTTTACTACTGCTGATGCTGCTGGCACTGGCTCCGGCGCTGATCATCATCAGCTTGTCCGCTCTTGATCGGCAACACAAGACCATCCTCCAGACAGAGAGCAATTTGTCCCACCTGGTGGAAAGTTTGGCACTGCACCAGGAAAGTCTGGTGCTTTCCACCCGTCAGTTCCTGGCAACTCTGGGCGAAATCCCGGCCATCCAGAACCACGACAAGGCAGCAACACAGAAGCTCCTGACCCAGCTGCACCGACAGAATCCCCACTACCTGAATATTTTTGTTTCAGACATCGCTGGCCAGGTCTACGCCGATGCCATCGGAGCGGCCGGATTCAGCATCGCTGATCGTAAATATCTCCACGAAATACTTGCGACGCCCCGCTTTACAGTGGGCGAATATGTTATCAGCCGCTCCACCAACAAACCGGTGCTGAGTTATGCGGCACCGGTCTTTGACGGGGCTGGTCACCTGGCATCGGTGGTGGTTGCCGGTCTCGACCTGTCCTATTATGACAAACTACTGACCCAGACCCCGTTACCCAGCGGCACCACCGTCACTCTGACGGACTACCGGGGAACGGTTCTGCACCGTTTGCCCCAGGGGCAGATCAAACCCGGCACAATTGACCCGAACTTCCGCCAGATGCAGGGCACCCACGAATCGGGTCTGTTCCGCAGAACCGGCGACAACGGTGTCCAGATAAACGCCTGGAAGCGACTAAGATTATCGGACGACACACCAGCGTATCTCTACATCAGGCTGGCCGTACCTGAATCTGAGGCTGGCTGGGGGATCGCGTTAGTGGCGCTGCGCGACATCGGCCTGCTGGCATTGGTAGCGGCAATGGCCCTGCTGATCACCTGGACGGTGGGCAATCGAGGCATCGTACAACCGGTTCAACTGCTGGCCGATGCCGCAGACAAGATCGGCAACGGCGTACTGGGCACCAGAGTACCCCACATCTCGGCGCCCCGCGAACTTGAGCAGCTGGTGAGTGATTTTAATGACATGACCGCCACCCTGGAACAGCGAGAGTTGCAACAGAAGACCATGCTCCACGAACTGCGGGCCAGCGAAGAAAAGTACCGGATTGTGGCGGACTATACCCTGGATTGGGAGTACTGGCTTGGGCCAGACGGGCAGATACTCTACATGTCACCGGCCACCCTGGAGTTGACCGGTTACCACCGGGACGAGTTCTATGCAGACCCCGGCCTGTTGAACAGCATTTTCCATCCCGATGACCGGGAATGGATGACCACCCACACGGCCACTGGCCATGCCAGCGGCTCATTGCCTGCCAGGGACGTAAGGATCATCACCCGTCAGGGCGAGGAGCGCTGGATAGCCCACGTCTGTCAGCCGGTTACCGATAGCACCGGCCAGCCCATGGGCAGGCGGGGCTGCAACCGGGATGTCACCGACCGCAAGCTGGCAGAAGTGGCCCTGCAGCAGAAAAGTGACGAGCTGGCGGAACTGAACCGCACCCTGCAGGAACGGGTGCTGGAAGAGGTACACAAAAACCGTGAAATGGACCGGATGCTGATCGCCCAGGGACGCCAGGCCGCCATGGGTGAAATGATCAGCAATATCGCCCACCAGTGGCGCCAGCCCCTGAACAACCTGGGACTAATCATTCAGGGACTGGTGGCAGACTATGATTACGGTGAGCTGACCAGGGAACAGCTACAGGCGTCAGTGCAGCATGGTATGCAGCTGATCCAGTTCATGTCTTCCACCATTGACGACTTCCGTAACTTCTTCAAGCCGAACCGGATTAAAAGCTGCTTCAAACTTCAGACAGTTACTCGCCAGGCCATCAGTTTCGTATCTGCCAGCCTGGAGGAGCAACAGATCAAAGCACTACTGCAGGTTAATCAGGAGTTGTCATCCTTCGGCTACCCCAACGAATGCACCCAGGTATTGATCAACCTGCTGAGCAATGCACGGGATGCGCTGCTGGAACGACGACCTGACAGCCCCTGCATCACCGTTATCATCGATGACAGCCCCGATGGGCCCACCATCACGGTACAGGACAATGGCGGCGGAATCCCTGACGATATCCTGGACCGGGTCTTCGACCCCTATTTCACCACCAAGGAACAGGGCAAGGGCACCGGTATCGGCCTGTACATGGCCAAGACCATCATAGAAAAAAATATGGGTGGCACCCTGATTGCCAGGAATCACGGCCCGGGGGCGCTTTTCACCATCACCCTGCCTCGCGGGGAGGATGCCGCCGCCGGCAACCCTTCCCCGGCCTGATCCCCGCCAAAGCTGTGTGGAAAACTGCTGGACTCCCCTCAGACAATCAGCTATAAAATTTCACTACTTTGAACTTATGCAATGAAGAGTTTTCTACCTTTTGATGCCCACACCACACAAACGCATAGGTACCATCCTGGTTCCAACCCTGCTGGGTGCTGCACTGCTGCTGGCCATCGCCATGCTGCAGTATCATTTCGTGTTGCACATCCCGCCCACCCCCCGCAACTTTGTCACACCGGCTCTGGTGGGTTCAATAGCCGGGTTTTTCATCGGTCTCTACCATCGTCGCCTGCGCAGCCGGGAAACTCACCTGCAAGAAGCCTACAACGACATCTGGCACTCGGCTTATTACGACCAGCTGACCGGCCTGCCCAACCGGACCCTGCTGCTGGACCGACTCCGTCAGGCTGTTGCCCATGCGCAGCGCCAAGGCGAAACCCTGGGCGTGATGCTGCTGGACATTGATCGCTTCAAACGGATCAACGAAACCCTGGGGCACACCCTGGGCGATCAACTGTTACTGGTGGCTGCAGAACGGATTGCAAGCTGCCTGAGCCAGAGCGATACCGTGGCCCGTCTGGGGGGTGACGAATTCGTCATGCTGATGCCCGACCTCAAGCACCCTGACGATGCCGCACAGATGGCATCCAGAATACTGGAGTCCATCGCCCTGCCTGCGGAACTTGGGGAACACGAGGTCTTTTGCAGCGGCAGTATCGGCATCATTCTGGCACCACTGGATGGCGACGATGCCGAAACCATTCTCAAACATGCCGATATCGCCATGTACAAGGCCAAGGATGCCGGGGGCAACTGCTGCCGTTTTTATTCCTGGTACATGAACCAGCAGACCATGGAACGACTGGCCATGGAAGCCAACATGCAACGGGGGTTGGAACGGGGGGACTTCTTTCTGCACTACCAGCCCCAGATCGATCTGCACAGCGGTCGCGTGGTGGGGGTGGAAGCCCTGTTGCGCTGGGACGCTCCCGGCATCGGATTGATCTCGCCCGTACTGTTTATCCCCCTGGCCGAGGAGACCGGTTTCATTCTCCCCCTGGGTGAATGGGCACTACGAACTGCCTGTCAACAGGCGGTACTCTGGCAGCGTCGGAGAGAACCACCCATTCGGGTGGCGGTCAACCTGTCGATCCGTCAGTTCCGCCAGAAAAATCTGGTGGAAACCGTGGCAGCCATCCTCGCAGAAACCGGGTTGAATCCGCATTTGTTGGAACTGGAACTGACCGAAAGCTGTTTTGTGGATCAACCGGACGAAGCGATGGCCGTGCTGCATGAACTCAGCAGGGTGGGAGTCAAACTCTCGATTGACGACTTCGGCACCGGCTATTCTTCACTGGCCTACCTGAAGCTTTGCCCGATCAACCACCTGAAGATCGCCATTCACTTTGTGCGGGATATCACGTCCAACCCTGATGATGCCGCCATTGCCGAAGCGATTATTGCCATGGCCCACGCCTTGGGAATCTCCGTGATCGCCGAAGGAATTGAAACCCCGGAGCAACGGTTATTTCTGGAGCTCAAAGGGTGCGACCTGGCCCAGGGGTTCCTGCTGGCCCGCCCGATGCCGCCGGAAAACGTCACCCGCCTGCTGGCCATGGATGAACCGGCCCGAAACCAGTTTATGAGATCACTCAATCCCCAACTGGCACTGTTCTAGCGAAACAGCCCGCCTCACCCTGACATGCCAACCAGATTGCCAACTGCTTCGTTATGCTCGTCAAGCACCTGCTTGACCTCGCGGGCGCATCACCTGCCCCGCGGACTGAGCTCCTTGCAGCGTCCCAGCGTACAGGCCCCGGTGGTACAACGGATATCATCCAGCGTCCGGGCTCCCTCACGCATGGCCTGCCGAATATGGCCGGCGGTCACCTGGCTGCAGAAACAGACCAGCTCTTGATCAGCTATCATGACTTGCTCCCTTTCTGCTTCACCAATCTCGCGGTGCGCTCCGCCTCGTGCACGACGATCTGTTCCGCCAGCCCAACCATCTCCAGCACCTCGGTGTGACGCAGGGAGTAGTAAATCTTCAGCCCATCCTTGCGCTGTTTGAGGATGCCGCTCTTCAACATCATCTGCAGATGCCGCGAGGTGTTGGACTGCTCATGGCCGATGGCCGGAAAAATCTCGCAGACGCAATGCTCACCATCCCGCAACAGCTTGATGATCCGCAGCCGGGTGGGCTGGGCCATGGCCTTCAGTATATCAGCGCACAGATCAAGTGCTTCCATGGTCTACTGCTTTCCAGCCGGCAGCAGACCAAGCTCTTCCATAAAATCAGCAGCCGTATCGCCCCGCAGATTTTCAGCCAGTCCGGTCAAACCATCGGTCAGATAGCGGGCGTTATAACCCTTGGTCCGCAGATAGGCCATGGCAATGGCGGAACGATCCTTATGGGGGCAGGCGGTCACGATGATCTTGTCCTTGGGTAGTTCTGCATACCGCTTCGGCAGCTCGTTCAGCGGAATGAACAGACCGAAGCCCATCCGCCAGGCCCTGGTCTCCTCCGGGAAGCGGATATCCACCAGCACCGCCTTTTTCTCCACCAGCAGCTTGATCAGCTTTTTGCTATCGGTCTTCATGTCAGCCCGGGTGTCATAATCAAAATCAGCCAGGAAACGGTCGAAGCCGGGTTCCTGGGCAGACACGACAGCCGGTGCCAGCAATACGAATAAAAAGAGCAAGCGCCGCTTCACAGCATCCCCGCGATCTCTTCGGCCGTGGCCAGTCTGCCTGAAAACAGCAGCTTGCCGTCCTTGACCAGGGCCGGGGTGCTCATCACCCCGTATTTCATGATGGTGGGGATATCCTCCACCTTGACCAGCTCAGCCTCTTTGCCGCTGATGGTCAGCGCCTTCCGGGTGTTTTCATAGAGGGTCTTGCATTTGGCACAACCGGTGCCCAATATTTCCAGTTTCATGGTTATTGCTCCTTTTAATGAATTTTACCAAATCAGCAGGTTAATGTTCGTGACCGCAACAAGCCTCCTGCCGTTCCTGATGCTGCAAGGCCTTGATCAACGGACCGCCGTTGCAGTCGTTGCATTCCAGCTGGATGGTGGTGTGGGTGATATGAAATTGATGCACCAGCAGATGTTCGATTTGGTGCAACAGGTCGCTGCGCTGTCCGGCAAAGCCTGGTTCCACCTCCACATGCACCGACAACGCGGTGATATGTGAGCAGACCGACCAGATGTTCAGATGATGCAGGTCATGGACTCCTGCAACGCTGCGTACGGCTGCAGCCACCATGGCGGTCTCAAGGCCCCGCGGCGAACCTTCCATCAAAATATGCACCGAATCCCGCAGCACCCGGCCGGCACCGGCAAGGATCAACAGACCGATGGCGGCCGAAAGCAGGGCATCCAGCACAAACCAACTCGTGTAGTACATGATGATGCCACCGATAATCACCCCCACCGATGCGGCGGCATCGCCCAGCACATGCAAAAAGGCACTCTTCACGTTCAAATCGTGATGAGCATGACTATGCAGGGTCTTGGCCGCCAGCAGGTTCATCACCAGCCCGATCACGGCGATCAGCAGCATCGGCCCGCTCTTGACCGGTTGCGGTTCGCCAAAACGGCCCCAGGCCTCATACAGAATGCCCAGCCCCATCAGAAACACCGTCGAGCCGTTGATGAAGGAGGCAAACACCTCGGAGCGATGAAAGCCGAAGGTGTGCCGTTCCGAGGTGGGCAGGCGGGCCAGTTGTACTGCGGCCAACGAGAGAACCAGGGCGAACAGATCCAGAAAGACATGGGCAGCATCGGACAGCAAGGCCAGCGAATTGGTCCAGATACCCCCCGCCACCTCGGCCGCCAGGGTCACGGCGGTCAGGGCGATGGCGATCTTGAACCTGGCGGTCAACCTGCTGTCAATCTGCTGGCTCATGCTGCATCTCCAAAACGCTCCGTAATCCAGCGTTTAACTTCATCACGCACACGTCTGAATGCAGGTAACAGTTCATCTTCACTACCTTTTTTCCGTGAAGGATCTTCAAACCCATGATGACTGCGCTGCACGCCCCCCACAAAAAGCGGGCATTTTTCATGTGCATCGCCACACAGCGTCACCACATGATCAAACAGCTGCCCGGCGTAGTCGTCCATGGTCTTGGAAAACAGCTGCGAGGTATCTATACCCAGCTCGTTCAGCACACGGATTGCCAGCGGATTGACCTGTGTGGCTTCAGTACCGGCAGAATATGCCTGCAATCGGTCACCCAGATAATGATTGGCCAGTGCCTCGGCCATCTGGGAGCGGCAGGAGTTGTGGGTACACAGGAACAGGATACGTTTTTTGTTTGAGACCATTCACCACCCCTCAACCTACGATACTTACAGTATGATATTGAATAGATAACCAACAAAAACGATGGCAGTCGCCACGATACCAAAGAAGGTCACCAGCAGCTTGCGCTTCAGCACATTACTGAGAATGACCGCCTCCGGCAGTGACAGGGCCGTGACGGCCATCATGAACGCCAACACGGTGCCAATGGCCATCCCCTTGCTCATCAGAGCCTGCACGATCGGAATCACGCCGGCGGCGTTACTATACAGCGGCACCCCCAGGGCAACAGCGATCGGTACCGCAAACGGGTTATCCCGTCCGGCCCACCGCAACAGAAAATCCTGCGGCACATAGCCGTGGATGAAAGCACCGATCGCGATACCCACCACCACGTAGGGCCAGATTTTTTTCAACAAGTCGCGGGTGTAGTCACGGGCATACAGCAGCTTCTCGCGAAAGGTCTGCTCCGCAATCTCCCCTTCGCCCACCTTGATCTCCCAGACATAATCCTGGACATGCCTCTCCATCTTCAATTTGCCGATCACAATCCCGGCCACGATCGCCACTGCGAGACCGGTGCCGATGTAGACCAGGGCTATCTTCCAGCCGAACAGCCCCCACAGCATGATCAGGGCCACCTCATTGACCATCGGTGCTGAGATCAGGAAGGAGAAGGTCACCCCCAACGGCACACCCGATTCCACAAAACCGATAAACAACGGCACTGCCGAGCAGGAGCAGAAGGGGGTCACCGTTCCCAGCAAGGCCGCCAGCACGTTGCCGACATACTCGCGGTTATGGGACAGGATGCGCCGGGTCCGTTCAGGTGAGAACCAGGAACGGATCACCGCCACGCAGAAGATGATGATCGTCAACAGCAGGAAGATCTTGAGGGTATCGTAGATGAAGAAGTTGAGGGCTTCGGCCAGGTGCTCGCCCGGCTGCAGGCCCATCAGGGAAAAAGTGACGTAATCGGCAAAAACTTTCAGCATGGTGCACACCCTGGACGCGTTTTTTACAACTACATGATTGTTTACTCATACAATAAGACAGGCGTATCTGGCAAACAAAAAACAAACTGGTGGAACAGACCCGGCTACATCCCGTTCAGCGCCAGGGCCGCCTCCATCCCCTTCCTGATCAACTCGGGCGTCAGTTCCTCAAAGGTCTCTCCGCCACACTGCACTGTTCTGCAGCTGGTTTCCGTGCCGGTCAGACAGCCGCAGGAAGGACAGTCCGACTCACCAACCGTTGCACCTGACAGCAACTGCTCCAGCGCCACACCGTTGATCAGCACCAGGTTTGATTCTGCAATCCGGTCAGCCTCCAGCAAGGTTTCGTGCAGCTCGATCGGCACTCCTTTAGCAACAAACTCGGCTATAACCTGCTTCAGATTGGCACCGGTATCGCCGCAACGGTCGCAGGTGGCCCCGGCCTTGTCATAATGCCGCCACTCAATGATCAACGAAGTAGAACCGCGCATAATGAGATCCCCCGGCTTGACCGTGCCCGGCTTGATAACCTTGGCGAAGATTCCCTCCTTGGGCATCACGCAGTCACCGGCCTGATAAAAGATGGCGCAGCGGGCATGGCACTCCTTGCCGATCTGGGTCACCTCCAACAGGCTCCCGCCCACCTGCAGACGGCTGCCGATCGGCAGGGAGACCAGATCGATCCCGCTGGTGGTTATGTTCTCGGCAAAATCGCCAGCCGTTACATCCAGCCCCAAGGCCCGCATCGTGTTGATACTCTCCTGGGCCAGCAGGCTGACCTGGCGGTGCCAGCTTCCTGCATGAGCATCGCCCGCAATACCGTGATCCACCCATAATTCAACCGCTGCCACCGGTTTTTTCCGCTCACCTTTGTTTTCACTGATGCAGACCGCCACCACCTCTGCCATCGCGTTACCCTCCCACCTGGGCCATGCTGAAGTTGCTATGTTCGTACTCGCCGCACCGGATACCGTGCCCCTCCGGCTTGCTGGCCACGATCCGCTGCAGACTCCTGCAGAGCCCCTCCCGATCAGGTGGCCGCAGAAACGAGACCAGATCGGTTTTTTCGTCACTGAACAGGCAGCCCTTGGCCTGCCCCCCTGCGGTGACCCGAATCCGGTTGCAGTCGTTGCAGAAATGGCCGGACACAGCGGTGATGATGCCGATGCTGCCGCGAGCGCCGGGAATACGGAAATCCTGGGAGGGTCCGCTGAAGGCCCCCTTGTCAATCGGCTCCAGCACATACTGCTGATTGATCCGCTGCAGCACCTCTTCACCCGAAAAACAGAGCCGCTGCCAGCCTTCTTCTTTTACCACCGGCATATATTCGATAAAACGCACCGCACAACCCCGCGTGCGGGTCAGCTCCGCAAAGTCCAGGATCTCGGCATCGTTGATCCCGCGCATGATCACCATATTGATCTTGGGTGGCGGAAAACCGGCTGCCACGGCAGCGTCCAGGCCTGCCAACACCCTGTCCAGTTCGCCGCCCCGGGTGATCTCCCGGAAGGTTTGCGGCTTCAGAGAATCCAGACTGACGTTCAGACGCTGCACTCCAGCACGACAGAGTTCAGCGGCCATCTGCTCCAGCAACATGCCGTTGGTGGTCAGGGCCAGATGACGCAGACCGGGAATGGCGGCCAGACGGGCCAGAAAATCAACGACCCCGGCCCGCACCAGCGGCTCGCCACCGGTGATCCTGACTTTCTCGATCCCCAAGCGCACGGCGCATTCGGCAATCAGCTGCAGTTCTTCATAGGCGAGTATGCCGTCGTGGCCGACGCTGGCCACCCCCTCCGGCGGCATGCAGTAAAAACAGCGCAGATTGCAGCGGTCGGTCACCGACAGGCGCAGATAGTTGATCCGACGTTGGAAGGTATCGCGCAGCGGTGCAGGCTCCATCAACGCAGCAGCTCCTGTTCGATAAAATCGGCCACCTGCTGCGGCCTGTTCAGGTCCAGCACCGGAACGTCTAGGGTCAAGGGGGTATCGCTGGCCACGGCCAGCAGGGTCGGATCGTGCCGCTGCCCCCGACAGATCAGCTCCCGACCCAGCGCGCCACGATACAGTTCAATCTTGGGCAGATCACTCTGCTTGAACCCTTCAGTCAGGATGATATCCAGATCAGTGCCGCAGATCGCCAGCAGTTCTTCAACGGTTGGGGCCTGCTGATGCTGACGCACCAGGGCCAGTTTTTCTCCTGAACAGATCAGCATGCTGTCAGCCCCGGCTGCAGTCAGGCGGTAGCTGTCCTTGCCGGGATGGTCGATCTCGAAGCGATGGGCATCGTGTTTGATGGCGCCGACCCGGTAGCCGCGCCCCTTCAGGATCGGGATCACCTGTTCCAGCAGTGTGGTCTTGCCGGTGCCGGAGTGGGCCACAAAGGAAATCACCTCTGGCCGGCTCATGACGTCAGCCCCTGGCAGACGGCATACTCCTGGGGAGTATTGATATTCAGCAGCGCCCGGCCGCCGGGATCGACCTGCGCCAGCAGTTCCGGCCCCAGTTCCTTGACCTGTAGTTGCTCCAGTATTCCGGTGATCCGATAGGTGCCGGCCTCCAGTGCGGCACGCATGGCAGGCAGACAGGAAGCGCGGTAGCAGGCGAACAGCGGCTCCAGACCTTTGGCGGTGGTTGGCATGATGGCATCGTACTGCCCTGCCTGTCTACAGATCAGGCGGATCAACCCGGGATTGGGAAACGGCATATCGCACGAAGCAACAAAAATCCGGTCGGTTCCAGCCTGCTGCAGGCCGGTGTACAGGCCGCCCAGGGAACTGCCGGGATAGAGGTCCGCCACGATCGGCAGCTGGTACTGCGCGAACCGTTCCGGCCGGTCACCCACCAGGATGATTTTTTCAAAACAGCCCTGCAGGGCGGCCAACACGCGTTCGATCACCGGCTGTCCATCCACCGGCAACAAGGCCTTATCCTGACCCATCCGGCGGCTCTTGCCCCCCACCAAAACGACGCCGGTGATGTTGCTGAACCGGCGGTTCACGAGTGCCGCCCGAAACCGGCACAATCAGACTGGTCACCCTTGAGTTTGGCCACGGCATGGGGCACGGCAGGCCAGATCGCGGCCAGATTCTCCACAGCCCCCCCGGGACTGCCGGGCAGGTTGATGATCAAGCTCTGTTTCCTGATACCGGCCACGGCTCGGGAAAGGATTGCCATCGGGGTGATCTTCAGGCTCTCGAGTCGCATAAGCTCGCCAAAACCGGGCAGCAGACGTTCAAGCACCTGCATGGTGGCCTCAGGAGTCACATCCCTCGGCGAGACACCGGTGCCGCCGGTGGTCAGGATCAGCTCCGGCTGTTGACGATCAGCCCACTCCTGCAACACCGCTGCAATCTGATCGACCTCATCCGCCACGATCCTGCTGAGAGTGATCTCTACCCCCTGTTCAGCCAGCCACTGCTGGAGCAGCGGCCCGCCCAGATCCTCCCGCTCACCACGGAAACCTTTGTCACTGACCGTCAGGATGGCCGCCTTCATGCTGCCGGCTCACGACGGTAAGTGCCGCTTTTGCCGCCTTCCTTGAACAGCAGCAGGGTCTCTGTGATGGCAATCCCCTTATCCTGCCCCTTACACATGTCGTAAATCGTCAACGCCGCCAGGGAAGCGGCCACCATCGCCTCCATCTCCACCCCGGTCCGCTCGAAGGCCCGCACCGTAGCCTCCACCGTAAGGGTGCCGACATCATGATCCCAGACGAACTCGATCCCCACGGCATGCAGGGCCAGCGGATGGGAAAGCGGGATCAGCTCCGGGGTCTTCTTGGCGGCCGCAATCCCGGCCAGCCGGGCCACCCCCAGTACATCCCCCTTGGCCAGCCGGCCGTCCACCACCATCTGCAGGGTTTCAGGCTGCATCCGCACCGTGGAACAGGCCACCGCAGTCCGCAGGGTGGGTTGTTTGGCACTGATGTCCACCATAATCGCCTGGCCCTTGGCATCAAAATGATTAAACGTCATCTAACCCTCCACCAACTGCTCGTCCAACGGACAGACCGTAATTGTATCACCGGCACTGAAAGCCGCATTGGCCGGCACCAACGCCAGGGCATCGGCCAACAATGAGGTGCGCAGGATACCGGTTTCCTGGTTGCCGGCAGACGAGGCATGCCACCCGTCGCCCTGCCGGGTCAGACATACCCGCAGAAACCGCATCCGGCTGCCCGGCTTGATCGGCTCGTCCAAAACGGCTGCGAAGGTGGGCCGCCGGGTCTGGCGATGGCCCATCATGGCCAGCAGCGCCGGACGGACAAACTGCTCGAAGGTCACCTGGCTGGCCACCGGGTTGCCCGGCAGGCAGAAGACCGGCTTACCCTCATAAATCCCGAAGGCGGTCGGCTTACCCGGTTTGATCGCCACCTTCCAGAACAGAAACTTGACCCCCAGCTCCTCCAGCACCACCCGCACCAGATCGCGATCGCCGGCCGAAATGCCGGCCGAGGTGACCAGCAGATCGGCCGTCAACCCCTGGCGCATCTTCTCCAGATGGCTGATCCGGTTGTCACGGGCGATACCCAGGATGCGGGGGATCGCTCCGGCCTGCCGTACGGCAGCCGCCAGCGTAATGGTGTTGCTGTTGATCAATTGGGCCGGTCCTGGCTGCGTACCGACCTCCACCAGTTCGTCGCCGGTAGAGAGGATGGCCACCGCAGGCCGTCGCTGTACCGACACCAGGGGCCGACCGCAGGAGGCCAACAGCGATATCTCGGCCGGGCGCAGCAGCGTACCGGCCTTCAAAATCTGCTCACCCTGGCGGATATCCTCTCCTTGCCGTCGGATATGTTGGCCAACCGTGACACTGACCTTGATTGCCACCTGCTCCCCCGAGGTATCGCCGGTATCCTCAACCGGCACCACTGCCGTAGCCTGTCCGGGGATCGGCGCACCGGTCATGATCCTGACCGCACAGCCCGGCTGCACCACAACCCCCTCGGCCGAAGCGCCGGCCGGCAGATTACCGGTCACCCGCAGCACAATGCCGGGGGCTGTACAGTCCTCAGTCCGCACCGCATAGCCATCCATGGCTGAATTGTCCCACAGTGGCAGATCCCAGGGCGAACTGACCTCTTCGGCCAGCACCATCCCCACCGCATCCACCAGTGCAACCTGCTCCGTCCCCACTGCCGCCACATTCTCGGCGATGGTCTTCACTGCCTCTTCGAATGACACCATACTGATCGCTCCCAGCCTGTGCCGCAGCTCAGACAGTTTTTCCCGTTCCATCTCGTGCCAGCCTACAGCACGACATCATCTGTACCGGATGCTACACAAACAGGGACAGGCTTTCAAACAGATTCTGCCTGAACTGCATATCGATCATGGCTCTGACAACTCACCACAAAACCAGCGACGCTGGAACCAGAAGGCGACATGCACCAGCCCGATCATCACCGGCACCTCCACCAGCGGGCCGATCACGGCGGCAAAGGCCGCCCCGGAGTTGATCCCGAACACCGCCACCGCCACGGCAATGGCCAGCTCAAAGTTGTTGCTGGCAGCAGTAAAGGCCAGAGTGGTGGTCTTGGAGTAATCCGCCCCCAGCTTCTTGCCCATCCAGAACGAGACCAGGAACATCAGCACGAAGTAGATCAAGAGCGGAATGGCGATCCGCACTACGTCCAGTGGCAGCTGTACGATCAGGTTCCCTTTGAGACTAAACATTACCACAATGGTGAACAGCAGGGCTATCAGCGTCAGCGGGCCGATCTTGGGCACCACCTCGCGATGGTAGCGTTCCCTGCCCAGCAGTTTGACGCCGATCAACCGGGTCAGGGCCCCGGCGATGCAGGGAATCCCCAGGTAGATCAAGACACTCTCGGCGATCTGACCGATGCTGATATCCACCGCCATTCCCTTCAGCCCCACCAGCGGGGGCAGCACAGTGATGAAGAACCAGGCGTAGACACTGTAGAACAACACCTGAAAGATACTGTTGAAGGCCACCAGGCCGGCGGCATACTCGGTATTACCCTTGGCCAGTTCGTTCCAGACAATTACCATGGCGATGCAGCGGGCCAGGCCGATCAGAATCAGGCCAACCAGATACTCCGGCTTGTCCGGCAGCAGCAGGGCAGCCAGCACGAACATCAGCAGCGGCCCGATCAACCAGTTCTGCAGCAGGGAGATACCGAGGATCTTTTTATTTTGAAAGACCTCCGGCATATCCTCGTACCTCACCTTGGCAAAGGGCGGGTACATCATCACGATCAGACCGATGGCAATCGGGATATTGGTGGTACCGACCTGAAAGGAGTTGATGAACGCCTCGGTGCCGGGCAGGAAATAGCCCAGCCCGACCCCCAGCGCCATGGCGGCAAAGATCCACAGGGTTAGCCAGCGGTCCAGAAAGGAGAGTCGTGCGGTCAGTTGTTGTGCCATGAAAAAATCCTCACGCTTTTTTTCTTCACTCAACCTCATTTTTAGCCTATTATCCGTCTAAGCGGATGTATATAGATTAAAAAATATATTCAGATAGTTAGATGCAGTTTTTTTCGTGCCGGTAAGCCTCCAGACGCTCCCGATCAGCAGCACACTCCGGCAGGCCGGCACAGGCGTGATGCACCAGCGTCCTCAACGCAGCATGGAACCCGGACAGTTCTGGACGGATTGAGTAGTACATCCAGACACCACCCCGCCGATCGTTGAGCCAATCGCTGTTTTTCAGATAGGCAACATGACGGGATACCGTTGATTGAGGCAGCAGAAGGGCTGCCATCAGATCACAGATGCAGAGTTCGCCATGTTCCAGCAGCAACGCCAGAATCCTCAGCCGGGTCTCATCTGAGAGGGTTTTGAATAATTTGACCATGTTGTTCATGAAATGACTATAGCCAGCTGATCTGGCAGCCGTCAAGATCGTTGCAAAGTTGTAACAGAAAAAAACTTTGGTACCTTGGTGCAGGGAACAACCTCGAAAGGAGGAAACGCTATGGAGATTAATCGCAGGAGTTTTCTGAAGGTCACCGCAGCCGCCGGAGCCATCGCAACCGTGGGGCTACCCAAACTGAACGCCTTTGCCGCCCATCACAACAAACAGGCTGGGGCAACAGCAGGAGAGTGGATCCCCTCCACCTGTCAGGGGTGTACCGCCTGGTGTCCGGTAGAGTTTTTTGTACAGAACAACCGGATTACCAAGGTGCGGGGCAACCAGCTCAGTAAGGCCAACAACGGCTACTGCTGCCCACGGGGCCACCTGATGATCCAGCAGACCTACGATCCGGACCGGATCAAGGTGCCGATGAAACGCACCAACCCCCAAAAGGGCAAAGGGATCGATCCCAAGTTTGTACCGATCTCCTGGGATGAAGCGCTGGAGCTGGTGGCTGACAAGATGATTGAGCTGCGTAAGACCGGCCATCCCGAAAAACTGGTTTATATGCGTGGCCGCTACTCATCAACATCCACGGATCTGCTGTACGGAACCCTGCCCAAGATTTACGGCACCGGAAACTATTTTTCTCACAGTGCTATCTGTGCCGAGGCCGAAAAGATGGGGCCGGGCTACACCCAAGGGTTCTTTGGCTACCGCGATTACGACATGGCCAAGACCAGGTGTCTGGTGGCCTGGGGCTGTGACCCGCTCTCTTCCAACCGTCAGGTGCCGAACACCATCAATAAACTGGGCGACATCTTT
This sequence comes from Geobacter sp. UBA5730, assembly GCA_002419465.1. Lineage (GTDB taxonomy): Bacteria > Desulfobacterota > Desulfuromonadia > Geobacterales > Pseudopelobacteraceae > Trichlorobacter. Next base: position 58,572 of record DIGE01000007.1, on the reverse strand, counting down.
GATCGCGGCACCGTGATTGCCGTTGATCCCCGCCTTTCCTCAATAGCTGCCAAGGCCAACGAGTGGCTGCCGATCAAGCCGGGCGAGGACGGCGCACTGGCCTCAGCCATCGCACATGTACTTTTGACTGAAGGCTGCTGGAGCAAAGAGTTTGTGGGTGACTTCAAGGAAGGTAAAAACCTGTTCAAGGCCGGACAAACCGTTGATGAAGCCAGCTTTGCCGAAAAGCATACCCATGGCATCGTCAAGTACTGGAATATCGAACTGAAAGACAAGACCCCGGCCTGGGCCGCCAAAAAGACCCTGATCCCGGCCAAGCAGATCATCAATGTGGCCCGCGCCATGGGCAAGGCCGGCTCAAGTTGTGCGGTCTGGATGGGCCCCGGTGTGGCCATGACCCCCCGCGGTACCTACGCCTCCATGGCGGTCTATGCCTTAAACGGCATCCTCGGCTCCATCGAGACCGAAGGCGGCGTGTTCCAGTCCTCCAGCGCACCGGGCACCAAGTTCCCCGAGATTACGGATACCTTTGTTGACGAAATTGCCAAAAAAGGCAGCAAGGCCAAGAAGCTGGACGGACGCGGCGCCAAGGATATGCCGGCCATCATGGGTGGCTATGACTCCAAGAAGGACAAGGACGGCAAGGTAACTGAAAGTGCCAAGGCCAACGTGGTTACCAATGCCGTTGCAGACGGCATTTTGAAAGATCCGGCTGCCTGCCAGATATTCATCAGCTCCTGGTCCAACTTCAACTTCTCCGCCACCGGCGCCCAGCGTTGGGACAAGGCCATGGCCCTGGTTCCGTTCTTTGTACATATGGTTACCAACGCCTCTGAAATGACCCAGTTTGCTGATGTAGTGCTGCCGGCCACCTTTGCCCCCACCGAGAAGCTTTCCATCCTCGCCAACATGGCCAACCTGCACGGGCATCTCTCAATCCAGCAACCGGTAGCCAAACCGCTCTGGAACGTCAAGGCCGAAGAGACCGAGGTCATGTGGTTGCTGGCCGAGCGCCTGAAGGCCAAGGGCTTTGCCAATCTGTACAACTATTACGCCTCCTTCGAGGACCCGGAGACCAAGCAAAAGCCTACCAGTGCAGCTCAGTTTGCTGAAATCGCCGCCAAGATCTCCAGCCAGAAGGTCTGGAACGGCAAAGAGGCGTTGAAAGGCGACAAGGTGGCCGGTTGGGCCGACTTCAGGAAGAAGGGGATCTACAACTCCGAGCGGTATGGCTACAAAAAAAACTGGGGCAAGTTCAAGACCGAGACCAAGAAGTTCGAGTTCTACAGCGAAACCCTCAAAAAGACTCTGACCCTGTTTGCCGCCAAACACAAGACCACCATCGACGACGTGCTGAAAAGCTGCGGCTACGAGGCCCAGGGCGAGCTGGTCTTTGTGCCCCACTATGAATCACCCAAACGGCACGGCAGTATGAAGGAGTATCCCTTCACCTTTATTGATCACAAGTCCCGCTTAAACCGTGAAGGCCGCTCGGCCAACACCGCCTGGTACCAGGAGTTCAAGAAGGTGGATATCGGCGACAAGAGCTGGGACGATGTGGCCAAGCTCAATCCAGCCGATGCCAGGAAGCTGGGCATCAAGGACGGCGATACCATCAAGCTGATCTCAGTCACCGGGACCATCACCTGTAAGGCGCGCCTGTGGGAGGGGGTACGCCCCGGCACCGTGGCCAAGTGTTATGGCCAGGGCCACTGGGCTTATGGCCGGGTGGCGGCCAAGGAGTATGGCACGACGCCGCGGGGTGGTAACAACAATGAGCTGATGCCGTCTGACTTCGACCGCCTGAGTGGTGCAACGGCACGCAACGGCGGCTTCACCGGCGTCAAGATCGAGAAAGCCTAGGAAAGGGGGGATTAAACGATGCCAAAACAATATGGAATGGTTATAGATCTGCAAAAATGTGTCGGCTGCGGCGCCTGTGCCATGGCCTGCAAGACCGAAAACAATACCCAGGCCCGGGGCGATGGCCAAACCTTCAACTGGGCTGATTTCACCTACAGGGAGGGGGGCAAGTTCCCCAATGTAACCTTTGCGGCTTTGCCGGTGCTCTGCAACCACTGCACCGATGCCCCCTGCGTCAAGGCCTGCCCGGTCAAGCCCAAGGCCATGTTCAAAACGGCGGACGGCATCACCATGCACAATGACGAACGCTGCATCGGCTGCCTGCGCTGCCAGAAGGCCTGCCCTTACAGCGTCATGGATGTAGAGAAGCAGAAGGCTGCATACAGCGTGATCAGCGCGAACATGGGTGAGATCCACCCCAACTATCAGGACAAGAGTGAGCTGATCAAAGGCTGTACCGCCTCCGGCGCCGAGACCGCCAAGGCGGCCGGGGCGCTGCCGCCCCACAAACATGACTACCAGCACCCTGACTACGCCAGCGTGCGCAAGGTGGGGGTGACGGAAAAGTGCATCTTCTGCGAGCATCGCGTCAAGCAGGGTGAGCAACCCTACTGTGTGGCGGCCTGCCCCTCCAAGGCCCGGATATTCGGCGACCTGAACGATGCCTCCAGTGCGCCGGCCCAGGCTCTCAAGAAGTACAAGGCGTTCCGCCTCAAGGAAGAAAAGAAAACCAAGCCCAATGTGGCCTACATCCGTTCGTTCAAGGCAACCGCAAAAATCTGAGCGAACAGGGTAAAACTGTTGTAACTATTTGCGGGATGGGACTGAACGTCCCATCCCGCTTCTTCTCTAAGGACCAACCGTGATGAAACAAACCATACTGACGAGTACTCGTGAAGACGCTTACCGGCTGTTGTCGGCCTGCTACTATGCGCCCACCGCCGCCCTGCTGGAAGAAGACTGTTGCACCGCCCTGGCGCAGTTGCTGTCAAACGTTTCAAACGAGGCTGCAGTCCGCGCAGCCGAGGCTGCCCACGTACTGGGTGAGACCTCACTAGAGCCACAGCTGGTCGAATACAGCCGCCTCTTTCTCGGTCCCTTCAAGCTGGTGGCTCCCCCCTACGGATCGGTCTGGCTGGACAAGCAGAAGACCGTCATGGGTGACAGCACCGCCAGGGTAGCGGCTTTTTATCACGCCCAGGGTCTGCAACTGACGGATGATTTCCCTGAACTACCGGACCACATCGCTGTAGAGCTGGAGTTTCTTAGCTATCTGGCCTTCAAGGAGCGGGAAGCCGGTTCTTGCAGTGACAACGCTGCGGTTGAAGGGCTCAGGCAGGCACAGCTCGACTTCATCAACACCTTCATGCTACCCTGGCTGCTGCCGTTTACTGAGGCGATCATCAAGGATGGTGAGGCGCCGTTTTACCAGGCCATTGCCCGTTGTACCGCCGACTTTGTCACCGCAGACGTCATTAACCTGCAGGAGCTCGCTCGTGCCTGACCCCGCAGCCCAGCAACAAACCGGTAGTCGGGACGATCTCTGCCTTGATCGGTCACGCTGTCTGCGGGTTCGCTTCAACGGCAGCGACTGCAGCCACTGCCTGGAAATTTGCCCGGCAGCAGCCATTTCACTGGAACAGGGTCTGGAGTTAGACCGTGAACGCTGCACCGGCTGCCTGCTCTGCACCAGTGTCTGCCCCACCGGCGCCCTGGAGCTTTCTGCCGACTTTCTTGCCTGTGTTGCCCAATTTTCCAAGGTGCCGGAACCGGTACTAGGCTGCTGCCGTACCAAAGAACAGGCCAACGGTTGGCTGGCCTGTCTGGGTGGGCTTTCAGATGAGCATCTGCTCTATCTGGTTCGTCAACTAACCGGCAGACTTACTCTGAATATCTCGCTCTGTGCCGACTGCCCTAACAGCAGCATGCTGCCGTTTTTGCAGACACGCCTGAAAAACCTCGCAGCAGGCGGAGGTTGTAGCATTACAGCAATAGAAAAGGCTGACGCTGTCAGCCACCGTGAAGAAAACGTAGATCGCCGCAGCTTCTTTAAATCGTTTCGCACCTCACTCTTTCAGACCGCCGCCGTGATCATGAACGCCGGTATCCAGAATACCGAACGCCGCAGTGATTACACCAGCAAGCGAGTGCCCGAACGTCGTGCACTGGTAAACCGTACCGTACAGCAGTTGCCTACAGAGAAGGGACAGCAGATCGCCAGGCTGTTCGCCCACCAACTCACCTTCAGCGAGCACTGCAGCACCTGTCAAGGCTGCGTGGCCATCTGCCCTACCGGTGCCCTGACCACCAAAGACCGGCACCAGCAGCCTGTTTTTGTTCCAGAGCGTTGCACCGGCTGCGGCCTGTGTGTCGAATTCTGCCTGGATCAGGCAATCAAACTCTCACCGGCTCCAAACTAAAAAGGCCGGGATCGCTCCCGGCCTCTCCATCCTCATCCCTGTGCTGCCCGGCAGGCGGCGATCAGTTCCCCCGCCTCAGGGTACCGCAGCTGTTCCAGCCGTGAAAATATCTGCACACCATCCACCAGCACCGCCAGCTCACTCTGTTTGGGACCACGCTCAATAACAACCTCAGTCCCCTCAACATTCTTTGCAATCTCAGCGGCAAGACCTGCCGCCAACGGTTGCTGACCTCAGGAAGCGCAGTATTGAATCACTACCTGCATAGACGTGTTCCTTTCAGAGTGGTTATTTTTCGGAGACAATAAAACTCAGCACCATATCCAGGGCAAAGGTTATGTATTTATCGGCCTGGTCAAGCGGTTCCAGATGTAAATCCCGCAGGATACGTTGATTGATGAACTGATAATTAACCAAAGCGATCAACGACTGCACCACAAAAAGGGGATTAAGCCCTGCCCGCAACACCCCCTGATCGATGCCGGTCTGGATCATGGCGGCGGCTTGCTGCGAGGCGTTGTTGATGCAAGGCTTGATCACGGTTTCATAGCAGGCGGACGGGTTGGTTAGTTCCCGCAGATACAGGGTCAACCAGAAGGGTCTTTTTTTGTGAAAGTCAGCAATAGCACAACAGGCAGCCCTGAGGTTCTTCCGAACATCCCCCTCGGCCGTAAAAAACGGCACCACCTCTCGTTCATAGGCAGTAAACTGTTCCGCCACCACGGCTCCGTATAGTTGTTCCTTGCCGCCAAAATAGTAAGAAACCAGGGCACTGTTGGCCCCTGCCTCACGGGCGATGTCCCGGATTGACACGGCATGCCGGCAGGTCTTCCCCAACAGCACGGCTGTGGCCTCAATAATCTTGGCCCTGGTGGTATGGTCAACAGTATCACCCGCACAACTTGCCTGGGTGGGCTGATGCAGATTTGGCATGGCAGGATGCTCCTCAACCATTCTGGATTCTTTTTTAAAAATATACACGTCCTTGGCCCTCCTTGCAATGCCGTGCAACGCTATGCTACAAATTAAAAACCATGAGCAATCCGTCCCTGCAAACCCCCATGATGCGCCAGTATCTGGAGATCAAGGCCCAACACCCGGAGAGCATCCTGTTCTTCCGGATGGGGGACTTTTACGAAATGTTTCTGGATGACGCCCTGATCGCCTCACGCATCCTGGATATCGCACTGACCTCACGCAACAAGGGCAGTGGCGACGAGATCCCGTTCTGCGGCGTGCCGTTCCACTCGGCCCAACCCTACATCGCCCGCCTGATCGAGGCCGGCCATCGGGTGGCGATCTGTGAACAGGTAGAAGATCCCAAGCAGGCCAAGGGGATCGTTAAGCGGGATGTGGTGCGCGTGGTCACCCCGGCCCTGGTGACCGAGGCAGAATCACTGATCCCTGAAGAAAATTCCTTTCTGTTGGCCCTGTGCAGTGTTGGACAGCGCTGGGGCGCCGCCTGGCTGGATCTCTCCACCGGCGAGTTCCGGGCCTCCCAGACGGAGGGACTGGCCGGCGCGGCCGCCCTGGCTGCCTCCATCCTGCCGCGTGAGCTGCTGGTGCCTGAGCTGCTGCGCCGCGACCTGCCGAACGAGCTGACCGCACTGCTGGGCGAACGTCCCCGGTCTGCAGTCCCCGACTGGGTGCTGGACAAGGACTACGCCGCCAAACTGATCTGCGGGCAATTCGGGGTGGCCTCGCCGGAAACGCTGGGGCTGGCTGACCTGCCCACCGCGCTGCTGGCAGCAGGCATGGTGCTGTATTATCTGCAGGAGAACCGCCATGCCAGCCTGCCTCACCTGCGGGATCTGACGATTGTTCACCAATCGGACCATCTGGCCCTGGACCCGGCCACCCGCCGCAACCTGGAACTGACCGCAACCATGTCAGACAACAAAAAAGCCGGATCCTTGCTGGGCTGTCTGGACCGCACCACTACTGCCATGGGGGCCCGCCTGCTCAAACAATGGCTTTCCTATCCCCTGGTACAGGTGCAACCGATCCGGCAGCGCCTTTCTGCTGTGGAGGAGCTGAGCGAACGGGCCGATCTGCGTGATCCACTGGCAGCGCTGCTCAAAGGGGTGCATGACCTGGAGCGCCTGAGCGGCCGGGTCAGTCTGGCAGGCGCCGGGGGACGTGATTTGCGGGCTCTGTATGATTCCCTGGAGCAGGTGCCGGACATTCGGGTGCTGTTGGCTGAGACAACCGCACCGTTGTTGCGGGAACTCGTCAACCAACTGGACCCCCTGAAGGACGTCCGTTCCCTGATCGAGTCAGCCATTGCCCCCTGCCCGCCCTTTTCCTTGCGGGAAGGCGGAATCATCGCCGACGGCTTCAACCCTGAGCTTGACGAACTACGCACCATCAGCCGTGAGGGCAAAGGGTTCATCGCCCGGCTGGAGGCCCAGGAGCGGGAACGCACCGGCATCAACTCCCTCAAAATCCGTTTTAACAAGGTGTTCGGTTACTACATCGAGGTGACCAGATCCAACCTCTCCAGCGTGCCGGACAACTACATCCGCCGTCAGACCATCGCTACCGGCGAACGCTATATAACCGAAGAGCTGAAGCAGTACGAAGAAAAAGTGCTGGGGGCTGAGGACCGGATCTGCGAACTGGAGTACTCCCTGTTTCAGTGTGTGCGCGAGCAGACCGCCGCCCAGGGGAGTCGGATCAGCCGCACCGCTGCAGCCGTGGCTGGCCTGGATGTACTGCTGGCATTGGCCACCGTGGCGGTGGAGCGCAACTACTGCAAACCGCTGGTAGACGACAGCGACCGGATCGAGATCAGCGAAGGCCGCCATCCGGTGGTGGAAGCGATGAACCTGGGGGAACGGTTTGTCCCCAACGACACCCGCCTGGATCAGGAACAGCACCAGTTGCTGATGATCACCGGCCCCAACATGGCCGGTAAATCCACCTACATGCGCCAGGTTGCCCTGATCACGTTGATGGCCCAGGTCGGTTCATTCGTACCAGCCACCAGCGCAACCATCGGCATCGCCGACCGGATCTTTACCCGGGTGGGAGCCGGCGACAATCTGGCCCGGGGCCAGTCCACCTTCATGGTAGAGATGATGGAGACGGCCCACATCCTGCGCAACGCCACCCCCAAGAGCCTGGTGGTGCTGGACGAAATCGGTCGCGGCACCTCCACCTTCGACGGTCTGTCCATCGCCTGGGCCGTCGCCGAATTCCTGCACGACACCAGCCGCTGCAAGGCCCGCACCCTGTTTGCCACCCACTATCACGAACTGGCCGAACTGGCCGCCACCCGCGAAGGGATTACCAACCTGACCGTGGCGGTCAAGGAATGGAACGATCAGGTGATCTTTCTGCGCACCATCGTGCCTGGTGCCGCCTCCCACTCCTACGGCATCCAGGTGGCCCGACTGGCCGGCCTGCCGAACGATGTGATCGAGCGGGCCCGGGAGGTACTCAAAACCCTGGAAGAAGGGGAGTTTGAACGGGGAGCCCCCCGCTTGTCCAAAAGCCGGATTGCGCCACCAAAAAAAGAGACCAGCCAGTACACCCTGTTTGAGCCACAGGGTGATCTGCTGCGTGAACGGTTGAAAAAACTCAACATTTCTGCTATGACACCTCTCGAAGCCTTGAATCTGCTTGATGAACTCAAAAGGATGGCATGAGACACCTGCGAACGTTTCTATATCTGTTGATCACCCTGACCCTGGCCCTTGCTCTGGTCACCGCCGCAGACGCCGCCACCAAGAAGAAAAGCTCCAAAACGACCAAACAACCGGCGGTGGCCAAGCCAGCCCCGGTGGTCCCCCCGCCATTGGCCCAGATGCTGGAGCTCAAGCACTGGTCCAACCCCGATTACACCCGCATCGCCATCAGCCTTGACCGCGACGTGACGTGGGAAAGCCACGAACTGGACAAAGGCAGCGCCGGCAAACCGGGACGCATCTTTATTGATCTCCAGAACACCAAGCTGAGTGCCGGCATCCATGATGTCACCATCGGCGACGGCCTGCTGAAGGGTGTGCGGGTGGCTCTCTACAGGGCCGGTGTGGTGCGGGTGGTGCTGGACACGGAAAATATCCGCGACTACAAGATTTTCCCACTTTCCAACCCGGCCAGATTGATCATCGATCTACGCGGTGAACGCCAGACCGAGATCAGCCGTCTGGAAAACAGCCTCACCAACCGCGTCAACGCCGGGATTCCGGTAGAAACCGCCAAACCGCATGAACCGGCCGAGTTCATCAAATCGCAAGCGGTTAAAAAACCGTTACCGGCCATCGCCAAGATCCGACGGATTGTGTTGGACCCCGGTCATGGCGGTCACGACCCTGGTGCAGTGGGACAAAGCGGGTTGCAGGAAAAAGAGGTGGTGCTTTCCATCGGACTGAAACTGCGCAAGAAGCTGCAGGAAGAGCTGGGGCTGGATGTGGTGATGACCCGCTCCACCGATGTCTTCATTCCGCTGGAAGAGCGTACTGCCATTGCCAACAAGGTGGGAGCCGATCTGTTTGTCTCGATCCATGCCAATGCGGCTCCCAATCGCAACGCCTCCGGCATCGAAACCTACTACCTGAACCTGGCCAAGACCGAAAAGGTGGCCCAGCTGGCTGCCAAGGAGAACGGCACCAGCCTGGAAAAGGTCAGCACCCTGCAAGCGATCCTGTTCGACCTGATGGCTAACTACAAACTGAATGATTCAGCCCATCTGGCCGAGGAGGTACAACGGGCGCTGTTCAAAACCACCCTGTTGAAATTCCCCGACACCAGAAACCTGGGGGTCAAACAAGGCCCTTTCTACGTACTGGTGGGGGCCACCATGCCCAGCATTCTGGTTGAAACCGCCTTTATCAGCAATAGTACCGAAGAGTCCCATCTGCAAGACCCTGCCTTCCACGACCTGGCTGCCGAAGGTATCCTGGACGGGGTCGAGGGCTATATCTCATCGTTAAAGTAAAACGAGACAAAGGGCTTCATTAGTCTAAAACAGCTTCATAACTGCCTGTGCCGATTGTCCTGCCATACACAAGTAAAGTAACTACAAACCCATATCGCCACCAACCATTGACAGATATAAAATTTAACTTTATATCTGTCAGCATGTACCTGCAACGCCAGCTCAGCAACATACTTAAAACCGCAATGCAGCAGTTCCCTGTTGTGTTAGTCACCGGTCCGCGCCAAGCCGGAAAAACCACCCTGTTGCAACACGAAACCGGAGCGGCCTGTGCCTACGTCAGCTTTGACGATCCGGTGGAACGGTCCTTTGCCCAGACTGACCCAAACGGTTTTCTCGACCGCTTTGGTGACCAGCCGGTCATCCTTGATGAGATCCAATACCTGCCGGATCTGCTACCTTCTCTTAAACTACGGATCGACCGGGAGCGTCAGCGTAACGGACGCTGGCTGTTAACCGGTTCCCAGCAATTTCACCTGATGAAAGATATCAGTGAATCACTGGCCGGACGGATAGCCATCCTTGACCAACTGCCGTTCAGCCTGCATGAATTACAGACACAACAAACCTATAGCTTGGAATCCCTTTTTTGGAGCGGTTGCTATCCAGAACCCGCCCTTGCCCCTGAAAAACGGGATCTCTGGTTGCGGGCCTATCTTCAAACCTATATCGAACGGGACGTGCGACAACTGCAGAACATCAAGGACCTGCGTGCATTTGAGCAGCTTGTTGCCCTTGCCTGTGCCCGCCACAGCCAGGAGTTTAACAGCGCCGAATTTGGACGGGAAATCGGCATTACCCTGCCGACAGCCAAGTCGTGGATCGGTGTTCTGGAAGCATCCTATCTGCTCTATCTTCTGCCACCCTATTTCAACAACCTGGGAAAACGTCTGACCAAATCCCCCAAGTTGTACCTGCTTGATCCGGCGATTGTAACCTACCTCACCCGTCAACCAAGTGGAGAAGCAGCCTTGTCAGGTGCAATGGGTGGGGCCTTATTTGAAGGACTTGTCGTAATTGAGGCGGTCAAGGCATATACCAACGCGGGGCGCAAACCAGCGCTCTGGTACTGGCGCTCCCATGATGGGCTTGAAGTTGACTTGATTCTGCAATCAAAGGGCAAACTAATTCCAATTGAGATCAAGCTGACCACCACGCCTACCGCCAATCACCTGGGCAGCCTGAAACGTTTTCGCACTCTTGCCGGTGAGGAGATCTGTGAACCGGGCATTCTGGTCTGCCGTGTCCCGCAAAGACAGGCAATGCCCTATGGCATCAACGCCATACCCTGGCAGGAGTTTGCTGGCTGGCTCAATGAGAGTATTACATGAGCGGTACCCTTTACATCGTTGCCACACCAATCGGCAATCTGGAAGATATGACCTTTCGGGCGGTCCGCATCCTTAAAGAGGCTGACCTGATCGCTGCCGAGGATACCCGCCACTCCCGCAGACTGCTTGCTCACTTCGGCATAGCCACCCGGCTGACCTCCTACTATGACCACAACCAAACCCTGAAAGGTGAACGGATACTGGCGGCCCTGCAGGAGGGCAAACAGGTAGCCCTGATCTCCGACGCCGGCACCCCCTGCATCTCGGACCCAGGCTATCAGTTGGTGCGGGATGCTTTGGCGCAAGGAATCAGTGTCATCCCGATTCCTGGAGCCTGCGCCGCCATAACAGCGCTTTCGGCGGCAGGTCTGCCGACAAATTCCTTTACCTTTGCCGGTTTCCCGCCGAGTAAAGAAGGTAAGCGTCGTTCATTCCTGGCCTCGCTGGCGCATGCCCACGGCACGGTGGTGCTGTATGAGGCTCCCCATCGACTGGCCGCCACCCTGGCGGATATCACCACGGTACTGAACGAACGCCAGGTGGTGGTGGCGCGGGAGTTGACCAAACTGTATGAGGAATGCCTGCACGGCACGGCCAGCGCAGTACGGGAGCAGGTGCAGGATGGCCGTGAACGGGGCGAGGTGGTCATTCTGATCGCACCGGCTGACGAGGACACCCAGCCACACGAGGGACCGTCAGCGGAACAACAGTTACGGGATAGCCTGGCAAAAGGGCATACCGTCAAAGAGGCCGCCGCCCTGGTGGCTGCCGCCACCGGCCTGCCGCGGCGTGAACTGTACGCACAGGCACTCTTGCTGCGAGACCATGCGTAACGAATCATTCTCTAAGGAGTTTTGCAAATGAAAATTTCCGTGTTTGGAGCCGGGTATGTCGGTCTGGTTGCTGCGGCCTGCTTTGCCGAGAGCGGCAACACCGTCATCACCGTTGATGTCGATGAAAAAAAGATCGAAGGCTTAAAGAACGGCATCATCCCGATCTACGAACCGGGGCTGAAAGAACTGATCCTGCGCAACCAGACTGAAGGCCGGCTGTCGTTTACCACCGATGTCAAACTCGCGGTTGAACAATCGCTGATCCAGTTTATCGCCGTTGGCACCCCCCCCGGCGAGGATGGTTCCGCCGACCTGCAATACGTACTGAGCGTGGGGCGCACCATCGGCCGTCACATGAACGGCTTCAAGATCATCGTCGACAAGTCCACCGTACCGGTGGGCACCGCCGACAAGGTGCGGGCCGCGGTTCAGGAGGAACTGACCGGCCGCAACTCATCCCTCGAATTCGACGTGGTCTCCAACCCTGAATTTTTAAAAGAGGGGGCTGCCCTTGACGACTTCATGAAACCGGACCGGGTGGTGATCGGCACCGACAACGTCCGCACCGCCGAGATCATCAAGGAACTGTACGAACCGTTCATGCGCAAAAACAACCGGTTGATCATTATGGACATCCGCTCCGCTGAAATGACCAAATACGCTGCCAACGCCATGCTGGCCACCAGAATATCCTTCATGAACCAGATCGCCGGCCTGTGCGAGCGGATGGGGGCCGATGTGGCTGCGGTCCGTGAAGGGATCGGCTCCGACTCCCGCATCGGCTACGATTTCCTGTTCCCCGGCCCCGGCTATGGTGGCTCCTGTTTCCCGAAAGACGTCAAGGCCCTGATCCGCACTGCCGAGGAATGCAACTATGATTTCCTGTTGCTCAAAGCGGTTGAAGAGGTGAATGACCGTCAGAAAGAGGTGCTGGCTGACAAACTGATCAAGACCCTCGGCTCCGCCGATGAAGAGCGCCCCTTGACCGGCCGTACCATCGCCTGCTGGGGGCTCTCCTTCAAACCACGCACCGATGACATGCGTGAGGCTCCCTCGCTGACCATCATCGAACGGCTGCTGGCAGCGGGTGCCACCGTGCGGGCCCACGACCCTGAGGCGCTGCACGAGGCCAAAAACTACTTTGGAGACCAGATCGAATACAGCAGCAACCAGTATGACATCCTCAGCAGTGCTGATGCCCTGGTGATCATTACCGACTGGTCCGAATACCGCAACCCGGACTTCGACCGGATCAAGCAGGCTCTCAAACAACCGCTGATCGTGGATGGACGCAACCTCTACAAACCGAACCGGATGAAAGAGGCGGGCATCCGTTACATTCCACTGGGCAGGGCCAGCAGCGGCATCTCCGAGGGGAGCAATTGATGCGCATCCTGGTTACCGGCGGTGCTGGTTTTCTGGGCAGCCATCTCTGCGAACGGCTGCTCAATCAAGGCCACGATGTGATCTGTCTGGACAACCTCTTTACCGGCAGTAAGGATAACATCATCAGCCTTCTGGACAACCACCGTTTTGAACTGATCCGCCATGACATTGTGGAACCGGTTCTGCTGGAGGTTGACCGGATCTACAACCTGGCCTGCCCGGCTTCGCCGGTGCATTACCAGTACAACCCGGTCAAGACCGTCAAGACCAGCGTGATGGGCACCATCAACATGCTGGGGATGGCTAAACGGGTCAAGGCCCGCATCCTGCAGGCCTCCACCTCGGAGGTCTACGGCGACCCTCAGGTGCATCCGCAAACGGAAGACTACTGGGGCCATGTCAATCCGATCGGCATCCGCAGCTGCTACGACGAGGGCAAACGGGTGGCCGAGACCCTGATGATGGACTACCATCGCCAGAACGGGGTGGATATCCGCATCGTCAGAATCTTCAACACCTATGGCCCCCGCATGGCGGAAAACGACGGCCGGGTGGTCTCCAACTTCATGCTGCAGGCGCTCAGGAATCAGGACATCACCGTGTTCGGACAAGGCCGGCAAACCCGTTCCTTCTGCTATGTGGATGACCTGATTGACGGCATGATCAGGATGATGGAAAACGACCAGGACTTCATCGGTCCGGTTAACCTGGGCAACCCGGTAGAGAACACAATCCTTGAGTTTGCGGAAAAAATCGTTACTATAACAGGATCATCGTCCCGCATTGTCTTCCAGCCACTGCCCCAGGACGATCCCAAGCAACGTCGGCCGGACATTAGCCTGGCCGAAGAAAAACTGGGCTGGTGCCCGCAGGTGGCCCTGGATACCGGCCTGAAGCGTACTGCCGACTATTTCGCAGCACGCTGTGCCAAAGGATAAGCCGTGCAAAAGATTCGCATCACACGACGCACGTATCTGATTCCGGCAGGCTGTCTGGCCTTCATCCTGTTTTTTACGGTGTTTGGCGAGCGCGGTCTGCTGCGGATTTACGAGATGCGTCAGGAAAAAACGCGGATCAACGGCAAGGTGAGCGAGCTGAAGAGTGAAAACGACAAGCTACGCACCGAGATTGCCGCTCTGCATAACGACCGCTACCACCTGGAACGGATCGCCCGCAAGGATTTGGGGCTGGTCAAGCCCAACGAGATCATCTATCAGTTCCCGCCAGCCGGGAAATAACGGAGAGCATACGTATGCCACGACAAAGCTGTGCCGTCTGTGCCTGGCGCGAAACCTGCGCCAAACGTTTCAGCATCACCGATGGCGGTGCCCGCTGCCCTGACTTCTCGCGGGATGTGTCCATCAAAGACCAGGATGACACGCCGCCCACCAACGCCAACCAACCCAGTAAGGAATCACAGAAACAATGATCCGCCAGAAACTTGCCACACTGGTCACACAGGCACTGGAACGAGCCCGTGGGGCCTCTGTGCTGTTGTCAGAAACCCTGCCCCCCGTCACCATCGGTATACCGGCCCACGAAGAGCATGGCGATTTTTCCTGCAACGTGGCCATGCAACTGGCCAAGGCCGAGAAAAAGGCGCCGCGCCAGGTGGCCGAACTGCTGATCGCCCACCTGGACGACAGCGCTGGTCTGCTGGCCCGCACCGAGATCGCCGGACCCGGCTTCATCAACTTCTTTATCGCACCGGCCGCCTGGCAAGCCTGCCTGCCGGTGATTGACGCTGCCGGTGAGCATTACGGCCAGACCTCATCCGGCCAAGGCCGTAAGGCACAAGTCGAGTTTGTCAGCGCCAACCCCACCGGCCCGCTGCATATCGGTCATGGTCGCGGCGCCGCCATCGGCGACGTACTCTGCCGTCTGCTGGCCGCCAGCGGCTGGCAGGTAACCCGCGAATTCTACTACAACGATGCCGGTGCCCAGATCAGCAACCTGGCTCTGTCTGTCCAGGCCCGCTGCCGGGGGATTGAACCCAACGACCCGCGCTGGCCTGCTGACGGCTACCAGGGTGACTACATTACCGAGGTGGCAACGGCCTATCTGGCGGGTGAAACCGTTCTGGCCGATGACCAGCAGGTGACTGCCTCCGGTGATCCCGACGATCTGGACGCCATCCGGCGCTTTGCCGTAGCTGCCCTGCGTCGTGAGCAGGACCAGGACCTGCAAGCCTTTGATGTGCGCTTTGACCACTACTTTCTTGAATCCAGCCTGTACAGCGACGGCAAGGTAGATGCCGCGGTGAACAAGATCATCACCAACGGTCATACCTATGAACAGGAAGGGGCCCTCTGGCTGCGCACCACCGACTTCGGCGACGACAAAGACCGGGTGATGCGCAAAACCGATGGCGGCTACACCTACTTTGTGCCGGACGTGGCCTACCACCTCGACAAGTGGCAGCGTGGCTTTGTGCGGGTGGTCAACGAGCAGGGGGCCGACCACCACAGCACCATCACCCGGGTGCGGGCCGGTCTGCAGGCTCTGCATGCCGGCATTCCGCAGGGCTGGCCCGAATATGTACTGCACCAGATGGTCACCGTGATGCGGGACGGTGAAGAGGTCAAGATATCCAAGCGGGCCGGCAGTTACGTTACCCTGCGGGACCTGATTGACGAGGTGGGCCGTGACGCCACCCGGTTCTTCTTTGTGATGCGCAAGCCGGATTCGCAACTGGTTTTTGATATCGATCTGGCCAAGCAACAGTCGCTGGATAACCCGGTCTACTACATCCAGTACGCCCATGCCCGGATCTGCAGCATCTTTGAAAATGCCGCTGAAAAGGGGATTGCGGTACCCGCCAGCGCCGACAGCAGCCTGCTGGCCCGGCTGGAAACCCCTGAAGAACTGCGGCTGATCAAAGCACTGGATGCCCTGCCGGACATCGTGGATGAGGCTGCCCGCGATTTTGAACCGCACCGGATCGTCTATTATCTGAACGATCTGGCCGGACAGTTCCACAGCTACTACAACAAGACCAAGGTGATCACCGATGACCGGGAAGTCAGTGAAGTCCGGCTCTACCTGTTGGCGGTCACCCGGCTGGTACTGCGCAACGCCTTGCGCCTGCTTGGTGTTTCGGCACCGGACAAGATGTAGGTGACCCCGATGCGGATCGATTACAGCGAACCACGCCAGTCCTACACCATACCCGGCCCCTCACGCCAACGCCCCTCCAGCCCCTCATCCAGCAGCACCGTGGTCGTGCTGGCCGTGGTCGGCGGGCTGTTGTTCTGTCTCGGCTTTGGGGTGGGCTGGTACCTCTCGCAACAATCAGCAAAAAAGGCCTTCCGAGCGGCCATGGAGCAACAAAGCCTGGAAACCTCGCCCAAGGGGGCCGTCAACCAGCAGCATCCCGGAGAACCCACCTTTGGCACCCCGCAAGGGCCAGCCGGCATGCCACCCACCCAGCCGCAACCGGGAGCAGCGCAGCAGCCTCAGGCAGGAACAGCACCGGATACCGGCCCCGACGGTCAACCGCTGTCATTCTTTGAAAACCTGCCCAAAGGCCAGAAAAACACGGTGCTTGGCAGTGGCATCAATGAAAAGCCGAAACCGATGCCCCCTCCTGTAACACCGGTAGCGCCGCAGCCAGCGACACCACAAGCGACAACAGCCAAAAAAATCATAGTACCTCCGGCACCGCCCAAAGCGGCCGCACCAACCGGCGGTTATCTGGTGCAGGTCGCTGCCTACAGCAACCGCAAGGACGCTGACGCCCTCAAGGCAAAACTGTCAGCTAAAGGCTATTCCGTCAGCATTTCGGAAACCAGCCTGACCGATACCGGCACCTGGTACCGGGTACGCATCGGCCATCATCTGGACAAGGAAGCCGCCATCAAGATCACCAATCAGCTGATGATGGGGGCCAAGGTGATTCCCGACCAGGACTGACCACAAAAAAGTATTGACATCATTCAATCGACCCTGCTATAAAAGGTATTCCAATTGACGCGGGGTGGAGCAGTCTGGTAGCTCGTCGGGCTCATAACCCGAAGGTCAGAGGTTCAAATCCTCTCCCCGCAACCAAATAACAATCGCCTCTTTGGTCACCCAAAGAGGCGTTTTCAGATGGCTGCTTAGCTCAGCTGGCTAGAGCATACGCTTCATACGCGTGAGGTCCGGGGTTCGAGTCCCTGAGCAGCCACCAAACACACAAAAGGCTAATCATGTAACTGATTAGCCTTTTGTCGTCTCAGCTACGGTGGTGATTTTCACAGGCGCCATCAGGGCTTGGTGTCATGGGAGTAGCGGATCACGGTGACCTTCTCCAAGGTAATCATGCCGCCGCCCATCATGGTATCAATCTGCGGCATGATGGCGCTGATTTTCTCCTGACTATCCACCACCTCAATAATAATCGGCATATCAGCGGACAGGTCCAAGAGCTTCTGGGTGTGATACACCCGACCAGCACCGAACCCGCAAACCCCTCGCAGCACCGTGGCACCGGCAAAGCCTTCCTTGCGCAGCAGTTCCACCAGTGCCTCATACAGCGGGCGATGGCCGTGGCGGTCGCTCTCACCGATAAATATCCGCATCAATTGCTGTTCACCGGTCAGCTTCGACATGATGTATTCTCCCCTGTTATTACAATTTCAGATCAAGGATGAAATCTAGGCGGCGAGGAGGTTACGACGCAGGCGTATAAGTTACTACGTCGAGGAGTAACCGACGATGCCAACGAAGATAGCGCCTTGATATGGAATTGGTATCACGCCAGTGACCGCACGGTCACGATACCCAGCCAGGTACACAGCAGACAGACCGCCACACTGGCCAGCACGTTGGTAAACGCAACGATAAACTGGCCATCCTCCAGCAGCTTGAAGGTTTCGTAGCTGAAGGTGGAGAAGGTGGTCAGCCCCCCCAAAAACCCGACCGTCAGCCCGATTCTGAGGCTGCCGGACAGCATGGTGCTGCAAAGCCCCAGCTCCATGATCAATCCGATACAATAGGCCCCGATGACGTTGACCACCAGGGTGCCATAGGGGAAGGCCCGCCCCAGCAGACCGTAGACCCAGCCGGACAGATAGTAACGGGCAAGGCCGCCACCGGCGCAGAACAGGGCGATGGTTGCTGCTATTTTCATGCGCTTAACTCTCCTTGATCAACTATAACCTGTCTTGCTGCCATGCCACCCATGACAAACAAAAACTCCGGCCCTCGGTTTCAGGACAGGAGTCATCAGCCTGTTTGATCCGTTGGCGGACGGGCGGGGAGCATGTTCCTCCTCACGCATAATCCGCCAAGGCCAACCTCCGGCGTGCCCTAAATCGAGGTTTTGAATCCAGCCACCTCGCGCTCCAGATTTTTGATCTGGTTGGAAAGGCCGGCGACTGCACCCTCCATAATCTTGGTAGTCTCCAGGTTGCCGGTGGCAGTAGCCGCCATTTCACCGGCAGACAGCACAATCCGCTCACTGCTTTCAGACTGCACCTGGCAGGCCTCCCGAATCCCTTCAATCATCTTGACGATGGTTTCGCTGGAATCAGCTACGCCACTACCGGCGTCATTATGAGCTCGTGCCTGGATATGAACCCGCGTGACCAGTTCCCGCATATTTTCAGCAGCCCGGTTGATGACTTCGGTGTCGCTGGTCTGTTCCCCTGAGGCCCTGACAATCTGCTCCACCATTGTAGCCACCTCGCCTACAGCGGAGCGCATCCGTTCACTCTGTTGGGCATGCAGTTCAGTGGTATGGGCAATGGCAGTCACCTGGTCGGTGGCGGTCTTGACACCATCCACTATCTTGCGCAAGGCATCACCCGAACGCCGTGACAACACCTCACCCTCACCCACGGCCTGCTCGGAAAGCCGGATTGCCGATACAGCCCGTTCGGTCTCGTCTTTCACACCATTGACGATCTCGGCTATCTCGCGGGTAGATGCGGTGGTACGACGGGCCAGTTCCTTGATTTCATGGGCCACCACGCCAAAACCCTTGCCATGTTCGCCGGCCTGGGCCGCGATAATCGAAGCGTTGAGGGCCAGCAGCTTGGTCTGCTCGGTTACCTCGTCGATCACCTGCAGAATGGTGCCGATGCTGGCAGCATGAACAGAAAGGTTCTCAACGGCTTGCTGAACCGTGCGGGATGATGTACGAATCTGATCCATGCCGTTAATCGTGGTTTCAACCGCCACATTGCCCAGTTCGGCATCCCGCAGCACTGCACCGGAGATGTGGGCCGTTGCCTGCGCGTTCTGTTCAATCTGGCGCACCGAGTGATCCATCTCCACCATTAGGTTGGTGGCATGTGACGAGTTTTCGCGCAAACGGTTGACGCTGTTGTTGATCTCCTTCTGAGCACAGGCCATCCGGTCGATCGAATCGCTGACACGCTCAACAGCCTGCACCAGGTGTTCCATCAGCTGATTGATCTCAACCGTACTGGTGGTCATCTGCTGGATTGAACTGACATTGATCATGGCCGCATCTGAAAGCCCCTCCACTGCGGCGGCCACCTCTTCCACCGAACGACGGATCTGCAGGGCTGCGTCCTTGGTGCTGGCCGAGGCGTGAGTCTGGGACTCGGCGCTTACGACTCCCTGTCCGGCCACAGAACCGACCGTCATGCCGATACTGCGCAGTTCATCGGCTGAGGTACGGATATTGGTCATCATACCGGCCAACCGTTCCAGCATTTCATTAAAGTTACTGTTCAACATCCCGACTTCATCGGCCGAGAGATCAAGTCCCCGCACCGTCAGATCTCCTTCGGCAGCCTGATCCATGACAGCTCCCAGCCGCTTTACTCTGGTGGGCAGCTTGCGAGAGGCCAGGATACCAAAGACCGCCAGGAAAAAGATGCCGTTTGCCATGAGAGAAAAACGCAGGCCATCCTCAGGTATCTGCTTAAAAACAATCCCGGCAAGCGAAAGCAGCATGCCGGAAACCAGCAACAGCCGGATCAAGGTGGTTCCAAAACCGAGGTTTTTCGCCATAGCGCAACCGTCCCAAACAAGGTTTTTACAGTGTACTGATCTGCCGCTGTTTATACTCCAAATAACCACGAAAACAAACGGCTATTATGCCTGCGGCCAATCATAATCAGCCTGCCGCACGCTTGCATTTTCAAGGTGCAGTCCCTATACTGCCCCGACCATATTTATCCGGAGGGTAACAACAACATGATCCAGATCGATTTTGACAAGATGGGTGGACTAATCCCGGCCGTCATCCAGGATTACGAAAACGGTCAGGTGCTGATGGTGGCCTTTATGGATAAAAAGACCCTTGACCTGACCTTGCAGGACGGCAAAACCTGGTTCTTTAGCCGCACCCGCAACAAGTACTGGATGAAGGGTGAGGAGTCGGGCAATACCCAGGAGGTCATGGAGGTATTGACCGACTGCGACGCCGACACAGTGGTAATCAAGGTTAAGCAGAACGGCCCGGCCGCCTGCCATACCGGCAACCGCAGCTGTTTTTACGTCAAATGGGAAAATGGCCAATGGGTGGAGCACTCCAAGCCGTTGTTCGATCCTGCGGAGGTCTATAAAAAATGAGCACTGTCCTGCGCTTCGGCATCCCCAAAGGCAGCCTGGAAGAGGCCACCGTCGAGCTGTTCAAAAAAGCCGGTTGGCAGATCGGCATCTCATCCCGCAGCTACTTCCCCACCGTTGACGACGGTGAGATGAAGTGTCACCTGATCCGCCCTCAGGAGATGGGCAAATATGTGGAGCGGGGCACGATTGATGTCGGCATTGCCGGCCGCGACTGGATTCGGGAGAACGATTCCGACGTCGTCGAGGTCTGTGAGATGGTCTACTCCAAGGTTTCCCGCCGCCCGGTGCGCTGGGTGCTGGTGGTGGCCCAGGATTCCAGGGTCCAAAAACCGGAGGATCTGCAGGGCGCCACCATCTCAACCGAACTGGTGGAGTTCACCAAGCGTTACTTTGCCGAACGCAACATTCAGGTCAATGTGGAATTTTCCTGGGGCGCCACCGAGGCCAAGGTGGTGGACGGCCTGTGCGACGCAATTGTCGAGGTGACCGAGACCGGCTCAACCATCCGGGCCAACAACCTGCGGATCGTTTGTGATCTGATGGAATCGGTGCCGGTGATGGTGGTGAACAAATCCGCCTGGAACGATCCCTGGAAACGGGCCAAGATCGAGCAGATCGCCACCCTGCTGAACTCGACCCTCAGGGCCGAAGGGATGGTGGGCCTGAAGATGAACGCCCCGGCCGACAAGGTCGGGCTGTTGACCGACATCCTGCCCAGCCAGAAGGCCCCCACGGTGTCGCACCTCTATAAATCCGACTGGGTATCCATCGAGAGCGTCCTGCCGGAAAAGGAAGTGCGCCGGATCGTACCGGAGCTTTTGCGTCTGGGTGCCGAGGGGATCATCGAATATCCTCTGAACAAGATTATTTAGATGCTCAACTACTCTGTCACTTCTGCGGACCATTGCCGCCGGTTGGAAAGCTTTCTGCAACGGCTGCTGCCGGCGGCCCAGCCGGCCTACTGCCGCAAGCTGATCAAATCCGGCGCCTGCTCTCTGAATGGTGGCACCGCAACCCCTGACGATCTGCTCTGCGCTGGCGACCGTCTGGGTCTGAAGGAAAGTGCCACGGTACAAACGTTTCTGAACGGCGCGACACCTCCGGTTGACCTGCTCTGGCAGGATGACCGGCTGCTGGCGGTCAACAAACCGGCCGGTCTGGCCATGCACCCGGCGGCCGAGGTGGACGAAAACCTGGCCGACATCGCCTCGGCCTGGCTTGAGCAACGGGCCAACCATCCGTTACGGGCCTACCCGGTCAACCGGCTGGACCGCGGCACCTCCGGCGTGGTGCTGCTGGCAACCAGCTCCGGCAATGCCGGGATGCTGGGAAGGCAGGTCAAGGAAGAGGGGCTGGACAAGCGCTACCTGACCGTGGTGGAAGGCAGACTTGACGGTGAAGGCGAGATTGATGCCGCGCTGGATGGCAAAGAGTCGCTCAGCCGCTACCGCAGCCTTGCGACGGGAGAGCACAGCTCGTTTGTGCTGGTTGAACCGGTCAGCGGCCGTACCCACCAGATCCGTCGCCACCTGTCAATGATCGGCCACCCGGTGGTGGGCGACAAGCGCTACGATGCCGCACCAGTGTTGACTCTGGAGGGGATCGCCCTGCACTCCTTCCGCACGACCCTGCGGCACCCCACCAGTGACAACCGGCTGACTATCTGCGCCCCGCTGCCCTCCGCGCTACAGGAGATGGTGATCGAACGTTGCGCCATGGATCAAACCGCGCTGCTGAAGCTACTGACCGAACTCGCCCAACAGTGAGATACCCTGCCAGACACCGACTGGCAATGCAGTGAAACTTTGCTATACTGCTTCCAGTCCTACTCACCGGAGGCACACCATGCATATCATCCCCCTGCTGCTCCTGATCGTCCTGGCGACACCGTCGGTGTCGCTGGCGGCCCCCCCTCAACGCATCGCACTCCAACCACGCATCACCGCGGTCACGGTCTATCAGGACCGGGCACAGACCGTGCGCAGCGCCACCCTCAACCTGAAACCGGGCACCCAGGTGATTGCCCTGGAGGGGCTGCCGGTACTGCTACAGGATGATTCGGTGCGACTGGAGGGAAACGGCACCGCCCGGGTTACCATTGCCGGCATCGAGGTAAAAAAGAAATTTCTGGAGCAAACCGCAGAAAAACGCGCCAGGGAACTGGAAACCGAAATCCGCTTGCTGGATCGCAAGATCGGCAGCCAGGATGCCAAAAAAACGGGCCTCCATGCCCAGAAAGCCTTCCTGGAATCAATCCGGGTGGCCTGGAGCGACCGGCTTTCAAAGGAGCTGGCCATCGGCAAGCCCACCTCGGCTGAGCTGCTGGATGCCGCCGGCTTTGTGGCCTCCGGCATTGCCAAGGCCGAGGAACAGTTACTGGATATCGAGGTCGAGAAGCGACAGTTGAAAGAAAAGATCGATGCCCTCAAGCGCCAGCAGCGCGAGGTGACCGGTTCGCTGCGCAAAGAGGTCAAGACGGTTGAGGCAACCCTGGAGGTCAGCAGGGAAGGCACCTTTACCCTGCAACTCTCGGGAGTGGTCAGCAAGGCCAGCTGGGAGCCGGCCTACGATGTGCGTCTGTCTCCAGACGGGGCCAGCGCCGAACTGACCTTCCGTGCCCAGGTGCGCCAGCAGACCGGCGAAGACTGGAACAATGTGGGCCTGACCCTCTCCACGGCCCGTCCTGCTGCAGGCGGAGCGCCACCGGAGCTGACCCCCTGGCGGATCGCCTTCTGGCGGCCACCGCCACCAGCCCCGGCACCATCCTTACGGTACTACCCCGAAAGCCGTGCCAAAAAGATGATGTTAAAAGAGCTGCCCGAAGATCGGGCAGTTGCCTCAGCACCGCCCGAGGAGGAAGAGGAGGCGCCGGCCGCCTTCCAGACCGCCCAGGTTGCCGAAGAAACCACCTCGGTCAGCTTCACCATCCCCAAACCGGTTGATGTGACCGCCGACGGCAGCCAGCAGAGCAGTGTGATTGCGATTGAGAAACTACCGGTAGCGACTGAATATGTCACCATTCCCAAGCTGTCTCCGGGGGTTTATCTGACCGCCGAACTTGAAAACCGGGCAGCCTATCCGCTGCTGTCGGGGCAGATTCGGATCTTCACTGGCAACACCTTCACCGGCAGTGCCCGTATGAAGAAGGTGGCGACCGGCGAGAAATTCTCGCTGCCCTTTGGCAACGATGACCAGCTGACCGTCAAACGCGATCTGCAGAAACAGCACAAGGAGGCCGGCCTGTTTGGTAAAAACCGGATGGGCTACCGCCACACCTTTGAGCTGCACAACTTCCGCAAGCAACCCCAGACCGTGACCATCAAGGATCAACTGCCGCTGGCCGGTGACAGTGAGATCAAGGTCAGCTTGGAGAACGCCACCATCCAGCCCGGCGAACGGAAGGATGATGGCACCCTTAGCTGGAAACTGAAGCTGGCCGCAGGAGAAAAACGGGTCTTCAGCTATGAAATCGTGGTTGAATACCCCAAGGACAAGGAAATCACCGGCCTTTAGCTGGTTGGCGGTGAGAATAGAAAAAGGGGACGGCTGAGAGAACCGTCCCCTTTTCTGTACCCTGTGACTGCTGTTGCTGGTCAAGGCCGCAATCAGATGGCTTGCAGCACCACACACTTGAGATATTCCGACTCCGGGAAGGACAACAGCACCGGATGATCGGCTGCCTGGGAACGGGCGGTCACCAGACGGACCTCACGCTTGGCCTGGCGAGCAGCGCTGGCCAGCATCTCACGGAACGGCTCGCGCCCCATGTGATAGGAACAGGAACAGGTGATCAGGTAACCGCCCGGCTCCAGCAGCTCCAGAGCACGACGGTTGATGGTCAGATAGCCCTTGATCGCCTCGGCCAGCTGCTTGCGGTTTTTTACAAAGGCCGGCGGATCCAGCACCACCACGCCGAACTGCTGTCCCTCCAGCTTCAATGAGCGCAGGCGGTCAAAGGCATCACACGCTTCAAAGCCGACCCGGCCGGTCAAACCGTTCAAGGCTGCATTGCGCTGCGCCAGTGCCACGGCCCGCTCTGAAATATCCAGCCCCAACACCTCCGCGGCGCCAAAGAAGCCGGCGTGTGCGGCCCAACTGCCGCTGTAGCAAAAGCAGTCCAGCACCCGTTTGCCCTTGCTGATATCCCGCAGCAACAGATGATTTTCCTTCTGATCCAGAAAACCGCCGGTTTTCTGGCCGTGCCACAGGTCCACTTCAAGGTTGAGGCCGTTTTCCTGCATGCTGACCGCAGCCGGAATCTCGCCGTACAGCAGCTCAACCCCTTCCTCCAGACCTTCCATACTGCGCACCGCAACATCGTTGCGGCCGATGATCCCCTTGGGGGCCAGCAAACGACGCAACGCCTCCAGAATCAGCTCCCGCCGCCGTTCCATACCCGCCGTCAGGAACTGCACCGAAAGATAGTCAGCGTATTTGTCCACCACCAGGCCGGGCAGATAATCACTCTCGCCATACACCAGACGAACGGAATCCAGGGTCGGGTAGCAGACACGCCGATGAGCCAGCGCCACAGCGATCCGCTCTTCAAAGAACGTCACCATGTCGATATCAACCGGCTGGCGAGCCACCAGACGGCAGGCGATCAATGAATGATGGTTATGATACCCGGTGCCGATAAAACCGCCGCCCGCATCATATAGTTCGGCAGCAGCGCCCGGTTCACCAGCTTCTTCAATTCGTGCTATTTCATTGCTGAACACCCAGGGATGCCCCGCTTTGATACGGCGGTCTTCGTTCTTTTTGAGGGTGATTCTCATCACGGCAACATCTCTCCCAGGGTAGCAAGGGAAATTCGTTCCGGCAACCGGATGCCAAATTCCCGCAGATAAAGGGCATTGACCGCGGCCAGCAAGGTGTTAAGCCGCTCCAGATCGAGCACCGCCTCACCGGGCAGGTGGTCGATACCCTGGCAATTCTTCGGGCAGACATCGATCCGTCGCTGTTCACCCTCCAGCAGCAGGATCGGCAGGCCGTGGGTACGGCAGATAATCGGCCGCGCTTCATACAGCAGACAGCGTTGGTCCTTCAGCAAGGGACAGGCCTGACCTTCTGACCAGCTGGCAAGATGCTGTTTAAGATGCTTCAGCTGCTCCGGCGCAAGTCTGTTGGCGGCTTCGATCATGGCAACCGCCTCTACCGGAAAGACCGTGATGACCAGACAACAGGAAGAGCAGCCGGCATGACAGGTGATGACCTCATCCAGCCGGTCTTTCACCCCACGGCAGAGGTCATCCACCTTGGCCACCAGACTATGATAATTTGCCAGCGGATCAGCCATCGGCTACTGAATCTTCAATACGATCTTGCCGAAATGCTTATCCTCTTCCATCATCCGATGGGCTTCCACCACCTGATCAATCGTGAAGACCTTTTCGATGATCGGTACGATAGTCCGGTCGGCGAACTTGGGCAAGGCGGTTTTGGTGAACTCGGCCACGATCTCGCCCTTGTCCTTGACCGGACGTGAACGCAGTACCGAACCGATGATCTGCTGGCGCTTGACCATCATCAGGGCCAGATTCAGTTCTGCCTTGATGCCGCTGATCACCCCGATGCTGACCAGGCGGCCGGCATAGGCCAGCGAATTCATGTTGGGGGCCAGGTATTTGGCGCCCACATGATCCAGGATTACATCGGCCCCCTTTTTGTTGGTGAACTCTTTAACCACCTCGGAGAAGTCAGGGGTGGTGGTGTAATCGACCACCAGATCAACGCCGAGCGCTTTCACCCGTTCAGCCTTGCCGGGGTGACTGGTAACGATGATCTTGGTGTCGGGTACCAGCGCCTTGCAGAGCTGAACGCCAGCGGTATTGACTCCGCCGCCGCCGCCGTGAATGATGGTGGTGTTACTATCCTTCAGGCCGCCGATCATGAACAGGTTCAGGAAAGCGGTGATGTAGGATTCGCAGACGCAGGCCGCCTCCTCGAAGCTCATGCTTTCCGGTATCGGCATCAGATGGCTGGCATAGGCCACAGCGTACTCAGCGTAAGCGCCGCCTCCCACCAGCGACATAACCCGGTCGCCCACCTTCCAGCCGCTTACCCCGGCCCCCAGCGCCTCGACCGTGCCGGCCACTTCCAGGCCCAGGATCTCGGAATCACCTGGCGGTGGCGGATACTTGCCCTCGCGTTGCACCAGATCGGGACGGTTAACGGTGGTGGCGTGCACCTTGATCAGCACCTGCCCTTCACCGGTAACCGGCGTTGCCACCTCGCCCACCTTGAGCACCTCCACCCCGCCGAAACCATCCATCAACACTGCCTTCATGACGTGTATCCCCCTAAACAAAATGATGTTTTGAAATCGCAGAGTGCCAATTTACCTGCTGTGGAACCTTTTGTAAACAGTTAAATATGCCGCCCACCCTTGATTTTATGGTCGTTTTCTGCCATAAACGCTCGACATTCCAAAGGGGTTCGCAATGAAGATTCTGGTTACCAACGACGACGGCATAGCGGCAGCGGGCATCAAGGCACTGGCCGAGGCGCTGCAAGGGCTGGGTGAGGTGATCGTGGTGGCGCCTGATCGCGAACGCAGTGCCGCCGGTCACTCGCTGACACTGCATTCACCGCTGCGGGTTTTCGAACTGCGGCCCGGCTGGTTCGCCGTGGACGGCACCCCCACCGACTGCGTCAACATGGGCATCCACAGCCTGTTGACCGGCCCGCCCGATCTGGTGGTTTCCGGTATCAACCACGGCGGCAACCTGGGCGACGACATCACCTATTCCGGCACTGTGGCCGCCGCCATGGAGGCCAACCTGATGGGCATCCCGGCCATGGCAGTATCGTTGGCCACCTTCGGCCCCACCGAATATTTTCCCGATGCTGGCCGGGTGGCGCTGCAGGTTGCCACGGAATTGACGCGCAACGGCCTGCCGCAGGACACCTTCCTGAACGTCAACGTACCCAACCTGCCCTTCAGCCAGATCAAGCCGCCGCTGATCACCCGTCAGGGCAAACGCTCCTTTGTGGGCAAGATCGTCGACAAGGTCGACCCCCGTGGACGCAAGTACTTCTGGATCGGTAGTGAAGAGCCCAGCTTTCAGGACGTTGCCGGCACCGACTTTCACGCCGTGGGTCTGGGACACGTCTCCATCACGCCGCTCCACCTTGACCTGACCAACTACCGCAGCATGGAATCCTTGCAAAAGTGGCAGCTGACCGCCCCATGACACTGGACAACGCCCCGCTGCTCTGCTATCGTATGCTCCCTGAATTCGGGCCTTGGGAGGGCTATTGACACGCTTCGAGATTGCCCGCAAACGGATGGTACAGGAGCAAATCGTTGGCCGGGGCATCACTGCGCCACGGGTGATCGAAACCATGCTCAAAATTCCGCGTCACCTGTTTGTCCAGGACGCCATGGCCGATCAGGCCTACAGTGACAGCGCCCTGCCGATCGGCGAAAAGCAGACCATCTCCCAACCTTATATGGTGGCCCTGATGACCGACCTGCTTGAGCTTGACGGACGCGACCACGTGCTTGAGATCGGCACCGGATCCGGCTACCAGACCGCTGTGCTGGCCTCGCTCTGCCGCAGGGTCTATACCATTGAGCGGATTCGCCCGCTGGCGATGCAGGCCCGCAAAGTGCTTGACTCCCTGCATCTACTGAATGTCAACATCAAGGTCGGTGATGGCACCCTGGGCTGGGCCGAAGAGGCTCCCTTCGACGCTATTCTGGTTACAGCCGGCGCACCGGCCGTGCCGGAAGCCCTGGCCGCACAACTGGCCCCCGGCGGCCGCCTGGTAATCCCGGTCGGTAACGCATCAGACCAGACCATCCTGAGAATCCGTAAAGAACCCGATGGTAGTCTGCTCCGTGAAACCGGCGTTGGCTGTCGCTTTGTACCGCTGATCGGCCAACAGGGTTGGCAACCAGCCGCCTAAGGAGCTTGCATGAGTCGGAATGAAACCTACCACGACCCTGAACTGCTTGAACCGACCCTTGACGAGCCCGAACCATCGCTAGATTTTGCTGCCGACGCAGAGCAGGATGCGGAAGAGGATGAGGCCGAAGCCGAAGAGCTGCCGCTGCCTGAAGCAGAGCATCTGGACGACGCCATCAAGATCTACCTGCGCGACATCCAGAAAACCCCGCTGCTGACCCCCGGGGGTGAAAAGGAACTAGCCCGCAAGGTGGAACAGGGTGATCGTACGGCTCGCAACAAGATGATCGAATCCAACCTGCGGCTGGTGGTCAAGATTGCCAAGCGCTATGTCAATCGCGGCCTGCCGTTTCTGGATCTGATCGAGGAGGGCAACCTGGGGCTGATGAAGGCGGTGGAACGCTTCTCCCTGGCCAAGGAATGCCGTTTCTCCACCTACGCCACCTGGTGGATTCGCCAGTCCATCGAGCGGGCCCTGGTCAACCAGTCCCGCACCATCCGCCTGCCGGTGCATGTCTCCGACGACATCAACCGGATGCTGCGCACCTCACGCCAGCTCACCCAGCAGCTGCACCGTGAGCCGACCGTGCAGGAGGTGGCCGATGCCATGAAGGCCAAAACAACCTACGTCCGGCGGCTGATGGTACTGCTCAAGCGGACCTGTTCCATTGAAACCCCGATCGGCGACGGCAACGACTACTTCCTGATCGACACCATTGAAGACTGCTCGGTCGTCTCCCCATCTGAATTGCTGGAAAACCTCGATAAATACGAGCGAATATCCCAGCATTTTGAAACACTCTCTGAAAGCGAACAGATCATCCTGAGTCTGCGCTTCGGCCTCTCTGACCAAGAGCCTCAAACCCTGGATACCATCGGCCAAAGCTTCGGTGTCACCCGCGAACGGATTCGCCAGATTGAGGCCAAATCCATTGAAAAACTGAAAGCGCTGACGGAAAGGTCCTGACGCAATGCAAGGAGCCGGCATGGAAGACCTGAAACATATCATCCGCGACATCCCTGACTTCCCCAAAAAGGGGATCATTTTCAAAGACATCACCACCCTGCTGCAGGATGCCAAATCCTACCAGCGGATGGTTGACCTGCTAGCCCACCGCTACATCGGCCAGCATATTGACAAGGTAGTGGGAGTCGAGGCGCGGGGCTTCATCATCGGCTCGGTACTGGCCTACAAACTGGGAGCCGGGGTAGTACTGGTCCGCAAACCGGGCAAACTGCCATCGGAAACCTTCAGCAAAACCTACGATCTGGAATACGGCACCGACACTCTGGAGATTCACAAAGATGCCATCAAGCCGGGGGAAAAAATTCTGATTGCCGACGATCTGTTGGCCACTGGCGGCACCATGGCAGCCGTAGTGGACATGGTCAAACAACAGGGGGGTGACATCGTCGAATGCTGCTTCATGACCGAACTGGCCTTCCTTAACGGCCGCAAGAAACTACCGGAAGGAAAGGTTTACTCTCTGCTGCAGTTTTGATACAACAACCTCACATCCATCAAACAAGCGAGGATTTTTTCGATTAGAGGTGTGGCAATTGAGTAATGATGCGGAGGCGTACTTCTGTGTACGCCGCACAAAGCATTACGAAAATTGACGTAGCTATAACGAAAAAAGACCGCTTGGGTCCCCGTAGCTCAGCTGGATAGAGCACTTCCCTCCTAAGGAAGGGGCCGGTCGTTCGAATCGACTCGGGGACGCCAATCAAAACAAGCACCTACAGCGAACTGGCTGCTGGTGCTTGTTCTTTATTTCTAAAATAGTTGTACTTTAGTTGTACTTTTGCCGCTTGCTACCGTCCCCCAAAAACTGCTGACTTTTCCTGAAATGACTTCGCCATGAATACGCAGGGCCAAGCTCAAAACACCTAACTTTTACTAACATTCCAGCGCTTACTGTTAAGCTCCGTTAAGGCGTCAGGGCGAGCCTGAAAAATGGTGACAAATGCTGACATATTAGCAATGGATAGCAACGGCTATGCTATGAAAAACGGAAGAAAAAAGGAGAACTATCTGCAAGTTGTGTGATAGTGCCCCTCCCGTGCATGCCATTTCATTGATAATAATGTTCTGCAACAGTTACAACACTTACAACAGAATGAGACCACGAAAGCCTATAGTGTTGTAAATGTTGTAACTGTTGTACCATCGCTAACGCTCAAATACTGCTGGATTCACATGATAGACCACAGAGGCCATCCCCTTCCCGGATGCGGACCTGATTTTTTCAGGTTCTGACACGATGTAGCGTTTAGCTAGAGAGCCAAGCGCTTTTTCCAACCGGTCAACTTCACGAAAACGGGTCAACTCCTGCTGAGCATCCCGACGTCTAAAGGTTAATGCACCCTTTTCCAGAATCCAGCGATACACATGTTTGGCGTCGTTCTGTGAAGTACCGCCATCGATCAGATCAAAGGCCGCCTTTGCATGGGGAATCAGCAATTCAGACAGCGCAAGGGCCTTGCGCATGGTCATTTCGTTGATGGTGGTGGCTGCCTCCCCCTGTTCGACCACGGCCATAAGTCCTGCTACACGCAATGCCGCACCAGCCAGCTTGCCAGCCCAGTCCTGGATCGGCTCCAAATCCTTCCCGTCACCCATTCGGGCCTCCAAAAACGCGAAGAACTCTTCCCAAGCCTGCATGGCACCAGGATCAAGGGTGAGCGTCCGAGCGCACTGTTTACCCTGATCATTCAAGAGTGGGGGTATATTCAACAGACAGCGTATGCCCTCCTGGTAGGCGGACTTAACCGTCTGAGGAATCGGTATCGACCCAGCCGTTCGAGTGCCTATGTTTGAGGCTGGTAGACAGAAAAGAAATCGCGCCAGACATCCGTTGCCCCTAAAGGACGTTTCAGACAGACTACGAATAATGTCCGGTTGAATACAGAGGCCAAAGGTCAGGGCTGGTTCGTCCAGGTAGGCCATTCGTCCTTGGCGGTCAACTCGGACGGCGCTTCCGGCATGACCTTTTAGAAAAATGTCGATGTTGGCCTTACCGCCACTGTAGAGACCGGCCATGATGGAGAAGATACCCCCCTCATCGGCAAACAGCGCCATGCGCTCGCCCTGTTCCATCATCAGGTCCTGCAGGCGCTCCGGTGTCACGTCAGCCGTGAACACACGGGGGGCGTATAGTATGGCAGGCAACTCCTCCTGAATCCGCGCAGCTTCTTCTATCAAGGCGATACGATCATTTGCGCTGTCGGTTTTAGCGGCTTTCGACTGCATCAATTTTATACGATCCTCTAGTATCGAACGGGCCACCGCCACCCGTGACCGCTCTCCTTTGCCAAGATCCGCTTGCTCCTTTTCCCATGCTGAAAGCGGTCCGGTAAAGGCATTGACCACGGCAGTTTTACGGCTGGCTGGCGGCAGTGCGGTGACCGTCCATAACGCCAACGGCTCGACATGCTCCGGTGTCCTGGCCACCTGAAAACGCTTCTGGACACATGCCGCTATGACAGGCAGGGCCATCATCACTGACATGGCTGGTGGTGTTTGGGTGTTGGCGGCTACCGCCCCGGCATAATCACCGAGCCATCCAGGTAGCAGTGACGTTGGAATATCCGGAGTTTGCGTTTCACCAAACAGCACAGGCTGGGGCCAGAGATCGGCAGCACCTGATAAAGCACCAGTCCGCGAGATTGCCGTCTCTATCTGACGCCTAACTTCTGCAATGCCCAGCTCACAATGGAGATCGTTGGCGTCGCTCCCGGCACTACCGTCTGGAAGTGACGGCTTGAAAAGCAAGGCATTGACAGAACGTGCCGCCTCCAGGGCCGCCTGTTCTCCGTTGCCAATATCAGAGACAATCATGGTTCTGGCTTTGGGATACTTCTGATGGATCAGTTCCGCCACTGCCTTAATGTTACCGCAGGATAATGCTGCAATCCCCACGTTGCCGGTTGCCATGCTGTAGGTCAGCATTGTTGCAGCACCTTCCCCAATACCAAAGGTAAGGCCACTACCATCTCCGTCTGGCAACTTACCAGTAGCCCAAAAACATCCGCGCTTCTGGCCATCAGCGAGACCGGCTTTGAGGCCAGTCTCGTCAATCATCTCAATGCTGCTGATGCCCTTGTCACCACGTACCGGGATAATCTGAACCATACCTCCGGAGAACTGCTTTCCCTTAGCCTTCGGGTGGTAACCAATAAGCTCCACAAGTGTATCAAGTGGAATCTCGCGGATGGTGTCAGTCGGCTCTACCTGTTTCCGTTGCCAATACAGCGAGGCAACCGGTGGTGCTGAAACTTTCCATACTTCAACGGCAAGTGCTGCGGCCTTCTGCCGTGCATCGTCAAGCGCACGTTCAGCTTTCTCCCGCTCCTCTTTTGCCCTACGCCTACGCTCTCCTGCCTCGGCTGGAGTAAGTGGCTGATCACTTGATGTCCAAAATAGACGGGTGTCGTCGGTGATGTGGTTCCAAACCTGACCACCCTCACCATCAGGAAAGAGCCTGATCCGGCCTGCGCCATTGCGGGTTGTTTTACCAACGACATCCAGCTGATAAAACTTACCGTCTGTGGGGACTGTACGGAACATCACGCTGACCTCATTGCAGGCGTTTTCTGCTGCGGTGTGAAGGTCGCAATTCATAGGGCAACCTCCCGCCGTGTGCGCTCAACTTCCTTGATGTAGCGGTACAAAGTATTACGCCAGGTAGCCAAACGCTTAACCGGCGCAAGCAGTTCTCCGGTGGCATACCGCTGGGCAATCAGCCTGATCTCGTCACTGGCTGAAAACACAATCTCTACCAAGTCTCCTGGGCTGCGTCCGGGAAATAGCACTGGGCGTATCTCGGTAAGGGTCATAATGGCTGATGAGAGGTCAATATCAGTTGTTTTGATGTAATCTGGTCTCATAATGGCTACACCCCCGTCTTGATCTTGGGATGTCTGCCGCGTTTTGCGCCTGGGGCTACAGAAACAGGCTCGTACTGCATCTTTGCCAGTTCATCAAGCCAACAGTCTACAGCCTCTTCATCCCATACAACGGAATTTGCGCCAAGGTTGATAGGCTTAGGAAAGCCACGATCACGCATGTCACGATGGATACTTGCCCGTGACCTGCCGCCTAGTTTTTCGGACAATGCCGGGAACTTCAGAAATTTTCTTGCCATAGCTTATACCTCTACTGATGTATTCCACTCGCGAAATGGTAGCTTTATGATAATCGCTGAAGTGTAAAAATCAATAGTGATTACAAGATGTTATGTTTTTTTGCGGTCCGTTTTAGGTCCGTTTTAGGCCGGTTTTAGGTCGGTTTTAGAAAAATAAAACGCCGCAGAGAAACAAGCTCTACGGCGTGGTTTTTTTAGATATTTATGGTGGATTATGTCGTTGGTTTTGCCCTTAGGGTCATATCTCTATATACCTTCGCGCCTAAGCGGTATTCAAAAGACTTTTTCACCTGCTTGTAACTAAGTGGCTCAGCTCCTTTTTTGGTTCTGAGCGTCAAATATATATCCGGCGATGTCATCACATCAACCACCTCATATTTTTCATCGCCTTTTCGGTTCGCGGTTCCTGGTTTTACGCTCTCCATCAGGTTGTCAATGGTATTAGGTTTTTTTTTGTGTTTCGTCCAATACTCATGCAGGGCATCATCCATAAAAGTGCTTCTGGCGCTTCGGCGGTTTGTTGTATCAGGCGCTTTTAGGTTGTCTCTCTTTTGTTTTTTTGTAGCATTAACGGCTTGTTCTCTAGACGATTCTTTCTGCCCAGCAACAACAATGGGCTTTTGTTCTGGTAGACGGTGGGGAGTTATGGAGAATACGTCAAAACCTTCATAGGCAAGGATAAGCAAGTCGTCTGGAACAGCTCTGTCCTGTTTGATTTGGAATGCTTGTTGGTAAAACTCAAAAGCCTCAAAGTCGTTTCTGGTTACGAATACGCCACTTGGCAACAGTTTGAGTTGTTTTTCAAGATCGTCAGTGGCTTCGATTTTTTTCAATTCCTTGTCAAGCAATGTCCAGTCTTTGTAAAAAGGCTCATGTCTAAGACAAGACAAGTAATCACCTCTGGGATTCCATAAGGCTTCAACGAGAAAACTTGGTGATATTTTTGGTTCCGTTATAAGCAGGAGTAGACGAATAGGAATAACCTCTTCTCCACCGATAACAGGAAGCTTGATCGTGAACGCCTGTAAAGAGTACACCTGTTCATTTTCAGTCTGTAGCAACTCAAAGGTTACACCGATTGTCTCTTTTCCATACTGGAGCAAGTCTACATCAGTGACAACAAGATCCTCTCTACGAATTTTTAGAGGATCTTTGACCATATAGGAGCGTTCTCCCTGAGACAGAAGCACTCCGCTTGAGTCTCCGAATGTTATTTGAGCTAATCCAAGTTCATCCCATTGAAGAGGACGGATACCACCAACACCAAATACGCCGGTAAGTCCCTCCTTGACTGTAATTTGCTCTGCGCCTCTACCATAATCATCAGGATTCCCGCCAACAAATTCAGTCCGCTGCATTTGTACAGGTTTCTTGATAATAATAGACGGCTGAAGTAGCACACCCAGTCTACCCATCATTCTATTAAAAACGCTGTCAGCATCGGTCTTTAGAATGACTGCAACCTCTTCTTGCGTGAAGGTTTTCACGTTCGGTATTGGTTGGAGAATTGTCAGCGGTGGCAGTGCCGGGTGGGGTTTCGGTAGAATTATCCCCTCTCTGGCGGCATACTCGGTAAGCATTTTGTCCGTAATCCGAATGTCTGAAAGTGGAATGCTCACAGGGGCATCCACCAGATAATGAAGATCGCCCTGTGTTAGTATAACAATATCGCCGATTTCCTGCCTCGTCCTGGCCTTTGCTCTGCTTACCTCTTCCCGGCTCATGGCATACCAGCCATTCATAATCCTATCTACAGCCGCATTTGCGAGTGGAGCACGAACAGCTTTTCTCCGATAGAGTTGAATCCTGCCTGAATCCTTGACCTCAGCCATATCCATGTGTTCAGGGTAAAAGGTCAACTCAAACAACCCCTGGCACATCACTTGGGGATATTTAAAGGGTGTTAAAGCATCCTCTGGCCAGTGCCGGTCTACCCGTTTCTGCCTTGCAGCCTCCGCCGGATCGTCCGGTAAGGCGTTAACTGATTTCATGGTGTGCTCAATACCGGACTCTTGAACGTAAATGTTTGCATTACGGTGTGCTAGGCGCATTGAAACAGGTTCGGGGAAGAAAACACATGGTTTAAGTATGGGATGGGCTTTGCCAGCGAACAAAATCATGTTGCGAAGTTGTTCAAGCGTTTTGCTAAAGTAATCAGGGGTGGGTTTCAATAAATGTGCGGCTTCATCAAGGCTGTAGCTATCCATGTTATTCCCCTGCAGTAAAGAGTGGCAGGCTGTTACATACCCCTGCTCGCCTGATACCACCTGACTGTCAAAGTTTTCCCGTTTTCCATCGGTTGAAAAGACGGTTGGAGTAATTTTTTAGCATGTTCCCAGCATCAGGGCTTGATATACGCATTCAGCCCAATTGTAACCGGTTTGCCGTCAACCATAACGTCTGTTACGGCATTGCCGCGTGTGCTGGCAACGACCAACGTTTTGCCAGACGCTGACGGTGCTGGTTTCTCCAGGTCAATTTCGATACAGAGCTTGTTGTCTTTGATTTCAACGGTCATTGCCATTTATGTAGTTCCCTTGCCTTTAGCAGCTCATCAACCAGCTGCATTTACTTGTATTTATGAAGCAATCACACATAAACACACGACCGTGCGTTTGGCGATTATTCCGTGCGTTTAGCCGTGCGTTTTAGCAGTGTAATATGAGCCCCGTCCATTACCATGAAGCTCTAACTTGCCATCCTTAGTCATCTTTTTTAACAGGTGGTATGCCTGGGCAGGGGTGACCTTACACAGCTCAGCAACATCTTCCCGTGTGATCCGTTTGTCTTTTTTAGCATCCAAGGCTGAGAGCACCATCTGGTATTGCTGTATCTTGTCAAACCCCTTGGTCCTCACATAGCCTGAGACATCATCAAGGCGGTTATAGAGGCTCACTGCCAGATGATAAATCCTTGCCCGTTTTTCGCCACGCGCCT
Source organism: Geobacter sp. UBA5730 (assembly GCA_002419465.1). Lineage (GTDB taxonomy): Bacteria > Desulfobacterota > Desulfuromonadia > Geobacterales > Pseudopelobacteraceae > Trichlorobacter. The sequence goes on along the minus strand of DIGE01000007.1, from coordinate 22,273 downwards.
CTATAAGACCTCGTTCGAGCAGACGCTCCAAAACTCTCTTACCTTCTGATGGGCCTTTCTGGATAACCTTTGAAACCTGCTCAGAATCAATTCTCCGCTGGACAAAGAGCGTATTCAAAACAATCAGCTCATCCAGTACAAACGGCCTGCCAGCCTTATCCTCTTCATACACAAAAGAGGCAAACTTGAGAGACGGTTCACCACCATTCAGTATGACACGGACTCCATTGGTATCACTGCGGGCATAATCAGGAGCCGGGCGGCCATAACGGAGTTGCCCTTCAAATATCCGGTCAACCCCTCGTCCTGTCTGCTCAACCAGGCCGATCCGCTTGAAGGCTGCCGCAAGCCTGGGATTTCTGGGTTTTGGTTCATGCACAAGCAGGTTATCAACGGTTACACCCTCCGGGAAACCGCCTGGGCTGGCAATAAGCATCTGATCATGGTGCATCTGGATATAGACATCATCAAGCCGAGTATAATCACGGTGCAGGATGGCATTGTTGACCGCCTCACGGAAGCCGCTAGGGGAATAATCCGGCACCGGTAGCCTGAGCATGCCGATGGTTATTTCCTTCTCCTCGTTACGGGCTGCAAAGCGAGCGCCTATTTCCTGGAGAGTTTTGAGAAGCGGAGCCCTGAAGGGGTCATTCACCTTTACATTGGCCTGTGCGTCAAGAACCTGAAAATGCACCTGATGGGTTGGAATAACCTCTTCGATTACATCTTCTCTGCCCAGCAGCAGTAGTCCAGCTACATTGGGAACAAGTTTGCCGTGTCTTGTCTCCACAAGGCGCAGTGCCTTGGCAACTTCTTCATTGGAAAGATCCAGCAGGCTCCTGTCGCCACGCAGGCGTACAATCTCCTGACGTAACCGCTCAAATTCCAGCGGATCAAGGTCTGCAAAGGTCAGTTGTTCGAGCACCTGTGCCGAGAAATCCAACAGCCCCAGATCAACCCTGCGAGAACGCTGATCTCTGGGGTAGAACGGCACACTCTCCGGCTTGCCGTCTGATTTGATGGTGCGATGCAATGCCTTACCAGACTTTGTGGCACACGGTTCAGGGTAGGGATCAACCTCAATGGCAATCACCTGGCCCAGACCGTGCCTGACAACTGAGATGCGGGTGTTAATGCTCGGAACGGTATTATTGAAGATTGCCGATTGGAGTTTTGGTGGATCAGTAACATCGCCATGGCGGGGATGGGTGCCGGTTATTGCGCCATCATCTTCTACTCCGATCAGGAGAACACCGCCTTTACTATTGGCCAGAGAAACGACCTCTTCGTAAATTTCGCGGTCAGGCATTGTTCTCCGGTCAGATTTGAACTCTATGTCAAGTTGTTCGCCTTTGGCGATAATGTCGGTCAATTGGTCAAGGGTTATCAAAGTCGTCATCCTCATCGGATTCGTCATCAGCAATAATTTCAGTAGAATCAATTATAGCCTTACCCATTGCACCGGTAATTTTAGCCAACAGTCTGGACCTGCGCTCTTCAATAAAGGTGAGATAATCGTTATTGCGGAGTGAAACGGTATCAAGGCAATGGGTTGAAAGAATTGTATCCATGTCAGCGTCGTTAAGCTGGACAGTTGGATGCTTCTGAATCTGCAAGAGGTAATCAGAAGGCGCTTTCCCGCCGATCATACGGTTTGCTTTGTAGGAAATCGGGGTTTTGTTGAGAACAGAATTATACTGTGCTGGGCCAATACCTTTCGCTTCACACCATGCCTTGGGGAAGATGTGGTGGATATCCAGCTTATTGTCTTCCCAGTCAGTTTCATCAAGATCACGGATTGTAGATTTCCAGAAGAAATCTCGGGCACCATTACGCTGGAACAGAACATGAATGCCTTTGTAAGCCGCACTTGTTCTTGAGCGGAGTGTATCAAGACGCCCTGGTTGAAAGTTGGCATCCCTTACGGTAGAAGGCTCCGTACCATTGTTGTTAATCCACTCCAACAGTTCTTGTACGTCGTTGGCAAATCTAGTTTCTACAGCTCCACCGTACAACTCCCCCAGGACCCCACACCAATACCACTGAGCCAATTTATCATAAACCTTCTGTTCGAGCCAATGTTCTCCCAGCATGGTTATAGCGGCAGCGAGTGGAACAAGTTGTGTTCGATAGGGCAGATCTGCGGTTGAGAAAAATGATTCTTTCCGGAGGAATTTAGCTGCGTTCCAGAAACCGTCCCTCAATTTTATTTTCCAGTCCTGGTAGGCTGATAAGGGCAAGGAAAGAACGGTTTCTCTTTTGGCACTGACACCCGTAATTTGTTTTCCTGTCTTGCCATTGCGGATATCTTCCTGGCGCAGAGCATAGCTATGGAGTAATGACAGAGCTTGGAAAAAGTCGGTGGGCTCTATTGAACGGAGAAGTCTTTGCCGGTACAGGTAATGATGAATTCCTTCAGCCCCATCAATCTTATTTCCGTACCATTCATCTCTTAGATTAATACCATCGGCAGCATAGCTGGCCGTAAGCAGCTCAAAGACAGAAAGCGGAACCCCACCGGTATTCACTTTCTCGAAGACAAGGCAGACAGCTTCCTTCTTGTTTTCCTTTTTCAGTTCAATAATCGGTACGTCGTACTTCCGGAACTCCCCCAGCACAACTTTGCGGAACTCCATGTATCGTGAAAACTTTGCTGGATCATAGGCATTCAAACCTTCTTCCCACATATCAGAATTGAGTATCTGGTTACAGGGGAAGCAGAAGTTGCTGTATTCTTTTTCCGCAGAGCTTAGGTCAAGCTTAATGTCACGGCCAAAATTCACACGAAGCATCTTGTCTGCTTCAACTCCGAAAATGGCCTCTTCATAACTCAACGGCCCCTGAAGTGCCTTTTCAATGTCAATGTAATAGAACTTCTTTATTTCCCGCTTTTTGTTGTCTCTTGTGGCAACAGGCGCTGTGAACATCAGCACCTGGGTAAGGGATGTCAGCCGCTGCTGACCATCAAGTATCAATTTTTCTGCCTTTTCTGGGGTGATCTTCGACGGATCAATACCTTCGACAGGACGTATTTTGAATTTGGTCTCTCCACCATTTTCCAGCAGCATAACTGCTCCAACAGGAAACGCTCGGGCAATACTGACCAAAAGAGATCTGATATGCTCATCATCCCACACCCAACCACGCTGGAAATCAGGAAGCTGGATTGTACCGGTCATAATATTTTTCAGCAAATCCTCAAGACGGCATTTGGTGGAATCAAACGTGGACATACAGCCTCCAAGTATATGTATAAAGTCGTTTCTTCATTAATCAAGAACCGTTTTTTCTGGACATCCAGCAACTTCAATTGCCGCCAAAGCAGCCTGAACCGTAATTTGTGTTAATCCTGTAACTGTAACAAGCGATGGTTCGTCAATTAGAATATGACCGTGAGCTTCTACAGCCGGTACAATTGTGTGTGGGATTGGATGCGTTACATCAGTCTTTGCCTTATCCCATAGTTGCCGGTTGCTTGAAAGCGCATTTGAGTAAGCAACTGCAACCCTTTTCCTCTCGCAATATGATCTGAGACTTAAGGTAAACGCGGCACGCAAATAGGACATCGCTGTAACCACATCCTCAACTGTGGGCGTAGGAGCGGCAAGCAGAGATCGCGTAATCTCGAGTAGTTTTTTGTCGGTTGCTTTTTTCGGGTCAAGGGTATCCAGCAACCTTTCTATTGCAGAAATCGCCCCCTTCACCTCTGCTTCAGCGATATTAGGTGGTGATGCATGGGAATAAGGATTTAAGACGACCTTGCGAAACAGTTTAACGCCTTCTATCACGCCAGCCATAGTAGCTTTGGCCGCATGATCTTTTATCCACCGTTCTACCGCAGAAAGAAGGTTTTCGGTGTCCACATGTCGTGGATCCATATTGAATTGAACCGGAACGGCAAAGCGTTGACAAAATAACTTCAGTGCCAATTCAAAGGAAGCTCGCGCGTAATTTGCGGATGCAGGAACATGATGGTCCGCCAGGAACTTCCTTGCTTGCTCCAAACACCCATAAGCCGCCTTGTCGTTTACTTTACGGACAATAGGATATGGTATTCCACGATCAACGTCCTCGGATTCATATACCTCCGCATACGACCACAGGTTGCTATCCTGGGTATACATGCGGGCCATCTCGAACCAGACGCGATCATGGGTGAGCAGGACAATCTGCCAATCGACAAAATGCTTTTTCAGCACCTCCAACACTGGCAAACGATTGGAGTGGTCGAGTCCAATTAATACATCATCGAGAACCAATAATTTTAGCGAGGGAGTTGCTGCTGTTGGTACAAATGTCAGCCTTCCTGCAAGATAAATTGCCAATCCAAGAGCCGACAGACGAGCTTCATTGAGAAAGTTCTGTGGCCTGACAGGCTGATGGCCGCGAAAAGTAATGTCGATTTTTACTTCCTGGCCGTTGAATTTTCGGTCTCTTGTTTGATGTGCTGTCTGATAGGTAACTCCTGGGAACTGGAATGGAGAAAGTGTCACCTCAGTTCCGAGCAGTTCCCCAAGAAGTGTAATTAGTCTTGGGTGAAGAGCCGTGAGTGCCTGATTGAACCCAGCATTAAATAAAGCACACGCCTCATTGACTCTTTCATGCGACTGGTAGCGAGTAACGGGCTCCGCATTTATGGCTTGCTGCCACAACTCTTCGACAGTTTTCGTGACACCGCCTGCGACCGTGACCGGAAAGTCATGCACTAATTGCTTAACAGCAATGTGAAACAGATTGATTTCGTTGTCACCGTGCAGATAGTTGGTATCAAGGACTGACCGATAATCGAGGCAGGAGCGGCGAAGAGCCGCCTCCTTCACCCTTGGATCGCCAGTGGCAATAGATTTTGAACCTGGATGATGTGCCTTACTCCATGCCACGGGTGCTGTGCCGTCTGCAAATTCAATTGTAACTCGGCAATCGGCATCCGGTTGGCCGGAAAAAACGTTTTTGTGGTCTTGTATTGGCTTGGTTGGCTTGAACGAAAAGAAATCCCGTAGCGCATGAAAAATGGATGACTTCCCCGCCCCATTCTCACCATAAACCAGCAGGTTCTTACCATCCAGATTGAAAGATTGCGGCGCTGGTCCTGGGAAGGCCCGAAAATCTGTAAGTGTCAGCGACTTGATCTTCACGGTTATTCTCGCCCTTCGATAATTCTGACAACATCCAGCCCTTGCAGATCGAAGAGCATGCCGTAGATCGGGTGATTGGTGCTGAAGATCTTTTCAGCCAGTTTGCTTGCATCAGTAACAAGCTCTTCACCCTCAAAGGATGCCAGTTTGCCGACTCCCGCTTTTTCTGCTTCGATAAAAAGGTGAATGTTGGCTTTGTGGAGATCTTCGGGAAAAAAGAGTTCGTAAACCAGGCCGTTGATGAGTTGTTCGAAGCGAGGATCGTTGATTGAGAATATTGCCTTATATCCTGCGACAAGAATATTTTTTTGTTTGTCGCTAGCGCTTGGGATAGGAAAGGCTTCTAAGGCTTCTGGTTGGACTTCATAGTAACCATTTTGCTTTCCAACAAACACACATCTAGAATAAAATTCTGATACGCTTGAATTTAATAATGACAAGAGAAAAGGACCGTGTGATTCAACAGGGACAAAATAGGATGTATTGCCTAAGTAACTTCCTTTAGTATCTAAACAAAATGTGGGACGAATTGAAATTTTTGTTGATATGATTTTCGGTTTATCGAACTCCTGCCAATATGCGATATTGTCCTGGATTTCATACCATTCATAGCTCCCAGCTTTACGTCCTTTCCATGTGCCGTTTTTCTTTTCATCCCAATCATCAGGTTTTGGCATCAATTGTTCTTTTTTTCGAGTAAGAAATTTTTCAACAGCTGGATAATTGCGAATATCAATTCCTCGCCTTGTGAAAATAAGCCAAGAGTCATGATATTCAAGATGCCAACGATCAACATCTCGCCCACGAAGGTAAGGTTTAATAATTTCTTGGGACCGTGGATCTTCTGAAATTAAATCTGCTCTATCGTTGCCATCAATTTCAAATGCTTCATTTAAACCTGTTGTAATTCCTCTATATACTCGGGAGCCGACGAAATCTTTTATTGGAACACCCATAGACTTTATTCGCCCAAACAGCAGCCGCTTAATAGGAGGCTCAAGTTGCCAGCTGTCCTTCTTCAACTCTGACAACGGCACTGCAAAACTCTCCGCAGCAAAGACTGTTGGAAAAGCTTCAACAGGATGTTCCTGACTCCAGTTGAGAGCCAGCAATTCTTCGCCCTTCAGAGGGGCTTTTACCTCTTGTTCACGCTTGGTAGCAACAATTATTGTCGGATAAGCAATCGCAGTAAAAACCCCCTCGTCACCAAAATCAATGATTGAGCGAATTTTTGTATTGCGATTCATCCACTCACGCAGCTTTTCGCCATATTTGGCTCGATACCATTTGTTAGACGTGATGAAGGCAAAGGCGCCATGTGGTTTCAGGAGTTTGATGGAGCGTTCGTAGAAATACACAAAAAGATCAGCGGTACCTGTAAAACAGTCGTAATGTTCCTTGAACATCGGCTTCTGTTCTTTAATCTCCTCCTGCCGTACATAGGGTGGATTGCCGATGACTATGTCAAAGCCATTGGCAAGCTGGAACATCCACTCCGGATCAAAAAAACCGGCGGCGGCATTTTGATCAAAAGGGTTCCAGTGGACCAACTGCCGCGCTGCACCCTTTGACAGGAAACGGTCTTTCTCCAGCAGGTTTGCCAGTTCATCCCGCATGGAAAAAATCCGGTCGCGCCACTTGCGCTTGGTCTTTCCGGTTCGGGCGGCAAAGTAATGCTCATTGGCCGCTGCCAGATCCTTTTCTTTTTCATCAATGGCCATATCCCGCAAGCCCATCTGCGCTGGCCTGTCTATGGGGGTAAGGCTGTCGGCAGCAACAATTTTGGTCTCCAGGTTGGGGAGTGCCGTAATGTTACGATTTTCCTTGCTGTCATCCACCTTCTGACTAACGATCAAGGAGATGAAAAAACGTAACTTTGCAATCTGCACGGCTATCGGCTGAATATCTACACCATGGATACACTTCTCAATCAAGTAGAGCTTGCGGGTGTAATCCGGGTAGTTGGCATCGGAAAAATCCCTGTCAAACTTGGCAAGGGCCGCCTCCGCCTCTTCAACCTTGTCTTCCCTCATATTCGGATCAGGGATCTTCCCGGCCTCACGCAACTGCCCTTCCAGTGGTGAACGGTTCTGGGCACGCCAGAGGACGTTGTTCTTGTCGAGTTTTTTCAGCAGATGTACCAGCTTGGCCAGCGCCCCCATGGGGAATGCACCCGAACCACAGGCCGGGTCAAGTATGGTTAAGCGTTCGATCGCGGCAATCAGCTTAACCTTTTCATCGTCGCTTAAATCAAACTCTTCATCTGCATAAGAAAGCAGTCGGCGAAGTCTTGGGGCAAGCGATTCATCAGTTGCTTTGGGGTTTAGCTGTCGCTCGAAATAGGCAACCAACGCCTCATCTACCATGTAGTCAACCACTTCACGCGGGGTGTAGAACGATCCGGTCTGCTTACGGGCCGTGGTTTTCGTGTCTTCGTTGTAGCTCGCCAGCAGATTTTCGAAGACTTTGCCCAATAACTCCGGATCAAGCGCAACCTCTTCTTCCACCGGTGTATTTTCGTCAACCGTGAACTTGTATTGGTTGAAGATGTCAATCAGACCATGGACATCATAGTTTTTCCCTTTGGTTGCCAGATCCGCATTGAGATCTACATGCTGCTCACCGCCAAAAAAGAGTTTATTGGGCACCGTGGGTTGCGCCTCACTGCGACGGGAAAACCCATCAATCCTCAGCACCCAACCGTTACCTTCCTTGACGGCCAGTTTCTTCAAGTCCGGATTGCGCTTCAAATCCAGGTCTGTCAGCTCCCGGTCAAGACACTCGAACAAGCCGCCATTCAAGAAAGGAATATTGCCATACAGCTGCAACGCAGCATCCGGGTCTTTGAAATCTTCCTTATAGCGGTAGACGGAATGAATCAGGTAATGACCACTCTGGCCGCCGGTCTTGCTTTTCTCTGACCAGCGCCGCCAGGGCCGCCCCTGCTCGTCAGTTCCCATTTCCACGTTAAGGGTGGCAAAAAAGAGGTTCTGTAACACTGCAAGATAATAGGTGCTGTCATCCGGGTGTGTTGTTGGATCTGACTTGAGCAGAGTGGCAAGCTTGTCACGTTCAAACAGCTCATCAGGCACCAGCCCTTTTTCTTTTATGAACCAGACAAATATCAGACGTGTCAACAGCCTGATAACCGCCACTGAATTGCGTTTAGCTTCCACCTCGCCACCGCCAAGAGGGAATTGGACCGTTTTGACGGCGTACAGATACCAGTAGAAAAGTTCCGTGTAGAACTTCTGGTTGAGCGCCTGAATTGATAGAGCCTTGATCCAGGCTTCATAGAGTTCGCGAAAATTGGTGGGTCGATGCTTCTCCCCAAGGTTTTCAATAGCAAGGCCTGAGAGAATATGGAGATGTGCTGAGTGCGGTTTGCCACAGCGGATATCCTTGATGATAGAGATGCGACGGCCATCGATAACGTCCTTGCTGCTGTCCCGCAGATTTATCCGCCTGTCAATGACTGCTAGTGACACCAGAGTGCCGTGTTTGAACAGGACAATTGCCGGCATGGGAAAGCGTTTGTTCAGTTCACGGGTGATGGTGGCAAGATCCGTTCTTGACCAGTCTTCACCTTGTAGTTCGATAGCCAGATAGACAAATGATTCCATCTGCTCACGCTGAACGATGTTGTCAGCCACAAGTGATTGCTGACCGATTGCTAGCGACGGTATCTCGTCATTGGTGAGCTGAAAGAGAAATGCACACTCTTTCCACTTATCAAGGAGTATCTTATCTCGCTGGATTGAGGTTGTTGCAGATGTGGCCTCTTCAATATCCTTGATAAATTCAGAAGGCTTTGAGGCAAATTCAGCGACCTTGTCACTTGTATAACCAAGAGCACCAAATAGGTTTATTGAAGCATCACCCAGAGGTTTATCCCCGAATTTCGCCAGTGCGGTCTGGATAACTCCTCGGAGTTGTACATTGTTATTGGTCATTATACGTCCTCACTTCAACCTTTGATTACCAGCCAGGTTATGAGATCAAAATCATCCGCACCATCAACCTGTTTTGATTTTCCAACCAGCTTTCCATCACGCCCGGATAACAGACCGCCAATATTTCTTTTCATAAAGGTTTGTTTGACTGCCTGTACGGTCTTTTCTATCAGATCATCATAATGGGCCATGTTTGCCCCTTCTGCTGTCTCCTGATTGAAGAGAGTGCAGAGGGTGTCAATCGGTTCGGCATGACCTCCGGCAAGCAGGCGGAACATCTCCAGCACCTGTTTTGCATGGGTGAAGTTGTAGCGCACTTCTCCGTCATCGCGGACATATACCAGAAAATAGGGTTGCAGCGGGTTTACCTTCTGTTCTGCTGCTGCCAGTTTCTTGTCTTCGCCGGTTCTCTGTTCCAGGCAGAAGATGACGCCTGGCTGGATTATGGCATGACCTGCCGGGGCAGGTACTACGGCATACAGCCCGTTATCCGCTTCTTCCAGCGCGGTGCGGTTTGCCTCCAGATACCCCATCAGCTCCATGATAAAGTCATCAAGGGTGAAGTCTGAGAGCGAAGCGCCATCGCTGACATCCTCCATATCCAGAACCTCATGCTGCATCTTCTTTAACTGGCGGTTACGGTAGTTCAGGTCATCGGCAATCAGTTCCTGGATGTTGCCATCCTGGAGCAGGTTGTCGTCTGCAGTGGCGGTCATGTCCACCAGCGCCATGCGGGATTCAACCCGGTCTTTCAGAGAGATGTAGTTATCAAGGTCTTTGGTGGGCCAGAAATTGACCAGATGCACCACGGGATTACGGCTGCCGATACGGTCAATACGCCCAAACCGCTGGATGATCCGTACCGGGTTCCAGTGGATGTCGTAATTGACAAGGGTGTCGCAGTCCTGCAGGTTCTGGCCTTCTGAAATACAATCCGTGGCAATGAGTATGTCTATTTCTTCCTTCAGTTGCGCCATGGATGGCATCTTTTCCCGTTGTTTGGAGCGGGGGGAAAAGTTGGTCAGAATTGTCGTATAATCCGTACTGCCAAAAGTGGTGCGATTTTCGCCCCCACCAGTGACAAGGGCAATATGGGTTTTTAGCTCGTTCCGCACCCATGATTGAAGCGATTGGTACAGATAGGCTGCGGTATCTGAAAAGGCGGTGAAGATAAGCAGTTTGGAGTTCCTTTTGCCATCCTTGTCAATCTGGGGGGTGCGTACCTTTTCTTCAATAAGCTGCCTGAGCATGGCAAGCTTTTCATCCCGGTCAACAGTAACCTTTGCAGCAGCGTCGTGTAGTTTCTTCAATTGCTGACGGTCTTTTTCCAGTGCATCAAGCCATTCATCGCAGTTCATATGTTTCAGGCGATACGGTATCTTTTTGCCCACTTGCCAGGCATCTTCCGTTTCCTCGTCTTCACCATCAACGGGATGCAGTTCGTCTGGATCGATTTCAGTCTCATCAGGCAGAGTTTGAAACGCTTTGATCTTGTTCTGGAGTGCTTCTATTTTTTCAATGGTACGTTCCATTGAGATGGCAAAGGAGTGAACCGAGCTTTCCAGACGTTTTAGGAAGTTGACCTTCATCATGCCGATCAGAAATCCTTCACGTTTTTCCTGAGAGAAGTTTTTGGTCTCATCTTTTTCGTAGATGGCTTTGAACACATCCTGAACATAGACCGATGGCTTGAACAACGAGAGCTGATAGTTCTGGATTTCCTTGTTGAGCTGGTCATAGGTCATGAACTTCTTGGCAAGATCAATACCGGGATAGAGCGGCTGCGCCGTCCGTTCCGGGAACTCGCCAATGGCCTGCATATCCTTTGCATAAAACCGCTGAATCTGTTTGCGGGAGCGGGCAATGGTAAGGGCGTCAAGCAGCTTGAAGAATGCCGAATCCAGCTTTTCCTGAAGCTTCAAGACATTCCGGTCTTTTGTTTGATGCGCCCAGTAGGTAAAGGTACGCTGTGCGGAAACAAGGGTGTCACCTAAGCTCTTTATGCCGAGTGAGTCATCAAAAGAGGTGTCATTGCCTCCGGTTATGAATGAAAGCTGGTTGCGCAGGTCAGTAAGGTTGTTGTTAACCGGCGTGGCAGAGAGCATCAGAACCTTGGTGCGAATATCACTTTGATTGCGGCCCTTGATAATGTCTTCCATCAACCGTTCATAACGGCTTTTGCGAATTACATTGCCTTCTTCGTCTCTCTTGCCTTTTGAGTTGTTACGGAAGTTATGGGACTCGTCAATAACCACCAGATCAAACCGATCCCAGGCTATGGTTGCCAGGTTTTCATTGCCTACGGTGCCACTGTCACGGCTAAGGTCAGTATGAGAGAGCACAGTAAAACGGAAGCGGTCTTCAATGAGCGGATTCATGTCGCTGGTGGCCAGATAGTTTGTCCAGTTCTCTCGCAGCTTTTTCGGACAGAGCACCAGCACGTTTGCTTTACGCAGCTCAAAGTATTTGATGACCGCCAAAGCCTCAAATGTTTTACCAAGACCAACACTGTCGGCAATGATGCAGCCGTTGTGGGTTTCGATCTTGTTGATGGCGCTGATTACCCCTTTACGCTGAAAGTCAAATAACAGCTTCCAGATTTTAGTGTCTTTTATGTGACTGGTTTCGTCGAACAGGCCGCCCTGATCCTGTTCAAGAATCTTGTGGTAAAAGAGGTGAAAGAGGGTTTTAAAATAGATGAATTGCGGTGGGTGGTCGGCGTACAGTTGTGAAAGGTAGGTCAGCACATCTTCCTTTACATCCTTTACCAATTCTTCATTGTTCCAGATTTCATCAAACCACTGCTTCAGTTCAGCGCGGCCACGGTCGCTATCAACTTCAAGGTTCAACTCAATATTAGGGTTGGCACCGTACCCCATACCGCTGACGGTGAAGTTTGAGCTGCCAACCAGAGCCTTTTTCCTGCCGTCGTCATCTATACAATACATCTTGCCATGCAGCAGGCTGGCCTGCTTGATGGTCTTGATCTGTACCTTACGGGTGATCCATTCATGGCAGCTTTTTGCAAGGCTCTTCTGTTGCAACTGATTGCTGAGTGTCAGCCTGTCATTGACGATGCTGAAGGCCTTTTTGTCGGTCTTGTCCGGGTCAATACTTTTAACAAAACGCGGCTCGCCAAACAGGAAATCCAGATGGTCAATACTGTCAAGCTGCTCTTTCAGGCGTTCGTAAGCGTAAATGGTAAAATAGGCGGAAACAAACGAAAGCCTGGAGTTGTTTTTAATATGTTCTTTAAGAAAATCGCCAACCTTGCCACGGGAACGGTTATCAATTATAGCGGATGGCATCAAATACTTTTCACTATCAGACATACTGTCTCCACAAATGTAATCCGAACTTCAGCCGTTAAGGGATTTTCATATCAGAAAACAGGATGAAATGACATAGGGAACCTATTCTCTGTTCAGTGCTTCACAGCGCATGCTTTCTCCTGCCAGCTTGATCGGAGCAGATCAGGCTGCTTTATAGCTGCTAGCCCTCAAGAAGGCATGATCCTATCAGTTTTCATTTCACTATCGTCCAGCCTGTTCCCCTCAATATCCATCCAAATTGTCCTATCCCGAAAATGAAAGCGGATGCCAGGGTCGTCATTATGATCTCGCACCAGCTGCCCGCCGCATGAATGGCGAAAATTTTTGGCTATCGACGTATGCTCATCAACCTGTTCAAAATCTATCGGGGTTAAATCCGTTGCCCCACAGGTAAGGCAATGGGGCGGAGCTATGCGCGCCTGCCGCCAGGCAATCTGAGTATTCAGCTTCTTGATGCTCTCACTGCGCCTGACGTCGCTCGCTGAAGGTCGGCCTCCCCTAAAGATCAGCGAGATGAATTTGCGTATGCCGGTCGCAGGCGGCTCAGTGAACGGCGCTTTAAACTCATCGTAATCTTCCTGCAATTCATCAAGCGTGGGTATGTGCTCAACGTAACGAATCGTGTCACACTGATTGCACCACGCTGTTGTGCGGTAATAGGTGGCCACCTCATCACCAATTTTGCATTTGAGCGTTATCGGCTGAAAATGTTCCAGATACTCATACTCACAACCGGTACAATGGATTCTGATAGAATCTATCGACATTTTTCCTCCCAATGACAGCACATTTTCTAGCAACGGCTTTAGCAGCAGACAACCTCGCCTATCCGGCGCAACTCTATGGAGTATTTTAAGTTGCTGATTTTTCCGAAACAGCCTTCCGTTCAATATCTTCCCAGGTCAAATCCGAACGGTATTGCAACAGCTTTGCAAGTCTCGATATAAGCATCAACTGCTCCTCGTCTACATCCTTTTGTGCATACTGATAACTTGCTGTGACTGCAACCCGCAACTGTTGCAGTTTTTGATCTGGTGGTGCGTTTTGGTCAACGTGCGTATTGATGATCTCTTGCAGCTTCAGGCCATAAGGCCGCCACTGCCTATGATATTGGGCAAGCATCTCTTCTTGAGTCATAGGCCGTTGACGCGAAATTGAGACGATCCCGCGTATCCCTGAGATAATAAGATAGTCGTTCCTGAGATCGGCATACAGCTCAGTCAGGATCTCCTGTTCGGTCATTTCCATAATGCTGGAGGGACGTTCCCAGTGAGGCATGATGATCGAGGGGAAGCACCGTTTCAAAAAATACTCAAACCGCATCAGCAAGCTAACGCAATCGTCACGCTTGACGACTATTGAAACCGCTTCATCTACCTCTGCCTGTGTCCAGGCACGACGTTCAGAACTTCTGCCTTCCTGCCAACCGCCAGTGTTAGTAATGAGATTTGCCAACTGGTTGAGCCGGATAGCGCCAAGTTTTGTCAGCTCAAGGCTGGCCAATGATTCAGCTACCGACTTCATCACATCCAGTTGAACGGAAGAATCAAGATCGTCCCAGCCGCTGCTGAGGCCTTTTGCGTAGTACTGTTCTGCCACCTTTGCGCTATTGATAATGGTAATCAGCAGGTCCTGCGATGGCAGGTCAAGACGTGGCTGGCTGACGGAAAGCGCTGGTAGATCAAGATTTGGCTGCATCTCTTGGCGGAACTCATCAACAAAATAGTGGTAAAGGCTTCGAGCACAATCAATCTTGCCGCTGTTTATATGGGCGACTACATTGTTCATCAGCCGGTCCAGCTTCATGCGCCGCAGCCCCTCTAGTGTCGGTTCAGGCGGTACACGCGGTAATTTTACGCGCATGGTGTCATCGTATTCATCGTGTACGTCCTGAAGGACATTCATTGCCTGATGCAACAGGGTATTCGTATTTTCAAAGGGCATATACGGCAGCCTTCGTTCTGATGCTGATCTGACAATCGGCTTGGTGTGGTTTTTCATGATGTCCCCCGTGAACTACCAGACCGCCTTGCGGTCGATCCATGGTTGAACGAAAAGTTGCATGGTATCCAGGTTTAACGCCAGCAGGTTACCGTGCTCAGGCTGCTGATTGGTGAAAGCACCGTTATCGATCTGTAGTACCTGCTCATGAAGAGATTGGCGGGCAGCATCAAGAGTGCAAACCCGATGGCCGCATACCACCCTCTGCATGAAAGCTGGTCGCGATTCAGGGATATAGGATCGCTCCCAAACCATCTGCTCTGCGGGTGTATCGCGGACAGGATCATCAAGGCCCAGATTAAGCCCGGCATGGACAAAGATAAAATCCTCTTCTTCAAGATAATAAGGAAGCCCGGCCAGAAATTTTCGGTAGCGTACCGGCAAGTCTTCAGGGCGCTTGACCCCAAAGCTGAAAAGGGTCTTCTGGCCCCAATTCTCTACCCAGGCCCATGAGTACAAATCATGGTCACCCGACAGGTTCCTGATCAACATATCCTCATGGTTGCCCCGGATTGGCCGGATGTCGCAGCCGGCCTCCTGCATGCTGATGATCGTCTCCAGCACCCCTTTGCTATCCGGGCCACGGTCTATGTAATCGCCCAAGAGATAGATCCGGTCGTCATGCTTGGGGTTGATCTTACGGATCAGCGCCAGGAAGGTCTGCAGGCCGCCGTGTATGTCACCGATGACGTAGCGTGTCATGAGCGTATCAGGCCGCCTTTTTCAAAAGCGTTGTGGCCTCACGGTAGGCACGGGCCTTGGTCAGGTAGCCGTCACCGTACCAGATCGAGCTGAGGCGCTGGTCTGGGGTTTGCTTGGTCTGGCGGTGGTCGATCAATTCGGTGACACCGTTGTAGGCGGCCCACAAGGTGCCACTGACGCCGTGCATCCGGTTGCCCTTGCCCTGGTCAAAGAGCAGCTCGGCTAATGCTCGCTGTTCCATGGTGCGCCGCAGGCCATACTGATCTTCCGGGTCATTGGGGGCCGGGAAGACGCGGGCGAGATACTGCCTGACCTTTTCCTGATCGAGCTGGTGACGGGCCATGGCCTTGAACACCTGGGAGATATCGTTGTAGCGGCGATTGATGATGCCGAGGGCGCGCTCGGTACGCTGCAGCATGATGCGGACATCCTGGGTGTGGGGGACCCTGATCGTTTCACCTTCGGAAAGGGCCATGGTGAGGGTGTTGTTGCAGACCACCCTGATCGGGGTGAATTTTACCTGGACGGCTGAGCTGCCGTCGTGGCTGTTGGAGAGCAGCAGGTATTTGTCGGTGACATCATCGCCGATCACCTGGATCGTGCCGGGCAACTTCGCCAGTATCCAGACCCGCTCACCGCTGCCCAGAGCGCCAGCCGTATGATAGACCGCGGCTTGCTTGCCAACAACATGATCAAAGAAGGCGAAAGCCTCCCGGTTTTGGAGTGGGGTATAACCCTTGCCAACAACCCCCAGCACGACGTTATCGGGTTCTGTACCAGTTCCGGGCCGGGTGACGGCATAACGATTATCAACCAAGGAGTAGCCATCGTGTTGCTGCACAAAGAGCGCCTGTTTGCTGACTTCCCAATCGAGGTTGGCGGCCTTGATCGCCTCGACCGAGGTGGCAGGATTGGCGAGCTTGGTACCAAGGCCGTGCCAGGGCTCCTCATCAACATAAAACATGGACGCCGTGCCGCTTGCAGTGTCGATCCAGAGTTCGTGGGCCATGGGAGACCTCCCGTTGCAGTAATTATCTGCTGGTAGTTAAACCCTAACATGGCGCTATGACAGAAAGTGTCGTACTCGACCCTGGAAGCGGATTTATGCTGCCGACTTCCGTTGGATGGGAATGACCTTGCCTTCAGTTCCGCTAATGATACTCAAGAGTTTGCGCTCCCATGCTTCAAGGGCCTGCTGCTTTTCCTTATCGTATCCGTGGCGGTTGTAGGTGCGGATTATGCCCTGCTTGACGTGGTTTAACACTGCATCAATGATTTCATCCATAAACCCCATGCCCCCCATAAAAGTAGCGGCTGTCCTCCTCAGATCATGGGGGGTGAACTTCTCGACCTTCAGCTTATTCTCCGTGGCAGGCTTACCGTCTTTCTTATAGAGCGGGTTCCCGTCTGCGTCCGTCAACGGCCAGGCAATATTCCGCCGGACGGCAACAGGCAATGCGTGTGAATCCATGGCCTGCTTCTTTTTCTTGTGGGGGCAAGGGAAAATGTACCCCGTGTACTTCTCTTCTGGCGGTAATTCACGGCTCAGCTTGACACTCTCAATCTGGGATTCGATAAGCTCAAGTGCTGTATTGGTCAAATAAACTCGCTGCTCTTTACCGTTCTTTGCCCTCTCTGCCGGAATAGTCCACCAATGGCCGTCAATCTCGCTGGTGTGCATCCCTGCGACCTCTCCCGGCCTCTGCGCTGTCACAAGTACCAACTTCAAGGCGCGCTCGATGCCATCCGAGATACCGGCGCTTTGCATGCTGCCCCAGAGGGTTCTGATCTCGCTTTCGGATAAGTTACGCTCCCGGCGCGTATTAGGGGCAAGGGCCTTAACGCCGGTGCAAGGTGTGTGCTTCAAGATGTCACGCTCAACAGCAAAGTTGAACATCTTGCGAACGATCTTCAAGACCTGGTTACTCATGGCCGGTGCACCACGGTCAACGATGCCTTCAAGCAACAGCGTCACATCTCGCTTTGTAACGTCAGCCGCCTTACGTTTACCCCACTTAGCGACAACCTCCTTATTGAGCAACCGCTCATCCTCCCGCCACGACCGCTTGAACTTCTTTGCATGGCGATCGACATATTCACGCACAAGCTCAGAAACACTCAGCAGCTGAGACCTGGCAGCTTCTTCGGCAATGCGCTGCTCCTGCTTACGCTTCTTGTCAAGGACAGGATCGACACCATCTGCACTGCCACGGCGCAAAGCCTTAACCTTGGACTGTTCCGCATGATAAAGCTCACGAGCCTCCTTGAGTTTCATCTTGGGATAGTTGCCCAAAGTCATGAACCGGCGTTGACCGTCAATCTTGTATTGATAGAAAAAGGTCAGGGTGCCCGTAGGATGAACCCTGATACCAAAGCCAGGCTCCTTGTCCGCCATGCAGTCGTAGGGCTTGACCTTGATCTCCATATTTCTAATCGTAGGGTCGTCGAATACCTTTTTCATGACACTACCCCCCCTAAACGAGTTGTACTTTAGTTGTACTTTTGAGACTGGCTAGCGGATAAAAATGATGAAATACAGTGAAGGTATTATGAGGGGTATAAACACTTCAAGTCAATGGAATTATTTATTTAATTTTAACACAATGAAAGCCAATGAAACGCCCTGAAAGTGGGTTATTTTTTTACTCCTAAGGAAGGGGTCGGACGTTCGAATCGTCTCGGGGACGCCATATAATAAGCGGCCTTTTCCATCCAGTGGAAAGGCCGCTTATTTACTGACCCTCTATAAGCCAACTTGACAAGCTAAAACCTAGCGCCCTCCAGACCTTTTCTGTGCTTCCTTCAAAATATTCTTACACTCTGTCACAGCTGGTATGAGTTCGCCAGGAGAGCCATAAGGAGCGGTAAATCTGAGTAAGTTATCCCAAGCAGTGTTCACCTGAGGCCCTTTCAACCGCCCCCAATAGTTTTCACCATACAATATGGCAACATTGCATAACTCTATCGCCTTTTCGTACTGCCTTTGATCATAATAAGTCTGGCAAAGCAGCACACTACTTAAAAAAGCTGCATAGACCGAGTCACCAGTGGAATGCTTACGCCGTGCCATTTCAAGGCCTTCGATTGCCTTGTTATAATCACCCTTTACATAAGCACTGATGCCATCATCCATATCATAACACCAGTTACGCGGACAGGCTTCATTCATCAAAGAAATAATTGGCCCACCACCAGTAATTTTTGGTGGCATTGCACAACCCGAAAGACCGATCAGCATCAAAGCCACTACAGCCATTTGTAATTTTTTCACCTGACGCCCCCTTATTTGAAAAATTATAACGTTGCACATCTCCTTCAGATTTCTATACATCGTAGATTAAGGATGTCAAGCCATGCATTGGAGCTGTTGCAGTTGCAGAACATTTAGCTGCCTGTATACTTTAGGAAACCCGGTTAGTGAGGCCCCATGAAAACAGTTCAACGCTGCCTTCTTACAGTTATCTGCCTGATGAGTTTTGCGCTGCCTGCACACTCGCTGGATCCGCCCAAAACACCGCTGCTACGCATTGAAACCGGTCGCCACACATCAATTATCAGGCGGATTGATACAGACCTATCTGGACGCTGGCTAGTAACAGCATCAGAGGATAAAACAGCAAGGGTATGGGAACTGCCGTCCGGTCGACTTGTCCAGACCTTGCGTCCACCTATCGCTGAAGGGCTGGAGGGGCAACTACGCAGTGTGGCTATATCACCAGACGGAAGCATGATTGCAACCGGAGGATGGACTCAGATCGGTAGCCCAAAAGGTACCACTCTTTACCTTTTCTCCCGAAATGATGGTCGGTTATTGGGACGGGCGGAGGGTTTCTATGATGTAATCACACATCTCAGCTTTTCTCCTGACAGTAAAATACTTGCGGTTTCGCAGTCAATGCATGGAATTAAACTACTTGAGGTACGTGCAGATACCGACTCACCGTTGCGCCAAATTGCACAAGACACTGAATACAACAACGAATCATACGGCGCACATTTTTCACCTGATGGAAATTGGCTGGCTACCACCAGCTATGACGGTTTTATACGCACCTATGATATTGGCAACTTTAAGGGCAACCAATCTAGAATCATAAAACCTTTCAGCCACGTGCAAACCCCAGACGCTAAAAGACCTTCTGCCATTAAATATTCTCCGGATGGCAAACTTTTAGCCGTTGGCTTCAGCGATGCTGCGCGGGTGCAAATCTTCTCAAGTAGTGACTTGAGACTGCTTTACACACCGTCCACCAAGGAGATAAACCGCGGTGATCTCCATTCCATTGCCTGGTCAACCGATGGAGCTTACCTTTACGCTGCTGGCAGGTGGCAGACTAAGGAAAACGACATCTGGCGGACGCCAATTCGACGTTGGGGTGACAGAGGCCGCGGTATAATCACCGACATAAAGACCAGTACAACCGACGCAATTCTGGGGCTGTCTCCGCTGCCCGATGGCTCTATAGTCTTCAGCTCTGGTGAACCTATCATCGGTCAAATCGGACCGGACGGCACACAACGGCTGCTGGTAGCTCCTGTGTCTGCCGACAATCGTGGAATTCGCTGGAACTTTACAGTATCGCAGGACGGATCTTTTGTTCGCTTCAGTTATGCTTTTATGGATCAGGCACCGGCAGCTTTTTCAGCAACCAACCGCTCACTAATCATAAACCCTGGTCCATTACCGCTTTTTTATCCAGATGTAACCTCGATGGGCATTAAAAACTGGAACAACTCACTTGGCCCCACCCTCAATAACCACCGGCTTAACCTCAGTGGCAATGAGATGTCACGCGTAATAGCCATTGCTCCGGACAAAAGATCATTCGTGCTAGGTTCCGATTGGTGGTTTAGACGATATGATTCTGCTGGCAACGAAGTCTGGAAGGTGACGGCACCAGCCGGCACCTGTGCCGCCAACATTGCCCCGGACGGCAAGGTTGCTATTGCCGCCTTTGGTGATGGCACTATCCGCTGGTATCGTTACTCTGACGGCAAGGAACTGGCGGCATTTTTTCCACATGCCGATAAAAAACGCTGGGTACTCTGGACACCGGAAGGCTTCTTTGATCATTCCCCCGGAGGCGAGGAGCTGATCGGTTTCCACCTGAACCGTAGCAAAAACGAGGCCGCCGATTTTATTCCTGCAGCCCAGTTATACAAGGATTTCTATCGTCCAGATCTGGTAACGGCCTCACTTGAAGGCAAGGATATATCAGAATACGCAAAGGCTGTTAATATCAGCAAGTTATTGATTGCCACGAACATGCCGCCCAAGGTCCGCATAACAAACAAGGTGGCTTCAACCGAAAAACCTGAAGCTGAGGTGAGTGCCGAGATATGTGATACCGGCGGTGGTATTGGTGATATCACGCTCTATCTTAACAACATGCCGGTTGAGGTGGATAGCGGCGGTCGTAGCCTTATTGCGATCTCCAAACAACAAAAAGAAAAGTGCTTCAGCCTCACCCGATCACTTACACTTGACAATGGTGACAACAACATCGCAATCATGGCCTACAACCGTGAAAACAGCATTGAATCCGAACGTCCATCTGTCACCATAAGACATACTTCGGCCTATACCGGCAAACCAAACCTGCACATCCTGACCATTGCAATTGATAAATACCGTGATGGCGACCTGCATCTAAAATATTCCAAAGCTGATGCACAGGCTGTGGCAGATGCACTACAAAGTAAAGGAAAGGAACTTTTCGGCTCTATCACCAGACACACATTTTCAGACGCAGATGTAACCAAGGAGCGGCTTGAGTCTGCCTTCAACAGCATCGGTAAGAGTATCAAACGCAATGATATGTTCATTTTATTTGTAGCTGGCCACGGTATCACCTACAGCAAGGATGGCTCCTTTTATTTCCTGCCGGTTAATTTCCGCTATTCGCAAGATGAAGATATCCCGAAGCAGGGAGTTTCCATGAATGACCTCAAACGCTTTCTGGCAAACATTCAGGCATCTAAATCTCTCCTGCTGCTGGACACTTGCAACAGCGGTTCGTTTGCCGAGGCGATCGCCTCACGTGGAATACTTGAGAAGACAGCCATCAACAAGCTGACCCGTGCGGTGGGGCGTCATACAATCGTGGCGAGCAGCAGAAGCCAGGTGGCGCTGGAAGGCTTTCAGGGGCATGGAGCATTTTCGTGGGTCTTGCTGGATGGGCTCCGTGGAAAGGCAGCAACAGCTAAAGGGGTGGTAACGGTCAATTCACTGGTATCGTATGTCGAATCAACCCTGCCGGAGCTTACCTACAAAAAGTGGGGATATGAGCAGATACCGCAGAAAAGCCTGATCGGTGAGGACTTCACTATCGTGGTAAAGTAGCATAATCCAAGACATCCACCAGGTGACACCACAAGAATCAAAAGGGATTAGCCATCACGGCCAATCCCTTTTGTTTTTTGAAATCACTCAGATCGGGCTGCAACATAACCAAAAACATTCTGGGGGAATTCAGGAAACAATATATTTTTATTCCAGCACCTTCAAATTGCAGCAAAACAGTACAAGTTGGCTTACCTCATCCCTCGATAAAGTCATAAGTTCATCGGCCAAGGCACTCCAAACACAATCAGTTCTCGCAAGCCGGATCAACACCTTGAAATAAATCTATATTTTTTATTATATGTTACTTTTTGCAGGTATATATTAATAACTACCTACATAAAGTAACGAGGTGGGTCATGAAACCCAATACCAGCACACAACAAACAGTTATTAACCTGCTCAAAAAGAAGGCTGTGATACGCCCACGAGACCTAGCCCCTCTCAACATCGCACGAACCACCCTAAGCCGACTATGCACACAAGGAGTTGTGCAAAAAGTTGGGCATGGTCTATATCGTCTGGCAGATGCCGAAGTATCTGAACACGATATGCTTATTGAGGCGTGCAAGTCTGTGCCGAATGGCGCTATCTGCCTGCTTTCAGCCCTGAGATTTCATGGTCTCACCACTCAATCGCCGCACCAGATCTGGATCGCTATTGACGTCAAGGCCCGTATCCCTAAAACTGAACTACCCATCAAATTCATACGTTTTTCTGGCCCTGCCCTGCTGCAAGGCGTACTTACCCGCAAGCTACGCGGGGCAACCATCAGGGTCTATCAGGCTGTTGAAATTTAAGTAGTAA
>DIGE01000012.1:17537-236909 GCA_002419465.1 Geobacter sp. UBA5730 | reverse complement strand
ATATATTTATTTGCCGTGGTAATATCCGGCTGAATCTCACACTGATGAAAGAGAACTATCTGGAACTGGAAGACTTTGTCAGGGCATCGCTTGAATTTGACGGCGTAGTTGAATGCAACTGGCTGTATGACGTTGAGCATTTGGCTGATGGCGTAAGTATAGAGGTGGGCGGGCAGGTTTTTGACTATGAGGCCAACAAGCTGAAGCACATCGCCAAGGATGCTAACGAACAAATAGAATCAGCATCTAACCTGGCTCGATCGCTTGGTGTAGAGATGATTTTTAATTCGTACTTCAATGAAAATTTGTCTTCTTCTCCTGATGAAGCTGGTTTTTCGGGAGCGGTAAGTCGATCCGTTTCGGAATGCCCACACTTACGCGGCGATTTCATGCTGCAGGCTGATGGCAAGGTTCAAAACTGTGTGTGGCAGACATCTGCCCTGATTGACTGGCGCGAGGAAGGTTTGGACAATGTGAAGTCACACCCCAGAGTAAGTGCTGTTCGTTATATGGCTGAAAATGACGTAATTCCTCATGAGTGCTCGGGGGCTGGTTGCTCCTATGTTCGCCTGCGGAAATCGGATGAGATTGTTCAGCACAACATGCATCTCGGAGGCTATAGCGGTGACAGGGTTGATGGGAAAAAACTCTGAGAATTAAAGAGTTGTAGCTTGTGATCTGAATGGAACGCAAGTCGCATGGACACGTATTAGCTTGGGGGCGGGATGGACGGTTTTATTGATCAGATTAGCGCTAACTTTGTTCGCGGCTGGAGTTCTGGCGATGTGGAACTGATCGTGGACCGGCGTTTTGTGCTGGATCCTGTGGGATATTGTGAGCGTCCTGATCTGGCGGAAGCCGGTGTGGACGCACGGGGCTTCGAGTTTGATCTTGCCGCAGCCATGCCGGGTTATGCGCCATCCGAGCTTGTTGTTCGCCCCAAGGCGAAACTTCATCCATTGCCGGGCGGATATTTGCGCCTCGGTCCCCTGAAACCATTCCAGTATGTGGGCAGCAACGCAAAAGCACGTGAGCACAATGAACGCTTACTCGCCGGGGCAACAAGGGGTGTGTGCCTGTTTACCTCACGGTCTGGAGGCACTTGGCTGACCGACATGATTGCCTCTCACCCACAGGCCTATGCCTTCGCAGAGCCGGTAGAGGGTTTTGTGCGTGGCGGTAAGGCTGCGTTCCTGGAATGGCTGGAGGATTATTTCCTGTTTTCCTCGCTTGTGGAGTATCCGCGCTCTGTGCCAGAACCGGCCCTAATGTTCATGACTACCAAGATCTACCAGCACGACACGGACCTTTTTCCGGCCTTCAATCGCTATGGTGTGAAGTACCTGCGCTTGTATCGCGAGAATCTTGTTAAGCAGGCCGTTTCATATTTGGTTGCACAGGCGCTGTTCGCGGAAAAGCGAAATTTCAACATGAAAGCAGATGACAGTGATTATGGCTCAGCGCGTCGGCGTATCATTGTTGACCCGAGGCGCCTGCTGGCCTTAATAGAGCGCTATCAGGCAGCAGAAAAAGTTGTGGATGACATGATTGACACCTACGCGGAAGGGGAGGTCATGGCGATCTCCTACGAAACCTTGCAAAAGAGCGACATCGGTATAAATAAGGTTTTCGATTACTTTGGCCTTGAGCCCGTAGCCATTTCATCAAAGCATAAAAAGGTTAATAATGAAGACCTTTCGGTCGTGATTGAAAATTACGCAGAGGTATCAGCCTACTTTTTTAAAACGAGATATTCTTATTTAATAAAGAATGATGGAGGTTTGTAATGGGCTTAGCGATTTCAAGAAATTACATGAGGCAGTTGCTGCTGAGCGGCGATCTCGGTTTCAGGTTTGAGGAGATGCTGAAGAGAAGTTATTCGAGGTGGATTAGCCAGGGAGATGTTGCGGTTGATGTAGGCGCACACGATGGACTGCATACGAGAGCCTTACTGGATTCTGTCTGCGAAGAAGGAAAAGTGTTCGCATTTGAGCCCCTACCTGGGAAATACAGCGTGCTTTGCAGTCTGTTTTCTGAAAACAACGTGTTCTTGATGAACTCTGCGCTCTCTAATCAGGGCGGAGTGGCAGAGTTTGTTGTAGTCAAAGGAGATTTGCAAAAAAGTGGTCTCCTGCAGAGGGATGGGGTGGCAAGTGATGCTGGCTTTGAGCGGATATCAGTTGAAGTTGGGCGGATGGATGATTTTTTGCACGAAATGGGGCGTGTCGCCTACATCAAGATTGATGTCGAAGGCGCAGAGATAAATTGCCTGCTCGGTGCACAGCAAATAATTGAGGAGTCACGTCCTTTGATCAGTTGTGAATATGGAGAGTCTTCCTACGTCGCTTACGGATGTACTGCTTGGTCTCTTTATGACTTCTGTTGCGACCGCAGGTATGTCATCTATGACATTTTTTTGAATAGGCTGAGCTCCCGTCTGGATTGGCAGGAGGGAGTTGACTCAGTCTGCTGGGATTATTTCCTGGTACCCGCCGAGCGTGAAATCGAATTTGTTGAGAAGGTGGTGCTTCCAGAGCGGAGAGAGTCCGCCGGACAGATACCACTTTTTTTGTGGAGAAATTTTTCCGCAGAGGAGTGTGTCGTTAAACTCCTCTCTGGTTTTTCTTGTAGCGAATCGTGGGGCGTTTGGACCGATTCTGAAAAAGCCGTCATGACGGTGAGTATGCCAAAACATTCACCTAATGGATTTGTGCTGAATGTATTTGGAAGAGGATATGCGCCTCGTGAGGGAGACATTCAAGAGATTGAATTTTTCGTCATGGACGAGATGGCAGGCACCATCAGGTGCTGCCACTCCGAGGGGGAGGACTTCATGAAGTCTGTCAGACTATCTGTTCCAGAGAATGCTGTGAAAAATGGCTCTGTTGAAGTGCTTATTCACATAAGACACCCCTTGTCTCCCCTTGAGGCCGGCGTTTCTGGCGATACTAGGCGGATCGGGTTTGCGCTTCATGGAATATCTGCACGAGAGTTAAATTCTGAATCATGCATATTTTGATTTTACGTGGATCAAGGTTTAGGAAGAAACGAATCTGAGTTGGCTGTTATTACTAGTGCGTGGTCTTGCTGATTTTTTGTTCAACGGATCTCGGTAAGCTTTAAGTACTCTTTTGTTTTGGAGGAGGCGATGTCTGAGATGCAGGCAAGTATGGCGACTGCGGAAAATGCATGGGATGATCTTGCTAATGACAGTTCGGAGTGGCGGATTGGAAAAAATAACTCCGGTTCGCTGCAGTCCATGCACAGTTACTACAACAGACAAGTAACAGGGAGCGATTATCGATGATGAATATATTTTCTGACGGGAAGGCGTGCCACATTATGATGGTGACGCACGTGCTGCCCTATCCTCCTGCCGCGGGCAATGAAATCCGCATCTATCGAATGCTTCAGTGGCTTCGAAATGCAGGCTTCCGCGTGTCTCTCGTGCTTCGGCCTTTAGGAGAAGATGTTTCAAATGAATGCATCACGGGACTCAAGCAGGTTGTAGATGATCTGTATGTGTTTGATTCCCGCTGTGCGATTACGGAGTGTTTGGGGTCTGCTTTCACACCAGATGAAGCGGAAAAACGACCCCATTTGGCTGATATGCAAAGTGGTTTTTGCCCTCCCTGGTTCGCGCAGGAGGTCAATGCGTTAATCACGGATACAAAGCCTGATGTACTCATCGCTCAGTACATTTTCACAAGCCGCCTCTTGTTGACGACTGCAGCAGCCCCTCTGTTGAAAATCATCGACACGCACGACCTATTTTCGCAGAAGCAGGAGACGGTCGAGAAGTACGGAATTGCCAATTTTGGCCTGATGATGTCGGCCGAAGACGAATCTCTGCTGTTCAAGCGAGCCGATGCGCTGCTGGCGATCCAGCAGCTCGAACTCAAGGCAATGCAGCGTATGGTTCCTGAGCGGCAAGTGCTGCTGACGGGTTTTGACGTCGACATCTTCAGTGTTGATCCTGCTTTACGGGAACAGGGTGTCGTATTGATAGTTGCGTCCAGTAATGAGTTCAATGTCCGTGGCACTCAGGACTTCCTTGATTACACATGGCCGCTTGTCAGGGAGCGCTGTTCCTTTGCTCGTCTGAGGCTTGTTGGTAAAGTTTGTGGTTTTGTTCACACTGCGGACCCGAGCGTGGAGAAAATCGGTTTCGTTCACGATCTTGCCGATGAGTATGGCCGGGCCAACGTGGTGGTGAATCCTTGTGGCGTGGGTACTGGTTTGAAAATCAAGACAGTGGAGGCGCTCGCCTGGGGCAAGGCCCACATCGGCTGGCCCGCCTCGGCGGATGGCCTGAGAGAGATTGCCGACCTACCTTACATCGTGGCGACGGATGTCGTCGAATTTGCTGATGCGGTGACTGATCTGCTCCTGAATGCGGATCGTGCCTGTGCATTGGGGAGCGCAGCACACAAGTTTGCCGAACAATATCTAGGTGGTGAGGCTACGTACGGCCCCTTGGCTGCGTTGATTAATTCGCACGTTGCGACCAGCAGGGAAGGTGGCGTGAACAATTCTTTACACAGGGGGTAAGGTGAGCGTGTTTGCTTCTTCGACCGGTTTTATCGAATATGCGGGTGCCAGGTCGCTGGTTGTCGTGGTTGTTGCTGGTCTGGCCGATGGCGTAGCGGACAGGGCTGCTGCGGTGAAGGCATTCACAAAGCCGGACGTGCTTTCTGGCGAAGGAATCTCCGGGGTGAATCGTGTACTGCACGAGGCTTGTCGTAACCCGGATGCGCTGGTACTCTTTGTCCCTGCTGCGGTCGAAGTGTACGAGAAGGATATCCATTTGCTGGCCGTTGCGCTCAACCAGGACCCGATGTTTGGCTTTGCCATGCCACGAGTAGCCGGCCCTGAGAATTGGCCGGCAGTTGAGCGCATGGTGGCGCACCTGCCGCCCACCGAGCGACGGGTGGTGGAAGGGGCGCCGGTGCTGGTGCGTGCTTCGGTGCTACGAGATTTTGGCTTGCTGGATGAGTGCGCGCCGAATCTTGATTCGGCGCTGGCCCAGCTGTTCATCCGCGCGAATCGTCGTGGGGTCAGTGCGCGCGAGGTCAATTCTGTCGTGTTGCAGGCAGGCGAGGGTTGGACAGGTGCAAGAGACTTGCACCTGAATCGTGCCTCAGATCATGCTAAGGCCATGGCGACACAGGCAGCCTTGCCCGAAATTCGCTTTGAGCGACTGCTGCGGCATCGTTTTTCGGACAAGCCTCAGCGCGACCTGCTGGTGGACATCCGTAACCTCGCACCCGGGTTCAACGGCACCGCGCATCACGTGCTGGCCTTGCTGGGGCCTTTGAGTCGTCTGGCAACTCAGCGCGGCATCAAGCCTTATTTCTGGGTGCTGCCGGAGTCTGCGGATTTTCATGGCCTGCGCGAGCATTATGGCGATGCAATCATTCATCAGTTGGCGCCGGATCAGTGCTTCGATGCCAGCATCCGACTGACCCAACCCTGGAGCCTGACGGAAGTGCGGGACTTGGCTTATGTCTCGCCCGTAAACGTATTTTCGGTGCTAGATACGATAGCCTGGGACTGTCATTACATCCGTATGCCGCACCTTGAAGGTGTGTGGCGAGCCATGGCGGGCTTCTCGGACGGGCTGGTCTATATTAGCGACTTTTCCAGACGTTGCTTCAATGCGCGGTTCCCGGGGTCTCTTGGTGCGTTGAATGCTGTGGCGTATTGTTCGATGGATCCCGCAGAGTACTGGCCTGTCGGGCTTCGCGAGACCTTGGTGAGTGGTGATCGAGACGGCGAGCCCTATGTGTTGATCGTGGGCAATAGCTATTACCACAAGGGGTTAGCGGAAGTGGTGCCAGCGCTTTCAGTGGCTTTTCCTGCAATAAATTTCAAGGTGCTGGGGGAGTGCAGTGGCACGTATCACAATGTTGAGCAGATCGCTGCCGGAGCCCAGTCTGAGGCCGACATGGCGAGTCTGTTTGCTGGCTGCTCCTGCCTGGTCTTCCCGTCGTTCTACGAAGGCTTTGGCCTGCCAATCTTCGAGGCTCTGGCTTTCGGTAAGCCTGTTCTGGCTCGCCACAGCGAGCTCATCGACGAACTGCGCGAGCGGATCGAGCCGGTATCTGGTCTGACATCCTTCGCCTCAACCAGCGAATTGCTGCGCGGTCTCAAGCGCTTGCTCGGTAACGGTGAGGCGATGTTGCAACCGATGGGTGTGTCTCCGGCACAGCCATACCGCTGGGAGAATTCGGCCGCCGACATCCTGGACCTGTTGGAAAAATTGCTTAAAAATGAAGATTTTTCACGCTGCCGTGAACGACTGGAGTTTTTCTATCGGCTGGAAATGTTCGATGTAGAGCGTGCTGGTTGGGCAGACACCACTCAGAACATGGTGAGTTTCGAAGTCGAGAAGGAAGAGTGAGTTTGCGAGTCCTCAGTTTATTCATCCGCTATGGTGATGCGGATTACCGCGGTGCTTACCAGGCTTTGATGGCCTTCTATGCGGGGCTGCCGGGCGTTGAGGTCGATCCGGTGCTGATCGACACTGCACTGCCCGTAGGCGTAGAGGCCCGGCTTGGACGGCGCGGGCTGATGGTGGCTGGAGACAATCAGCGGCGCGAGTTCAGTGGCTGGGACGGAGTGCTGGAGCGTTTTCACGAGCGCTTGGCTGAATACGACCTGGTGCATCTGGTGACATCTGCGTTTCAGAATGAGTACAACGGCTTCTATCCGCTGGTGTGCCGTGAAATGCTGGACTACGTGCACGACACACCGCAGGTGATGCTGGCCCATGTGGATGCTTACCCTGAGCGGGTACGGCTTTGTGGGCGTGGCTTCCAGACCTGGGGATGTTCAAAATTTCTGTTTGCTCGTCCGCAGGATCTGCTGGCGCTAGACGGTATCGCTGGCCCATTTGGTGCGGAGGATTTTTTCCCCGCGCACGGCGATGCGCCTTTCAGAGAAGGGGCCCCCCTGTCGGACAATTACGCGCGTTTTCTGCTCGGCTGGCTGACGGGTGATGGCTTGCCGCACGGCAAATGGCATTCGGTGTTCGCGTATTCTGACGAGAACGTTGCGAAATTCCGCGCGAAGGCGCTTTCCATTCTCGATGAACACAGCTTGTCGATGCGGATTCGGGAGTCAGGAGTCCGGATCGTCGATTATACGTGGTGGCATGCGAACCGCGCGCGTATTCGGGAGCTTTCTCCACCGGATGAGTTGATCCAGATACAGGAGCGTAATTGCTATCTGTTTGGCGCTTCTATCGTTGATGGTTCGCCTGTTCGTCAGTTGCCCCTGCCGGCCAAGCCTGGGATATCTACGCTCCTTGCCGAAGAGGGTGTCGCACCATTTTCGGGAAGGTTGGCCGAGGCTTTGTTGTCCGGGCTGGTCATGCCGCCTGAAGTGGGCTTCTTGGATGAAAGCATTGCAAGGGCCGGCATGCTTGCCAGCGTGGGCTACCAATTCAGTCCGCGCCAACTGGATTGGCTGGCTCACATCAGCGAAGAGCTTGAACAGGATGCCCCGCTACCGATTACGCGTGGCCTGCATGCCGAATGGTTGGCGCGTGCGGACCTGCGCCAGACGCTGGACCTGGCCACCTCGGCCGGGCGGCAGGAACTGGTGGCCTGGTGGGTTCGGGAGTGTCAGCAGAACGCCAGTCTGCGTGATTTAATTCCGGCTGAGTACCTGAGCGAAACCGACCCCACGCTGAAGCAGGATGCCNNCCCGCTACCGATTACGCGCGGCCTGTATGCCGAATGGTTGGCGCGTGTGGACCTGCGCCAGACGCTGGACCTGGCCTCTCGCATTGGGCGTGAAGCCTTGGCTGTCTGGTGGTTTGTTGCAAGCCAAGAAGATCAAAGACTTTGTGCGTTTGTCGTTCCGGACACTTTGGACGAAGTTTCGATCTCGTGTAATCATGGTTACTTTCTTACGCGAAGAGACCACCTTCTTTGGTGCTCTCGTGAGGACTTGCGTGGCGCGTTCGATGTTATGACTGACGACGGTATTCAAGCGTACCTGTATTGGTTGAATGCAAATGAAGTTGGTGAGCGTGCTGTTTATCACAAGCAGACCACTGTTTCTGCAGAGAACGAAGCGAATCTGGCAACCGGAGTTTCCGGGTACGCCGATGGCGGGGTGAATGTCATCGGTTATGGCAGAGGTGAATTCGGCATTGGTGAAGATGTCCGCATGGCTGTACAGGCGCTCTCAGATGTCGATATGGAAATCAGCGTGCCGCTTCTTCCTCTCCGGTTAGCTGCCAGACAAGACGACAGTACACTAAGCGCTTACGAAGTGGCTCGGCCTGTGTATCGGACAAACCTGATCTGTTTGCCGCACTATGAAACGCTCCGCTTGTTGGCGGCAACAGATCGTAGCATTCTTGATAAACGCTATAACATTGGTTTCTGGCAGTGGGAGTTAGCTCGATTTCCAGAAGCAATGGCAGGCGCACTTGGTATCGTGGATGAAATATGGTCGGCATCGTCATTTACGGCTGATTCAATGCGAGCCGTGACGGACAAACCAGTGTTTCATATGCCCATGGTGGTAACCCTTCCGGCCCCTATCCAAAAATGGGCGAGGCAAGATTTTTCTCTGCCGCAAAACGCCTTCATTTTTCTTACGGTGTTGGACGGGAATTCAAGTCTGAAACGTAAAAATCCCTTGGCAACGGTGCGAGCGTTTCTTGCCGCTTTTCCCCGCCGGGAAAGGCATGTGCATCTCGTTGTAAAAGCCATGAACGTGAGCACGTCCCAGCCAGAGTGGCAAAGTGTCGTAGAGTACGCTGGCAGGGATGATCGGATCACACTGATCGTGGAGACGATGACGAAAGATAAGCTGCTGGGATTGCAGTCGGTGTGCGATTGCTTTATTTCACTGCATCGGTCGGAGGGCTTTGGCCGAAACATCGCTGAGGCAATGTTGTTGGGTAAACCAGTTATCGTTTCCGACTATTCAGGGAATACTGACTTTTGTAACGAACAAGGAGCTTTTTTAGTTTGCGGCGATGAGATTAAGATTAATCGGGGCGAGTATCCATTTGGCGATGGCCAGTACTGGTTTGACCCTAATGTGCTGGTTGCTTCAGAGCGAATGAAAGAGTGCAGAGAAGATCATGCTGAACGCTGCCTTAAAGCAAAACATGGCAAGTATTTAATAGAATCGAAGTATAATAGTATCTTCGTAGGCCAGCAGTATCGGGCGCGGTTGCAGCAAATCTGGGAAAATTTGTTATGAACCACTTGGTTGGTGCCGTGATAACCGTCCCACACGATTCTAGAAAATCAGAGAAAACAGGGGCAATCAAATGTACGATCTTCGAGTTTTGATTACTACCTATCCACAGGCCTATCTAACACGAGGTGGCGGTGAGTACGAATTAGAGTCCATTGCTGATGGCCTGCGGCAAGTTGGTATTATTGTAGATATGTATGGACCGTACTCACGTGCACTTGAGTATTATAATGTTGTGCTCCATTTTTCCGTACATCCTGGTAGTATTGAGCTACTAAGAGAGATTCATGCCTGCGGAAAACCGATTGTCTTGTGGCCAAACCTCTGGCTTGGAAAGGTGGCTGATGATGACCTGCAAGTAATTGCAGAGCATCTGAGGTTTGCGCATTCGGTTGCCTTTAAATCACAGGCTGAGTTGGCTCATTTTCAAGAAAAAACCTCTATTGTTTCCGAGAAATTAAAGGTCTGCAAATGGGTAGCGGATATAAGCTATCTGAAGCAGGCACCTTGTGGGCTCTTTAAACAACTATACGGTGTTAATGATTTTGCCTTGTGGCTTGGAATTATAGAGCCCGTGAAAAATCAGCTAGCCGCACTGCGGGTGCTGCGGAGCATGGATATTCCCGCCGTTATTGTTGGTCGTTACCGTAGTAAGGAATACTACAAAGAATGTAAAGCTGTAGCAGGGAGTAATGTTCTGTTTTTGGACAGCCTCCCGCAGAAATCTGAGATTATTCGTTCTGCTCTACAGAGCTCACTTTTTTATATGGAGCTACCCTTTGAACCCCCAGGCTTATCAGCAATTGAGGCGGGGCTTTCAGGTTGCCGTATGTTGCTTAGTGATTCAGATTGGGCTCGTGAACACTTTTGCGACCATGCAGTATATGTTGATCCAGCTTCGGAATCTGCAATAGCTGAAGGGATTGAACTGGTTTTGGAACGTCCTCAACGTGAAAAGATACTGCAGCAAAAAATGATAGAATACTGCTTTCCCAATGCACTGGAGCCATTGTTGGATTTGCTGAAAAGGGCAGTTAATCAATGATACTATATCTGGTGCGTCATGGTTATTCAATTGCTAACCAGAAAAGATTGGTTACCGGCACTCCGACAGATTACCTGACAACAATGGGGCGTGAACAGGCGGCAAGACTTGGAGAGTGGCTATTGCCTTACGGTATTTTGCCAGATCGATATTTTGTAAGCCAGTGGGGACGGGCTAGGGAAACGGCTGAATTAGTTTTTCCAGGAAGCGCCTGGACTGTTGATCACCGGTTGGGAGAAACAGATGCAGGTGAGGTGGCTGACCTTCCTTTGCAAGATTTCCTGGCAAATTATTCTGAATTCCATGCTGATCCGACCAATAAATATCCTGGAGGGGAGTCTCACTTTGAGTTAAACTATCGAGTTGTTAGTTGGTTGGATGAGCAGCTAGCGTCTTCCTGTGAGTCTATCTTGGCTGTTACGCATTCTGGCCCGATCAGCTGCCTGTTACAGTATGTACTGAAAATGGATATGTCTGTTTTTCCTGCTTTTGTGCCGATGCATGCAACTGTGACAATTGTCCGTTTTTCCCAGACAAACAGTGGGTGGTGTGGCCGTCTAGTTGGCTTTTCGCTGGGGCCACAAGCTACAGTTCAGGCTGTAATCAATGGATAACATCAGAAAAGCAAGAGTCGTTGTTTTGCAACGTGAGTCGCTTGTTGCCGCAGGGGTTCCTTCGCTTTCGGTCGCAGCCAGGATTATCGAGGTACTTGACTATCTGGCTTCAGATGGTGTGCTGGAATATGTTGCAATTTCTGAAAATTCTGAGTGCGCGACAAAGAGTATTGGCTGGGCAGATCTGCTTATTTTAAGCAAACACAACTCCATTCAGGCATTGATGCTGTCACAGCTGGCACGTCGCTCTGGTGTGAAAATTGTCTATGATATTGATGACTGGATTTTCACTTTTCCCTCCTACAGTGGTGGCAAATCACATGAAAACGGGAGCTTTGCAAGGGATATCATTGGGCTGGCGGATGTGATAACGGTAGCCAATTCTGAGCTGCAAACGCGGGTTGCCCAGCAATTACCGGGTATTGAGCCTGTATTGATGCCTAACGGCATGTGGGTTGAACGGCATGCTGAGGCCTCAAACAACTGCGGGCTGGAGGCTACTCTTCCTCGTGTTGTTTTTACCAATGCTGATTTTCTGAAGGTGCAGAATTCGAGAGATAGTATTCTGACTGCACTGCAGGTATTCTTTACGCGCCATCGTGAGTATACACTTGATTTTTTTGGTGATCCTTTCCCAGAGATGTTCTCGCTTCCTTTTCTACATTTTACCAACCGAATCCCCTATGATGTCTATATGCGTTCTCTAGTTGCGGGCGGCTATCACTTTGCAATCACTCCACTTGGGGCGGATGAGGATCAGGAGTCTGCAGAGTTTAATCTCTGCAAAAATCCGTTCAAATATATTAATTACGGTACGGCCAAGGTTCCTGGTGTTTACTCAAACGCCAATATTTATAGACAGTGTGTGCAGCACGCCCGGACTGGGCTATTGGTAGAGAATACCTTTGAGTCTTGGTACGGGGCGATGGAGCTACTGGCTGTTGATCAGCCGTTGCGTAACGCCATACGCAATGCTGCCTTTGAGGATGTTATGAATAACTTTCATGTCAAACAAAGTGCAGCTGTTTTAAAACAGATACTGACGGAATTATCCCTTTAGTCAGGTGAATATTCATGCGTATAGTGATTGATTTACAGACCTGCCAATCCAGTAGCCGTTTTCGAGGAATCGGGCGGAACTCTCTCGCGTTGGCAACGGAAATGATCCCATTGTTGGAGGCACAGGGGCATGAGGTAACGATTTTCTTGCATAGTGGCTTTCCAGATGAGACAGTTGCTGTTCGGCAAGCTTTAGCAGGAGTCGGAAAACAAATCAAATTTGCAGAGTTCTGCGTACCTACCCCTTGTACTGCAGGTAACCCTGAAAATACCTGGCGTCAGCATGCTGCAGAGCTGTTGCGAGAGTATGCGCTGGTGAGCCTTGAGCCTGATTACGTGCATATGTCGCAGCTGATGGCTGATGGCTGGGGTGATGATTCAATCGCTTCAATTGGTGAACTTGGTGTGCATATACCTACTGCGCTTACCCAGCATGATCTGATACCGCTGGTGTTGCAGGATATCTATCTTCCCCCCGGTGATTACAGGGATTATTATTTACATAAGTTGGCTGGCTTAAAGCGGGCTGATCTGTTGTTGGCGGTTTCAAATTATTCAAGAGAAGAAGTCATTGAGCAGATGGGGGTTAATCCGGATACGGTCATTAGTATCTCTTCTGCTGTTGGTGATGGTTTTAGACAGTTGTCATCGTCCCGTACTTATGAACAATCGTTGGTAACTTTGCAAAAATTTGGTCTACAGCCTGGGTATCTGCTGTATGTCCCCGGTGGTTTTGACGCCAGAAAAAATATAGAATGTCTGTTTCAGGCGGTTAATAGCTTGCCGGTTGAAATCCGCAAGGATCATCCCTTGGTTATTGCCAGCAAGCTGTATCCCGGACAGCGTGATGGTCTGGTATGGCAGGCGCAGAATGCCGGACTGGCAGAAGCAGATGTTGTGCTGACGGATTTTGTCTCTGATGAAGAACTGGTAGATCTCTATCGGCTCTGCCATCTGTATGTGTTTCCTTCATTCCATGAGGGGTTTGGTCTTCCCGTGCTTGAGGCGATGGTGTGCGGGGCACCGGTGATTGCGGCAGATTGTACCGGTGTTACCGAGGCGGTGGGGATGCCGGAAGCTCTGTTTGCCCCCTATTCGTTTGAAAGTATTGCCAGCTCTATGTTTAAGGGAATTACGGATGATGCTTTCAGGCAACGCCTTAAATCCCATGCCGCGGTACATCCCGACACCTTTTCCTGGAAACAGAGCGCTCTGACAACTGTGAATGCCATTGAAGCAAGCCACCGCAGGTTGGTGTCGCAAGGCTGGAAGAAGGTTTTACGGCATGAACTGCCCGATTGTGATGAATTGCTGAATCGGTTGGCAGCGTCTGATTGTCCCGTGCAGCCATCAGAGGATGATCTGCAGCAGTTTCGAAGCTGTTACGAGGCAAACCAGGCGCTGGGAAAGGTAATGGCCCCATGAAAATATACTTTAATACCTATCCGGTTGCCTTCCAGTGCCCGGGCGGGGGTGAAATACAGCTGCTTAAGTCTAAAGAGGCACTGAAGCGCCGGGGGCACGAGGTAGTGCTTTTTAACCAGTGGGAGCATTCTCTGGCTGAGGCAGATGTTATTCATCACTTTTCGGTGCAGGGTGGCAACTATAATATCTGTGCCTATGCGCATAATAATGGCATTCCGCTGGTGGTCAGCCCGATCCTTTGGCTCTCTGAGTATATTGATCAGTACCCGATGGGTGAGATCGGCATAATGATGTCTCTTGCTGATGTGATCTGTCCGAATTCCGAAGCAGAGGTTGACCGTTTCCTGCGGCATTTTCCAGAGTCACGTGAGAAATATCTGGTTACTCATAACGGCATTGATGGTCTGTTTTTTACTCCGGTTTTACCTGGCCTGTTTCAGCAGGAGTTTGGTATTTACCAGCCGTTTGTGCTCTGCGTAGGCAATATTGAGAACCGCAAAAATCAATTGAGCTTGCTAGAGGCTGCTGTTCGCAACAATGTGCATGTCGTACTCATCGGTAACGTACGGGATACAGGCTATTTTGCCGAGCTGTCAAATCGCTTTGCCGGGAAGTTCACTTGCCTGGGATATTTGGAGCATGACAGCGAGTTATTACGTTCAGCATATTCGGCCTGCTCCGCCTTTGCGCTGCCGAGCTTGCTGGAAACTCCAGGATTGGCGGCACTCGAAGCAGCAGCATCAGGTGCTCCGCTAGTGATCACTGCCGAAGGCTGCACAGAAGAATATTTTGGTGCCGGTGCATGGTATGTTGATCCAAAAGACGTTGATGATATTTCCAACAAGCTATCCATGGCTATGGCAGCTGGACTGGATGGCAGCGGTCAGTTGGCGCAGCATGTTCGGCAGTTTACCTGGGACAGAACCGCGTTTCAGCTTGAACAGGCCTATAAACTCGCCCGATCAACATCAAAAAAATGAAATTGGTACCGTAGACAACATGTTTTTTCATTTAACAGGCTTAGATGTTCCGGAAACTTGTCATGCGAATAGCCATTGTCCATGATTGGCTTCTAACATATGCCGGTGCCGAAAGGGTACTGGAGCAGCTGTTTCAGATATATCCTGAAGCGGACTTGTTTTCTGTTGTTGATTTTATCCCTGACGGCAAACGTGATTTCATACACAATAAAAAAGTCAAAACCACCTTTATTCAAAACCTACCTGCAGCAAAACGCTACTATCGCCATTATCTCCCCCTGATGCCAATTGCCATCGAGCAGTTGGATCTTTCAGGTTATGATTTGGTTATTTCTAGCTCCCACGCGGTAGCTAAGGGAGCTTTGACTGGCCCGAATCAGCTGCATATCTGCTATTGCCATTCCCCCATGCGCTATGCCTGGGATCTGCAGCATCAGTACCTTGCCGAGGCGGGGTTGCATAAGGGAGTCAAATCCCTATTGGCCCGTACTATGCTTCATTACATGCGGCTGTGGGATTACCGTACCGCCAACGGTGTTGATCAGTTTGTTGCGAATTCCAAGTTTATTGCACAACGTATCCGTAAAACCTATGGCCGCGAGGCAACGGTACTCTATCCCCCAGTTGACACCGACTACTTTAACTCTGGCGGTAAAAAAGAAAACTTCTATCTGACTGCCTCACGGATGGTCCCCTACAAAAAAATGCCCCTGATTGTTGAAGCATTTACGCAAATGCCGGAGAAACAGTTAATAGTTATTGGTGATGGGCCGGAAGAGCGTGCCTGCAAAAGAGTAGCCGGCAGTAACGTTACCTTTTTAGGTTGGCAGCCGACAGATGTGTTGAAAGACCATTACCAAGGGGCCAAGGCATTTGTATTTGCAGCAGAGGAGGATTTTGGTATTGCCCCGGTTGAGGCCCAGGCCTGTGGCACAGCTGTTATCGCGTTTGGCAAAGGCGGCGTTTTGGAGACTATTATTGCCCCCCCTGCCGAGAAGCCAACCGGGTTGTTTTTCTACGAGCAAACAACTGCAGCGATTAAAGGTGCTGTCAGTCAATTTGAATCTATGGAGCAGCAATTCAGGCCGGAGCACTGCCGGGAAAATGCACTGCGGTTTAACCCAGCCCGGTTTAGGGATGAATTTTCTGTTTTTTGCCGCGCTGCTATTGCTGCGCACACCCAATAATATCCAGGAGCAAATAAATGATCATTCCGGTTGTCCTTTCCGGCGGCTCAGGCAGCCGCCTCTGGCCCCTCTCCCGTGAGTTGTACCCCAAGCAGCTACTGCCGTTGGTGGGTAACCTGACCATGCTGCAGGAGACGGTGGACCGTCTGAAAGGGGTTGCAGAGCTGAGCGCGCCGCTGGTGGTCAGCAACGACCAGCACCGTTTTATGGTGGCGCAACAGTTGGCGGATATTAACCAGACCGCCCAGGCGATCATCCTGGAGCCGGTTGGGCGCAATACCGCCCCGGCAGTTGCCGTGGCGGCGCTGCAGGCGCGAATGAACGGCGATGACCCGGTGCTGCTGGTACTACCGGCAGACCATGTCATAGGTAACCCGCAGGCCCTGTGTGCCGCAGTGAGCGCTGCCTATCCGCTGGCGCTTGCCGGCAGCCTGATCACCTTTGGCGTGCTGCCGACCGCAGCGGAGACCGGGTATGGGTATATTAAAGCAGGTAAAGAGTTATGCGTAGGGAGTAAAGAGCAAAGAACCGATCACATATTACCAATTACTGCTTATCATGTTGATTGTTTTGTCGAAAAACCGGACCGGGCCACTGCCGAGGGCTACCTTCAGTCAGGCGACTATTACTGGAACAGCGGCATGTTCATGTTCAAGGCATCGCGCTATCTGGAGGAGCTGCAACGTTTTGCACCAGCCATGCTGGCAGCCAGTCAGGAATCGCTGGAAAAAGCCCAGAGTGACCTTGACTTTGTGCGACTTGACGCTGAGTCCTTTGCACGCTGCCCTGCGGATTCGATCGACTATGCGGTGATGGAAAAGACGGATGCGGCGGCGGTCATTCCGCTGGATGCCGGTTGGAGTGATGTCGGTTCATGGTCGGCCCTGTGGGAGGTTTGCCCGAAGGATGCCAGGTGCAATGTTACCAACGGCGACGTACTGCTGCATGATGTTGACAATTCTTATCTGCATACCGAGGACGGACGACTGCTGGCGGTGATCGGCATGGATGATCTGATTGTGGTAAATACCGCCGATGCCGTGCTGGTTACGAAGAAGGAACGTTGCCAGGAGGTGAAGGAGATTGTGGCGTTGCTGAAGCGGGCCAATCGTGATGAAGCCTTGGCCCATCGCAAGGTTTACCGACCGTGGGGTAATTACGAGGCCATCGATCGCTCGGACCGCTTTCAGGTTAAGCGGATTACGGTCAAACCGGGTGGCACGTTGTCGCAGCAGATGCACCATCACCGTGCCGAACACTGGATTGTGGTGAAGGGCACCGCCAGGATCACCAAAGGGGATGAGGTGCTGATGCTGAGCGAGAACCAGTCGACCTATATCCCGTTGGGAGTGACCCACCGACTGGAAAACCCGGGCAAGATCGATCTGGAGCTGATTGAGGTGCAGTCAGGCAGCTATCTGGGTGAGGATGATATTGTCAGGTTTGAGGACCACTACGGCAGGTGTTGAAAGGCCGTGATAGGTAATCTGTAATAAGTAATAAGTAATAGGTAATAAGTGAGAGGTAATTGGTAAGAGGTGATGAGTAATAGGTGATTGGTGATAGGTTTTACCGGTCTCAGATTTTACATTTTACCTATTACACCTTACGCCTCACTGCTTAAGGGAGATGCTAATGACCACTAACAACGGACAAATGACCGCCTTCAAGGCCTATGACATTCGTGGCCGAATTCCTGACGAGATGAACGAGGAGCTGTGCTACCGGATTGGTCGAGCCTATGCAGAGCTGCTGCAACCCAAACGGGTGGCTGTGGGGCGTGACGTGCGTCTGACCAGTGAGGCCTTCTGTCGGTCGCTGGCTGACGGGCTCCTGGATGGCGGCAGCGACGTGGTGGATATCGGGCTGTGCGGTACGGAAGAGATCTATTTTGCTACCTTTCATCACCAGCTGGACGGCGGAATCATGGTCACCGCCAGCCATAACCCGCTGGATTACAACGGCATGAAGCTGGTGCGGGAGCAGTCGAAACCAATCAGCGGCGACAGCGGGCTGTTTGCCATCCGTGACCGGGCAGCGCAGGGAGCGTTTTTAAGCTCGGCGCAACGCGGCACACTGCACCCCTTGGAGAGCAAGGCCGCCTATATCGAACACCTGCTGGATTACGTTGATCTCAAGGCCCTACCCAAGCTGAAGGTGGTGGTGAATGCCGGCAATGGCTGTGCCGGGCCGGTGATTGACCTGCTGAAACAGCACCTGCCGTTTGAGTTCATCAAGGTGCATCACCAGCCGGATGGCAGCTTCCCCAACGGTATTCCCAACCCGCTGTTGCCGGAAAACCGTGCGACAACCGCTGAGGCGGTACGTACCCATCGGGCCGATGTGGGCATCGCCTGGGACGGTGATTTTGATCGCTGCTTTTTCTTCGACGAACGCGGTGAGTTCATAGAAGGCTACTACATCGTGGGCCTGCTGGCCACCGCGCTCTTAGCACATCACCCCGGCAGCAAGATCATCCATGACCCGCGTCTGACTTGGAACACCATCGATATGGTTGCACAGGCCGGTGGCACGGCAATCATGAGCAAGACCGGCCACGCCTTCATCAAGGAACGGATGCGGGCCGAGGATGCAACCTACGGCGGCGAGATGAGTGCTCATCACTATTTTCGTGACTTCGCTTATTGCGACAGCGGCATGATCCCCTGGCTGCTGGTGCTGGAGATCATGGGGCGGACCGGCAAGCCGCTCTCACAACTGGTTACCGAGCGGATTGGCGCCTTCCCTGCCAGCGGCGAGATCAACCGCGTGTTGTCTGATCCCAAAGCTGCCATTGCACGCATTGAGGAAACCTATGCCCCGCAGGCGCTACAGATTGATCGTACCGATGGGCTCTCACTGGAGTTTGATGGCTGGCGTTTCAACCTGCGTTGCTCGAACACTGAGCCGGTGCTGCGCCTGAATGTCGAATCTCGCGGAGATACGGCACTGATGCAGCTAAAAACAGAGGAACTGCTGGGTCTGATTGATGCGGCCAGCTAACATCATAGGTTGACTGCTTGTATACTAGAACTATTCTGCTACAGTTGCCTCCATGCTGAAACAACAGGCCCGCCTGCTCACCACAATTGCCATAGCCCTTGATCTGCTGATCGTTTTTGGCAGTTTTCTCACGGCCTTTTACCTGCGTCGGCCCTACCTCGTAAACCGTGAACTGAACGATTATTTCTGGTTTTTAATGCTGATCATGCCGACTTGGTTTGTAGCACTGTATGTCAGCCAGCTATATGCGTCACTACGCACACGCACCACCTGGTCGCTTCTACTGAGTCTGATCAAGGCGTACACCGTCGCAGGCTGTGTCTCCGCAGCAGCTATCTTTATCCTTGATCCCCACACCTTCAGCCGTATGCTGTTCATCTGGTTTATGGCGCTTGCCTGCAGCGGCA
The DNA here is from genome assembly GCA_002419465.1 of Geobacter sp. UBA5730. Taxonomy (GTDB): domain Bacteria; phylum Desulfobacterota; class Desulfuromonadia; order Geobacterales; family Pseudopelobacteraceae; genus Trichlorobacter. The sequence continues at coordinate 217,964 of DIGE01000012.1, read as the reverse complement.
TTGTCACCGCCAAGCTGCTGGTACGCTGGATACTTGCTGCCATTCGGCGCAGAGGGCTGAATACACGCAACATTCTTCTGGTAGGCAACGGCAGCAAGGCACAGGAGATGCGCAGCCTGCTCATGCAGCACGAATTCTGGGGACTACGCCTGCTGGGTACACTCACCAACCCTGATAACCTTGATGCTGTTGTGCAGTTCTGCAAACAAAACCCTGTCGACGAGGTGGTATTCTGCCTGCCTGCTTCGTCCATGAACCGGATTGAGCAGTACGTAACCCGTCTGGACCGGCTGGGGGTCACCTCGCGGATGGTGCTTGATCTGGTTGACTTTCCTGCCCACCGCCAGGAGATCTCCCTGTTTCACGACACCCTGCCGATGCTGACCTTTTATTCCAAGGCGTTCAGCGCTTCGCAGCTTCTGGCCAAGCGCTGTCTGGACATCGCCGGGGCTCTTATTGGGCTTTTACTGCTGGGGCTGATGCTGCCCCTGGTAGGGCTGGCCATCAAACTCGAATCGCCCGGCCCGATCTTTTTCGGACAGCTGCGGCTGGGTGAGCAGGGGCGGCCGTTCCGCTGCTGGAAACTGCGCTCGATGGTGGTGGATGCCGAGCAGCGCAAGCAGGGGTTGATTGCGCACAATGAGATGCAGGGCCAGATGTTCAAGATCAAGGATGACCCGCGGGTGACCAGGGTGGGCCGCTTTATCCGCAAGACCAGCATCGATGAGTTCCCGCAGTTCTGGAACGTGCTGAAAGGGGAGATGAGCCTGGTGGGAACCCGCCCCCCTACTCCTGATGAGGTTGTCAACTACGAGGATTGGCATCACAAACGGATCAGTATCCGTCCGGGAATTACCGGCTTGTGGCAGGTCAGCGGCCGTAACCAGATCCAGGATTTTGACGAGGTGGCCCGGCTGGATATCCGCTATGTGGAGAACTGGAGTATCTGGCTGGATATCAAGATTCTGTGCCAGACCCTGTGGGTGGTGACCTTGGGCAGAGGTGCAAGTTAGATAAGTCAAAATGAGATGGAACCGCCGATGTACGCCGATCAACGCAGAGAAGGCAAAAGCAGGAACAAAAGGTTTAGTCTACCTCTAATAGCAGGTGTTTGATTTTAATCGGCGTGTATCCGCCGTTCTCGGCGGTTGATTGACAATTTTGCCTCACTATCAAGCAAAACACCGCAAACAAACAAAAGATAAAACAGCCTTACCTGTTTTGCGGTACCCGGTAGCTGATCTGCATCATAACAACGAATCCAGCACACAGATATTCCAGACCTCTCATCATGATTACAGCATGTTACAAAATAAACACTGCTTGGCACACTCCCTGCTAATAGACAAATACCAAATTTCTTAGGAGGATGTACCCATGAAAAAGATCATCGTTTCCCTGATCGCCACTGTTGCTTTCGCCAGCTTCGCTTTCGCCACCGAGGCACCTAAGGCTGCTGATCCTGCTGCCGCTGCTACTGTTGAGAAGGCTCCTGCCAAGAAGAAAGTGGCTAAGAAGAAAGCCGTTAAGAAAGCCGCTGCCAAGCCTGCTGCTGAAGCCGCTGCTCCTGCTGCTCCTGCTGCCAAGTAATTTTACTTTTCAGCGCAACACAAAAAAGGCCGCTTCCTTCGGGATGCGGCCTTTTTTCAGTGTTTGATCGAGCTCCCTGATCAGGGTTGCGGCAACGGCGTCTCTGCCACCGATTGCTGGCGCTTGGGTTCCCAACCGGCCCAGACGAATGCAGGGTCAATCATCGGATCATAATAACCCGGTGCAGGCACCAAAAAGAAGACTGTCTCGGCCACACCAATGATGGCACGGTACCCGGTCATCAAAATCCCGCTGAACGGCCCCACCAGATAGCCCACCCCACCCATCTCGCGGCCCATCAGAACGGTCTGCTTGGGTATTTCCACTACCGAGGTCGCAATGTTGGTGACCCCGCGCCCGAACTTGATCGCCATCTTGCCGGCGATGTTTTCCGGCTGTTGTTCCTCGGCGGCATGCAACTGCGTGGTAACCAGCAGTAGCAGCGCGATGGCACAAAGCACTCGTTTCATGGCATCTCCTTTGGAATAGCTTTTCATGCTGTAGCTTATGCTGGTGTGTGTACCACAGCTTGAGCGGGTGCGCAAGCGGGACAGCGACATAAAAAAGCGGCGCAACCTGACTGGTTACGCCGCTTTAAGTACGTTATACCGCCTGGTACCAGGCAAACGGCTACTTGCCGTGCTTGGCCAGGTAGGATGCCACCCCTGCAGCGGTGGGCTTCATCGCCTCGTCACCCTGTTTCCAGTTGGCCGGACAGACGTCGCCATGGGTGTCGGTAAACTGGAGGGCATCCAGCATCCGCAGGGCCTCATCAACACTGCGGCCCAGCGGCAGATCGTTGATGACACAGTGCCGCACCACCCCTTTGGGGTCGATCAGGAAGAGGCCGCGCAGGGCGACCACCTCATCCAACAGAATCCCGTAATCGCGGCTGATCTGTTTGTTGAGATCTGCCACCATCGGGAACTGGATCTGGCCGATACCACCGTCTTCCACCTTGGTATTTTTCCAAGCCAGGTGGGTAAACTTGGAGTCGATCGAGATGGAAAGCAGTTCGCAGTTGCGCTTCTTGAACTCATCCAGCTTCTTATTAAAGGCCAGAATCTCGGAAGGGCAGACAAAGGTAAAATCCAGCGGGTAAAACAACAGGTAGACGTATTTGCCCTGGTAGCTGGACAGGCTGACCTGGGCGAACGAATTGTCAGGCATGACAACATCGGCGGTGAAGTCGGGGGCGGGCTTGGTAACCAGGGTGCAACTGCTCATAGTGTGCTCCTTTATGGAAAGATGAGATGAACGAATGCTGTTTATTTTTTACCAGCCAATGGTGAGCGTGTCAAGAGGATAAAAAGAGTCTTTTGGTCTTTTTCTAAAGGTAGGGAGAAAACAGCCGGGCTGCACCATCCCGCAGGCGTACCGGCAACGGCCGCCCATCGATCTGGGCCAGGGCGATGGCCCGGGAACGGCCCAGCGCACGATCGAAGTAGCGGCTGATGGTCGCGGCAAACGACAGGTCGTAGACACTCATGTTCAGCTCGAAGTTGAGCCGCAGGCTACGGGTATCAAGGTTGGCCGAGCCGATCAGGGTCCAGCAGTCGTCCACCTGAAACAGCTTGGTGTGGACAAAGGGGGGCTGCTGTTCATAGATTTTGATGCCGTTTTTGAGCAGTTCCCAGTAGGATGCCCGGCTGGCCCAGGCCACAAACGGCAGATTATTCTGCCCCGGCAGCAGCAGGCTGATCTTGACCCCCCGCAGGGCAGCGGTGGTCAGGGCGATGATCATCGGCCGGTCGGGTATGAAGTACGGGGTCATGATCCGCACCCGCTTGCGGGCTGACGAAAGGGCTCCCATCACAATCCACTCCAGCTTGCGGAACTCACGATCCGGCCCATCGGCGATGGCTCGCACCACTGCCGTATCGCAAGCGTGCAACGCCGGGAAGAAACAGGGCGCATCCAGCAGCTCGCCGGAAACAAACCACCAGTCTTCCAGAAAGGTCCGCTGCAGATCGGCAATCACCGGCCCCTGCACCCGAAAATGCAGGTCAATGGTTGCCTGATCCGGCTCGGCCAGCTCGACGCAGTGGCGGCTGCGAATGTTCATGCCGCCGCTGAAGGCCACCAGGCCGTCGACGATCAGCAGCTTGCGGTGATTGCGCAGATTGATGAACGGTCCCCGGGAGAGCGGCAGGTACAGCCGGATGTCGACCCCGCTGCCTTCCAGTGCTGCCCGCGCTGCAACCTTGCTGTAACGCTCACCCAGGGCATCCACGATCACCCGCACCGCCACCCCGCGCTGCGCGGCTTTGGCCAGGGCGGCTACAAACGACAGCCCTGCCCCGTCGCCGTCAAAGATGTAACTGCTCAGGTTGATGGTCTCGCGGGCCTGCTCAATGGCGGCCAACATGGCTGGGTAGGCCTGTTCACCGTTTTCCAGCAGCTCGATCCGGTTACCTGCCTGCAGGCGGTTGCGGGCCACCCGGTCGCCTAACACCACCAGATCCCGCAGATGCTCGAAAATCTCAGGCAGCGGGGCCGAACGATCGGGCCGGAATCCGATCCGCTGATCAAGCCCCAGGGTTTGCCCACGTTGCCGCCAACGCAAGGCCCGCCGGGTGATCCGGTTGATCCCCAGCATCCAGTAGGACAGGGCGCCAAGGATCGGCACCGTGAGACTCAAGATCACCCAGACCAGCGCCGAACGTGGATCGCGTTTGTACAGCAAGGCGTGGCCCGCCGCCCACAGACCGCAGACCACAATGCTGAGGAGCACCGCTGCAAGGATCAGCTCATCAATAATCGTGCGTTCAAACCAGATCGACAATGATATCGTCTCCCTCGATCCGTACCGGCCAGGTTCTCAGCACAAACTCGGGCTGATCCTTACAGCTGCCGTCCTTCAGTTCGAAACGATACCCATGACGCGGACAGGCGAGATAGCCATCCTTGACCATGGCGCCAGCCAGCGGCGCGCCCTGGTGCGGGCACTCGCTCTCCACTGCGTAGATGGTGCCTTTCAGGTTCACCAGCAGAATATCCTGCCCCTCCGTTGTTACCTGCTTTTTCCCCAGATTTGGAATCTCACTCAATTTAGCGACCACCGGCATGGCACAACCTCCTTGGCTGAATCAGATAATCAACAGGTTCGCACAAGCTTACCATATCTCCAGCAATGGTCAAAAAGCTCGTCAAGATGCCACTGCAGCAGGCGACACCCCCTTTATGGTGCCCAGATTTTAAGCAGCAGCAAACGGCTGCGACACTAAAAAATCATGTAACCATCTGTTTGCAAAGGATTACCCAAAGATGGCACGCTCAATGCTGAAGCATCTTCTGACAGACACACAAAAGCACTGTGTCGTTGTCCTCCTTCTTACCGGGGGCGTCAGGCCCCCGGATTTTTTCAGATCAACCCGCACCAGCTGCTCAACATACCGCAGGACGACGAAAGGAGGCAGTCACCATGAAACTGGTAGAAGCGATTATCAAACCGTTCAAACTGGACGAGGTCAAGGATGCTCTGCATGAGGTCGGCATCGAGGGGATCACGGTCAGCGAGGTCAAGGGCTTTGGCCGGCAAAAAGGCCATACCGAGCTGTATCGTGGCGCAGAATACGTGGTAGACTTTATCCCCAAGGTCAAGCTGGAGATCGCGGTTTCAGATGAGCTGGTGGCCAAGGTGGTGGAGACGATCCAGAACACCGCCAAGACCGGCCGGATCGGCGACGGCAAGATTTTTGTCATCGCCCTGGAAGAAGCCGTCCGGATTCGCACCGGTGAAACCGGCGGCGAAGCGATCTAATACGATCAAACGATTACCCAGATAGAGGAGGTCTGTCATGAAACTGAAGCACACGCTCACCATTATGCTGTTTGTCCTCTTCGTCAGCCTGGCAGGTATCAATGCCATGGCCGAGGAGAAAAAAGAGTCCCCGGCTGCCGCGGTGGCGGTTGAGGCGATCAAGACACCCGATGCCGTTCCTGCGCCGGCTTCGGCGCCTGCCGAGGCTTCCGCGCCCAAAAATGTCGATCCGGTTCTGAATACCGGCGATACCGCCTGGATGTTGGTGTCATCAGCCCTGGTGCTGTTGATGATCCCTGGCCTGGCCATGTTTTACGGTGGCATGGTCCGCTCAAAAAACGTCCTGTCAACCATGATGCACTCCTTTGTGGCCATGGGAATCGTGGGGGTGCAGTGGGCACTGATCGGCTATTCGCTGGCCTTTGCCCCTGATGCCGGAGGCGGTCTGGTCGGCAACCTGTCCAAAGTACTCTTTAACGGTCTGATCAGCTTCAAGGACGGCGCCCCGATCTACACCCTGTTTCAGAATGTCACCACTGAACCGGGTGCCATCCCCGAGTATGTCTTTGCCATGTTTCAGGGGATGTTTGCCATGATCACCGTGGCCCTGATCTCGGGAGCTGTTGCCGAACGGATCAAATTTGCCGCCTGGTGCCTGTTCGTGCTGCTCTGGACCACCCTGGTATACGATCCGCTGGCTCACTGGGTCTGGATGGTTGACGGCTGGCTGTTCAAAAAAGGCGCGCTGGACTTCGCCGGTGGCACCGTGGTGCACCTCTCCTCCGGTATCTCGGCCCTGGTCCTGCTGTTTTTCCTGGGCAAACGGCACGGCTTCCCCAGCGAGCGGATGGCACCCCATAGCCTGCCTCTGACCCTGCTTGGTGTTGGTCTGCTCTGGTTTGGCTGGTTTGGCTTCAACGCAGGTTCAGCAGTTGTCGGCATGAACACCTCAGACGCCGCTGGCGGTTTGGCCGGTCTGGCCTTCATGACCACCACCATCGCCCCGGCAGCCGGCGGCCTGGCCTGGATGGCGGCAGAATGGATGCACTCCGGCAAACCCAGCGCCCTGGGTTTTGGCTCCGGCGTGGTTGCCGGCCTGGTGGGTATCACCCCGGCTGCCGGTTTTGTGCAGCCCGGCGCTGCCTTGATCATCGGCGTGGCTGCCGGCCTGGTCTGCTACGGCGCCATCCTGATCAAAGCCAAACTGAAGTATGACGACTCCCTGGACGCCTTCGGCGTGCACGGTGTCGGCGGCACCCTGGGCGCCATCCTGACCGGTGTATTTGCGACGGTCGGCGCAAAAGGACTGCTGATGGGAGATACGAAGCAGTTTATGACCCAAATCATCGCCGTAGTGGCTGCTGGCGCCTATGCCGTGATTGTAACCCTGATTATCGCCTTGATTCTCGACAAGACCATCGGTCTGCGGGTGGAGAAGGAAGACGAAGTCATGGGCCTCGATCAGACCCAGCACTCCGAATCAGGCTACAACATGTAAGCCTGGCAGCAGCACCCGTGCCACTGCGCGGGCCGTCCCTAACCGGGGCGGCCCGTTGCATTTTTGCCGTGACAAAACGGCCGGCTCCGTGGCAGACTCGTGCCGTTACCAGCAAAAGGGAGTGCACCATGGCAAAAGAACTGTATGTCGGCCACCTGCCCTACGAGGCAACCAACGATGATCTGCGGCGGATGTTCAGCGTGGCCGGCACGGTCACCTCGGTGCATATCATCACCGACCCGGTCAGCGGCAAATCAAAGGGCTGCGGCTATGTGCGGATGTCCAGCGAAGCGGAACTGCAGGAGGCGATCGACTGCCTGGACGGCGCCCTGATGGAGAATCTGGCCATCACGGTCAGCATCGCCCGCCCCCAAAAACCGGAACCGACCGGCTCTAAGCCGGGTGGGCCGCGTAAAAGCGGCGTTCCGCGCAAAGCGGCCAGGCCCTCCAGACCGGAGGCTGCACGCACGCCGGCCACAGCAACCAAACCTGCCGCTGCACGCAAGGCCAGGACACCCCGCAAACCGACCAGGCCATGACCTGGCTGACCAGCATGGAACTGACTACCCGCCCCTGACAACACCGCTCGACGCTTTGGATTATCGACATGACCCTGGAAACAACGCTGCTACTGACCTTCCTGATCAACTTCGCGCTGGTGCTGCTGGATGCCAGCCTGGGCTATCACCTGGCCCCTCACCTGCTACGACTGAGCCCCCGTGACGAAGACCGTGATTCCGAGGTTTTTGTACGTGGTATCCGACGGATGCTGACCGGGGTGGTGATGTTGTATATGTTTTTCAACTGCCTGGCCTATTTTCGGCAGGACAACGCCCTGATGGCAGTGGTGACGGTACTGATCGTACTGGACCTGGGCGGCCAGCTCTATGTGCGCTACCGTGCCCGCCACCGGGGAGGGGACGCGCCATGAACGGGCCGCTTCTGGAATGCTGCTTCGGGGTGCACTACCATGAGGTGGATCAGCAGGGGATGGTCCGGCTGCCGGTGGTGATGACCTGGTTGCAGGATGCCGGCATCGATCATGCCCTCGAACTGGGGGTGGCGGTACGGGATCTGCGCAAGTTGGGGCTGACCTGGGTACTGTCGCGACTGACCCTGGAGCTGGAGCGCTTTCCTCGTGGTGGCCAGCAGGTCACCGTGCGCACCTGGCCGGTCACCTGTGAGGGGCTGTTCTCAATCCGGGACTACCAGTTGCTGGATGCCGACGGCCAACAGATCGGCCAGGCCACCACCTCCTGGGCCGTGCTGGACCTGAAAACCCGCCGGCCGGTCAGAATCAGCGACCAGCTGCCCCCCTATCCGCTGCGTCCGCTACGTGCCCTGGCCGACCCCTTTGCCACCCTGCCGATGCTGGAGCAGTGCAGCACCGCCCTGCAACTGCCGGTGCTGCGGGCCGATCTCGACCCGAACCGGCACGTCAATAACACGGTCTATGCCGCTTGGGCCCTGGAGGCGGTGCCGTCCGGGATCGCCGACAGCTGCCAGCCGGTCAGACTGGAGATCGGCTTCCGGGCTGAGGCGCTCTACGGCGACACCATCCGCTCCTGCTGTGCAGCCCTGCCTGATGATCCCCACACCCTGCTGCACCGGATCGAGCATGCCGGTGACGGCCGCGAGCTCTGCCGCCTGCGCACCACCTGGAAACCCCTTGCTCAACCCTGATGACGTCACGAGGAAGGCTGGATGCAAGTGCCGCAAGACGGTTTTTGATTGACAGAACCTGCTGTTACTTATACTCTTTTTGTCTTACAAAAAAATAGCATTGTCCTATCTATACCAGCATATCCAAGGAGACGCAGACCATGGCCGAGAAGTTCATCTTTACCTCTGAATCAGTATCTGAAGGGCATCCCGACAAGGTTGCCGACCAGATTTCCGATAGCATCCTCGATGCGATCCTGGCACAGGATCCCAAGGCGCGGGTGGCCTGCGAGACCCTGGTAACCACCGGCATGGCGGTGATCGCCGGCGAGATCACCACCAGCGCCACCATCAACTATGCCGAAATCGTCCGCAACACCATCAGGGAGATCGGCTACTGTGGCTCTGAGATGGGCTTTGACTATGAAACCTGCGCGGTTCTGGTTTCTCTGGATCGTCAATCACCGGACATCTCGCAAGGCGTCACCGAGGGCGAAGGTCTGTTCAAGGAGCAGGGCGCCGGCGACCAGGGCCTGATGTTTGGCTACGCCTGTAACGAGACCCCCGAACTGATGCCGATGCCGATCCAGCTCTCCCAGCAGCTGGTCAAACGTCTGGCGGATGTCCGCAAGTCCGGGCTGTTGAACTTCCTGCGTCCCGACTCCAAGTCGCAAGTATCGGTTGAGTATGACAACGGCAAACCAGTGCGGGTCAATACCGTGGTGATCTCCACCCAGCACACCCCTGACGTGACCCAGGAAACCATTCGCGAAGGGGTGATGGACGAGGTGATCAAGAAGGTGATCCCGGCCCACCTGATGGACAGCGAAACCCGTTTCTTCATCAACCCCACCGGCCGTTTTGTGGTGGGCGGCCCGATGGGTGACTGCGGCCTGACCGGACGCAAGATCATCGTGGACACCTACGGCGGCATGGGCCGTCATGGTGGCGGCGCCTTCTCCGGCAAGGATCCCTCCAAGGTGGACCGCTCCGCTGCCTACATGGGCCGCTACGTTGCCAAAAACCTGGTGGCCGCCGGGCTGTGCGAGCGTTGCGAGGTGCAGGTAGCCTACGCCATCGGTGTGGCTGAACCGGTCTCGATCATGGTCAACGCCTTTGGCACCGGCGTGATCTCCGAGCACCGCATGGCCGAACTGGTGCGCGAGGTATTCGACATGCGGCCCCGCGCCATCATCGAGCAGTTGGACCTGTTGCGCCCGATCTACAAAAAAACCGCCGCCTATGGCCACTTTGGCCGTGAGCTGCCGGAGTTTACCTGGGAAAAAACCGACAAAGCTGCAGAGCTGAAACAGAAGGCCGGTCTCTAACCGGAGCCTGCCTTTCACAGTACCTGAAAGGGGCGGCCTCCGGGACCGCCCTTTTTTATAATGACAGCTCTGTAGCGTGACTTATTGACAAGAACAATGTGTATACAGTAAGGTAGCGCACTTTTTTGGTGGAGGGGTGGAACATGGCGAAGACATACAAGATAGCGATCCTGCCGGGTGACGGTATCGGACCCGAGGTGATGGCTGAGGCAACCAGGGTGCTGGATGTAGTCGGCAAGCAGTACGATGTGACCTTTGAGGGCACCTTTGCCAACGTGGGCGGCGCTGGCATCGACAACGAAGGCAAGGCGCTGCCCCAGACCACGATCGACATCTGCAAGGCAGCTGACGCCATCCTGTTCGGCTCCGTGGGGGGCCCCAAGTGGGAGAGCCTGCCCCCTGATGAGCAGCCGGAGCGTGGGGCGCTGTTGCCGCTACGCAAGATCTTCGGTCTCTACGCCAACCTGCGGCCGGCCATCATCTTCCCCTCCCTGACCGGGGCTTCCTCTTTGAAGGAAGAGGTGATTGGCGGCGGTTTCAACGTACTGGTGATTCGCGAACTGACCGGCGGCATCTACTTCTCACAGCCCAAGGGGATCGAGGGTGTGGGCCGCGAGCGGATCGGCATCGATACCATGAAGTACAGCGTGCCGGAGATCGAACGGATCACCCATGTGGCTTTTGAGGCTGCCCGCAAACGGGGCAAGAAGGTCTGCTCCATCGACAAGGCCAATGTGCTCTCCTCCTCGGTGCTCTGGCGCGAGGTTGTCATTGATATCGCCAAGCAGTACCCCGATGTGGAGCTGTCCCACATGTACGTGGACAACGCCGCCATGCAGCTGGTCAAGTGGCCCAAGCAGTTCGACGTGATCCTCTGCGAAAACATGTTCGGCGATATCCTCTCCGACGAGGCGGCCATGCTGACCGGTTCTTTGGGTATGCTGCCCTCGGCCTCGCTGGCCGAAGGCACCTTCGGCATGTACGAGCCATCCGGCGGTTCTGCCCCGGACATCGCCGGTCAGGGGATCGCCAACCCGATCGCCCAGATCCTGTCAGCCGGCATGATGCTGAAGTTCTCCTGCGGCATGGTTGACGCTGCCGACGCTATTGACAATGCCGTGGCCAAGGTGCTGGACCAGGGTTACCGCACCCGCGACATTTACCAGAATCTGCCGGGCGAGAAGCTGGTCAACACGAAGGAGATGGGCGACGCGATCATCGCTGCGCTGTAGGCAACGCCACCTTTGAGCGCTGCCGTCGTTGTCATGTCGTTAGCCGCCTCGACGTACCTGTCGTGTACGCCTCCGGCGTCTACCTCCATGACGCCTGGGCATCATCTCAAATCTGACGTTGCTGATGTTAGTATATTTAAGGTTGTCCATTTTTCAATAAAGGAGTGACTCCCATGAAAGTAGGTTTCGTTGGTTGGCGCGGCATGGTCGGCTCGGTGCTGATGCAGCGGATGCAGGAAGAAAACGACTTTGCCCTCGGTTTTGAGCCGGTCTTTTTCTCCACCTCCCAGGCAGGCCAGCCTGCGCCGATGAACGCCGGCACCCTGAAAAATGCCGACGACATCGAAGAGCTAAAAAAGCTGGATGTGATCATTACCTGCCAGGGTGGCGACTACACCAAGGCGGTCCACCCTGAACTGCGCAAACAGGGCTGGAACGGCTACTGGATCGATGCCGCCTCCACCCTGCGGATGGAAGACAACGCGGTGATCATCCTTGACCCGGTCAACCGCAACGTGATCGACAAGGCGCTGGCCAACGGCCAGAAGGATTTTATCGGCGGCAACTGCACGGTCAGTCTGATGTTGATGGCCTTAGGGGGCCTGTTCCGCGCCAATCTGGTGGAATGGATCTCCTCCATGACCTACCAGGCAGCCTCCGGCGCCGGCGCTCCCAACATGCGGGAACTGCTGGCCCAGATGGGGACTCTGCACGGCGTGGTGGCTGAAGAACTAAAGGACGTCGGTTCCGCCATTCTTGAAATAGACAAGAAGGTAACCGAAACCCTGCGGGACGGCTCCATGCCCACCAAGGAGTTCGGCTTCCCCTTGGCCGGCAACGTGCTGCCCTGGATCGACCGCGAGGTGGAAGATGGCCAGAGCCGTGAGGAGTTGAAAGGCTTCCAGGAGACCAACAAGATCCTGGGCACCACCAGCCCGATCCCGGTGGATGGCATCTGTGTACGGGTTGGCGCCATGCGCTGCCACAGCCAGGCCATCACCATCAAGCTGAACAAGGACCTGCCGCTGGCCGGGATCGAGCAGTTGATTGCCAACGACAACCAGTGGGTCAAGCTGATCCCCAACACCAAGGCCGAGACCCTGGCCGGCCTGACGCCGGCGGCAGTCTCCGGCACCCTGACCGTGCCGGTCGGCCGGGTACGCAAGATGAAACTGGGGCCCCAGTACGTCCAGGCCTTCACCTGTGGCGATCAACTGTTGTGGGGTGCGGCGGAGCCGCTGCGCCGCATGCTGCGCATCCTTTTGGAGAAGTAGCCTCACCTGCATTGCAACCTCAACCTACGAGGAGTTCAGGGAGCGAGGATTTTTTCGCAAGGTCAAGGAAGGCGAGCATTCACGCAGAGGCGTACAGATCAGTACGCCGCACAAGGGAATGGGAAGCCTGACACCGAGATTGCGGAAAAAGACCGCTCCCTTTTTCATGCGAACAATTAAGCTGATTATCCAATACGACGGGACGAATTACTGCGGCTGGCAGGAGCAGCCCAACGGTCCGTCGATCCAGGAGACCGTCGAACTGGCTCTGGCCAAAATCCTCGGACAACGGGTGCGGGTGCAGTCATCGGGCCGCACTGATGCCGGTGTGCATGCCCTGGCCATGCCGGCGGCATTCAGAACCGAATCCACCATACCGCTACGGGCCTTTGTAGAGGGGCTCAACGGGTTTTTGCCGGAAGATATCGCCATTCAATCGGCTGAAGAGGTCCCCAACGACTTCCGGGTGATCGGCGGCGCCGACGCCAAAACGTACTGCTACACCATCTACAACGCCCGCCAACGCGCGCCCCTGCTACGTCGCAGCTCATGGCACGTCCGGGAGCCGCTGGATCTGGCTGCCATGCGCACCGCTGCGGCTCACTTTGCCGGAGAACACGATTTTAGCGCCTTCAGGGGCCAGAACTGCACCGCCGTCACCAGCCACCGCAGGATTGACGCTGTTTCAATCCGCCAGGATGGCCCCCTGATCCGGATCGAGGTCACCGGTGGCGGCTTCCTCAGGCATATGGTCAGGATCATGGCCGGTACCCTGGTGGATATCGGCCGCGGCCGTTTCTCCCCCGGTCTGGTGGCTGAGCTGCTCAATGCTCCTGACCGTCGTCTGGGCGGGGTCACCGCCCCCCCGCAAGGACTCTGCCTACTGCAGGTCAGCTATCCGCAAGCCCCCTAAATCCCTTAAAATGCAGATAACCATATAATTTAGCTTGACACGATCGGCCAGATAAGTAAAATCCGGTTCTACTAATACAGAGTTACTGTCTGCCACAATAACCACTTAATATTTATAAATAATTACTCAATTTCAGGATTTTCCTTTCACTTTTGATGCACACAGCGTGTTTTGCTGTAAACGCAAAAAACAAACAGGAGGTAGTACGATGTCAGAGTATGGAACTTTGCAAGATCGAGTTCGCTGCAAATCTCTGCTGGACAAGGTGAAGACCGCCGAGCAGTGTGTTGAGTACTTCAAAGACGGCATGAACCTGGGCTGGTCCGGCTTTACCCCGGCCGGTTACCCCAAAGTGGTGCCGATTGCCCTGGCTGAGCATGTTGAAAAAAATAACCTGCAAGGCAAGCTGAAGTTCAACCTGTTCATCGGCGCCTCGGTTGGCGCCGAGACTGAAAACCGCTGGGCGATCAACGACATGATCGACCGTCGCTGGCCCTATCAGACCGGCAAGGACATCGCTGCCGGCATCAACCAGGGTCGCATCAGAATGGGTGACAAGCACCTCTCCCTGTTTGCCCAGGATCTGGGCTACGGTTTCTACACCAAGGACTCCCCGACCGGCCGTCTTGATCTGGCCATCATTGAAGTGTCTGCCATTACGGAAGATGGTGGTCTGGTTCCGACCACCTCCTGCGGCGTGATCCCCGAAATTCTGATGCAGTGCGACAGAATCATCGTCGAGGTCAACACCGGACAACCTTCCTTTGAAGGTATCCACGACATTATCGTCTGCGACAACCCACCAAACCGTCAAATCATCAATATCCAGAAGACTGCTGACCGTGTTGGTACAACTTACGTACCCTGCGATCCAAGCAAGATCATTGCGGTGGTTGAATCCAAGCTGCGCGACAAAGGCCGGGCCTTTGCCGAGATGGACGACACCTCCGATGCGATTGCCAACCATATCATTGACTTCTTCACCCATGAAGTGAAGGCAGGCCGTCTGCCCAAGAACCTGCTGCCGATCCAGTCCGGCGTCGGTTCCATTGCCAACGCCGTGATCGGTGGCCTGGCAAAAGGCCCCTTCACCAACCTGACCGTGTTCACCGAGGTTCTGCAGGATACTATTCTTGACCTGTTTGACTCAGGCAAGTGTGATGCGGCTTCTGCCTGCTCACTGTCACTGTCGGAAACTGAAGGTTTCCCGCGTTTCTTCGCAAACTGGGATAAGTATTTTGGCAAGTGCACCCTGCGGCCGCTGTCCATTTCCAACGCACCGGAGCCGATCCGCCGTCTGGGATGCATTGCCATGAACACACCGGTTGAGATTGACATCTATGCACACGCCAACTCCACCCTGGTGGGCGGTACCCGGATGATCAACGGCCTGGGCGGTTCCGGCGACTTCCTGCGCAACGGCTACCTGAAGATGATGCACACCCCGTCGAGCCGTCCTTCCAAGACCGACCCGACCGGTATCTCCTGCGTGGTGCCGCACTGCTCACACATTGACCACACCGAGCACGACCTGGACTGCGTGATCACCGAGCAAGGTCTGGCCGACCTGCGCGGCATGGCTCCCAAGGATCGTGCCCGCCGGATCATCGAGAAGTGCGCCCATCCTGACTACAAGGCTCAACTGACCGAATACCTGAACATCGCCGAAGCCGACTGCCTCAAGCGCAAGGTTGGTCATGAGCCCCAGCTGTGGGATCGCGCCTTCAAGATGCACCTGAACCTTGAGCAGAACGGCACCATGAAGCTGAAGAACTGGGATGTGAAGATCGATCTCTGCGAGTAGTTCCGACTCCCACAGAGCATCACCCAAAAGGCCCCGCCGGGAAATCGGCGGGGCCTTTTGGGTTGATTACAACCGTCTTTTGTTTATTTCCCCCTTGCGCTCATCACAAAAAGTGCTTAAGATACCGATTTCGTGGCATACCGGCTCCTCTCGGAGCAAACCAGCGCAGGAGACTCCTCCATGGCAGACAAGGTTAGCGGCTTTCAGGGCGAGATCGCCGGGCTTTCACTCGCCGACGTTATCCAGCTCAAAGGGCACAACAAATATTGCGGTTGCATCACGGTGGAGTACCGTGACCAGCGCGGAGCAATCTTCTTTGTGGACGGCGAAATCATCCATGCCGAGCAAGGTTCACATAGCGGCGAAGATGCCATCTACGCCATCCTGAAATGGCCCAGTGGCAGTTTTGCACTGGCACCGGAAATGACCACCAACGTCTGCACCATTCATTGCAGCCTCAATTTCCTGCTCCTGGAAGCCCATCGCCGGATGGACGAGGAGGCCCATGAGCGAGAAGAATCCTTCAAAGATGTAATCGAACAGAGTGAGCGCCGTCAGCAGCCTCGCCAACCAGACACGGCCGCTCCCGAGCAACGCACCATGAGCGCTGCTGCAGCACGCATCATGGGGGTCAGCGCTGTGACCTACGCCGTGCTGCTGGACAAGCAGGGGCATCCCGTTCAGGATAACAGCCAGGAGGCAGAATCGTTGGCAGCCAAGGGGCTGTTCCTGGCCCAATCAAGCATCAACCTGGGAGAGCTGATGGGGCTGGGGGAGCTGAAGTCCGCCGTGGTACAGACCGATAACTTTGATCTCTTGATGTACGATTCCCGTCAGCACTACCTGAGTATCGCCATCAAGCCCAACAGCAAACTGGACGGGGTAGAGGCCGAAATCAAGTCCGCCCTAGTTCCCGCGAAATAGGAGGCAACGCATGCAGGAGATCCTCCACCAGATTTCATCCATCGACGGCGTGATCGGCTCCAGCCTTTTCAACGAGCAAGGCAGGATTCTGGCCCATGCCTGCCCGCCGCTGCTGGATATCACCCAACTGGGCAAGGCCGCCATGTCCGTCCTGGACTGCGTCCATGGCCTGCAGATATCCCAGTCGGTGCATGGCCTGGACCTGCGCTACGCCGAAGGCCGGATCATCGTCCGCGCTTTGCCGGGAGCCTTTCTGTGCGTGCCATGCGCCAAAAATGCCAACCTCTCCATGGTGCACATCACCCTCAACCTGGCCATGAGAAAACTGGAGCAGGCACTGGTTAAGACACCGGCTGCGTCACCTGCGCTTGGCTCCCCGGTTTCGGCAGATGAGGGGATGCAGTTGCGAATCGCCCACCTCAAGAAGAGCGATGCCAGCAACAGCTTCGATCAACTGGGGATGATCGCTGTCAGCCAGTCCACCGCCAAGCAGATCAGCGACTTTTTCGGCAAGGCGACCAAGAAGGTCAAGGTAACCACGGCCAACGGCGGTGGCGGCACCTTCCCGATCATGATCATCAACGACGTTGAGCTGCAGTACGAAAGTGCACTGGTGGTGGGGCCGGGCATTGAAAAGAAGCTCAAGGTCAGTGAAGGTGATATGGCTATGATTTCCCAGGCCTGAACCGTCTGAACAATAACCGGATTTTTGCAGGGCGGAGCGCTACTCTCCGCCCTGTTTTGTTTGATGTGCCCGGGGGTGGGCCTTGTCGTAGACCTCCATCAGGCGGTCCAGGCCCAGATGGGTGTACTTCTGGGTGGTCGAGAGGGAGGAATGACCCAGCAGCTCCTGAATTGAGCGCAGATCGGCCCCCTGTTCCAGCAGATGGGTGGCAAAGGTGTGACGCAGGGTGTGGGGTGAGATGGCGCGGAACGCCTCGATCTGCAGAGCCTGACGAGTAACGATCCTGGCCACGCTGCGGCGATTGATCCGCTGGCCCCGTTTGTTCAGAAACAGGGGGGCCGGCTCGTCCGGCCAGCTCCGCAAGACCAGATAGGCCGTGAGCGACTCCAAGGCCTTGCTGCCCACCGGCACGATCCGCTCCTTGCCCCCCTTGCCCAGCACCCGCACCAGTCCGCCGGTTCGGTCCAGATCACCCACCGACAGTCCGGTCAGCTCAGAGACCCGCAGACCGCTTGAATAGAGCAGTTCCAGCAGCGCCCGGTCCCGGGCCGCCTCCAGTTCTTCCTGGTGCGGCGGGGGTGGCGACTCTACCAGTGCCACAGCCTGATCGATATTCAGGTGAAACGGTAAGCGCTGTTCACGCTTGGGGGTGGCGATCAGCTCGGCCGGGTTGGCTACGGCCTGACCACTACGAACCAGCCAGGCAAACAGTGCCCGAATGGCGGCCAGCTTGCGGCCGATGCTACTCTTGCTGTACGGCGCCCGCCGCTGGCCGCTACGGGAATCCGGCCGGCCGGCCGCCAACCCGGCCAGATACAGCCGCACCAGCAGATGATCCACCACAGCCACATCGGCTGATTCACCGCGTTCCCTGCGCACAAACGTGACAAACTGGTGCAGATCATTGCGATAGGCCGCAACGGTATGTGAAGAGGCGTTGCGCTGCGTGGCCAGGTACTCCAGAAAATCGGCCACCAAGCCCGCGAGCCCTGACCGTTCGTCTACTTGAAAATCGGCGGTGGCGTGGTCAGTTTCCATCCTGACACCTTGTCCGGGTCGTTCGGTTGTTCCTCGCGATAGATCCACCGCTGACGGTCGGTCACGGTCTTCAGCCGATTGTCAGGCATCGCGAAATAATCAAACTCCAGGGTGGCTTCGGCGCTGCCTTGCTCGCCGCGGCACTGCTGGGCCAGAATCCGGACATCAACCATGGTGAGCCCCCGGCGACGAACCGACTCGGCAGTGACGGCATAGGCCTCGCGCTGCCCCTTGTCGACCACGCTGAGTACTGCCGTCTCCAGCTCACCCCAGCGGACCATCTTGCTATAGTCCTTGATGCTTTTTTCACACTCCTCACCACGACTATAGTTGCGATAGGAGGCACAACTGCTCAGCAATAACGGCAGCACGACGACAACGGCGGCTAGCTTGATTGACATGTCCACAGGCTCCTTGGCGGGCGAAAACAGCCCTGTAGTTGTACCGCCCCCGGTTTTAGGGTATAACAGACTCCAAGCTCACAATCGAAACGAGACTCCATGTTGCAGACGTTGATCAACTGGCTGGTGGAAACCATCGGCGCCATGGGTTATCCGGGCATCTTTCTGCTGATGGCCATGGAAAGCTCGATCATTCCGGTGCCCAGTGAACTGGTGATGCCGCCGGCCGGCTATCTGGCCTTCCATGGCCGGATGAACCCCTGGCTGGCGGTACTGGCCGGCACATCCGGCAGCCTGATCGGCGCTTATGCCAACTATTATGCCGCCCACTTCCTGGGGCGGCCCCTGATCCTCAAATACGGCCGCTACGTGCTGATTCCGCCGGACAAATTCCAGCGGGTCGAGTCATTTTTCCTGCGCCACGGTGAAATTTCTACCTTTATCGGCCGCCTGCTGCCGGTGATCCGGCACCTGATCTCGATTCCGGCCGGGATGGCCGGCATGAACCATCTGCGTTTTTCACTCTACACGCTGCTGGGGGCCGGTATCTGGTGCAGCATCCTGACCTGGATCGGCTATGCCCTGGGTGAACACCAGGAACTGGTCATGGCTTGGTCCCACCAGGCACTGTTCTGGGTGATCGCCGCATCATGCGGTCTGGTGACCCTCTACGTCTGGTGGCAACGCCGTCAATCATTAAACCGTAATGAGCCGTGAAAGGCAAAAGGAAAATACCATGGAGATGACCCGCACGGGGCGCATACACTATCTGAACCCCGATTTTACCAGCTCGTTCACCGGTACGGTGCAAGGCTTCACCACCCGGCACGAAGGGGTCTCACGCCCGCCCTACAACTCTCTCAACCTGGGCACCAACACCGAAGACGCCCCCCACAACGTCGAGGGCAACCGCAACATTCTGGCCCGTACCTTCGGCATTCAGCACGACAGACTGGTGACCGTCCGTCAGGCCCACGGCAGCGACGTGCTGGTGATTGACGAGCCCAATGACGATTGTACGCACTACCTCACCCTGGAGTGCGACGCCATCATTACCAACCAGCCCGGTGTGATGATCGGCGTCACCGTGGCCGACTGTGTGCCGATCCTGCTGCTTGATCCGGTCAAACGGGTGGTGGCTGCCATTCATGCCGGCTGGCAGGGCACCGCCGCGCAGATCACCACACAGACCATTGCCGGCATGCAACGCCTGTTCGGCACCAATCCGCAGGATCTGCAGGCGGCCATCGGCCCCTGTATCGGGCCCTGCTGTTATGAGGTTGATCAGCCGGTCAAGGATGGCTTCGGGAAGCACAACACTCCCTGGGAGCCGGTGGCGGAAGCAAGTACGCCGGGACACTGGCGGCTGGATATGGCCCTGGCCAACCGGCTGCAGCTGGAGGAGGCCGGGCTCCCGATTACCGCTATCCAGACCGCCGGGATTTGTGTCTGCTGCCACAAGGAATCCTTCTTCTCCTACCGGCGGGATGGGGGGGAGACCGGACGGCAGATGGGCTTCATCATGCTTTCGTAGACCGCCGCGCCTCCGCGCTGCCTTGGCCTCGACGCGAAAACACGACGGTTTAACCCAGTGCAAAGGGTAAGGTGATACAATGCTGGCAAAGGTGTTGAGCGCAACAGTGGTTGGGATTGATGCCATCCTGGTGGATGTGGAGGTGGATATCGCCCAGGGGCTGCCCCAGTTTGCCACGGTGGGCCTGCCGGATGGCGCGGTCAAGGAGAGCAAGGACCGGGTCAAGGCAGCCCTCAAAAACGCGGGCTACGAATTTCCCCCCAAGCGGATCACCGCCAATCTGGCCCCGGCCGATCTTAAAAAGGAGGGCGCCGCCTTTGACCTGCCGATCTCCATCGGCATTCTGGCTGCCACCGGCGTCATCGACGGCCAACGATTGTCACGCTACCTTCTGGCGGGTGAACTGTCCCTGGATGGTTCCCTGAAACCGGTGCGCGGCTGCCTGCCAGTGGCAGTGGCAGCCAAACAGGCCGGCCTGGACGGGGTGGTGCTGCCCACCGAGAACGCCCCTGAGGCAGCGGTGGTGGAAGGAATCGCGGTGATTCCGGCTGCCACCCTGGCTGAAGTGGTCCAGTTTCTGCGGGGTGAGCAGCAGCTTGCCCCCTATCAGCTCGATCTTCAGGAACTGTTTCGCCAGATTGACGAGTATAGCGACGACTTTGGCGAGGTGCGCGGGCAGGAACATGCCAAACGGGCCATCGAGGTGTCGGCGGCCGGTGGCCACAACCTGCTGATGATCGGTCCGCCCGGCTCCGGCAAGACCATGCTGGCGCGACGGATACCTTCCATACTGCCGGCCATGGGCTTTGATGAAGCGATTGAAACCACGGCGGTTTTCAGCGTCAGCGGCCTGCTGGAGAACGGCACCGCCCTGGTGACCCAACGTCCTTTCAGAGCGCCCCATCACACTATCTCAGACGTTGGCCTGGTCGGCGGCGGCACCTCTCCCAAACCGGGCGAGGTCTCTCTGGCCCACAACGGGGTGCTGTTTCTGGACGAGTTGCCGGAGTTCAAAAAACATGCCCTGGAGGTACTGCGCCAACCGCTGGAGGATGGCCGGGTCAACATCTCGCGGGCACTGCAATCCTTGACCTATCCGGCCCGGGTGATGCTGGTGGCGGCCATGAATCCCTGCCCCTGCGGCTATCTTGGCGATCCCACCCACAGCTGCAGCTGCACCCCGCTGGCCATCAAACGCTACCGATCCCGCATTTCCGGCCCATTGCTGGACCGGATCGATCTGCATGTCGAGGTGCCGGCCGTGGCCTATCGCGATCTCTCGGACCTGCGCGAGGGCGAAGGCTCCGCCGCCATCGCCGGTCGGGTGCTGCAGGCCCGTAGCATCCAGCAGGCCCGCTTCAAGGGCAGCAAGGTGCATTGTAACGCCCAGATGAACTCCCGTTTAATCCGTAAACATTGTGAGCTGGATAGCGCCGGGCATCGGATGCTTGAGCTGGCCGGCGAGTTACTGGGCTTCTCGGCCCGCAGCTACTCCCGCATCCTCAAGGTGGCCCGCACCATTGCCGACCTGGCTGGATCAGCAACTATTCAGGAACCGCATCTGGCCGAGGCGATTCAGTACCGCAGTCTGGATAGAAAGGTTTCCCATGTCTGAAACCATTGTCATTAACACCGAGCATCTCAAGCTGGGGTGTCGGCTTATTGCTTGAAAGGTATCGTCATGCAAGCTGATTTCTTGGATGCACACGACCGTCATTGGGACGATGCTGAACGACTTTTTAAGGACCAACGTTGGGCCAATGCCGACCACCTGTACGGCATGTCAACCGAATGCGGCCTAAAGCGATTGATGCTGGCATTTGGTATGCCATTTGACTCTGCTAAAGACAGGCCCAATACTGAGGGTGATCGTAAACATGCCGATAAAATTTGGACTCGCTTTGAGAGTTACCGCAGCGGCCATCACAAGGGCGCAGGCTTTGTACTGTCGACAGGAAACCCTTTTTCAAACTGGGAAGTATCGCAACGGTATGCCCATCAAAATTATTTTGATGAAGCATGGACCAAGGCGCATCAGGCTGGCGCAAATCAAGTACGCCAGCTTGTACAGAAAGCTATTTGGGAGGGATTGATATGACCACATTTGATCAAATTCTTCAGATTGTATCAGATGTGCTGCTGAGCCAAGTTAAAGTATTGCCTATAGTTGGGCAGATATTCGTCAATAGAGACCTGAATGGACGAGTACGGCTTGTGGTCAGCGACTCTGTCCTTGCCAATACGTCTGCAGTTGATGCCTTGACGGCAATTGCAACAGGATTGCAAGAACGTCTTGGTCCCCATGCCTATCCTGCACAAAATGCGGTGCTATACGAGGCGGATATGGCTAGTATTACTGCCGGAGTACCATACTTTCCGCTGGAAGGTTTCGAAGGCATATCAGTTATTGACCGGCTGGCAACCGAAAGCAATTGGGCCTCAATTACGCCGGAGTCTGACGGCGCTCCGCGTATTGTATTTTTTTCTATCAAGGGAGGTGTTGGACGCTCCACAGCCTTGGCAGTCTCCGCCTGGTCACTGGCGCAGGCCGGCAAGCGAGTCCTCGTACTGGATCTTGACCTGGAATCGCCCGGTCTTTCTTCCGGGTTGCTGCCTATAGAGCGACAACCAACTTACGGAATTGCCGACTGGTTGGTAGAAGACCTAGTGGGCAATGGCAACACCATTTTCGAAGAAATGATGGCAACAAGTACGCTTTCTCACGACGGAGAAATTTATGTTATACCGGCACACGGTCGCGATCCTGGCGAATACGTGTCCAAGCTGGGACGCGTGTGGATGTCAAAAGTGGCTACAGACGGCACTCGCGAAACTTGGTCTCAGCGTCTTTCAAGATTGATTAAAGAGTTGGAGTTGCGCCTGCGGCCTGATGTGATTCTGCTCGATTCCCGTGCCGGTATTGATGAAGTAGCCTCCAGTTGCGTAACTGAGCTGGGCGCAAATCTGATTCTGTTATTCGCCATTGATGGTGAACAAACGTGGTCGGGATATCGCATCCTATTTCATCACTGGCGTAAGTCAGGCACTGCGCAAAATATCCGTGAAAGGCTCCAGGTGGTGGGAGCAATGATCCCGGAAACCGACACTGCTGAGTACTTCAGCGGGCTACGTGAGCGGGGCTATGACCTCTTCATGGAAGAACTTTACGACGAGATACCACCTGGTGAAGTTATGGGTGATCGTTGGAACTTTGATGATTCAGATGAAGGTGCCCCCCATTACCCTTTAGCTATTCACTGGCATCGGGGATTTGCTGCACTTCGTTCTTTACATGCACGCTTAGAAACCATTGACAGCCAACAGGCAAACGCCATCTTTGGCGTCTTCATAGAAAATCTGATGCATATCATCATAAAGGAGGGAGAGAACAATGGCTGATGTCACAACGCTACGCCGAGCCATAGTGGCTTCTCTGCCCGGAGAAACCTCATGTTTTGGAGCAGCCCCTGATTTAAAACATCTCTATGTCCCGCCAGCTCACATTAAGGCGCTGCGACTTGATTGTAATTTGGTGATCGGTGCTCGCGGAGTAGGAAAATCTATGTGGACAAAGGCGCTTGGCAGTGCCTCATTGCGGGCAGCTTTGGGATCATCAGTGCCAGAGCTGGATTCAACAGAGGTGAGTATCGGCTTTGCTGAAACCTCTTGTATTAACCAGTATCCCGATGCTGAGACATTTGCACACCTGCTCAAATCCGGCATCTCCGCATATGACGTCTGGCGATCGATAGTAACACGTTGGTTAGCCGGAGTATTGCAGACTAAAATCCCCAGCGGGAGCTGGGATGAAACCGCCATTTGGCTCAAAGAAAATCCGGAATCACTGGCACGCCTCATGCAAAAAATCAATCAACATTTTGTTAATGAGAGTCGTTTTGGACTGATCGTCTTTGACGCTCTTGATCGCTCAAGTCACGATTGGCGCACCATGGACCAAATCGTGCGCGATCTCTTGCGTACCGTCCTCTGGCTTAAATCTTTCTCCAAGCTTTCGGCTAAAGTATTTTTGCGCGAAGACCAGTTTGAACGTACGGTGACTGATTTTCCAGATGCCTCAAAACTATTGGCCACCCGCGCTGAATTGACGTGGGCTCCACACGACCTCCACGGTCTTCTCTGGCAAACCTTAATCAATGGGCCGAATTACCATGGACAGCAGCTACGTGATATTTATTGTTCGCTTCTTGGAACACCACCTGAAGAATCCGCCGGGCGTTGCCTATTAAGTGAGAACATTAAGCGGGATACCCCAGCACAACGAACACTCTTTGAAAAACTGGCTGGCCCCTGGATGGGGCGTGACAAGCGTCGGGGTGTACCCTACGTCTGGTCGGTTAGTCACCTTGCAGACGGCAAGAGACGAACATCACCCCGTTCTTTTCTTGCTGCAATCCGGCAAGCGGCTGAGGATTCTTTGGAGCGCTATCCCGATCATCCTGTTGCACTGCATTACGAAAGTATAAAACGGGGAATCCAGAAGGCCTCAGAGATCCGTGTCAATGAAATGGCCGAGGATTATCCATGGGTGAGAATCTTCATGTCTCCGCTTAGTGGCTTGACGGTACCTTGCGATTATTCAGCTATTCTAGAACGTTGGCAGGAAAATTTCCCTGTTGGCCCCAATAGCGCAACAAATACGGATCGGTTACCTCCACAACATGTTGCGCTAGAATGGGACGGTATACGGGAAGACCTTATTCGTCTTGGTGTGTTCGATGTAAAGAAAGATAATCGTATCGACATGCCTGACCTCTATCGTGTTGGCTTTGGCCTGGGGCGCAGGGGTGGTGTCAAGCCGAAGGATTGATAGTTCCTCAAGGCCCGCACCATTGCCGACCTGGCTGGATCAGCAACTATTCAGGAACCGCATCTGGCCGAGGCGATTCAGTACCGCAGTCTGGATAGAAAGGTTTCCCATGTCTGAAAAAATTTCAATCGATACCAACTATATCAAGCTGGACAGTTTCCTCAAGCTGGCCAACCTGGTGATGAGCGGCGGCGAAGCCAAGCTGCTGATCCAGGACGGGCAGGTCACGGTGAACGGCCAGATTGAAAACCGCCGGGGACGCAAGTTGTATCCCGGCGACCAGGTATCGGTGGCAAACCGCCCCCCCGTATGGATCAAAGGGAGCTAGCAGCACCACTACACCTTTTGGAGGCAGCCCATGCTACAGGAGTTCAAGACCTTTATCATGAAGGGCAATGTGCTGGATCTGGCAGTGGGTGTGATCATCGGCGGCGCCTTCGGCAAGATCGTCAACTCGGCGGTCAATGACCTGATCATGCCGCTCGTCGGTCTGGTGATGGGCAAGGTGGATTTCAGCAACCTGTTCATCAACCTGTCCGGTGACAACCATCAAACGGTGGCGGCGGCCAAGGCCGCCGGTGTGCCAACCCTCAACTACGGCATCTTCCTGAACACCACCATCGATTTTCTGATCATGGCGCTGGTGATTTTTATGATCATCAAGGCTGCCAACAAGGTCCGCAAAGCAGAAGAACCGGCTCCGGCGCCTCCGGGACGGGAGTGCCCTTTCTGTAAATCCACCGTGCACGACGAGGCCACCCGCTGCCCCCACTGCACCTCAGAACTGCGCTAAGCTCTTGCACAGCCACAAAAGGAGCGAACATCATGACACGTTTATTGAATTTACTAGCTGTTGGCACGCTGTGGTTCTGTCTGGCTACGCCATCCCTGGCGGCACAGGCCAAGGTCACCTGGTATGGCCACGCCGCCTTCAAGGTGGTCACCCCTGGCGGCAAGGTCATGCTGGTTGACCCCTGGATCAGCAACCCCTCTAACCCCACGGCCAAAAAGGATCTGGAAAACCTGCGAAAGGTTGACCTGATCTTCCTGACCCACGGCCATGCGGATCATATTGGCGACACGGCGGCGATCGCCCGGCAGACCGGTGCGAAGCTGGTGGCCAGCTTTGACCTGCAGAAGGCCATGGTGGCCTACAAGGGGTTCCCGGAAAAACAGGCTGAACTCGCTACCACCGGCAGTTTTGGCGGTCAGATCACTCTGCTGGACGGCGAGGTCACCGTGTTATTTGTGCCGGCAATACATGGCGCCAGCATGGACACCCCGGGCGGCCCGGTCTACGCTGGCCATCCCGGCGGTTTCCTGATCTCGGTCAAGAATGGTCCCCGGATCTACCACACCGGAGACACCGATCTGTTCAACGACATGGCGCTGCTGAAGGGGCAGGTCGATCTGATGCTGCTTTGCATCGGTGACAAGTTCACCATGGGTCCCGTGCGGGCTGCACAGGCAGTCAATCTGGTCAGGCCCAAACTGGCAGTGCCGATGCACTTCGGCACCTTCCCGGCCCTGACCGGCACCCCGGAACAGTTCGCTCGCGAGTTGCAGAAATTTGGTTTACGGAAACTGCTGCGCCAGATGCAGGTAGGCGAAACCCTGGTCTGGCGTTAAACCGTATCAGGCTCAAAAGGAATCGAGATGGATCGCACCCTGTTTAAGACCTTGTTGGCCTTCGGCGCAACCATGCTGTTTCTCTGGTTGCTGTATGGGATTCTATCGCCGTTTCTGGCTCTGCTGGTCTGGGCCGGTGCCATCGGTAGCGTCACCTACCCCTTATACCTGAAGCTGCTGCAACGCTGCCAGCGACGGGAAATCATCTGCGCCGTCCTGATGACCGGCGGCGTCACCCTGGCGTTCGTCTTGCCGATGATCGGGCTGATCATCATCCTCTCCCATGAAGCGACCCTGACCTATCAGTACCTGGAGCGGTTGACCAACGGCAACCCGGGCCCCGTTCTGGCCCAGGTGCTCCAGCACCCCTATCTGGCCCCCTGGCTTGAGCGGATTCAACCGATGGTAGCATCGCTGGATGTTGACCTGCATGGCATGCTGATGCAGGCCTTCAAACAGGGACTGACGCTGCTGCTCAATTATTCCACCTCCGTCGTCAAAAACCTGTTCGGCTTTCTACTCAAGATGGTGTTGCTGGTGATTACCCTGTTTTTCCTCTACAAGGACGGCGCCCGCTTCATACAGTGCTGTTGGCAGGTACTGGCCATCAGCGAGCAGCTGCAGGCCACCATTGCCAGCACCGTTGGCCGGGTGCTGCGGGCGGTGTTGTACGGGGTGATCCTGACCTGTGTCGTGCAGGGCACCCTGGGGGGCCTGGGATTCTGGGTGGCCGGCCTGCCCTCTCCATTTCTATTCGGCACTCTGATGGCACTCTGTGCGTCGATCCCTTTTATCGGAACGGCCCTGATCTGGCTGCCGGGCGCCCTCTACCTGCTGGCACAGGGCCAAACCCTGGCAGGCCTGCTGTTGATCCTGTGGGGGGTGCTGGTCGTCAGCAGTATCGACAACGTCCTGCGCCCCCTGTTTATCAGCAGCAGTGCAAAACTGCCGATCCTGCTGATCGTGTTCGGCGTACTGGGCGGTTTTCTGGCCTTCGGCCTGTCCGGAGTGGTGGCTGGACCGCTGATACTGGCCATCATCCTGGTATTCCTGGATGCCTACCGTGTAGGCCAACCTGATCGGGAATTACAGCCGGATGCGTAATGCCACTGGCCACAGAGGATGATACAGCCGCTGGCGCGATTTGATGGCTGGGGCAGCCCCGGGGCCAGCTGGTTGTTTGATGACTATCGGGAAACCCTGACCGCCTGGCGGCCAGAAGATGTCCCGGCAGTGCTGGAACGGGCCGAGGCTGCCACAGAACGTGGCTTGTACGCCGTGGGCTTTGTGGCTTATGAGGCAGCCCAGGCCCTGAACCGCTCCCTGCCTTCACTGCCGCCGCTTGAGGGACTGCCACTCGTCTGGTTTGCCCTTTTCAGCAGACGTCTTCTCTCCACGGACGACCAGCAACCGCCGGAGAGCGAGGCCACGAATCTCTCTCTCACCCCCCAGCTCGGCCAGAATGAACATGCTGCTGCG
This sequence comes from Geobacter sp. UBA5730, assembly GCA_002419465.1. Taxonomy (GTDB): domain Bacteria; phylum Desulfobacterota; class Desulfuromonadia; order Geobacterales; family Pseudopelobacteraceae; genus Trichlorobacter. Next base: position 190,382 of record DIGE01000012.1, on the reverse strand, counting down.
GTTCAGCAGATCCACGACGCCATCGCCGACGGCCAAAGCTACCAGATCAACTACACCTTTTCGCTGAGCGGTGACGTTTCCGGCCAGCCGTACAGCCTCTACCAAACACTGCTCACCGCTCAGCGGCCCTCCTTCGGAGCGCTGCTTGACACCGGCCGTCATCTGATCATGTCAGCCTCGCCGGAACTGTTTTTTCAGCGTCAAGACGGGCGGATAACCACCCGTCCGATGAAAGGCACCGCCATGCGGGGGCGCTTCCCTGCCGAGGATCGGGCGCTGGCCAGGCAACTTTGCGATTCTGCCAAGGAGCAGGCCGAAAATCTGATGATCGTTGATCTGCTGCGCAACGACCTGGGACAGATCGCCCAGACCGGCTCGGTGGTGGTGGACAAACTGTTCGAGCTGGAGCAGTACCCCAGCGTGCACCAGCTCACCTCAAGCATCAGCGCCCTGCTACAGCCTGAAACCGGGCTCGTCAAAATCATGCAGGCCCTGTTCCCGTGCGGTTCAGTAACCGGGGCCCCCAAACGACGCAGCATGGAGCTGATTTCAGATCTGGAAAAGACGCCGCGTGGCATCTACTGCGGCGCCATCGGCCTGTTGGCCCCAGGTGGCGAGGCGATCTTTTCCGTGGCGATCCGCACCCTGTTACTTGATCGGGAGACCCAAATCATCAGTATGGGCGTGGGCAGCGGCATTACCTGGGATGCGCAGCCGGCCGCCGAATATGCCGAGTGTCTCGCCAAAACCGCCTTTGTGACAGCCCCGCCCCCGCCACGATTGGTGGAATCCTTACTTCTGACAGAGGGGGGTTACCCTCTGCTCGAACGGCATCTGGCGCGGCTGAGTTGGTCCGCAGGCAGGCTGGGACACCAGTACTCACGCCCTGCCGCCGAGACGTTGCTACTGAACCACGCCGCTACAGTGTGCGGCAACCGTAAGGTGCGACTGCTGCTGGCGGTTGACGGCCAGCTGGCCATCGAATCATCTCCGATCGAGCCAGACACGACATCAATATGGCTGGCATTGGCTGCGCAGAGGGTTGATCCCGAAGACCGCAGCCTCTACCTGAAGACCGAACAGCGGGACCTCTACGACGCAGCCCGCCGGGGACAGCCCGAGGCTGACGAAATTGTGCTGGTGAACAAGCGGGGCGAACTGACCGAAGGGAGCTATCACAATCTGGTGCTGCGGCTGGACAACCGGTTGGTAACACCACCCGTGGCCTGTGGGCTGTTGCCCGGTGTGATGCGTGAAGAGCTGCTGGAGCAGGGGACCATCGTAGAGCAGGTGCTCTATCCGGCCGATCTGCAACGGGCGGAGGAAATCTGGCTCATCAACGGGGTGCGGGGCTGGCGCCGGGCGCTGCTGCTACACAGCGGAGGATGAAGCGAGTCTGCCGGACACCGCACAGACACCAAATTTTGTCACTCAAAGAGCGACAGGGCACGTCAACCTGACCAGCTGCAAGGCGCACCGATCCAGCGAACCGGCCGTAAACATTTGTCTCCGACTGTGTCATTTTGTCTTAAGTTCACCCCCAAAGGACGCAATACCATGCCTCGCATCTACATCTGTGACGACGAAGCAGGCATCCTGTGCCACCTGGAAAAACTGCTCAAAGGCCACGGCTACGAAGTAGAGACCTTCAGTTCCGGCCTCGCGCTGCTTACCCGCCTGGAAGCGACTGCGCCGACTGCGCTGGACCTGCTGCTGCAGGATGTGCGGATGCCGGACATCGACGGCATCCAGGTCCTGAAGCGCGCAAAACAGCTCCATCCCGACCTGCCGGTGGTGGTGATGACCGACCACGGCACGCTGGATGACGCCGTACACGCCATCCGGCTGGGTGCCTACGACTATGTGATGAAACCATTCCCCAAGGAAAAGATCCTGGGGGTGCTCACCAAAGCGCTGGAGCACCATCGCCTGGCCGATGAAAACCGCCGGCTGCGCGAGGAACTTCAGCGAGGCGGCGCTACGGAGATCATCTTCGCTTCTCCCCGCTTCCGGCAGATCTACGACCTGACCCTGCAGGTGGCTTCCAGCGATGCCAACATTCTGGTGCTGGGAGAATCGGGCACCGGCAAGGAACTGATCGCCCGCACCATCCACAGCAACAGCCCGCGCCGGATCAAACCGTTCGTATCGCTGAACTGCGCGGCGCTGACCGACAGCCTGCTGGAGAGCCAGTTGTTCGGCCATGTGCGGGGCGCCTTCACCGGCGCCATCATGAATCAAAAGGGACTTTTGGAAGAAGCCGGCGGCGGCACCCTGTTTCTGGATGAGATCGGTGACGTCAGCACGGCAGTGCAGGCCAAGTTGCTGCGAGTGATCCAGGAGCGGGACTTCATCCCGCTGGGCACCACCAAACCCAGGAAGGTTGATGTGCGCTTTGTCGCGGCCACCAACAAGGATCTACAGGAAGAGGTAGCGGCCGGCCGTTTTCGCGAAGACCTCTACTACCGCCTTAACGTCATCGCCCTGACCGTGCCGCCGTTGCGGGAACGACCCGAGGACGTAGAGCCGCTGGCGCGGCATTTCCTGCGTCGTTGTGCCAATAAGATGAAAAAAGAGCTGCATGACCTGGATCCGGCCGCACTTGATCTGCTGCGCGGCTACCACTGGCCCGGCAATGTGCGGGAACTGGAAAACGTGATCGAACGTGCCGTAATCCTGGCCAACGGACCCTTTTTGACCGCCGACCTCTTGCCGGTGGCTGGCCGCCGTACGGTCATCCCGCCAGTTGAAGAGGCTCCGCTGGCCCCCCTGGAAGAGATTGAACGCCGCCATATCCTGGCCGTACTCAAGCAGACCGGCTCCCACAAAAGCAATACCGCCACCATCCTGGGAATCTCCCGCAGGACGCTGGATCGAAAGCTGGTTGAGTATGGGGTGAAGGGGCCGGCATGAGGCAAAGCGGCATTTGTCACCTCAGGGCCGGACTTCGATCTGCTCAAGGCCACGTTTGACTGGCTGCGCGCCACCCTGGCGGTCACGCCTGATTCGATAACACAAACCCGGTAGAGCCTCGGCCAACACCTGCAGGAGACCAAGACTAAACCGGAATCTGCTGCTCGCAGGGCACCTTGGTCTGACAGAGACCGCAACCGGTGATCGGAGTGCCGTACTGAAGGCCCAACGCCTCAGTCTGCTCACCATACACAAAGGCGCTGCAGCGTTCCTTATCATGACCATCCAGACTGATGGCCGCCACGGGACAACGCTTGATACAGACGCCGCAAGTGCCATTACGGTGATACAGGCAGTTGTGCTGATAGTGGGGGCGCTCTGCCACGGTGGTGAGCATGACACAATCAGTGATCACACTGCCCAGGCGGTGGGCTATGCCGCGGGGGGTGATCAGGCCGTCGTTCAGGCTGAAGGTACCCAGGCCAGCGGCATAGGCGGCGTGGCGCTCGGACCAGGTAGAGGCCAACCCCACCGGGCTCTCAGTCAGACGCTGCCAGTTCGGCTCCAGTTGTGGAGCCACGGCCTGCCAGCCCTGCTGCTGCAACCAGGCCACCAGATGGCGGCGCATCGCCACCAGAAAATCATCGCCAAAGCTGCGGGTCTGGGCCCACTCCAGCGATGGTTGCGCTGTTTGGCGACGGTTGCTCTCGCGAGTGGCACGAGTAACCGGCATCACCCAGCTGATCACCGTAGCAGCGCCAGGCAGAATTTCCTGCGGCGTGCGATGAAACGGACCGATGATCTGCTGATACTGCCGCCAGATTGGATCAACGGCCGTTGCCAGGCCGATCAGCGGCTGGTCGAAATAGGGCCGGTCGCTGCCGGGGAAGCGGTTGCCCGGCTCTTCCCGTACAAAACGACGAATCTCGTCACCAAGCGTTGCATCCATACGCACGCTCCCTCTGACAGCTAGTTACCAGCCTTGCGACGCATCGTCACCGATTCGCCGCCGATCCCCCAGTTGTCGGTTTCCACCTCGTCAATCACCACCACTGTGGTAGCCGGGTTCTTGCCCAGCACGTCCACCAGCAGCTGGGTGGCCCCCTTGATCAGGGCGGCTTTCTGCTCGGCAGTGGTTCCTTCGCGGGTAATCTTGATGTTCACATACGGCATGACTTCCTCCTCAAAAATTGTTGTTATACATTGTACCAGAATTTACTCCACTGGTTTTTCAGGGTATGCTGCTATCCTGACGAACGGAGGACACGATGGACTACTGCAAAGGCAAGCTAACCAAACTATTAGTTGATTATTTTGAAACTGATTTCCGTCGCATCACTCATGCGCTGGAGGTGCTGAAACATGCTGAACGGCTGATGGAGCAGACCCCGGACTGCGACCATGAGCTGATGATAGCCGTGGCCCTCTTGCACGACGTCGGCATTAAGCCCTCTGAAGAACGGCTTGGCTATAACAATGGCAAAACCCAGGAAGAATATGGGCCCCCGGTGGCCGAACAGCTGCTGGGCAGCAGCGGATTCCCCCAGGAAAAAATCCGCATGGCCTGTGAAATCATCGGCAACCACCATTCGCCGTCACGGTACGGGTACGTTGAACTGAAGCTGCTGAAGGAAGCCGACCGGATCGTGAATCTGCTGGAAGCCGGCAAAACATGCGGCGACATGACCAGCGGTGCCCCTGCGGAGTCTGACCTGACCGGAAAACAGTAACGAGGCAGCCATGACCTTCACCACCCTGCGCTGGCGCCTGTTCGGCACCCTGTCCCTGATGTACATCCTGGTCTATTTCTACCGGGTGTCGCTGGCGGTGGTCTCAAGCGACGTCAGCCGCGATCTGGACCTGACGCCGGAGCAGCTGGGCAATCTGGCCGGGGTGTTGTTCTACGTCTATGCCGTGGCCCAGATACCGCTGGGACCGTTGATCGACCGGATCGGCCCGCGCCTGGTGATCTCCGGATGTGGCCTGTTGACCACCCTGGGGGGGCTGCTGTTTGCCCAGGCCGGCAGCCTGGCAACGGCCATGGCAGGCCGGGTGCTGATCGGCATCGGCACCGCGGCGGTACTGATGGCCACCTTCACCATCTTCAGCCATTGGTACACCCGGCAGGAGTTCGGCCGGATATCAGGGCTAATGGTGGCGGCCGGCAATCTGGGCAACCTGGCCGGCACCGCTCCCCTGGCCTTTGCCGTGGGATTTCTGGGCTGGCGTTCATCATTTCTGGTGATCGCCCTGCTGCAGGGAGTGGTGACCCTGCTGATCTTTCTGAAGGTGCAGGATCGCCCGTCCCAGCCTCTGGAACCGGAGCACGGTGAACTCCTTGAAAAACCGGGCTTGTGGGAAGCCTGGGGGGTGATCGCCCGGGACCGTTCATTCTGGCTGCTGGCGGCCATCGCCTTCTGCTGGTACGGCAATTACCTGGCGGTACAGGGGTTGTGGGGGGGGCCGTTTCTGATGCAGGTGATCGGCTTGTCGCGGGAGGGGGCCGGCCAGATGCTGATGTGGACCTCGGTCGGTTTTATTGCCGGCTCCATGCTGACCGACCGGATTGCCCAGCAGGTCTTCCACTCCTACAGCCGCACCCTGCTGGCGGGCCAGCTCTGTCTGGTCCTGCTGATGAGCGGTTTTCTGGGGTGGCTACCGCTCTTACCGCACTGGCTGCTGGCGGTCTACTTCCTGGCGATCGGTCTAACCGTCTCCAGCGGGGTGATGATCTACCCGATCATCCGGGCCAGTGTGCCGGTGGCCATGGTGGGAACCGGACTGACCTCGCTGAACTTCTTTGTGCTGATGGGGGCGGCGGTGGCCCAGCAGGGGATGGGCCTGGTGCTGGCCAGCCAGGGGGGCTACACCCTGGCTGGGTTCCGGGCCGCCTTCAGCCTGCCGGTGGTGGGACTGGTGCTGGCCTGCCTGCTGTTCCTGTTCGCCCGCAACTGTCCGGCCGGCACCGCGGTGCGGCAATGACAAGCCGCTGGTGCAGCGCAGCTCTGGCGGTGGCGGGCAGGTGAGCAGCATCGGCTGGCCGCTGCGGGGATGCTGAAAACGCAACTCAGCGGAATGCAGCTGATAGCCGGGATCGCCAGGCAGCGCCAGCGAATCCGCCGCAGGCAGACCACCAACCGCATACAGCGGGTCACCCAGCAACGGATGGCCGGCTGCTGCCAGATGAATCCGGATCTGGTGCGGCCGGCCGGTGCTGATGGCCACATCGCACAGGCAGCAGCCGTCACGACGCTCCAGCACCGTCACCCGGGACAGGGCCGGCTTGCCGCTCTGGCTGGCCGCATGGATTGAACCAAGCAACGGATGCGGCACCGGGCCGATCGGCGTGTCGATAGCCAACTCGTCCCAGACCGGCATACCGCTGACAAGGGCCCGATAGCGCTTGCCCACCTGCCGTAGCGACCACTGCCGCAGCAGTTCACGTCCGGCAACAGCCGACTTCGCACAGAGCACCAGCCCGGAGGTCCAGCGTCCCAGACGATGCAGCGGAGCGGCGCCAGGGGAGTAAGCCTGCACCAGATGCAGCAGGGTCGATTCAAGAAAACCGGCGCCAGGCAACGTGGGCAGACCGGACGGTTTGCCCACGGCCAGCAGATCGTCATCTTCATACACCAGATCAAAACAGCAGGGCGCCTCCGGCTCAATCCAGGGCGGCCGCTGCCAGACCAGTTCCGCCCCCCTGCGCAACAGCGTATCAGGGCCAGCTGGTTCGGCATCCAACAACACCTTGCCAGAGGCAATGCTGGCTGCCCAGGTTGCCGGGGATGAATGGGAATAGCGCCGGGCCAGATAAACCAGCAGGGTCAGGTCTTCAGCATCAGGACCGATGATCTCGTGATAGCAGAAACCGTGATTATACTGCGGAACGGTTGCCGGAGGGGTTGGGGTGGGTGAGGGAACGCTGAGCAACCGGGCTAGACCTTCAGCTCGCGAATGATCTCACCCTGACGCTGGGCGATGTACATGCCGATCAGATCCTCACTGCCCCGGTCCAGCTCAAACAGAAAGATACAGCGGCAGGGGGTGTCTTCACTCTCGAAGCGCAGCAGGCGGGACATCACCCGCACCAGCACCGCTGCGGGCCGGTTGTTGAGCGAGAGTGTCAGATTCAGGTAAAAATAGGAGTAGCTGCCCAAACAGGCCTTGTCCGGCACCTCCAGGGCGCAGCCCCCCAGTGAGAGTTCCTTCAGCTTGGCCTTGAAACGGTCCGGCCCGGCCTCCACCTCCACATACAGCAGACCGCCGATATTGACCCGGATTGAGTTGCGCTTTTCCGGCAGCACCTCGACATAGGAGAAACCGGACAGCGACACCTCGCCGCTCTCAGGGTTGTAACGGGCCTCGGCGTAGATATCGTGGGGCAGGTCGGGACACTTGAGGATGGTGTGCCGGCTGAGCTCGATGGCTCGCGATTGGGTCTCGTTGGTCCGGCAGCAGAGGCTGTCGTCGAACAGGTAGAGGATTTCGGCAGCGGCTGCCACCGGCACCTCTTTGTAGTAGTTGTGCAGCTGGAAGCGCGCCGGCTGGGGCCGTTGCGAGAGCTTGAGCAACTGATCCAGAATCTCCGGCGGCTCTGCCGTGGTCAACAGGTGCAACTGTTTTTCGTACTGCGGACGTTCCATGCCATCTCCGTTACATAAACCGTTGTAGCATCGCAAGCGCCTGCCGCGCAAGGGGCAGCCTTGTTTTTCCGTCAAAATCGTGCCAGAGTAGCGGGAAAATTTTAGAGGTCCCATCATGGCGCTACGTCTTTACAATACCCTCACCGGCCAGAAAGAGCCCTTTATCCCTCAGGTGCCGGGCAAGGCAGGCATGTATGTCTGCGGCGTGACGGTCTACGATTACTGCCACATCGGCCATGCCCGGGCCGGCATCGTCTTCGATGTGATCTATCGCTACCTGCAGTATGCCGGCTATGACGTGACCTTTGTCCGCAACTACACCGACATCGACGACAAGATCATCAACCGCGCCAACCAGGAAGGGACCGATTACCGCACCATCGCCGACCGTTACATTGCCGCCTTTGACGAGGATATGGGCCGGCTGGGACTGGCCAAACCGACCATCGAGCCAAAGGCCACCGACCATATCGACGACATCATCGCCATCATTCAGCGCCTGATCGCCAACGGCCACGCCTACGAGGCAGCCGGCGACGTCTATTTCGCCGTGGAGACCTTTGGCGACTACCTGAAACTCTCCAAGCGCAACCTGGAGGATATGCAGGCCGGGGCCCGGGTGGAGGTGGACGAACGCAAGCAGAACCCGATGGATTTTGCCCTCTGGAAAGGCTCCAAACCGGGTGAGCCCTGGTGGGAGTCACCCTGGGGCAAGGGCCGGCCCGGCTGGCATATCGAATGCTCAGCCATGAGCATGCGTTTTCTGGGCCCCTCCTTCGATATCCATGGCGGCGGCAAGGATCTGGTCTTCCCCCACCACGAGAACGAGATCGCCCAGTCGGAATGCGCCAACGGCTGCCAGTTCGTCAAATACTGGCTGCACAACGGCTTTGTCAATATCAACAGCGAGAAGATGAGCAAGTCGCTGGGCAATTTCTTCACCATCCGCGAGGTGCTGGAGCTGTTCGATGCCGAGGTCTTACGTTTCTTCATCCTGCAGGCCCACTACCGTTCGCCGCTGGATTACTCAGACCAGAACCTGCGGGAGGCCCAGGCCGGCCTGACCCGCATCTACGAGGCCCTGGCAGCCCTGGACGCGGCTCTGGCCAAACCGGACGGCGCGGCCGCAGCGGCACCGTCACTGACCGAGCTGACCGAGAAAGCCCAACAACTGCTGCCCCGCTTTCAAGAGGCCATGGATGACGACTTCAACACTGCCCAGACCCTGGGGGTAATCTTCGATCTGATCAGGGCCCTGAACCGCTATCTGGCTGAAGCCGGACAGCCGGACACGGCCGGACGCCTGACCCTTGCGCAGATTCGGCAGGCCTTCAGCGAGATCGGCCCGGTGCTGGGGCTGTTCTGTTCCAGTCCCGCCCAGTGGCTGGCCGCACGCGAGGCCGGCAAGGTCGGCCAGCTGACCATCACCCCGGCCGAGATCGAGGCCCTGATCGCCGAACGGGCGCAGGTTCGCAAGGATAAGAACTTCAAACGCAGTGACGAGATCCGCGACCAGTTGCTGGCCAGCAACATTCAACTGCTGGATACCCCCCAGGGCACCACCTGGAAGGTGAAGTAAACCCTACTGACGCCTGTCCCTTGACCCGGCTTGAACCCGTGGTATGCTTGGTGCCGGAGCCTTTGCATGGAGAACGACACAGCCACACAGTGGGAATGCTGCTGGGATCGCGACCAGATTCAGGTAGGCGACTGCCCCAACCTGGGCGAGGGTGACGAGGACCTGCTGTCCTCCCGCAGCCGCCGCGTACTCGAAAAATGCTGTAACTGTGAAAAGTTCAAGCGGGATCTGGAACGTTTCTACGCTTCGGGCCACCCCCTGGCCCCGATGTTTTCCATCCTGGATGAAGGATACCGCCGCCAACGCTCCCACATCCAATCCCTGAGCAGCTTCCTCGACACCAAGACGCTGGAAACCCGCTTTATGCACGAGCTGGGTTCCGTGCTGCAAAGCTCGGTGGATCTGGAAGAGGTCTTGTCAGTGGCCCTGACCGCCATCACCTCCGGCAAGGGCTTCGGTATGAACCGGGCATTTCTGCTGCTGGCCGACAAGGAGCGCCACTTCCTGCGGGGCCACCTGGCCATCGGGCCCCGCTCTGCCGAGGAGGCCGGCCAGACCTGGCATGAGGTGGCCACCAGCGACCTGGACCTGCAAAGCCTTTCCCACGCCTTCCGGCAAAACAAACTTTCGGCGGAACGAGACAAGTTTCAGGATATCCTGGCACGGCTGGTGATCTCAATGGACGACATCCACCACATCATCGTCAGCAGCCTGGAAGAGAAAAAACCGCTGCTGGTGCAAAACGCCTTTCACAACCCTGACGTAGACCCGGAGCTGGCCCGGTTGCTGGGGGTGGATACCTTTCTGATCCTGCCGCTGATCGCTCGCAACCGGCGGGTCGGCGCCATCCTGACCGACAACTTCATCACCCGTCAGCCGATCACCGATGAGGATCTGCGCTCCATCGAGACCTTCACCTTTCCGGTAGCCTTTGCCATCGAACGGGCCTCGCTGTACGAACGGTTGCAGGTGGAGGTGGCCAAACTGCAGGAGGCCAACCGCAAGCTGCAGGAGCAGCAGGAACTGCTGGTCAAGATGGAGAAGATGGCCCTGGTGGGCCGGATCACCTCCAGCATTGCCCACTCAATCCGCAATCCGCTGATGGTGATCGGCGGTTTTGCCCGTTCGATCCTCAAAGCCACCCCGCAAAACGATCCTAAGCGTGACTTCATCGATTCGATTGTGGCCGAGGCCCACCAGATGGAAGAGGTGCTGGACGAAATTCTTACCTACTCCGACGCCCTCTACCCGATCCGCGACTTCTGGGATGTCAACCAGCTGGTTGAGACCACTCTGCGGGAGATCCAAGACAAGGTGATCACCCAGAACTACACCTGCCGCTACCATCCCGCAGATGGCCTGCCCGCGGCCTACATTGACTACAAGCAGACCTCCTACTGCATTCGCAACATCCTGCTGGGTACCATCGACGGCCTTGAAAACGGGTTGCTGGAGATCAGCACCCGCCTGGAGGGAGAGCGGGTCGAGATTCTGATTGACGACCGGTCGCGACGCCTGTCCGAGGATGAGCTGGAAGCGCTCTTGACCCCCTTTGCCGAGACCCACGAGATGGGTTCGGGCCTCAACCTGGCCCTGTGCCGCAACATGCTTGAAAAACAGAATATCCCGCTGTTGGTGGTGGCCCCGCCGGATGCCGGGGTACGCTACAGCATCAAACTACCCACCCGCAAGGAGGAGCAGCCATGAACCGGATCCTGGTGGTTGACGACGAGGCCAACATCCGCTTGCTCTACGCAGAAGAGTTGACCGACGAAGGCTACGAGGTGGCCACTGCCGCCAGTACGGCTGAAGCCACGGAAAAACTACAGCAGCAGAGCTTCGACCTGGCCGTGCTGGACATCAAGCTCAAAAACGAGAGCGGCATTGAACTGCTGCAGAAGATCGTCAAGGAGCGCCACGACATGCCGGTGATCCTTTGTTCGGCCTTCTCCTGCTACAAGGATGACTTTTCAGCCTGGCTGGCCGACAGCTACGTGGTCAAATCCGGCGACCTGACCGAACTGAAGGAAGAGATCAAGCGGGTGCTGGCCAAGAAGGCCCAGCGCAAGGCCGCCGGACTGTAATCTTATACCAAGGAGATTTTTTATGAAGGCAGTCATCATGGCCGGCGGCTTCGGCACCCGCATCCAACCCCTCACCAGCAGCATGCCCAAACCGATGATCCCGCTGTTCAACCGGCCGATCATGCTTCATATTGTCGAGCTTTTGAAAAAACATGACATCACCGATCTGGTGATGCTGCTGTATCACCAGCCCGAGATCATCAAAAAGTTCTTTCGGGACGGCGCCGACTTCGGGGTCAAAATCACCTATGTCACCCCGCTGGAGGATATGGGTACCGCCGGTGCGGTCAAGGCGGCCGAAAAATACCTGGATGAACGTTTCATGGTGATCTCCGGCGATCTGCTGACCGACTTCAATCTGAGAAAGGTGCTGGACTTCCATGACGACAGCAAGGCCATGGCCACCATTACCCTCACCTCGGTCAAGGACCCGCTGCAGTTCGGCGTGGTGATCACCGACAAGGAAAAACGGATCACCCAGTTCCTGGAGAAACCGGGCTGGGGCGAGGTGATCTCCGATACCATCAACACCGGCATCTACGTGCTGGAGCCGGAGATCTTCAACTATATCCCCGAGGGGGAGAACTTTGACTTCTCCCAGGACCTGTTCCCCACCATGCTCAAGAACAAGGACCCGCTCTACGGCTTCAGCGCCAAGGGCTACTGGCGGGATATCGGCAATACCGATTCCTATCGCGAGGCCTACCACGACATCTTCAAGGGCAAGGTCAACCTGAAGATCGACGAGGAGAAGCAGGACTACGTCGGCAAGGATCTGCGGATCGGCGCCGATGTGACCCTGGAGGACGCCTCCGGCATGTCCGGCACGGTGGTGATCGGCGACAACTCCCAGATCCGCGGCGAGGTACAGATCAAGGACTCGGTGATCGGCCGCAACTGCACCATCGAGGCCGGGGTCAAACTCAACCGCTGCGTGTTGTGGGATAACGCCTATGTCAAAAAGGGGGCCCGCATCACCGACAGCGTGATCTGCGCCAACGTACGGGTGGGGCAGTCCGCCGTACTGGATGAAGGGGTGATCGTGGCCGACGACACCTCCATCGGCGATGAGGTCCACATCAAGCCCGACGTCAAAATCTGGCCCCGCAAGGTGATCGAGGCCGGCGCCATTGTCACCGCCAACCTGATCTGGGGCGAAAAATGGAAAAAATCGCTGTTTGAGGGCTCCATCATCCGCGGTCTGTCCAACGTGGAACTGACCCCGGAATTCGTGGCCAAGCTGGGCTGCGCCTACGGCACCATGCTGCCCAAGGGCAGCTTCGTGCTGGGCGGACGAGACGCCAACCGCTCCTCCCGCATGCTGAAACGCTGCTTCGTAGGGGGCCTGCTGTCGGCCGGGGTCAACGTGCGGGACATGACCATGACCTCGCTGCCGCTGATCCGCTACAAGCTGAAGAGCTTCGGCGAGGTGGGCGGCTTCCACTTCCGCCAGTCCCAGGATGACCCGGCCTCCTTGGAGATCGTCTTTCTGGATGGCGACGGCCTGGATTTCTCCAGCAACATGGCCAAGAACGCCGAGCGAATCTTCTTCAAGGAAAATTTCCGGCGGGCCCACCACACCGAGCCGGGAGGCCTGGTCGACATACCGCAGGCCGCAGAGTTCTACCGGGAAGGCTACCTGCGGGCAGTCAACCGTGATCTGATCCGCAAGGCAGCCTGGACCGTGGTGGTGGATTTCAACTTTTCACCGGCCTGCCAGGTGTTGCCGATGCTCTTAAACGAACTGGGCTGCAACGTGGTAGCCCTGAACGCCTATGTGGACGAGGGCAAGGGCAGCGTCACCCCCAAGCCGAAGCAGGAGGCCCTGACGCAGCTTTCCGCCATCGTCAGCTCCTTGAAGGCCCAGGCCGGCTTCTGGCTGGAACCCAACGCCGAGGCCATTGCACTGGTGGACGAAAACGGCACGATCCATGACGGCGTCGAACTGCTGGCCCTGGTCACGGCGCTCAAACTACACAGCGAACAGCGCGGCACCATCGCCGTGCCGGTGCAGGCCCCCTCCACCATTGAACAGATGGCGATCAAGAAGAAATGCACCGTCACCCGCACCAAGAGTAGCGATCGGGCCATGCTGGAGGCCGCCAGCTCATCGGAGGTGATCCTGGCCGGCACCATTGACGGCCGCTTTGCCTTCCCCTCCTTTCAGGCAGCCTTTGACGGCATGTTCACGATTACCAAGCTGATCGAGCTGTCCGTCTCCCAAGGGCTGCCGCTCTCCAAGGCATCGGCCGATGCCCCGGTCCGGTCCTTTCTGCAGGCCAGCGTCACCTGCCCCTTTGAGATGAAGGGGGGCATCATGCGCAAGATGAGCGAAGACTCCCTGGACAAGGAGGCCAGCTTTATCGACGGCATCAAGGTGCATATCGGCAACGACTGGGCCCTGGTGCTGCCGGACCAGTACAGTTCGTTCGTACACATCTTCGCCGAGGCCAAGGACGAAAAAGCCGCGACCAAGCTGCTGGACGAGTATCAAAAGAAGGTACAGAAGTGGAAGAAAGAGCTGGAGTAACCAGCGATGACCGCGCCGATTGACGTCATCTTCATCTGGCACATGCACCAGCCCTACTACAAGGACCCGGTCAGGAACGAGTATGCCCTGCCCTGGACCTACCTGCACGGCATCAAGGATTACTACGACATGCCGGCCATTGTGGAGGACACACCGGGGGCGCGGGCGGTCTTCAACCTGGTACCTTCGCTGGTGGAACAGTTGCAGGACTACGCCGCAGGCACGGCAGTTGATCCGTTCCTGATCCGGGGCCAACAAGACCCGGCCTCGATGACTGACGACGACAAGGCCTTCCTGCTGGAAAACTTTTTTTCCGCCAATCGCCAGCGGATGATCGAACCCCACCGCCGCTACCTGGAGTTGTTGTATATGGCTGGCGAAGGCAAACCGGGCTCAGCTCGTGACCGCATCCGCCATTTTAGCGATCAGGACCTGCTGGATCTGCAGGTCTGCTTCTTCCTGGCCTGGACCGGCGAGGCGGCCCGGCGCCGCTTCCCGGAATTCCGCCAGCTGCTGGACAAGGGCGAAGGCTACAGTGCCGGCGACAAGGCACTCTTGTTCGCCACCCAGCAACGGCTGTTGAACGAAATTCTGCCGCTCTACCGGCGGCTGCACCAGGAGGGGCGGATCGAACTGGCTCTCTCCCCCTACTTCCATCCGATTTTGCCGCTGTTGTGTGACACCCAGCTGGCCAAAGAGGCCATGCCGCGGGTAACCCTGCCGCAGGAACGGTTTCGGCACCCCGAGGATGCCACAGCCCAGATCCGCCGCGGATTGGCCTATTTTCAGGAAATTTTCGGCATCACCCCTCGGGGCATGTGGCCCTCAGAGGGTTCGGTCAGTGACGAGGTGCTCTCGATCATCGCCGAGTGCGGCCTGGCCTGGGTGGCCACCGATGAAGAGGTGCTGGCCAAATCGCTGGATGACGGTCTGGGGCACAACCAGGAGCGGTTGTACCGCCCCTGGCGCTTTGCCACCGCCCACGGCGACCTGAGAATCTTCTTCCGGGATCACCGCCTGTCGGACCTGATCGGCTTCACCTACAGCCAGTGGGAGCCGGGCCGGGCCGTGCTGGATTTCTGCAGCAGATTGCGTCAGATTCGCCACCAGGTCGGCGCCGAGGGACGGGTGATCCCGGTGATCCTGGACGGCGAGAACGCCTGGGAGTTCTACCCTGACAACGCCTATGACTTTCTGTCCGGCCTCTATGCCAGCGTAGCTGCCGCTCCGGACCTGCGGCTGGCCACCTGCAGCGAAGTACAGGAACGGGCATCCTTCGAAGGCCGCCTGCATCGGATTCATCCTGGTTCCTGGATCAATGCCAACTACGGTATCTGGATCGGTCACCCTGAGGAGAACCTGGCCTGGGACCTGCTGCAGCAGGCCCGCCAAGCGGTCAGTGAGCACCACCCCGCGGCAGCCCGGCAGCTGGATGCCTGCGGCAATAACGGTGATGAAGCCGCCCGGATGCTCTGCACCTCACTGTATGCCGCCGAGGGCAGCGACTGGTTCTGGTGGTTTGGCGACGATCATTTTTCACCCCACAGCGACCGCTTTGACCGGCTGTTCCGCCAACACCTGACCAACGTCTACCGGCTGCTGAACCTGGACCCGCCGCCCAAACTGCTGGAGCCGATCAAGAAAAAGAGCCCGGCCGGGCTGGTGCGGGAGCCGGCCGGTTTCATCGATCCGGACATCAACGGCCGGGTGGGTGATTACTTCGAGTGGCTGGCGGCCGGATTGTACGATCTGACCCGCCAGGGTTCGGCCATGCACTCCGCCGACCGGATGTTGCAAGGGTTCTACTGGGGCTACAACCGGGACAGCCTTTTTTTCAGAATCGATGGCGTCCAGGAACTCGCGCGCCTGCTCAAGGAGGTCGATATCCTGGCCCTGCACCTGATTGCCGACCGCGAATACCGCCTGCCGATGCAACGCAGCGCCAACCAGGGACTGCTGCTGGCAAAGGAAAGCGGCTCCTGGGTGCCCACCAACATCTGCTGCCGCTGGTCGATCGACCGCAGTTGCGAGCTGGCGATTCCGCTGGAGCCGCTGGGGCTGCAACCGCGCTCCAAGCTGTTCGCCTCGGTAACCCTGACCCGCGATACCGAACAGATCGGCCGCTGGCCGTCTGATACGCCGTTGATGCTTCATTACGAGGGGCCGGACCTGGAAGCTAACGACTGGCTGATATGAACAATGAAACGGCCTTTTTTTGCCCTACTTCCCGCACACAGTAGCGGCACAGTCACAGACTCCAGATGCCAGGCACGCGAGGAGTGCGGCGCGACGGCGTACAACTGCAGTACGTCGAGCGTCGCGGGACGAGTGTAGCGAAGCAGATGGACCTGTGGCGAAGCCGCCCGGAGGATATATGTCTGAATTACGTTGGGATCCGTTAAAATTACACTGGGTGATCATTGCCACCGAGCGGGGACGCCGGCCACGGGACTTCCAGAGCGAGCCGGAAGCGCTGCCGATGACCGCCTGCCCGTTCTGCTATGGCAATGAGGACAAGACCCCTCCCGAGATCTATGCCAGCCGGCTCAGCGGCATGCCCAACAGCCCCAACTGGAAGGTGCGGGTGATCCCCAACAAGTATCCGGCCCTGCGGGTGGAGGGCGATCTGGAAAACCGCGGCCACGGTCCCTACGACGTGATGAACGGCATCGGCGCCCATGAGGTTATCATCGAGACCCCGGACCACGACAAGTCGATGGCCGATCTGTCTCCGGCGGAGCTGACCGAGGTGCTGATCGCCTGGCGCACCCGGCTTTTGGATCTGCGCCGCGACTTCCGTTTCCGCTCTATGATCCTGTTCAAGAACCACGGTGCCAGGGCCGGCGCCACCCTGGGCCATTCCCACAGCCAGCTGATCGCCGTGCCGATGCTGCCGCCGGTGGCGGCCACCGAACTGAAGGTCTGCCGCAAGCACTACGTCGAGAAAGAACGCTGTCTGTTCTGCGACATCATCGCCTTTGAGCTGGAACAAGGCCAACGGGTGGTGCGCGAGTTTGCCAATTATGTCACCCTGACCCCCTACGCTGCCTGCTTCCCCTTTGAGTTGCGACTCTACCCCAAACGGCATCTCCACGATTTCGCCCTGATGAACGACGCCCAACTGGCTGAGCTGGCCGTGGCGCTCAAGGATATGCTGCAACGGGTCAAGCTGGTCTTGAAGGACGCACCGTACAACTTCATCCTGCACACCTGCCCGCCGATGCATAAACGGCCCGGCAAACCGAGCCTCTGGTCGTCACTGGAATATGACTACCACTGGCATATCGAACTGGTCCCCCGGCTGACCTCCATCGCCGGTTTCGAATGGGGCACCGGCTTCTACATCAATCCCACCTCGCCCGAGGATGCAGCCCTGTTCCTGCGCGAGGCCGATGTCTAGCTGCCTCACAGAGACCCTCGACGCCCTGTATGCCGCTCGATCGCAGCAGCATCTGGCCAACGACCCACTTTCCTTCTGTCACCGCTACCGTACCCCGGCGGACCGGGAGGTGGCTGCGCTGATCGCGGCGGTCTTCGCCTACGGCTCGGTCAAGGTCATCAAAGGCAGCCTGGCCCGCATCTTTGAGCAGTTGGGCCCCTCTCCGTCCGCCTTTGTGGATCGCTTTGATCCAGCCCGCCAACGCATCGCATTCGCCGCCTTCAAGCACCGCTTCAACAACGCTGACGACCTCTGTGCCCTGCTATGGTCCATCCGGCTGATGCGTGAACAGGCCGGCAGCATTGAACGGTTTTTCCTGAGCTTCCACGACCCGTCGGCTGTCACCATTGAGCCGGGGTTGATCGGCTTCAACACGGCGGTACTGGGCCTGGACTACCGGCCGGTGTTCGGCCCCGGTGGCCTGGCGAGTGACAGTTCATTCCGCTTCCTGTTCCCCTCACCACTGGGCGGCAGCGCCTGCAAACGCAGCTGCATGTTTCTGCGCTGGGTGGTGCGCCCGGCCGACGGAATCGACCTGGGCTTATGGCAGCACGGGGTCAGCCCTTGTCAGCTGGTGATCCCGGTCGATCGCCACATCGAACGGATCGGCCGGCTATTGGGCCTGACCGCTCGCCGTACGCCGGACTGGCGCATGGCGCTGGAGATCACTGCCGCCCTGCGGCGCCTCGATCCTGATGATCCGGTTAAATACGATTTCAGCATCTGTCACTTGGGAATCAGCGAAGGGTGTAGCGGCAAACAAGGCGCAGCCTGCCTCAGTTGCCCGATAATGGCCCATTGCTGCCAGCAGGCCGGTGGATAAGAAATTGACACAACCCGCCCTTTCTGGTACAAAATCGCTGTTTTATGGGCTTTTCGAAGATCGCGACAATACCAACCCGCTAAACGGAGCTGGCGATGATCATTCAATGCGAGCAATGCCGGACCAAATTCAAGCTTGACGACGAAAAGGTGACGAAGCGGGGCGCCAGGGTCCGCTGCGCAAAATGCCGGCACGTCTTTACCGTACACAAGCCCGATGACGAAACTGTCCCGCCGGTCCCAGACGAGACGCTGGTGATGCCTGCCGCTGCAGCAGCGGTTGAGACAACGGCTTTGGCTGCAGCGAGCACATTTGATCTGGGACAGACCGACGCTGCTGTCGGCCCTGATTTTGGCGAGGTATCCTTTACCGGCGTCACTACCGAGGCGATAACGCTCCCTGCCGCTCCCGCATGGGATGACAAGACGGTAATCATGCCGCCTGCCATACCGCCCGAGCCAACGGCCGTCACCGGCACCGGTATCGATTTCGGCACCGTCATGCCGCAGATGGCCGAGGCAGGCCCGGCAACGGATATCCGCTTCGACTTCGGCGATGTCATTCAGACCACGGCACAGAACCAGAACACTGACTTTGATTTCACCACCAAGCCGAGCGCCGTGGCAGCTTCGACCGGCGATATCGACTTCGGCGGTTTCGATTTCGGCGATGTCAGCGTGGCCAAGCCCGATGAGGGTTTCTCCCTGAGCGGGGCTGACTTCGGGAACCTGTCCGCTGTCAGCCAGCCGGCCGCCGGCAGCTCCGTTGATTTCGGTTTTAGCTTTGGTGATGCCGAAGCGCCGACGGTTGCTGTGCCCAGTGACGTCTTTGACTTCTCCGGCCTTGATTTTGGCTCAGCCCAGACCGGCACCGCAGCTGCGCCGGTCAAAACTGATGACAGCTTCAGCCTGGGTGATTTCGATTTCGGCGGCGAGGCAGCCAGTGTCGCCATACCGGCCAGCACCACTGATCAAAACAGCGCGCTGTTCAACTTCAGCCAACCCCAGACATCGGCGCCCGCGGTGCTTGATAACCCGACGATACCTGCAACCGCTGCTATCCCACAGGGGCAGGCACAGGAATTCACCTTTGATCAGTCAGGCCAGGAAGAACCATCACCGCTGTCGATCAGCTCGCGCCGTCGTCAAAGTCCGGTCTTTTCCACGCTGATCGCCGTGGTCTGCCTGCTGGTCATCGGCGCCCTCGCCTGTATGGGCTACCTGTTCCTCGGTAAGAACGGTCAGATCTCCAGCCTGTTCAACAAAACCGCTTCGTCCGAAGAAGGCAAGATTGTCGTCCAGAACCTGCAGGCTTCGTTCCTGACCAAGAGCGCGGCAGGCGACCTGTTGATCATCACCGGCGAGGCCCTCAACAGCTTCAGCAAACCCCGCGCCGCGCTGCAGGTCAAGGCCACCATTTTTGACGCAAACAACCAGCCGCTGCTTACCCAGACGGCCTATGCCGGCAACCTGCTCACCCATAATCAGCTGGCCAGCATGCCCCATGACAAGATCCTGACCACCATGGGTAATCAGTTCGGTGACTCCCTGACCAATCTGGAGGTGCCACCCGGCAAGACGATCCCCTTCACCCTGGTGATCGTCAACCCGCCAATGGAAGGCAAGGACTACACTGTCGAGGCGGTCGGTTCCACGGTGGCGGCTCGCAAATAGCTGCTGCGCACACTTAATACGACAAAAAGGGCTGCCGGTTTCGGCAGCCCTTTTTACGTGTTCAGCAAAAACGACCGCTTAACTAGACGATCTCCACCAGCTTGATGGCAAAGGTCAGATCCCGACCAGCCAGGGGATGATTGGCATCCAGGGTTACGGTACTGTCAGTCACCTCGGTAATCAGCACCGGCATGCTGGAACCGTCCTGCAGCACCACCTCCAGCTGTTGTCCCTCGATCGGCTGAATCTCGCTGCCCAGCTCGCTCCGGTCAACAACCGCCACCATCTGCTCCTGCCGGGGGCCATAGGCCTCGTCAGCCGGAATGGTGACCGTGGTGCTGCTGCCCATGGCCAACCCGATCACTGCCTTTTCAAATCCGGGGATCACATTGCCCTGACCCACCACAAACTCCAACGGGTCACACCCGCAGTCGCTGCTCGTGCCGCAGCCTCCAGAACTGCTGCAATCGCAGCCGCAGCTGTCATCCTGTGCCGATGATTCCGAGGAATCAAAAACCGTTCCGTCTTCCAGTGTTCCGGTGTAATGCACCCGCACCCGATCTCCATGTTTAACCAGCAGCATCTGCGTCCTTTCCTGAAACCGAAAATCCCCCGTTTCCAGAGGAAATGAGGGTAAAAAACAACCAAGAGACTTCAATTTCCCAGCGCCTGTTCCAACTGGGCCGCGGTGGCGCCCAGCACCCGGATGCGCTTATGCCGCGAACTTTCGCCTGATTCAATCCTGACCGCCGATTTGGGCACCCGGAACAGCTTGGCCAGAAACTCCTGGCAACAGGCATTGGCCGCCCCGTCCACCGGCGGTGCGGTCAGTCGCAGCTTAAGTTCATCCCCCTGCAGACCGCAAAACTGACTGCGGGAGGCCCGTGGCTGCACCAGCACCCGTAGCACCAGGCCATCGGCCTGCTCCTGCCAGGGCCGCTCAGGACTGTCCGGCATTCCCGATCAGACGGGCATGGGCGTCCAGCACCCCTTTTAATTCAAGCTCAAACTGCAACCGTTGACGCCGCATCTCCTGAGCCTTGACCTGCAGTTCTATTACTGTCCGCTCAGCGTCATCCACCAACCGGCGGGCCTTCAGCTCCGCCTCGGCGATGATCAGCTCACCCTCCCTCTGGGTGTTGGCCTTCATCTCCTCGGTAATGGTGCGGGCAGCCAGCAGGGTGTCCCGCAGTTCCTTTTCATGCTCGGCCAGCTCGGCCAATTCACGTGACTGCCGGTTGACCTGCTCCTTCAATTCGGTATTTTCGCGCAGCAGCTCCTCCATCTCGGCTGCTACGGCTTGCAGAAAGGCATCCACATCATCGGCGTCCAGACCGCCGAAGGTCTTACCCTTGAACTGCTGCTGCTGGATATCCAACGGGGTGATCTTCATGACAGGTATCCTTTGTTAGCGCAGCCGCAGACTGAGGCTGGCATTGAACAGATATTGGTAGGCCGTATCCAGCAGAACGATCTGCACCAGATAAATCAGGGCAAAGGCCACCAGGGGCGAGAGATCGATGGCGCCAGTGTCCGGCATGTAGCGGCGGATCCGGGACAGCACCGGCTCGGTTACCCGATGCAGAAAGCTGACGATCGGGTTGTAAGGATCGGGGTTGATCCACGAAATCAGCGCAGCTGCGATCAGGACATATTTATAGATCGTCAGCAGGCCGTTGGCCATCTCGACGATCACCGCCAGCGCTCTGACGATATTTGCAAGAAGTATCATAGTGGTTTGCCTCCGGAAATGTGCTGAAAACTATGCCTGAATCCGGTCTGAATGTCAAAACGTATGCAAGCAGCTTGGTTGACGCCAGCCAGTTCCTTCCGGTATGCTGTCGCGCATGAACAATCTTCACGAATACCTTGATCCGGCTATTCAGGCCGCACTGGCCCTAGGAGAGTCCCATGAAACGTCCGCTTACCGCTTTGCTCCTGAACGCTCTGGTATTGCCCGGAGCCGGTCAACTCTACCTGGGCCGTCGCATCCGCGGGGTGGTGCTGATCCTGCTCTTGAATCTGCTGCTGCTGGCAGCGTTGTTCTTTATGATGAAGATCATGAGCCCGGTGATTGGTGCTCAGCTGACCGGCAGCCCGATCTCCGCCTCTGCCGTCATGGCGCAGTTTCACCAGCACAGTTTCTGGGCCAAGCTGTTGCTGGCAGCTTTTCTGGCACTTTGGGGCTACGGCCTGCTGGATTTGCTGAGTGCTTTTCGTAACCCGACCGATGAATAGTTTTTGACAAACAATGTTTGTTTATGGCATGGTGTTGTTATGAAACGCTCAAAAATTATCGGCAGCGGCGCAGGACTCCCCGATCGGGTGGTCACAAATGACTTTTTTTCATATCTGGTAGACGATGCGGATGAGTGGATAGCATCCCGCACCGGTATCCGTGAACGTCGTTTTGTCCAACCAGACGAATCCACCTCCGACCTGGCCAACCGGGCTGCCAAGGCTGCCCTGGCAGATGCAGGCATCAGTGGTGAAGAGATCGACTGTATCGTGGTAGGCACCTCCACCCCGGATATGATCCTGCCGGCCACCGCTTGCATGGTGCAAAAGGAGATCGGCGCCAAGCACGCCTTTGCCTTTGACCTGAACTCGGTCTGCGGCAGCTTCATCTTTGCCATGGATACCGCCGACAGTTTTATTCGCTCCGGCAAGGCCCGCACCGCTCTGGTGATCGGCGCTGACACCTACTCCAAGATTCTCGACTTTGATGACAAGACCACCTGCCCGCTCTTCGGTGACGGCGCTGCCGCTGTGATCCTGCGCGCAACCGAGGGGGAAGAGGGGATTCACCAGACCTTCATCCGTTCCGACGGTAACGGCTGGGCCCTGATTCAGGTGCCCTCATCCGGATCGCGCAAACCGATCACCGCAGAAACCATCGCTGCCAAGGAAAATACCTTCTACATGGCAGGCAAACAGGTCTATATCTTCGCCACCGAGGCGATCCCCGAACTGATCAGGACCGTCTGCGATCAGGCCGGCATCACTCCGGACGACCTGGACTGGCTGATCCCCCACCAGGCTAACCTGCGGATCATCGATTCCGTGTCGAAAAAGAACAACATCCCGAAAGAGAAGTTTCTGGTCAACCTGCAGAAATACGGCAACACCGCCGCTGCATCGGTAGGTCTGGCTCTGGACGAATTCCGGCGTAACGGCACCATCAAACCGGGACAACTGGTGCTGGTGATGGGCTTTGGCGGCGGTCTCTCCTGGGGTGGCTTACTGATCCGCTTTTAAGGCGGCCAGCCCTTCTCCGGCCCTGGTCACCTCCAGACCGCAGCGTTTACACAGACCCCCGAGCATCGTCTCGGGGGTTTTTTTGTGCCAGCCACCATGAAAATGGTCGGCCAGCAGCAGCAGCCCTCCTGCTGCCAGCATCCCGGCCAACCTGCACAACAGCTTGGCCAATGCAGCCTGCTGATGCATGATCGGCCCTCCGATCAGGCCATTGCAGAGGATCAGGTCGAAGCTGTCGCCAGGGGACTGGTCGGCCAGCAGATCGCCGAGCCGAAAACTGATCCGCTTCTCCCAGCCATCAGCCTTCAGCAACCAGGTTCGCTGCCGGTAAGCCTGCTGGCGCTGCGGCAGATGCGGCAGATATTGCCGTTGTGCCGCGCAGACCTCCAGCGGGTCCAGGGTCCAGCCCTGCAGCTCCACCTGCTGTGCCTGCCAGCCTGCGTCCTGCAGCAGCTCTGCCAATTCCCAGCTGCCCTCGCCACTACCGCAGGCCGCGTCCAGGCAGCGCAGCGCTGTTTTGCCAGACCGGCGCAACCTGGCGGCCCATTCCCGCAACCAATCAGACTGTCCCGGATAGCGGCCAAAACCGGCTCCATTAAAACGCTGCGGCAGGAAGCTGGCAAACAGGAACCGTTCATGCAGCTCAGGGTCGGCCAGCAGTTGATCCAGTAATCGTACCGGGTTGGCGCTTTGCTGCAGCCAGGGCGGCAACGCAACAAACCAGTCCGCCCAACTGAGCGCAGCGTGACAAGGGGTGCTGGAGAGGATCGGCTCATAGCAGAGCGAAGCCCGATAGTAGCGCTCCAGCAGCCGTTTCAGTTCATCCATCGGCAGATACAGTTCACTCTGATAGCGGATCTCGGGGGTGATCACCAGGCCGGGGGCAGGCAGGGGGGCGGGACTGGTGGTGGCATAGCTGCGGAAACGCATATCCGCCCGCTGGAGTGCCGGTTGCAGCAGCCCGGCAACCGGTTGGCGGATCAGACCCTCTGCGCACGATGCAATGATCATCTCAGGGGGCGGCGAAATCTTTCAGCAGCAGCAGACCGGCGGCGGATCTGGCCTTGCGACAGTAAGCCGCATCGGCGGTGACCAGCGTGCCGCCATGCTGCAGAGCCACGGCGTGGTAGTAGGCCTGATAGAAGCCGACCCCCAGCTCCTGCATCAGCTGCAGGGTTCGCTGGCACAGCGCTGCGCTGTCCTCCGCCACCGGCATCTCCAGACCGATCAGCAATGTCATCAGATCAGCGGCCCGTTGCGGATGTAGTCGGGCCAGCAGGCTTGCCACTTCAGCCACCCACAGGGCAGGCAACAGAAACCGGCAGCCCCCCTCCAGCCAGAGTTGCAACAGGTCCAGCGAACGATCCTGCCCCTTGTCTTCGGCCGGTGGCAACGCCCATTTCACGACCACCGTCGCATCAGGCACATACAGCACTTCCATACTACCCCCTACGGCGATCATATTTAATGGCATTCAGGATGGCTTTAGCACTGGTTTCAGGGGCGTCTCCCCGGATATTCAACAGTTTTTCCGTCACCATCCAGCGCTTATAGCGTTCCAGTTCCTTGCGGAT
Organism: Geobacter sp. UBA5730; assembly: GCA_002419465.1. Lineage (GTDB taxonomy): Bacteria > Desulfobacterota > Desulfuromonadia > Geobacterales > Pseudopelobacteraceae > Trichlorobacter. Next base: position 165,866 of record DIGE01000012.1, on the reverse strand, counting down.
CGCTTCCGACACCAGCTTGCTGCGCTGGCCGTGTGGGATCAATGTTTCAAGGTCTTTAGCAACTTCCTGGCTGATCATAAAGTTTAATTTACGGGCTGTTTCTGCCATATAGGTACTCCTTGATTAGAAGTCAGTTTTATAGGTGTTTTATTTACTCCCATTTTATAGGTAGGTCAACGGGCGAATCAATGGTGTTTTCTTCTGACGACGGCAAGCGCCCAACCCTGGTGACCAACCGGCAAAGCTGGCCACAACGGCACAAGGTACATCCAGAGGGCCGTGGCACCGATCTGCAGGCAGACGGTACCCGGCTCCTAGAAGACCAAACAAAAACAGCCCTGAGAACATGTCTCAGGGCTGTGAAAACGAAGGGGGATTCCTCAGAAACTGCGTAGGGGCCGGTAGAGGGTGTCGCGCTCAACCGGCTGCTTGCCGGCCAGCCGGATCAGGTGAATGATCCGCTCCAGTGACAGACTTTGTGGCGAGCGGGCGCCGGCATCATGGCCGATCTTTTCCTCTACCACCGTGCCGTCCAGGTCATCCACCCCAAAGGAGAGCGCCACCTGGGCGATCTTCTCACCCAGCATCACCCAATAGGCCTTCAAGTGCGGGATGTTGTCAAGAAACAGGCGGGCAATGGCCAGGGTCTTCAGGTCATCCAGGCCGGAGGTGCCCGTTACGTCCAGCTTAAGCGGCGAGTTATCCGGCTGCCAGGCCAGGGGAATAAATACCTGAAAACCGCCGGTCTGATCCTGCAGCTCCCGCAGCATCGCCATGTGACGCACCCGGTCGGCATGACTTTCCAGGTGGCCGTAGAGCATGGTACAGTTGGTCTTCAGACCGGCCTGGTGGGCCAGACGGTGGATATCAAGCCAGCGTTGGCCACTGATCTTCTCAGGGCAGATCTGCCGACGCACCCCCTCAACCAGGATTTCTGCCCCACCCCCCGGCATGGAGCCGAGTCCGGCCGCCATCAACCGCTCCAGCACCTGCTGCACCGTCAGACCGCTGATGCTGGCAAACCAGTCCAGCTCCACCGCGGTAAAGGCCTTGATATGCAGAGCTGGCGCAGCATCACGAATTGCTGACAACAGCTCCAGATAAAAACCGAAGGTCAGATCCGGGTGCAGACCACCCACCAGATGTACCTCGGTGGCACCCTGCGCCTGCGCCTCAACAGCCCGGCGCACCATTTCGTCACGGGTCAGGGTATAGGCATCATCAGCGTCACCGGTGCGGGAGAAGGCGCAGAAAACGCAGCGGTTAACGCAAACATTGGTGGGGTTGATGTGGCGGTTGACGTTGAAGTAGACCCTGCGGCCGCTTTTGCGCTCGTTCACCAGGGCCGCCAATTCACCAATGGCCAAAAGATCGTTAGAGGCGTACAGGGCCAGCGCATCGTCCTCTGTTAGACGCTGTCCGGCTTTCACTTTATCGGCAATTATGGTAAAAGTTGACATTGTCGTATGATACGGCAAGAACAGCCCCAGTGCAAGGGGCTGATGGATACCGACAGGAGACGGATCATGACACCTGCACTCGAAACATTTTTTAAATCAGCAGCTTTTGGCGTGGTGGGCGCTTCGGAAGACCGCAGCAAATTCGGCAACAAGGTGTTGCGCTGCTACGTAAGCAACCAGAAAGTGGTAATTCCGGTCAACCCCAAGGCCGCCAGCATCGAAGGCCTGGCCTGTGTTGCCTCGGTGTCTGACCTGCCGGACGCCGTCAAGAGCATCTCGGTCATCACCCCGCCGGCTATCACCGAAAAAGTGGTCGAGGCTGCCATAGCCCGTGGCATTACCAATATCTGGATGCAGCCTGGCGCCGAAAGTGCTGCCGCCGTTGAACGCTGCAAAGCGGCTGGCATCAACGTCATCGCCGACCACAGCTGCATCCTGGTGGTGTTGGGTTTTCACGACCACTAGCGCCGTTCAAAACAGGGCGCTAACGTGTGTCCGGCATCGCCAGCCCCTTCTCTCGTGAACGCTAGAGGTTTGGTGCTACAATGCTCTGTGAAGGAAAGGTATTATGGCCGTTGCGCTCTTTTCACAATTGTCGTAGTAGGATGCGGCAGGTTACTTAACCAGGATTTATGTCATCTATGTGCCAGGCAACAACCTCTAACGAAAAACGGTCCTGCCATCGCTCTGGCAGGACCGTTTTTCGTGTTGGTGGAGCTGAACGGGATCGAACCGTCGGCCTCTGCCTTGCGAAGGCAGCGCTCTCCCAGCTGAGCTACAGCCCCGTAGTGAAATCTTCCCGGTACTCAGCCAACGGCAGCAGCACGGTGAATACCGCACCGCTGGCGCTGTTGGCAACGCGCAGGCTGCCACCATGGTTCTGAACGATCCGGTGCACGATCGGCAGACCAAGCCCGGTGCCGTGGTGTTTGGTGGTGAAGAAGGGCGTGAACACCTTGTTTAAATCATCTTCTGGTATACCACCGCCAGTGTCTTCTATGCAAACGCTTGCAAAGGCTTTATCAAGCTGTTCCGCCTCTGTCAGGGTGACCTTGAGAATGCCGCCCTGACGCATGGCCTCCTGGGCGTTGACCAGCAGATTGATGAAGATCTGTTTGAGCTGGTGGGCATCGCCCAACACCTCCCAGTAGCCTGACGGCAGGGTAGCCTGCAGTTGAATGCCATGATCTTCAAAAACGTTAACGTAGTCGTCGAGGCATTCCTGGAGCACGCTGCGCAGGTCGCAAAGGCTGTAACAGATGGTGGGCTTGCGGGAGTAGGCCAGGATATCGGCCAGCATCCGTTCCAGGCGATGCGCTTCGCCGATAATGGTGTCCAGGTACTGCCGGTGCGGCGTTGACGGGGGCAGGGTCCGGGCCAGCCGGGCGGCAAAACCGCCAATGGTGACCAGCGGTGTTTTCAACTCATGGGAGATGGAGGCGGCCATCTCACCGATGGCAGCCAGATGGGCGGAGTGCACCAGACGCTGACGGCTTTCGCGCAGCTCGGCGTGAGCCTCTTCCAGATTGCGGTAGAGCAGCGAGTTTTCAATGGCCATGCCGGCCTGACTGGCAAACAGCTGCAACAGATGCAGCCGTTCGTTGGTAAGGGTGTGATCACTGCCAGGGGTGTCGACGATCACCACTCCCAGTGTCCGGTTGCGAGACACCAGCGGGGCGGCGGCAAAGGATGTGATGTCAAACCGTTTGATAAAGCCGCACTCTTTGCAGTTGTGACACTCGGTGTCCACAACATGGCAGACCTGGCGTTGCTGCAGAGCCCTCGCCACCACGAGACAGCCTGTATCGTGCAGGTCAATCCGCATGGAACGCACGGCAGCGCAGTACTCACTTTGCCACTGGTGCGCCATCTGCTCGTCATCGAGGTCCCAGTGTCCGGTCAGCGGGTTGGCCGGATCGCTGCCCACCACACTGAGCCCGGCTGAGTCGGCCTGGCTCACCCCCAGCATCCCCTGAAGGACACCGGTTTTTTCGTTGTGCAGGAACAGCATGGCCCGGCCGAACAGGCAGGCATTGGGGTGTACCATGGCCGAGAGAATAAGATGCAGCAGCTTGTTGAGCCGGTTGGTGGAAAGCAGGGTGGAGCTGAAGAGCGACAACAAAGTCAGTGCGCCATCACAGGTGCGCTGATGGCAGTGGCGAACGGAGGCTTCTGTAGGGGGGGGAGTGGGAGCCATGCCGTAGTACCTGAGATGGTGTTGTGACGACGATTCCACCGGACGTCAGAAGGTCAGAGCCGCTTCTCTCGTTGTTCAGCTTCGATTTTGCAATCAATGCACTGGGTCGTAACCGGACGGGCCTTCAGGCGAGCCTCGCTGATCTCGCAGCCGCAATCTTCACAGATACCGTAGGTTCCATCATCAATCCGCTCGAGGGCTTCACGGATCTTGCTGCCCAGCTTGCGTCCCCGGTCGCGTATCCGCAACTCAAACGTACGATCAGATTCCTGGGTGGCCCGATCAGTTGGATCGGGGAAGTGGGAAGCGTCATCTCCCATTTCGTGGACTGTTTTATCAGCCTCTGACAGCAGCGCCTTCATCTCATCCTGGAGCAGCTGCCGGAAGAGTCCCAGTTTCTCGGCGTTCATGCATCTCCTCACATACACCAGCGATAATTTGTCAATTTTAAGGGCTTTGACTGATCAAGTCCAGTAAAAATTGCGTTACAGCAGCAATTGGAGTGCCTCCTGCACGTTGGCAATCCCCTGGCAATGCATGGCACCGGGGGTCAAACGCCGCAGATGGGCTGACGGCAGCAGACAGTTCTGAAAGCCCAGCTTCTCAGCCTCAGCCAAGCGCGGCTCCGGCTGGGTCACGGCCCGCACCTCACCGGCCAATCCAACCTCGCCAAACACCACCGTCTGCGGATCAACCGGACGATCCAGGTGCGAGGAGGCCACCGCAAGCAGGATGGCCAGATCGGCGGCCGGCTCGGACAACCGGGCGCCACCGGCCACGTTCAAAAAGATGTCCTGGCCAGCCAGATGCAGGCCGGCTTTTTTTTCCAATACCGCCACCAGCAGGGCCAGGCGGTTACTGTCCACGCCGATGGTGGTCCTGCGCGGCGTGCCGTAGGCGCTGGGAGTCACCAGGGCCTGAATCTCCACCAGCAGGGTACGGCTACCTTCCAACGAAGCGGTAACCACCGAGCCGGGGGCATCCAACGGGCGTTCAGCCAAAAACAGCTCCGAAGGGTTGGCGACCTCGGCCAGCCCGCCCGCCTTCATCTCAAATACGCCGATCTCGTTGGTGGAGCCAAACCGGTTCTTGACGGCCCGCAGAATCCGGTACGGATGTCCGCGGTCGCCCTCAAAGTAGAGTACCGTGTCAACCATATGCTCCAATACCCGGGGGCCGGCAATGGCACCATCCTTGGTAACGTGTCCAACAATAAAGATCGGAATCCCGCTGCCCTTGGCCAAAAGCATCAGCCGGCCGGCCGATTCCCGCACCTGACTGACACTACCCGGCGCCGATTCAAGGGACTGAGTCCAGACGGTCTGGATTGAATCCACCACCACTGCCCGGGGTCTCAGCCGTTCCACCTGGGCAACGATCTCTTCCAGCCCGTTCTCTGCCAACACCAGCAGTTGCCTGCCACTTACCCCCAGCCGTTCCCCACGCAGCCGGGTCTGGGCCGCCGACTCCTCGCCGGATACATACAGTACCGGTCCGTCAGCAGCCAGATGATGCATGGCCTGCAGCAGCAGGGTTGACTTACCGATTCCGGGATCTCCACCGATCAACACCAGCGAACCAGGCACCAGACCGCCCCCCAGCACCCGATCAAGCTCGCTGATCCCGCAGCCAAGTCGAACTTCGGCCTGAGGCGGTACGTCGCTGATCGGCAAGGCTACACTTTTCCCCGGCAGCGTACGTCCGCCACGGGCAGCAGCCGGTGCCTGCTGCTCTTCGATCATGCTATTCCAGGCACCGCAGTCAGGGCACTTACCCAACCATTTGGGCGACTGAGAACCACACTGATTGCAACTGAAAACCGTCTTTACACGCATTGAACCACCCTTCGCGGCACGATCACTGCATAATCAATCGCAGCTTCACTACTCTAGCAGAGCCGGTCTGGCCTCACAACCGCAGAATTCCATCTTGTATACAACAGACATTTGGTATATTTAAAACGCTTAAACAGAGACAATTGATTTTTTTAGAGGCACAGACCAAGGAGAATTGCACTTATGATTGGCACTGTTGAAATCAAACCCGGCATCCACTGGCTCGGCGCCCTGCATCCCGAGTTGCGTGTCTTTGATGATCTCTTTCCCACCGAACATGGCACCACCTATAACAGCTATCTGGTGCAGGGCAGTGAAAAGATCGCCATTATTGACACCGTCAAGATCAAATTTGTTGATCAGTTTATGGACAAGGTAAAATCGCTGGTTGATCCGGCCAAGATTGATTATATCGTGGTCAACCACGCCGAACCTGATCATTCCGGTTCCCTGTCCTACCTTTTGGAGCATTGCCCGAATGCCATTGTGGTCTCAACCCAGGCTGCCAAAAACTTTGTGGGCAACATGATCCACAAGCCGTTTCAGTCAAGGACCGTCAAGGATGGTGAAACCCTTGACCTGGGGGGGCGTACCCTGCGTTTTATCATGGCGCCCTTCCTGCATTGGCCTGACACCATGTTCACCCGATTGGAGGAGGAAAAGATCCTCTTTTCCTGTGATGCCTTTGGCGCACACTACTGCGACACCCGCAGCATCTTTAATGATGAGGTCGAAGATTTTACCTCAGCCCGTGAATTTTACTTTGACTGCCTGATGCGACCCTTTAAAGACAAGGTACTGGCTGCGGTCGAAAAGATCCGTCATGATGTGATTGACATGATCTGCCCCAGCCATGGTCCGATCATCCGTAAAGATCCCTGGCGGGTGATTGTGCAGTACGAAACCTGGAGCAAACCGACCAGCTTTGGGAAAAAGGTGGTCGTATTCTACATATCTCCCCACGGAAGCACGGAAAAAATGGCTCAGGCCCTGGAAGCCGGTGCTGCACATGAAGGGATCGAAGTCGTCAGTCACCACATTGTCGGCCTGCCAGATGGTGAACTGCGTATTCTGATGGAAGAGGCTGACGCCTTGGTGTTCGGGGTTCCCACCATCAACCGGGACGTCCCCAAGCCGATGTGGGACGTACTGGCCTACCTCAGCACGGTCAAGCTGAAGACCAATCTGGCAGGGGTGTTCGGTAGCTACGGGTGGAGCGGCGAGGCCTGCAAGATGGTGGAAGAACGGCTGAAAGGGATGGGCTTCAAGCTGGTCAGTGATCCGGTTCGTGCGGTCTTCAGTCCCACAGAAGCGGTGCTTGAACAGTGTGCCACCCTGGGACGAATGGTGTCGGAGGCGGTGGCCCAGAAGGACTAGGTTTGTCCGAATTACGTGCTTAACGCGAGAACGGGCGGCCATTTGGCCGCCCGTTTTTTAATCTGCGTGGCTATGCCCCCCAGCGCTTGAACAGCTGGTGGGGTACCCCGAGCTGGTCCAGCAATTTGCCCACCACAAAGTTTACCAGATCTTCCAACGAATGCGGTTGATGATAAAAGGCCGGCATGGCCGGTACGATCCGCGCCCCGGCATGGGACAGGCGCAGCATGTTTTCCAGATGGATGGCGGAAAAGGGCGTCTCCCTCGGCAGCAGGATCAGAGGGCGGCTCTCTTTAAGCATCACATCGGCGGCCCGCTCGATCAGGTTGCCGGAGATGCCTGCCGCAATCCGTCCCAACGTACCCATGCTGCAGGGGGCGATCACCATGGCGTCCGGCGCGGCCGAACCGCTGGCCTCCGGCGCCCAAAGATCATGCACGCCGCGCACCGTCAGGTCGGCATCCGGCAGCCCCCAGCGTTGTTTGAGAAGATCGCCATCGCCCAGCTCCATCCCCGTCTCAAAACGGCAGACCGCAAAACCACTATCGCTGGACACCAGGGTCACGCTCTGCCCGCAGCGCAACAGCTCCTCCAGCAGACGCAAACCGTAGACGGCGCCAGATGCGCCGGTGATGGCCAGGACAATCCTCACAGGTTACCTCCCCCCCAAAAAACATCCGCTGCCGTGGCAGCCAGAAAGGTCAGGCTGATGTAGCCATTCATGGTGAAGAAGGCCGCATCCAGCTTGGTCAGGTCACCTCGCCGCAAGAGCCAGTGTTCATACAGCAGCATGGCGGTCATCAGCCAGCTGCCGATCCAGAACCAGCCCCCCAGCTCCAGCAGCACAATCAGCCAGAGCAACAGCCCCACGGTTGCCAGGTGGAACAGCCGGGCCAGCCAGAGTGAGCCTTCCACCCCCAGGGCCACCGGGATGGAGTGCAGCCCGGCCGAACGGTCGTACTCCAGGTCCTGCAGGGCATAGAGGATATCGAAGCCGGCTACCCAGAACAGTACCAGCAGGCCCAGTACGATGGCCGGCAGCTCGATGGTACCGCGCAGGGCTGCCCATGCGCCGATCGGTGCGGCTGCCAGACAGATCCCCAGCACGACATGGGCCAGGGCAGTGAAGCGTTTGCAGTAGGAGTACAGCACCAGAAAAAACAGGGCGATCGGCGAGAGCTTGAGGCACAACGGATTTAGCATGGCGGCCGACCAGAGCAACAGCGCCACCGAAAGGGCGATCGCCAGCAACACGGCCCCCTTGGAAAGCAGCCCGGCCGGGATGGCGCGGCCGGCGGTGCGAGGGTTTCGGGCATCGATCTCGGCGTCAATCAGCCGGTTCAACGCCATGGCTGCGGTGCGGGCCCCCACCATGGCCAGGATGATCAGCAGCAGTTGTCTGCCGCTGGGCAGACCACGTACCGCCAGCAGGGCGCCGGACAGGGCGAACGGCAGGGCGAAAAGGGTATGGGAGAACTTGATCATTTCCATAAAAACGGTGATTTTCTGCAGTACTGCGGTCATGGCAAACCATACTCCTTCCAACGTTGTGCAATCAACCGGGCGGTCGGGTCATCGCTCAGCTGTTCCCCGGACAGGCGACGGCAGGTGGCGTCAATGGCCAGGCGGCGGCCAGACTCGTCCTGTATCAGATCGTCGTGCCAGTCGGTATGGTTCACCGCACACCAGGCGGTGTGCAGCAGGGTGTTGGACTGGCAACCGGCATCCACCAGCACCAGCAGCCGGGCCTTGGCAAACCAGGGCAACCCCCAGAGGGCCTGGACGATCTCCCTGACCGGGCGTGCAGCCGCCTGCCGGTCAATCGCGATCACGGCACTCTGCCGGAACACCCAGGGGACCGGTAGCCGGACGTCGCGCACCTCGGGCACCAGGCGTGGCAGCAGGGCTGCCAGCAGCCGCTCCCAGCCCTGCATCATCCAGCAATCTTCCTGGGGCGGCGGGCCCACCACGGTGGCCGGGACCAGCGGCGCATCACGCCGGGTGATCCGGGTGACGGTGATCCGGGCTGCCGGACCGGCCGGGTCGTAGCGGCCGGTATGATTGCCAAAGGGCCCTTCAATCAACGGCTGATCAGGTTCCGCAAAGCCTTCGATCACCAGCTCTGCCTCGGCTGGTACCCGCAACGGACCATGGGAACAGTTGACCACCGGCAGGGTGGCCTGCCGTAACCAGCAGGCAAAACTCAACTCATCCAGCCCCTCCGGCAGCGGCCAGGCAGCGGCCAGGGTCAGAGCCGGCGGTCCGCCCAGCGTAATGGCCAACGGCATCCGCTGGTCGCGCCGGACATACTCCTGATGATGCCGGGCAGCACCGCTGGTGCTGCGCCAACGGATCGCCAGGGTGTGTCCATCATGGATCTGGCAGCGGTAGATGCCACAGTTTGGCTCACTGCCGTCGGGCATGCTGGTAAAAACCTGGCCCAGGCTAATGTAACGGCCGTTGCCACTGTGTGCACCATCGTCGGGCCAGTTCTGCAAAAACGGCAACCGCAGCAGGTCGAAGCCCAGCTCGCATGCTTCGCGACAGGGCCCGGTAGGCACTACCACCGGCCGACAACCGAGCAGCTCCGGGTGGTTGCACAGCTGGGCCCCCAAATCGGCGATGCCGCTGATGCGCAACGGTTGCAGCAGGGTGGTAAAATCGGCGGTCAGGTCCTCCAGTCGATCAAGGCCCAGGGCCAGCCGCACCCGTCGGCGGGAGCCGAACAGGTTGGTGACCACCGGGAAGGGGAACTGCCCCGGTTGCCTGAACAGCAGGGCCGGCCCGCCCTTGGGGTAGCTGCTGATCCGGCGGGTGATGGCGGCAATCTCCAGATGCGGATTGACCGGCGCCATCACCTGCTGCAGGTCGTTCAGCCGTTCAAGTTGTCCGGTAAAGTCGTGCAGGGATGAAAACATCTGTGTCCCCCTCTTTAATCCGAGCCAGATGAAGGATTATAACCGTTGCCATGAACGGGGCAGTACTCGCCCGGCAGGTTGCCGACCCGGTAGTATTCCTGCTGTTTTTCCGGACAGCCGGCGGTTGCCAGCAGGCCGGTGACAGGGTCGATGGCGACGGATACCACCGTGTCCGGTTGCGGGAAGTCAACGGCCGGCTTGCCGGCCAGGGCCTGACGCATGAAACTGCCCCACAGGGGGGCCGCGATCGCGCCGCCGGTGAAACCCTTGCCGCCGGGCCGGGGCTGATCATGGCCTACCCAGATGCCGGTGACCAGCTGCGGGGTGTAGCCGATAAACCAGGCGTCGCGATAATCATTGGTGGTGCCGGTCTTGCCGGCGGCCGGACGCTCACGGCTGAAGGTTTTAAGCACCTTGGCGGTGCCATAGGTGAGCACATCCTTCAGCAACTGGGTGGTGATATAGGCATCGGCCGGGGTCAGCACTTCTGTCGCGGAGGGCGGATTCTCGGTCCACAGGCGGCGATAGCTGTCATAGACCCGGATGATACTGCGCGGTTCAGGACGCAAACCGCCATTGGCCAAGGGGGCGTAGGCCAGTACCAGGTCATGCAGGGAGACCTCTTCCGTCCCCAGTGCCAGAGAGAGATCGTGCTGCGTCCACTGCGGCAGCCCCAGTCTGACGCTAAAATCACTGAATGCGGGGACTCCCACCGCGTCAAGCAGCTTGACCGCAATCACGTTGTTGGAAGAGGCCAGAGCCTGACGCAGACTCATGCTGCCGTGGCTTTTGCCATCGTAGTTGAGTGGCTTCCAGGTTTCGTCAGGGCCCTTGGGGTAGGCCACCGGCGCATCGTTCCAGACATCCCCGGCAGTGGCCCCGCTCTCCAGGGCAAAGGCATAAATCAACGGCTTGATGGCCGAGCCGGGCTGCCGCCTGGCGCTTACGGCCCGGTTGTAGGGGCTGCGGACGGCATCGGTCCCGCCCACCAGCGCCAGCAGATTGCCGCTGACAGGATCAAGACAGACCAGGGCGCCCTGCAACTGCGGATCAATCCTGGTGACACCATCACGGACAACCTGTTCCGCCCGCGTCTGCAGCCCCAGATCCAGGGCCGCCGTCACCTCCAGGCCGCCCTGCTCGATCACCCCCGCGCCATACCGCTCGACCAGAGCGGCACGGACGTGGGCCAGATAGTAGCCGGCCTGGTTTGGCGGCACCGGCGCCGCAGGATGGCTACGCAACCGTTCCTGCTCAGCAGCGGTCAGCACCCCCAGCTCTGCCATCCGCTTGAGCACGACCGCCCGGCGTTTGCCTGCTTCGGCCGGTTTCGCCAACGGGTTGTAGCGGGCCGGATTTTTCGGCACACCGGCCAGCAATGAACATTCGGCCTCGGTCAGCTCCTCCGGGTTCTTGTCGAAATACAGGCGGGCCGCCTGGGCTATGCCCCAGGCACCGTTGCCGTAATAAATCTCGTTGAGATACATCTCCAGAATCTGCTTCTTGGTGTACTTCTTTTCGAACTCGATGGCCATCAGACCTTCGGTGACCTTCCGGTCCAGGGTCTTTTCCCCGGACAGATAGCGGTTTTTGATCAACTGCTGGGTGATGGTGGAACCACCTTCCGCCAACCGCCGTTTCATAACATCCTTGACCACCGCCCGGGCAATTCCGCGCACATCTATCCCGCCATGCTCGTAAAAACGCGTGTCTTCAACCGCCACCACCGCTTTTTGCAGAAAAACCGGAATCCGGTCAATGGTAACCCAGTAGCGTTTTTCCGGCACTATCCGGCCGACGAAGCGACTGTTTTGATCAAAGACCTTGATGGAGCGATAACCGTGCGGTAGCGGGGGGTGGGTTGCGAACGATGTCTGAGCCTGCAACGGCGCGGCAAGACCCGCAACCAGCACGAAGACGGCGGCAGCGATCAGACTGCCTGTTTTAGACGAAAAAAAAGCCGATGAAACCACGGTTGGTGAGGTACTCCTTTGAAAAAAGTGACGAAACGTGTCAAACGCCCCGCCTGCGCAGCAGGGCATCCCGATACAGGGCAGCATACTTAAGGGCCGCCTCCTCCCAGGTAAAGCGCTTGCTCATCCCGTTTTTGCGCAGGGCGGCCAGCCCCTGCGGGTTGTTGTAGTAGGTCCAGGTGGCCCAGCCCACCGTGTCGTACAGGGCGGCGGCCGAGTGACTCCAGAATTTGAAGCCGTCACCGCTCAGGGTGGCCTCATCGAAATTCTCAATGCTGTCGTCCAGGCCGCCGGTGGCCCGCACCACCGGCGGGGTGCCGTAGGCCAGCGAGTACATCTGGTTCAGACCGCAGGGCTCAAAGGCCGACGGCATCAGGAAAAAATCCGCTCCGGCCTCCACCAGGTGGGCCAGCGGGTTGCTATAGCCGATGAAACAACCGACCTTGTCAGGGTGCCGATGGGCCATCCCGCCGTAGAAGAAATGGGCCCAGGGCTCACCGTTGCCCACTACCACCACCTGAATATCCAGGGTGATCATGTTGTGAATCGCCTCGGCCAACAGGTCGGTGCCTTTCTGCGACACCATGCGGGATACCACGCCAAAGACCGGCACATCGATCTCCGGCAGGCCGAAGTGCCGTTGCAGTGCCCGTTTGCAGACCACTTTACCCGACATATCCGCAGCACTGTAGGTGGCGGGCAGGAAGCGATCGGTGGCCGGATTCCATTCGGTGTAGTCCACCCCGTTCAGGATTCCGTACAGATCGGCGGCCCGCTCCTTGACTACCCCCTCCAGCCCCCAGCCATACAGCGGCGTCTGAATCTCCTGCGCATAGCCCTGGCTGACGGTGTTCAACAAGGTGGCGTGGTAGAGGCCCCCTTTCAGCAGGTTGACCTGGTCGTCTTTTTCCAATCCCAAAAAGGTGAACTGTTCCCAGCCCACATCCAGCACCTCCATCAGGCCGGGGTAAAACTCCCCCTGATATTGCATGTTGTGGATGGTCAGGATCGAGGCGGCGTTGCCGACCAACGGGTCATGCCGGTAGCTGGTGTTGAGCAGAATCGGGATGGCGGCGGTGTGCCAGTCGTGGGCATGCAGAATGTCGGGCTGCCAACCCAGCATCTTGGGCAACTCCAGAGCTGCTTTGGAAAGAAACACAAAACGATTGTCGTTATCCATGAACGCCACATTATCAACACCGTAGATGCCATCCCTGCCGTAGAGCCCTTGATGCTCAAGCAGGTAGACCGGCACCTCGCTCTTGGGCAGACGGCCTTCCCATACGCCGCAGTACATCTCGCCAATGATGCCCATCGGCACCACCAGCGTACCGGGCAGCAGTTTCAGACCGTAGAGAGCGGGATCGATACGGTAGTAACGGGGTAGTACCACCCGTACGTCGTGACCCAGGGCGTGCAGGTAACGGGGCAGATCGCCCACCACCTCGCCGAGACCGCCAGTCTTGGCAAAAGGGGCCGCCTCGGCGGCGGCAAACAGGATCTTAAGCGGCTGTGCTGACTGATTCATCCCGTAAACTCCTGCTGCAGCACGGCAATGGCCCGCTGTAGCTCCTGTTCCAGCTCCGGCATACCGCTTGAGCAAGCGGCCAGGTCACCCTGGCGGGCGTGCTGTTCAAGGTCCGCCGCCCGTGCGGTTACCAGGTGCGCGCCAACCGAACCCGATTCACCCTTCAGGCCGTGGATCAGCTTGGCAAACTCGGCACTGTCGTTGGCCGCCAGCGCAGCCTGCAGTCCAGCCAGCTTGTGCGGTACACTCTCCAGATACATGGCCACCACATCGGCCAGCACGTCGGCACAACCCAGATCCAGGTAGTTGCGTTTCAGATAACCATGATCCAAGGGGTCATCCGCAAGGGTGGGCACACTCTGTGGCATGGCAGCCTCCAGTGCTGCTGAGTCTGATTCGGGTAGACCGGCTACAGCGCCTTCCATGGCTGACCTGCAGCGCGGCTGACTGCAACTCTAGCGCAAACGGCCCGGATGTAAAGTGAAAAGCGGGGTTGCCCTGATGGGAACCCCGCCTTGTCTGGCCACGTTTTCGGCTCCAACGCTACAGATTGACCACCGAACTGCAGGGCGCCTTGTAACCGATCCGGATGCCGCCCCAGTGGCGGCCGTTGATGTAGATCGGCAGGCTGATGTCGTTCAGTATCTCGCCGGTGTCGCGGCGATAGGTCTGCAGCAGGATGCCGTCCAGGTTGGAGGCGCAGCGGCTGCCGGTGTGGTCGCTGAAGATCCGCTTGGTGCGGTTGTTGTTGCGGTCCACCTCGGGGTCGCCGGTCAGTGGCTTGCTGTAACGCTGATTGTGGGTGGGCACATAGGCCCGGTCGTCGAAACAGATGGCATACATGATGTTGCTGTCCCTGTTTACAATCGCCTCTTGCAGCGGCGACACCGCCCGGTCGAAAAAGCCGTCGAAACGGGTAGTGAACTTGGGCGGATCGGTCTTTTTGGCATAGGGCTGATAGCTGCGGTCGAACAGGTCCGACTCGCTTAAGGTGCCGCGCTGCAACGCCTCAGCGATCACCTGTTGAACACCGTCGTGCAGTTCAGCGGCAAAGCCCTTGATCTTGTCATGGTAGTTGCCCACCGAAAACTTACCCACAGTGCCGTAGATCTGCTCCACCACCTCCGAAAACTGTTTGAAGGCCTCGGCGCTCTTCTGCATCATGCTGTTGGTTTCATCGGCCACATCAGCCACATGATGAATCTTGCCGGCGATCTCGCCGGTGGTGGCGCTCTGCTCCTCGCTTGCCACCGCGATCTGATCGATCATCTCCTTGGATTCGTGGGCATATTCCCGAATCGCCCCCAGACGGCTGCGGGCATCCGCAGCCTGAGTCAGACCGGTCTGCACCAGCTCACTTTCCCTGGAGATCAGCCCAACGGCCCGTTGGCTTTCCTGCTGGATTGAGGCCACGATCCGCTCAATCTCACGGGTTGAACGGGTGGTCTTTTCGGCCAGGGCCCGCACCTCATCGGCCACCACGGCAAAACCACGGCCGGCCTCACCGGCCCGAGCCGCCTCAATGGCGGCGTTCAGTGACAGCAGGTTGGTCTGGTCCGCGATATCTTCGATCAGGTTCAGCATCTCGCCGATCTTGGTGGAGGATCCTTCCAGCTGGTGAATGCCCTGCAAGGTTTCCTTGACACTGTCGGCAATGCTGTGCATGCACTGCCAGGTTTCCTCCATCACCGTCATGCCGCTATCGGCCGCGCTATCCACCTGTCCGGAAAGCTCAGCAGCCCGGTGGGTGTTAGCGGCCACGCCGTGAATGGTTTGGGCCATTTCCTCGGCCGCCACGGCAACAATAGCCGCGCCCTCTTTCTGGGATTCCGACGTCTTGACCATCCGCTCCGTACCGGCCGACAACTCGCAGACACTGGAACCGATCAGACAGGCCTGCTGGTAGAGCGTGGCGATAATCTCACGAATCTTCTGGGTCAGGTGGTTGACCTCTTCGCCCAGTATTCCGATTTCATCGCGGGACGTAATCGGGATCAACCTGGTCAGATCCCCCTCGCCCTTGGCAATTTCGGACACCTGATCCGACAGCAGCTTGATCGGCCGCACCACCAGACGGGAAATCAGCAGATACAGCACTGCGAGGATCAATAGAAAAAAGCTCACACCGACCGCCGTCAGAATCAGGGCCAGCCGCTTGGCCTGACTGACCCCGGCCTCCAGCGACGTGGTCAGTTGCAGACCGCCCAGATATTTGAGGCCGGCAGCATGGCAGGCGTTGCAACGGGCCTCATTGGCCAGCGGTGTAGCCAGCACCAGGGCCGACTTGCCGTCAACCTTGACATTCTGCTCCTTTTGGGTGCCTGCGGTTACCGCCTGCTTGAGCAGTTCACTGGTGTCACCGCCGCCATACGGTTTGCCGTCAGGATGGAACAGTTGAATCTTGAGCGCGCCCCCCCTTTTGACCACCTCATCGACATACTGGTTGAAGGCTTGGAAATCACCTTTCATCTTCAGTTCGATCAGGTCATGAACCACTGCCGCCGCCGCCTGGCGAGTGGCGCTCCGTTGCAGGTCAAGCATGGATTGGTAGGACAGGTACAGGCTTAAGCCCCCCAGGCAGGCAAAGCCGAGGGAGAGCGTTACGGCGATGGCGATCAGAACCTTGGCAGTCAGACGGACGTTGGGCATGGGTAACACCTCCACGGTGAGAGAAGATCGCAGTGTTGACCGGTTAAAGGGGCAGGTTGCCAGTAAAGCAAAGCCACGCAAAAAAATCAAGTTATTAGATAACGTTGTTTTAGTTTAATGCATCCAGCAGGGGGCTGAAACCTTGCCTGTGCCATCCGGCAGGCATTCTGCCACACTCAACAGCGGCTGAAATACCTCAGAAATCACGTTGACGGTGAATCAGCTTGGGTGGTATCGTCGCAGCCGTGAAAGAGTACTCCCTGTCCGTGGAAAAAGACGAGTTTGACAGCATCGCTGCGCGCTGATGTGCCCCGGTTTCTGCACAGGCAAACGGCTGATTCACCTGCGATCCCGCCAGATCTGTTGAACCGAAGGAAAGGATAACCACCATGAAAACGATGTTAATGGCCGTACTGTTGTTTTTTACGCTGCTACCCCATGCCACCGCCCAAACAATCAGCAAAGAACGCTTTAAAACGGTAAAAATCGGAAACCAGACCTGGATGAGCGAAAATTTAAATGTTGCTACGTTTCGTAACGGTGACAAAATTCAGGAAGTCACGTCAAGACCCGCATGGATCAAGGCTTACGAAGAAAAAAAGCCCGCCTGGTGTTATTACGAGTTTAAGGCCGAAAACGGCAAAAAGTATGGAAAACTTTATAACTGGTTTGCGGTGCAGGACAAACGAGGTTTGGCTCCCAAAGGCTGGCAGGTATCCACCAGTGAAGACTGGGCTGAGCTGGCCAGATTTACAGGAGCTGAAGAGAGCGCAGCCAAACAGTTACGCAGCCGGTCCGGCTGGAAGAAGAATGGAAATGGCACCGACAACGTGGGATTTAATGGGTTGCCGGGAGGTTCCGTGAATGCCTACGGCATGTTTGGCGATATCGGTTTCTGGGGTTCCTGGTGGTGTTATACCGACACCGAAACCAAGCTGGTTGCCGGCAAATACCTTAAATTCGATTCCGACCGGATTGAGGACTATGGCAGTTACCTCAAAACCGACGGGCTTTCGGTACGCTGTGTCAGAAAAAATCCATAATCTGCAGCAAACGGTTACGAGGCGTTTGTAGGGATCAGAGCAGCGCCGCCAGCCCCATCAAATCATCAACGGTTTTTGTCAACAGCACCGGGCAACCCCGCTGGGCGGGCAGCCGCAGATCGATATCATAGCGATCACCCACAAACAGCACCTCGGCCGGCTGATGCCCCAGACCGGCCAGCAGTTCCTCCAGAACCGTCGGGTCCGGCTTGGGGCGCCAGGTGTCGTTGATGGTGATCACCCGCGCAAAGGCGTTCGCCAACCCCAGTGCGTCGAGAATCTTCCCGGTCAGGGTGCGGTTGTTGTTGGTGAGCAACCAGCAGGTATACCGTTTTCCCAGCGCCTCAACCAACGACACGACCCGTGGGTCCGGCTCGATGTACGGCCGCGGGTCAAGCTCCTCGGCAAAGCGCCGATGCAGCTCAGGCACCGTACCGCCCATGGCCTCGATAGCCACCGCCATGGTCTGCTGCGTTCCCCGCTCGTCACTCAGACGCTGCCGCACCGCAGTCAACCGATCTCCTCCGTCAATCGCCGACACCCCCAGCAGGTGGCCGGCATAACGGGAGGCCGACTCCCAGATCACCTGCTCAAAAGTCTCGGAGACATACAGGGTGCCGTCCAGATCAAAGACAATCGCCTTGACCGCCATCCCCCCCATCACAGCCCGATCCCCTGCAGGCATCCCAGCGCGGGCCGTTCAACCCCCCGGGACTGCACCAATATCCTGAAGGTATCGCCCATGCCCCCTTCAGGCATGATCAGCCGTTTGAGGGTCAGGCGACGCTTCAGCTTCTCCGCTTCAGGCAGTTCGGCAGACTCGATCGCTGCAAACTCCTCCACTATGCCGGCTGACAACAGGAAGCGGTACTGCTCGCCAAACCAGACCGTCTGCAGGCCCAGCTGCTCGCCCCGCTCCATCAGGGCGCTGAAGTTGACATGGGAGGTGATATCCTGCTGTCCCACCCGGATGTAGGGGTTGTCCTCCACCCGGTGCTGGTGGTAGCAGAGCAGGGTACCCTGACGGCGGCGGGGGGTGTACAGTTCGGCCTTGGGAAAACCGTAATCAACGGTCAGCAAAAAACCGCGTTCCAGAGCGGCGGCCACTGATTCGAACCACGCCAGTCCGGCCAGCGAGACCTCGGCCTCCTGCCCCGCCATCAGCGGTGTGCCGTAGCGGCTCAGGTACGCTTCCAGCTCCGGCGAGGAAGGCAGGTCAAGCTGCTCGGCCAGCTGTTCCCCCTCCAGGGTCACGAAGATCTCTCGCAGCCCTTCGGCCGTCATGATCACCCGATGCACCGGCATGGCATCCAGCAACTCGTTGGAGTAGAGCACACCACTGAAGCGCAGCTCGGCCAGCTGTGCCGGGGTACGCCAGTCCAGCTTGCCGGCGTGGTTCGCCAGCAGTTCGGCCTGGGCCCCGGTCAGGGATGGCTCCTGCTCCACCAGGGTCAGCCGGCTGGCGGCATAGCAGGCAGGCTCGCGCTCAGCCAGAAAATCCATGATGTCGCAGGACAGCCGGCCATGGCCGGCCCCCACCTCCACCAGGGCAAACCCGGCTGGCTGATCCATCGATCGCCACATCCGGGCGATCTCCCGTGCAATCACCCGGCCAAAGGCGGCATGCACCGTGATGCTGGTGTAGAAATCACCGGCCGTGCCGACCTTACGGCCCGGCGAGGTGTAATACCCCAAGCCCGGTTCGTACAGACAGGCCGCCATGAAATCGCAAAAGGTCATCCGCCCCTGTTGGCGGATCCGGTCACTGATGATGGTTTCTAGCTGATTATCGCTCATGGTCGCGGATTATGCCGTCTCATACTGCAGGGGTCAAGGGTCTCGTCTACTTCTTGCGGTAGATCTCGCGCAGGCTCTTCAGATGACGCCGCAGCTCCTTGCGCAGCTCCGGCGGCTCCAGCAGTTCGGCATGTCTGCCGTAGGAAAGTACCCAGGCCAGGATCTCCAGGGTACCGGCCGCCTCGAAGCTGAGCAGCAGGCTGCCGTCCGGCTCAACCGCGGCGAGCTGACCGGGACGCCAGATCCGTTCCCGCACCGATTGGGACACCTCCTGATCAAAACGGACCTTGACCTGCATCGGCTGATCGGACACCAGACCAAAGGCATCGATGAAGCAGCCTTCCGGATCAAACTCATCGGGGATCTCGAACCGCTGGCGGGTGACCTCCAGACTGCTGATCCGCTCCACGGCGAACAGCCGGATGGCGTCACGATTGTGGGCATGGCCCAGCAGATACAGCCCCCCCTTGGCCAGCACCAGGGTGTAGGGATCAACCTCGTAGCTGGCCGGCGGCTTGCCGCCCCGGGCATAGCTGAGCTTGATCCGGTACTGGTACAACAGCGCTCGCCGTAACTCGGACAACAGCTCTGCCGAACCGGAATAGTCGCGAGCCCCCTGGAAGCGGGGCAGGGCCACCCGGCCGATCCGCTCCAGGTGAGCGGCAGAACGGGGCGGCAAGGCGGCGTGAATCTTGGCGAACAGGGCGTCGATCTCGACCCCGAACGGGTCAGGGGGCAGCATGGCCGCCAGGGAGCGCAACAGGTGCAGCGAAACCAGCTCATCCAGGGTAAAGGTGATCGGCGGGATCTGGCGGGTGCGGGTCAGAAAGCGGTAGACCTTTTTACCGGCCTGCCACTCAGCCACCAGCGGGTAGCCGGCTTCCTGCACGGCTGCCAGGTCGCGGTGCACGGTACGCCGGTCCACACCGGTTTCCTCCACCAGATCGTCCAGGGTAACCCCCTGACGTGACTCGATCAGCCGGATCACGTTATGCAGTCGGGCCGCCTGGGTGTAATGACCGGTTGGCTTGCCACGGGTTTTCATGGGTACCCCCTGTTGCTACGGCTGTTTTTCGGCTATACTACCGCCACCAAGGGCAAAAGGTACGTGATGTGACCCTGTTTGACAATCAGTTTCTGACATATTTCGTCCCGCTGGCCGAGCAGTTGGGCCACCCTGGGTATCCGGCCCTGCTGGCAACCAGCTTTGCGGCCTCCACCCTGCTGCCGCTGGGCTCCGAGTGGCTGTTGGCCCTGATGCTGACTCAGGGTTATCAGCCGGTTGCCACGGTGGGGGTGGCCACGCTGGGCAACACCCTGGGGGCCTGCACCACCTGGCTGGTGGGACGCTATGGCAGCGGCTGGCTGCTTAAGCGGCTGTTCAGGATCAGCGACCAGCAACGTCAGCAGGCCGAGGAGTGGTACCAGCGCTACGGGGCCGCTTCGCTGCTGTTTTCCTGGTTGCCTGTGGTGGGAGATCCGCTCTGCCTGGTGGGGGGGCTGCTACGGATCAATCCGCTACTGTTTGTGGCGCTGGTGGGGATCGGCAAACTGGCCCGTTACGCCCTGGTGGCCTGGCTGACCTTGCGGATAACAGATTAACGACGCTTCTGGAGCACTATGAAACTCTTACTTTCAACACCTGCAAAATCCCTGAACAAGGCCTATCTTAAACAGAGCCTGAAACGGGATCAGATCGATCTTTTCAGAGCCAATCTTGCCCGGATGCTTGAACGTATCCGCACCGACGAACATGAAGAACATCTCAAAAACATTGTCTCAGACTTCCTGAAAGACACATGGTACAAACAGACCCACGAGATCAACACCAGTGGTCGCACCGATCTGGTGATTCATAACGGAACAAGCTCTAATGACAATGTTGGCGTACTACTGGAGGTTAAACGCCCCGGCAACAGCGCAGAAATGATCTCCCACGAAAAGCCCAATAGCAAGGCGCTGCATGAGCTGCTGCATTACTACATGCAGGAACGCTACCTAAAGGGCAATCTGGAAGTCCGGCGCCTGATTGTCTGCAATATCTATGAATGGTACATCTTTGATGCCGCAGATTTTGAGCGCCTGTTCTTCCAAAACAAGAAGTTTGTTGAAAGTTACCAAAAATGGAGCAACGGCCTCTTTAGCGGCGACAAAACTGACTGGCTCTACAAAGAAATCCTCAAACCGTTTGTTGAAGGCGAGCTGGAAAATCTGACCTGCACCTACTTCAACCTGAAAGAGTACGAGCGGATTGTCCGTAATCCTGCCAGGGCTGAAGACAACAAATTGATCACCCTCTACAAGGTACTTTCACCACCCCACCTGCTAAAACAGACCTTTGCCAACGACAGCAACTCGCTGAACAAGGAATTTTACAGTGAACTACTGCATATCATCGGCCTGGAAGAGGTAAAGGAAAAGGGCAAAAAACTGATTCAACGCAAGCCGGAAGGCAAGCGTGACGATGGTTCTCTGCTGGAAAACACCTGCAACATTCTTAAAACCCGTGGGCGACTCTCCGCCCTTGCCAACCCACAGCAGTACGGAGCTGATGCAGACGAACAGTATTTCAGCGTTGCCCTTGAACTCTGCATTACCTGGCTTAACCGTCTGCTATTTCTGAAGCTACTGGAAGGGCAGTTGATCACCTACCACAAGGGCGACCGCAGCCACGCCTTTCTGGGCAGCAGCAAGATTGATGATTTTGATGAACTAAACGAGCTGTTCTTTGAAGTGCTGGCAGTGCGGGTTGACGAGCGTAGCGAGTCAGTACGGGCAAAATTTGGCACTATTCCCTACCTGAACAGCTCATTGTTTGAAGAGAGTGATCTGGAACGGGCCACCATACGGATCAATGAATTGAAGAACCGGCTTGATCTGCCGCTTTCAAGCTCCACCGTATTGAAGGCAAGCAACGGCAAGCGCTTAACCGGCAGCAAAAATACCCTGAACTATCTGTTTGAATTTCTGGATGCCTATGACTTTGGCGCAGAGGGCAGCGCCGAGATCCAGGAGCAGAACAAAAGCATCATCAACGCCTCAGTGCTGGGGTTAATCTTTGAAAAAATCAATGGCTACCGGGACGGCTCCTTCTTCACCCCCGGTTTTATCACCATGTACATCTGCCGCGAGACCATCCGGCAAGCTGTGCTGCGAAAGTTCAACGACACCTACGGTTGGAGTTGTGCCGATCTGACCGAGCTGCACAACGAAATCTACCGTCAACGCCTGCCGCTCAAAGAGACCAATGCCCTGGTCAACAGCCTCAAAATCTGTGATCCGGCTGTTGGTTCCGGCCACTTTCTGGTTTCTGCCTTAAACGAACTCATCGCCATCAAAAACACGCTGGGAATACTGGCTGACCGCGACGGCAAGCTGCTGCGCTGTGACCTGACCATTGAAAACGATGAGCTGATCGTCACGATTGATGATCAGATTTTTGAGTACCGCTACAAGGACAGTGAATCGCAGCGGATAAATGGGAAAGATTTCACCAGATATTCATTCGTTAGCTCACCAAAAATGTATTTGAAATATGGGCAATGGCTTGCAGAGCCACGAGAAATAGCACCATTTTTCAAATCAAAAATCATTTTAAGGCAAACTGCGGATTCAATTATTGCCGTTCTTGATGAAACAAAATCAATTAACCTTAATAATGTTTATAATATCGGCGTATCTGATCCCAAATATGATTTAAGATACATCCTCGCACTATTAAATAGTAAGTTGATCAATATTTATTATCAAAGTATTTCGCAAGAAAAAGGTCGCTTGTTTGCTGAAGTTAAAAAAGTATATTTAGAGCAAATTCCAATCAAAATAATCGATAATCAAATTCAAGAACCTATCATCACTCTCGCAAACAAAATCCTCGCAGTTAAACAAGCAGACCATAAGGCTGATATTTCAACCCTTGAGGCTGAGATTGATCAGTTGGTCTATGCCCTCTACAACCTGACTGACGAGGAGATTGCCTTGGTGGAGGGGAAAGCATGAAAACCCGTACTATCAGCGTCAAGGGTAGTGAAATTACGGTTTCCCGGAAAGAGCGGGAAGACTATATCTCGCTGACCGACATTGCCCGATACAAAAATCCGAACGAGCCGATTGACATCATCAAAAACTGGCTGCGGAGCCGTACTACCATTGAGTTTGTTGGGCTTTGGGAACAGCTGCACAACCCAGCTTTTAAAGCGGTCGAATTCGACCGCTTTATGTACGAAGCCGGTAGCAACTCTTTTGTGCTCTCGCCTGGCAAATGGATTGAAACAACCAATGCAATCGGCATCACCACCAAAGCTGGCCGGTATGGCGGCACCTTTGCCCATCAGGATATCGCTTTTGAATTTGCATCCTGGGTAAGTGCCGAGTTCAAGCTGTATCTGCTGAAAGAGTTCCAGCGTCTTAAACAGGAGGAGTTTGACCAGAAAAAACTGGAATGGAGCGTATCCCGCACCATCGCCAAGGTAAATTACCTGATTCATACCGATGCCATCAAAAAAAACCTGATCCCGCCTGACCTGCATAAATCAAAACAGAAATTCATCTATGCCGATGAAGCCGACCTGCTGAATCTTGCTCTTTTCGGGCAAACGGCTCTGACCTGGAAGACCGAACATCCTGATCAAAAAGGCAATATGCGTGATTACGCGACCTTGGAGCAGTTGGTAGTTCTCTCCAACCTTGAGAGTTTCAATGCCGAGCTGATCAAGATCGGGATGAACGCCGAGGAGCGGCTGCGGAAGTTGAACAGCACGGCAATTGAGCAGATGAAAGTGCTGATTAAAAACAAGTCGCTTGATAGGTTGCGAGGGAAGGTTGCGCAGCCGTTGATTGGAGATAAACCATGACTGTGCAAGCACATGTAAAACTGAAGGTAGTTAAGTCGTGACAAATTGTCACGACTTGAAACTGACCGTTGGAAGATGACAACAAGGAGAACAGCCCAATGAAAATCTTTATTGCCGGTGGCACCGGATTTGTGGGTGGCCATCTGACGGCGGAGTTGCTGAAACGGGGCCATGAACTGGTGCTGCTGAGCCACGGCCGTAGCGTCAGCCAGCAGGCGGGAGTCAGCTTTGTACAGGGCGATGTCACCGACCAGGAGAGCTATCTCCCGGCAGTCAAGGGCTGTGATGCGATGGTCAACCTGGTGGGGATCATTCGCGAGTTCCCGGCCAGAGGGATTACCTTTGAGCGACTGCACGTGGAGGCCACCGCCAACATGGTGGCTGCTGCCCAACGCAGCGGCGTGCTGCGCTACCTGCAGATGTCGGCCCTGGGAACCCGCCTGGATGCTGTCTCAGCCTATCACCAGACCAAGTGGCGGGGAGAGGAGCTGGTGCGGGGCAGCGGCCTGGCCTGGACCATCTTCCGGCCCTCACTGATCTTTGGGCCCGAGGATGCCTTTGTGAACATGCTGGCCGCCAATCTGCGGCTGGCGCCGATCATGCCCACCATGGGGGACGGCACCTACCGCCTGCAGCCGATTCATGCTGATGATGTGGCCCGCTGCTATGCCGATGCGCTGGAAAAACCGGAGACGGTTGGTCAGGTCTACGAGCTGTGCGGCCAGGATCGGCTGACCTACCGTGAGTTGCTGGATGTCATCGCCGAAGCATTAGGCAAGGGCCACCCCTGGAAACCGGCCCTGCCCCTGGCCGTCATGCAGCCGATTATCAAAATCCTGCAGGGGATCAGCGCCTTTCCGATCACCAGTGACCAGCTGCAGATGCTGCTGGAGGAGAACATCTGCAACGGCAGCTGGCGCGAGACCTTTCCGTTTGAGCCGATTCGCTTTCAAGAAGGGATCAGGGCCTATCTGGCGGCCTAAGTCATGAGGAACTACACATTGGTCAGCCTGCTGCTGATGCTGGTAATCGGTGAACCGGCCAATACGCTCGCAGCGGCAGCGTCAATCGACGAACAACTTGAGGCGCTGGTCCAACAGTCCAGCCCGCGTGACCCCCGGGACGGGGTGGCCACCTACTACGCCGCATATTTCATCGGCCGCCGCACCAGCTCCGGCGAACGCTACCACCCCGACAAGCTGACCGCGGCCCACGCCTCCCTGCCGCTGGGCACGGTGGTGCGGGTGCACAATCCCAAAACCGGCCAGGATGTGGTGGTGCGGATCAACGACCGCTGCCACCCCCGCCACGCCCCCAAGAACCTGATCGATCTCTCCCGCAGGGCCGCCAAGCAGATTGGCCTGTGGGGCAAGGGACTGGTCAAGGTGCAGATCATTCCCCTCACCGAAGACGAGCGGCAACCCGACCAAATCATCGCGCAGGAGACCACCCCATGAAAAAACTGTTCATCGCCGGCTGCGGCTATACCGGCCAGCGTGTGGCCCTGGCGGCCCATCAACTGGGCTGGCAGGTAACGGCACACCTGCGGGAAGAATCCAAGGCTGCCCCCCTGGCCCTGGCCGGCATAGCGGTCTGCCTGGGCACCATGGACCACCAGGAGGATATCCCATTGCTGCCGGTGGGCGGGCAGACCCTGCTCTACAGCATACCGCCACAGGGCGGCGGCAGCATTGATCTGCGCGCCCGTAACTTCTGTGCCGCTCTGGAACGGGATGCCAGCATACCGGACAGGATTATCTACTTGAGCGCCACCAGTGTCTACGGTGACACCGCCGGCGCCACCGTTACCGAACAAAGCCCGACCGATCCGGCCTCCGCCATGGGCAAACGCCGCCTGGACGCCGAAGGCCTGTTTCAGGAATTCGGCCGACGCCATCACATCCCGGTGGTGATTCTGCGGGTTTCGGGCATCTACGGGCCGGGACGGCTGCCGCTGATGCAGATATCCCAGGGCCAGCCGCTTTTGAAGGAGGAACTGGCCAAGCCCTCCAACCGGATCCAGATCGAGGACCTGACCCAGATCTGCCTGGCGGCCCTGAAGCGGGGCGAGGGGATCTACAATATCAGCGATGGCGCGCCCTGCAGCATGACCGCCTACTTCAACGCTGTGGCATCCGCCCTGGGAATGCCCCGCCAGCCCCAGGTTGACCTGGATGAGGCCCGCCGGGTGATGCCGCCGCTGTTGTTCAACTACTTTGTCGAATCACGGGTGGTGGATAACCGCCGGATGCTGACCGAACTGGGGATTACGCTGCGCTATCCGGCCCTTGCTGAAGGCCTGCGCGCCGCTCTTTCCACCCCATGATACCGCTGGTGACCATCTTTGAACGGCTGCAGGCCCGGCATGGTCCCCGCCACTGGTGGCCGGCCGAGAACCCCTTCGAGGTCTGCGCCGGGGCGATTCTGACCCAGAACACCAACTGGGGCAATGTCGAAAAAGCGCTGGCCAACCTGAAGGCGGCCGGCCGCCTGTCGCCAGAGGGGATCAGCTCCCTGCCACCAGACCAACTGGCAGCCCTGATCCGGTCGGCCGGGTACTTCAACGCCAAGGCCCGCAGCCTGCAGGAATTTGCCGGTTTTTTACTGCAGACGGCACAGGGTGATCTTGCCCGGCTGTTTGCAGGGGACTGGCAACTGCTGCGCCAGCAACTGCTTTCAGTGCGCGGAATCGGTCCCGAAACCGCCGATTCGATGCTGCTGTATGCCGGCCAGCAGCCCAGCTTTGTGGTGGATGCCTACACCCGCCGGATCTTCAGCCGTCTGGGGCTGGTGGACCCAACCATCAGCTACGAACTGTTGCGGACCTTTTGCATGGAACGGCTGCCGCCGGAGGTCCCGCTCTATAACGAGTTCCACGCCCTGCTGGTGGAACACGGCAAACAGCACTGCCGCCCTTGTCCACGCTGCGGGGACTGCTGCCTGGCAGATTGCTGCGCCTTCTCGCTGTCCGCCCCGCTCAGTGCGTGAAAAAGGTTTTCCGGCGGTTGACGCCCCTGTCTGAGTATGGTTTAATTCTAGGTTGTGGAAACCGAAGCGTACATAGCCCTGGGTTCCAATCTGGGGGACCGGAAACTGAACCTGCTGCGGGCTGTGTCGGAACTGGGCCGTTTGGCTGGCTGCCGCGTTACGGCCATTTCCCGTTTCTACGAGACCGCGCCGGTGGGCATGTCTGCCGAGACGCCGCCTTTTCTGAACGGAGCCCTCAGATTGACGACCGGGCTTGGCCCCCGGGACCTGCTGCATGAACTGCAACGGATCGAGCAGCAGGTGTTTGGCCGCAGGGCTTCACCGACGGCGATCTCCCGCCGGATGGATCTCGACCTGCTGCTGTTTGGTCGGCAGGTGCTGACGGAGCCCGACCTGACCGTACCCCACCCCCGCATGCTTCAGCGCCGTTTTGTGCTGCAGCCCCTGGCAGACATCGCCCCCCAGGCGGTGGAGCCGTTGACCGGCCGCACGATTGCCGAACTACTGGCGAACCTGCAGTCTGACGAGCGGGTTACCCCGCTGGAGCCATAATGGGACTGTTCCGTCTGCTGTTTTTTGGATTGTTGCTGTACATCGGCTATCGAGTGCTCAAGGCGATGATGGCACCCAAGCCCGGCACCCCCACCAATCCCGCCGCCCCGCGCCACGACGGCGAAGAAACCGTCCAGGATCCGATCTGCGGGGTCTACCTGCCACGGGAGGATGCGGTGATCGGCACCCTGGAGGGCAAACGCCACTACTTCTGCTCAATGGCCTGTCTGGAAAAATTTCGCGAACAGCTTGACCATACTACCCACTCATAACCTGGAGGTGTACCCATGAAATTCTTTATCGACACTGCTGACGTTAAAGAGATCCGCGAAGCCAACGAGCTCGGCCTGGTGGACGGCGTCACCACCAACCCGTCCCTGATCGCCAAATCCGGCCGCAAGTTCAAGGATGTCATCAAGGAGATCACTGCCATCGTGAACGGTCCGATCTCGGCCGAAGTGATCGCCCTGGATGCCAAAGGGATGGTCAAGGAGGCCAAGGAGCTGGTCAAGATTCACAAGAACATCGTGATCAAGGTGCCGATGACCCCCGAGGGGCTCAAGGCCACCAAGGAGTTGACCGCCCTCAAGATCAAGACCAACGTGACCCTGATCTTCACCCCGATGCAGGCGCTGCTGGCTGCCAAGGCCGGCGCCACCTATGTTTCACCCTTTGTGGGCCGGCTGGACGATATCTCCCAGGACGGCATGGGCATCATCGACGAAATCCGTACCATCTTTGACAACTACGGCTATACCAGCGAGATCATCGTAGCCAGCATCCGCAATCCGATTCACGTACTCAACTCGGCCCTGATCGGCGCCGACATCTGCACCATCCCCTATTCGGTCATGCTGCAACTTTCCAAGCATCCCCTGACCGATGCCGGTATCAACAAGTTCCTGGAAGACTGGGAAAAAGTACCGAAGTAACCGCCGGACCCGTAACAGGTCGTTGAAAAACGTTACGAGGAAGCATGGCTACAAGGCGTAGGTCGCACAGCGACTGAGACATAACATCCAGTTAGGCGAAGGAGCGAGCACCGCGCAACGTAGTAGACAGACTCCGCAGTAGTTTTGAACCGCCTGTCCCTCTGGGGGTACCATGGCCAAACAGTTAGGCGACATCCTGGTAGCAGCCGAGATTATCAGCAAAAAAACCCTGGAGCGAGCCCTGGCCCGTCAGCAGGGCTCGGGCAAACGGTTGGGACAGGTGCTGGAGGAGATGGGGGTGGTTACCGAGAGTGAACTGGTATCGGCCCTGGATAGCCAGCTTTCACCCTTTGCCGACAGCGACCGCAAACGCCAGCTGGGTGACCTGCTGGTGGAGGCCAGAATCATCAGTGAAACCACCCTGGAGCGCGCCCTGGAGCGGGGCAAAAACGAGGGAAAACGGTTGGGTGAAATCCTGGAGGAGATGGGGGTTA
Organism: Geobacter sp. UBA5730; assembly: GCA_002419465.1. GTDB lineage: Bacteria > Desulfobacterota > Desulfuromonadia > Geobacterales > Pseudopelobacteraceae > Trichlorobacter. Next base: position 137,270 of record DIGE01000012.1, on the reverse strand, counting down.
TCACCGAGCAGGAGCTGGTGGACGCCCTGGCCCGCCAATTCAACTTCAAGACCGTCCGGGACTTTGCTGGTCGCAGCTTTGCGCCGGAACTGCTGGACCTGCTGCCGGCCGAGTTTGTGATGAAACGGGTGGTCTTTCCGTTAATGCTCAAGGAATATCAACTGGCAGTGGCCATGTCTGATCCCTTTGACAGCGACACCAGCGACATGATCGCCCGGATCACCGGTTTTCAACTGGTGCCGGTGATCACCACCCGCAGAGAGATTCTTGAGGCGATTGCCCGGCACTATCTGCACATTCCTTTTAACCCCGATGCCGGCGACACCATCCTGGTGGTGGAAGACTCCCTGACCGTGGCCACCGTGATCCAGGCGGCCCTGGTCAAGGAAGGCTATAACGTGATCCTGGCTGCCGACGGCCTGGAGGCGCTCAAGCTGATCCTGACTCACCGCCCCCGGTTGGTGATTACCGATGCCATGATGCCGCGTCTCGATGGTCATGGCCTGCTGCGGGCCATCAGGGCCAATCCGATGAGCGCCTCAATACCGGTGATCATGCTGACCGGCAAGGCCTCCACCGACGATGAGCAGAAGGCTCTGGAATCAGGTTTTATCGATTTCATCCCCAAGCCGGTCCAGCCGCTGCGGGTCGTCTCACGGGTCAAACGGGCACTGGAGCTTTCCCGGCAGATGAGATCAACCTAACGCCGCCGTCTGCCCTGGCTGCCGCGCCGAAACTCCCAGGGTGGCTGCGGATTCGGCTGCCGCCAAAGTCCGCTATGACGCCGGCGGGCCTGCTCTTCCAGCCACAGATACTCTGAAGCATAGCTGCCCTGCAGGTACTGGCGATAGGCCCAGGCCAACCCCTCCGCAACCATCTCAGCATTGATATCCCTGCCGTCCAGCCTGATCACCCCCACCACGCGGCCGTACTGGTCCTGCTCCTGCACCTCCAATGTCACTGCCTTGCCCAGCAGCTTGTACATCAGCACCCTGCGCGCCACCGCCCCGTAGGCCTGAGCCGGTCGCTCCGGCTTGGCGGTTTCGGGGGCGTCAATGCCGTACAGACGCACCTTGATCTGACCTCGCGGCTTTGCCATCAGCAGCACGGTATCGCCATCGTAGACGGTCTTCACCATCCCGCGGATTATCTCGCCAGCCTGCGCCGGCAGAGCGAGCACCAGCACCAGCAACACAACGGATAGTAGTTTCATGCCAGGCCACGCTCGTAGTTGAAGGTAGTGGTGCCGCTGATCATGCGGTCGCTGCGGAAAGCCGCCACCACCCCGTCGCGCTGTTCCGGTTCGGTCTCTGACAGGTCCAGCTGGAAGGAGCGGCAGCCGTGCCTACGTAATTCACCCAGCTGGCCGATCAGAGAGAAGGGCGTCACGGCGCTGATCACCGAAAGGCCGTCCCGGCCGCGCAGTGTGTAGCGCTCACCCCGATCCGACTGTAGCGGTGCGCCGCTGCTGACTTCCTTGATCTTGACCCGCGTGGTCATCACCTCCACCGGAGCGTAGACCGTTACGGTACGGGAAATGGCCAGCCCCAGCCCCAGCAGGTCGGCCAGGTTTTCCCGGTCATCCTCAAGATAGAGGGTGGCTCGTTCGATCTGCTGCTCCTGCCAGGTCAGCAAAGCCTGGGAGTTCAGCGAAAACATCCGGTATCCGGTCGATAGACGCAACTCCGGCATGCCGCGCAACAGTTTCAGGTGACTGTGGTTGGTGACCTCGAAACGGCGGAAACCCTGAAGATACAGCTGCTGTAACAACTCCCGGTAAAATTCGGTATCGGCCTCGAACAGCATGAACGGCAACTGCCAGACCACCTGGTCAAGGGTGTCACGCAGACGGGCCAGATAGCGCGGCAGGGCATGAGCTGTTGCCCGGCGCAGCGGAACAACCACGCGGTCGGCCTGTGACAAGGCCCAGCGGGCTTCTGCAGGACCGTCCACCACAATCAGCAACTCCTCGCGCTGATCATGGCGCGCTGTTGCCTGCTGCAGCTGCAGCTGCAGCTCAGCCAGGGCCGTTGTCCTGGCTTCAGCCACCAGACGGCGCTGTTGGCCTGCCCCCTCCTGCTCCAGGCGACGGTACAGTTCCCGCCGCAGCTCTTTCAATCGGGCCGGCGGAATGAAGACCTGCGGGAAATCGCTGGCCGAAAGCTGTGTCAGGCGAAAGGGGGTCTCGCCGGTCTCACCGAACCGTGAACGCAACACGGCTGCCATGTCGGCACTGCGGGCCGGTTCCAACGGCCCCAGAGGAAAGCGGTAAGTAAAGCTTGCCACACCCAGCCGCGCCAGAACCTGCAGGGTCCAGCCTTCTTCGTTCTGACTACAGGACAGCTCCAGGGCCACGGCCATGCGATCAGGCCCGGCAGCCTGAAGACGGCGGTTGGCAGCCTCGTCGCTCATGCCGAAGGCATCATGTGAGCCCACCTTGAACAGTGCATCGCCTGGCTTGGCGTCAAAGGGGCAGACCACCTCCAGGGTACTGTGGGCGGCGCAGCCGGTCACCTTCTTGCGCCCCACGAGCAGCTCCCGCAGTGTCCAGGCCTGTCCAGCCATATCGCTTTTGGGCTGTAGACGCAGCCGGTCGCCGATCTGCAACGCATCGCGGGTTTCGAAGGTCAGCCGGTCGCCGGCCACCCGGGTAACTTCGCCGGTAAAACGACCCGTGCCGCCCCGCAGCCACGGGTTGGCAATATCGCCCGGCTCTCTGGCAGCCAGAAACCCCTTGGTGGGGGCCCGACCAAAAGAATCCTTCAGCAGTTCCTTGGCGGCGCCCAGGGCCTGCTTATGACCACCGGCCGGGGCGTCCAGCACCAACCGGTAGGCTGCCACCACCTTGGCCACATAGTCGGCCGACTTCATGCGGCCCTCGATCTTGAGCGAACGGACCCCGGCGGCTGCCAGTTCCGGCACCAGCTCGATGGCTGAGAGATCGTTGGGCGAAAAGTAGTAGCCTTCCTTGTTACGATGGCTGTACAGGCGCCGGCAGGGTTGAGCGCAGCGCCCCCGGTTGCCGCTGTGCCCACCCAGCAAGGACGAAAAATGGCACTGGCCGGAAACACAGAAACAGAGCGCGCCATGAACAAAAATCTCCAGCTCGGCACTGGACTGTGCAGCAATGCCGGCAATATCTGCCAGCTGTAGTTCCCGGGCCAGCACCACCCGCTCGAACCCCAGCTCTTCCAGCAACTGTACCCCGGCCAGGTTGTGGATGGTCATCTGGGTAGAGGCGTGCAGCGGTATCGAGGGGAAATGGCGGCGCACCAGCCGGGCAACGGCCATATCCTGCACGATCACGCCATCGATCCGCAGGCGGGCCAACTCGGCCAGCAACTCCACCAACGGTGTCAGCTCCCGCTCCTTGACCAGGGTGTTCAGGGTGATATAGATGCGCCGGTCACGCTGATGGGCATAAGCCAGCATCCGCTCCAGCTGACCCAGGGTGAAGTTCTTGGCCCGGGCTCGGGCGGAGAACTCGCGCAGTCCCGCATAGATCGCATCAGCTCCCGACTCCATGGCGGCGAAGAATGCTTCCAGTGAACCGCAGGGTGCCAGCAGTTCAGGTTTGTTATCCGGCAATGAGGGATTCAAGCTCGTTCCTCTCAAAATGGTACTGCTGTTTGCAAAACTCGCAGAGCACCGTAGCGCCCTGATCCTCGCTGGCCATGCGACCCAGCTCATCCCGCCCCACGGTCAGCAGTGCCCGCTCAACCTTGTCCCGTGAGCAGCCGCAGCGGAACTGCAGATCGGTGGTCTCCAGCAGGTTGTACTCCAGCCCCTCCAGCAACAGCTCCAGGAGCGCAGTAGGGCTGGTGCCGTTCTGCAGCAGGCTGGTAAGGGGCGGCATTTGCGCTATACGCTCCATCAGATGATCAACGGCTGTTTCGTCCGAAGGGGGCAGGGACTGGATCAGGAAACCGCCGCTGGCTGACACCTGTCCATCCGGGGCCAGGCTGACCCCCAGACCGACCGCAGACGGAACCTGGTCAGAATCGGTCAGGTAGTAGGCCAGATCCTCGGCAATCTCGCTGCTGATCAACTGTACCGTGCCGCTGTACGGCTCCTTCATGCCCAGATCCCTGGTGACGGTCAGAAAACCGGCCCGCCCCAGGGCTTCGGACACGGTCGGGGCCACTGCCTCCGGGAAGGCCACCGTGCCGCGTACAGCCCCGTCCCAGTCGGACTCGGCGATGATCTTCTTAAGCGGACCGCTGCCTTCGAACTTCACTGCCAGGCGTTGCCCTTGTTTCAGCTGACTTCCGAGCAGGGCTGCGCCAGCCAGTGTCCTGCCAAGGGCGATAGACGCCACCGGCGAGGTTCCCTGCAGAAAGCAGATGTCGTTGGTCAATTTAGTGGTGACGCAGGTCACCACGCGGATCTTTCCCTTGGCAGCCATGGCGCGGGCGATATGATCTTGCATCGGTTTGTCTACTCCTTGTTCAAAACGACTTCGACCACAGCAGCAGCAGGCTGTTGCCTTTCTCACCGTTTCTCAGTATCCCGTAATCGTTCGAATATTCCACATAGATAGTACTGTCCCAGGGCAGTCCGCTGCTGACCCCCACCGAAAGGGCTTCTCCACGGTCCTCCGAAAAGCTGAGCAGATTGCCTCTGGTAAAGTCACGGTTAATCCAGACCAGTGTGCCCCGCAGATGCAGATACAGAAAGTAGAGCAGTTCCCGCCGGTACTCGGCAGTGGCGACAATATAGTCAGACACCACAAACTGGTTGAAAACGGCCCCCGGATAGGGCACCCGCCACAGATCATCGCTTTCATAGGGAAACGGTCCGCCACCGATTCTGAATCCTGAAAACCGGTCAAGATTGTTGTCCGGCGAGTAGCCCCCATAGACACTCAGCAGCAGGCGGTCTCTTTCTGACAGTCCCGGCAGCGGCAGGGCTGCCATGGCGTAGCCGGACAGCTTCAAAAATTCCTGGGTGAGGTCCTGTTTGAAGAGCAGATCACCATAGCGGGAGTCGCCCCAGTGTGAGCGACGGGCCCACTCCAGATCTGCTCCGGCTGCCAGACCCGTGTGGGGTAGTTCCAGAATATTACGGCGGATGCCATCATAACGCAGTCGCCCGCGCAGACCATTCACCCAGGTGGAGGGCGGCAAGCTGACATCTCTGCCGGTGTCGGCGCTGCGTCCGGCATAATGGTACCCCCCGGTATAAAACAGTTGCAACCGCAGATCATTGTCGCTTTGAAACGGTGCCACCGGCTGGCGGTACCCAACACCCCACCAGACATCGCCGAACCCCCAGTAGGCCGAGGTGCATTTCAGTGATCTGTCGGCCAGGCTCTCCTGTTGGGGAAACGGATTGGTGGAGGTTTCAAGGTGGCCCAGCAGTTCCAGCCCATCATCCAGCTTCAGGGCTGCATCCCAGTCGTTGTAAAACAGGCTGAAGGCCAGGCGGGATCGGAATCGCTCTGTTTCATGGCGCCAGTAGAGTGCCGCGATCGGCAGACCATCGGTACCGGCAGCAGAGGGTAGAAACAGTGCCCCGCCAATGCTCAGGGCCAGATTGTTGGCCCGGTTACGTTCCGGTATCGTGATCCGTTCTCCCAGCAGCGAGCCGGAAAACGGTTCTCCAGCCAGCGGGGTCCGGTATGGCGACGGGTCTGATGCTGCGGACGGCTCACACCAGCCGGAACCGGCAGCCGACAGGAGCAGCGTACAGACCAAAACCCCTGCACGGTATGTCAGCCCGACCCGCCTCATAGCTCACCCCTCTACTGATAAAAAAGCCCCGCAGAGAGCTCTGCGGGGCTGAATTGTACCACTACTTACGGCCTGTTCGACTATTTTTTCTCGCAGCTGTCCTCGAAGCTGAGTGCTGCCAGCTTCTGGTAGTAAGCGAAGTGAGCCTTGGACCACTCACCGGCCTTCTTCATCAGTGCCTCTGCCTGCTTGGGATTGGCCTTCTTGAGCATCCGGTAACGGTTTTCGTTATTGGTGTACTCTTCGAAGCTGATGGTGGCAGCCTTGCTGTCCAGCTGCAGCGGGTTCTTGCATTCAGCCGCCAGAGCCGGGTTGTAGCGATACAGCGGCCAGTAACCAGACTGTACGGCCTTTTTCTGTGCATCGACACCGGCCGTCATATCAATACCGTGGGCGATACAGTGGGAGTAGGCGATGATCAACGACGGGCCGTCAAAGGCCTCGGCCTCCAGCATGGCCTTGATGCATTGGGCCGGGTTGGACAGCGCCACGGTGGCCACATAAACCGAGCCATAAGACATGGCGATCATGCCCAGATCCTTTTTACTGACCGGCTTGCCACCGGCGGCGAAAAGACCAACTGCGCCCATCGGTGTTGATTTTGAGGCCTGACCGCCGGTATTGGAGTAGACTTCGGTATCAAGCACGAACAGGTTGATGTTCTTACCGGAGGCGATCACGTGGTCCAGACCGCCGAAGCCGATGTCATAGGCCCAGCCGTCACCACCGATACACCAGACCGACTTCTTGACCAGATAATCAGCAATCGGGATCAGCTGCTTGGCAACCTTGTCCTTGCTGCCCTTCAGCACAGCCTTCAGCTTCTCAACCCGGCCTCGCTGGGCTTCAATGTCGGCCTGACTGGACTGGTCGGCAGCCAGTATTTCGTTGAACAGTTTGACATTGGCAGCGAAGGCCTTGGTGTCAGCCAAAGCAGCCAGGTATTCCCGGGCTGATTTGGTGAACTGATCCACGGTCAGACGCATGCCGTAGCCGAACTCGGCGTTGTCCTCGAACAGCGAGTTGGACCAGGCCGGACCACGTCCGTCGGCACGCTGTGCGTAGGGAGTGGTGGGCAGGTTGCCGCCGTAGATCGAGGAGCAACCGGTGGCGTTGGCGACCAGCATCCGGTCACCGAACAGCTGGGTCAGCAGTTTCAGATAAGGGGTCTCGCCGCAGCCGGCGCAGGCGCCGGAGAACTCGAACAGCGGACGAACCAACTGGTTGTTACTGAGGGTTTCCAGCTTGAGCTGGCTTGCATCAACATCAGGCAGCTTCAGGAAGAAGTCAAAATTTTCTGCCTCTGAGGCCCGTAGCGGCGGCTGGAAGGTCATATCCAACGCCTTGTGGTTGGTGTCGGTCTTGTCCTTGGCAGGACAGTTGTGGGCACAGGCACCGCAACCGGTGCAATCTTCCGGCGCAACCTGCACGGTCAGCTTTTTGCCTTCCTGTCCCTTGATCTTGCAGTCTGCAGACTTGAAGGTCTTGGGGGCATCCTTGAGAAGTTTGCCGTCATAGGCCTTCATCCGCACCGCAGCGTGAGGACAGACAAAAGAACAGATACCGCACTGGATACAGAGTTTATCGTCCCAAACCGGGATTTCTGTTGCAATGTTGCGCTTCTCGTACTGACTGGTGGCGGTTGGGAAGGTACCATCGGCCGGCATCTTGGAAACCGGCAGTTGGTCGCCCAGACCGGCAACCATGATGCCGGTAACGTCTTTCACAAACTTGGGCGCCTTGGCAGAAACAGCGTCCGCCATCTTCAGCTTGCTGGTGGCTTTTGACGGCACCTTGACTTCATAGAAGTTGTTCAGGCCCGCATCAACCGCCTTATAGTTCATCTCCAGCACCTTCTCACCAGCCTTGCCGTAGGATTTTTTGATGGCACCCTTGATGGATGACACCGCGTCCTTAAGCGGAATGATGTTGGAGATCTTGAAGAAGGCGGTCTGCATGATCACGTTGATACGGGGTCCGAGGCCGATCTCGTTACCCAGCTTGACGCCATCGATCACATAGAACTTCATCTTTTTCTCGATGATCTGCTGCTGCACCTCTTTCGGCATGGTGTCCCAGACCTCTTTGGGACCGAATGGGGCGTTCAGCAGGAAGGTGGCGCCAATCTTGGCCTTGGACAGCATGTCGTACTTCTCCAGGAAGGAGAAGTTATGGCAGGCCACAAAATCAGCCTCCTGCACCAGGTACGGAGCGCGGATCGGCTTCTTGCCGAAACGCAGGTGCGAGGTGGTCATGGAGCCGGCCTTCTTGGAATCGTACACGAAGTAGGCCTGGGCGTTGTTGTTGGTTTCCTCGCCGATGATCTTGATCGAGTTCTTGTTGGCCCCCACGGTACCGTCGGAACCGAGACCGTAGAACATCGCCTCATAGGTTCCCGGCATCGGGTTGGTGAAGGAATAGTCCACCTTCAGGCTGGAGTTGGTGACATCCTCCTCGATGCCGACCACAAACTTGTTCTTGGGCTTGGCTGCCTTGAGGTTGTCCAGCACCGCCTTGGCCATGGCCGGGTTGAACTCCTTGGAACCCAGACCGTAACGGCCGCCCACGATGACCGGGTACCCGTCGAACTTGAACTTGCCGCTGGCCATACCCTCGCCGATGGCGGTGCGTACATCCAGATAGATCGGCTCGCCCAGAGAGCCGGGCTCCTTGGTGCGGTCCAGCACGGCGATCTTCTTGACGGTCTTGGGCAGCGCCTTCAGGAAGGCATCCAGCGGGAAGGGACGATAGAGGTGAATCTTGACCACGCCGACCTTCTCACCCTTCTTGACCAGATTCTCAACGGTATCCTGTACCACGTCGGCGCCGGACCCCATCACCACCACGATCCGCTCGGCATCCCTGGCGCCGACATAGTCAACCAGCTTGTACTTGCGGCCGGTCAGTTTGGCGAACTTGTCCATCTCCTCCTGCACGATCGTCTCGCAGGCCGGATAGTACGGGTTGACGGTCTCGCGGCCCTGGAAGTAGACGTCCGGGTTCTGGGCGGTACCGCGCATCACCGGGCGGTCCGGGTTCAGGCCCCGGCCCTTGTGGTCGGCGATCAGCTTGTCGTCCAGCATGGCCCGCATCTCATCAAAGGAAAGCTCCTCAACCTTCTGGATTTCATGGGAGGTACGGAAGCCGTCAAAGTAATGCAGGAAGGGAATGCGGCTACGCAGGGTGGAGGACTGGGCAATCAGGGCGAAGTCCATCACCTCCTGCACGTTGTTGGAGCAGAGGAAAGCCCAACCGGTGGAGCGGCAGGACATTACGTCGGAATGGTCGCCAAAGATCGACAGGGCCTGGGCGGCGATGGCGCGGGCCGAGACGTGGAACACGGTGGAGGTCAACTCACCGGCGATCTTGAACATGTTGGGGATCATCAGCAGCAGGCCCTGGGAGGCGGTGAAGGTGGTGGTCAATGCACCGGCCTGCAGGGCGCCGTGTACGGCACCGGCGGCACCGCCTTCGGACTGCATCTCGACCACAGAGGGGACGTTGCCCCAGATGTTCTTCTCACCCACGGCGCTCTTGGCGTCGGAGATCTCGCCCATCACCGAGGACGGGGTAATCGGGTAAATGGCAATGACTTCGTTGGTGGCGTGGGCCACGTGAGCGGCGGCGGTGTTGCCGTCAATGGTCACCATCTTCTTACTCATGCTGCTCCTCCTGTTCATATGCTGCTGAGAATGTCCGAACAAACGGATCTAAAACTCGCTTCTGCCTTTAAGTGCCCACTGTACGGTGGCAGGGTCCACAAACTCGATATCGCTGCCCAGCGGTATGCCGTGGGCCAAACGGGTCACCTTTACCCCCAGCGGTTTCAACTGGCGGGCCAGGTACAACGCCGTGGTTTCTCCCTCCACCGTGAAGTTGGTGGCGATCACCACCTCTTCAACGCCACCTGCCGCAACCCGCTCCAGCAGTTCTGCAATGCGCAGGGAGTCCGGGCTGACCCCGTGCAAGGGTGAAATGGCCCCCTGCAACACATGGTAGGCCCCCTGGAAGGCGTTGCTGCGCTCCAGGGCCAGCAGATCCTGGGAAGTCTCCACCACGCAGATGGTTCGCCCATCCCGCCCTCCGCTGCATAGTGGACAGGGATCCTGCTCGGTCAACCCAAAACAGACGGAACAGGCATGAACGCGCTCCTGTACGGCAAGCAGCGCCTCTGCCAGCGACGTCATCGTGTGTGGTGCTTTCAGCAGATGGAAGGCCAACCTGCAGGCGGTCCTCTCGCCGATGCCGGGCAGTTTTTTCAGCTCGCCCACCAGCCTTGTCAGTGTTGGTGCATGTTGTAGCACAGGTCACCTGTCAGATAAAACAATTTTTTATAATTATAGTGTGGTTAAAACAAGCGGACAGCGGTCTCCCGCTGTCCGCTGTTTGTGTCTGATATCAGGCGGTTCATTACAGTCAGAGTAAAAGCATGCCGTTAGAAAAGTCCCGGAATGCTCATGCCGCCGGTGATCTTCGACATCTCCTCGGAAAGTTCGGCATGTACCTTTTTGAGCGCTTCGTTGGCGGCTGCCATGATCAGGTCCTGCAGCATCTCCACGTCGTTGGGATCCACCGCCTCCGGCTTGATGGTCAACGACTTGATCTCATTCTTGCCGCTGACCACCACGGTCACCGCTCCACCGCCGGAAGTAGCTTCGGCGGTCTTTTGCGCTGCCTCCTCCTGCAACCGGGCCATCTTCTGCTGGATCATCTGGGCCTGCTTCATGATACCTGCCAAACCTTTGGACATTGCTGACTACCTCCACGTAAATAATGATCTGGATAAAACAGAGTTACTGTCGTTTGTTTACAATGCCTTGATCTCAACGATCTCGCCGCCCAGCACCTTCAAGGCTTCCTGCACCACCGGATGCTCAGCCACTTCCTGGCGGATGGCCTTTACATGCTGCTCATGGTCGAGCTTTTTTTTTTCAACCAGTGACTGATGGTTCACTTCATCAGCAGGGGCCAGCGGTGTTATCGTGACAAACGTGGGCTGGTGGTTGAACTCGGCTGCCAGCTCACGCAGCGACTGCAGGGTCTCGGCATCCTGCAGACAGGTCAGGTAGTAGGAGCCCTCACTGAACCCCACCTCGATCCGGTCCGGGGCGTAGTGCAGCGGCACGCCATGTTCCAGCAAAGCTGCCACGGCCGGCTTGCGCTCGAGACAGAAGGCCACAAAGCGTTCCCAGCCGCTTGCGCCATGGCCGCCGACAGCAGGGGCTGACGGCTGCGACTTGGTTGACAGCTGGTGGGACGGCGCAGTGCGCCAGATCTCCGGCGTGGTGGCAGCGCTGGTTTCCAACGCCTTGATCCGTTCGATCAACTGTTGCACCGGCAACACCGGTTGCAGGGTGGCCATTTTCAAGAGGGCCATTTCCAGCAGCAGCCGCGGGAAGGTGGCATGGGCCATCTCGCTCTCGGCCTTGATCAGCAGCGTCAGACGACGCTGGATGGCCTGCGGCTCGTGGGCTTCGGCCTGTCGACGCAGCTCATCCAGCTCGGCCTCGGCCAGGTCCAGAATGCCGGCCGGCTTGGGCACCGAGCGGATCACCAGCAGGTTGCGGAAGTAGGCGATCAACTCCTGGGCGAACTGGCGGATATTGTAGCCAAAAGCGTCCACCCGGCTGACCCCTTCCAGGGCACCCTGGGTGTCGCCATTCAGCACAGCGGCCGACAGGTCGGACAGCAGGCGACGGTCCACCACCCCCACCAAGGTAACCACATCGTCATCCTGGACCTGGTTGCCACAGAAGGCCAGCACCTGATCGAAACAGGAGAGCGAATCACGCATGCTGCCATCACCCTTGCGGGCGATCATCGACAGGGCGTTGTCGGAGATAGTGATCGCCTCTGATTGGGCGATCTCCCGCAGACGGGCCATCAGCTTGGCCAGACTGATCCGCTTGAAGTCAAAACGTTGGCAGCGGGAGAGAATGGTGATCGGCAGCTTGTGCGGCTCGGTGGTGGCAAAGATGAACTTGACGTGTGGCGGCGGCTCCTCCAGGATCTTTAACAGGGCGTTGAAGGCGTTGGCGGAGAGCATGTGGACTTCGTCAATGATATAGATCTTGTAGCGGCTGTGTGAGGGCAGGTAACGGCTGTTGTCCCGCAGTTCGCGGATATCATCCACCCCGGTGTTGGAGGCGCCATCGATCTCGAGCACATCGGTTGAACTGCCGTCGGTGATCTCTTTGCAGACCGGGCAGCTGTTGCACGGTTCAGCCGCCGGGCCCTGCTCGCAGTTGAGCGCCTTGGCCAGGATGCGGGCCGAGCTGGTTTTGCCGACCCCGCGGGCTCCGGTGAACAGGAAGGCGTGAGCCACCCGCTCCGTCTCGATGGCGTTTTGCAGGGTACGGCTGACATGCTCCTGGCCAGTCAGCTCGGCAAAGGTCTGGGGACGGTATTTACGGGCAAGGACAACATAGGACACGGGCGGTTACCTGACTCTTGAAAGACACCGTTTCGGGTATGGGCGCAGATGATAGCCGGGTTGACCCGCGGCACACAGCGATAGCCGCTGCCGTTGCTTCCTTCCGGACCTGGCGGGGTTCACGGCCTGCCGTTGCGCAGGGCCCGGCTATCATCTCCGCCCACAACCTTGGACAGATTACTGGGGAACGAGCAGGCAGTCTGCATACCATACCTGACACAGGTTTGTCAAAACTGTTCCTGCTGTTGTTCCTGCGTCTGGTAGTAGTAACGGTTCAGGTCCAGCAATCCGCCCCGCACCGGCTCGTCGTGGTCAAAGCGTTGCTTGAACCAGTCATGGGTCTCCCAAAAACGGTGATCGGCACGGTTAATGCCATAGCGTGCTGTAAAATACGTTTCAGCCCTTATTACAAGCACTTATAGATTCAGATTACAGAAGCGAACGAGACGAACATAAGCACCAACTGTTTCTATAAACCAAACGTTGGGACACTGCTGATTGCCGAGTATTTGCCACAAGCGCAAATAACCGGTTTCAGGCAAGGATGAGCTGTGCAGGCAGCCTTCTGAATAAGAAACGGCGTGGGAAGATTCACACGCCGTTTCTAGTACCAGCTGTTAGAGCGGTTTAGGGTCAGGCTGCCTTGCGGAACTCCTGGCGCTCCAGCTGGATGGTAAAGACCTCCATGGCCTCACGCATGATGTCGGACACACTTTTGTGGGTCCGTTGCACCAGATTTTCCAGGTGTTCGCGTTCTTCGTCGCTGATCCGCATTGAAATAACATTGTAGCGAGGATTTTCTCTCATTCTGCCCATGGTGTTCTCCTTTGAATCTATACGTAATTGATTGCTGAGAGGTTAATTTTCTTTTGTTTAAGCGAAGAACGTGCCAAAAATAGTGTATACGCTAACTACAGGAAAGTACGTAATTTTTTTGACCCGTTTCTGTAACCTGAATTAATCGCATGGATAATCTGTGCCGCAGTTGGCACAGATTGGACAAAAGTATACACTATTCTAGAACATGTTGGTCAACAGGGGCGCTGGATGGCGTAGGCTGTTTATCCGGAGAGCGCTGGATGGTGATGCCATAGCGCTCCAGCAGGCGATAGAAGGTGCGCCGCGGCACTTCTGCCAGGCGGGCGGCCTTGGAGACGTTGCCGCCTGACTCCTCCAGATAACGCAGGATCAGGTTGCGCTCAAGGCGTCCCAGGTGGGTTTCACGTTCAGCCTTGAACGAGGTCCGGCGTACCCCTGGTAGCGCCCCGGCGCGCTCGCCATGGATCTCGCGAAAGATGGACGGCAGGTTTTCCAGCCGGATCACGCTGTCCTGTGACAGCACCGCAGCCCGTTCGATAATGTTCTGCATTTCACGGATGTTGCCAGGCCAGCGATAGTGGCGCATGGCAGTCAAGGCCCGTTCTTCGATGCCGCTCAGCGGCTTGTTCAACTTTTTACGGGCCTTGCCTAGAAAGTGGCGGGCCAGGATCGGGATCGAATCTTCCCGGTCGCGCAGGGGCGGCAGCTGGATGGCAAAGACATTCAGCCGGTAATACAGGTCTTCGCGGAACCAGCCATCGCGCACACCGGTTTCAAGGTCCTTGTTGGTGGCGGCAATCAGGCGCACATCAACCCGCTTGGCCATGGTTCCACCCACCGGACGCACCTCGCCAACATCCAGCAGGCGCAACAGTTCAGCCTGTAGTTTCGGGGTGATATCGCCAATCTCGTCCAAGAAGATGGTACCGCCGTCGGCTGCCTCGAAAAGTCCCTTGCGATCGGCGATGGCGCCGGTAAAAGCGCCCTTTTTGTGGCCGAACAACTCACTTTCCAACAGCGAATCGGCCAGGGTTGTACAGTTGACTGTAACCAGCGGCTTGTCGGCCCGGGCACTCAGCCGGTGGATGGCCCGGGCGGTCAACTCCTTGCCGGTGCCGGTCTCGCCGCGAATCAGCACCGTGGTGGGGGTGGGACCCACCTGCCGGATCAGCCCGACCACTTCATCGTTGTCACGATCATCGCCGATGATCATATCCTCGCCCAATTGCTTGTCCAGTTCGCGGCTGACCAGTTCATACTTCTGCATCAGACGGCCGCGGTCTTCTTCAATGCTGCGCAGGTTGAACGGCAGACACATGCCGAGATCAGCCAGCCCCTGAAATACCGCCACGGCATGCTCACGGCAGCTATTGTAGCCGCAGGCCCGGCAGTTCAGCTCATCGCCCTGGGTGAATTTACCGGTAGAATGCAGGATTCTACGGATATCATCGGCCTTGGGCGCAGGCAGGCGCAGCGCCTTGTCGGAGAAGCTGCGGTCGAGCCGGTCGGGTGGTTGTGCGTCGCGGTAGTGCGCAGCGGTGCGATAAGGAATGTTGCTGTTGTTGTAGCGGATAATCATGTTGCGCTTGGAGAGGTGGGTCAGTTCGCGGTTTTTGCCGGGGCCGTCAACGCAGCCGCCGTCACAGAAGCGCAAGTCTACATAGCAGGGAGCGATCCGCCCGGCTGCCAGATCGCGGACAATTTCGATGGTGTGTACCTCACCTTCGCCGGACACGGTTTCGGTGTCCAGAAAATCAGTGGGAATGTCCAGTGCGCGAAACGGGCCGCCGGAAAGGGTAAACATGCGGCCATGACGTGGATCGATCCCGTCAAAGGCAGCCTCGGCCAACACCGACGGGTTAATCCCGCGCCGCCGGAAAAAAAGCTCGATCTCGCCATAGGTCAGCACCACGTCAACAACCCCGGCCAGTTCGGCGGATTGAATCTCAAATTTAGCGGCAATGCAGGTGCTGAGGTAGATCACCTTGGTATCCGGCCCCAGATGCTGCTTGATAAACCGGCCCATGGCCATCATCGGGGAGACGACCGGCATCAGGTTTGGCAGCAGTTTGGGGTAGTGGCGTTCAATCAGGTCCACCACGGCGGAACAGTGGGAAGAGATCAGAGGATGATCGGTTGTGGCAATGGCCTTGGCGTAGAGCGGGGCGATCAGCCGGGCTCCGTAGGCGCCCTCGTGCACCTCGTGAAAACCGAGGCTTTTCAGGCCGGCCACCAGCTGACCCGGGGTGTAGGTGTGAAAGAAAGCCGGGAACGAGCAGCCCAGCACAGCCACCACCGGGCCGCCGGAAGCCAGCAGCTCCTGGGTCTTGACCATCCGGTCCACCACCACCTTGGCCTTCTGGGGGCAGTTCAGGCAATTGCCGCAGCCTATGCAGCGTTCATAGATGATCTCGGCATAGCCGCCGTCCACCTTGATCGCCTTGACCGGGCAGGTCCGGACACAGGAATAGCAGGTGCGGCAACGTTCTTTATAGGTGACAATCGGTTCCATGAGGGCTCCTTGCCGGTCAATGAAACCATGATACACGCACCTCATAAAAATGTGTGCACAAAATGACACACTATCTGGCGGGCATGACAAAAGGGGCCTTCCGGCCCCTTTTGTGAGTAGATAAAGTCTATATAATAGCGACAGTCAGGCGATGGTGTGCCGGATATCCTTGCCCTTCACCATGAAAATCACCATCTCGGCGATGTTGGTGGCATGGTCGGCGATCCGCTCCAGCGATTTGGAGATATAGGTCAACCTCATGGCCCGGCTGATGGTGGTGGGGTCCTCCAGCATGTAAGTGTACAGCTCCCGCTGGATCTGCTGATTCAGGTCGTCCACCATCTGGTCGTCCTGGCAGACCTTGATGGCCAGCTCATCGTCGCCGCGCACAAAGGCATCCAGCGATTCCTTAACCATCACCGCTGCCCAGTGGGCCATGCGGGGGATGTCGATGTAGGGCTTTAAGGGCGGCTCGGTGTTGATTTCCCGCACCCGCTTGGCCAG
Source organism: Geobacter sp. UBA5730 (assembly GCA_002419465.1). Classification (GTDB taxonomy): domain Bacteria; phylum Desulfobacterota; class Desulfuromonadia; order Geobacterales; family Pseudopelobacteraceae; genus Trichlorobacter. The sequence goes on along the minus strand of DIGE01000012.1, from coordinate 121,270 downwards.
GTTGGCGCACTGGTCGCCGATCCGCTCCAGATCTGTCACGATCTTCAGGGCCAGGGTGATGAAGCGCAGGTCGCGGGCGGCTGGCTGACGTCTGGCCAGCAGTTCAAGGCACTTCTCGTCAATGGCCACCTCATGGCCGTTGACCTGGTGATCCTGGGCAATCACCCGCTCGGCAAGCGGGGTGTCACGATCCACCAGGGCGCGCACGGCGTCGTCAATCATCGCCTCAACCAGTCCACCCATGGTCAGGATGCGTTGCCGCAGGTCGTGCAGCTCGGAATCAAAGGCTGCGCTTATATGTTGTCGTTCCATAGGTATTACCCGAACCTTCCTGTGATGTAATCTTCGGTTTGACGCTTTTCCGGATTGGTAAAGATCTTTTTGGTTTCGCCCATCTCAATCAGTTCACCCAGGTAGAAGAAGGCGGTGGCGTCGGATACCCGTGCCGCCTGCTGCATATTGTGGGTCACGATCACGATGGTATAGCGTTCTTTCAGTTCGTCAATCAATTCCTCGATCTTGAGGGTCGAAAGCGGGTCGAGCGCCGAGCAGGGCTCGTCCATCAGGATCACCTCAGGGTTGGTGGCAATAGCCCGGGCGATGCAGATCCGCTGAGCCTGGCCGCCGGATAGCCCCAAGGCGGATTCATGCAGACGATCCTTTACCTCATCCCAGATGGCAGCGCCTTTCAGACACTTTTCAACGGTCTCGTCAAGCACCGGCTTGTCATTGACACCGGCGATCCGCAGGCCGTAGACGATATTTTCGTAGATCGACTTGGGAAAAGGGTTGGATTGCTGAAAGACCATCCCCACCCTCCGGCGCAGCGAGATGACATCGGTCTGGTTGCCGGTAATCTCCTGGCCCTCAAGCTTGATGCTGCCGGAGATAACTACCGTGTCGATCAGGTCGTTCATCCGGTTCAGACAGCGCAGCAGGGTGGACTTGCCGCAGCCGGAGGGGCCGATAAAGGCGGTCACCTGATTGCGACGCACGGACAGGGAGATATCCTTTAAGGCCTGGGATGCCCCGTAGTGGAGGTTCAATCGCTCCACTTCAACTATTGACTGGGTATTCAATGCAACCGGTTCTGGACTCATCTGGTTCAATCCTTTGTCAGCTAGAAATGCGAGGTGGTGTATTTGCGCCGCATCTGATTACGAAAGCGGATCGCAAGGCCGGAGGCGGCAACGACAATCAGCAACAGCAGCAGCGTAGTGACGTAGACCATCGGCTTGGCTGCCTCCACGTTGGGGGACTGAAAGCCGACATCAAAGATATGGAACCCCAGGTGCATAAACTTGCGGTCCATATGAAAGAACGGAAACTGGCCGTCCAAAGGCAAGGTCGGGGCCAGTTTGACCACCCCCACCAGCATCAATGGCGCCACCTCGCCTACGGCGCGGGCCATCGACAGCACCAGCCCGGTCATAATGCCAGGGGTGGCCATTGGCAGCAGCACGCGGGTCAAGGTCTGGAATTTGGTGGCCCCCAGGGCCAGTGAACCTTCACGGATCCCTTTGGGAATTGAGGCCAGCGATTCTTCGGTGGCCACGATCACCACCGGGACGGTCAACAGCGCCAGGGTCAGGGAAGCCCACAGGATGCCGCCGGTGCCGAACACCGGGGTAGGCAGCCGTTCGGGAAAGAACAGTTTGTCAAGCGAACCGCCGATGCCGTAGACAAAGAACCCCAGACCAAACACGCCGTAGACGATGGAGGGCACCCCGGCCAGGTTGTTCACGGCAATCCGCACCAGCTGCACCAGCGTGCCTTCCTTGGCATACTCCCGCAGGTAGATGGCGGCGATCACCCCGAACGGCAGCGAAAAGACCGACATCAAGAGCACCATCATCACCGTGCCGAAGATGGCCGGGAAGAGGCCCCCTTCGGTGTTGGATTCGCGCGGATCATCGAACAGCAGTTCGCGGATCTTGGTCAGATACGCGCCGGACTTGGCCAGCACCGACATCTGGTTGGGTTGATAGAAGCGCACGATTTCCAGCAGTGGCAGCTCCTTGGTGGTGCCTGCGGCATCACTGAAGACCGCCGCTGTTACCGCCAGCTCAGTCTGGCGTTGGTTGAGCTGCTCGTTGAGTCTGTCAAAGGTTGCCGTGAGCGTAGCCCGCTGTTCATTCAGGGCGGCGATAGCAACGCCATTGGCCTCGGCACCGCGATATTCCAGCTTCTGAATCTTGAGACGCAGCCGCTCGGAACTCTGATTCAGGCTGGACATCTCGTCCTTGATGGCCTGGAGTCCGTCCCGTTTTGCCAAAACTTCACGATGCAGGCGCGTCAGGTTGGCATAATCAGCGTTGACCGGTGCGCCATCGAGGCCTTTCAGTTCTTTCAGGAAACCAAAAAAATTGCCGTGTTCGTTACGCTCCAGCAGATAGGCATCCTTCGGATGGTCCTGCTCTGCTATCTCAGAGTAGTCCACCCAGCGAAAATCCTGGGCATACAGATCCCGATTGCCCACCTTCAGTTGCAGACGTTTGACGTCGGTCAGGGCGTGGCGCTCCGTAGCGGTATGCTGGCCCATGGTGTAGCTGCCATCGGTCAGCTTGTAGCGCACCAGTCCCTTGACCCAGAAGTAACCCAGGCTGTTGCCCAGAATCACGGCCATCAGGGTCAGGGTCATGATCAGAATCACCGCCAGGGTTGCCCCTGCCGCCAGCACCATCGGCTCGCCACGTTTCCAGTAGTTATTCACAGGCATACCTTTTCAGTAACGTCCGTATTTTTTACGGAAGCGCTGCCGCAGCAGTTCCGCAGCGGTATTGATGATAAACGTCAGCACGAACAGCAGCACCGCCGACAGAAACAGGGTCCGGTAGAGGGTGCCGCCAAGCGGCGCCTCGGGAATCTCCACAGCGATATTGGCGGCAAGCGAACGCAGGCCGTTGAACAGCGACCAACTGGTGATCGGTGTGTTGCCGGTGGCCATCAGCACGATCATGGTCTCGCCCACGGCCCGGCCAAAGCCGATCATGATTGCAGAAAAAACACCCGGCAAGGCTGAGGGCAGCACGACCCGCCAGGCGGTCTGCCAGCGGCTGGCACCCAGGGCCAGCGAGGCGGCAGACAGATTGCGGGGTACGTTGGAGAGCGCATCCTCAGCGATGGTGAAGATGATCGGAATCACGGCAAAGCCCAGCGCGATGGCGATCACGATACTGTTACGCTGATCATACCGCACACCCAGAATCGAATAAAGCCACTGCTTGAGGTCGCCGCCGAACAGGCTGGCCTCCAGGGGCACGGCCAGCTGGCCTGAAAGCCAAAGCCCTAGCAGCACAACCGGCAGCAATCCCAAAAACTCATAGCCCTTCAGGCTGCGCCCAATCCGGGTTTGCTCAGCCAGGGGGCGCCAGGCGACAATGGCAGCCAGCAGCATGGCCGGCACCATGACCGTGGCCAGAAAGAGCCCCAGCAGGTGCTTGTCCATCAGCGGAGCCAGCCATAAGCCCGCCAGGAAGCCCACCACCACCGAGGGTACCGCCGCCATGATCTCAACGGCTGGCTTGACCCGTCCCTTCAGGGCCGGCGCCATGAACTGGCTGGTGTAGACAGCACCCAATAACGCCAGCGGCACGGCAAACAGCATGGCAAACAGGGTAGCCTTGAAGGTGCCGAAAATCAACGGCACCAGCGATAACTTCGGCTCGAAATCGTCGGTGGCGGCGGATGATTGCCAGACATACTCCGGCTTGTTGTAGCCTTCGTACCAGACCTTGCCGAAAAGGGTTGAGAAGGAAATTTCGGGATGGGGGATGGAGAGTTTCCAGGCCGCCTGTTGACCGTTATCAGCGGTTACCAGCAGTTGGCGGCCGCGGTCGGCAAAAACGGCGGTTTTGACCGGCATGCCTGCTACGAGGGTCAGCAGCAAACGCTCGGTAGTCATGTGGACCAGCCGGATGGTGCCCTGGCTGTCAATGGCGGCCAGTGATTTGTCACGGGGTGAGGCCAGCAGCAACTGTACCGGTCCAGTTGACTTCGGCAGCTGATGGACCAGTGTCAGTTGTTTGTCTTCGCCTTTTCCGGGGGTTGTGACCGGCATCCAGGTGGTGATTTCACCTTTGGCATCACCAACCGCCAGTGAGGTATCTCCCAGCACCGTGGTCAGGGCGGTGATGCGGCGGTGGTCGGTGAAGGCCTCCACCGTCTCCACCAGGCGGCCCTGATCATCGCCTGACAGGTCCCAGCGCACCAGCCAGCCGTTCCCGGTGCCTGCGTACAGATTCTGTCCCTTGCGCCCCAGCCAGAATACCGAGATCGGACCGGGCAGGCGATCGGTCAGCTGATAGCGTTGTTCGCTGACCTTCTCATTGCCCAGCAGGTCGATTTGCTTGCTGCTGCGCTGCACCGCCAGCTGGTTGCCGGGCAGCAGTTCTACGCTGATGGAGCCGGTCTCGCCGAGTTCGCGGGTCTGCCTGGCGGCTCCCTGCTCGACAACGACAGCGTCCTGCAATTCCGTTGGCACCTGTGCCAGCCGCTCGGCGCCAGGCGCAAAGAACAGCGGCAACGCCACTCTGGCAATCAGCAGCAGGATGCCGATGACCGCCACGATCACCATCAGTCCGGCGGCCTTGATCAGCCAGGCTGCAAGACGGTCATTACGGCGGGATTTGTCAACAACTGGAGTAGACATGAGGGTTCCTGATAAAGGTTACAGAAACAGCAGGGGTGCAGCATCTGCCGCACCCCTGCCTACTGCACGTTATGCGAAAACTATTTGAGGGCTTTCAGCTGCTTGGCGGCAACCTCTGCCGGCAGCGGATCGTAGCCATCCTTCACGACGACCTGCTGACCTTCCTTGGAAAGGGCGTATACCAGGAACTCCTCAACCACTTTGGGCAACGGCTGGCCCGGCTTCTTGGCAACATAGATGTAGAGCATACGGGCCAGGGGGTACTTGCCGGAAAGCACGTTGGCATAGTTGGCCTCGAAGACCTGACCGTCCTTCTTGTCGGAGAGGGCCAGGGCCTTCACGCCGGAGGTTGCGTAGCCGATGCCGGAATAGCCGATGCCGGTGACGTCTTTAGCCACCCCTTCGACCACTGAGGCGGAACCGGGCTGCTCTTTGACGGTGTTCTTATAGTCGCCGTTTTTGAGGGTGTGCTCCTTGAAGTAACCATAGGTGCCGGAGGCGGAGTTACGACCGAACAGCGAGATCGGCTTGGCAGCCAGTTGGCCGCTCACACCGGCCTGACCCCAGGTAGTGATTTCAGGCAGACCGCGCTTGCGGGTTTTGGAGAAGATGGCGTCCACTTCGTCCAGGGAAAGCGACTTGACCGGGTTGTCCTTGTTGACGAATACTGCCAGGGAGTCCAGAGCCACGCCGATTTTGGTCGGCTTGAAGCCGTATTTCTTTTCGAAGTCCTCGATCTCCTTGCCCTTCATCTCGCGGGACATGGGGCCCAGCTGGGCGGTGCCGCCGATCAGGGCGGGGGGGGCGGTCGAGGAGCCTTTGCCCTCGATCTGGATGTTGACGTTGGGGTACTTCTTCTTGAACCCTTCGGCCCAGTAGGTCATCAGGTTGTTGAGGGTGTCGGAGCCGATGCTGTTCAGATTGCCGGAAACGCCCGAAGTTGCTTTGTAGCTGGGCAACTTGGGGTCAACCTTGACCTTTTCAGCCTGTGCCGCAGTGGCGATGCAGAGGGTGGCGAACGCCGTCAGGATAGTCTTTTTCAACATGCTTTGATTCCTCCTATGTGGGTGTGACAACACGAGTGTACCTGCTTTTAACGTAACTGCAACATACGACTGTTTTATGACAATCAGGTTACGGATTGGGAAAAGCTAAGTGAAGATGCTGCCTGTGGCAACGCAGCATGGTAGGCATCGAGACCGGCCACCAGTTCGCCGGTCAGGGTTGGGTCGATATGGGGGATCTTGGACTGTCCGCCCAGTTTGCCGCGTACCTCGCGGGACCAGTCATAGATCAGCTGCTCGGCAACCACCAGCACCGCCGGCGGGTTGATCCGGCCCTGGCTGCGGAAGCTGGCATAGTCGGCATTGGCCTGTTGCAGATGATGATCCAGAAAGGTCGACAGCTGCTGTTGATCCGGCAGCTCAGCCCGGCAGGCCAGCACCCACAGGTGGCGACGAGAAGCGATCTGCGGTCCCACCATGAATTCGCAGACCGCCCCGCCCCATTGATCGTTCAGGGCGGCCACAGCCGCTTCAGCCTCCACCTGGGTGACCTTCTCTTCGAAGCGGTCCAGAAACTTGTCGCGGCCGGTGAACTCGATCCGATACTGATCGGTATCGAGAAAACGCAGCGTGTCGCCGATATGGTAACGCCACAGCCCGGCACAGGTTGAGAGGATCACCGCGTAGCGCTCACCCGCCACCACCTGTTCCAGGGGAACCGCCTCGGCGTCGAAGCGGGGCGCGCCGCTTTCGTCCAGCTGGCTGATCGGCACAAATTCGAAAAAAGCGCCGTAGTAGGGGGTCAGGCGCATGCCGGCCTCACCCTGGACCTGAAAGCCCATAAAGGCTTCCGACGAGGGCAGCAACTCCAGAAACCGGGGAGCATTATCCGGGAAAACCCGTTTGAACTCTTCGGCATAGGGCGCCAGGCTGGTACCGCCATGGATGATCAGCTCAAGCTGCGGCAGGGCCTGGAGCAACGGCCGGCCGGAGATCGCCTGCACACGCTGCAGCAACAGCAGGATCCAGGGAGGCACCCCGGAGATGACCCGGATGGCCCGGTTGGTCAGCAACCGTTCGGCCATGCCCTGCAGCCGCTCCTCCCAGGGGGCCGAGGAGAGCGGCACCTTCGGCTCAACAAAGGGATTCAGCCAGGCTGGCCGTTCCTGCAGGGTGATGGCGCTCATGTCGCCAGACAGCACCCCGCTGCCCAGGGGGTTCAGGCTGGTGCTGCCGGCCATGTAGAGGATGGAGCTGCCCAGCAGGCGGCTGTCCGGTTCAGCAGCCAGATAACAGGCCAGCATGTCCAGGGCGGCCCGGCGGTTGGCGGAAAACATCTCGCGGGTAAACGGGATATATTTGGTGGGCGCGGTGGTGCCGGAGGTCTCGCAGAAAAAGGGGATCAGCCCCGGCCAGGTCTGGTTGCGCAGTTCCAGGCGCTTGCCAGCGCTGTCGTGAACAAAGTGCGGTGCGAAATACTGGTCCCAGGTCTGACGATAGGTACGCAGCGGCACCCGCTGGCAAAATTGCAGGTAAAGCTGGGAAAACGGCAGACCGGCCAGTTCATGGAAACCGTAATCCCGTCCAAAACGGGTGCAGGCGGCCCGTTTGACCAGCGCGGTCAACAGTTCCTGCTGGGCAGCCAGCGGGTCGCGGGCCAGGAAGCGGCGGGCGCGGATATCGGCAGCCGCCCGGAGCGGCAGAGACAGGAGTGCGGCAGGGATGCTCATGGTAGTTCCTTTGGGAGCGAAGACTGTCGCATTTGTTACACGGCTGCCCAAAGCGGCTGGCGGTGCAGACGTTCCAGCCAGTGTTCCAGCCGGGGGTTATAGCAGTGCTGATGGAAGATCAGTGAGGCGTGGAGCACCGGGTCAGCCGGATCAGGGGAGCTGACGACGCGGGCTGTGCCGTTGGGGAACAGATGCCGGATGGTGTCCGGCGATTGCAACAGGTGCAGGGTCGGTGAGCCGGGCACCAGTATGCTGGCTTCGTCCTCGGCTGAGAGCAGCAGGGTGGGGCCGTCAAAGACGCTGGGCCCGCCGTGGGGCGTGACAAAGTCCCGCAAGGCCAGCACACGCTGGTAGCCGCCCAGGGCCGAAGTATGCTCCAGCACTCCGAAGATCCGCCGGCGGATCGCCAGGTGACGTCCGCTGAGCGGCCGATTATCGGCGCCGGCTTCAAAAAGTGCATAAAAACAGCGCCGGGCGCGTTCAACCTGCTTATGCAGCCCGTCCTGATCGGTCGGGTCGACCAGCAGGATCTTGCGCAGATTGGACTCCAGCATCCGTACCCCCCCGTTACGCACCCCGGCGGGTCGCACCAGATCATCAGTGCAGAGTACCGGACTGATCAGCATGAGACCCCGCAGCATACCGTGGATCTCCTCCGATGCCTGCCGCAGATACTGGACCAGCAGACCGGCTCCAAAGCTGACGCCCAACAGGACCGGCCGGCGGCCCTGTCGATCGAGATCGGCAATCAGATCGCTCAACTGGGCGCAAAACAGTTCCTGGCTGAAGCCGTTACGGGGAAAATTGAGGTAATAAATGCTGCCGTGCCGGCGCAGTAAGGGGCGCTGGAACTCCAGTGCCTCTGTGGCATCCGGCACGAACCCGCCCACCACAATCGTGGGACGCTGGCCAGCCCCTTTTTCCTTGTAGAGCTGGCAACGCACGGCATGCACACTGTGATAGCTGCCGCGCAAGGCCAGTTCCGCCGATCGTTGCCGGGGGGTGTACGGCTTGATGGCCATGCTGCGCAACAGGTCGGCGGTGGCGGTGGCCACGTTCATCAGGGACGGATGTCGAGTTGCCAGGGGGTGCAGATGCTTGTGCAGGAGCTGCCTCATGGAATCCTCCTTGGGTATGCCGAGAAGTAAATCAGATTCCGGTTACAACGGCATGGCAGCTGAGGAAAAGCTGTGTTGCGTTTCGCTTATTCCGCGTCGTCAAACAGGATCCTTGAGAGATATTCACCGTAGTAGCGGCGATTTTCATCCTTCAACTCACCGGCCAACACATGGAATTTGGTGATCTGGTGATCCAGCTCGGCAAAGGGGCCGCGCAGGCACAGCAAACGTGTCAGGAACATGGCTTCCTACCTTTCAGGCGTTGACTTCCCGAGCCATCAGAAAAATTCCGGTCATTTTAAACAGCATACTGTTGATCTGATTCAGGCCAGTGATCTGTACCTCGGCCTGTTTTTCACTTCTTAAGGTCTTGATGGAGCGCAGCAGCAGAGCGATTCCCATGGAGTTGATTCTGCCCACGCCGCTGAAGTCCAGCTGTACGGTGGAACAGGTAGCCCGGCGCACCATCTCTTCCAGGTGAATATCAGCCTGGGCGTCGATGATGCCGTGAAACAGAAAAGAGTCGCGTTCGTGTGAGGGTTGATAGTGAACCTGGAAGGTCGGTTGCATGGTTGTCATGGCTCCTTTGTCCGTGTGCTAGTAGTCTGCCATCGGCCGTAGCTGCAAACAGCCGCCGACGATGGTTTCGGTTCCTGGACGGATGCTGACGTAGAACTGATCCAGCAGCCGCCACATGAAGAAGAGACCCCGTCCGGCACGCTCGGGATCGGGATCAGCGCTCGCCGTATTCATGGCGAGAAAGGCAAAAACCTGCGCCGCTGTCAGACTGCCCCAGCTGTCCCGTACCTCCAGAGCCAGACGCGAACCATCAAAAAAATAGCGCAGCCGGATCTGCTCGGTGGGGAGCAGGCTCCTGGATTCACCCTTGCTGAAAAGCGGTTGCCCCCCCTGGCCGCGGGGGGCCGCATACAAGGCGTTTTCCAACATCTCATCCACCATCAGGCTGGCCTTCTGGCAGAGCAGGGCATGGGCCTGATCATGATCACCGATCAGCGCCAGCAGTTCATCGATCAGCTCCGGCTTGTCCGCGCTGCCGTGTAATAAACGTTCCTGGACCGCCGGTAGGTCGGGAAAGAGTCCTGTCGTTCCCGCACTGGCACCACAGCCGGTTTCCTGGCTACCGATGAAAACCATGGTGGCAGGCCCGTGTTCATCTAAGGAAATCATGGTGTTACGCCTCCTGTACAGCGACGACGAGCGTCACATCATCTTCAAAGTGGTCATCGCCACAAAAGCTGCGCGCCGCAGCCAGCAACACATCCCGTAATACCGCCGGATCAGAACTTGTCACCCGCTGCAGGGTCGTCATGAGTTGCTCTGCACCGAAAGACACGCCCTGCTGGTTCTCCGCTTCCTGAATACCATCGCTGAACAGCAGCAGGCGGTCACCCGCCTGGAACGGCAGGGTGGTCTCACCATAGTCGGCGTTTTCGTCAAAACCCAGCGGGAAGCCGGGATCAAGCGGCACCAGCTGCCACTGGGAGGATGCCGCATGCCAGTAATAGGGATAGGGGTGTCCGGCTGACCCCAGCACCACGGTGTCACTATGGCGATCAATGATTGCCACCACGGCGGTCATCAGCAGATTGCCTTTGGTTGTGGCCAGGATAGCCCGGTTGATGCCGCTCAAAATCTGTGCCGGTGTGCTGACCTGGTTATCAAGCAGCATCTGCAGTCCGGCCTTGGCAGCCGTGGTCACCAGTCCAGCCTGCACACCGTGGCCGGTGACGTCGCCCACCAGCAGCCCCAGCCGGTGTTCGTCCAGCGGGAAGACATCGTAAAAGTCACCGCTGATCTCACTGGAATTCACCAGACCGGCCGCCACCGATACTCCTGCGTGCCGCAGCGGGGTCAGCGGCAGCAAATCGGCCTGAACCCGGCGGGCCATTTCAACCTCATTGCAGATGCGTCGGCTCAACTGCTCCAAAGTGTTCAGCAGCTCGGACTGGCTGCGCGAGATCGCCATCATCAGATCAGCTACCGCCACAATGCCGGCACAGACGCCCTGACGTGAAACCCCGAAGCAGTCGTTCTCCAGCCGAGGGTCGTGGCTCAGCAGTTCCACCAGTGCCGCATTGATCGTCAGGCTGTCGGGCAGCAGCAATGGCGCGGCGTCCAGCAGCGTTGCCACCGGTTTGCGTCCGTACAGTTCCCGGGCGAATGGTTTGGCCAGGTGACTGTAGAACAGCTCGCGGCGGCTGATGATGCCGACCTGCCCCGTAGTGGACAGCACCGGCAGGGCCAGCAGCGTGTTATCCTGCTGAAATCGCTCGATCACCTGGCTAACGGTGGTGTCATCAGCAATCGGTGCGACGACTCGCGCCACAGAAGCCAGCAGTGGCACCGGACTGTGCTGCCGGGTGTCGCCTGTGGTCATGGCTACCACTGCAGCCAGGTTTGAACCGGCACGCTCGTGTCATGCAGTTGAGGCATTCGCTCCAGCAGGTGCGGCGCCGGGCGAGCCAGCAGATAGCCCTGACCATAGCGAATGCCTATGGCAGTCAGATAATCCAGTTCTTCCTGACGCTCAATCCCTTCGGCAATCACCTTGATTCCCACTCGCTGGCAGAAGGTGACAATCGCTTCCACCAGGGCCTGCCTGACCGGGGCCTTGTCAATGCCGGCCACCATGAATCGGGCCAGCTTGACGTAATCCGGTTCGATCTGGGCCAGCATCTTGAGTCCGGCAAAGCCATCTCCCAGGTCATCAATGGCAATGGTATAGCCCTGACGGCGGTAATGGTTCACCACCCGGCCAAACAGGTCATAATCGGAAATCAGCGAACGTTCCGTCAATTCCAGCACTACCCGGGAGCGTTCTATGCCCAGCTCACCCAGCAGTTTGGCCGTGACGCCGGGACGATGGTCGTCGGCCAGCACCGCCGGGCAGACATTCAGGAACAGCAGTTCGTTGACACCCAACTGGGCAGCCGTGGTCAAGGCCCGCTCACGGCAGAGCCGCTCCAGGCCCGAGAGCATGCCGCTCCCTTGAGCGGCACAAAACAGTTCCTCAATGGAGTTGAAGACGGCCGGTCCGACGATCCGGCTTAAGGCCTCATAGCCGTACAGCTCAGCTTGGGAAAGCTCAAAGATGGGCTGAAAGTGCGGGGTGATCAGCCGATGGCTGATGATCCTGCCCAGTTCCCGCAGGGTGGTCACCATCTCCGGAGCAACCGCAGACCGGTTCTCGACAGAACCAGCCAGCGTCCTGCTTGGTACCAGCAGACTGCCTGCCTGCTGACTGCTGTATGTACGCGATGCGGTTAGCACAACCCGGCCATCATCCGTTGCAGTGGCTGAGGAGCAATGGTTGAAGAGGGATCGCTGTTGGTACGGTGGCAAGCTCCGCAGGTGACCTCACCTTTGGCAACCCGCACCCAGAGGGTCCGGTTTTCGCTGTCACACCAGTCACAAGTCCAGTGGTAGTAATCATCAAGTGTACGGTATTTCATGGGTGTGTTCCTTTCGTCACCTGCTGTCCGAAACAGTAGTCCGGCTTCGTTGCAGACAGGTGACAGTCGCTCGAAGTCTTGGCTACAAATGACACGGGTGACAGTTTTACGCTTGTCGCGACGGTCATACGCCAATGAACCGGTTCAAAGTGGCGCCACTTGCGCCTCGATCAGGTCACAGCCGCAGTGGATAGCCCGTCCGGTGTTTCCGTTGCCGGCATAGACCGTTTTCAGGGTGGCACCACAGACATAGGTGACCAGCTCCATTTTGAAGTACGGCAGGTGGTTGTCTTCAATCCGTGAAGCAGCGGCGCTGCCGCAGTCAAGACACGAGTCTCCCATGCGTTGCATAGCGCGTCTCCTTTCTCTTTGCAGGTTACGGTAAGGGCAGCTTACACGCCGGCTGTGTCACCATGGTTGCAGGAGGGCAAAGGTTGGGCAACGTCGTGAGCGGAGGCAATGTTGTGGTTGCAGCGTTCGGGGAGCAGTTTCAACAGCAGGAGTTATACGAAAGCAGTCAGCGGAGCAGCCGTCAGCAGCCAGGCAACCAGCGCTTTGAGCATGATCCAGTCGGCCAGTCCGACGGATGCCGACGCAGCAGGTTGCTGCCAATCTGCGCGGGGTCAGACCACTGGCCAGGATCAGCTGCAGCCGACGACTGATCGGTGTGAGCAGCAAACTGAACCGGAACAGCTCAAATCCGGTCGTGATGGACATGATAACGGACCGTGGCGCCGGTGACGGTGCTGCGGCCGGTGTAAAAGAAGATCACCAGCCAGATCGACTGCAAAAAGATCAACACGGCCGGTGTCCAGATCTGCAGCAAACCGTTCCTGAAAACCGGTGCTGCAGCGGGTTCACTGCCTAACAGCAGGGCAACCGACACGGCATAGGCCAGCCCGGCCAGCCCCATGATCTGATAGGCCGAGATTCGGCCAGCCCCACGATAATCAGCCCGCCAGGTCTCTGAAAGGGCGCGCCAACCCTGGGTGACCCCGGCAGTCAGCAGAAAGGCGGTCAGATGATGTGCGGACAGAAACAGTCCGATCCCCAGCAGACCGCTCACGATGTACAGCACTGAGGTTACCGCCTGGATCGGCAGCAGTTCGGCTCCTTCCAGGCTGTCCGCATAGGCGGCTTTCTTGGTGCTCCCGTAAAACCTGAATCCGCGTCCGCTGAACAGGCGCTTGATCCAGCCCTCGGTATCGGCCAGCGGCTTGCCGTAACAGCAGCCGAAGCTGATGCAGGCCAGCCGTCCCAACCCCTCGCCAAAAGCGTAGGCGATGGCAATGGCTGCGTAGGCGGCCATAAGCGGCAGATGGAAGTTGAACAACGCACCGACGGTACGGTTCAGGCACAGCACTACAAAGGGGGTGATCAACATACCCACAAACACTGCGCCGCCCACGGTGAAGGTGTGGTCCTTCTTTTCCACCAGCCGCGCCACCAGCCGTGAAGCCGGAACGCAGCAGCCCAACAGCACGGCGGTCAACAGGGCGATTCCCAGCGGGGCGATGCCCAGCGAGCCCAGCAACACCAGCAGTACGATCACCGCCACCAGATAGGCGTTGGCAGTCAACAGACCATACCAGGTGATATTAACGCCGCTCCAGACGCCATCCGGCGACTTGACCGCCGGTAACGTCGCCAGAATCTGCCAGTGTTCAGCCGGTAACCGCTTGAAGCCCCACCAGAGGTATGCCAAACTGCCCAGCCCAAAAACGGCCAGGATGGTCAAATCCATCATCATCACGACCCCTTTCACCGCCGCGTGGCAATCAGCGACCGCACCTTGAGGTCGGTCTCAACCAGCGCTCTGCCAAAACCATGACTGAATCGGCTGGAAACCCCGCTGCGGATGGAATTGTTGACCAAGTCCTGGGCAAAGCTGATCCTGCCCGGTTCGAAAATCAGGATGTCGGTGCTGCTGCCCGGCCGATACAGGCTCTTGGGCTGTCCTTTGGCCAGAAACATTCCGGCTTCAACCGGTTGCGGTTCATCGTAGCGATGCGCGCTGTAGGCCTGCACGATGTCGCCGATCATCAACGCAACCACTTCGATCATCGCCACCAGCCCGACACCGGTTCCTCCGGGAACATCGCTGTCGATGATGGTCACCACCCGCCGGTTTTTTGAGTAGGGGGTCACCTCGCTGACGATTGCCGAGGGGTTGCAGGAGTGAAAACAGCCGTCGAGGCTGTAGAAGTCCACCACCTTTCCCGCCACCGGGGCATGATTGTAGTGGTATTTATCGGGAGTCAGCCGGAAGACCATGAAATCGCCGCCCTGAAAGGCCGTGCGCCAGTGGCTGGCCGCCATGCCGAACAGTTCGTCAAACGCGAAGAATTTATCCTTCAGGCAGACCAGCGAGGTCTGGCTGAAACAGCCGGGAATCGCCCTGGCATCGGCCGGAGAGACCACCGCACCGTCATCGCCCGGCATGGGACGGCATTCCCAGTAGCGGATTTTGCGCTCGAACAGCCTGCGGGCGGTGCCCAGCTGATCAGGCCGGTCAAGGCATTCCTGCAGATCAATGCCGCAGGAGGCCAGGAAAGCCTGGCGGTTAAGCACCGGCCGGTCAAACTGGACAGCGGCCAGGACCTGCGACATCCAGCTGCTGGTCAGCATGCGGAACAGGTGGCTGTTGTGCTCCCGCACCCGATGATACAGCAGTCTGACCATCCGGTCTCCCAGGAGCTGTTCGGTCAGTACCCGGCCGCTATCCCGCTCGATATACTGGTGCTGCAGCATTGCACTCACTCCTCCCGGACGTTGCCTGCCGGCTGATCTCACGTTGCTCGGCATGTACCGTCACCAAAATCAGGTTGGCCAGGCGTCGCAAGGTCGACAGATCAGCCCGGTCGGCCAGCAGATCCGTTTTGACCCGCTCAAGCAGCTCCGCCGCGCTTTGACCCTGCAAGATAGAACGGAAGGCGCGGCGGGTCTCGTCATCCAGCTCAGCCTGCTCCCGGTCAAGCTGACCGGCTGTTTCGGCCAGCAGCCCGACTGCCTCCTCCATCTGTTGCCTTCGCAGGGTTTCACGGTAGTACTGTTCAGCCAGCAGGTTAAAGTCACGGGCGGGCATCTTGAGCGGGGTTTTGGTTTTGGTGCCTGCCATGACTCCTCTGGTCAGCCGTCCGGCAACGGAGTGGTGTTCAAAGTCATCAAGCCGGCGCTGCAGATCGTCGATGGTACCCTGCATCCCCATCTGCTCGATCAGGTCGGCGGCGTCTTCACGCAGCAGTTTGAGCAGCGCCTTGCGGTATTCGTGGTTCTGTACCCGCAGATAGCCGGGATAGCGATGGCTGGGCCTGACCCCGGCCGTCTTGCCCAGTATCCGGGCCATCAAGTGGTTGTGGGTACCCTTCTGCACAAAAAAGGTGGGAATGCCCACCGCTGTACCAAAAAAGATCTGACGCCGCTCACTCTCCGCCTGCGGGGTGTCGGGAATGCTGGCACCGGTGATGGTGCCGTAGGCCATGTATTTGTATGCCAGTGCGGTTATCAGGGTCTGCAGATCGGCTGCCCGTCCCATGTCTTCACCAAACCGTTCGAACATGCTGTAGTGACGTCCCTCAAACCCGGAAAAGCCCATCTTGCTGAATTCGCGCTGTTTGTAAAGCAGGTAGACCGACATCTGTTCGTCGAAGACGCCCATCTGGGCCAGGTCTTTGCGCAGCTGGTCGGTGTTGCCCAGCAGACCGTTCAGGGCCGGGCTGCGCTCGGTCGACAGCAGACAAACCAGATAGTCGATCAGCCGGTAATCCGGGACAAAATCCCCTTTCAAGCCGAACAGTGAGCTGATCAGGCGATCGATCGGCTCGGGGCCGAAGGGGGTCAGCGGTTGGCCGGCAATTGAAAGCTTGGCTTTCTTCTGCCAGCGCCGCCAGAACATGCGCAAGTGGGTATAGTCCAGCTCGTGGGCCAGAAAACCGAGCGCCTTTTCCGGATGGAAATCGGTATAGCCCAACCGGTAGGGGGCGGCGGTGTAGCTGCCGACAAACAGCGGCAGGAAGTGTTCGCTGACCTTGATGGCCAGATCCCCGAGCCGTTTTTCATCGGCGGCGGTGAAGCCGGACTCGCTGTCGGCCAGCACCCGGCTCAGCCGCCGGCTGCCGATGCTGATATGGGTGCCGTTGTTGGCCAGACTCACGTTTGAGACCGTGGGCAACACCACCAGGTTGTTGAGGATCACCCCGGCTTCCCGCAGCTTGGCAACGGCATTCAGCTGGCTGCGGGAGAGGACCTGATGGCAGAGTTGCATGTAGCGGTATTTGTCTTCTCCCTTGTCCCAGCCAGACAGGCAGGGGCTCATGAACAGTTCGCGGTAGAAGCTGTCGGAGACGTGATCGTTCAGCTCTTTTTGCCGAACCGGCGGATGGGGTGCAAAATAGACCATCGCCTGCTGGCCGCGTTCCAGCAGTCCGAAGGCCAGATTGGCGTACATTACCAGCACTTGGGTCATCAGATAGCGAAGGGCTGTTTCATGGGCAATGGCCTGGCCCATGCCACGCTCCGGGTTCAACGATACCACGTTGAACGAGAAGGTCTCCGGCGAGGTGTTGTCATTCAGGTAGTGGCCCAGCAGTCTGACGCCGGTTTCGCGAATCGGCTGCGGCAGGAGATCCTGGGAGCCGATCAGATCAGCCAGGGCCAGTTTGATCAGGTAACTGATCGGCAGCCGCAGCATCTCCTCACCGTGGTCATCGTGGTAGATGAACCGCCCGCAATCCTGCCGTTGTCCGCCGCCTGGCTGCTGCTTATCGGCCAACAGATCGGCCTCAAGCACCTGGTTGGCGTAGTCCGACAGCCGCCTGCGGGCAAAGCGCACCCAGCTGTTTTCCCAGACGTCACTGGTATTGTCGGCCAAAAACCGCTCCAGGTCGGCCGCCACCTTCTGCGGCGTTTCACCGGCGGCGGTCCGTTTGAGGATGTTGGCGAAGTAGTTTGACTGCTCAATAATCTGCGGCAGATCAACCTGCTCACGGCTGCCGATCACCACTGCCTGGAGCTCGCTCTCTGAGCCGGCAGTCACATCGCCGGCCGCAAAGGGCAGTGATGCGGCCAGTGCCTCCAGGGAGTCAAACGAAACGCCAGCCTTCAGCAATGACTGGCGTACGGTTGGCGACTGCGCCGCTGCGCGTTGATGACTGGTGATCTGCATACCCCTCCCATGCCCGGTTGGTTTGGCAACGTAAGTTATTCTTTCGTCACTTATAGATACGACACCATCGCTACAGCGCGGCAGAGATCAGGTGACGGTTGTGTAAACTGTGCGACGGCATCAGCGTTCCGTCTGCGTGCTTTCTGACGCGAACCCCGGATCTGGTCCAATCTGTGACAGACCTCTTGGCCGTTCGTAACATAGACGTCACCTTGCTGGCGTAGCGTCCATCGCACACTACTGCCAAAAACGAGTATTCGAGCAGGGAGAACATAGCCATGCACCTGACTATCCGCACCAAATTGCTGATCAACAGCCTGATTACCTTCGCCGGTTTTACCGCTATTGTCCTGCTGGGGTATCTGACCATCAGCGGTTTTCAGAAAAACATCCAGGAACTGACCACCCGCTCCACCCCGTTGCAGGTCAAGATGCTACAGTTTCAGCAGACCGTGGAACGACTGTCAGGGGATCTGCTGCAGACCGGGATGTCAGAGGATCCTCAGGAGCTCCAGCGGCTGATGACCACCATGGAGCAGCGCCGCGCAAGGCTGGACCAGATCAGCAGCGAGATTCGGCAGCTCAAAGACCTGCCGCTTGATCTCTCAGCCTTCGCCAGCCTGCAGGAGCAGGTTGCCACGGCGGTCAAAGACAAGTTCACCAGCATCGAGACGTTCAAGACCGAGGTAGCCAACCTGAGCGGTGCGATCAAGGGGGCGGAACGGTCACTGGATGGCATCCGTGACGTCATCAGCGGCCTGCGGATCACGGCCAACCGGCGGTCGCAGGCCTATTCCAAGGATATCGAGCTGGCCTTGAGCGGCGGCAATGTCACCGGTGTTGCCGAAAACGCCAGCCTGGGGGAAAAGGTCCAGAACTACCGTAATGGCGTTGAGCGCGACATGGAGATCAACAAACGTGTACTGGCCGCGGTGGAGTCGGTGGACAGCATCCATGTTGACCTGCGGCTGCTGGATGCCAAGGCCCGTATGGTGATGCTGGCCGCTACCCCGTCAGATGTGGATCGGCTGGCAGCCGAGATCAGCGCCACCCAGGCCAGGGTCCGCAAGAATCTCAAGCAGGCCGAGATCGAGGTGACGTCGGTCAAGAGCGGCGGGATGGTACAGGACGCCATTGAACAGGTCGGTCTCGGCGTCAATCGCGCCGGCAACGCAATCGGACGGATTGTCACGGCCCAGCGTAATGTGCTGGGCAGCATGGACCAGGTAGAACAGGCCGTGGTACAGATCAAGCAGGTCACCCAGGAACAGGCCAGCCGCAGCGCGGCTCAGGTAAAGGCCACCACCGAGGAACAGCAAAGTTTTGTGCAGTCCATGGGCAGCACCTCGCGGCAGCGGATGCAGGTGATGTTGGCAGGGGCCTTGGCTATTGGCATAACGGTACTGGTGTTGAATTGGCTGTTGGGGAGCATCATCGGCAAGCCGTTGGCACTGTTGCAGAGTTCCATCAGCGAGATTGCCGAAAGCCGGGATCTGCGTCGCAGTGTCGAGGTCCAGCGCAGTGACGAGATCGGAGCCTCGATCAACGCCTTCAACGGTCTGATCACGGCCATCAGGCGTATTGTGAGTGCCATTGCCGGCACCGCCGGAACCCTGGCAGTCACCTCGCAGCAGTTGTCCCGCACGGTTGGACTGATTACCGGCCAGATCAGGGAACAGAGCGAGCGGGTCAGTCAGGTGGCCACCGCCGGGGCTGAACTGTCCCAGACCGTGGCCGATGTGGCAGACCACACCGCCCGGATTGCCGGTTCGGCCGCAGACGCCCGCCAGACGGCCCAGGCCGGCGCCGAGGTGGTCAGCCGTACCATTGGCGAGGTGCAGGCCATTGCTGCCTCGGTTGAGGAATCCCGCGACACCATTGTCAGTCTGAATGAGCGGTCCCAGCAGATTGGCGAGATCGTGGAGGCGATTCGCGAGATCACCGACCAGACCACCCTGCTGGCGTTGAACGCAGCCATCGAGGCGGCCCGGGCCGGCGAACACGGTTTGGGGTTTGCGGTGGTGGCCAATGAGGTGCGCAATCTTTCACGCCGTGCTGAAGCGGCAACCGTTGAGATAGGCGCCAAACTTGCCGGCATCCAGCAGGATACCGGCAAGGCGGTGGCGGCGATGCAGCAGAGCCTGGCGCGGGTCGGCCAGGGGGTCCGTTACTCGGTGGAGGCCGGAGCAGCTCTGAACAGTATCGTCGAGAGCGTCGACGGCCTGCAGGGGATGACCCAGCAGATCGCCACTGCCACGGAGGAGCTTTCGGCAACCTCGGACCAGATCAGCGCCGATATCTACACCATTGATACGGTTTTGCGGGAGACCCTGCAGGCTACTGACGCCATTGCCGAGGAGTCGCACCGGCTGGCCGGCATTTCTGCGGAGCTACAGACCGAATTGAACCAGTTCAAGTATGATGAGCCTGCACCACGCAGGGTTTCGCACGAAGCGGAGCCTCACCGGGCAGCCGTCCCTGCGCATGTCGGCGCCTGGTCCCCGGCGGCCTCATGACCCCCGTGACAGAAACACCGCCGCCGGTGGACCGCCAGCCGTTGAGCCCTCTGCGAATATCCGTGGGCTACCTGTTGCTGGGGATCAGCTGGATTATCATCTCCGATGCCTTGTTAGGAGGTGGTGGCGACGTACGTTTCACCCTGATTTCGATGGCAAAGGGCAGCGGTTTTGTGCTGCTGTCCGCATTATTGCTCTACCTGGCGATCAGCCACCTCGCCAGCCACCTGCAATATAGCCGCGACCTGTTCAATACAGCCCTGCAACTGTTTCCCGATGCCGTCACCATTATCCGCCGCCGTGACGGCGTCGTGCTGTACGTCAATCAGGGTTTCACCAACCTGACAGGTCACAGCCAGGTTGCAATAGCCGGCCGCACCATTCAGGAACTGCGGTTGTGGCAACAGCCGGATGATCTGACGCGCTTTTTGGCCTTGCTGGCCAAGCAGGCCACCGTGCGTGACTTTGAAGCGATTTTTCGTCATCGCAACGGCAGCGAGCTGACAACATTGCTGGCAGCCCACGAGATCCGTTTTGCCGGTGAGCAGTGCATCTTTACCATTGGGCGAGACGTCACTGAAATCCGTCAGGCCACCCGTGCCATCGAGCAGCTGGCCCATTACGATGCAGTAACCGGTCTGCCAAACCAGCATCTGCTCTACGACCGGTTGCAGCAGCAACTGGCCCTTGCCGAACGTGAACCACGCTCCCTGGCTGTGCTGTACGTCTCTTTGGTGCGCTTCGATCAACTGGTGGAGACCTTTGGCCACGGACGCAGCGATGAGGCGATCCGGCGCATTTTTGATCGGCTGCGGGCCGCCCTGCGGGAAAGCGACACCCTGGCCCGGATCTATAAGGACGAGTGCGTGGTGGTGCTGCCTAATGATGGGGCCGATGTGACCTGCGTTACCCAGAAATTGATCGATGTGCTGACCATGCCGGTGACGCTGGACGATCAGGAAGCCCTCTCGGCCTCCTGCATCGGCATCGCCTGTTATCCTGCCGACGGCAACACCGCCGAGATACTGCTTCATAACGCCCGTCTGGCAATGAACCAGGCTCGCCAGCGGGGAGAAAATACCTTTCAATGTTTTTCCGCCGCGTTGCAAGAACATGTCGAGCAACGCAACCTGTTGGGGGCCGGCCTGCTGCGAGGGCTCGAACGGAATGAATTCTTTCTCTGCTACCAGCCGATTTTCGAACTACAGGGGCGGCGTCTGGTGGGCATGGAAGCGCTGGCTCGCTGGCAGCATCCGACCCTGGGACTGGTGGGACCCGATGTCTTTATCCCGGTAGCCGAAGATACCGGCTTGATCGTCCAACTGGGCGCCTGGGTGATGCAGCAGGCCTGTCGGCAGACCGCCATCTGGCGCACGGCGTCCGGTTTGCCGTTGCGGATTTCGGTGAACGTCTCGGCGCGCCAGCTTCAGGAAGATTCTTTCTGCCGATTGGTGCTGGAAGCTCTCAACGAGCATGGACTGCCCCACGGCAGCCTCCAGTGCGAGTGCACCGAACGGATGATGCTCGACTCAACGCCAGCCACGCTGGAGCGACTGCAGCAGCTGCGCCGGGCCGGCGTGCTGATCGCCATCGATGACTTTGGCACCGGCTACTCGTCGCTCTCGATGCTGAAACACCTGCCGGTAGACACTCTCAAGATCGACCGTTGCTTTATACGAGACATGCCCGGCGACGAGGACGATGCGGCCATTGTTGATGCGATCATCGCCTTGGCTGCGGCACTGCGCTTGCGGGTGACCGCCGAGGGGATCGAGACCGAGGAGCAGTTGCAGCATCTGGCGGCTCGTGCCTGTCATGAGGCGCAGGGTTACCTGCTGGCCAGACCGCTGACGGTTGAAGCCTTCGGCACGTTGCTGGAGGGGCGGCCACCGGCAGCAGACGATGATGTGACCTGCCTGGCGCAAGCTGCGCCGGCCGATCTGCGGGAGCAGCATGAGAAAACGGCTGTTTCGTCTCCCGCCTGCGAATGTGTGCGGGAGATCATGGCCTGGATAGATCCGATCCAACCGGGTGACCGGCTCACAACCGCCCTGCAGCGGTTCCAGGCCGACCGGAATCTGCACGTGCTTCCTGTGGTGCAGGCTGGTCAGGTGACGGGCATCCTGAACCGGGTGACTTTTATCGAAGAGCAGGTGATCGGCCGCCACGGCTACGGTTTCCATATCAACCACGCCAAAAAGATCCGCGATCTGATGAGTCCGGTGGAGCTGCTGCTGGAGGCAGATCAACGGATCGAAGATGCGGCCCGGGAGGTCTTTCGGCTGACCGGCACCCTGAAGGCCGACAACATCTGCGTGGTGCGCAAAGGCCTGTACGCTGGCGTGCTGGACGTCAACCTGTTTGTGGGTGCCATCACCGCCATCAACCTGATGCTGGCCAAGGGCGCCAATCCGCTGACCGGTCTGCCCGGCAATGAAGGAATCCAGCGGGAGATCACCCGGCGCCTTGCATCTCGTCAGCCCTTCGATATCGCCTATATCGACCTGGACAACTTCAAGCCGTTTAACGACAACTATGGCTTCCAGCAGGGCGATCAGGTGATCAAGTCCCTGAGTGAGCTGTGCGAACGACTGGTGCATGCCGCACCTGACAGCCAGCGCTTTGCCGGTCATATCGGCGGCGACGATTTCATCCTGATTACCGAGCCGGGCAGCGGCAGGGAGTGCGCCCAACGGTTGATCAGCGGCTTCGAAGCTCAACTGCCGACCTTCCATGGCCGGCAGGACATGGCAGCCGGCTGGTATTGTGCGGTCAGCCGCAAAGGTGAACAGGAACAGTTTCCGCTGCTGGCCCTCTCTATCGGTATTATAACCACCGCCAACTGTCAGGTGGAATCCTATCCTCAGTTGGCCTCACTGGCGACAGAGGTCAAAAAGGCCGCCAAAGGTCAGCCCGGCTCGTCGATAATCGTCAATCGCCGCAACATTGGCCCGGCAATGCTCGAATATACCACCGAGGAGGCAGCAGTGTGCATACAACCAGAGAAAGTACTATTCGTCTGCGTCCATAACAGCGCCCGCAGCCAGATGGCCGAGGCCTTCCTCAACAAGATGGCGGCTGGCCGTTTCCAGGCCCAAAGCGCCGGATTGGAACCGGGGGAACTAAACCTCCTGGCGGTGGAAGCGATGGCAGAGCTGGGTTTCGACCTGTCCGGCAACCACACCAAGGATGTCTTTGAGCTCTACCAGCGGGGTGAGATGTTCAGCTACGTGATCACCGTCTGCGATGGGGCCAGCGCCGAGCGTTGCCCGCTGTTTCCCGGCATCACCAGGCGCCTGCACTGGGGCTTCGCCGACCCGGCCGCCCTGGCCGGCAGCCATGCTGAGCGGTTGGCAGCCACCAGGGAGATCAGAGACGAAATTCAGGCCGCCGTTGCAGAGTTCGTCATCAGCCATGTTTGACGAGTCGGCCGTGGCAGGCCAACCGGATCCGTCAGACAGTTTTGACTGATTTGTGACACCTTCTCAACATGCACACTCTATGTATAGTTTCTTATCTTAGTTTACTTTGGGGGCAACCATGGAAAAAGGCACCACGCTGTATAAATACCGGATTGCGTATCAGGCTCACTATGGAGAAGGCACACTGTGGGTGGCTGAACATATCCTGCTGGGCAAACAGTTTCTGTTAAAGCCGCTGACTCCGGCCAATGCCGCAGATCAGACCTGGCGTGACCGTTTCTATGGCGAAGCCCAGTTGCTGGCGCAGCTGGTACACCCCAACATCCTGCAGGCAACCGATTTTTTCGAACATGACCATAAATTCTGGCTGGTGCTGGATTACTACGAAGGGGCGGCCCTTGACCGGATTATCGATCACAACGGCGCCTTCCCGGTGGGAATCGCACTGCACTACACCAGCAGACTGCTGCAGGGGCTCGATTTTGCCCATGGCAAAGGGGTGATCCACCGCGGACTCAAGCCCTCGAACATCCTGGTGGATCGAAAGGGTGGTCTGAAGATCGCTGACTTCGGGGTGGCGCTGCTGAAGGACCAGACTGGTCATCGTGAGGTGGGGCAGGGAGGCGAAGCAGCCTTCATGAGTCCGGAACAGATTTTGAACCCCCGTGAGGTGGCACCCCAGAGTGACATCTATGCGGTCGGCATGCTGCTGTACAGCATGCTGGCCGGCCGTGTGCCGGTTGAGCAGCGTTCAACAGTGGCCACCCTGCTGTCGCAACTTGACGATACGGTTCCCGACATCAGGGATCTGGTCAAAGATATTCCGGAACCGCTGGCCATGCTGGTGCACCGGGCCCTTGAAAAAGATCCGGCCAAGCGGTTTCAGAGCTGTCAGGAGTTTTTGGTGGCCATTGAGGCCTATCGTCAGTCGTTACTGCCGAAACCGGAGCTGCCGGCTGAAGGTGTCAGCGACTCCTGGTGGCGCCGCAGAAAGGGCGCCATCATTGGCAGCCTGCTGGGCAGCCTGCTCATGGCAAGCGGGGCCGGCTATTACTACCACTGGATCAACTCCTACGACGTGGTACTGCGACTGCATGGTTCAAATACCATCGGCGCCGCCCTGGCGCCCGCCCTGGCTGAAGAGTACCTGAAAAAGGCAGGAGCAATCCGCACCCGCCGCCTTCTGGGCAGCAACCATGAAGAGCTGCTGGTGGAAGGGATCATGGAGCGCAAGCGCAATCTCGCGGTTGAAATCAAGGCCCACGGTTCCAGCACCGCCTTTGAAGATATGGCCAACGGCTCCTGCGACATCGGCATGTCGTCGCGCCGGATCAAGGAGAAAGAGGTCAAGGCCTTGGCACCATTGGGAGCGATGACCTCGCGTACCTCCGAGCACGTCCTGGCACTGGATGGCGTAGCGGTAATTGTGAACAGTGCCAACGCGGCCGTCAGCTCACTCACCATGGCGACCGTCAAAGGCATCTTCTCCGGTCAGATCGGCGATTGGGGCAAGGTCACCGGCGCCAAGGCAGGGTCTCCCATCAAGCTGTATGCCCGGGATGACAAGTCCGGCACTTATGATACCTTCAAGAGCCTGGTGTTGGGGGACGACAAGCTGGCCAAGACCGCCAAGCGTTTCGAAGACAGTAATCTGCTTTCGACAGAGGTAGCTGCTGACAGCAACGGGATCGGTTTTATCGGGCTGCCCTACATCAAGTCGGCCCGTGCTGTGGCCATCTCCGGGGGGCCGCAGGCAATCCTGCCGAACGCCTTTACCGTGGCAACCGAGGATTACAGCCTGGCACGACGGCTCTATCTGTACACCGCCAGTCAGCCCGGTAGCCAGAGGGTCAAGGAGTTTATCGAATTTGCCTTGTCCCCGGCCGGACAGGAACTTGCTGAGAAGGTGGGGTTCGTGCCGCTGACAGTGAAGGCCACCGCTCACCAGCTCCCTGCCAACGCTCCCGACAGCTATCGCCGTTTTGTTCAGGATGCTGAACGGCTTTCGCTCAACTTCAAGTTCACCGGCGATGGTCTGCTCGATAACAAGGCGGTCCGGGATCTGGACCGTTTGGTCAAGGCCTTGTCGACCAGGGAGCTGCAGGGCCGCCAGATACTGTTGTTTGGCTTTACGGACAACGAGGCCGACCCGAAATCCAGCTTGTCCGTTGCCAATCAGCGGGTCGGCCAGGTGGCCCAGGAATTGCGCCAGCGGGGCGTGGTGATTGCCGCTGCGGAAGGTTACGGGGCGCAGATGCCGGTTGCTGACAACGGTTCCAGGGAAGGCAAGCAACGCAACAACAGGGTTGAGGTTTGGGTCACCAAACGGTAGGGTAACGCCAGCAGGCATAAGCGGAGGTGGCCCATGAAAAACAAGATCGTCGAAATGCATCCCCGCAAGCGGATCGCGCTGGTTGCCCATGACCACAAGAAGCGTGACCTGATCGAATGGGCTCGTTTTAACCGAGCCGTGTTGGTGGAACATGAATTGTGCGCCACCGGGACCACCGGCAGTCTCTTGCAGGAGACTCTGGATCTGCGGGTGGCCCGGCTGCAGAGCGGCCCGTTGGGGGGTGACCTGCAGATCGGGGCAAAAATTGCGGAAGGGGAGATTGATCTGGTGATTTTTTTCTGGGATCCGCTGGAGCCACAGCCCCATGATCCGGACGTCAAGGCGCTGCTGCGCATAGCGGTGGTCTGGAATATTCCGGTGGCCTGCAATCGGTCCACGGCCGACTTTATGATCTCGTCACCCCTGATGCATGACGCCTATGACCGGGTTCTGCCTGATTATGACGAATATCGTGAACGGCTGAAAAAAAGTGCCTGAGAGCTGTTTCAGACGTCTGGCAGCTGGTCAGGCCTCTCCCCTGAGCCTGGCCGGCAGCCCGCGATCCAGGCCCTGCTCCCGGCAGAACCGCTCCTCGATATCCTCGATATAAAACAGATCGAGACCGGCTTCACGGACAAATTCGGCACGGATGCCGCGATCTCCTTGCATAATCCTTGGCAGCACTGCATTCCGATAGATCGCCTCTTTCTTGATGGTATCCATGGCGCGCAGGAACAGCGCAGCGGGCAACTCTCCCTCCAACAGCCGGCGGTGCCGCAGTTCCAGCGTTGCCAGCCTGGTCAGCACCTCGCGCCCTTCCGGGGTCAGATAGCTCATCTGGGGCTCTGTCATCCTGGTCCGGATAATATCCAGCAACCACATGAACAGCCGCTCCTCCTTCTCCAGCAAGTGCAGGCGGATGATGATCTTTTCAATGGCAGCCGCGTCCTGAGCTGGACCGGCAGATTCAATCCCCTGCACCAGACTCTTGATCCGCCGCCGGCCGTAGCTTCCCAACAGCGGGTTTTCAAGCAGATCATCGACAAACAAGCGTCGAAACAGTCCTGCCTCGATGGTGTCAAAGATGGTCTGATCCTTTTTCAGCTCCAGCAGCAGAGCGACGCTCAGGTGTTCACTATCCATGAACGCCAGCCGCGAAATATGCCCCAGGGCAGTCTCCACCTTGCCGAAAAAGCCAATCAAAAAATTGAACAGTTGTGTCAGGTGAGCGGCCACGCCGTCCCGTGCCCGTTCGTCACAGGCCCGGCCGGCATCCAGCAGCACCTGATCAAAACGGCGCTCCTGCTGTTCAAAGGCCCGTTTGCGGATAAACAGCAGGTGCACCAGGGTGTTGTGGTCCAGACTGTCGGCATTGGCCGAGTCTTCGATGAAGAGGCGTTCAAGCAGGCTACAGGCGGCTTCACTATCCCCTGATGCCAAAGCATGCGGCATGCCGGTTTATCCCCTCGGCCGCTGCTGGGGCTGATGCAGCTTTGCCAGCTCCTGCTGTCCGATCGCACGCAGCGCGGGGTCGTCGATCTGCGCCAGCCTGGTGATAAACTCTTCCCAGCTGTAGCTGATCAGGCGCGGTTGATTGGCCATGATGGTCCGGCACTTTTGCAGGCGGTCTTCTTTGTCTGCGGCAAGCGAATTGGTTGCCATGGATATTCCTCCGGTTCCGCTGGCATGGGCACCCTGCCCCGCCTTGGGGTATGTTCTCTGAATCAGCCCGCTCTAACGGCTTCTGACACGGGATAATAGCTGCTTAAGATGACAATGGTGCAACGTTCCTGTTACAATGATATGGCGCACGCCTGGCGCATAGTGGCAAGAGAGCCAATGGTGCATGCAGGTGTTTACGAATGACCGGGATCGGGCTATGCTGCTGATGGACGATGGCGAAAGCGTACCGGAATTATTTCGTACAGTGCCTCGCGGCATGCCTTTCCCCTAAAGGAGACCGATATGACAACACCTCAGCAAACCTCGCTCTACAAAACGATTCCGCTTGCGACCGACCCGGCGGCTCAGCGGCGCTATCTGGTGGTTGATGAACCGATTGTGGGCAACTTCAGGTTCGGGCTGCTGCTGGAAGATCTCGATATCATGGCCGAACAGGTGGCGCTGGGCTACGCCCGCCGCACCCATGCCGACGCCAAGGTGGTCACCGCCGCCATCGACAACATCATTGTGCGCCACGTGGTCGACAGCGGACAGGACATCCAGATCGATGCCCGGATTAACCATGTGGGCAGGTCATCGATGGTGGTGGGGATGCGGGTGGAGCATGTGGGCGATCCGGCCACCCATATCGCCTCCTGCTACTTCACCATGGTGGCCCGTGGGGGTGAGGCGGCCGAGGAAAGCAGGCTATTGCCACCGCTGGAATACCAGGATGAACAGGAACGACGCCGGGCAGAAAAATCGGTGCAGGAGCGGGAGCAGTACCGGCAGCAGCAGGCCGCTCAGCAGGAACCGCCCAGCCGTGAAGAGTATCAGTTGCTGCAACAGCTGCATACGGCCCAGGACCAGCCTGGATTTAACGGCATGAAGACGGATCGGCTGGTGGTGGACGGCTGGGAGCGGATGTACCCTGAACAGGAGTATGTGCCTCACCGGATCTTCGGCGGCTATATCATCCGGCGAGCCTACGAGCTGTCGGCGATCTGCGCCGAACTGATCGCCCCCCACCGGGCGATCATAGCAGCGGTCAACCGGATCAACTTCTTTCATCCGGTCAGGCTGGGGGACAAACTACACTACACCTGCCGGGTGGTCTACACCTGCGACAGCTTTATCTGTGTTGAAGCCAGCATTGAGCGGATCAGCCGTGACCGCACCAGCAAAGCGCTCTCCAACTCATGCCTGTTCACCTTCGTCAATGTGGATGGCCAACAGCGTCATCAGACGGTGCCACCAATTTATCCCAGTACCTACGCCGAGGATGCGCGCTACCTGGCGGCTTACCGCAGCCACCGCGCCCTACAGCAGCACTACACGCTGCTGTAGGTTCTGACAACGTCGTGACCGTTACAGCGTCAGTTCGTTGATGAATTCTGCCCCTTCGGCCGTGTTGCGAGCGGTCAGCGTTCCGGATAGTGCATCGTGGATGAAGATGGCGTCGTTCAGCGAGCCTTAGCCCCCCCAGAACTTCTCCCAGAGGGTCATGATGATCTCGAAGGCGATCAGCAGGATGATGATCCACTCCAGCCGGGCAGAGCGGCGGGCATGGGACAGGTTGGTAAAGACCGCGTTCACATCCAGCAGGGTCTCGGATTTGTGCTTGATCTCCAGATAGCGCGGACGCAGTTCGAACAGACCGGCCAGGGTCAGGTAGAACCGCTCGGCATCAGCATTATCCCAAGTAATATCAGGCTTGTCCAGCACCATGATCTGGGCCAGCGAAGCATATTTGAAGCCCAACACGATGGAGGCCAGCCGCGCCAGGTCGCGGTCCGGCAGTTCCAGTTTGCCCCGTTTCAGTTGGGCGATCAGCCCTTCCACCTCGTCCAGTACCGCATCGGTACGCTCTTCGATCCGTTCCAGCGCAACCGACTGGGCCAGTACCAGGCAGATGATCTCCTGGCAGGCCTGGCTGTACTGCTGCACCACCGCCGAGTCGTTGCTGAAGGCTGGTGGCCGCAGCGGGTCGATCTCCAATTGGTATTCCTCGCGGAAAGGCAGCTGGGGCCGATCCTTGAGGCTATCGGCATACTGGCTGATGCCGTCCAGAAAACGGGCCACCAGGTCGTCGCTGCCGTTCACAAACACCAGGGCGCCGAAGGAGTAGAGGTAGACCTGCAGGCTATCGCCGTCCAGGGTGGGTGTGTAGGTGACCGGGTTAAGCCGCATCGGCTCTTCCCAGCGGTATTTGCGGGCAATGTTCAAGCGGACAGCCAGACGGTTCAGGTCAAGCTCGCCATCCAGGGCAAAGGCGGTAAAGTTGATCGGCTCCATGCGGTTAGCCCTCGGCTTCCGACTGCACATTGAACAAAATCTGCAGGCCGAAGGCCTTCTCGAATAGTTCTTTCTTGGCGCTGCCGCCAAACACCTCCACCGCCAGGTCATCGGAGCCGGTTACGGTCAGCCGCGCCACGCTGCCTTGCAGCGCGCAGGAGATCCGCTCTACCGCGCCGCAGCGGCGGCGGTCCAGGCCGTCGGCAAGACGCAGCAGACCACCCAGACGGCTGACCAAGGCCTGCTCTTTGGCTGGCAGCTTCTGAAACAGCTCATGTTTTTTCTTGGGCAGCGCCTTGCGGTGATAGCGGGCCACCTGGGCTGCCAGCTCCCGCTCCCGGGGGGAGAGACCGAACAGCTCGGCATGGCGGATCAGGTGGTAGGAATGCTTGTGGTGACTCTCGTAACTGATCCAGGCGCCGACATCGTGCAGGATCGCCGCGGCCTCCAGCACTACCCGATCGCGTTTTTTCAGGGCGCAGGGCCTGGCCAGATCGTCAAACAACGCCAGGGCCAGCCGTGCAACCTGCAGGGCGTGGCCCTCTTCGATCTGGCAGTTACGGCCGAATTCCAGCACCGCATCGCGCCATGAACGATGGGCCGGGGCCTGACGCGCCAGACCGTGACGCTGCAAGGCCTGCAGAATCACCCCTTCGCGGATGCCGCGTCCGTTCACCAGCAAGCTGTTGCTGGCGAAAAATTCCATCAGGGTATCCACCACCCCGACACCGGCAACGATGATATCGGCCCGATCCGGCGACAGCCCGGGCACGGTTTTGCGTTCAGCGAGGGTTTTGCGCTGCAGCATGGCCAGTATATGGACCACTTCGGAGCGCAGCACTGTCACACCGTGCACTGAGGGCAACTCTTCACGGCGGTACTGCAGCACCATCTGGGCGATGGCGGTGACCGTGCCGCCGGAACCCACCAGCAGGGGCAGTTGCAGCTTGCCGCTACCGAACCGTTTCTTCAGCTCGGCCCGCAGATGGCGACGGAATTTTTCCAGGTCGCTGCCCTTGAGCGGGTCGGCCCGCAGGAAACGTTCGGTCATCACCACCGCCCCCAGCTCCAGCGAGTAGTGCTCCTCAACGACCTGCCCCTGAGCCGTGGTCAGTTCGATGCTGCCGCCGCCCACATCCAGCACGCCGTAACGCTGCCCCTGCATATCAAAGTTGCGCAGGGCCGACTGGGCTGCCAGAGCAGCTTCCTGCTCACCGCTGATCACCTGGATCGGCACCCCCAGGATCGTCTCCAGCCGTGCCACCAGAGCCGGGCCATTGGCCGCGCTGCGCACCGCACTGGTGGCCACCACCTCTACTCCCTGAACGCCCAGGCCCTTGACCAACTTGGCCATGCGGGTGATCGCCTGCTCGGCCCGCTGGATTGCGGCGTCGCTGATGGCCCCCCGGGAGGCGATCCCCTCGCCAAGCCGGACGGTCTCTTTTTCGTCATCCAGGATGCGGTAACTGCCGCTGCGGGATGCCTCCACCACAATGCAACGGATGGAGTTGGTGCCGATATCGATGGCGGCCAGACGCTCGTTCTTCATCACTACAATCCTCTCAGGCCATGAACTGATACTGCAGTGGCTGCTGCTTCATGAGTTGTCGGAACTGCTCGATCAGCTGCCGGTGCTGGCCGCTGATCACTACCTCAACCCGTTGCCGCACCGTAACGGGCAGAGCAGCGGCATCCTGCACCATCTCCTGAAAGACCTCCCGGTCATTCAGATCGCCCAGCAGGGTTTGATAGTGTTTGAGCCGGGCCACCAGCTGGCCCGGCTGGCGGCCGCACAACAAGGCCAGCAGTTCGTTGAAATAGCGCCATTTTTTGATGGCGATCCGTAACCGGTGCCGCTTTTCAGCATGTTCCGCAAGTTCAGGCAGCTGCAACAGCTGATGAATCGAGCGGTAGAGCGTCAGGTTGCGATCCGACAACCACCCGACCACGGTGTGGTGGTGATCAGCGCCGGAAAGCAGCAGCCGTTCAACGGCCTGCTGCAGTTTTCGAGTCAGCCGCTTGCAGGGCAGATCCTCCAGCAGGTGCCGGATACGATGCATCTCATGACGGCGTCGCTGCTCCAAGGTTGCCGTCAGTGGAGCAATCCCCTCATCGTGTAAACCTGGCAGGTAGTTGCGGGCTTCGTCCAGATTCCGCAGCTGGCCGAGCTCGCGGGTCAGTTCGCGCACCGGCCATCGCAGGCCTCGAACCTTCTGCTGGCCTATGCCGGGCGCTGCCAGCTCAAGTGCAGCGCGAAGCCTGCGGCTGGCGACCCGCAGGTCGTGGATATCCTCATCTTCACCACGTTCCAGCACTGCCTGCCGCAGGCGCAAAAGTTCCGCCCACTGGTTGCCCAGCGCATGGGTCAGGGCCTCCAGCAAGGCCTGGGGGGCAGGCAGAGCACGCTTTTCCATCGCTTCACACCGACCGCACAAGGACCTTGCGTGCCGAGGTAATCAGTTTTTTACCACTGACCGCATACCACTGAAAGACGGCAGGTGCATCCTGTTTTTCAGGCTTCCAGGACAGTGCCAGACAGCTTCCTTTCTGGAGCGGAGCCACATGTTCATACCCCTGCAACAGTGCTGCGATATGGGATAACTGGGGCTCATGCCCCACCAGCATCACCGATTTCAGTTTGCCAGCCTCGCGGAGCATGGTCACCACAGTTTCAGCATCGGCATCGCCGGTCAGGCAGAGCTGAGCCGCCACCACGGCATCCTTGCCCAACTCGGCAGCCAACAGTTCAGCGGTTTGCACGGCCCGCACCAGCGGGCTGGTGATGATCAGCTCAGGCCGTACCTTGCGTTTTTTAAGCCGTTTTGCCTGCTTGGAAGCCTGCTTGCGCCCCCGGCGGGTCAGGTGTCGCACCTCGTCCGCCAGGCCCTCTTTGCGTTCCAGCGCCTCTGCGTGCCGTACCAGATAGATCTCCATCCAGATTTCCCCTTTCCTTGCGAGGATGTGATGTTTGTTCTTCAGTGTACGCCTGAAGCAGCTTCCCACAAGGCTTGTTTTAGAATCGTAGCACAAATGTAACATTTCGTCCGACACGAAAAAGCCGGGCCGTGGCGTGTGCCAACGGCCCGCATTGCAGGGGAGATACTGCGTACAGCGCGTCAGCTGCCGGTTCTGCTCAGCCAGTCGGATAGAGAATCGTGCGGTAGGTCTCGCACTGATCAGGGGCCCGGTCCTCCACAAACCAACGTGCCCGCAAGCCCATGTCACGCATCAGTGAAGGGGTGCGCACCAGACGGGAAAGCGCCTCACTCAGCGCAGCGCCACAACCCGATGAAACAATCAGACCGGTCTCGTTATTCAGCATCAGTTCGCAGGGGCCGCCCTGGTCAGTAACAATCACCGGCAGGCCAGAGGCTTGGGCCTCCAGTACGACGTTGCCGAAGGTATCGGTGGCGCTGGGAAAGACGAACAGATCGGCCGAAGCATAAGCTGTAACCAGCGCGGCGCCACTCAAAAAGCCGGTAAATAACACCGGATAGCCGGTAAGTTTTTGTTGCAACTCTGCCCGGCAGGGTCCGTCACCCACCACCGCCAAGGCAAGCTGCTGGCCATTATCCACCAGCTCACGGAAGGCAGCGGCAAGCAGATCGAGCCCCTTTTCCCGAGAGACACGGCCCACATACAGCAAGACGGGGACGTCCGGCAGGCCGTGGTGCTGATACCAGCCATCAACACGGTAGCGGGGATGAAACTGCTCGGTATCGACCCAGCGCGGCAACGGCTGGGTTTTTTCACGCGGCAGCCCGCGCGCCACCAACTGCTCACGGGTTGCCGCCGAGGGGACCAGCACGGCCTCCATCTGACCGTAGAACCAGATCATATAGCTCCAGGCGACCTGCTCAAGGAAGGCATCGTTGGTCAGTTTGTGCACGTAGTTGGGGATGTCGGTATGGTAGGTGCCGGCCACCGGCAGGTTCATCAGTTTTGCCAGCAGCAGTCCAAGTAATCCCACCGTGCCGGGGGTGCTGATATGGATATGAGTGAATCCTTCGCGCTCCAGGTAATCCATGATGTCCAACACTGGCGGAAAGTGCAGTTGCAACTCCGGGTACTCCGGCAGGGTCACTTGGCCCACGGCGGAGAAATGTTTTACACCCTCTCGGTGCACGTTTTCTTCACCGGCCGTGATGACCGTCAGGTCAACGCCGCGTTCGCGGGCAGTACCGATCAAGCGACGGATGGTCATGGCAACGCCGTTGATTTCATCGAGCGTGTCAGTAAACAGGGCGATCTTTTCAGGCTGGTCAGGCTGCAGCCCAAAACGCCTCGACAGTTCGCTCATTTGGGTCTTGCCTTTGTGCTGGTGGTGAAAGGCAACGTAGTAGGGGGAAATCAGAAAATGCACCAGCCCGATGGTGCCGAGATTGTTGATCAGACCCGGCAAACCGCCGTTGAAGTGCATTCTGGTCAGCTGTTCAGTGTAGCGGTACAGCATCCGGTTAGCCAGGCGGCTGGTGACGGAAAAGATGCGCCGGTTGCGTTCCTCGCCAGAGAGTTGTTCCAGAAAACCCTTGTCCGACAACAGCCGTTGCGCCTCACGGTCAAGCAGCTCCTCAAAACTGCGGCTGCCGCCGTTCTCCCAGGTCTCCGGGAGGTTCTTGCGCAGCAGCAGTTTGGCCCGATCCCAGATGGTCAGCTTCTCGGTGCCCGGCTGGTTGAAGAATTTGCCCAGCAGTAGCTTGATAAATGGGGTGGAGCTGCCCATGCTGCCCTTGAGCTGCTCACGGTAAAAGCTGTAACCGATGCCGTAGAGGCTGTGCGCCAGGGTCAGCGGGTCACCGCTCTCGCCGGACGGTTCGCAGCGCCCTGATCGCACCGCGTGCAGATAGCTGGCAATGGTCTCGCCTCCGGCAACCGTCGTGCTTGAGCGGCCGATAAACAGACCACTATGATCATCAGATCCACCTACCAGGCCTTTCTTCCAGGGCTGGTGCCCTGTTGGCGACAGGTTGTGACGGTTGGCCAACTCATCCATCCGCGCCGGCGTCAAGGCGGTAATAAGCTGTTCGGTGAAACGGTTGAATCGCCAGGCGCGTGAGCCGTTACGCACTTCAAAAATTGAAAACAGCAGCAGGCATTTTTCGATGTGGTCGGCAGTCATCTTGTCGTTCTGGGCATACAGCGGATGGGCCAGAAAATGAGCCACATCTGACTGGTGCAACCAGGCGGCGGTTTCGTAGATATTCTTGCGTAGCCGCATCAGTTCGGCAAACTGAACCTCATTGATCCCCAGCGCCACCACATGCATCTTGCAGCCATCCTCGGGGAAATGGCAAGTCAGCTCACTACTCAGGAAGACGTCAGGATGATGGGCGATTTCCAAGGCGCCACTGATGGCGTTGTGATCGGTGATGGTGACGTAGTCCATGCCCTGCCGCTTGGCGGCCTGATACAGAAAGTCCGGCGTGGTGTAGCTTTCAGGACAGTTGAAGGTGCGCATGGCCCAGTAGGTGGGCTTGTTGGAGTGGCAGGAATGAACATGCAGGTCGGCAGTACGTGTGTGCATGTTTTAAGTCTGGCAGATCAGCGTGACAAGGGAGTGAAGGAATAGTGAGATCTGTGTGACAGCAGTTCTGACAGGGCATGCATCCCGGACGGCAGCGCAGCTGCCGTCCGGGGTAGTGTGAGGCTTATTTGCCGAAGAAGGGGGTGAGTCCCTGGTAGGTGATAAAGGAGGCAGCGGCCGCTGCCGGAATGGTCAGCACCCAGGCCCAGACGATCCGGTAGGCCACGTTCCAGTTGACGGCGGTCAATCGCTTGGAGATGCCGACCCCCAGGATGGCGGAGGTGATCACATGGGTGGTACTGACCGGCATACCGATGGAAGCGGCCCCCATGATAACACCGGCGGCTGCGGTTTCGACGCAGAAGCCGTGTACCGGTTGCAGTTTGACAAAGTCCTTGCCGATGGTCTTGATGATCCGCCAGCCACCGGCAGCGGTTCCCAGACCCATGGCCACGGCGCAGCCAAGCTTGACCCAGGTCGGCACGTCGAAGCTGGGGATCAGGCCATAGGACAGCAGTGCCATGGTGATCACCCCCATCGATTTCTGGGCATCGGCGGTGCCGTGGGAGAAAGCCATCAAGGCGGCCGAGCCAACCTGCAGCCGCCGGAATCCATTGTTCAGACCGCTGGGTGCCTGGTTGCGAAACAGCCACATCATGATCACCATGAAGGTGAAGCCCACCGCCGTACCCACCACCGGTGAGAGCACCAGCGCCAGCACGATCTTTTTGAGCCCGTCCCAGTGTAGCACCGACGGCCCGGCGTGGGCGATGACCGCACCGATCAGGCCGCCGATGATGGCATGGGAAGAGGACGACGGCATGCCGTAGTACCAGGTGATCAGGTTCCAGGCGATGGCACCCAGGATACCGGCCAGCACCACCAGCTGGGTGATGCTGTTGGCATCCACAATCCCCTTGCCGATGGTGGTGGCCACCTTGGTGGAGACCATGGCGCCGGCGAAGTTGAGGACGGCGGCCATGATGATGGCGGCCTTGACCGACAAGGCCCGGGTGGAAACGCAGGTGGCGATGGCGTTGGCGGTGTCGTGAAAGCCATTGATGTAGTCGAAGATCAGGGCGGCGGAAATCACCAGCACCAGCAGGAGCAGGGTCACCTCAGGCATTTTTTACCACCACGCTTTCCAGAATGTTGGCGGCGTCTTCGCACTTGTCGGTGGCCTTCTCCAGGGTCTCGTAGATCTCTTTCCATTTGATCAGCTGGATTGGGTCCTTCTCCTCGTCAAAGAGATGGCTGATGGCGCTGCGGCAGACCTGATCGGCTTCGTTTTCAAGCACGTTGATCTCGACGCAGCAGGCGCAGATATCGGCATCCTTGCCGCCCAGATGCTGCAGGGCGCGCCCAACGGCATGGCAGGAGTTGAGGATGATCTCGGCCAGCTTGCGGGCATCGTCGGTGGGCTGATCCACGTTGTACATCACCAGGCGTTGAGCAGAGGCGTCGATCAGGTCGAGGATGTCGTCCAGGGCTCCGGCCAGGGCGTAGATATCCTCACGGTCGAAGGGGGTGATGAAGGTTTTGTTCAGTCTGCGGATAATCTCGTGGGTCTGGCTGTCGCCCTTGTGTTCGGTATCTTTAATGGCCCGTTGACTGGTCAGGGGATCGCTGTAGTCGTCCAGCATGTCTTTCAGTTGCTGGGCCCCATCAATGATAATGGTGCCCATGAGGCGGAACATATCAAAAAACTTTTCGTCCTTGGGAATCAGTCCAAACATGTGAAACTCCTCGTATTGTGTTAAAAACAAACCCGGCTGTGACGGATGTGTCACAACCGGGTTACAATACTGGAGTCAACGCGGTTCCTGCAACTGTTTTGTGTTCAGGCCTGCTTCAGCAAGACCGTAAAGCTGCTGCCCTTGCCGGGCTCACTGTCTACCCGCACCTCGCCTCCGTGCAGCTGGACGATATGCTTGACAATCGCCAGGCCCAGACCGGTGCCGCCCTGCTCACGGCTACGGGCTTCATCAACCCGGTAAAACCGTTCAAAAATGCGTGACAGATCCTTGGGCGGGATGCCGACGCCGGTGTCGCTGACCGTGATGGCGATTTGGCGGCCGCGTTGTTCGGCGCCAATGGTTACCGATCCGCCGGCCGGGGTATACTTGATGGCGTTGTCCAGCAGGTTCAGCAGCACCTGCTCCAGGCGGCCATGGTCGGCCATGACCCTGGGAAGCGTTTCGGGGCTGGTAACGGTCAGGCTCAGCCCCTGCTGCCGGGCATGCTCCTCCATCAGCAGTCTGGTCTTGCGCAGCATGCCGGCGACATCCAGCGGAAACAGTTCAAGGGCGGTTTCTTTGGATTCGAGTTTTGACAGGGTCAGGATGTCGTTGATCAGGTTGGTCAGCCGTTCGGCATGGCTGGCGATGATGCTGACAAACTGCTGGCTGCGCTCGGGATTATCCTGCAGCCCGCCGTCCAGCAGTGTTTCCGCATAGCCCTTGATGACCGCCA
This sequence comes from Geobacter sp. UBA5730, assembly GCA_002419465.1. GTDB lineage: Bacteria > Desulfobacterota > Desulfuromonadia > Geobacterales > Pseudopelobacteraceae > Trichlorobacter. Next base: position 83,907 of record DIGE01000012.1, on the reverse strand, counting down.
CCGGGGTGCGCAGCTCGTGGGAGGCGTTGGCCACAAAGTCACGGCGGATGGCCTCGATGCGCTTCAGGTCACTGATGTCATGGAAGACCGCCACCGTGCCCTGGTGTTCCACAAGGGGTACCCAGTGGGTTGACAAGGTTTTTCCGCTGGCCGGCAATGCAACCTCGCCCATTACCTCGCCGCCGGTAGTGCGTTGCTGATCATAGGCCTGCAACAGATCGGGGTGGCGGCAGATCTCCACCAGCGACTTACCCACCACCTCGCCCTCCAGCGAGAGCTGGTTACGGAAGGCCGGGTTGACCAGGGTAATCACCCCCTGGGCGTTCAGTACCATCACCCCTTCGCCCATGCCGTGCAGGATGGCGTTCAGCCGCTGGCGTTCGCTGGCCAGGTTGTCCATCTGGTCTTCCAGCCGTGTGGCCATCTGGTTCAGCACCTGACCCAGGTAGCCAACCTCGTCGGTGCCTTGCACCGGCATCCGAACACCCCGCTCACCAGCTCCGAAACGAGCGGCAGCTTCGGACATGGCGCGCAGGGGGCGTGAAGTCAGGTTTGAGAGCAGCACCGAAAAAATCAGGGCCAGCAACAGCAGCGCCACACCGGCGCCGCCCAGCAAGGTGTGCAGTGACCGTTTGGCGGCCTCCAGATATTCAAGCGGCAGCGCCAGCCGGAGTACCGTACCATCCGTGTCGTTGCCGGCTACCGCCACATACAGCATGGTGACCCGCAAGGTATCGGAATAGCGCAGGGAACTTCCGCTACCGGCTGTCAGGGCCTGTTGTACCTCTGGCCGGCTGCGATGGTTTTCCAGGCTGTCCACCTGATCGGCCCGCACATCGGAATCAGCCAGCACCTTGCCGTCCGGACTGATCAGGGTGACCCGCGAACGGGTGGCCCCTCCCAGCTGCTCAGCGATTTTCTGCGGTTTTTGGCTGCCGGAGAGGTGTTTATAGGTCAGCTGGGCCAGCCGGGCCTCGTTCAACAGGTACTGGCGGCTTTCGTCAACCAGCCGTCCTTCCAGCAGACGGTTGGTATGCACATACAGCGCTCCTGCCATCACCAGCGCCAACAGAGCGTAGGAAAAAAACAGCTTCCAGCGGAAGGTCATGACTGTTCCTCCAGTTTATAGCCAAAACCACGCACGGTCTTGATCATCTCGCCTGCTGGTCCCAGTTTGCCGCGCAGCCGGGTGACGTGGGTGTCGACGGTGCGGGTATCGCCCACATAGTTGTAACCCCAGACCTGTTGCAGCAGCAGCTCCCGGCCCAGCACCCGCCCTACCCGTTCAGCCAGGTACTGGAGCAGCTTGAACTCGGTGCTGGTCAGCTCGACCGACTGTCCGTCGGCCAGCACCTGATGGCGTTCCAGATCAATGGCCAGTGGTCCCACCTGCAACGTGGCAACAGTTTCCGGCTCGCGAGAACTGCGGCGCAGTGCGGCTCGCACCCGCAGCATCAGTTCGCGCATCGAAAACGGCTTGACGATATAGTCATCCGCCCCCACCTCGAAGCCCACCACCCGGTCGATCTCTTCACCCTTGGCGGTCAGCATCAGCACCGGGATGTTGGCGGTCTTTTGTTCCCGCCGCAGGGCGGTGCAGACCTCGGTGCCCATCATGCCAGGCAGCATCAGATCAAGCAGGATCAGGTCCGGCAGTTCTTCGCGGGCCAGGGCCAGCCCTTCGGGGCCGGTCAGGGCATACAGCGGCCGAAAACCTTCTTTTTCAAGATTAAAGGTCAGCAGGTCGGTCAGATCCTTTTCATCCTCGATCACCAGAATCTTTTTCATCCGTTTCCTCGTCCCAGGGAGAGTGCTGTTGCATCAAGGTTACAGGAACCTGAGCATCATGCAACAAACTGGCAGAAAAAGGTTACAGCCGTGTGACGATAAGGCAAAAGTTCGCGAACGGAAACAAAAAACGGGCAGCCCTCCCAGGAGCTGCCCGTTGTACATCTGTACGCATTGATACTTGTTGCTGTTATCCCAGGATCGCCTTTAAGTCTTCCTCCGCCGTGGTGATCGGCATGATGTTGAAGTTCTCCACCAGGAAGTTCAGCACGGTCGGGGTAATGAAGGCCGGCAGGGTGGGCCCCAGGCGGATGTTCTTGATACCCAGCGACAGCAGGGTCAACAGGATCACCACCGCTTTCTGTTCGTACCAGGAAAGAATAATCGACAACGGCAGGTCGTTGACCCCGCACTCAAAGGCACCGGCCAGGGCCACGGCGATCTGGATGGCCGAGTAGGCGTCGTTGCACTGTCCTACATCCAGCAGGCGCGGGATGCCGCCGATATCGCCGAACTCCAGCTTGTTAAAGCGGTACTTGCCGCAGGCCAGGGTCAGGATAATGGTATCCTTGGGGGCCTGCTCGGCAAACTCGGTGTAGTAGTTACGGCCGGATTTGGCGCCGTCGCAGCCGCCAACCAGGAAGAAGTGCCTGATCTGGCCGGCCTTGACCGCCGCAATCACCTTGTCCGCCACTCCCAGCACGGCGTTGTGGGCAAAGCCCACCAGGATCTCCTGGCCCGGGTTTTCCGGCAGGCTGGGGCATGCCAACGCCTTGTTGATGACTGCGCTGAAATCCCACCCTTCGATATGCTTGACATCGGGCCATTGCACCAGACCCCAGGTAAACAGGCGGTCCTTGTAGGAGTCAGCCGGCCGCTGGATGCAGTTGGTGTTGAAGATGATCGCACCGGGGAACAGCGGGAACTCCTTGGCCTGATCCTGCCAGGCGCCGCCGAAGTTGCCCACCAGGTGGGAGTACTTCTTGAGGCCGGGATAGCCGTGGGCCGGCAGCATCTCACCGTGGGTGTAGATGTTGATCCCTTTGCCTTCGGTCTGCTTGAGCAGCTCTTCCAGCATCTTCAGGTCGTGGCCGGTGACCAGGATCCCCTTGCCCGCCTTGGTGCCCAGATTGACAGCGGTGGGGGTGGGGCTGCCGTAGGTTTCGTTGTGGACGGCGTCCAAGAGACCCATGGTGGTCAGGTTCTGCTTGCCGCACTCCATGCAGAGACCCACAAAGTCCATCAGGCCCAAGGAGCCATCGGTGGTGGCGGCCAACGCCTTCTGGAAAAAGGCCATCACCTCGTCGTTGCTCTTGCCCAGGATCATGGCGTGATCCATGTAGGCGGCCATCCCCTTCAGGCCGTACATCAGGATCTCGATCACGGAACGGATATCTTCATTGACATGCTGGGTGTTGATGCCGTGCTGCTCGCCTTGGGCCACCATGGCGGCCAGATCGGCTGGGGGCTGCCAATCGGCCGCCGGGTTGGAGATACTGATTCCCTTCAACAGGGCAGCGGCCTTGGCCTTCTCTTTCAGCTGGTAGCAGCGTTGGATCAGCTTGGCGATGGCGTCGGCGTCGAAGTCCACGTTGGTAACGGTGGTGAACAGGCCCTCGATGGTGAAGCGGTCGATCTCCTTGTCACGGCCCAACTTGTCGGCGTACAGGGCCAGGGATTTCAGGCCGTACAGCAACAGATCCTGCAGGGCAGCTACGTCAGGTTTTTTCCCGCAGACTCCCGAGATATTGCAGCCGGTCCCGTTGGCGGCCTGCTCACACTGGTTACAGAACATGCTCATAGTGTATCCTCCTTTTGTGGTGCATCCGAAGAGATGCGTTCTGGACGTTTGTATGGTATGAAAACTATACCAGCCAAAACTTGAATTGCATGACCATGGTCAAAAAAAGTGCACTTAATTTGTGGAGGAAATCATGTCCAAGGTGTTTTTTGCTGATATGCGAGCCAGCCATAAGGAAAACCTGTTCGACAAGATCAGCAAACTGCTGGCATCGTGCGGTCTGGCGCAGCGGGTGGCCGAGGGTGATCTGACCGCGGTCAAGATCCATTTTGGCGAGAAAGGCAACAGTGCCTTTATCCGGCCGATTTTTGTGCGGCGGGTGGTGGATGAACTGAAAAAACTGGGTGCCAAACCGTTTCTGACCGACTCCTCCACCCTCTACCCCGGTGAGCGCAAGGAGGCGGTCTCGGCCCTGTCCTGCGGCATCGAGAACGGTTTTGCCTATGCCGTGGTCAATGCACCCTTGATCATCAGCGACGGCCTGCGGGGGGTGAGCGAGGTGACGGTGCCGATCGCGGGTGAGCTGCTGAAAGAGGTCTACATCGGCAGCGAGATTGTGGAAGCCGATGCTTTGGTGGCGCTGTCCCACTTCAAATGCCATGAATTGACCGGCTTTGGCGGAGCGATTAAAAATTTGGGTATGGGCTGCGCCTCCCGCAAGGGCAAGCTGGTGCAGCACTCCACCGTGGCGCCGGTGGTCTCGGCCAAGCATTGCACCGGCTGCACGCTCTGTCTGAAGTCCTGTGCCCACGGCGCCATTGCCATGGTTGCGGGCAAGGCGCTGATCGACGCCGAGGCGTGTGTCGGTTGCTCACGCTGCATCTCGGTCTGTCCCACCAAGGCGGTTAACATTCAATGGAGCGAGGCAGCCGACCTGGTGATGAAAAAGATGGCCGAGTACGCCACCGGGGCGGTTGCCAACAAGCAGGGCAAGGCGCTTTACCTGAACTTCATCACCCAGGTTTCGCCAGCCTGTGATTGCTACGGCCACTGCGACGCCCCGATCGTCAATGACATCGGCATCTGCGCCTCCACCGACCCGGTGGCTTTGGACCAGGCCTGCGCCGATCTGGTCAACAATGCGCGGGGCAACCAGGATTCAGCCTTGCAAACCGGCCATGAGCCTGGTGGCGATAAGTTTCGGGGCGTCTCTCCCCGCATTCCCTGGGAGGTACAGCTGGAACACGCCGAAAAGGTGGGTCTGGGTAGCCGGAACTATGAACTGGTGAAGCTGTAGATGAAGGCGGTGATTCAGCGGGTTAGTTCCGCGTCGGTGACGGTGGATGGTGTCGTGGCTGGCCGGATCGGCCAGGGGATCATGGTGCTGGTGGGGGTGGAAAAAGGTGACCGTGAGGCCCCGGCGGACTGGCTGGCTGAGAAAATCGTGGGGTTGCGGATCTTCGAGGATGACGACGGCAAGATGAACCGTTCGCTGACTGATATCGACGGCGCGGTGCTGGCGGTCTCACAGTTCACCCTGGCCGGCAATTGCGACAAGGGGCGGCGGCCATCCTTTGACACTGCCGCACCGCCCGATGAAGGAAAACGGCTGTATCAGTATTTTGTGGAGGCGCTCAAGGGTCAGGGGGTTGCGGTGGCCACCGGCATCTTTCAGGCCGACATGCAGGTGGCGCTGGTCAACGACGGGCCGGTGACGTTCATTCTGGAACGGAGGTAACAGGGATGCAGGTTGGTAGTCTTAAAGAAGCGCTGGTGAGCGGCGGTTTCTGGATGGCCTGGTTGCTGCTGGTGGCCGGTGGACTGGTAGGATCACCCACCGCCAGCTTTCTGCTGGTGTTTGTCTCCGTCACCTGCGCCGTGCTGCCATTGGCCTTCGGCACCACCCGGCAGCGGATCAGCGCCGCTGTAGCCCTGCTGTTGGGGGTCCTGCTGGCGGTCTCATTGGTGGATAAGGCCAAAAACGACCCCTATTTCAAGAAACATCGCAATCAGCCGGTTCCCGCCACCGGTCAACCGGTAGCACCTCGCTGATTTCATTTTTACCCTGGCTGCGTAAGGAGAACCCCATGAACCGCCAAACGTTGCTGAAGCTCGCCGGTATCTGCGCAGGAGTTGTGCTCATCCTGCTGGTTGGACTGACCATCCTGGTCAAGCTGGCAATCTCGCCGGAGCTGGTCAAAAAGACCGTCCTGCCCAAGATCTCGGCGGCCATCAACCGCCAGGTCAGCCTGGGGGATGTCTCGGTCAGTATCTTTTCCGGCATCCGGCTGCACGATCTGGTGGTTCAGGACAGGGAGGGCAGCCAGCCGTTTCTGAAGGCAGGCGCCCTGCGGCTGGATTACCGGTTGTGGCCGCTGTTGCGCAAAAAGGTTGAGATCAAGGAGGTCCGGCTGGAGTCGCCGCTGGTGCGGATAGTCCGGTATGCTGACGGCAGTTTCAACTTCAGCGATCTGCTGGTCAAGAAACAGCAGCCAGTTCCAGCGGCCGAACCCAAGGGCAAGAGCCTGATCGATCTGGCTGTCTCGCAGGTGACCCTCAGTGATGGCAAGGTGATCTTTGATGATCGTCAGGGGCTGGGTGGCAAGCCATACCAGACCGAGATCAGCGCCATCCGGTTTACCGCCAGCACCATCTCGCTGGACGGCGAATTCCCGATCTCCCTGCAGGCGACCCTGCCAGGTGGCGCCACCTTTGACACAACCGGCACTGCCGCCAAGGTCGGCACCAGCCCCGCCATTGCGCTGACCAGCACCATCATCGTCAGCAACCTTGCCAAGCTGGTGTCCGGACTGCCTCCGTCACTGGCAGAAAAGGCCAGAAAATTTGACCTGGCCGGTGGGCTGGAGCTGCGCCTGAAGTTGGCCGGCCAGACCAAGCAGCCCAAACAGCTGCTGCAGAGTGGCGAGATCAAGCTGAGCGACATCCAGCTGAGCGTCGGCGGGATGCGGCCGTCACTTTCCGGCCTGCTGCTGCTGGGCAAGGACAATCTGGCCTCCCAGGATCTGACCGTGACGGTGGCCGGCCAAAAGCTGGCGGTTGGCCTGAAGGGTTCCAACCTGACCGCTACACCGATCAACCTGAGCGTGGCGGTCAGCGGAGACAAGCTTGATCTGAACCAAATCATGCCCGCCAAACCAAAGGCAGCGGCGGCATCGGCTGGAACAACCGGGACACCTGCCGCACCAGCCCGGTCCAAGCCCGAACCCGGCCCGCTCAATCTGCCGCTCGAGGCTGACGGCACGGTCAACCTGAACAGCCTGATCTTCCGCACCCTGACCATCAGCAAACCCGCCCTGGCCTGGCGGCTGGTCGACAATGTTGTAACCGTTGAAAGCCTGAAAGGTGGCGTGGCCGGCGGCAGCTTCAGCGACACTGCCCGGATCAATCTGGGGGTCAAAGGCTACAGCTACAGCACCCAGTTGACCGTGCAGGGGGTTCAGGCAGACCAGTTGGTGTCGGCCTTTGCACCCAAGGCCAGCGGCACGGTCTTTGGCAGCCTGGGGTTGAATGTCGGGCTGCAGGGTAGTGGCGCCCTGCCGGAGTCGATCAAACGTAATCTGGCCGGACAAGGCAACTTTGCCATGACGGATGGTAAATTGACCGGCAGCGGCTTTATGCAGGGGCTGGCTGGTTTCTTGAAGGCAGATGCTCTGCGGATACTGCGTTTTGCCCGCTACGGCGGCACCCTCGGGATCAAGGGCGGGGTGGTGACGCTCAATTCCGAGCTGGATGGCAGCGATGCCCACATCAAGACCAGCGGCACCGCCGGGTTTGACAAAAGTCTGAACATGGGGCTGGATATCCGCCTGTCGCCGGCCATCACCGGACAGGTGGCCCGGGGCGATCTGGGACGGTTCCTGACCGACAGTCAGGGCTGGGGCGTTATGCCGCTCAAGGTGGTCGGTACCGTTGGTTCCCCCCGTTTCACCCTCGATGCGTCCCTGGCCGGGGCACACCTCAAGGGCAAGCTGCAGGAGGAATTGGGCCGGCGGCTGTTGAAAGGAAAACAGGGGGCAGCGGGAACTCAGCAACCGGAACAGCAGCTGCTGGAAAAGGGGTTGAAAGGGTTGTTCGGCAGGTAGACCGGCTACTGACGGTCGTTACCCAGCTGCAAACCTTGCAGGGCTTCGAACGGTTGATTGCCGAAGCCGGTTCTGACCGGCGTCGGCTCTTTTTTGCCCAGTTCGGGGGCGGCCTCGACCAGCGGCTCGGACAGGGCGGTCAATTCCTGCTCTTCCTCGGTGCCGTTGCCGGTGAAGAAGTACAGGTTATACAGCCGGTGGTGGCTGGTCCAGCGATTGCCCTGGGCGGTCTCCTTGGCGATGTGGGAACGAATGCCGTTGATCTTGGAGTCCAGGTCATCCAGATAGTGCAGGATGGTGGCTTCCACGGTCTTGGGACGTTTGGGAGAGCCATAGTCGTACTGGCCGTGGTGGGAGAGCAGCAGGTGTTTCAGCAGCATGGCCAGCTCCCGCGGGAAACCGGCCACGGTGGCGATCCGTTCGGTCAGCATCTCCACGCCGATACTGATATGACCGATCAGCCGACCTTCATCGGTGTACTCAAAGGCCCGTTCATAGGACAGCTCGGCCACCTTGCCCAGATCGTGCAGCAGCGCCCCCACCACCAGCAGGTCACGATTCAGGTCCGGGTAGAGCGGCACCATGGCGTCCACCAGCCGCACCACCGCCAGGGAGTGTTCCAAGAGCCCCCCCAGATAGACGTGATGCATCCCCTTGGCGGCCGGGGCCTTGCAGTAACCGGCCATGAACTGCTGGTCGGCCAGAAAACCGTCCATCAACCCCTTCAGGTGGGGATTGGTCAGCGAGGCCACCACCGTGTCCAGCTCGGCCTGCATCTCAGCCAGCGGCACCGGCGAGACCGGCACAAAATCGGCCAGATCAACCCCCTCCTCCTCCAGCCGCTTGATCTCCTTGGCCACCAGCTGCATCTTGCCCATGTAGAGCGAGGCGGTGCCGCGAATCTGCACGAAGTCGCCCTTCTGGAATACCTTGTCCAGTTCGTCCACCTTGTCCCACAGCTTGCCGTCGATCTCGCCGCTCTTGTCCATGAACTTCAGGTTCATGTACGGCTTGCCGTTTTTGGCCATGGCCAGGGTCTTTTCCTTGACCATGAACGGGGAATCGATGCTGTCGCGGTCCTTCAGGTCGGCAATATACTGTTTGGGCATGTTATGTTCTTTCGTGAGGGGTGGAAGTGTTTACCAGACTGACTGCAGGTTACGGTATAGATGTATCTTTTCATCCTTGGTAACCAGTCTAGCCCCTAGTGACTGGGCGGTGGCGACTATGATGCGATCAGCCGGATCAGCGTGGGGGAAGTCGGGCAGACGGGTCGATTCAACGGCAATCGCGGTGGTCACCGGCATAAACGTGACAAAGGGAAGCGCCTCGCAGCGGGCCAGCCAGTCGCGCACATCCAGGGTCAGTTGCAGGCGGTTGCGTTGCACTAGCAGGGCGATCTCCCAGGAGCTGATGCAGGAGACATACAGGGTTTTGTTTTTACGGGCCTCTTCAATGACAGCCTGGGCGGTTTTGCTTAACTGGCCAGGATCATTGATCCACCAGACCAAGGCATGCGTATCAAGTACGATCACTTCAGGGCTTCCCATTCTTCGGTTCCCACCGGCTCACACGGGTCGTCATAGCGCAACACTGTGTTACGCAGACCACGAAAAGCCTCTTCAGGATCGGCTACGTAGGGAACCACCTTCAGCACCGGACGACCGTGGTCAGTGATGATGATTTCCTCGCCGCTCTGCTCTACGCGACGGAAATAATCCAGCGAGTGGGGTTTGAATTGTGATTTAGATAGCGCCAGGGACATGGTGTAGGCCTCCAATTATGACCACGCTAGCATGGTCATAACACAAAAGCAAGGCCTTTTGCTAACGACTCAGGGTCAAGCTGCCAAGCGGAAGGTGGCGTCAATCTCATCCCAAGGCACGTAAAAGTGACCGCTGGCATCCTTTTCAACCAGCCCCAGACGCTCCATGGCCTTGACATCATCAAACACGTTGCGATACTGGCGGTGGAGGTGCTTTGCCAATGCATTGATACTGGCATGTCCCATGCGGCGTAGTTCTTTCAGCAGTTCGAACCGTTTCGGTGTCAGATGCTTGAGCAGCATGGGCAGGTTATCAAAATATAACCGCTCGATCGTTTTTTCCGGCAACCAACCGTCATCAAGCCGATCGGCAATCAACTTTAACTCGTCGAAAAATTCGCTGTCACTTTTTATGCCGATTTTCAAGTCACGTTTTTCTTTCATAACGTTCACATCCTCTCCACATCCGCTTCAAAATCTTCCACCAGCTTGCGCAGGGTGGTGAAGCGATATGTTTCTTCTTGCTGCCCGACATGCCGGTGATCACCCTTGCCGCGTTCATTATCGTAACGGATAATGCAGGTGCCGTCAGTTAAACCACAATACAGATCAAATAGCACTCTCTCGTTCAGCTTACGTTGCCTCCTGTATTTAGTGCAGCAAAAATTGATGTAAAACTACCTGCATCGTCAAGTGCAGAGCCTATAGCTATGGCAGGTGGAATGTAATCGGCATAACAATGCTGGGGGCGGCCATAGGGCTGCCCCCTATCTAGTCGAATAAATCACTAATAAGCCCGGCCTGCATGCTCGGCAGACCGTGCTTTCGTTTCTAAGCCACCCGCTCTTTGGCCCGCTCTAGCCGGGCTATGGTCTCTGCCAGCCCCAGCGCCATGACGATCTCGCCGATGCCGGGGGCCTGGGTGCTGCCGGACAGGGCCACCCGCACCGGTTGGCCCACCTGGGGCATCTTCCAGCTGTGTTCGGCGCAGAGCTCTTTGAACAGGGCATCGACAGCAGCGGCGTCAGCCGGTTGGGCCGCGGTCAGCTTGGCCGCCACCACCGTAAAGACCGCTGCCAGGTGGGGCTTGTCGAACTTGGCCAGGGCGGCCTCGTCGTAGGCTTGGGGGGCCTGGTAGTAGAACAGTGCCCGCTCGGCCATCTCTTCCAGGGTCTGGGCTCGCTCCTGCAGGGTGGCCACCACCCCGGCCAGATCAGCGGCGCTGGTGTCGCTCACACCGTGGGTTGCCAGGTGAGGCTTCAACAGCTCAGCCAGCCGGGCCGGGTCAGCCTGCTTGATGTAGTGGGCGTTCAACCAGTTCAGCTTCTCAGGGTTGAAGACCGACGGTGCACGGCCGACACTGTTGATGTCGAACTTCTCGATCATCTCCTGACGGGAGAAGATCTCGTCGTCGCCGTGGCTCCAGCCCAGGCGCACCAGGTAGTTGTTGAGCGCCTCAGGCAGGTAGCCCATGTCGCGGTAGGCAATCACACTGGTGGCGCCATGGCGCTTGGAAAGCCGGGCCTTATCGCTCCCCAGGATCATCGGCACATGGGCAAAGATCGGCACCGGGTAGCCCAATGCTTGATACAGTTGAATCTGGCGGGGGGTGTTGTTGACATGGTCGTCACCGCGGATGACGTGGGAGATCCGCATCAGGGCGTCGTCGATCACCACGCAGAAGTTGTAGGTGGGGGTGCCGTCGGTACGGCTGATGATCAGATCGTCCAGTTCGGCGTTGGGGAAGGCGATCCTGCCCTTGATCAGGTCGGAAAACTCGGTTTCCCCCTCTTCCGGGGCCTTGAAACGGATGACAAAGGGCTGGTCCAGGGGTTGATCCTGGCGATGGCGGCAGGTGCCGTCGTACTTGGGTTTGCGCCCCTCGGCCATGGCCGCCTCGCGCTTGGCCTCCAGCTCCTCCTGGCTGCACCAACAGCGGTAGGCCTTGCCATCGTCCAACAGCTTTTGCACATGCTGCTTGTAGAGCGGGAAATTGTCCGTCTGGTAGAACGGCCCTTCGTCCCAGTCCAGCCCCAGCCACTCCATCCCCTGCAGGATGGCGTCCACCGACTGCTGGGTGGAGCGCTCGGTGTCGGTATCCTCGATCCGTAAAATAAAGGTGCCGCCGAAATGGCGGGCATACAGCCAGTTGAACAGGGCGGTGCGGGCGCCCCCCACGTGCAGGTAGCCGGTGGGTGACGGGGCGAAACGGACGCGCAGATCGGACATAGATTACTCCTTAACGCTGATGCCTTGCCAAGAACCACGACGGCGCAGCTCGTTCAGCACAGCATACCACATCTGGTTGTTCTTCAAACCCCATTGCGGGGCCACCCGGATCTCCAATGGCGATGAGCCGTACAGTCGCTGGATACTGACCCGGGGTGCCAGCCGCTCCAGGAAATCGGCGGCGGTGCTGACGTACTGCTCCAAGGTGAGCGGGCTGAACTCGCCTCGCCGGTACATGGCGGCCAGCTCGGTGCCCTCCACCGCGTGCAGCTGGTGCAGCTTGAGTGAGCTGATCCCCGGCAGACTGTTCAGCAGGTCGGCGCCTTTTACGAACTCGCCCGGCTGCTCACCGGGGAAACCGTAGATCAGGTGGGCGCAGATATCAAAGCCACGGCTGCTGGCCCGCCCGACCGCCGCGATGAAGTCCTCCAGCGAGTGTCCCCGGTTGATCCGCTCCAGGATGGCATCGTCGGTCGATTGCAACCCCAGCTCCAGGCAGACATAATGCTGACGGGCCAGCCTGCTCAGAAGATCCAGCGCCTCGTCGGTCAGGCAGTCGGGCCGGGTGCCGACGGAGATTCCCAGCACATCCGGCACCGCCAGAGCCCGTTGATACAGATCGGCCAGATGTTCCACCGAGGCATAGGTGTTGGTGTACTTCTGGAAATAGACGATGAATTTTTGTGAGCCAAGCCGGGTACGGTGGTAGGCCATGCCGGACGCCAGCTGATCTTCCAGGCTGATCTCGGCCTGGGTGTCACGGGGGGAAAATGAGACGTTGTTACAGTAAATGCAGCCGCCAATACCCTTGCTGCCGTCGCGGTTGGGGCAGGTAAAACCGGCGTCCACATTGACCTTGCTGACCCGGCAGCCGAAGCGGCGGCGCAGGTAGTGGCCATAGGAGTTAATCCGCAGCTCGGGATGGATATGTTGAGTTTCAAAAATACTCATAACAGCAGAATCGTTCTCGCGAAAAACCGTCGTGTTGTGTGCAGTTAAACAAGCAGACCCCGCCGGAGGGCCTCGGCAGCGGCGGCCGGATCGGGCGCCGCCAGAATGTCGGAGATCAACGCCACGCGATAGCAGCCGGTTGCGGTGACCTGTGGCAGGTTGGTCTGTTTGATGCCTCCCAGGGCAAAGACCGGCCCCTGAGTTGATGCGCAGGCCCGGCCCAGCCCGGCCAGCCCCAATGGTTCACCGTAGGCCGCCTTGGAAGGTGTGGCAAAGACCGGTCCGAAGGTGACGAAGTCGGCCCCCTTGGCCAGGGCCGCGGCAGCCTCGCCAACGGCATGGCTGGAATAGCCGATCAGCAGGTCCGGCGCGATCCGCCGGGCCGCCGTGACCGGCAAGGAGTTGATTCCCAGCTGGACGCCGTCGGCCTCCACCGCCAGGGCCACGTCGATCCGCTCGTTGATCAGCAGCCGGGCATCGTAACGGCTGGTCAGTGCCCGCAGCTCCCAGGCCAGCTCATACAGTTCAACAGGCGAGAGATCCTTTTCGCGTAGCTGCACCGCCCGCACCCCGCCCGACAGGGCTGCCTCAACCACCTCCAGCAGCGGACGTCCGGCGGTCTGATGCCGGTCGGTGATCAGGTAGAGCGAAAAGTCGATCACGAACCGATCAGGTCGGTCAATGGGCTGGACGCTGTTGCATACAGCTTCCGCGGAATCCGCCCGGCCTCGTAGGCCAGCCGTCCGGCTTCCACTCCCAGTTTCATGGCCCGGGCCATGGCAACCGGATCCTTGGCGCCGGCAATGGCGGTGTTCATCAGAATGCCATCGCAGCCCAGCTCCATGGCCAGGGCCGCATCAGAGGCGGTGCCCACCCCGGCGTCCACGATCACCGGCACGCTGACCGCTTCCATGATGATCTTGAGGTTGTAGGGGTTACGGATGCCAAGTCCGCTGCCGATCGGCGCAGCCAACGGCATCACGGCGGCGCAGCCCAGCTGCTCCAGTTTTTTGCAGAGGATCACGTCGTCGCTGCAGTAGGGCAGCACGGTGAAGCCTTCAGCCACCAGTACCTTGGCAGCCTTGAGCAGTTCTTCATTATCGGGGAAAAGGGTTTTTTCATCACCCAGCACCTCCAGCTTGACCATGTCGGAGAGACCGGCTTCGCGGGCCAGCCGACAGGTGCGGATCGCATCCTCGGCGGTAAAGCAGGCTGCCGTGTTGGGCAGCAGGGTGTATTTTTTTTGGTCGATGAAATCAAGCATGCAGCCTTTACCCATCTCGGCCAGGTTCACCCGTCGCACCGCCACGGTGATGATCTCGGCGCCGGAGGCCTCCAAAGCCGCCACCATCTGCTCGTTGGAGGCGTATTTGCCGGTCCCCACCATCAGCCGCGAATTGAACTCTTTTCCCGCAATTGTCAGTTTACCCTTTGCCATAACGCTATCCTCCCCCCACAAAGTGGACTATCTCGAGCTTGTCGCCATCCTGCAAGGTCCGCTCGGCGTAGCCGGCCTTGGGGACGATCTCCTGGTTGAGCTCCACGGCCACCCGGGTGGCCTGAATCTGTAGCTGGTCCAGCAGCAGCCGGACTGTGGTGCCGGCATTCAGCTGTCTGATTTCTCCGTTGATCGTGACCTGCATGACGTTGACCTCCTGCAATGAAAAAAGCCGCCTTTAAGGGGCGGCGATTCGTGGTCTGTTCAAAATCGTCCGCTTCCCTACGCCGGAATTACCCGGATCAGGTTCCAAGGGTCGCAAGCCTTCACGGCTCGCTCTCAGTCGAAACTCCCCTAGCGGTGGTGCTTGGCTTTGGCATGAAAGAACTGAGCTAACCGTAGAGGATTCCAAGCGCTATGTCAATGTGATTATCCTGGCCGCAGCCATCAAAATAGTTGTATAGCTTGCTGCAAAGTGGGCAGGTTGTGGTATGCTTATTGGTCATACGTATGACAACTCCTAAGAGCGGGGGAATGGCATGTCTGACAAACGGGACAAGCATCGCACAAAGAAGCGGATAGCGCTCCAGTTTGGTATTGGCAGCGATCTGCAAAGGCGGGCCTTTAGTGAAGACCTGTCGCCGATGGGCATGTTCATCAAGACCGCCAATGTCAGTAATCCCAACACTGTGCTCAGGATAGAGCTGCTGCATGGTGAGCAGGTGATCAGCCTGGATGCGCGGGTGATGTGGGCCAAGCGGGTGCCCCAGAACCTGTTCCATCTGGTGAAAAAGAGTGGCATGGGGGTGCGGATCATCCGTTTTCACAGTGGTCAGCAGCAGTATCTCGACCTGTGTGAACAGCCGTTTCATGCGCAACGCCACGAGGCGCGTCTCCATGTGTAGGAAGATTTCCATTCTCGCAACCGGCCAGCACTGTCCCGAAGATGCGGAAAAGATTGCATTGATCAACGCAATCGCCGAAAAGTATATCAATTCCGACGCACTAGATGCGATGTTGGACTGAGACGGGCAGCCCGGCCAACCCTGCTGTTTCCGAAAAAGCTTGACCTTATCTAGATGTTTGATATTTTTAGCGAAAAATACCACTTGAGGAACCCATGATCCTGGTAACCCGCCTGGACCGTCAGGTGATGCTGCTGAACCCTGATCAAATCGTGACGATCGAGGAAACCCCCGATACCGTCATCACCCTGATAAATGGCCATCACCTGTTGGTGCGCGAACGGGCGCAGGTGTTGCTGAACCGGATTGTGGCCTATCGTACCACGGTTTTGCGGCGAGCCGGCAGCATCCATGCCGACCGCAACTATCTGAAACGCAAACGGCTTGGACAGTTCGCCCGCCCGAAGCTGGACGAACGTGAACAACAGCTCACATTCCACCACCAGGATAGCTGATCTATGGATTTAGCAACAATTATAGGTATTGTGCTCGGGTTTGGCGCGGTCTTCGGCGGTGCTGTCCTGGAAGGTGTGCATATCGGCGCACTGATCTCACCCACCTCAGCCCTGATCGTGCTGGGTGGTACCTTTGGTGCGGTGTTCATCTCCTTTCCGCTCGAGGTTGTCATCAAAGGCTTCAAGGATGTCAGGATCGCCATTTTCCCCAGCAAGGTGGATCATGAGGCGGTGGTCAAGGATATTATCAGTTATGCCACCAAGGCCCGCCGTAACGGCTTGATCTCCCTTGAGCAGGAGGCCCAGAATGCCAAGGATCCCTTCATAAAGAAGGGTATCTCGCTGGTGGTGGATGGCATCGATCCGCAAAAGCTGCGTGAGACCCTGGAGGCCGACATCATGGCCTACGAGGATCACCAAAAGCATAGCGCCGAATTTTATGAGGCAGCAGGCGGTTATGCGCCGACCATCGGTATCATCGGCGCCGTGCTGGGCCTGATTCACGTCATGGCGAACCTGTCCGACCCCACAAAGCTGGGAGCCGGTATCGCCGCGGCCTTTGTCGCCACCATCTACGGCCTGATGGTGGCAAACATCATCTGTCTGCCGATCGGCTCCAAGATCAAGATCAGGATGAAGGCGGAGGTGTTGCGGCGGGTAATGATCCTGGAGGGGTTGATCGCCATCCAGAATGGTGAGAACCCCCACTTCATCGAGCAGAAGCTAAAAGCCTTTGTGGGCGGCGACCATTAGGAGCAGCTGTGGCACTGAAAAAAGAGCCTGAAAAGCATGCCAACCACGAACGCTGGCTGGTCTCCTACGGTGACTTCCTGACCTTGCTGTTTGCCGTGTTTGTGGCACTCTACGCCATGGGTCAGACGGATAAGAAGAAGTCTGAAGAGCTGATGCAGTCGTTGCGGGAATCCTTCGGCTACTCCACCCTGGCCTCAGCCGGCCAGAAAGGGGTGCTGCCTGCCGAGGATATTCGGATTATACCGGCGATCAAACCCGAGATGGCGGTGGTTCCGATGTCTTCGAAAATGCCGCCGGCCGGTCCGAAACAGGGTGGATTGGAAAAGGGCCGGGGGGGTAAGGGCAAGGCTGAGGAACGAGAGTTCAAGGAGATCATGTCTTCGATCGAGGCCTATCTGATCAAACATGGCGCCCAGGATAAGGTTTCACTTTCCATCACCCGGCGGGGACTGGTGGTCAGCCTCAAGGAGGCCGGCTTCTTCAACTCCGGCTCTGCGGTCATCAAGCCGACCGGTTACCAGACCCTGAATACCATTATTGAGGCCATGACCCAGTACAGTAATCCGCTGCGGGTAGAAGGACATACCGACACCATACCGATCAGCACCGCCCAGTTTCCCTCAAACTGGGAGCTCTCCGGCGCCCGTGCCACCAACGTGCTGCACTACATGATGAAGACCTATCAGGTCGACCCCAAGAATCTTTCTGCCACTGGCTACGGCGAATTCCGTCCGGTTGCTGAGAACACCACCGGCGAAGGACGGGCCAAAAACCGCCGGGTGGATATTGTGCTGCTGTCCAGCGGGGCCGAACAGGGCGAACCATAGGAGCCCTGCCCCTGGCTGCCTCCCAGGTCTATGCCGTCGCACTGATAGTGATCTCGTAATGCTGCTCCACTTTATTGAGTGATACCGCATAGCCCATATTCCTGGCCATCTCCGGGATGGTCACCGTCGCATCCCGGTTCTCCACCAGCAGTCTCAGCTGCACTGCCCGCTCCTGAAGTTCCTGGCGGTGTCCGTTCATCTCCTTCATCGCCACCAGCAGGGTTGATGGACAGATCCTGCCGCGCAGGTCAAAGACCAGTTCCTGCATCTCAGTCATTGCCATGGCCAGCCTCCCGTCGAATCAGATCTTCAGAATAAGTCGTGTCAGCAGCCGGGCACCCAGCCAGGCGCCAGGTACTAGACCGGCCACAAACAGGATGCTCTGCAGGGCCAGTACCGGCAAGCCGCCGGTCAGGTGCCAGATGTTGCAGGCCGGAGCCAGCCTGCTGGCAAGACCCATCACCACCCCGCCACACAGCGCTGAAAGATACTGGCGGAGCGGCGCATTGAAGTAAACGCGCAGTTCGCCCAGCCGCAGGGCCGACAAGGCCCCCCCTGCCACCAGACCCGCCATCAGGGGGAACTGGATCAGGGCGATGCTGTCCAGCCGCGGACCGCCGCCGCCGGTCAGCCTGATGCCGAACAGCGGGTGGATCATGTTGAAGCCTTGCCGTTGAAAGAACCCCAGAGACGCGGTGTGCTCGGGGGCAAAGGGCAGCATCAGGTAGCCGGCGAGTTTGGCGTAGGAGGTGGTAACCCCCAAGGGTATCCCGGCCAGCACGGTTGAGACAGCCGCAACACCGGCCAACAGTAAGGCTGCATGCCAAGGCTGGATATGCCCCTCCGGCCCGAATGCGACCTGCAGGAGGCCCTGCCGCCACCAGTGAGCCACCAGCGGCGTCAGCAGTGCCAGCGACACCAGCACAGGCAGCCAGGGCGGCACGCCCAGCAGTTGCGGCAGGGTAATCGCCGCAGTGGCAAAGCTGAGTGTCTTGGCAATGCCGCCCCACCAGGCGTCCAGTTCGACATACAGCAGGCTGCCAAGGATCAGCCCCAGTACGGCGGTGGCGGCTAATGAGCTGCCCCCACCCAAACGATAAAGGCTGCCCACCACACAGCCCCCTGCCAGCACCATGCCGACCCCGAACAGCAGGCCACCCAGCAGGTTGGCGTATGACGGCGGACCGAATAATGCAAAGGGGTAGTTGGTGAGGCCCAACAGACGGGTCAGTTCATAGAGCGGCATCAGTGCAAGCACCAGCAGAATTAACGCATACAGCATGGTCCGGCGGCGGAACAGGAACAGGTCGCGAAAGATGCCGGCCATGCAGAAATCGGCCCGGTGCATCACAAAACCAGCGGTCAGGCCCAGCAGCAGTTGACCTGACAGTATGATCAGCAGGGGAGTGGTCATGGCCGCGGCTTTGCATCAACACGGTCGGGTGCGGTTCTGGCCTGGCTGAGAAACTCGGCAAACTCATCAGAGGACATCGGCTGGGCAAAGTAAAACCCCTGTAGCTCGTCACAACCGTGGCTGACCAGAAACTCCAGCTGATCGATCCGCTCGACCCCTTCCGCCACCACCCGCATGTTCAGGTTGTTGCCCAAGCTGACAATCGCTTTGGCGATGGTGGCATCGTCGGGGTTGCTGGTGATATCCCGGACAAACTCGCGGGGGATCTTCAGGCGATCAATCGGGAACAGCTTGAGATAACTCAAGGATGAGTAGCCGGTGCCGAAATCATCGATGGCCAGGTGGACCCCCAGGGCTTTCAAGTCGTTCAGGGTCTCCCGGGCCTCGTCCGGGGCCTGCATCAGTATCGATTCGGTCAGCTCCAGCTCCAGGTAGTTCGGCTCGGTGCCGGTTTCGCTGAGTACGCGCTCGACCGTGGCAAGCAGGTTGCCCCGGCGGAACTGGCAGGCGCTGATGTTCACCGCAACCCGGACAGGCGTGAGTCCGGCCTTGCGCCAGCGCCGGTGCTGTTGACAGGCGGCGCGCAGTACCCATTCGCCGATCGGAATAATCAGGCCGGTGTCTTCTGCCAAGGGGATGAAACTGTCTGGCAACAGCAAGCCCAATTCGGGGTGCTGCCAACGGATCAGGGCTTCACAGCTGACGATCTGGTTGGTGCGGGCATCCAGCAAAGGGTGGTAGCAAAGGCGGAACTCATGGCGTTCCATGGCATGGCGCAGGCTGTTTTCGAGCAGCAATCGTTGCACTGCCTTGGTGTTCATCTCGCGGGAGAAGAAACGGAAGGTGTTACGGCCCTGCTCCTTGGCTTGATACATGGCAAGATCGGCATGTTTCAGCAGGGTGTCGCTATTGGTGCCGTCAGTGGGATAGAGGGCGATGCCGATGCTACCGGTGCAAATGAGCTCCTGGCCGTCACGCATGACCGGTTTTGCCAGGGTTTCCAGTATCTTGGTGGCGACATCGGCCGCATATTCCTCGTGCCGTATTCCCGGCAGCAGGATCACAAATTCGTCGCCACCCAAGCGGGCAACCGTGTCGGAACCCCGCATCAGGCCAGCCAGGCGCTGAGCCACCTCCTGCAGCAGTTCGTCACCGGCGGCATGGCCCAGGGTGTCGTTGACGTTTTTGAAGCGGTCCAGGTCCAGGAAAATCACCGCTACCTGACACTGATCCCGGCTGGCCTGGTTGACCAGCTGGTTGAGCCGATCCTGCAACAGGGCACGATTGGGCAGGCTGGTCAGGGTGTCGAAGTAGGCCAGCTGATGAATCGCCAGTTCGGCCTGTTTGCGATCGGTGATGTCAGAGTAGAGCAGGATGATGCGGTGGATGTGACCATCGTCGTTATAAATCGGAGCGCCGGCGATTGAGTAGTGCCGGTCATGCAGCAAGCGGTCAATCTGGTGGATCGACTCTCCGGTTTCCAGTATGCGGGAGGCCACGCAGTCAGGCATGGGGCATTCAGGACAGCCGATCACCGTACAGCAAGCCTGTGGCTGGCCGCTGGGCGGTTCGGAAATTGAGAGCATCTCACGCAGGCGATTGTTGTAAGCCAGGGCGTTCAGGTTGACGTCAAGCACCAGGATGCCGGCTCCGGCAGAGTCAAAGATCGCCTTGATCTCATCATTGGCCAGCCGCAGACTGCTGTTGGTCTTATGCATATGCTCGAGCACCTGCACAAATGAGCCGGCGACAATCCCGATCGGGTCAAGCGCAATCAGGTGCTGGTCATCCAGTTCCTCAGGCTTGAGGGGGGTGGTTCCCATCAGGTTCAGCAACTGGTCGATCTTCTCGCGGATATAGCGGCAGGCAACCTGTTCCCGCTCCTGGGAGGCCTTCAGGGCTGCCTGCAGTTGTGCTCTCTCCGTATGCATCGTCTGATCGCGCATAGAATGGTATCGTTCCCATGGCCGCCGCTGCATGATGACGATGAGCGGGTAACCAGTCAGTATAGTACCATAGTTCCCTGCGGTGGCTAGTCTCTTTCCACTGCCAGACCAGCCCCCCGCCAGCCGGCCATGTCACCATCGAGAAGGCTGATCGCACGGTAACCTCGCTTGCGTAACAGCTCACCAGCCATCTGTGAGCGGCTGCCCGACTCGCAGACCACCACCAGCGGCGTCGATCTGTCGGCCGGCAGCGAGCCGGTCAGCCGGAACAGCAGCTTCCACAACGCCAGGTGCTGGGCGCCGGGTATATGGCCCATCCGGTACTCCATCCCGCTGCGTACATCCAGCAGCAGCGGCGGCTTCTTTGATTGCAGCTGTTTTTGCAGTTCCTTTGGGTGCATCTGCTACGGTCCTTTACGAAAGTCAAACGGGACTGGCTTTGGCGCCCCGTCCCGTCGGAAATGGGTGAACGGCATTGTCTGGTTAATACCGGTAGTGCTCGGCCTTGTACGGCCCGGCCACCGGTACCCCGATGTAGTCGGCCTGCTCCTTGGTCAGCTCGGACAGCTGGGCGTTCAGTTTTTTGAGCTGCAACCGGGCCACCTTCTCGTCCAGGTGTTTGGGCAGGGTGTAGACCCCCACCGGATACTTGCCCGGATTGCAGAAGATCTCGATCTGAGCAATGGTCTGATTGGCAAAGGAAGACGACATGACATAGCTGGGATGACCGGTGCCGCAGCCAAGGTTCACCAGCCGGCCCTTGGCCAGCAGGATGATCCGCTTGCCGTCCGGGAAGATCACATGATCCACCTGGGGCTTGATCTCCTCCCACTGGTACTTTTCCAGGGCAGCCACCTCAATCTCATTGTCGAAGTGGCCGATGTTGCAGACAATCGCCTGATCCTTCATCTTGGCCATGTGGTCGTGGGTGATCACGTGGTAGTTGCCGGTGCAGGTTACGAAAATATCGGCCTTGTCAGCGGCATACTCCATGGTAACCACCCGGTAGCCTTCCATGGCGGCCTGCAGGGCACAGATCGGGTCCACCTCGGTCACCCAGACCTGGGCCGAAAGGGCGCGCATCGCCTGGGCCGAACCCTTACCTACGTCGCCGTACCCGCAGATCAGGGCCACCTTGCCGGCGATCATCACGTCGGTGGCGCGCTTGATGCCGTCCACCAGCGATTCGCGGCAGCCGTACAGGTTGTCGAACTTGGACTTGGTGACCGAGTCGTTGACGTTGATGGCCGGGAAGCGCAGTTCGCCCCGTTCATGCATCTGGTACAGGCGGTGTACGCCGGTGGTGGTCTCCTCGGTGACACCCTTGATCCGGGCGATCCGGGTGGAATACCAGCTGGGATCAACGGCCAGCTTGGCCTTGATGGCCGCGAACAGGATGGTCTCTTCTTCTGAGCCGGGGTTGCTCAGTACGGAGCTGTCCTTTTCAGCCCTGGTGCCGATATGCAGCAGCAGGGTGGCATCGCCGCCATCGTCCAAAATCATGTTGGAAAAGCCGCCGTCAGGCCACTCAAAGATCTTGTGGGTGTAATCCCAGTAATCGGCCAGTGACTCGCCCTTGACCGCGAAGACCGACACCCCGGAGGCCGCAATGGCGGCCGCAGCATGATCCTGGGTGGAGAAGATGTTGCAGGATGCCCAGCGCACCTCGGCGCCCAGCGCTACCAAGGTCTCGATCAGCACGGCGGTCTGGATGGTCATATGCAGGGAGCCGGTGATGCGGGCGCCTTTCAGTGGCTGTGCTTTGGCATATTCCTCACGGATGGCCATCAGGCCGGGCATCTCGGTCTCGGCGATCTTGATCTCTTTGCGGCCCCAGTCGGCCAGGGCGAGGTCGGCTACGATAGAGTCGTTCATCTGTGCACTCCTTTGATCTTGTCAGGTGAAGGGTTTGTACTATGGCGGGGCGAAAAAAGCAAGCCGGGGCGCTCTGTTAAAGCCCCGCCGGGCATAGGGGTAAGTTTGTCAGGCCGCCTCTTGCAGCTCCAGCAACAGTTCAACAAAGGGAACTGCTTCTACCTGGTCGGAAAGTCGGTATCGGCGTGTACCAGGGTGCGCTATCAGAACACGCTCCAGTTGCAGATCATCCAGTGCATGACGTATTGATGGAGTCATGCGGGGGGCATCCATACGCTTGCACTCAACACCGATCTTACGGCCGTTTTTGAACAGCAGCAGATCAATCTCTGCCCCGTTATGTGTTGCCCAGAAGCAGGCTTCGTCCGGACGTGCTGCACGGATGCTCTCCTCAATAACGTAACCCTCCCACGAAGCCCCACACTTAGGGTGGTTCAACAGGTCGGCTTCTGTGCGGATACCAAGCAGACTGTGCAACAAGCCGCTGTCACGCAGATAGATTTTGGGAGCTTTGACCTGACGTTTTTTCAGATTTGCATGCCATGGCCGCAATTGGCGAACCATATAAAGACCTTCGAGCAGATCCAGATAGCGGCGGGTTGTGGTTTCGCTGACCCCCAGAGACCGGGCTGGCTCAGCGGCATTCCAGGTTTGCCCGTGGTAATGGGCCAGCATGGTCCAAAACCTGAGCATGGTGGCCGAAGGGATGGCCATGCCCAGCAAGGGTATGTCCCTTTCCACCAGCGTTGTAGCAAAATTTTTGCGCCAGACCAGACTGTCCTCATCTGATGCAGCTAGAAAAGACAGGGGGAAGCCGCCACGCAACCAGTGCACAGCATGATTTTCTGTTCCAACTTCAGGCAGGCTGAATCCACTGATCTGCAGCAACTCCATGCGCCCTGCAAGTGATTCAGATGATTGGCGCAGCAGATCAGGGGCAGCACTGCCCAAAACCAGAAACCGCGCAGGAAGAGGAGTGCGATCTGCCAGTACCCGTAACATTGGAAACAGTTCCGGCTTGCGCTGCACCTCGTCGATCACAACAATGCCGTTTAAAGCGCCCAAGGCGGTCATCGGTTCTTCGAGTCGGGCAAGACTGACTGGATCTTCAAGATCAAAATATGCCGGGGAGTCGGGTGCAACAAACTGTCGCGCAAGGGTTGTTTTGCCGCACTGGCGGGGGCCGACAAGAACGGTTACCCGACTTCTTTTCAGGGCCTTTTGCAAATCAAGCATGTGATGGTATCGTGAAATCATGCGGACATGTTACCATGAAAATACAACATATCAAGTTCGATTTTCTTGCTGACATGTGATACGGGACACTTCCCGGTTTCTATTCCCATCAGATACGAATAGACCCGCCGGAACACTCCGGCGGGTCTATTCGTGCTAGGTCTGGAAACGGTCAGGCCGCTTCTTGCAGCGTCTGTTCCGCGCCGAACAGCTCATCAAAGATAGCCTGCACCGTGGTGATCTTGTCGGCCTTCCAGGCGTTGGTGCCACAGAATACCAGGCCGGTTTCCACATCACCCTGCTGGGCGCGGTCCAGGGCGGTGACGATGCAGAACCGCTCGCCGGACTCCTTGTAGGTGCATTTTTTCAGGCAGCCCAGCCGGCAGACGGTGTGATGATCCAGGTCGTACTGGCGGATATTGGGGGTGTTGGTCAGGATGGCCCGGCCCGGCAGGCCGGCCGGTGACATCAGCAGTCCGATATCCTCTTTTTTGCACTGCAGGTAGGCCTGCTTGAAGGCATCATCGGCATCACATTCCTCGGTGCAGACGAAGCGCGAGGCCATCTGGACACCGTCGGCACCTTCAGCCAGAGCGTGTTCCAGGTCGGCCCGGTCCCAGATGCCGCCAGCGGCGATCACCGGCATCTCGGTATGGTATTCATCGCGGAAGAACTGTTTGATGGCCCGCACCGTGCCGTACTGGTCATACTCACCGGTGCCGATGTTTTCCATCTTTTCACCCAGGTGGCCACCAGCGGTATCCGGGTCTTCCACCACCACGGCATCGGGCAGGCGGTGATAGCGCTTTTCCCAGGTGCGGGCGATCAACTGGGCCGCCCGCAGCGACGAAGCGATCGGCACCAGGGCAACATCGGGGGCGTGGGCGGTCAGTTCGGGCAGCGAGAGCGGCAGGCCGGCGCCACAGACAACCACCTGGGCCCCGGCCTCGATGGCCGCCTTGACCAGCGCCTCGTAATCGGACAACGCCACCATCACGTTGACCCCGATCACACCGTCCGGCGCAATGGCGCGGGCCTTGCGAACCTCGGTCTGGAAGGCTTGCAGCTCAGCCTGGAAGTAATTGGTGCCGGTATAGTGGTCGCTATTGAGGGCAATACCTGCCGCAGCCACCAGACCTACGCCGCCACATCTGGCCACGTGTCCGGCAAGGTTTCCGCCGGAGATGCGCACCCCCATGCCTCCCTGAATCAGCGGGTAGCGCACGGTATGTTTCCCTATTTTGAGTGGTTGCGTCATGGCAAGCCTCCTGCTTGGTAGTGGTACGCTGATACCATAGCAAGAGGTCGCGGCAACCGGTGTAATAGTTGTGTAAAACCGTTGCCCCTTGACCCCCGCGCCCTGAGTCTGCATAATGTCAAAACCTTTTTCGGCTACCAATCCCTTCGACGAGGAGGCTGTAATCAATGAACAAGAACTGGAAGATCGAGACCCTGGCGGTGCAGGCCGGCTATGAGCCAAAATCGGGCGAGCCCCGCATCATGCCGATCGTGCAGAGCACCACCTTCAAATACGACAGCGCCGACCATGTCACCAAGCTGTTTGACCTGGAGGAACCGGGATTTTTCTATACCCGTCTGGCCAACCCGACCAGCGATGCCTTTGAGCAGAAGATCGCCCAGATGGAAGGGGGCGTGGGGGCCCTGGCCACCTCGGCCGGGCAGGCTGCCACCACCTTGTCGATTTTCAACATCTGCCAGGCCGGGCAGCACTTCATCACCGCCAGCACCCTTTATGGCGGCACCTATAACCTGTTTGCCTGCACCCTGCCCAAGATGGGTATTGAGGTGACCTTTGTTAATCCGGAGGCCCCGGCCGAGGAGATTCTGGCGGCTTTCCGGCCCAACACCCGGGCACTGTTTGCTGAGACCATCGGCAACCCCGGCTTGAACGTGCTGGATTTCGAAAAATTTTCGGCCATCGCCCGGCAGCAGCAGGTGCCGTTGATCATTGACAGTACCTTTGCCACCCCCTATCTGTGCCGGCCCTTTGAGCATGGCGCCAACATCGTGATCCACTCGGCCACCAAGTATATCGATGGTCACGCCACCAGTGTGGGGGGGGTGGTCGTGGATGGCGGCAACTTCAACTGGGATAACGGTCGCTATCCTGAGCTTACCGAGCCGGACAGCAGCTATCATGGCCTGCAGTATGTCAAAAGTTTCGGCCCGGCCGCCTATATCATCAAGGCCCGGGTGCAGCTGTTGCGTGATCTGGGCATGACCGCCTCGCCATTCAACTCGTTCATGTTTAATCAGGGGCTGCACACACTGCCGTTGCGGATGCAGCGCCACAGTGAAAATGCCCTGGCGGTTGCCAAATTTTTGGAGACCCACAAAAGCGTCTCCTGGGTCTGCTATCCCGGCCTGACCAACCACCCAAGCCATGAGCGGGCCAGGAAATACCTGCCGAAAGGCTGTAGCGGCGTATTGACCTTCGGGATCAAGGGGGGCGGGGAGGCCGGTAAGAAGTTCATGGAGGCCACCCGGCTGATTGCGTTGGTGGTGCATGTGGGCGATGCCCGCTCCTGTGTGCTTCACCCGGCCAGCACCACTCACCGTCAGCTTTCGGAAGAGCAGCAAATCTCGTCTGGCGTTGCGCCAGACCTGATCCGTCTCTCGGTGGGGATTGAGAACGCCGAGGATATCATCGCCGACATTGATCAGGCCTTGGCGGCCAGTCAGAAATAAATGTTGAATCTGGCTTTCGGCACCATCAGCTTGCGGCCCTACGTGTTCGCCTTTTTCGGGGCATTCCTGTTGGCCTGCGTACCCCATGTGGGCTGGAAGAAGACCGCCAGCTTTATCGGGGCAGGCTACCTGATCGCCTTTGTTTCGGAGAAGCTCTCGATCACCACCGGGTTTCCCTACGGCTGGTACTACTACATCGACACCACCAGTCACAAAGAACTGTGGATCTGGGGGGTGCCGTTCTTTGATTCACTCTCCTATGTCTTTCTGACCTATTGCAGCTACACGACTGCCCTGCTGATCCTCTCGCCGCTGGCCACCCGCGGTTATGAGCTGGTCACCCTGGAGACCCGCGCGATCCGGGGTTCCTGGGCAGCTTTGGTGCTGGGGGCCTTTCTGCAGACCTTTCTGGATATCATCATTGATCCGGTGGCGCTGCAGGGTAAACGCTGGTTTCTGGGGCAGATCTACGGTTACCGGGAGGTGGGGGTGCACTTCGGGGTGCCGCTGTCCAACTACGCCGGCTGGCTGTTGACCAGTTTTGTGCTGGTGGCGGCATTTCAGTGGATTGACCGGGCCAGGGAGGAAAAAACGCCGCGGGGGGTCTTCCCGCTGCCGTTCCGTTCGTTGCTGGGGCCGCTGCTCTACCTGTCGGTGTTGCTGTTTAACTGGGGGGTTACGCTCTGGATCGGTGAAAAGCTGATGGCCCTGACCGGCATCCTGATTTTTATGCTGCCGATCGTGTTGGTTGTGGTGCTGGCCCTACAGAGGGTCAACCGTTACCGGGAAGAGGAACTGCGCGAACACTTGAAGGATTATCCCTGGTCACCGTTTAACAGGTTTTGATTTCTAGAGCAGTGGCACCAGCTTTTCCAGCGCCTGCCCCAGGCTCGTGCCGGCCTTGGCGCTGCCGGCCGCCAGCCGCAGGAACTGCCCCAACAGCAACGGCCGCCGGGCCAGCAGCCAGAGCACCCGCCCCACCGACACCTGCCCGTCTTTGCCACATATCTCGTTCAGTGAAAACTGCAGTTCCTCTGCGGCATCGTCGCTGACCGCCCGTAAACCGAGGAAGGGGATGTTGGCTTCTGCGGCTGCCAGTGCCACCGCCGCGCTCTCCATCTCCAGCACCGGATGGGGCAACGTCTCGTCGAGGCTGGCAGCCAGAGCCGCCTTGGTAACGATCCCATGGGTGGTAATGAAACTGCCTTGCCAGGCCTGCAGACCCTGTTGCTGTAATCCGGCCGCCAGGCGACCGGCGGCCAGCTGATTGCCCGGCAGCGTCAATTCCTGTAATCCCGTACTGTCAGCCGTGAACAGCCGGCAGCAAAGCACCAGATCTCCGGTTTGCGGCCCTGGCCGCACCGCGCCGCAGTAGCCCGACGACAGGATGATTGCAGGGTTAAGCTCCTTGATTAACAGCTGCGTTGCGCGGGTGGCCGCAGCGCTGCCCATGCCTCCTTCCACCACGGCGAGTTCGCGTCCGGCCAGACTACCCCGATACAGGTCGAGTGTCGCAAGCCGTGCGCGCTGCACCCCGCGAACCTGTTTCAGCACGGCGCTGCGCTCTTCCGGCATGGCTGTTACAATACCGACCATCACGGACTCCTCCTTGGGGTGACTGTAACGTGATTCCGGTTGCGACGGAAGCCCAACAAAGTTCTGGACAAGCTGAAAAGATTGCAGTAATCTTCATGATCCTTCCGCGGAGAGGTGTCCGAGCGGCTGAAGGAGCACGATTGGAAATCGTGTGTACGCTAATCACGTACCGAGGGTTCAAATCCCTCCCTCTCCGCCAGTAAGCAATCCCGCATCGTCCGATGCAATACAAAAGCCTCTGAAAAATTAGGGGCTTTTTGCTTTTCATCGAAAACTGGCGGGAAGGGTAATGGGATTATTGTATTGGATGATCTGATCCGAGTGTGTCCGGAGGCATCCACAGCCAAGCTATAATCTCGGAGGTCCTCTGCTGAGGCGGGACTCAGTTGATGACCACCTCGAACTGTTCCTGGTGAAAGCCCGGCTTGGCCCGCACCGTGACCCGCTTCTTGAATTTTTTCTCCAGCTCCTCCAGACCGCGCCGTTCCTCGTCATACAGCAGATCGGCCACCTGGGGATGCACGGTCAGCAGCACCTTGGTGCCACGGATATCCAGCATCTCGCGGCGCAGCTCCCGAAAAATTTCATGGCAGATGGTGGTCTTCGACTTGACATAGCCGCGCCCTTCGCAGTATGGGCAAGGTTCGCACATCATCCGTCCAATGCTCTCCCGCACACGCTTGCGGGTCATCTCGACCAGCCCCAGCTCCGATATTTTCAGAATGTTGGTCTTGGACTTGTCACTCTTCAAGGCCTCTTCCAGGGCGCCATACACCTTCTCCCGATTAACCTCTTTCTCCATATCAATGAAATCGATGATGATGATACCGCCGATATTGCGTAGTCGCAGCTGATAGGCCAGCTCCTTGACCGCCTCAAGATTGGTCTTGAGGATGGTGTCCTCCAGGTTGTGCTTGCCTACGAAACGCCCGGTATTGACATCAATGGCAGCCAGCGCTTCGGTCTGTTCGATGATGATATAGCCGCCTGATTTGAGCCAGACCTTGCGTCCCAGAGCCCGGCTGATCTCCACCTCCAGGCCGTAGTGATCAAAGATCGGCTCTTCATCGTCGTACAGCTCGATGCTGGACTTCATCTTGGGCATGAAGGTCGAGATAAACTGCAGGATCCGGTCATGATCATTCTTTGAATCCACGACGATCCGGGTGACATCGTCAGTGACGATATCCCGCACCACCTTCTGGACCACATCCAGATCGGCGTGAATCAGGCTGGGGGCAACGGCTTTTTCCCTTTTTCTGACCACTTCATCCCAAATCTTGGACAGATATTCGATGTCAGAGGTGATATCCTCTTCACTCTTACCCTCCGAGGCGGTCCGAACGATAAAACCGGAGCCAGGTTGCTTCTGACGCTCCACAATCTCACGCAGCCGCTCCCGCTCTGCCTCCTCTTCAATCCGCCGGGAGATGCCGACATGCTCCACCGTGGGCATATAGACCAGATGACGGCCCGGCAGCGAGATGTGGGCGGTGATACGGGCCCCCTTGGTGCTGATCGGCTCCTTGGAAACCTGTACCAGCAGTTCCTGGCCCTCCTGAAGCAGATCCTCGATCGGGTGCAACACCTTGTAATCCGGGTGGGCACTGTCGTGATCATCGCCGTTGCGATCGTCCTTTTTGCCATCCTCCAGCAGATTTTCGTATTCCTCCAGCCCGTCAAACACGTCTGCCACGTACAGGAAGGCGGCCTTCTCCAAACCAATATCCACAAAGGCGGCCTGCATACCGGGCAGCACCCGCACCACCCTGCCTTTATAGATGTTGCCGACAATCCCCTTTTCCCGCGTACGCTCGATGTAGAGCTCGGCAATGGTGCCGTTCTCGATCAGGGCGATACGGGTCTCCTGGGCCGTCACATTAATGACCAGTTCCGATGCCATGGTTAGCTACCTCTATTCGAAATTAAAAATCGTTTCCAGTTTTTCGATCCGGCAATGCTTCAGCGACTCAACCGGGATACCGGTGACCGCAGAGGCTACCTCTACCGGCTTGCCACGCCCGATCACCAGTTCAAGCATACTACCACAGGAGCTTAAGCAACGCACCTCCTGCCGTAGATCAAACTCCTGGCGCTGACGCTTTTTCTCCCGCACCTGTAGCCAGGAAGAGTGTGCCAAAAACTGCACAACCTGCTCGGAGAGCTGATCGGCGGCATATCCCGGCACGGTCAACCGGTAACGGGTTGCCTCGATCAGCACCGACAGCGACTCGGTCTTGAGCGGCATCTCCACCGCCTCCAGGATGGCGATGCCATCCGGCAATACGTCGTTCAACCGGTCTTTGGCCTCTGTGGCGGACATGCCGCCCACATAGATATCGAGGTACTCGGCCTCGGACTCGATGCCCACCGAGGTGGCAGTGGCAAACGAAAAACGCGGATGGGGATGAAAGCCCTGGGAGTAGAGCACCGGCAGGCCGGCACGGCTGACCGCGCGGGTGAACAGGTTGATCAACTCAAGATGACTCAGGTTGCTGATCTTGCCCCGCTTGGAGAAGCGCATCCGCAGACGCTGCTGCTGCGGCTCCACCCCGGCGGCCGGAAGCTGTGCGGGTAGTGACGACAACACCGGCGGCACCAGATGGTTGCGGATCTGTTTGAAATCACACACGCCGCAGGACGAGCAGTGGCCGCTACGGCAATCCTCGGTGATCGCCTCCGCCAGGGCGGCCTGATATTCCTGTAGCAAAAACCCAGGATTCACGCCGCTGTCCAGGTGGGCCCACGGCAGCAGTTCATCCTGGCTGCGTTCCCGCAGATACCATTCCGGATCTATGCCGCACTCCCGGAAGGCCTGTAGCCAGCGCTCCAGCGAAAAATGCTCCCGCCAGCCATCGAACTGACAGCCCAATGCAACGGCCCGCTCCAGCACCGGAGCAAGACGGCGATCACCGCGGGCAACCACCCCTTCCAAAAAAGAGAGTTCCGGTTCCTGATACTTGTAGTGCAGCTTGCGCCGCTTGAGCTCATCACGCAAAAACCGCTGACGTTCCCGGGTTTCTTCCAGGTTGAGCTGCCGCTGCCACTGAAACGGCGTGTGGGGCTTGGGCACAAAGGTGCTGACCGCCACGTTCACCTCGCCCTGACCACCGGCCTTGCGGGCCTGCTGCTTTACCTGCCGGGCCAGGTCGGCAATTGCCAGCAGGTCTTCCTGAGTCTCACTGGGCAGACCCATCATGAAATACAGCTTGATCAGCCGCCAGCCGGCGCCGAAGATGTTGGCCGCCCCCTCCAGCAGATCAGCCTCCGTGATCCCCTTGTTGATCACCCGCCGCAATCGCTCGCTTCCGGCTTCCGGAGCCAGGGTAAATCCGGTCTTGCGGACCCGGCGGATTTCATCAATCAGCTCCGGCGTGAGGGTCCCCACCCGCAGGGAAGGCAGCGATACCGCCACCCGGCTGGCAGCATACTGCTGCATCATATTTTGCAGCAGCGGTCCGATACAGCTGTGATCCCCGGTGGACAGGGACAGCAACGAAATTTCATCATAGCCGCTGGCCTGCAGGGAGGTCTGGATCAGCTCCTGAATCCGCTCTGCTGACCGCTCACGCAACGGACGGTAGATATAGCCGGCCTGACAAAACCGGCAGCCACGGGTACAGCCCCGGGCGATCTCCACCGCCACCCGGTCGTGAATAGTCTTCATGAACGGAATGATCGGCTGGTCCGGAAAGGCTGCCGCTTCCAGATCGGCCAGAAACCGCCGGCGCACCTGCCCGTGCTCCGGCTTGAGCGAGGTGATGGCGGCGATCCTACCGTCCGGATGATAGTCGATACTGAAAAAAGAAGGGATGTAGATACCGTCGATCCCTGCCAGACGCTCCAGCAGTGCCGTCTTGTCGCCGCCACCTTCCTGCTTCCACTGAAGCAAGAGGTTGGCTATCTCAACGATCGCCTCTTCACCGTCACCCAATAAAAAAGCGTCAAAAAACGGGGCCAGCGGCTCGGGATTGTAGGCACCGGGGCCACCACCGATAACCAGCGGGAAGCCGTTGTTACGCTCTGCAGCCCGCCAGGGGATGCCGGCCTGTTTCAGCATGGCAAGGATATTGGTACAGGAGAGCTCGTACTGCAGGGTAAAACCGATCAGATCGCAGGTTGGCAGAGGCGTGGCGGTTTCAAGGGTGGCCAGCGGTGCGCCTTCTGCCGCCATCAGTGCAGCCATGTCGGGCCAGGGTGCATAAACCCGCTCGGCGGCTACCCCGTCCAGATCATTCAAAATCCGGTAGAGTACCTTCAACCCCAGATGGCTCATACCCACTTCATAGACATCCGGGAACGCCAGGGCGATCCGCAGCTCTGCCTGAGGCTTGATCACCGAGCCCATCTCACCACCCATGTAGCGAGCAGGCTTTTCTACATCCAACAGATTCATCACAACTCCGTTCTGAACCGGAACAAGAAACACCCCCGAAGCACCTGTCTCCGGGGGTGTTTCTTGTCAATGGTGCGAGGGCGAGCCTCGTATCAACAATGCAACATGCGGTAACATAACATGATTTAACAATCACGCTGCCCTGCACGCCCCCAAAATCCCCCGACAGCTCGGACGGTCTTTTTGCAAGTTTTTGCTTATACTTACATAGTTATTGAAATTACACAAGCGGGCCGGCGACGCCGGTATCCACCGCCACAGCCTCGTCAAAAACGAAAAAGCCACTGAAATCTTTTGATCGATTTCAATGGCTTTTGATCGTTGGTGCCCAGGACTAGACTCGAACTAGCACACCCTTGCGAGCACAAGAACCTGAATCTTGCGTGTCTACCAATTCCACCACCTGGGCAAGGAACAAATCTATTAACACTGCTTAAACCAAAAAGCAAGCGAAAAGTTATCTGCCGCACCCATTCCACCCATCGGACATTTCCTGTCAGACCTTTATGCTACCTTTTAAACCATTCAAAGGTGAGGTGCTTTATGATGGAAGCGATTGTTGTTCTGGGTGGTATCGTGGTGGTGGTCGGCGCAGTTTGGACCGCCGGTGACCTGGCACGAGACTGCGGTGTTGAGCCGCAGCAGGTTATCGGCAATGCACAGTACGCAGCAAGGAAATCGGCGCTCCGTGCGGATCAGGCATGCTCCGCCTTGAGATCCCGCGCCATCAGTTCCAGCACCGCCTGCCGGGCCGACATGTCACAGTGCAGAATCTCATAGACCTTGGCGGTGATCGGCATCTCCACACCAAGCCGCTGCGCCAGCGCATTCACCGACTCGGCGCTTTTGACCCCTTCGGCCACCATCCGCATCTCGGCAAGGATATCGGTCAGTTTTTGGCCCTGGCCCAGCTTCATCCCCACTGTCCGATTACGTGAAAGATCGCCCGTACAGGTCAGCACCAGATCCCCCATGCCCGCCAGACCGGCAAAGGTGGCGTCCTGCGCCCCCAGAGCCCTGCCCAGGCGACGCATCTCCGCCAGACCGCGGGTGATCAGGGCAGCCCGTGTGTTGTGACCGAACCCAAGTCCGTCGGAGATACCGGCCGCGATGGCGATCACGTTCTTGGTCGCTCCGCCCAGCTCAACCCCCACGGAATCATCGCTGGAATACACCCGAAAAACACGATTGCTGAAGGCAGCCTGCACCTGTTGGGCAGCCACCTGATTGCGCGAGCCCGCCACGATCAGCGAGGGCAGTCCAACGGCCACCTCTTTGGCAAAGGTGGGGCCAGACAAGGCCACGTAGCGATCCAGGGCGGCTTCCCCCAGCACCTGGCTTACGATCTGAGAAACGGTGCACAGGGTTCCCAGTTCAATCCCTTTGGAGGCGTTCACCAGCAGGGCGTTGGGAGCTAGCGTAGCTGCCAGTTTCCCTAAAACACCCCGCAACACCTGGGTGGGGGTGACCAGCAACACCAGTTCGCAGTCCTTGACTGCTGTGTTCAGATCGTTGGTGAAGGTCATGGCCGGGTGTAGTGCCACCCCGGCCAGAAACAGGTGATTCACCCGATTGACCTGCATGCCGGTCACCAGCTCCGATTCATAGGCCCAGAGACAGACCTCGTGCCCATTGCCGGCCAGCACCAGCGCCAAGGCTGTACCCCAGCTTCCTGCACCGATCACCGCGATCTTCATTCCCATTCCTCTTCATCAAACGTCTGTTGTTTGCGCGGGTCAAAGCCTTCATCGAGTGATTGGCGGGCCATCTCGATACTGTCCAGGGCCAGCCGCCGGATAAAAGGGTGGCGGACCAACGGAATCGGCGCACCCACCAGACTTAAGGCCACCGCCAGCACCCGTTGCACCAGTTCCGGCTCGACGCCGCACTGCTGCATCAGGTCGGCGCTCAGCAGCAACCTGCGCAACAAAGCCAGCTTTTGGGGCTCGATCAGCTCAGCGCAGAACCGCTCCAGAAAGGGTTCCTGCTGGTCAGGGGCACGATCAAGCAGCGGGCCGGGCCCAGCCGATTCGGCCAGATCGTAGACCAGCAGATCGGCGTAGATCCAGCCCTCAAAAAACGGCTCTTCCAGCAGTGCCTCGCTTTCGGCAAGATGCGCAGCCAGCCGCTCTACCAGACCATCCAGCAGTTCAACCGAAAAGCTGGGCAGGTACTGTTCAGGCCTTAAATCGAGCGCGCCCAGCAGCTGCCGGCCGGCATACAGATCGGGGGGCAGATAAAAGTGCTGCTCGATACTCTGTTGGGTGGCATCCTTCAGCAGGCTCACCAGGTAGGGCAGCCCTACGGGGAACATCCCCTCGTCTGCGTTGACCTCGTCCAGATACTCGTCATGCTCTTTCAGGGTCGGGAAGCGCGTCTGCACGGCATGCAGCACCCCCTCCCCATCACCAATCTGCAACACCAGTGTTGTCAGGCTGCCGTCCGCCAGCGTCCAGGAAAACCAGACAGTCCTGACACCATAGCAGTCAATCGGCGAGCATTGGGTCGTGATTAGCTCAGCAGCAGCCCCCAGGTGGCCGGGCAGTGGCTGCGGATCGCGAATCCCCAGAAATCCCAGCCGGCGGATACTGCGTTCGATCCGCTCGTCCAGGCCTGCAACGATCAGGTATTGCAGTTGCTGTAGAACGGTCAGGGCACAGCCATGCCGCAGGCTGCCCAGTGTTTCCACCGCCAGACCGGCCACTTCGGCATACTCAAAATAGGCCAGCATCCGCAGAATGGCCGCCGCAGCGGGGCCACAGTCGGCACGCCCCCCCAGTCGCCGGATCAGCTGGGTGCGCAGCACCTCATCGGCATCCAGAAAACGATCCATGAAGCGTACCAGCCCCCAGGCCTCTTCCTTGAGACAGGTATCCAGGAAACTGTTCAGCGAGCCGGCGTTCAGGTCCGCCCGGGAAAAAGGCGGAGCCGAGACATCCACCCCGTAGTCCTGCAGTATCTCCAGCAGCGGAATCCGGCCTTCCTCCCCCAGATCACGCCGCCGCAGGGTCAAGGCCACCAGCTGATCCAGCCAGCTGGTGGCGTCAAAGAAGTCCAGCATGCAGGTGTAACGATAGAGCTGTTCACGATCCTGTTCGTGCCACAGCCGGCGCACCAGCGGCGGCAAGGCGCGGCGGCCGGCCTTCTGTAGCCGACGGCCGATCCGCTCCAGTTGATCCCTGGTCAGGTTGTCCCGTTTCAGAAAATCCAGTAAACGAACGATTCGGCGCCGCTCCCGGTGGGAGGTATCGATACTGACAACTCGCGGCATAGCGACAGGATTATTCCTGCTCCTCATCACCTTCATCGTCTTCTTCGTCTTTTTCAGCCAGTTTGGCCACAGCCACGATCTTTTCCTGCTCTTCGGTGACCATCAGACGCACCCCCTGGGTGTTGCGGCCGATCACCGAGAAACCCGAGACCGGCACTCGCAGGATCTTGCCCTGGTCGGTGATCACCATCAGCTCATTGTCGTCGGCCACCTGCATCACATCCACCACCATGCCGTTGCGATCGCTGGTCTTGATGGTGATCAGCCCCTTGCCGCCCCGGCTCTGGCCACGATACTCATCCAGATCGGTGCGCTTGCCGTAGCCATTCTCGGTGACGGTGAAGATGGTGGAACCGGTGGCGGTGGGATCAACCACCTCCATACCGATCACCTCATCATCAGCCCCCAGGTTCATGCCGCGCACCCCCCTGGTCACCCGTCCCATCGAGCGGGCATCCTCCTCGCTGAAGCGGATCGCCTTGCCGCAGCGGGAGGCCAGGAAGATATCCTTGTTGCCATCGGTCAAGGCCACGGCGATCAGCTTGTCCCCGTCATCCAGGTTCACCGCGTTGATACCGCTGGTACGGATGTTGATGTACTCGATCAACGGTGTCTTTTTGACCACACCGCTGCGGGTTGCCATGAACAGGTACAAATCCTCACGATGCAGGTCCTTGACCGGCAGAATGGTGGTGACCTTCTCGCCATCCTGCACGTTCACCAGGTTGACCACTGCCTTGCCCTTGGTGGTGCGGCTGCCTTCGGGGATTTCGTAGACCTTGATCCGGTAGACCCGTCCCATGTCGGTGAAGAACAGCAGGTAGTCTTTGGTGGAGGCGATGAACAGCTGCTCCACAAAATCCTCTTCCTTGGTCTTCATCCCGCTCTTGCCCTTGCCACCACGGCGCTGGGCACGGTACAGGTCCACGGCGCTGCGCTTGATGTAGCCGGTGTGGGAAACGGTGACCACCATCTCCTCATCCTCGATGGTGTCCTCCAGCGAGATCTCGGCGGTGCGGTCCACAATCACACTGCGGCGCTTGTCGCCGAACTTGTCCCTGATCTCGGTCAGCTCACCGACGATAATCTTCATGATTTCGCTGTCAGATCCCAGAATCTTCTTGAGCCGTGCGATCAGCCGGAGGATATCTTCATACTCCTGAATGATCTTGTCCCGCTCCAGGCCGGTCAAACGTTGCAGACGCATCTCCAGGATCGCCTGAGCTTGAATATCAGAAAGTTTTACGCCGCTCTCGTAGCCGTCGGGACTAGGCAGGTTCAGACGCTTCAGGTAGTCGGGATCGGCAAACATGCCATCCATCAACCCTTGCTTGGCCTCGGGCGGTGTCTTGGACTCGCGGATCAGCTCGATCACTGCATCAAGCCAGTCCAGGGCTATTTTGAGGCCTTCCAGGATATGGGCGCGGGCCTCGGCTTTTTTCAACTCAAACAGGGTGCGCTTGGTGACCACCTCGCGGCGGTGCTCCACAAAGCACTGCATCATCTCCATCAGCGGCAATACCTTGGGCCGGTTATGCACAATGGCCAGCATGTTGATGCCGAACGATGTCTGCATCTGGGTGTGTTTGTACAGCTGGTTCAGCATCACCTCGGCATTCTCGTCCTTCTTCAGGTCGATCACGATCCGCATGCCGTCACGGTCTGATTCATCCCGCAGATCGGCGATCCCCTCGATCTTCTTTTCCTTGACCAGTTCGGCAATGCTGATGATCAAGCGAGCCTTGTTGACCTGGTAAGGGATCTCGGTCACCACGATCGACTGGCGGTCCTGTTTCTTGCTGACCTCCACACTGGCCTTGGCCCTGATCTGGATAATACCCCGTCCGGTGGCGTAGGCGTCCAGAATCCCTTGACGGCCGTAGATGGTACCGCCGGTGGGGAAGTCAGGTCCCGGCACCAGCTCCAGCAGCTCCTCGAAGCTCAAGGCCGGGTTGTGGATCAGGGCGATGATGGCATCAGAGATCTCGCACAGATTATGGGGGGGGATGTTGGTGGCCATACCGACCGCGATACCAGCCGAGCCGTTCACCAGCAGGTTGGGGAACTTGGATGGCAACACTGCCGGTTCGGAGAGCGAATCGTCATAGTTGGAGGTGAAATCAACGGTCTCTTTTTCCAGATCGGCCAACAGCTCGTGGGTCAGCTGCTTCATCCGGATCTCGGTATAACGCATGGCGGCCGGGCTGTCGCCGTCCACGGAGCCGAAGTTACCCTGACCGTCCACCAGCAGGTAACGCAACGAGAAGTCCTGGGCCATCCGGACGATGGTGTCATAGACCGCGGTGTCACCGTGGGGGTGGTACTTACCGATCACGTCACCGACTACCCGGGCCGATTTTTTGTAGGGCTTGTTGTAGTCGTTGCCCAGGTCGTGCATGGCGTACAGACAACGCCGGTGCACCGGCTTCAAGCCATCCCGCACATCGGGCAGGGCCCGTCCAACGATGACCGACATGGCATAGTCCATGTAGGATCGTTTCATTTCATCTTCAATGTTGACCGCTATCTTCTGGTTTGCTTGTTCCTGCATGAGGTATCCCCTCGTTAAGTAGTTCGTTCGGGCTTGTTGACCGCTTTAGATGTCGAGATTCACCACGTTCAGGGCATTCTTTTCAATGAAGTCGCGGCGCGGCTCCACCTGATCGCCCATCAGGATGGTAAAGATCTCGTCCGCCTCTACCAGGTCCTCGATCTTGACCTGCAGCAAGGTCCGGTTCTCAGGATTCATGGTGGTCTCCCAGAGCTGATCAGGGTTCATTTCACCCAGACCTTTGTAACGCTGGATATTGAGGCCTTTTTTGGCGTACTCCAGGAACCAGGTCAGCAATTCCTCATGGTTGCCGGTTTCCAGCAAGCGCTTGTCTTCCTGCTCCAGGAACGCCTTGCCCTCGGCCATCGTCTCACACACCTTGCGGTAGTTCTCCACCAGCAGTTCGTACTCGTGCGTAGCCAGCACGTTCAGGGTCTGGCCGTCGATCTGGTAGCGCAGATTGCCGATGCTGAAGCTGATCCGCTCTTCATCCACCTGGCAGGTAGCATCTCCGTGGATCTGTTTCATAACCTCCAGATAGCTCTCCAGTTGCACCAGCTCCTCAACCCCGGCCGGCACGCCAGCCTTGAGCATCAAGACCAGCAGTTCAGCGCCGATCCCCTTTTTGACGACCTTGTCCAGAATTGCCCGGTGTTCGATAAACTGGCGGATCACCGGGATGATCTGCGAACCTTTGTAGACCCGGTCGCCCTTTTCCAGCCGCAGCGTCAGCTCTTCAGCCCCTTCATCCAACAGGAACTGCTGCAGGGCCTGCTCATTCTTGAGATACAGTTCCTTCTTGCCCCGTTTGACCTTGTAGAGCGGCGGCTGGGCGATGTAAAGGTGGCCCCGCTCGATCAGCTCCAGCATGTTGCGGTAGAAAAAGGTCAACAGCAGGGTCAGGATGTGGGAGCCGTCCACGTCGGCGTCGGTCATCACAATGATCCGGCCGTAACGCAGCTTGGCGATGTCGAAGTCTTCCTTGCCGATGCCGGTGCCCATGGCAATGATCAGGGTACGGATCTCCTGCGAGGCTATCATCTTGTCGAAACGGGCCTTTTCCACATTCAGGATCTTGCCCTTGAGCGGCAGGATCGCCTGGAAACGACGATCGCGGCCCTGCTTGGCCGAACCGCCGGCCGAATCACCCTCGACCAGGTACAGTTCGCACTGGGCCGGGTCCTTTTCCTGACAATCGGCCAGCTTGCCCGGCAGGCCGCCCAGGTCCATGGCCCCTTTGCGGCGTACGGTCTCACGGGCCTTGCGGGCAGCCTCACGAGCCCGGGCAGCCTCAATGGATTTATTGAGTATATCCTTGGCGATCTTGGGGTTTTCTTCCAGGTAGACCGCCAACTTCTCGTTCAAGAGCGATTCCACATAACCCTTGACCTCGGAGTTGCCCAGCTTGGTCTTGGTCTGCCCCTCGAACTGCGGCTGAGGAATCTTGACCGAGATCACGGCGGTCAGGCCCTCCCGCAGGTCATCGCCGGAGATGGCCACCTTCTCTTTTTTGAGCAGTTCATTGGCGGCGGCATAACCGTTCATGGTGCGGGTCAGCGCCGCCTTGAAGCCGATCAGGTGGGTACCGCCCTCATGGGTGTTGATGTTGTTGGCAAAACTGAAGATCTTCTCGTCGTAGGAATCGTTGTACTGCATGGAGATCTCGATCTCCACGCCGTTACGCTCACCACGCACATAGATCGGCTTGGGATGCAGTGCGGTCTTGGACCGGTTCAGATATTCCACAAAAGAGTTGATGCCCCCCTCGTAAAAAAACTCGTGGGACTTGCCCTCGGCCCGCTCATCGCTAATGGTGATTCGCACCCCGGCATTCAGAAAGGCCAGTTCCCGCAGACGCTGCGACAGGGTATCAAAGGAGTATTCGGTGGTCTCGAAGATCTCCTCGTCCGGCATGAAGGTGATCTTGGTGCCGCGACGCTTGGTCTCGCCGGTGACCGCAAGCGGCGCCTGGGGATCTCCGCGACGATAGGTCTGACGCCAGATCTTGCCGTCACGACGAATTTCCAGTTCAAGCCACTTGGAGAGCGCGTTGACCACCGAGACACCGACCCCGTGCAGACCGCCGGAGACCTTGTAGGAGTCGTTGTCGAACTTGCCCCCGGCGTGCAGTACGGTCAACACGACCTCAGCGGCTGAACGCCCTTCGCTTGTGTGTATGTCGGTTGGAATACCGCGACCGTTGTCGACGACAGTGACTGAGCCATCCGTGTTGATAGTGACCGATACGGTATTGCAGTGACCGGCCAGGGCCTCATCAATCGAGTTGTCCACAATTTCGTAGACCAGGTGGTGCAGGCCTTGGGCAGCGGTGGAACCGATGTACATGGCCGGCCGCTTGCGGACCGCCGCGAGTCCTTCGAGCACCTTGATGCTGTCGGCGCCGTACTCAGCTGTCTCTTGTGTGTTCTGTTCGTTCTCGATCATCTGGGTACACTTCCCTCGTACGTCAAAGTGCCGGCATTCACCCGATACAGGCTGCTTTCCTGCAGCATGCCGGGATCAATGGCGACCGTGGTGGTGGTGGTAATCAGCACCTGCACCTCCCGCTGGCGCAGGAAGCTGAGCAGGTTATAAATCCGTTCCGGGTCTAGCTCGGAGACGATGTCGTCCAGCAGCATGATCGGCGGTTCGCCAAGGCTCTGCTGCAGGTGGTCCAACTCGGCCAGTTTAAGGGCCAGCACAAACGAACGTTGTTGCCCCTGGGATCCAAAGGTTTTTAAGGCACGACCATCGATCAAAAACGTCAGGTCATCCCGGTGCGGTCCATGTCCGGTGACACCGTGGCGCAGATCACTGGCCCGACACTGCTCCTGTTGCTGCATAAAATGCTTGCGCGGATCGTCTGTCCCCGCTGCAATGTCGGGACAATAGTTTAGTTCGACCGTCTCCCGGCCGTCGGCAATCCTCTGGTAATGCCCCTGAAACAGCTGTTGCAAACGGTCCAGGTAGGCAGCCCGGTGCTGCATCAGCCTGATACCGGCATCCACCAGTTGCTCTGTCCAAGCATCCAGACCGCTTGTTGATCCGCTGCGCAGCAGTGAGTTACGTTGCTTCAACGTGCGGTAATAATCGTGGTAATCCCGCAGGAAGCCGGCATCACAGCTGTAAAGCGAACGATCTAGATAGCGGCGTCTGGTCTCCGGCCCCTGTTTGACCATCGTGGTATCATCCGGTGAGAATACCACCGACGCCAGTTTACCATGCAGCTCGGCAGGCCGGTTAATCGTCTTGCCATCCACGGCTATCCGCCGGTTTTTTCCTTCCAGTTCCAGGGTAATCTCACTGGCAACCCCGCTCGTATGCACCTGACCGTTTATAGCAGCTTTCACAGCTCCCTGTCTGATCAGATCCGGTACCTTGGCCATTCGGAAAGGGCGTCCGGTACCGAGCAGGTAGATAGCTTCCAGCAGATTGGTCTTGCCCTGGCCGTTCAGTCCGTACAGCAGGGTCAGCTGGCGACCGGGATTCAGATTGGCGGCAGCTATATTACGAAAATTATCGAGCCTGA
Organism: Geobacter sp. UBA5730; assembly: GCA_002419465.1. Taxonomy (GTDB): domain Bacteria; phylum Desulfobacterota; class Desulfuromonadia; order Geobacterales; family Pseudopelobacteraceae; genus Trichlorobacter. Next base: position 42,369 of record DIGE01000012.1, on the reverse strand, counting down.
TGCCGGTAAGGATCACTACAGCCTCATCGGCATGATCACTGCCAGGAAGTTATCGCCCTCGTCCGGGGTGATTATCGACGGGGACAGTTCATTCTTGAACTTCATCAGTACCCGTTCACTTTCGCAGACCGATAGCACATCCAGCAGGTAACGGGCGTTAAAACGCACCGAGAACGGTTCGCCGGCATAGCTCACCTCAAGCTCTTCCATTGCATCACCCAGCTCAGGGTTGCTGGAGGAAATTTTGACGCCGTTGCCGTCAATCTCCAACATGATTCCCTTGAACTTTTCGCTGGAGAGGATAGCCATGCGTCGTACCGCGTGGATCAGCTCCTCACGTTTGGCCTTGACATGTTGATCATTCGTAGCGGGAATCACCCGTGTATAATCAGGGAATTCACCATCTACCAATCGCATGACCAGGGTTGTGTCACCCTTTTTCAATACCGCGCTGCTGTCTACAAATCCGAATTTCAGCAGGCCGTCACCTTCATCAGTGATCTTCTTGATTTCGTACACACCTTTTTTCGGCAGAATTACGCCCTTGAGCAACTCCGGATTGGCTTTTCCGCTAAAATCTCCTGAGGCGATTGAGAGTCGGTGGCCATCTGTGGCTACCATCTTTAACACCTGCCCGTCATCACCCGATTCAACCCGGGTAAATATGCCGTTCAGATTATATTTGGTTTCGTCATTGCAAATGGCATAGGAGGTTTTTTCAATCATGCGGCGCAGCAGTGCAGCCTCTAACTCAAGCAGTTGTTCATCCTTAATCATGACCACGTTTGGAAATTCCTCCGGCGACAGACCAACGATGTTGAATCGAACCTTGCCGCAGATAATCTCAACCCAGTCGTTCTCTTTGGTACTGAAACTGATTTCCTGATTCGGCAACTCCTTGACGATCTCATACAATTTTTTGGCCGCTACGGTGATCCGCCCTGTCTGCTTGACCTTGGCAGGATAGCTGCTCTTTAGTCCCACTTCCAGGTCGGTCGCAACAATTTCAATCCCATCAGCAGTTGCCTCAATCAGCACATTGGAAAGGATAGGCATCGATGTCCGTTTTTCTACAATTCCCTGGACCTTTTGCAGCGCCTTGAGAAAGCTTTCCCGGTCGATCCTGAAATTCATTCCGTACTCCTTTGCCCTGTTTGGGAGTTTTACTCAGGTTATCTTTTATTGTTTTTAAAAGAATAAAAGCTTTATTTATTATTATTAGTGTTGTTGAAACTGTGAGTTACCCTTAACTATTTATGATTATTGTGTAAATTTATTGTCATGGGTGTTGACGGCAATGTTGGTAACTAACGGCTTATCAACAGCCCGGCATTTGTCAACAGCTGCCCACAGGTGGTTCAACAGGCCCTGGGGAAAGATTTTTATCACAGCAGGATGTTTGCCCGGATGTCTTCGACGGTCTTGGCCAAGACCGGATCTTCCGTTAACAAGCGGTCAATTTTTTTTGCTGAGTGAATCACGGTGGAGTGGTCTTTTCCGCCGAATTTGTTGCCTATATCCGGGTAGGAGGCACTGGTAAGGTCCCTGCAGAGCCAGACTGCGACCTGGCGAGCCTGTACAAAGGTTTTTAACCGTTTGTCCGATTTGAGATCAGCCACCTTGAGCCCAAAGTGATCAGCAACATTTTTCTGGATCAGTTCCACGGTGATATCCTTACGTTTGTCCACCAGGATATCTTTGAGGTTGTTTTTGGCCATCACCAGGGTGATCGGTATATGCTGTAGACTGCTGTAGGCACCCAATCGGATCAGCATTCCCTCTAATTCACGGATGTTGCGGGTATCACTGGATGCCAGAAAATAAGCAACCTCGTCAGGCAGTACAATTCTGTTCAGCTCAGCTTTTTTTTTCAGGATCGCAATCTTGGTCTCCACATCAGGTGGCTGGATGTCGGCGATCAGACCCCATTCAAAACGTGAACGCAGTCGTTCTTCCAGATTGGGCATTTCACGCGGAAATTTATCCGAGGTGATTACAATCTGTTTATGGGATTCATACAGCGAGTTAAAGGTGTGAAAAAACTCAACCTGGGTCCGTTCTCTGCCGGCTATAAACTGGATATCGTCAATTAGCAGTACATCTACTGAACGGTAACGTTCCCTAAATTCTTCCATTTTGTTGAGCCTGATGCAGTTTACCATTTCGTGCATAAACTTTTCTGCCGAACAGTAGCAGACCCGTGTTTCCGGCTTTTGTGTCAGCATCTGGTGGCCAACGGCGTGCAGCAGGTGACTTTTGCCGAGTCCAACGCCACCGTAGATAAAGAGTGGATTGTAGGTGATGGCCGGATTATTGGCAACCGCCATGGCAGCAGCGTGTGCGAATTGGTTTCCGGATCCGCTGACAAACTGATCAAAGGTGTAACGCGGGTTAAGTGGGGCGCAATCACGATCCGTCTGGATTGGCTTGACATCTTTGCAGGGTTTCTGAGCGGCAGCTTCGCTGATCTGATTCTCCAGCGGCAGGGGGACTAATTCGTCTGCTTTAACGGTGACCGCAATTGAAAGGTTTTTTTCAGCAGTAATCGAGAGGGCGCTGTTGATCAGATCGAGGTAGTTGTCTTCCAGCCATTCCTTGAAAAATTGGGTTGGCACACTGACTACGACGCTGCTGTCATCGGCATGACTGTATTGGATCGGCTGGATCCAGTTGATGTAGTTTTGGGGCGAAATAACCTTTTCCAGGTTAGTGGCGGTCTGATTCCAAACGGTACGCATCACATCTTTTTTGGAGGAAGGCATAATTTCAGTCGTTACCTGGTGAGTTGACGGTTTCCGGTGGCGATATCAACACCCTGTTAAGGGAGGATTCATCTGTCAGGCTGATGCGTTTTGCGTTCCTTGTCAGCTCGTCCATATCTAATTATCAACAGAGATATCAACACCTGTTGATAATAAATTTATTTAATTATATCAAGCTGTTATCGGTGCCTGGCGGCCATATGTGAGGTCTTAAGCTAGGGACTGCACCTTAACAGAGCCCCTCCTTTTTTTCAACGGTAAAACTGCCTGTCGGAAAACAAAAAAGGCTTGACAGGTCAACGTTAATCTGATTAATAATTTAGTTCCTTATACAACCGTGGCAGTAGACATCGGGACTGTCACAACTAATTACCGCATAGATTTGGAGTAGAGCCGTGAAAAGAACATTTCAACCGAGCAATACCTCTCGTAAGCGCACCCATGGTTTTCTGGTACGTATGGCGAGTAAAAATGGTCGCCTGGTGATCAAGCGCCGCCGCGCTAAAGGCCGTAAGCGCCTTTCCGTGCAGATCGCTTCCAAGTAGTTACTTGCGCCACATCGTCGTGCCACTAGCACGCGCTACGTATCCCAAGGCTGCTCGTCTTTTGAGGCGGCCAGAGTTTACCAGGCTCTCGGCTGGCCGGCCCGGTTTTACCGGACCGGCCTTCTTGGTTGTCTGGCAGCAGAATAAATTTGGTCGGCCACGTTTAGGTGTCACTGCCAGTCGGAAGGTTGGTTGTGCGGTGGCTCGTAACCGGATTAAGCGTATGGTACGTGAGTATTTTCGTCAACATTGTCAGGCCTTGCCCCCTGTTGACCTGAATGTAATCGCACGTCGACGTGCCGCAGAGTTGGATGGTGCTGCATTGCGTGCTGAGTTAGCGCGTATCTTTCAGCGGATCGGCTCCCCCTGATGCTATCAAGGTTGCTCATACTGATTATCCAAGCCTATCGGTTCCTGATTTCCCCGATGTTGCTGCCAGCTTGCCGTTTTCATCCTTCCTGCTCTGTGTATTCGCTGGAGGCAATCCGCCGCCATGGCCCGTTTAAAGGTAGTGCCCTGGCTCTGCGTCGTCTGCTCAAGTGCCATCCCTGGCATCCGGGCGGTTATGACCCTGTTGTCTGACTATTCCTGATCTGGAGTTTGTATGGAAAAGCGTACCATCATCGCTGTTGTTCTGTCTGTTGCGGTGTTTTATCTTTTTACGTATTTTATGGCTCCTCAAAAGCAGCCTCAAAAATTGGCCACTCAGTCGGCTGTATTGTCTGAGCAGTCTGGTTCTATTTCTGCTGCGTTACCGGTTACCACCTCGGCAGTCTCTGCTGTTGCCCTTGTGCCTGCTACCTCCCAGTTGGTTTCGGTGGACACGCCAGACTATGTTGCCGTCTTTACCACGGCCGGTGGTGCTTTGAAGAGTTTTACCCTGAAAGGGTATAAGGAGCAGAACAGCGTTGGCGCCAGGCAGGTGGTGCTGGCTGCTGCCGCTGATCCATCTCTGCCGGTAGCTTCAACCAAGGGCGCTGGCTTTGCGCTTTCACCCCAGGCCCTTTACAGTGTCAGCAGCCAGCAGCTGACCGTTGCCAAGGGACAGAAGCAGCAGTTGGTCTTTACGCACGTTTCACCGCAGGGCTATGTGGTGCGCAAGACCTACGTTTTTGATGCTTCCAACTACGGCATTAAACTCGATACCCAGCTGATCAATAATTCTCAGGCCCAGCTGGCCGGCTCTCTGCAGCAGATCATTACTGCGCCAGCGGAGATCAAAGAGAAGGACGGCCGCTATGAAAATTACGGCTCAACCGTGTATGCCGACAATTCTCTGCAGACCGACGCTCCTAAAGAGTTCGCCAGCGCCACCAAGAAGTATGACAAGTTGGTGCAATGGTCCGGCATCACCGACAAGTATTTTTTGATCGCTCTTCTGGCTGACAAGGGTAGTGTTGCCAGCGTCGAGATCAAGAAGAATCAGGCAGGTTTCCTTGAGTCAGTTTCGTCGTCACCTGTTTTTTCTCTTGCTCCTGGCCAGTCCGTAACGGTTGCTCACAAGCTGTTTGTTGGTCCCAAGGATATCGACGTCCTGAAGTCCCAGGGTTCTTCTCTCGAACAGTCCCTTGATCTTGGCTGGTTTACGGTTCTTGCCAAGCCGATGCTGCACTCGCTTAAGTTCTTTTATCGTTACGTGCAGAACTACGGCCTGGCCATCATAATCATCACGATTATTTTGAAGATCCTTTTCTTTCCGTTGACTCACAAGAGCTATAAGTCGATGAAGGAGATGGGCAACCTGCAACCCAAAATGGCTGCCTTGAAGGAAAAGTACAAAAATGATCGCGATGCCATGAACCGCGCAGTGATGGAGTTGTACCGTGAGCACAAGGTCAATCCGTTGGGTGGCTGTCTGCCGATGGTGGTGCAGATACCGGTCTTTTTTGCTCTGTATAAGGCACTGATGTTTTCAATCGAATTACGTCATGCGCCGTTCATGTTTTGGGTAACGGATCTTTCCGCCAAGGATCCCTACTACGTAACCCCGATTATTATGGGTGTTACCATGTTTGTTCAGCAGAAGATGACTCCCTCCAACATGGATGAGATGCAGCAGAAGATTATGTTGGCGCTTCCGGTTGTTTTTACCTTCATGTTTCTCAGTTTTCCTTCTGGTTTGGTGCTCTACTGGCTGGTCAACAACATTCTGACCATTGGTCAGCAGATGTACATCAACAAGCTGATCAAGGACAAGTAGGGGGGACAGATGTACGTTGCGGACACCATCGCCGCTATCGCTACCCCGCCAGGCTGTGGTGGTATCGGCATAGTGCGGATCAGCGGGCCCCAGGCGGAACAGATTGGCACCAGTATTTTTCTTGGTAAATCCGGCGGTGGCTTTGATAGTCACCGCCTTTATTATGGCCATTTTATAGACCCTGCTGATGCAAGCATGATTGATGAGGGGATGGCGGTTCTAATGCGCGCGCCCCGCTCGTACACCCGTGAGGATGTGCTTGAACTGCACAGTCATGGTGGCTACCTGGTGGTGCGGCGTGTGCTGCATGCCTGTGTCGTTGCCGGTGCCCGTCTGGCTGACCCCGGTGAGTTTACCAGGCGCGCCTTCTTGAACGGACGGATTGATCTTTGTCAGGCTGAATCGGTGCTTGACTTGATTAATAGTCGCACCGATGCAGCTTTGTCTCTCGCCCAGCGCCAGCGTGAAGGCCTGTTGGGCCGGGAACTGGAGGTGGTGCGTCGCCTTACGGCTGAGGCCCTTGCCATTGTAGAGGCTCATATTGATTTCCCTGACGAGGAGATCGACAGCGCTTCACTGATGTTGGTGACGGAGCGGATCACATCGGCTCGCCAGTTGCTTGTGCGGCTGGTTGATTCTTTCAGGCTCGGCAAGGTTTTGCGCGAGGGTGTTTCGGTTGTCCTGGCCGGCAAGCCCAATGCGGGCAAGTCCAGTCTGCTGAATGCCTTGGCTTGTGAAGAACGCGCCATTGTGTCGGCTATCCCCGGTACGACCCGCGATATGATCGAAGAGATTGTTACGATCGAAGGCTTGCCGGTCCGGATTGTGGATGCGGCTGGTATTCGCCGTCATTTCGCCGATGAGATCGAGCAGGAGGGAATTCGTCGCACCCTCGGAATGTTGGCCGAGGCTGATCTTGTGCTTTTTCTTGCAGATGGCAGCCACCCCCTGGACGCGGATGATCTTGAAATTCTATCTGCTTTGGCAGGCAAGCCTTTTGTGACGGTAATTACCAAGTCCGATTTGCCACAGCTACTTGATCGTTCCGCGTTGCCGGTCTGCCTGGCACAGGTTTCTGTTTCCAGCCGTTCCGGGTTTGGTCTCGACGAGTTGCGCTCTGCACTCTATAGCTATTTTATGCAGGATGCTCCGCAATTGTCTGATGACCTGGTTGCTATATCAAACACCAGACACCGTGATGTGCTTACTCGCACGCTTTCCGCGCTTGATCTTTACAGTATGCATGGCGAGCAATGTTTTTCTCCAGATTTACTTGCCATTGATTTGCGCGAGTCGCTGTCCGCTTTGGGTGAGTTAACGGGTGAAACGACACCAGAAGCAGTGCTGGACCTAATATTTTCAACCTTTTGCATCGGTAAGTAGGCCGATGTTTCACGTGAAACATGGGTGGGGATATGTATTGTTACGGGATGCTTTATGATGTGATTGTGGTTGGGGCCGGGCATGCCGGATGCGAGGCGGCCTTGGCTGCCGCGCGAATGGGCTGCCGGACACTGTTGTTGAATATGAGTCTGGATGGCATGGCGGTGATGTCGTGCAATCCGGCTATTGGTGGTCTGGCAAAGGGCCACCTGGTCCGCGAGATAGACGCGTTGGGTGGCGAGATGGCGAAAAACATTGATGCCACTGGAATCCAGTTTCGCATTCTGAATACGCGCAAGGGACCGGCGGTAAGGGCGTCGCGGGCTCAGGCGGATAAGCAGCTCTATCGGTTGCGCATGAAGCGGGTGCTGGAGGAGCAGGATAATCTCGATTGTAAGCAGGCCGAGGTGGTTAGTCTGTGTGTGGAGCAGGGTGAGCTGCGAGGGGTTGATACGCGTAGTGGTCTGCGTTTTTTGGGTAAGACGGTTGTTTTAACCACGGGTACCTTCATGCGTGGCCTGATACATATCGGTATGACCAGCTTCCCCGGCGGGCGGGCGGGTGATCTCCCGTCGGTTGGACTGTCAAGTCACCTGGCAGAGCTTGGTTTTGAGGTGGGGCGACTCAAGACCGGTACGCCGGCGCGGCTCGACAGGCGAACGATTGATTTTACCAAACTGGAGGCGCAGCCCGGCGATGACCCGCCGGTGCCGTTTTCGTTTTCAACGGAGCGGATAATCATGCCGCAGGTGCCGTGCCATATCGCCTACACGAACGAGCGAACCCACGACATTGTCCGGGGAGGGCTGGATCGCTCTCCGCTGTATGCAGGGGTGATAGAGGGTGTCGGACCGCGGTATTGTCCTTCCATTGAAGACAAGGTGGTGCGTTTTCCGGAAAAGGAACGCCATCAAACCTTTATAGAGCCGGAGGGGCTGGAGACCGTTGAGGTGTATCCCAGTGGTATGTCGACCTCGTTGCCGATTGACGTTCAGATCGCCTTCTACCAGTCAATGGTTGGGCTGGAGCGGGTGGAGATTATGCGGCCAGCCTATGCCATCGAATACGACTATGTCAATCCGGTGCAACTGCATGCAACGCTGGAAACCAAGTTGATTCCCAACCTGTTTCATGCTGGCCAGATCAATGGCACCTCCGGATATGAAGAGGCTGCCGGACAGGGACTTCTGGCGGGTATCAATGCTGCCAGGAGGGTGCAGGGCCGAGCTCCGATCCTTCTGGGCCGCCACCAGGCGTATATTGGGGTGATGATCGATGATCTGGTGACGCTGGGCACGAAGGATCCGTACCGGATGTTTACCTCCCGTGCCGAATACCGCTTGTTGTTGCGTGAAGACAATGCTGATCTGCGACTGCGGGAGTTGGGCCACGCTATCGGGCTGGTGCCGGATGAGTTGTATGCCGGGTTCTGTCAAAAACGTGAGCAGATCAACGCTGAGCTTGAGCGGGTCAGTACGACACGAATCAGTATGAGTGGTGATGAGCAAAAGTGGTTGCAACGGCATGACTGTGCCGAGGTGCAGAAGGGCACGCTACTCGAACATCTGCTGCGGCGTCCCGGGATAGGCTATGCCGAGCTGGCCGAGATCGACGCGGTTGCGTGTGAGCTGGCTCCGGCGATACAGGAACAGGTTGAGATTCAGATAAAATACCGCGGGTATATCGACAGACAGCAGGAACAGATCGAGCGGATGAGCAAGCTGGAGGCTGCCGTTATCCCGACGGACTTGTCGTACGGTGACATTCAGGGGCTGACTGCCGAGGTACGGGAAAAGCTGGAACGTTTCCGGCCTGGTACGCTTGGCCAGGCTTCGCGAATCCAGGGGATCACACCTGCGGCGCTGGCAATTCTGTCGGTCGTGCTCAAGGCCGGCGGCGGGCGGGTATGAACAGCTCGCTGTTGAGGGATGGCGTCGGCGTTTTTGGGCTTACCCTGGATGACCGTGCCGTTGAGCGGTTCGGGCTGTTTATGGATGAGTTGCGGCGGTGGAATCGATCCGTCAATCTGACCGCCATCACAAAGCCAAACCAGATAATTGTTAAGCATTTTATCGATTCAATAAGTATTGTACCACAGCTTGAGCAGGGCGAGCGTATACTTGATGTCGGTTCCGGGGCAGGGTTGCCGGGCCTGGCGGTGGCAATTGTGCGGGATGATCTGGAAATCACCTCGCTGGATGCCGTTGACAAAAAGGTGCGCTTCCAGCGTCATATCTGCCGCTTGTTGAGGCTGGGGCTGGTAACGGTACAGCATGGCAGGGTTGAGCAGGTTGCTGCGCAACAGCCTGCTCACTACGATGTGGTCGTGTCGCGCGCATTTCGGGATGTTGATCGTTTCATTGTGCTGGCACACCAACTGGTGCGACCGGGTGGCCGACTCATTGCCATGCTGGCTGGCGGTGCGACGCAGCTCTCAGCAAAAACCGAAGAGCTGTGCGATCAGATTGGGCTGCGTTGTTATAAAATGGAACAGTACCGATTGCCGCAGGATATGGGTGAGCGGAATCTGGTGATCTTCCAGCGTAACCATCTAGAGACACGGTAGTATCTGGCACAACGCCTGCTGTTGGCGCAGAGTGATCTTTTTTGGGTGGCGAAGGTGTTTGCTGGGCTCAGGCCAAAAACTGGCTGTGGGTCCATCTGGCCGCATTGGCCGCGGTTTACTGATTTATGAGTGCTGCGGGGTGCCCGGCTCAGTAGAACCGGGTTGCCTGCTGTACATAACTGAAGTACAGTGGCCACAAAACAGAAAAAGGTACCAGATGCAGTTACGGGTTTATTACGAAGATACGGACGCAGCCGGGATGGTTTATCATTCTAACTACCTTAACTACTTCGAGCGGGCTCGCACTGAGTATTTACGGAAACGCGGCTGCTCAGTGGCTGAGCTGGCTGCAGCTGGTGCGATCTTCCCGGTCGTGAGGATGGAGATCGATTTTAAGGTGCCTGCCCGCCACGACGAACTGCTGCGGATAACAACCCGACCGGTACGGGTTGCAGGAGCGTCGTTTGTGCTACAGCAGCAGGTGCTGCGGGAGTCAGACGAAGCGCTGCTGGTGTCTGCAGTTGTAACCATGGCCTGCGTGACACCGGGCCTGAAAGCATGCCGGTTACCGGCCAGCATACATGACGTACTGACTGCGGGGCTGTCCGGCCAATGAACGCGCCTGAGATGACACTTGACCGTCAGCAGGCCCTGGAGTGGCTGCTAACGGGTGATCTGCTGGAACTTGGCAAGCAGGCCGATGCCGTCAGGCGGCGCTTGCATCCGGACAATCTGGTCAGTTTTGTTGTGGACCGTAACGTGAACTACACCAACGTCTGCGAGTCGCGCTGTTCCTTTTGCGCGTTTTACCGTATGGTAGACAGTCCAGACGCATATCTGCTCGATAATAAAACTATATTTGCCAAGATCGACGAGCTGGTAGAGCGGGGTGGTACGCAGTTGCTGATGCAGGGCGGATTGCACCCAGAACTGCACCTTGATTACTTTGTGACGCTCTTTCGCGAAATCAAGCAGCACTTTCCACAGGTTCAAAATCATTCACTTTCACCGGCCGAGATCTGCCACCTGGCTGACCGGGACGGGCTTACCATCCGGCAGGTGCTGGTTACGCTCAAACAGGCCGGCCTTGACTCGGTTCCAGGCGGCGGCGCCGAGATTCTGGTGGATGAGGTTCGTCAGGCCATTTCACCCAAAAAGATCGGCTGGCAGCGCTGGGGTGAGGTGATGCTGACCGCTGCAGCCTTGGAAATGCCGACCACTGCTACCATGATGTTCGGAAGCAAGGAAACACCTGAACAGGTCATCGAACATCTGTTCAGGGTGCGATCACTTCAGCAGCAAGGCGGATCGTTTACAGCGTTCATTCCGTGGACGTATCAGCCGGGAAACACCGAGCTGGGCGGTAATACCGCCACCGGCGTCGAGTACCTGAAGGTGCTGGCACTTTCACGGATAGTGCTGGATAACATACCCAATATCCAGGCCAGCTGGGTAACCCAAGGTGCGAAACTGGCACAGATTTCCCTGTTCTTCGGGGCCAACGACCTGGGTGGCACCATGCTTGAAGAAAACGTGGTTGCTGCGGCTGGGTGTAGCTTCCGAATGTCTCAGAACGATATGGTCGAACTGATCCGGGGGGCCGGCTTCCGGGCCGCCCAGCGCAGCACCGGCTATAAGATACTAAGGGAGTTTTGAGCCGGATGACCGCTTATCAGCTTATATCCACGAACCAGCACCTTGAGCAGGTGTGCGGCGGGCTGCACGGCGAAACAGAACTGGCATTGGATCTGGAAGCGGACTCGCTGCACCACTACCGTGAGAAGGTCTGTCTGCTACAGTTGTCAAACCGCAGGGATACCTGGTTGATTGACCCTTTGCAGGTGTCAGATCTCGCACCGTTGGGGCAGTTACTGGCAAATCCGGCCACTCTGACCGTATTCCATGGCGGCGACTACGATATCCGGTCGCTCCATCGGGATTTTGGCATCAGTGTGGCCCGGATGTACGACACCATGATTGCGGCCCAGTTTAGCGGGGCTACCGAGTTTGGGCTGGCAGCACTGCTGCGTGGCCATTTTGGCATCGAACTGGATAAACGATACCAGAAGGCAGACTGGAGCAAGCGGCCCTTAACGCCGGAAATGGCCGATTACGCTGCCCATGACACGGCTCACCTGCTGGAATTGGCCGATTTGCTGCGCAAAAAAGTGGATCAACTCGATCGTAGTGCCTGGGTGGCAGAGGAGTGCGCCCTGGTGGCAGGCAACCGGATGACCGACAAGGGTGATGTACCACTTTTTCTTCACTGCAAGGGCGCTGGCAAGTTGCAGCGCCGCAGTCTGGGCATATTGGAGGAGTTGTTGCGGCTGCGTGACGCCCTGGCCAGGGAATCCGATCGGCCTCCGTTTAAGATTATGCCGTCAGAATCATTGTTAAAAATCGCAGAACAACAACTGCGCACTGCTCATGAAATGAACGGAGTGGTTGGCCTGACACCGAGACTAATCAGCCGCTATGGTGACCAGCTGATGGCAGCAGTGCAACGAGGACTGGCACTGTCCGAAGAGCGGCTGCCGCGCTTTCCGCGGAGCAAGGGAGAGCCGAACCCCGGTATCAAGAGCCGTATCGCCCGGCTCAAGGGATGGCGAGAAGCGTACAGCAAGCAGTTGGGACTGGCGACCGGACTGGTGGCCCCCAACTGGTTGCTGGAGCGGATTGCAGAGCAGCGTCCGGCAACCATGGAGGTGCTGGCCACGATTACCGGCATGCGCCGCTGGCAGATGGGTCAGTGGGGAGCAGCACTGGTGGCCATGCTCGCCAATGAGGAGCCAGGCGAATGACGAACCATGTTTCCCGCAACGGCCAGTGGCTCGCTCGGTGCGCCAGGTGAAGCTGGGACTGTTGGGCGGCACGTTTAATCCGATCCACCTGGGGCATCTGCGGATTGCGGAAGCGGCACGGGAGGTGGTCGGGCTTGAACGGGTGCTGTTTATTCCGGCAGCTGATCCGCCCCACAAGCCACTGGCCGGAAATGTGGCTTTCGAGCAACGCTATGCCATGGTACGGCTAGCGATCGCCGATCAGCCCAGCTTTGCTATCAGCGACATCGAGGCCCGGCGGCAGGGCAAGTCATATACGGTTGAGACACTGACCGCCCTGCGTAAAGAACGTTCAGAAGACGAACTTTATTTTATCGTCGGCAGTGATTCGTTTTTGGAAATCGGTCTCTGGCACCGCTTTGCCGAGCTCTTCAATCTGGCATCCCTGGTGGTGGTGGCGCGACCAGGCAGTCTGGTTACGGAACCGATACAGCAGCTACCCGAAGAAGTGAGAGAGTCGTTCAATCAAGAAGAAAGCGGCTGCCTACGCCACGTCACGGGTAGCACCATCCGTTTTGTGGAAGACTGCCGTTTGGAGATATCCTCCAGCCATTTGCGGGATCTTACAGCTGAAGGACGATCATTGCGTTATTTAGTACCGCCTGACGTTGGCACATATATTGCCCAGAAGGGATTGTATCGGACATGGTAGAAATGAAAGCAGAAAAATTGAGCCTGACCGCCCTTGAGCGTGCCATGCGCTGCGCAGAACTGGCTGCAGACAAGAAAGGCTACGATATCCGCGTAGTAGACATCACCCGGATCAGTACCATTGCCGACCTGTTGGTGATTATCTCCGGCCAGTCGGAAAAACAAAATCAAGCCATCTGCGATCATATCCGCAAGGAGCTGAAGAAATTCGGCAAGGTGCAGGGGATCGAGGGAGAGACCGAGGGCAAGTGGATTGTGATGGATTACAGCGATGTGCTGGTACATATCTTCCACGAGGAGCAGCGTCGTCGTTACGATCTGGACGGACTATGGGAAAAGGGTGAGGAGAAAGCGCTGCCGGCGGATCTCAAGGCCACCATTGCCGCCAACGCCGAATCGTTCAGATACTGAGCAGACAGCCGATGAAGTGTCGCGTGCTCTGGCTGGGAAAGACTCGAGAACCCTGGATCAAGCAGGGAGTGATGGAATACAGCAGCCGGGTTGAGCGCTACCTGCCCCTGACCATCGATGAGTTGAAAGATGAAAAGGATGCCACCCTTGAAGAGGGGCGCCGCCGTGAGGGCGAACGGCTGCTGAAGCAGATTTCGGCCCATGCGGTGCTGGTGGTGCTGGATGAGCGGGGACAGCAAATGGACTCCATCAAATTCGCCGAATTTATAGGTAAGCACCGCGACACTGGCACGCCGGAGCTGGCCTTTGCCATCGGAGGCTCCTACGGATTGAGTGATGAGATCCGCAAACGAGCCGATAAGGTGCTGTCGCTGTCGTCTATGACCTTCACCCACCAGATGGTGCGGCCCTTCCTGCTGGAGCAGATCTACCGGGCCTGTACGATTTTGAATAACGAGCCCTATCACCATTAATCATGCAAGAAGTGATCAAACTGGATAACATCCGTCGGGTGTTTGGTGAGGGAGACCACCTGGTGGAAGCCTTGCGAGGCGTTTCCTTTGCCATTGGCACGGGAGAATTTGTGGCCATCATGGGGGCCTCCGGCAGTGGCAAGTCCACCTGTATGAACACCCTGGGATGTCTGGATCGGCCAACCAGTGGCACTTACTGGCTGGACGGCATCGATACAGCCGGCATGTCGCCGGACCGCCTTGCCGAGGTGCGCAACAAGAAGCTGGGATTCGTTTTTCAGGGCTTCAATCTGCTGCCTCGTACCACCGCCCGTGAAAACGTCGAGCTTCCGCTGGTTTATGCCGGGGTGACGGCCGAAGAACGTCACCGCCGGGCCCGCTTAGCCCTGGAGCGAGTCGCGCTGGGAGACCGGATCAATCACACCAGCGCCCAGCTTTCCGGCGGCCAGCAACAGCGGGTAGCCATTGCCCGTGCCTTGGTCAACGAACCGGCTGTCATCCTGGCCGATGAGCCCACCGGCAACCTGGACACCACCACTACCCATGAAATTATGCAGCTCTTCACCGCCTTGAATCGTCAAGGGATTACCATCGTGATGATCACCCATGAGCCGGAGGTGGCCGAGTACGCCTCTCGGAGAATCACCTTCCGCGATGGCTTAATCATCGCCGACACTGCACAACACCCCTAAAATGCTCCAACTAATCAATCTCTCAAAAGACTTTTCAGGCAGGGTTCTCTTTGCGAACATATCCTGGCACCTCCGCAAAGGGGAGCGCGTAGCCCTGATCGGTGAAAATGGCGCTGGCAAGTCAACGCTGATGAAAATCATTGCCGGGCTGGAAGAGTCCTCCAGCGGCGATATTCAACTGGCCAAAGGGGCACGTGCCACCTATCTGCCGCAGGATGGAATTGTCACCAGCGGACGGCCCCTGTTTCACGAGGCCCGCTCAGCATTGACTGAGCTGTTGGAGATGGAGCAGGAACTGCACCGGTTGGGGCAGGAACTCGAGGTGATGTCCCACGCCGCTGCCGAACATGATACGGTGCTCGAACGCTATGGTGAGCTGCAAGAGCAGTTTCGACACAGCGGCGGTTACACCATGGAGGCCGAGATCGGTACGGTGCTTAAAGGGCTGGGCTTTGCCCAGCAAGACTGGCACCGCGATTGCGGAGAATTTTCAGGGGGCTGGCAGATGCGGATCGCATTGGCGCGGCTGCTGTTGCAGAAACCGGATGTGCTGCTGCTGGACGAACCCACCAACCACCTGGATATCGAGGCGCGCAACTGGCTGGAGGAGTATCTTTGCGGCTATCCCGGATCAGTGATCCTGGTCTCCCACGACCGTTTTTTCATGGATCAGGTTTGTAGCAGGATTGCCGAGGTCTGGAATCACACCATCGCCGATTACCATTGTTCGTATTCCACCTATCTGGTACAACGCGAGGAACGGGTCTCGGCTCTGCGTGAGGCCAAACGACTGCAGGACGAAGAGCTGCAGAAGACGGAAGATTTTATTCGTCGTTTCCGTTACCAGGCCAATAAGGCCTCGTTGGTGCAATCACGTATCAAGCAACTGGAAAAAGTCGAGCGGATAGAGTTGCCGCCGGATCGTAAAAAAATTCGATTCCAGTTCCCCAAGGCACCCAAAAGTGGCCGGGTGGTGCTGGAATTACAGAAGCTGATCCGATCCTATGGTTCCAAGGTGGTGCTCGATCGTGTTGACCTGACGGTGGAAAAAGGGGAGCGGGTCGCCTTGGTTGGGCATAACGGAGCCGGGAAATCAACCTTGATGACGGTGCTGGCCGGTGGTGAGTACCAGGGCGGAAACCTGCTTGTTGGTCATAATGTGGTGGCCGATTACTTTGCCCAGGATCAAGCCAATGTACTGGACCCTGTCAAGAGTGCCTATGAGGAGCTGTACAGCGACTGCCCCTACGAAATGGTCCCGAAGCTGCGCGATATCCTGGGGGCATTCCTGTTCTCCGGCGATGACATCCACAAAAAGGTCGGCGTGTTGTCAGGTGGTGAGCGAAACCGGCTGGCACTGGCAAAGATGCTGCTGCATCCCTCAAACCTGCTGTTGATGGACGAGCCCACCAATCACCTGGATCTGTTCAGCAAAGAGGTGCTGTTGGATGCCCTGAAAGAGTTTGACGGGACGCTGGTGTTTGTTTCCCATGACCGCTATTTTGTGAACGGCTTGGCCACCCGGGTTGTCGAGGTGGAAAGCGGCGGCCTGGAAAACTATTACGGGAATTATGAGTATTATCTGGAAAAAAAGGACCAGTGCAGTACGCTACCCTCAGGACCGTCGTCCCCGACCGGGCTGGTTATTGCTGCGGTAACATCTTCGGCTGTAGCAGAACTCCCGGCCCTTAACAAGGAAGAACGTCTGCGGGATCGCGAAAAGCAGAAACGGCGCAAAAAGGCGGAACAGACCCGCGAGAAGCAGCAGCAGTCCATCGAACAGGAGATCGCGAAGGTGGAAAAGCAGATTGCGGTTCTGGAAGCGGAGATGGCAATGACCGGTTTCTTTAGTGACCCCGAGCGTGGGTTGCGGGCAGGTGAGCAACACAACACCCTGCATGTCCGGCTGGAAGAGTTATATGGTGACTGGGAGAATCTTGCCGACTGATTTTGCGTGCAAATATCACGGAAATCGGTTTATAAAAGACAAAAGAGGTCCACAATAATCCAGCGGTTGATTACGCTACCTATCAAAAGGAGATACGCAGATGCTCGATAAAGTCCAGGCAGTGCTGGATCAGGTTCGCCCGATGTTGCAGCGAGACGGAGGCGACGTGGAGTTGGTGGAGGTAACCGCGGACAATATCGTCAAGGTTAAGCTGCAGGGAGCCTGCGGATCCTGCCCGATGTCCACCATGACCCTCAAGATGGGGATCGAAACGGCGATTAAGGAGCAGATCCCCGAGATCGTTGAGGTTCAGCAGGTTCGCTAAAAAATTGCTTCAATGGCGCTATCACGTATGAAAGTATAACACCCTGTTAATCCTTGAGCGCTACATAGTACGCGAAATTTTCGCGCCTCTGGTGGCCATCTGCTCGGTGCTGATCATCATTTTCGCCGGTTACAGTGCCGTTCGGCTTCTTAATGACGCTATTAACGGCCTGCTTTCCGGCGAGATGGTTGTCACGCTGGTTGCGCTCAAGGTACTCATTGCGCTCGAAGTCCTGCTTCCCGTGACGCTCTACCTGGCTGTCGTTCTCTCCTTGAGCCGTATGTATACCGACTATGAGATCACGGCCTTGCAGGCAAGCGGTATCGGCCAGCGGAGGGTCATCATTTCGGTCTTTTTCCTCGCTCTGGTACTCGGCCTGGTGGTGAATCAGCTTTCACTTCACGGACGACCATGGGCCTATGAAAAAATCTATGATCTGGAAACCAGAGGCGCAAACGAGTTTGACATCGCCAAGGTCGAAGCAGGCCGGTTCTATGAAATGGGAAATGATCTGGTTTTTTTTGCCGAAGAGCTCGACCAGGCAAAAAACAAAGCCAGCAACGTATGGGTATGGCAAACAGGGCCTGACAATCGGAAGGTGACCACGGCCAAAAGTGCCCGCCAGATAACTGATTCAGCAAAAGGACAAAAGGCGATCGTCTTTCAGGAAGGATACCACTACACCTTGAATCTGAGAGCCGGCTCAGACCACCTCATGCAGTTCCAGGAAAACACCCTGCAGTTAACATCTACACGGGTGCCACCAGCAAAATACCGGCGTAAGGCAGCCACAACCGAACATCTATCACAATCAGAACTACCAGCTGACATTGCCGAACTGCAATGGCGTCGTTCAACAGGCATTTCCACCATTCTGATGGCCCTGTTGGCAATTCCCTTGAGTCGGGTGGCACCACGAAGCAGCAAATATGGCAAGGTGACGGCGGCTATAGTGTTGTTCTTTGTCTTCTACAACCTCAGCCTGATCGCCAAAACCTGGGTTGAAAAGCGTATGGTTGCCCCCATGCCAGGCATCTGGTGGGTCACCTCCCTGCATGCAGCACTTGTCCTGTACCTGTTGCCCATCCAGAACCCTCTGCGTCGCATCATATCAAAACGACGGGCACAAACCTCTGGAGGCGCGGGATAGTGAAGATCATTGATAGCTACCTGGCACGTATTTTTCTGCACAGTTGGATCAGCGTCAATCTGATCCTGGTCGGACTGCTCAGTTTTTTTGAGCTCGCCAAACAGCTTGACGACATTGGCGTCGGCCGTTACCGTCTGACTGATGCCCTGCTCTATGTACTGTTGACCCTGCCGGGACGTATGCTTGAAATGGCTCCTCCAAGTGCTCTGCTTGGCAGTATCATGGCTTTGGGGCTGTTGACGAAAAATGCGGAATTGATTGCACTACGGGCGAGCGGTATTTCCATTCAAAGAATCGGCTGGGCCTTTGTCCGTCCTGCCATGCTTACCCTGCTTGCACTCTTGCTGGCAGCCCAATTTATCATCCCGTTTCTTGAGCAAGCTGCCTGGATTCGACGCGAGACCGCGCTGACTGAATCAGTTTCAATCTTGCCACGAGGCGGTTTCTGGACAAGGGAGGGAAAACGGTTCATAAATCTGAATGCCACCCAGAACAATCAGCTACAAGACGCGGATATCTACGAATTTGACGAAAGCCACCGACTGATTCGCTTCATGCACGCACGGGAAACTCAGATCGGCACGGATGGAAGTTGGAACCTACACGACGTGCAACAGAAGGAGATTACAGGTCAGGGTGGTGGCCAGATCCAAAAACGAGCCCATCTGGTCCTTCCCAACCTGCTGACCAGCAAACAGGCCGCAGTGTTCGCCTTGCCTGCACAGACACTCTCGCTTACGGAGTTATACTCCATCATTACAAGCCTTGAAAAAAGGGAGCAAAATGCCGGCCGTTACCGGCTGGCGCTTTGGCAAAAACTGTGCCTGCCCTTGATGGCGGCAGCGATGGTCATGATCTCCATCCCCTTTGTATGCGGCCCGGCTCGCAGCGCCAGCATCGGCTGGAATATCATGATGGGCGCCATCATCGGTGTGGTATTTTTCTTCCTTACTCAGATACTAGGCTATAGCGGTCTGATTTTGCAGCTCTCGCCTTTTTGGACGACTCTCTTCCCCGCCCTTATGGTGCTTACGGCCGGCATTTTCCTGACGCGTAAACTCATCTGAAGCTGACACAGACCAAGCCGGCTTTCAACGATCAAAAACAGGTAACTGAAACTCCTGCTGATGCACCACCATAAACCGCTTTTCAACAGCAGAGTAGGCACGGGCGATGATCTGCACCCTCCAACCATTATCACCGCGCTCGAAGCAATAGAGATGGTAGCGGGCCGCACGTTGTAGTGTTAAGTCAGCCGATGAGGCCGACGGTACGCCGATGACAGGCACCTTTTGCATTCCGGCAGCCAGCTCGCGTACCATGGAATAGTGCGCATGTCCGTGAAGAATCAATTCGGCCCCCTGACGAGCAATGACACCGGCAAACTGCCGGGCATCGGTCAACCTCTTGCGCCACGCAATGCTGCCAGGCACTGGAGGATGATGTATCAGCACGACCCTCAAAAGTCCACGTCGTCTGGTCTGCAGCAGCAGCTCTTCAAGCCGTGTTAGCTGCCGCTTCCCGAGACTGCCGACCGCTAGCAACGGGGCGCTGGGCCTGCCGCTGGAGAGGCCGATCAGGGCCAGTTGGCCACGCACCCGCAGACTTGGATAGGGATCATTATTGTCAGGCCCCCCATCCCCTGCCAAGTAGGGAGCCCAAGCCTGAAAGGTATCCTGCCAGGGCGCAGCAACATAGGTATCATGGTTTCCAGGAATAACGGTTACCCGCTCCGGCGTTCCCAGTTGCCCCAGCCAAACGGCCGCCTGCCTGAATTCGTCAGGCAGCCCGACCTGGGTCAGGTCACCAGTGACGGCTATATGATCTGGAGCCATTGCCAGCATGTCGCAGACCAGTGCTTCAAGGATATGCGGTTGGTGGATATGGCGACGACGGCGCTGCCATGAAAGGTACCCAAACAGACGCTTGTTGAGCGGGTCACCGAGACGTACAGCACCAAGTGACGAAAGATGAGGATCAGAAAGGTGGGCAAGAACAAATGTACCGTTCCGCCCCTCTCCGAAGAGGACATCGCTCCTTTGCTGATTCTCTGCAGGATTCATCTTTACAAATATCATCCATCTATAATAAATTAATAATTTAGTTTTTCCCATCGGCTTTTATGATTATCGCCGTATACTCAATATAGATACCGAGAGCACCACCATGACCGTACATGCCCTTATCGTTGCTGAGTCCCCCGTTCAGTTATGGGGAATTTCAAGCCGCCAGCGTCTTGAACGCATTCTCAAAAAATTGAACATTGACAGTTGGATTGACAATCCGGAAGCCGCTGGAAGCGATGATACCGTCCTGCTGTTGCGAGGAGACTATCTGTATGATGGGCGCTTGATCCAAAACCTGATACAGAAACCTGGAACCGTTTTGCAGCTAGCCACAGATGGCAACAATCAGCCTATCGCAGCCCATGTTGCTGCCGCTGATGCGCGGAAGGCCGTCGACTTTGTGGAGGACAACACAAACGACGGGGCACTCCCGGCTGGCATGACATTTGAAACCCCGCTAACACTTGGCTCAACGTATCTCAAGGAGCTCTGTAAGATAGACCCTCCCTATCTACTGCCGATCACCCAAGAGAATAAGCTGCGTTTGGAGCAACGCCTGTTCGCAGGTTCCTATAAAGGGGTCACCGATCTGGTCACAAAATGGCTCTGGCCACGACCAGCACAGGTGGTTACCCGTTTCTGCGCCCTCAACGGCATCAGCCCCAACCAGGTCACCTCCTTGAGCCTGGTGCTGGTCATCATCGCCGGCCTGCAATTTTACAACGGTTCATTTGCCCTGGGCCTGCTGGCTGCCTGGATCATGACCTTTCTCGATACCGTTGATGGAAAACTGGCACGGGTTACGGTCACCTCCAGCACCTTCGGTAATATCTTCGATCATGCGATAGACCTGATCTCCCCCCCCCTGTGGTATCTCGCCTGGGGACTGGGGCTCAAGAGTTGGCAGCCGGGGATACCGCTTTCACTGTATACCGCCTTCTGGTTGATCTTTATTGGCTATATCGCCGGGCGGCTGGTGGAAGGCATCTTTAAACAGTTTCTTGAATCATCAGGCATCTTCTGCTGGCGCCCGGTGGACTCCTGTTTTCGCTTAATCACCGGCAGGCGTAACCCCAACCTGATCCTGCTTACTCTGAGCCTGTTCATCGGCCGGCCAGACCTGGGCCTGCTGGCCGTAACCCTGTGGACGGTCACGTCAAGCATCTTCCTGGCGCTTCGTTTAATGACCGGTGTTGCCGCACGTATGACCAGCGGTCCGCTGCGTTCATGGTTCCTTGATATTGATCCTGATGCACAGAACCCGTCCCTGGCCCAACGTTGTTTTTCAAACAACCGTTCATGAACAACGGTGCGTCCCATCAGGACAGCTCCTCACGGTCAATGACCGCCCCTGCCGCCACCAGTGAGCCAAGCATCATCGGCCTGGTCAGCAATCCAGGCAGCGGTGGAAACAAAACGGGCATAAACGCGGTCAGGCGGTTTATCTCCCAGACCCCAAGCATACACCATGTTGAAGCCGTGACGCCACCGGAAGTGCAGTCAGCCCTTATTGAGTTTGCTGCACGGGGTGTCAATCTGGTCGTCGTCAATGGCGGTGACGGCACCGTTCAATCGGTGCTGACCACCCTGTACGGGGGGGGGGATACGCCGTTTGCCACCCCACCCCTGCTCGCGTTACTAGAGGCAGGAACCACCAGCATGATTGCCGGTGACGTCGGCGTACGCGGCACACAGCTGGCCGCTTTGGCAAAAATTCGTACCTGGAGCACTGACACACGGCAACCGCACCACCGGATTATCGAACGGCCGGTGTTGAAAATTACACAAAGGGACGAGACCAGTCCGATATGCGGCATGTTCTTCGGTGCTGGCGTCATCCCACAGGGAATTGATCTCTGTCACGGCAGCATCAACCCGAACGGTCTGCGCGGCGAACTGATACCGGGACTCATCATTGCACGTTTCCTGCTGGCGGCCCTGACCGGGAACAACGCCTTGCTGTCCATAACCGACATGATGGTGCGTCTTGACGACAGCCCAACCCAAAACGATTGCTACCTGATTGCCATGGTCAGCTCTCTTCAACGTCTCTTTCTTGGCCTGCATCCCTTTTGGGGAGCAGAAAACGCCCCGCTGCATTTTACTGCCTTAAAGGCGAACCCACCTTATCTGCTGCGCAACCTACCGTTTTTGCTGCGCGGTCGGCGCACGGCAACGGCTACCCAGGAGAACGGCTATTTCAGCCGCAACGCCAAACAGATTACCTTCGACTTCAACGGCAGATTCACGCTCGATGGAGAATTGTTTGAAGCAAAGTCACCTGTGACCATTGAAACGGCAGGACCGGCCCGTTTTCTAAAACTATGATCCGGGGCACCCTTGACTCCCTATGTCTAATGACAACCAGATAAAAAAACTGCAGCAGGAATGGAACCGCCGCACGCTGCCGCCAGAGATCATTGCCTTGGCCGAAGCGGCCAAAAAAAGACATGACGGGGTTGCAGCCGTGCTCTTTTATGGTTCATGGTTGCGCAGCGGCCGTGTTGATGAAGGGATCGCCGATCTCTATCTGCTGGTCGACAAGTACCAGCTCGCCTTTGGCTCTTGGCTTCAGGCATCTTTGAATCAACTGCTACCACCAAATGTCTTTTATCTCGAACTCCCCTATGGCGGCTTAACGCTACGTGCCAAGTACGCTGTGCTCAGCATGGATGACTTTCAGCAGGGGGCCCGCAACTGGTTCCATTCCTACATCTGGGGGCGCTTCGCCCAGCCTTCGGGACTGGTCTACGTCCGCAACGAAGAAGATGCCAACCAGATCTCTGAAGCCCTCCTGCAGGCCCTGCGCACCTTTGTACGACGAGCCCTGCCGCAAGTGTCAGAAATTTTCACCATCCGCGAATTGTGGAGCACCGGGCTCAGTTTGAGTTACCGTTGTGAGCTGCGCTCTGAGAAGCCAACCACCGCAGTCCGCCTCTACGACGCGGCCCCGGACTACTATGAAGCGGTGACGCGCGAACTACTGCAAGACCCATACCTTGCCGTCGAGCCCCTCGTGAATGATAAAAGGCAGCCCATCCGCTATCGCTCTCGCTTTTCCCCGTGGGAGCGACAGGTCAACGGTTTCGGCTGGCTCATGCGCCGCGTGCAGGGAAAAACACTTTCAGCATTACGATTACTGAAGGCGCTGCTGACCTTTGAAAACGGATTGCAGTACATCCAATGGAAGATAGAACGTCATTCCGGCGTCCGCATCGAGGTTAGCCCCAGCCTGCAAAAATTTCCGCTGCTGGCGGTCTGTGTCACGTTCTGGAGATTGTTCCTGAAAGGTGGCTTTCGCTAGCCATGAAAAACGCTCATAAAAAACATAACGGTTTGGCCAGTGGTTTACCTGACGCTCCGCGCGAAACTCTTGACAGCGCAGCTCCACAAACAATATCTACCGATGAGATCGTATTTCTCTTTATCGGCGGTGCTCACCAGGTCTTTCACCTGGCTCCCGTGGCAGCGGAGCTCAGCCGCCTATTGCCGCGCCAACCGGTCACCTGCCTGACCGCTGACGCGGCAACGACTGTAGCACTGCAGCATGTCTACGATGTCCTGAGTCCCCCAAATTTACGCATTGAATCAGTAAACATGCCCATCTGGGGGCGTATGCTCTCCCAAATCACTGGCCGGAAAAGCTCCCTGAAACTACCTTTGCTGCTTTCGCTGCGGCAACGACTGCGCCGGGCTGCAGCAATCGTTACACCGGAGCGGACCTCTGCCGTGCTGAGAAAAATGGGGTTAAAAAACACCTTAATGATCCATTTCCGTCACGGCGCTGGTGATCGAGCCCCGAAATCAGAAAAACGCCTTGCCGCATTCGACCTTGTAGTGGTACCAGGAGAGAAGGATTTTCATCGTGCAGTTGAAAAAGGTTTTCCCGCTGAAAAATTAAGGGTTTGTGGTTATGTAAAACTTGATTTTTGTGGTCATTCGACGCGCAGCTTGCCACATTTTTTTGATAACGGTAAACCCACCATACTGTATAATCCTCACTTTGACATCCAAAGTTCGTCACTCTTGGTTGCAGAGCAAGTTATTCGGCAGATTATGGAGCAATCACCTTACAATCTGGTGGTTGCCCCCCATATACGAACAGCAGAAAATATGTCTGAATTACAGCGCACCCGTTGGCAGCAGCTGATAGTCCCCGGCAGAATGATTATTGACCTTGATTCCCCCCGCCTTATTGATATGACCTACACCCTGTCAGCAGATCTGTATCTTGGCGATGTTTCCAGCCAATTGTACGAATTTCTCATCAGGCCACGGCCAGTGGCCTTTATCAACGCACATCATGTCGCTTGGCAGAGCAACAAACGCTTTGCCGGGTGGGCATTGGGAGAGGTCGCAGAAGAAATTAGTGATGTGGTAACGGCGATTGACCGTGCGATTGCCCGTCATCCGTCAATGATTGGGGAACAACAAGCTGCTGTAATCGATGCCTTTGGTGAGGTCAGCGGTGCAGTGCACCGCGGCGCCTTGATCATTGCAACCGCAGTTGATAACGTAAAATTAATTCATGGCGATTAATCTTACCTCAAATGCGCCGTTAAACTGATGTTTCGTGGCGGTTTCCCCTGGTTTTCTCTCAAGCGCTGCTTCGAGGCCATCTTCAACAAAACGTTTTTTCAGGTGCTCGATGGTTTGACTGGTCACCCCAAGTGCTTCTGCCATATCGGCAACGCTCCATGAAGGGCCATCTTTGCTGGCATCGGTGAGCAGCAACGCACGGGCGTGGATAAATCGTCGAGCAGGGGTCTTGCCGCGTTTAGTTAAATTCTCAAGCTCTTTGCGCTCCTGCTCGGTAAGTG
>DIGE01000012.1:0-17470 GCA_002419465.1 Geobacter sp. UBA5730 | reverse complement strand
ATAGCCGGTTTCAAATCCTTTGCTGACAAGGTAGTGCTTGACTTCCAGCAGGGGGTTACCGGCGTGGTGGGCCCCAACGGTTGCGGTAAGTCTAATATCGTGGATGCCATCCGCTGGTGCATGGGGGAACAATCCGCCAAAAATCTGCGGGGCAAGGCGATGGAGGATGTGATCTTTGCGGGTAGCGATAATCGTAAATCCCAAGGGATGGCCGAGGTTTCGCTGGTTTTTTCGATCGAGGACGGGCGTGCACCTGCAAAATATCTGGAGTTTAACGAGATCCAGCTGACTCGGCGCCTGTTTCGGGATGGCGAAAGCGACTATCTGATCAATAAGACCCCCTGCCGGTTGCTTGATATCACCGAGCTGTTCATGGATACCGGCGTTGGCACCAAGGCCTATTCAATCATCGAGCAGGGCAAGATCGGTCAGGTGCTGCATTCAAGGCCCGAAGAACGGCGGTTATTGATCGAAGAGGCGGCCGGGGTCACCAAGTTCAAGGCCCGCAAGCAGTTGGCCCTGAAAAAGATTGAAGGCACCCGCCAGAATCTGGCCCGGTTGAACGATCTGCTTGGCGAGATCAAGCGGCAGCTGAATGGATTGCAGCGCCAGGCAAAAAAAGCTGAGAAATTCAGGGAGCTGCGGGAGGAGCAGCGAGAGATAGACCTGTTGTTCGCTGTGCATACCGCCGCCAGTTTACAGCAGGAACGAAGTGAGGCCGAGGCGGCATTGAGTGCCCTGAATGAGCGGATGCGACAGCAGTTCGGCGCGGTCGGCAGTGTTGATGCCCAGGTTGAACAATCGCGGCTGGCGGTGCTGGAGTTTGAGCAGCAGCTTGCCACGGCGCAGGAACAGAGTTACCGGGCCCGCAGCGAAGCTGCTGCCGTCGAGAACAGTCTGGTATTTCGACGCAAGGAGTTTGAAGGCCTGGCTGAACGGCTGACGCGATTTGAAGGCGAACTGACCACGCTGCATCGACGTCGTGATGAGCAGTTGGCCCAGCAGGCACGTTTGCAGGAGCAACAGCAGTCGCTGACCGCTGAGCTGACCAGCGCCGAAGCATTGGTGAGCAGCACCCAGCAGACTCAGATCGAACTGGAGCAAAGTTTTGAGAGCGCCAACCGTAATCAGGAGGAACAACGCCGGGAGTTTTTTGTCGCGCAAGCCGCTGCCAGCCAAAACCGTAACCGGATCGAAAACGCCACGGCGCGGCTGGCAGTGCTTGCCGAGCGGGTTGAACGTCAAAATCGGGAACAGCAGCTGCTCACCAGCCGGATCGAAGAAGGTGTCATGCGTCGCGCTGCTCTTGAAACTGCCTTGCAACAGAAGACATCAGAGCGGGAGCAGGCCGAACAGGAGCTGTCACGCCTGGCTGGTGAAGAACAGCGGCTGGCCAGCCAACTGCCTGAGGCGGAGCAGGCCTGGCAGGTTGCCAGGGACGATCTGAGCAGGGTCGCCTCACGTTTGAAATCACTACTGGAGCTGGAGGCTCAGTTTGCCGGCTATGGTCAGGGTGTGCAATCACTGCTGAAGGATTCTGCCTTGCGCACCCGTCTGGGTGGGCTGCTGGCTGACCGGCTGGAAGTTGAAGAAGCCTATGAAGCCGCCGTGGAAGCGGTGCTGGCTGACCGTCTGCAGGTGATCCTCTGTGAGCAGGATGACGATCTGTTGGCCGGGCTGGAGTTCCTGCGGCAGCAGGGGACCGGCCGTGCCCAACTGGCTGTTCCGGTGGCCGGGGTTACTTACCCTGCCATGATAGCGGGGGCAGAACCGCTGTCAACCCGATTGAAGGCTGATGACTCGGTACGCGGACTTGTGTCGCGGCTGCTGGCAGCTACCTACCTTGCCAGTGATCTGGCTACGGCCCTGACGCTGTCACGTCGCCATCCGGCACTGCAATTTGTCACCAGGGCCGGTGAGCTGGCATCGGTAGGCGGGTTGGTTGCCGGTGGTTCCAGTGAAGCGGTGGCCTCCGGTATTATCCATAAGAAACGGGAAATCAAGACGCTCGATGGCCAGGTTCGTGGTCTTGAGCAGCAGGTTGCGGCGCTTCAACAAGAACGGGACCGGCAAAAGCTGATGCAGCAGACTGTTGCAAGGGATTTGCTGGCGGCTCGTAGCGGTCTGCATCGCCTTGAGCTGGAGCAGGCCGGGCTGCAAAAGGATCTGCAACAGGTGGAGCTTGAGGCGAACCGGGTGGCAGAGCGTATCAAGCTGCACAACCTGGAACGCGGCAATCTGGATGAGGAGTTGAGCGCTCTTGAGGCTGAACGGAGCGAGGCCACTGCCGGCCTTGCAGCGGCTGAAGAGCAGACCCGCGGGTTGGAACAGACCTGTACCGAATTGGCAACCGAGCTTGAGGGCCGCAGAACTGCGCTGGCGAACGGCCGGGAGCAGTTGACCGCCCTGCGGATCGCCGCCGCCACACTCAAGGAACAGGGGGAGTCGGTGCAGCGCGGCATGACTATGGGGGAGACGCAGCTCGCTGATCTGGCCAGTCGTCTGCACCAGATCGAGCTGGAGCTACAGCAGTGCATCGCCCTGCGGGAACAGCTTGCCGGCCAGATAGTTGCCGATGAACAGCACCTCAAGGTGTCTCTGGCAGCTCAACTGGAGCTGGATGCTCATATGAAGACGGTGCGTGAGGGACATGAGCAGGCCAGTGCCCAGCTGGCCGCTGTCGAGGCAGATGCGCGGATCAGGCGTGAGGAACATGATGCCATCCGCCAACAGCAGGCTGATCTGAACTTACGGTTTTCTTCCCTGACCCTGCAATTGGAGCATCTGGAGCAGTCGATCCAGGACCGCCACCGGTGCCTTTTGCTTGAAGCTCAGCAGCAGATGGCCGACCGTGAGTTGGACGAACCAGCAGCTCGCTCCCGCCAGCTTGAGCTGGAGCGTCAGCTGGGAGAACTGGGCGAGGTCAACCTGATGGCCATTGAGGAATACGCCGATATGGAGCAGCGGTATACGTTCCTCTCGTTCCAGAAGGTCGACCTTGAGGAGTCGTTGCATGATTTGCAGCAGGCCATCCAGAAGATCAATCGCACCACCCGGCAGCGTTTTCTGGAGACCTTTAACCAGGTCAACGAGAAGTTCCGGGAGGTCTTTCCGCGACTGTTCTGTGGCGGAAAGGCTGAACTGAAGCTGACTGACGAACAGGATTTGCTGGAGACCGGAATTGATATCCTGGTGCAGCCACCGGGCAAGCGGGTGGCCAACGTGATGCTGATGTCGGGTGGAGAAAAGGCCTTGACCGCCGTGGCCCTGATCTTTTCAATCTTTCTGATCAAGCCGACCCCGTTCTGTCTACTGGATGAGGTGGATGCGCCGCTGGATGACGCGAACATCGGCCGCTTCAACGAGATGGTGAGGGAGATGAGCAGCATCTCACAGTTTATCATCATCACCCACAACAAGGCCACCATGGGGGTTGCCGATACGCTGTACGGTGTTACCATGGAGGAGCCGGGGGCTTCGAAGATCGTTTCGGTCCGACTGCAGTAATCAAGGCTGTTTATTTATTATACGTACCGTTAGAGCCGGTTAAGGAGTGCTGGATGCCGTTTCATGACATCTTGAAGGAGCTGGTCGAGAATGTGCCCCATGCCATCGGGGCCATCATTGTGGACTGGGAGGGGGAAGCAGTGCAGGAGTACTGCCACTGCGATTCCTACGACATCCGATTTGTTGCCGCCCACAAAGGGATCATCCTCTCCCGGCTGCGTGAGACCGATGGCGAGAGCCAGGGGGGAACCATCGCGGATGTGGTGGTCAGCACCACCACGCAGTACCTGTTGATCGGCGCCGTTGACAAGGATTATTCACTGGTGCTTCAGGTTTTGCGCGCGTGTCCGCTGGGTTTGGCCCGGTTCCATTTTGACAAGGCTTTGAAACAGATCCGGGAGGAGTTGTAATGGCTGGGCTGTTTGAACGGCTCAAGGCCGGGTTGAAGCGGACCGCCGACGGTCTGGTGGGGCGGATTGACACCCTGGTACTGGGCAAAAAAACCATAGATGGCGAGACCCTGGAGGAGCTGGAGGAGATCCTGATCACCTCCGATATTGGCATCAAGACCGCATTGGAGCTGGTGCGCAGTCTGGAACAGCGACTTTCCCGCAATGAGCTGAAGGACGGTGAGGCGTTGCGGGCTGCCCTGAAAGAGGAACTGCTGGCCAAGCTGCTGGTCCATCACCGCCCGCTTGAGTTGGAAAAGGCCCAGCCCGCGGTGGTGCTGGTGGTGGGGGTAAACGGCGTCGGCAAGACCACCACTATTGGCAAGCTGGCTGCCCGGTATACTGCCGAGGGCCGCAAGGTGCTGCTGGCTGCCGCAGATACCTTCCGGGCCGCCGCAGCAGAACAGTTGGGCGTCTGGGCCGAGCGGGCCGGCGTGGAGTTGATTCGCCATCAGGAAGGGGCCGACCCTTCGGCCGTCACCTTTGATGCCTGCAAGGCTGCCTTGGCCAGGGGTGCGGAGCTGCTGATCGTGGATACGGCCGGACGTCTGCACACCAAGGTCAATCTGATGGAAGAGATGAAGAAGATCCGACGGGTGATTGGCCGGGAGATTCCCGGCGCACCCCACGAAACCCTGCTGGTGCTGGATGCCGCCACCGGACAGAATGCCCTTAATCAGACCCGGATCTTTCAAGAGGCTGCCGGCGTCACCGGACTGGTATTGACCAAGCTGGATGGCAGCGCCAAAGGGGGCGTGGTGGTGGCGGTCTCTCATGAGTTTGGCCTGCCGGTCCGTTTCATTGGCGTTGGTGAAGGGATTGACGACCTGCGTGCATTTGATCCGCAGGAGTTTGTGGATGCCCTGTTTCAGCGGTAAACAGACGCGTCTGGCGCGGGACTTTGTCCAAATGCCGCTTGACTTTGTTCAGGAAAATCAATATATTAATGCACCTTCCGAAGGAGTCGCGACGATGAGTTCCGATCTGTTCGAACAACTGGACAAGAAAATCAGTGACTTGGTGGCGCGACACGGGGCGCTTAAGGAAGAAAACCAGATGCTGGCCGAGGAAAACAAGCGTCTGCTACAGGATCGGGAAGCCCTGAAGGGGCGGATTGACACCATCCTGAGACGACTTGAAGGTGTCTGAGGCGATGAAGACGACCCACCTGGTGACCATACTGGGGCGGGAACTGCCGGTCAAGAGTTCGGCGCCTGAAGCAGCGGTGCGGGAGGTCGAGACCTTTGTAAATAGCCGGATTAATGAGATCAGGTCGAAGCTGACCACCGCAGATCCGCAACTGGTGGTCACCCTGGCGCTGCTGAACCTGGCCGAACAGTATCTGGCGCAGCAGGCGGGACAGCTGGCAACGGCATCGCTGGATGCCAAGGTCCACGTGATGTTGGAGCGGATTGACACAGCCCTAGGAGCATACGGTCTCTTCAGGGAGACTTGATATATATCCCAACGCGTAACCGGCAGTAACCACATCAGTTCCAACAGGCGCCGTGAATCGGCCCTGTATACTGATATTCCGCACTGGTTATATATCCGCACCACCGGAGGGGCGGGCGATCTGTTGATCGTGCTGCCGGGCAACCAGCGGAGCCCTCCGGTCCTACCTGAAGCGACCGTACCCGGTATCCCCGGGCAACTCCCCATCCGTACGTCAGCTGTATGAGGGCACCATGCCCAAACGAACATTACGCAGCAGCATGCTTGCCCGTCGTCGCTCCCTCGGGGCCGATCTCTGGCAAAGCGCCAGCAGGGCTGCCCAGCAGCGCTTGCAGATGTTGGGGCCGTTTCAGCAGGCCTCCCGGATCGCGCTGTATGCACCGCTGATGAACGAGCTCGACACGGCGGTGCTGTTTGCTGCAGCGCGTCAGGCCGGCAAGCAGGTGCTGTACCCGTTGGTCTGTGATAGCCGGCTGGCGTTCCACGAGATTACGGCGCTGGAACAGCTCGGCCGCGGCAGCTTTGGCATTCTGGAACCCTGTCCGGTTAGCGCTGGACAGGTTCATGAGCCGACTGATCTGATGGTGGTGCCGGGGGTTGCCTTTGACCTGCGAGGTCATCGGATCGGCTTCGGCAAGGGGTACTACGACCGCTACCTGGCCGGTTTGAAACAGCTGCCGATCCTGGTGGGCCTGTGCCATGATTTTCAGCTGTGTGACGAGGTGCCTGCCGAGGGGCACGATATCAGAATGGACTACGTGGTGACAGAGTGTCGCGTTGTGCAGGTGGCAGTAACCGATCGCGTATGACGGTCGGATGATCATATATGAGGAGGTAGCTGATGGTAACAACCAGTATTATTATGGCGTTAGTGATTGTCGCGGTCGCCGGTGCAGCATATCTGGCTGGCAACCGTTTTGGCCGGAAGAGTACCGAAGGGATTATGAAGCAGGCCGAGGATTTGGCGGCCAAGGTGTTGGAAGATGCCCGTCGCAAGGCGGACACCATCACCAGGGAGGCCGAGCTTACCGCCAAGAATGTGGCGCTGGACGCCAAGGAAACCGCCGAGAATGACCTGAAGGAAAAGAAGAAGGAACTGCTGGTTCAGGAGAAACGGATTCAGCAGAAAGAAGAAAATCTGGATAAAAAAGCCGATTTGCTCGATCAGAAGGAGATGGAAATCCTCAAGAAAGAGCAGATTAACACGGCGAAAGAACAAGGGCTGAGCAAAAAGGAAGCAGAGCTGGACCGTTCGTTGGCTGAACAAAGGTCCCGGATGGAGGCTATCTCCGGCATGACCGCCGAAGAGGCCAAAAACAGCCTGCTGGAGGCCATGGAGAGTGAGGCCCGCCACGATGCGGCCAGGCGGATCAAGGTCATCGAAGATGAGGCCCGCGAAACGGCGGAAAAGAAATCCAAGGAAATCATCGCTGCGGCCATCCAGCGCTATGCCGGGGAGTATGTCTCAGAGAAGTGCGTCTCGGTGGTGCCGTTGCCCTCCGACGAGATGAAAGGCCGGATCATTGGCCGCGAAGGCCGTAATATCCGTGCATTGGAGGCCGCCACCGGCATCGACCTGATCATTGACGATACCCCGGAGGCGGTGATCCTGTCCGGCTTTAACCCGGTGCGTCGCGAAGTGGCCCGCCTGTCGCTGGAAAAACTGCTGGCCGACGGCCGGATTCATCCCGGCCGGATCGAAGAGGTGGTTGCCAAATCCGAGGAAGAGGTGGAAAAGGCGATCAAGGAGGCCGGCGAACAGGCCGCCTTTGACCTGGGGGTACATGGCATTCACCCCGAGGTGCTCAAGTTGATCGGACGGCTCAAGTACCGCACCTCCTACACCCAGAACGTCTACCAGCACTCGCTTGAGGTGGCCTTCCTGTGCGGCATCATGGCGTCAGAGCTGGGAATCAACGTCAAGCAGGCCAAGCGGGCCGGTTTGCTGCACGACCTGGGCAAGGCGGTGGACCACGAGGTGGAGGGATCCCATGCCGTGATCGGCGCCGATCTGGCCCGTAAATACGGTGAATCCCCCAAGATCGTGCATGCCATTGCAGCGCACCATGAGGATGAAAAACCGACTACCATCCTGGCGGTGCTGGTGCAGGCGGCCGACGCCCTGTCCGGTGCCCGTCCCGGCGCCCGGCGCGAGATGATGGAGTCCTACGTCAAGCGTCTGGATGACCTGGAGCGGATCGCCACCTCCTTCCAGGGGGTGCAGAGTTCCTTTGCCATCCAGGCCGGTCGTGAAATCCGGGTGATGGTTTCCAGTGAGCAGGTCTCCGATGATCAATCGGTGCTGCTGGCCCGTGATATCGCCAAGAAGATTGAGAGCGAGATGACCTATCCAGGCATGATCAAGGTCAATGTCATCCGCGAAACCCGGGCAACCGAGTTCGCCCGGTAATGTCGGTTAGAATACTTTTTATAGGTGATGTGGTCGGCAGCCCCGGCCGCAGCGCCATTAACCGCGAATTGCATAAACTGGTGGACAAGCACGCCGTGGATCTGGTGATCGCCAACGGTGAGAACGCGGCCGGCGGCTTCGGCATCACCCGCGAGACCGCCGACGAGCTCTATCGTCAGGGGATTGTGTTGCTGACCAGCGGCAACCATATCTGGGACAAGAAGGACAACAGCGGTTTTTTGGACGGTGAGCCACGTCTGATCCGGCCGCTGAACTACCCGCCCGGCACACCTGGCCGCGGCAGCGCCGTGATCGAGACCGCCGCCGGTATCAAGGTGGGGGTGTTGAACCTGGAGGGACGGGTCTACATGAAGAATCTGGACTGCCCCTTCCGCTGCGCCGATGTAGAGCTGGCGCTGCTCAAAAAGGAAACCTCAATCATTCTGGTGGATATACACGCCGAGGCAACTTCGGAGAAGGCGGCTCTGGGTTGGTATCTGGATGGCCGGGTCTCGGCGGTGGTCGGCACCCACACCCATGTCCAGACCGCCGACGAACGGATCCTGCCGAACGGCACCGCCTATATCAGCGACGTGGGGATGACCGGTTCTTTTGATTCGGTGATCGGCATTGACAAGGATCAGGCCATCAAGCGTTTCCTGACCCAGCAGCCGGTCAAGTTCGACGTGCCCAAGAAAGACCCGCGGATTAACGCTGTGGTGATCGGGATTGAGGCGCAGAGCGGCAAGGCGGTCAGCATTGAACGGATTAACGTACCCTGTTAACGATAGTGAGGAATAAGCAATGAGCGGAACCGTTGCCGAACAGTTGGCCGTGATCAAACGCGGCTGTGTCGAACTGCTGGTAGAGAAGGAGATGGAAGACAAGCTGGCCAGCGGCCGGCCGCTGATCATCAAGGCAGGCTTCGACCCCACCGCCCCGGACCTGCACCTGGGCCACACCGTGCTGATCCAGAAGCTGCGCCAGTTCCAGCAATTGGGCCATAGCGTTCACTTTCTGATCGGTGATTTCACCGGCATGATCGGCGACCCCACCGGCAAGTCCGAGACCCGCAGGGTGCTGACCCGTGAGGATGTGCTGCGCAACGCCGAGACCTACAAAGAGCAGGTCTTCAAGATCCTTGATCAGGAAAAAACCAAAGTAGTCTTTAACTCCACGTGGCTGAACGACCTGGGTTGCGGCGGCCTGATCGCTCTGGCATCCAAGTACACCGTGGCCCGCATGCTGGAGCGGGATGATTTTCACAAGCGCTACACCGGCCAACAGCCGATCGCGATCCATGAATTCCTCTACCCGCTGATCCAGGGCTACGACTCGGTGGCCATGAAGGCCGACGTGGAACTGGGCGGCACCGACCAGAAGTTCAACGTGCTGATGGGGCGCGAACTGCAGCGGGAATGGGGCCAGCCGCCCCAGTGCGTGCTGACCATGCCGCTGTTGGAAGGCCTGGACGGCGTCAACAAGATGTCCAAATCGCTGGGCAACTACATCGGTATCAGCGAGGCCCCGGACGAGATCTTCGGTAAGGTGATGTCGATCTCCGACGAGCTGATGCTGCGTTACTACGAACTGCTCTCCGATAAGAGCATCGCCGAGATCGAGCAGCTTAAGGCTGACCTTAAAGATGGTTCGGTACACCCGATGGCTGCCAAGAAGGCCCTGGGCAGCGAGCTGGTGACCCGGTTCCACGGCGCCGGCAGCGGCGAGGCGGCTGAGGAAAATTTCGTCAAGCGTTTCAAGGAAAACGAGATTCCGGTTGAGATGCCCCAAATTTGTGTCAACATTAGTGGTCAAGCTTTGTTGTCACTTAATGTTTCTGGAGAAATCTCAGTAGCACATCAAAGTTCTTTATGTGCATTAATGACCCAAGTTGGTATCACAAAATCAAATGGAGAGGCACGTCGATTGATCGACCAAGGCGGGGTCAAGTTGAATGGTGAGAAGGTTTCCAATACAAACCTGGAACTGACCGCAGCCGGCGAGTACATTGTTCAGATCGGCAAGCGTCGTTTTGCAAGGATTGTGATTGCATGATACCGGTAAGCTGATAGACTGATCGAAAGGGACTGCCG
This sequence comes from Geobacter sp. UBA5730, assembly GCA_002419465.1. Lineage (GTDB taxonomy): Bacteria > Desulfobacterota > Desulfuromonadia > Geobacterales > Pseudopelobacteraceae > Trichlorobacter. Next base: position 7,556 of record DIGE01000012.1, on the reverse strand, counting down.
AGGTGGTCCCTTTCCTGTTTGGAGTGCGGATGCAACAACGGATCGTAGGATCAGAAACCGTCAGGATGTTGGAACTGGGGCATCCCTGGGTGATTAGCGACAGCTTTACCAAACGCTGGCCCAAGGGTAACAGCGGCGAGCTGGTGCAGTTGATCGATGAGCGTGGTAAACGGTTGGCAACGGCGCTTTTGGACCCGGCCGACCGGATTGTGGCGCGGGTGCTGTCGTTCACGCCGATGCAGCTTGACCGGCTCTGGCTGAAGAAACGGCTACAGGCCGCCATCGGCCTGCGTGAAAACCATGCCGATTTGACGGATAGCAACGCCTGGCGGTGGGTGAACGCCGAGGGGGATGGCCTGCCAGGCCTGACCGTAGATCGTTACGCCGATTATCTGATGGTGCAGCTGTACTGCGAGGGCTGGCGTCCCCACCTGAAGCTGATTACCAGCGTCTTGCAGGAGTTGTTGAACCCTGCGGGAATTTACGAGAAGGCCCGGCCCCAGAACACCCGCGAACTTGAGGCAACCAGCGATACAAAAAAATATGGCCGGTTACTGGCCGGGAACGCAGCTCCGCAACGGTTGAGGGTACAGGAAAACGGACTGATTTTCCTGGTTTCACTGGAGGAAGGTCTGAACACCGGCCTGTTTCTGGACCAGCGTCAGAACCGTTGCGATCTGATGCCTCGCATGAAGGGCAAGCGTTTCCTGAACCTGTTCGCCTACACCGGGGCCTTTTCGGTGGCGGCAGCGGTCAGCGGGGCCGTAAAGGTTACCTCGGTGGATGTCTCGCCGGGCTACACCGATTGGAATCGGGCCAACTTCGAGGCTAACCGGTTGAACCCCAAGCAGCACCGCTTTCTGGTGGGTGATTGCCTGGCCAGGCTGGCCGAGTTAACGGCTGCCAAGGAACAATTTGATGGCATCCTGATGGACCCGCCCTCCTTCTCCACAACCTCTAAAGGTCGCTTCACCACCCGCGGCGGCACCAGCGATCTGGTGGCAGCTGCTCTGCCGCTGTTACTGGAGGGTGGGCTGCTAATCTGCTCATCCAACCATCAGAAGACCGATCTGGCCGACTATCTGAAAGAACTGCGACGGGGAGCCCTGCAGGCCAATAGCGAGCTGCGGGTGATCGAACAACAGGGCCAACCGGCTGATTTTCCCTATCCGGTCAGCTTCCCTGAGGGGCGCTATCTGAAGTACCTGGTCTGCGTAAAGGGGTAGCAGGTGCAGACGACCGACGCACATAGTTCCCCCGAACCCTGGCTGCGGCAGCAGGCCCGCACGGTGCGCGGCCGGATGCTGGCTGCCATCCTGTGGAGTCTGGCTGGCGGCCTGTTGATTATCCTGCAGGCCCGGCTGCTGGCCACGGTCTGCCAACGGGCGGTGCTGGAAGGGATTGGGCTGAACCCGCTGCTGCCGTTGTTGGCGGGGGTGGGCGGCATCGCCCTGCTGCGGGGGCTGGCCAGTTACCTGGGCGAACATGCCGCGGTGAAGGCGGCGGCACAGGTGCGCCAGCAGGTGCGCAGCCAGTTGTACCGGCGTCTGCTGCAGCTGAAACCGGCCGGTCTGGCTGGCGAGGCGGGGCCGCTGACCGAGACCGTCACCGCCGGGGTGGAAGGGCTGGAGGCCTATATCGCCCGCTTTCTGCCACAGATGGCAGTGGCCGGGATGTTGCCGCTGGCGATGCTGCTGGTGGTGCTGCCCACCGAGTGGCGTTCCGGGTTGGTGTTGCTGTTTTCAGCCCCCTTCATCCCGTTGCTGATGATCCTGATCGGCAAGGGGACCGAGGCCTTGAACCGTCGCCAGTGGGAGCGCCTGTCCCGGATGGCTGGCCATCTGCTGGACCTGGTGCAGGGATTGCCGGATCTGAAGATCTTTGGTGCAGCCAAGCGGGAAGCCGAGCTGGTGGCCACGGTGTCAGACCAGTACCGCAGGGGTACCATGACGGTGCTGCGGGTGGCATTTCTGTCGGCCTTTGCCCTGGAGTTCTTCGCCACGGTCGGTACGGCGGTGGTAGCGGTACTGATCGGTTTTCGGCTGCTGGCCGGGGATCTGACACTGCTGGACGGCCTGTTCGTGCTGCTGCTGGCCCCGGAGTTTTACCTGCCGCTACGTAACCTGGGGCTCTCTTACCATAGCCGGATGAACGGCATGGCCGCTGCCGAACGGATTATCCCGCTTTTGAACCAATCGACGGCAGCTGACGAGCCAGGAGGACTGCCGATACCGGCCGGAGCAGTCGAGCTAGTGTGCGAAGCGGTCAGCTTCCGTTACGGTGGTCAGCGGGGGGGCGTGCAGGATGTCTCGCTGAAGGTCCCGGCTGGCAGTCTGACCGCCCTGGTGGGTGCCAGCGGCAGCGGCAAGTCGACCCTGGCCCGCCTGCTGCTGGGACTGGCCCGGCCGGAATCCGGCAGGATAACCGTGGGCGGGGCCGACCTGACCCGGCTGGATCAGACGGCCTGGCGACAACAGCTGGCCTGGGTGCCCCAACAGCCGTTTTTCTGCACGGCCAGTATCCGTGAAAATCTGCTGCTGGGCAGACCCGACGCCGATGACGCCGCTCTTGATCAGGCGCTCCAGGCGGTAGCGTTGGGGGCGGTGCTTGCCAGGTTGCCGCAGGGTCTGGATACCATGCTGGGTGACCGGGGGGCCGGGCTGTCCGGCGGTGAACTGCGCCGTCTGGCCTTGGGGCGGGTGCTGCTGCGTGATGCCGGGCTGGTGGTGCTGGACGAACCGACCGCCGGGCTGGATGCCGCCAACGAACAGCTGGTGCTGGATGCGGTGGAGGAGCTGGCAGCCGGGCGCACGGTGCTGGTGATCTCCCACCGTGAGGCCACCATTGCACGCTGCGGACAGGTGATTGAACTGGCCAACGGACGGTTGGAACGGGTGGCCGCCCCGCAGCAGTATCTGGAGTTGGCGCCATGAGGGAGCTGCTGCAGATCCTGCAACCTGCCCGCCACCATTGGCGCTGGATGGCAGCCGGTATCGTGCTGGGGGTGGTGGTGATTGCCGCCAATACCGCGCTGATGGCGGTATCGGGCTGGTTCATCGCCTCGATGGCAGTGGCCGGTGCGGCCAAGCTGTCGTTCAATTTTTTCTTTCCCTCCGCAGCCATCCGTTTGCTGGCAATCCTGCGCACGGTGGGTCGCTACGGGGAACGGCTGGTCACCCACGAGGCCGCCTTCCATATCCTGGCCTCACTGCGGGTCTGGTTCTTCAAGCGGCTGATACCGCTGGCCCCGGCCGGACTGCAGCGGTATGCCGGCGGTGATCTGGCCGGCCGGCTGCGGGCTGACGTGGATAGTCTGGAGAACCTCTACCTGCGGATCATCGCCCCACTCTGCACCGGTCTGCTCAGTATCCTGCTGGCCGGGCTGTTTGTCGCGTGGTTCAGTCGATCAGCCGCTGTCGTACTGCTGGGGCTGTTACTGTTGGCCGGACTGCTGCTGCCGCTGGCCATCCGGAGGCTGGCAGAAACGCCGGGACAACGTTCGGCCGAACTGGCCGGTGAACTGCGCAGTCAGGTGACCCAGGGCTTGCAGGGAGCGGAAGAGCTGTTACTGCTGGGCGCCAGTGAGCAGCAGGCTGCGCAGGTGGATCGACTCTCCGGCGATCTGGTGGCGCAGCAGCTGCAACTGGGACGGCTGGGAGGGCTGACCCTGGCAGGCCTGACCGCCAGTGCGGGAGTTGCCCTGGCGTTGATCGCGCTGGTGGTGATCCCCGAGCTTCAGCAGCAGCAGGTCAGCGGTCCCCAGCTGGTGATGCTGCTGTTGTTTGGGGCTGCGGCCTTTGAGGCGGTCGGTCCCTGTGCCCATGCGCTACAGCTGATACCGGCGACCCGGCAGGCGGCCCGCAGGATTCAGCAGCTGGCCGCCGCCACCCCTGCCCTGCCGGAACCGCTGGTCAGCCTGCAACCACAAGGATTCAGGATTGAGTTGCAGCAGGTCAGCTGTAGCTATGGTATAAATAGTCCAGCGGTTGACCGGTTTTCACTGACGCTGGACGAGGGTGAACGGCTGGCGCTGGTGGGACCCAGCGGCAGCGGCAAATCGACCCTGGTGGAGCTGTTGTTGCGCTTCAGGCCTTACCGGGGCAGCATCACCATTGGCGGGGTCGAACTAACCGATCTTGCGGCGAACGACCTGAGCCGGCTGGTGGCGGCCCTGCCCCAGCAGCCCCACCTGTTCAACAGCACTATCCGTGAAAATATCCTGCTGGGTCGGCAGCTTGGTGAGGAACAGCTAACAACAGTCCTTTACGACTGCTGCCTGACGGAATGGATCGCCAGTCTGCCGCGTGGCTTGGATACCCAGGTGGGCGAAGCCGGTTGCGCCGTCTCCGGTGGTGAGGCACGGCGCATCGCCTTGGCCCGTGTTTTGGTGACAGACACGCCGGTGTTGTTACTGGATGAGCCGAGCGAGGGCCTGGATGCCGCAACGGAACAGACCCTGGTGGAACGATTAACGAAGCGGCTGACAGACCGGACCGTGCTGGTGGCGACCCACCGCCCGGCCTGCCTGGGGCTGGCGCACCGGGTAGTGCGTATCGAAACTACACGCTAAAAGGAGAAACAGGTTATGGCTATCCTGATTAACTGGCTGATTTCAGCCCTGGCCGTCGTTGTTACCGCCTACCTGCTGCCGGGAGTCAGACTGTCCGGTTTTGTGGCCGCCTTGGTGACGGCGCTGGTACTGGGCTTGATCAACGCCTTTATCAAGCCGGTGCTGTCATTGCTGACCCTGCCGTTGACGATTGTGACCCTGGGTCTGTTCAGTCTGGTGCTGAATGCTCTGCTGATCCTGCTGGCCGCCAAGCTGGTGCCCGGTTTTCAGGTCAACGGTTTTTGGTGGGCCCTGGCCTTCAGCCTGGTGCTGGCACTGGTCAACTACGGTTTGAGCATCTTCAAGCAATGACGGTTGAGATCAATGAAGCCGATCTACAGGTGGAGTTCTACCGCGGCTCCGGCCCCGGCGGTCAGCACCGCAACACCACTGATTCGGCAGTGCGGATCAGGCATCTGCCCAGCGGGATCGTGGTGCATGCCAGCGAGAACCGCTCCCAGCTGCGCAACCGCGAGGTGGCTTTGCAACGGCTACGGGAGGCGCTGGAAAAGCGAAATCGGAAGGAAAAGAAGCGGATTGCCACCCGGGTCTCCAAGGGGCAGAAGGAAAAGCGGCTGACTGAGAAGCGGATGCTCTCATTGCGGAAAAAGCTGCGCAGGCCTGAGGAATAACGGGTTTATTCTGGTTTGGTGTTGCCGATGGCGGTGATGGTCACGGTCATAACACCGGAAGGTTTGCGGATCAGCACCTCGTCGTCCACCTTTTTGAGCAACAGCGCCTGGCCCACCGGCGAGTCGATGCTGATCTTGCCCTCGCCCACGTCGAACTCGTCCGGTCCCACCAGCTGGTAACAGCGTTCGGTGCCTTCTTGATCCTCGTAGCTGACCCAGCAGCCAAAGCTGACCTGCCTGGGGTTGGCAGGCAGAGCCGCCACCTTGACCAGCTTGAGGCGGGTGCCCAGGTGCTTCAACTGGCGGTCGATCTCCCGCAGACGTTTCTTGCCGTAGATATACTCGGCATTCTCGGAGCGGTCCCCCTCGGCGGCGGCATCAGTCACACCCCGCACCACCTTGGGTCGTTCCACCCGCCAGAGCTGGTCAAATTCCTGCTCCAGCCGTTTCATCCCTGCTGCGGTTATCAGATTAGTTTTGGACATTATTACATCAGGAACGAGGCGGCCAGCGTCTGCTCCTCCCCTTTCAAACGTCCCACAATCAGGTGCCGTTCTTCAGCGGTGATCAGTGTTGCCAAAATTTCACGGGCGGATTCCGGGCTGCCGGCAATGGCCGAGGCCATCTGAAACACGATCTGCAGCGTCAGACCGGAGCGGTAGCCGGCCACCAGTTTGGCGATTTCATCCTTGCGCTGATCGTCGCTCCAAGTCTTGTAAATATCTGCGCCCAGTGTATCAAACATCATGCCTCCCCATGCACCTTGTGCAGGTAGTACTGGTAGTTGCCTTCGTAGGTTCGCATCTCGCCGTGGTCCACCTCGATCACCCGGTCCACCAGCGAGCGCAGAAAGTGGCGGTCGTGGCTGACCAGCACCACGGTGCCGGTAAAGCGCCGCAGGGTTTCCAGCAGCATCTTGCGGGAACGGATATCCAGGTGGTTGGTCGGTTCGTCCAGCACCAGAAAGTTGACCGGACGGCCCAGCAGGGTAGCCAGTACCACCCGGCTCTTTTCCCCGCCGGACAGGTTTTCGATTTTCTTATCTACCGCATCGCCGGAGAACAGAAAGGCCCCCAGCAGGTTCATGATCACCCCGCGGTTGGCGATCGGCATCACATCCTGGACCGTCTCAAAGACGGTCTTCTTCGGGTCCAGTACCTCCATGGCGTGCTGGCTGAAATAGCCCAGTTCAACATTGGCACCCAGGTTGACCGTGCCGGCGGTTGGTTCGGTCTGCCCGGCCAGGGTCTTCAGGAAGGTGGACTTGCCAGCCCCGTTCACCCCCACCACCGCGATCTTGCTCCCCCGGCGGATAATGCCGGAGACACCGGAAAAAACCGGCGTGACCCCGCCATCCGGCAGCGACCACGCCTTGGCCAGGCCATCCATCACCACCACGTCGTCACCGCTGCGGGGCGGTTCGCTGAACTCGAACTTGACCACCCGCTCCTCCGGCGGAATCTCGATCCGTTCGATCTTGTCGATCTTCTTGACCCGGGACTGTACCTGGGCGGCATGGGAGGCCCGGGCCGCAAAGCGGGCGATGAACTCCTCCTCCTTGGCCAGCATTTCCTGCTGGCGTTTGTGGCTGGCCAGCAGCTGCTCATGGCGGATATCCCGCTCCCGCTCATAAAAATCGTAGTTGCCGTTGTAGGTGGTCACGGTCTTGTTGGCCACCTCGATGATACGGGTCACGATTCGGTTCATGAAGTCGCGGTCGTGGCTGGTCATCAGCAGCGCCCCGTCGAACTCGCTGGCCAGCCATTCCTCCAGCCAGATGATCGACTCCACATCCAGGTGGTTGGTGGGCTCGTCCAACAGTAGCACATCCGGCTTGCACGTCAGGATCTTGGCCAGGGCGATCCGCATCTTCCAGCCGCCGGAAAAGGATTCCACCGGGTGGTTGTACCGGTCGGGACCGATCCCCAGGCCGGTCAGAACGGTCTGGGCGCGGGTATCCAGGTCATAACCGCCGCGGTGTTCGTATTCTTCCTGAGCAATGCCGTAGCGCTCCAGCAGGGCCGCCATGGCATCGTCATCCATCGGGTCGCACATGGCTGATTCCATCATCTGCAGCTGTTCAGCCAGCTGAACCGTCGCAGCAGAACCGACCATCACCTCTTCCAGGGCGCTGCGTCCGGCCATATCGCCTACATCCTGGGAGAAATAGCCGATGGTGGTCCGCTTGGCGCAGGTCATTTCGCCGCTGTCCGGCTCTTCCTCGCCGGTGATGATCCTGAAGATGGTGGTCTTGCCGGCGCCGTTGGGTACCACCAGGCCGGAACGGGAGCCGGGCAGGATCTGAAAGCTGGCAT
>DIGE01000014.1 GCA_002419465.1 Geobacter sp. UBA5730 | reverse complement strand
TCACCAGATACTGCGGCAGGGCCAGAAAAAGCAGCGCCATGATCCCCATCACCACCAGAGCCAGCCGTAACGCCTCGCGGTGACTGGCCCGCGCCCGTTGCAATTTCCCAGCTCCCAGTGATTGCCCCATCAACGTTGCGGCGGCGATCCCCATGCCGGCACCGGGCATGAAGGAGAGCGATTCAATGGACAGGCCGATCTGGTGGGCCGCATAGGCGGACGTGCCGTAGGCGATGATCACGCTGGAGTAGACCAGTTGTCCGCTCTGCTGGGCTACCCGTTCCAGTGCCACCGGCCAACCCACCTGCCAAATCTTGCCGAACAGCGGTCCATGGGGACGCAGCAGGGACAGGTAGCGCATTTTGAAAGCCTGATAGAGCAGGTAGCAAAAGCCGATGAATTCCGACAGGTTGATGGCGATGGCCGCCCCTTCCACCCCCAGGGCCGGCAACCCCCAATTGCCGTAGATCAAGGGCCAGGCGATCAGGATGTGCAGCAGGTTGACCAGCAGGATGCCCTGCATCGGGATGCGGGTCTGACCGTGGCCATGCATGATGGCCGAAAGGATATTGACCCCGGTGGTCCAGACCAGCCATTGAAATACCAGCCGGATATAGGCACCGGCCTGGGCCTGCACCTCGGCCGAGGCCCCCATCAGGCGGGCCACCTCAGCACCCCACAGGCTGCCGGCGACCGTACCGATAGCGGTCAGCCCCAGGCAGGCGAAGGCGGCAGTGACGGCGGCCTTCCGGGCTTCGTCGTGGCGTCCGGCACCGGTCAGGTGAGCGATGACAACGGTCGTACCGGTGGAAAGGCCCCAGAAGACCGTCATGGTGGTGAACAACAGTAGCTGGCCCAGGCCGGTGGCGGCGATGGCCGAGGCCCCCAGGCCGCCGGTCAGGAAGATGTCAACAATCCCCACCAGCCGCTGAAAGAGCGATGAGAGCAGCACCGGCAGGGAGAGCCGGAAGACGTTGCAGCGGATCGAGGCTGGTTTGCGTTGCAGGCAGGGGAGTATGCGGCGCAGCAGAGATGACATGGTCAAGGACTGTAGTCCTTCCAGGGGAATGAGGTCAATAAAAACGGGCGGAATCGAGATGATTCCGCCCGTTGCAGCTGGTCGTCAAGGAGTGAGCTATTTGGTGGTGTCGGTGCCCCCGCCCAGTGCGGCATGGGCAGCGGCCAAACGGGCGATCGGCACCCGGAAGGGGGAGCAGGAGACGTAATCCAGGCCGATCTTGTGGCAGAAGATCACCGATTCGGGATCGCCGCCATGCTCGCCGCAGATCCCCAGCTTGATGTTGGGACGGGTGGCGCGGCCCTTTTCGCAGCCCATCTTGACCAGTTGGCCGACGCCGTTCTGGTCCAGCGAGACGAACGGATCCTCCGGCAGGATGCCGGCATCCACGTAGAACGGCAGGAACTTGCCGGCATCGTCGCGGGACAGGCCGAAGGTGGTTTGGGTCAGGTCGTTGGTGCCGTAGGAGAAGAATTCGGCCTCCACCGCAATCTCGTCGGCGGTCAGGGCGGCCCGGGGCAGTTCGATCATGGTGCCGATCAGGTACTCGACCTTGACGTTGTACTGAGCAATCACCTCGTCACAGATCTTGACGGCGTTGGCCTTCAGCACCGCCAACTCCTTCACGGTGGCGATCAGCGGGATCATGATCTCAGGCACGATGCTGAAGCCTTCGTTCTTGACCAGCTCGCAGGCGGCTTCCATGATGGCCCGCACCTGCATGTTGTAGATCTCAGGGAAGGTGATCCCCAGACGGCAGCCGCGGTGACCCAGCATCGGGTTGAATTCATGCAGGAATTCCACCTTGTGCTTCAAGGTCTGGGCCGGTACTCCCATGGTGGCGGCCAGTTCGTCAATATCCTTGTCATCCTGGGGCAGGAACTCGTGCAGCGGCGGGTCCAGCAGGCGGATGGTGACCGGCAGGCCCTTCATTTCACGGAAGATGCCGATAAAGTCACCCTTTTGCATCGGCAGGATCTTGGTCAACGCCTTTTCACGGCCCTCCACGTCGGCGGACAGGATCATCTCGCGCACCGCAGCGATCCGCTCGGCGTCAAAGAACATATGCTCGGTGCGGCACAGGCCGATCCCCTCGGCACCGAATTCGCGGGCAACCTTGGAGTCATGGGGGGTATCGGCGTTGGTGCGGACCTTCAGGGTGCGGAAGGAGTCCACCCAGCCCATCAAGGTGGCGAAATCGCCGGTCATCTGGGGCGCCACCGTGGGCACCTCGCCCAGCATGACCTGGCCGGTTGAACCATCCAGGGTGATCATATCGCCCTTTTTGACCACCACGCCGTTGCAGGCCACAAAGCTCTGGTCGGCGTAGTTGACCTTGATGTCGCCGCAACCGGCCACGCAGCATTTGCCCATGCCCCGGGCAACCACCGCAGCATGGGAGGTCATGCCGCCGCGGGCGGTCAGGATCCCTTGGGCGGCATGCATGCCGTGGATATCCTCAGGCGAGGTCTCAATCCGCACCAGAATTACCTTTTTGCCGTTCTTGGCCAGCTCTTCAGCCTCGTCAGCGGTAAAGACCACGCTGCCACCAGCGGCGCCGGGAGAAGCGGGCAGGCCTTTGGCGATCACCTTCTTCTCAACCTTGGGGTCCAGCGAGGGGTGCAGCAGCTGGTCAAGCTGGGAAGGAGCAACCCGCAGCACAGCGGTTTTCTGGTCAATCAGCCCCTCACTAACCATATCGACGGCCACCTTGATGGCTGCCTGGGCGGTCCGCTTGCCATTACGGGTCTGCAGCATGAACAGCTTGCCTTTTTCAATGGTGAACTCAATATCCTGCATATCCTTGTAATGCTTCTCAAGGATATTTCTGATTTCAGCCAGTTGCTTGTAGCATTCCGGCAACACGTCTTCCATGGAAGGCAGGTCACCCGGCTTTTTCTGATGGTTGTTAATCGGCTGCGGGGTGCGGATGCCTGCCACCACATCCTCGCCCTGGGCATTGACCAGGTACTCGCCGTAGAAGTAGTTGTCGCCGGTGGAGGGATCGCGGGTAAAGGCCACGCCGGTGGCGCAGTCGTTACCCATGTTGCCGTAGACCATGGACTGGACGTTGACGGCGGTGCCCCAATCAGCCGGGATGTTGTTCAGTTTGCGGTAGGTGATGGCACGCTGGTTCATCCAGGAACCGAACACCGCGCCGATGGCCCCCCACAGCTGCTCTTTGGGGTCTTCGGGGAAGGCAACTCCCAGATCGGCCTTGATCTTGGCCTTGAACTGGGCCACCAGGTCTTTCCAATCGGCGGCGGTCAGGTCGGTATCAAGGTGAACCCCTTTTTCAGACTTTTTCATCTCCAGCAGATGCTCAAGTGTGTGCTTGTCCATCCCCATCACCACGTCGGAGTACATCTGCACGAAGCGCCGGTAGGCATCGTAGGCGAAACGCTCATCGCCGGACTGGGCGATGATCCCCTGTACGGTGGCGTCGTTTAAGCCCAGGTTCAGGATGGTATCCATCATGCCCGGCATGGAGGCGCGGGCGCCGGAGCGCACCGAGACCAGCAGCGGATTTTGGGCATCGCCGAAGCTGCGGTTCATGATCGCTTCCACCCGCTTCAGGTTGGCTTCCACCTCAGCCTGCAGGGCAGCCGGGTAGGTTTCGCCATTGGCATAGTAGTAGGTGCAGACCTCGGTGCTGATGGTGAAACCGGGGGGCACCGGCAGCCCGATGCTGGTCATCTCCGCCAGGTTGGCACCCTTGCCACCGAGCAGGTTTTTCATGTCAGTCCGGCCTTCCGCCTGGCCATTCCCGAAGAAATACACGTACTTTTCAGCCATTACATCCTCCTTGCCTGTGCTTGGTTTTATTATCCATGAAAAGGTTTTATCGTTAGTATAATCAATAGGTTATAGAGCTTATACAATTTCGGCCGATTTCTCAAGTCTTAATTGACTAAAAAAACAGCGGGGCACCACATTGGCGCCCCGCACGGGATACGGAAAGACGTTGTGGACTATTTGCAGGCGTTTATAGCCCCATCCATGATCGTGCCGGCCTCTGACGAGTTGACGACCGCCAGTTTGGTCAGCTCGGTTGATGAATACGTGTCCACCAGGTGCGTGGCCATGCAGTCGCATTTGGACCTGGCCAGCTCCGCAGCGAGTCCGTTCGATCCCTTGGTGGCACTCTCAACACAGGAGGAAATAAAACTCTTGCGAAACGACAGCTTGAAGTTTTTTTCGTAGGTTTCCTGAGACTTGGCGCAACCAGCCAGCATCATCAGCGTCATCCCGCAGAAAAATAGTGTGCGTAGCGTCATACTATCCCCCATCGATGTAAGTAGTGTAGCCCAGCTTATGGCAAACGCAAGTAGTTAGCGTTTGCGCAATACCCGTTTGTCGCCAACCCGGATGGTCAGTTTCTCGTTGTCGAAGCATTCAAGCAGTGGAATCATGAATTTACGCGACAGGCCGCTCAGTTCGCGAAACTCGGCCGGAATGATCTCACCATTGGCCTGGAGAAATGCCACCAGTTTTTGGCGGATGGCGTCCAGGGCTGCGCTGTCGTAGAAGATATCTGCCGAAACCCGGCTGACAGTTCCCTCACGCACCAGCAGGGCCAAATGGTCCCGCACCTGCTTCTCGCTGCTGCTGCTGGCTTCGGCCAGCTCCTTGATGGTGGGCGGTTCACTGCCGGATTCAGCCAGCAGCCGGCCCAATCTGCCAGCCAGGGCCGGGGCCTGGGTCGTGGCCGGTTTGGTGACGCCAACCGGCCGGACCAGTTCACGTTCGGCCGCCAGACGGCCCTCCTTCTCCAGTTCACCCAGCAACGGGACAAAGAAGCGCTGGTCACTGCGTTTGGGCAGACGGGTCTTCAACTCCTCCTTGTTGATGCCATCCTTGAGCGGATTAGCTGCCAGATAACCAGCCAGTTCATCGACCAGCAGCTGTTTAAGGGTGCCAACGGCTGTCTTGCTCAGGAAGATGCGTGGTTCGCGGGTCATCTGGACAATCTCGCCGATGCTCAGCAGACCCTGCAGGGCTGACTCGGCCTGCTTGCGCGGGATACCGGAGCGCAGGACGATCTCCTCAAGGCTGACACCGGACAACAGCGCGTGCGCCACAATCAGGCCACAGGTGTGCTGATGCTCGGCAGCATCCAGCGCTGCCAGCAGCTTGAGCGCCTCATCACTGCGTCGGCGCCGGGCAGGCGGAAACGGGTCCAGCACGATGCCGCCACCGATGGTGGCAGCCGGCGAGGCGGTTCGGATCAGGTAGGGGTCGCCGGAAACCAACAGTAGCGGCTCAGCCAACCGCAACTGGGCATAGGCGGTTTCGCCGGGAGGCAGACTTGACCGCTCCAGCAGGAGCACCTGGGCGGTCACCTCACTGGTGCCGGTGTGGAAACGGACGTTGGAACGGTGCTTCAGGTCGCGGGGGGCAGCGGTCAGGTGGTCAAGCCGCACGTCCACCCGGCGGGTGGTGCGGAAGACATTGGCCGGCACAACCACGTCCCCGCGCTGGACCTGATCCAGATCAATCCCCTGCAGGTTCACGGCCAGCCGCTGACCGGCCTGGCCGGAATCGGCCTTGCTGCCGTGGGCCTGGATGCCGCGGACCCGCCCGCCAATCCCTTTGGGCAGCAGCTCCAGTTCGTCACCGATCCTGATCTCGCCGGCCAGCAGGGTGCCGGTCACCACGGTGCCAAAACCAGCCACCGTAAAAACGCGGTCCACCGGCAGCCGGAAGGCGCCGTCACGTTTCTTCTCAGCCGCCGCTTCGGCCAGCAGCGCCAGTGCGGCCTTCAGCTCATCCAGCCCTGCGCCGGTTTTGGAAGAGACCGGAATGATCGGCGCCGTTTCCAGGAAGGTGCCGGCCACAAACTCCCGCACCTCTTCCTGCACCAGCGGCAGCCAGTCCGGCTCCACCATATCGCTCTTGGTCAGGGCCACCAGACCGGCGCGCACCCCCAACAGCCGTAGGATATCCAGGTGCTCGCGGGTTTGGGGCATGATCCCCTCGTCGGCCGCGATCACCAGCATCACCAGGTCCATGCCGGCCACCCCGGCCACCATGGCCCGCACGAACTTTTCATGGCCCGGCACATCCACCACCCCGAATTCGATGCCGCCCGGTAGCTCCAGGTGGGCAAAGCCCAGCTCGATGGTGATGCCACGGGCCTTCTCTTCCTTTAACCGGTCGGTGTCGGTGCCGGTCAGCGCCTTGACCAGTGAGGTCTTGCCATGGTCAATATGTCCGGCCGTGCCGAGGATCAGGTGTTTCATGGTTTGGTTCCGTTCAGGTACTCCGCCAGGATCAGACGGCTGTGTTCGTCATCGTGACAGAAGACGCACAGGTTTTCCCAGTTGCTGCCATTGGGCGGGTTATTGTGGTGATTGCCGTCCTTGTGGTGGACCGTCAGCAGCTGCAGGTTCTCCCGTTCGAATTCCCGGCCGCACTTGGCGCAGATCCAGCCGTGGATCTTGAGGGACTGCTCGCGGTAGTTGGCGTTTACGGGGCGGTTTTCGGCCTTGAGGCGATTCACCAGCTGAGCGATCTCTTCCGCCGAGGGCGGTTTGCGGGGTTGGGGGCGGCGCTGGGACATTGTTCAGCTTCCCAGGCGGGAGAAGCGGTAGCCCACCCCCCGCACGGTGATGAAGTGGACCGGCCGGGCCGGGTTCAGTTCAAAATACTTGCGCAGCCTCACCACAAAATTGTCCAGCGTACGGGTCTCGGCATCGGAGGCATAGCCCCAGACCGATTCCAGCAGCTCACCGCGGGGGATGACCTGTCCTTCGCGCTGGAAGAACAGCGAGAGCACCCGCACCTCCATCTCGGTCAGGTCGATCTCGCCCTGGGCGGTCCTGGCCCGGTAGGAGAGCAGGAACACCTCGTTATCGCCAAATGAGTAGCCCTCTTCCACCGGATCGGGACGATACCAGGAGGAACGCCGCAGCATCCCTTTGACCCGTAGCAGGAACTCGGGCAGGTTGAACGGCTTGGTCAGGTAGTCGTCGGCACCCGATTCCAGGCCGCTGACCCGGTCAACATCCTCGGAACGGGCGGTCAGCATCAGGATCGGCACACGGGAATCGATTTCACGCATCGCCTTGCAGATCTGAAAACCGTCCATACCGGGCAGCATCACATCCAGGATGATCAGGTCGCAGCGTTCTACCCGTAACGCCTCCAGGGCGGTCTCGCCCCGGTCAAAATGGCTGACCGCATAGCCGTCCAGCTCCAGGTTGAAGCAGATGCCCCGGGCCAGATGCATCTCGTCTTCTACCAGCAGGATGCGGGGTTTGGACTCACTCATAGCGCAGCGCCTCGATCGGGTTCAGACCGGCCGCCTTGCGGGCCGGATAAAAGCCGAAGAAAATGCCGACCGCCCCGGAAAACAGCACGGCGATGGTAATCGAAAGCGGTGAGATCAGGGTCGGCCAGGAGAGCAGCTTGGAAACAACCGTGGCACCGGCGGCGCCCAGCGCAATGCCGATCAAGCCACCCATCACGGTCAGCAGCACCGCCTCGGTCAGGAACTGCAACAGGATATCCTGCTGTTTTGCGCCGATCGCCATTCGGATGCCGATCTCGCGGGTCCGCTCGGTGACCGACACCAGCATGATGTTCATGATGCCAATACCCCCGACAATCAACGAGATGGAGGCCACCGCCCCCAGCAGCAGCGACATCGCCTTGGAGGACTGCTCGGCCACCGCCATGATCTCCGACAGGTTGCGCACGGTAAAATCAGGCTCCTTGGCGTTGCCGATCCGGTGGCGTTGATTCAGGAGAATGATAACCTCTTCCTGGGCCTGGGACAGCAGCTCTTCTGACCTGGCCTTGACCAGGATCGCCCCGACGTTATTGGGAAACTGGTTGCCGATCAGCTTGCGTTGGGCGGTGCGCAGCGGCACGAAGATCACATCGTCCTGATCGGTACCCTGGGGCGATTGTCCCTTGCGTTGCAGGGTGCCCACCACGGTGAACGGCACCTTCTTGATCCTGATCATCTTGCCCAGCGGGTCCTCGCTGCCAAACAGGATATCGGCCACCGACTGGCCCAGCAGGCAGACCTTGGCCGCGCTGTCGACATCGGAGGAGGTGATGCTGCGGCCGGTGGCCAGGAACCACTCGCGGATCACGAACATCTCCGGCGTGGTGCCCATCAGCAGGGTCGACCAGTTCTGGTTGCCGTAGACCACCTGGCCGGAGCCACGTACCGTGGGCGCGGCCATCTCAACCGCCGGACACTCCGACTGTATTGCCCGACTGTCGTCGTAGGTCAGGGTCTGCACCCCCCCGCTGCCGGTGCGGATGCCGCCGCTGGTGACAGAACCGGGAATTACCAGCAGGATATTGCTACCCATGCTGGCGATCTGTTCGGAGATGACATAGCTGGCGCCGGAACCGACCGCCATCATGGCGATCACCGCGGCAATGCCGATAATGATCCCCAGCATGGTCAGGAAGGAACGCATCTTGTTGATTCGCAGGGCCCGCAGGGCTATGCGCAGTGCCTGGGCAAGGTTGATCATGATCTGTAGGTGATGCCGAGCCGCTGGGCCACGGTCTGGTGGCAACGCAGGGCCGGTGCGCTGAACTGAATCAGGATGATCCGGTCAAAGTCGCCTGTTCCGGCAGCATTCTGGGCACAAGTCAGGGCAATGGCGGCTGCCTGCGGCATCGGATAGCCGTAGACCCCGCAGCTGATGGCCGGGAAGGCGATGCTGCGGATACCATTCTGGCGGGCCAGCTCGAAACAGTTTTGGTAACAGGCTGCCAGCAGTTCCGGCTCGCCTGCCTGGCCGTCTGCCCAGACCGGGCCCACGGTGTGGATCACAAAGCGGGCAGGCAGGTTGAAGCCGGGGGTGATCCTGGCTTCGCCGGTCGGGCAGCCGCCCAGAGGGGCGCAGGCCTGTACCAGTAGCGGCCCGGCGGCCCGGTGAATGGCGCCGTCCACTCCGCCACCGCCCAGCAGGGTGTTGTTAGCGGCGTTGACAATGGCGTCAACGGCCAAGGTAATGATATCGCCCTGAAGTATCTCAATGGTGGCGTGCATCAGAATGCCCCTTATGCGGTGCAGGTGTGTGGATGTCAGACAGCATAGGACGTCATGAAACAGCTGTCAATCACGTCCGCGCGGTTCGAACAGCAGCTCCACCACATTGCGGACAGAGCGTTCATCAGTCATGCCGTACACCGCCTCGGCCGGGAAGCGGACATGGGAGCGGAACCGTTCGGCCAGTTCGTGGAACAGCTCAAGCCGGGCGGCAGGCTCCAGCTCTTCACGTCGGATCAAGGCCCGCAGGGCGATGGCCCCTTCATCGCGGCTGACCTTTTGCCGCAGGCGGGCCACCAGCTGGGGATACTCCCGCAATGAATTGAATTTTTCGCTGCCCAGCTGTTCCAGGCCGGGTAGCACAAGCAGCGGGGTGCGCACTACAATGGTGCCGGCAGCAATGTCACCCAGGCGCTGGCACCTGGAGTTGGTCAAGCTGGCGATGCCGCCAACCAGGTAAAGCAGCGGTAGTGAATCGATCACCCGCAACAGGTTGCGGATGACCACTTGGCTGAACTGCAGCTTGAGCCCTTGCTGATCAACCACCCGCAGCCGCAAAAGGCGTTTGCCCACGGTCTGACCCCGCCAGTACCATTCACAGGCGATGCCGTAACCGATGGAGATCACAAAGCTGGCCAGGATGGTCAGGGCCATGAAGATGTCCTGGCTGATGATGGCAAACAGCCGCAAAACGGTGCTGACACTGCTGGTGGCGGCACTGATGCAGGCCAGATCAACCAGCAGCGCCAAGAGACGGCTGGTGGGGCCGGCCAGCAGCAGCGAGAAGCGGATACCTTCCGGGGTGCGGATTTGCAGGGTGGTACTGCGCTCAGTCACGGCGGGTCACCTGTTTGTTACGGCCGCTGCGGGCAAGAAACAACAGCAGCAGTGCCAGCTCGGCCAGGCCGAAAACGATCTTGACGCTGTAGGGCAACACCGGCTCGTGATACTGGGAGAAAAAGGCCTCCACAATGCCGGCCCAGACCAGCATCAGTCCAACGCCGCCAATCAGGGTGGCCAGATCGCTCCAGACCATCCGCAGCCGAACGTTCAGCGAAAAACCGCTGCCACGGCCAATCAGGGCGCTGGCCAGCACCAGACCGGCCTGACCGCCGATCAGAATGGCCGGTATCTCGATCACGCCGTGGGGTAGCAGCCAGCCAGCCAGGAAGATTCCCTGGCCGGCGGCCAGGTAGTCCAGGATCACCGCTCCCAGGATCACGCCGTTGTAAAACAGCAGAATGATGGTGCCTACCCCCCAGGTCATGCCCGAGGCCATGCAGGCCACCGAGACCTTGGTGTTGTGGGTCATCAGGTAGCTGGAAAAGCTGGCCTTGCGGCCATCCATCCCTTTGCCGGCGGTCTGTTCTTCCTTGGCCACCCGCTCGGTTGGCGATCCATGCAGATGCCCGAAGGGCAGCAGCATCCCTTTTTCTTCCGGTGCCAGCATCAGGGCGGCGGCGCCAAACAGCGCACCGACCACCGTGATCAACAGGGCCAGCTGGAACTGGCGAATATGCCGCCGGAAGGTCTGTGGAAAGGTTTGCAGCAGCCATTTGCCAGGCGCCATACGTTGGGCCGTGCCGCTGTTGGAGTGGATTTCGCCGTAGGCCCGGGCCACCAGGCTTTCCAGATACCAACGGAACTCCGGCGGCGCAGCCAGCCCGTCCAGCCGGGCCAGCCCGGCCGTGGAGCGCTGATAGAGGTAGTGAAAGCGGGTGGCGCCGGCCACGCCCAAACTACAGCCGGGATCATCCTCGACCCGTTTCAAAAGACGTTCCAATTCGTCCCAGCAGGGCTTTTCCTGTGCCATGAATCGTTCCAGGTCGATGATCACAGTAGCTGTCTCCGTTTCACATCCAGGTAGTGCGAAATCAGGTCGGCACTCAACCGCTCGTCCTTGACCAGAAACAGCCTGACTCCCTGCAGGCGCAGCGACTGTTGCAGCTCCCGCAGCTGGTGCCAGCTGATGTGGCCGGCCAGTTGGCGATAGAGGTCGTCCAGCTCCTGAACGGGCGCGTCGCCGAACAGGGGCACCGCGCCGGCGGGTTGGGGCATGGCCACACAGATCAGGTGCCGACGGGCCAAAATCCTGATGGCGCGCACAAACTCCTCGGCCAGGGCCTGCTCATCCAGGGGGGTGATGAAGATCAGCAGGGCGCGACGACGCAGACGGGCCGCCAGAAAACTGGCCAACTCGCCGAAGTCGGGGGTATCTTCCCCCGGCTGGATGGTGTAGAGCAGGTCGCGGCAGTGGCCGAAGTGCGGCTTGCCCGATTTGGCCCGTACAAAACCCTGTACCCGGCTGCCAAAGGCGGCCACCCCGAACAGGTCACCCTGGCGCTGGGCCACCGAGCCGAGCAACAAGGCGGTGCGGATGCTCTGTTCCAGGAAGGGCTCGTTGCCGCCCCCGGCGGAGGGCACCGGCCGGCCGCTCAGCCGTGAGCTGTCCAGCAGTAGATAGACCTCCTGGGTCCGCTCGATCTGAAACTCTTTGGTAATCAGTTGGCCTCGTTTGGCGGTGGCTTTCCAGTGGATATCCCCCAGGCTGTCACCGGGTTGGTACTGACGCAGCTTGTCAAACTCACGGCCCTGGCCCCGTTGACGCTGGGCCCGTACCTGGCGGTCGTTGCGTTCCAGAAACAGGGCTGCCAGCCGGCGGCGTTCGACCCGCAGGTTAGGGTAGACCCGCAGTTCGGTGGTGGTTGCGTGGCGTGTTTGGATCTGCCAGAGCCGGAATAACGAATTGACCCGCAGGTCGCAGTGGGTCAGCCGGAAGCTGCCCCGGCGCGTGCCGGTCAGGGGCCAGTTCAGCAGCAGCGCCTGATCAGTGCCCGGCAGGCTGACCAGGCTCTCGCGAAAGGGAGCTTCGAACCAGCGGGGTAGCGCCAG
The DNA here is from genome assembly GCA_002419465.1 of Geobacter sp. UBA5730. Classification (GTDB taxonomy): domain Bacteria; phylum Desulfobacterota; class Desulfuromonadia; order Geobacterales; family Pseudopelobacteraceae; genus Trichlorobacter. Next base: position 607,671 of record DIGE01000014.1, on the reverse strand, counting down.
GCCCACCAGCAGTTCCCTGTGGGCGCCGTCGATGGAACGGATGGTGATTGGCAGTTCGGCAGGCCGTCCACAGATCAGCGAGAGCTTGCCGGGAACGGTCAGGCTGATACCGTTGCGACGTCGCAGGGCTGCCAGCAGGTCGGCCAGGGCAACCAGCCCCACCAGTGGCGGAACCATGACCAGCAGCGGCCGCAACTGCGGCGCCATGGCGTACAGCAGCGCTGCCGGCAGCAGGGTAGCTGCCACCAGACGCAGTATGGCCGGGGCCGGGATGATCACCGGGGGACCGTGACCTCCTGCAGGATCGAACCGATCACCTCGGCCGGGGTCAGTCCCTCGACCTCGTAGTCAGGCTGCAGGATCAGGCGGTGTTCCAGCACCGGCAGGGCCATCAGCTTGATGTCGTCCGGGGTGATGAAATCGTGTCCGGCCACGGCTGCCGCGGCCCTGGCCGCCAAAATCAGCGACTGGGAGGCCCGGGGTCCACCACCCAGCAATACGGCATGGTGGCTGCGGGTGGCCCGCACCACCTCCAGGGCGTAGGTGGCGATCTCGTCCTGGACTACCAGATCCATCAGCGCACGGCGCAGGGTTACCAGATCGTCGGCATTGATCACGCAGCGCACCGCATCGGTGGCCAGTACCGCCTCGGGGGCCTCTGGACCCAGGGTGCGTTTTACCAGGGCCAGTTCCTCATCCCGGCTGGGGGGCGGCATGGTGATCTTGAGCATGAAGCGGTCTTTCTGGGCCTCCGGCAGGGGGTAGGTGCCCTCGAACTCCACCGGGTTCTGGGTGGCAAAGACCGTGAAACTGGCCGGCAGGGCGTAATTCTTACGGTCAATCGTCACCATCCGCTCTTGCATGGCCTGTAGCAGGGCCGATTGGGTCTTGGCCGGGGCGCGGTTGATCTCGTCGGCCAGCAGGAAGTTGCAGAAGATCGGTCCGGGGTTCAGCACAAATTCGTTGTCCTTCATGTTGAAGATGTTGGTGCCGGTGATGTCGGCCGGCATCAGGTCGGGGGTGAACTGAATCCGGGCGAAACGGCCGCCCAGGGTCTTGGCCAGGGCCCGCACCAGCAGGGTTTTGCCGATCCCCGGCACACCTTCGATCAGGGCATGCTGTCCGGTTAACAGTGCCACCAGCAGACGGTCGATCACCTCGTGCTGGCCGATCACCACCTTGCCCAGCTCCCCTTTTAACGCCTTCACCACTGCGATCAACTGCTGTAATCCCTGATTCATCGTATCTTCCTCTCTGCCTGCAAACGGGCCACCCGCTGATAGCCGCTGATCGGGTCGGCGCTGCGGCTGACCGCATCATGCAGTTCCTTGCGGAATACTGGATCATCCTTGATTTCTCGTGCGAAGGAGCGTTGCCACTCCTGGTAGCAAACCGCCAATAGCTGGTCAGACGGAATATTGCGCCGCAGCAGGTTGACCAGGCCGCTGAAGCTGTCATGGGTCACGCCCATCGTTGGGCCGGCGGATTGTGCGCTGTTGTCCGGGGCCAGCGGGATGGAGGCCCGCCAGAGGTAGAGCCCGGCCAGCAGCAGCAGGACCGCCAGCAGCGGCAGCAGGCCGAAACGGCGAATCAGGGCCATGATACCGCCCTGTTCGGTCACCCCCAGGTGGGACTCATCAAAGATGACGGTCCGGTTAGCACCCATCAGCCAGGCCAGCAAGGCCGGCTGGCGGTCCTCTTTCATCCGCTGGTTGCTGAAGATGGAGCTGTCCGCCACCAGCACCAGGCTGCCGGTGCCGAACCGGCGCTCCAGCAGTACCGGCCGGTCCTGTGCGGCATAGATCACCTGCCAGCCGGTGAGTGGGGACTGCAGGGTCAGACGTGAGTGGAACAGCGCCTCCTGCGGCAGCGCCGTGGTGGTATCCACCAGGGTACCCCGTAGCGGTGTACGCGGTGAACTGCCCGGCTCGTCCGGTAGCAGCTCAGGGGTGACCCCCCAGGCGCCGGGCGATTTTTTTTGGTCTCCTGCCCCGGTAGCCGCTGCTGTGGCAGGTCCGTTGGCCGGCGTGAAGGCGATCACCACCCGGTTGCCCCTCCCGGCCAGTTGCTCAAGCTGCGCCGAATCCTGTTTGCTGGCGGTCAGCAGGCGCTGATGGTCGATGCCTAACAGCAGGATGGTGCTGCCGGTCGGCTGCTGGTGGTCGAAGGGACGATAATTGCGGCGCAGGTTGATTCCGGCAGTGCGTTCCAGGGCCAGGTAGAGGGCCATGCTGCCCAGCGGATCACTGCGCAGGGATGAGCCGGGAGGGAACAGATCACCGTTTTCGAACCGCAACACAAACAGCTGGTAGATCGCCAGCGCCGACACAAGCAGCAGCAACAGCAGGGCGCTGATCAGGAGTTTACTGCGCACGGAGTTCACTCCTGATCCTGGCGTGATTGTCCAGATATTGCTGCAGGGTGCCCTGATCCGGCAGATGCATGCCATACCAGGCCCCTTCAAATATCCGCAGGTTCAGCGAAAAGGCCTCGCTGACGCCCGGCATGGCATGGCTGAAGCGCAGCAGTTCACGTTCATAGTCGTGGTTGGTCTTGCAGCGGATAATCACCAGCAGCCGTGCTTCGGCCAGACAAGCCAGGGTGGCAAGATACATCGCCCGCAGCCCCAGCCGCACGTCCCCTTTTACCAAGAGTTCGCGGGCCAGAGCGGCCCAGCGATCTTCACTGAGTTCATCGGCCGTCAGAGCTTCGTCGTTTAAGTCCGGTTCCGCCGTCACAAGCCGGGTTGCCAGCTGCGGTTGCTGCCGGTTGCCCCGGCGCAGATGACGCCAGGCAAAGATAGCAGCGCCAGCCAGCAACAGGGCCAGCAGACCGTACAGCAGCGCCAGGGCGTACTCACCGAAACCGGCTCCCCTGCCATTGCCGCCGCCAGGCAGTTTTGGCCTGGGCAGCTTTTTAGCCAGCCAGTCCGTCAGATGCTTGATCCAACCGCCGACCGTCGTCATGGCATCTTGCAGCCATTCCAGGGAGGCCCGCAGGAAGCCGGGCAGTTCCTGTTTCTCAAGACGTCCACCTTCCCGGGGCAGTCGCCAGGCAAAGCGGGGGCTGGCGATCACCTGTTCGATGGAGTGGTCAAGCTGTGCAGCGCGCTGCTGCAACTGGGCAACCGGTTGCGGTTCGGCGCTGAGTGCCGGGGCACTGTAGCCGAGTAGCGCTGCCATGGTCAACGCCAGGATCAGCGGCATCGAACGGTCACCCAGCGCTTTCAGCTGTGCCCGCAGATCGGCTCCGCTGGCCAGCGATTCGCCGTAGTGGCAGCGCAGCACGTAGCAGGCCTTGCTCAGCGGATCGGTGCAGAGGTGGGTTGCAGCGGCCACGGCCGCCCAGAAGGTGGAGTTGAGCAGCATCAGGTTGCTGCGGGTAAACAGTGATTCAATGCCGAACAGCATTTTCAGCAGACGGGGCAGGAAAAAAGCGCCCAGGGCGATGTTGATGAACAACACCAGGCTGATCAGTGCCAGCAGCGTTACCAGGAGATGATTCTGGCCGGGCCAGAGCAGGGCCAGCCGGCGGGCTTTGCGTTGTACGCTGCGGCTGTCCGGTCCGCCCAGCACGGTGATGTTCTGGAAAAAGGCGAAACACCAGCAGAGCGGCAGGGTCAGCAGGGCAGCCAGCGGCAGGATGATAAACCCCCAGGGTTGTAGTCCTGCCTGCACCATGATGGTGCCCGCCAGCGCGGGCAACTGCCGCTGTCCGCCCAGTTGGGTCAGCAGCAACCCGGCAAAACGGGCCTGCCAGACCTTCATCCAGACAAACAGCAGCGCCAGTGCCAGTGCTCCACCGGCCAGCCGCAGGTGGGCATCGGCGCTTCTGCTCATGTCGGCCCAGAACCAGAGCAGTCCCAGCAGAAAGGGCAGTGTGCCCAGGTAGTAGCAGGCCAGGGTCGCCAGGGGGGTGCTGCGCAGCAGGGCCGTGGCCTGCTCCAGCAGCTCCACAGCTCCGACTCCCTTCTCGCGGCTTTTGGGAATACGGATCATCGCAGCAGCGCCCCCAGGAAGCTCCAGATGGTCCCTTCATGGACCGCCGTGGGGATGGCCAGCAGGACGCGACCGGCCAGAAAGAAGCAGAACCAGAGGATCACCAGGCCGACACCCAGCAGCAGCGTGCCGGTCAGCAGCGGTACGATCTGCAAGCGCGGTTTGATCGCAGCCGGCTGGCCCAGGCAACGGGCGCAGGTCATCCGGCCGGCGTGCTCGGTGACGCATTCCCGGCAGAAATAGTTGCCACAGGTTGCGCAGCGGGCAACTGCCTCGCGCTGTCGGTGGTTGAAACAGCGCTGGACCTTCAGGGTGCTCATGGGGAGGGGGTTGGTGTCGTGCCGGTGCCGGACCGTTGGGCGTCATAGCGGTTCAGCAGCTCGCTGCGCAGCATGCTGCCCTGGCGTGCGGCAACCAGGGGGCACAACTCGCGGATCAGGCGGGCCACCCTGCGGGTGCGTGTCAGGGCGGGAATCTCCACCGGCCCCAGCGGGGTCAGCAGGCTGGTCTTACAGGTGGGTCCCTGTAGCAGGTTGATCAGCAGGGCGATCAGAAACGGGCTGCCCATGAACATCAGCGTGATGGTACCGGCTGAGAAGAGGTCGTCGGTGTTGATGATGCCCAGACCGAGCAGGGCCACCAGGATGCCGAGGATCAGATTGGCCACCAGCCAGCTTTTGGTGCGGTGGGCCACGACCCCTTTCAGGTCCTTCAGGTAGATCCGGGTGTAGTCCTCGGTGTAACCGGTGGATTTGACCGCCAGCAGGTGGTCATCCCCCAGCCAGAGAGAACAGCGCATCACCAGGGCGATGGTGCCTCTGGCAAGCCGGCGGTAACTGGTCGGTTGGCTGGGGTTGGTCATGAGATCCATTTCTGTAGCAGAACTACCGCCAACACGCCCCAACCTACTATCTGTACGCCCGAGAAGAAGAGCGCGGCCAGCAGGCGAAGCTTGGTGCGGCGCAGGATGCTGGTGGGTTTCCGCCAGGCGTAGATGGACAGAGAGAAGGCGATCGGCGCAGTGATCAGGGTAACGGGCCAGATGAGAAGCGGCACCAGGGCAACGCTCAGAGCGATGCTGTCGTGCAGCACCCGTTTGTTGACCAGGCTGGCAATCTGCTCGGATTGGCGGCCCTGTTCAAAACAGACCGGGCAGAGGCACTGCCCGGCCAGATCTATCTCACAGAGGCTGCAGAGAAAACGGCCACAGCTGCTGCAGACTGTGGCCGCCTGTTTGTCAGGATGGTAGAAGCAGCTGGCCTCGCCGTCGCCGGCAACGGCTCCCAGCGTGCCCTGCTCGTTGAGTGCCCGCAACATGGCCGGAAACAGTTCAACCTGCAACTGGACCGAGCAGTGCGGGCAACGGAATGATTCAGCGTTGTTGCACTGTTCGGTCGGCAGCGGCCGGTGGCAGGAACTACACAGCAACGGGAAAGGCTGGCGACCGTCAGGGGCCATTACTTGTAAATTACCCGGGTGTTGCAGATCCGGTCATGCAGGGCTCGTTTTTCATCATCAAAGGCGACCATAATATAGCCGATGCCCATGATCAGACTGCTCAGCATCTCGGCAAAGTAGCGGCCAATCGCACGCAAGCCGCTGATCCGGACACCGTCGGCGGTAACCACCTTCAGGCCGCAGGCGATCTTGCCCGGCGTCGCCTGATACTTGCTGGTCAGGAACCAGGCGTTGTAGGCCACGGCAATGGCCACATTGATGATCATATTCAGCACCAGGACCGTAATGGCTGCTTGCGGTGATTTCTGGCTGCCCACCAGCAGGGTGGAGGCCATGCTGGTTACAAAGTTGACCAGACCAAGGATGATGCCGTCGATGAATTTGGCCCCGAAGCGGATCCAGAAACCGGCATAACGCAGCTCACCAGTACGTCCCAGCCCCATGGCGAGCATCTGGACGTAGGTCGGTTTGCAGGCGCTGCAGACCTGGGTAGTGCCGAAGCGGACCATCTCGCTTTGGGCAAAGCGTCCTTTGCAGACCTCGCAGGTGCCGGTGAGGGTGCCGTCAGCCGGCGCAACAACAGGGAGAGGTGTGGCGGTGGTGGTGTCCTGGCGGGTGCGTGCGGCATCGCAGGCGTTGCAGAGTCCGCCGCTGCCCTCAATGATCCCGCCGCAGGCCGGACAACGGCGCAACGGTGGCGGTTCAGCCGGTGGTGTTTGTACCGAAACGAGCGGTGGGAGCGGGAAACTCTGATTGCAACGGGGACATTTGATCGAGGTGACACCGACCGGTCGTTTTGAATCGTCAAGCTGGCCCCTGGCTCCGCAATGCGGACACTGAATCGTCATACAGGCCTCGGATAATCGAGATCGTGCAACAGGTGGCTGCAACAGATACGTGTTTTTGGTGTGTCTGTCAATCCAACGGTACAAAACGTGGTTTTACTGTTTTGACCCGTTGATCAGCCCCCGCAGCAGGGCCAGGTTGGTTCGGTCCATCTCGTCGGCGTCGCCCTTGGGGGTCTCCAGTATTTTGGGAACCTTGGTGAAGCGGGGGTCGTTCAGGATCTGACGGAACGGTTCCAGTCCCAGCATTCCCTGACCGATATGGTCGTGGCGATCCACCCGGCTGCCCAAGCCTTTCTTGGAGTCGTTGAAGTGGAAACATTGCAGCCGTTCCAGGCCCAGTATCCGGTCGAACTGGTCCATCACTGCGGCGTAACCCTGCGGGCTGGTGGTGTCATAGCCGGCTGCAAAGGTGTGGCAGGTGTCAAAGCAGATGCCAAAGCGGTGCGGGGTTTTCGAGCCGTCAATGATGGTGCGCAGCTCCTCGAAGTGGCGGCCCAGGTTGGTGCCTTGGCCGGCGGTGGTTTCCAGCAGTATCAGTCCCTCGTACTGCGGTACGGCGGCAAGCAGCTGGTCAAAGGCCTCAATTACCCGTTGAAGACCGGCTGCGGGCGTGTCGGTGGTGTGGGAGCCGGGGTGCATCACGATCTTGCTGATACCCAGCTTGGCACAGGTAGCCATCTCTTCGCTGAAGGCGGCCAGGCTTTTGTCGCGGGTCTCGCCTGGCGGTGCTGCCAGGTTGATCAGGTAGATATCGTGGGAGATAATTTCATGCAGGCCTGACGCAGCAAAGGTTTGACGAAACAGGGCCGCGTCGCTGTCGCTGACCGGCTTGCCTTTCCACTGGTTGGAGGAACGGGTGAAGATCTGCAAGGTGCCGCAACCGGCAGCAACCGCTCGTTCGACCGCCTTGTGCAGGCCGCCGGAGATTGACATATGTGCGCCGAGATAATCAAGCATGGTCAGTCCCTTGGTACGGCCAGCATCTTATCGAGCGCGGCCTTGGCCTTCAGTCGGACCTCTTCCGGCACCCGCACGACCGGCTGCATGGTTTGCAGCGCCAGCAGCACATCCTCCAGGGAGGTCAGCTTCATGTTGGGACAGACCAGGGCCGGTGTGGCCAGGATGAACTGCTTGTCCGGGTTGTCCTGTCGTAATTTGAAAAGGATGCCGGCCTCGGTGCCGATGATGAAGGTTTTGGCCGGGCTGGTTGTGCAGTAACGGTACATGCCGCTGGTGGAGCAGACATGGTCGGCCAGGTCAGAGACAGCCGGAGCACATTCCGGGTGGCAGATGAACAGGGCGCCGGGGTGTTCGGCCTTTTTCTGCAGCACCGCTTCAGGGGTCATCCGCTCGTGGGTCGGACAGTAACCATCCCAGTAGATGAACCGTTTGTCCGGCACAAAGCGGGCGATCCAACGCCCCAGATTGCGGTCCGGGGCAAAAATCAACGAGTCGGACAACAGAGATTTGACCACCGAGACGGCATTGGCCGAGGTACAACAGATATCGGACTCAGCCTTGACCGCGGCAGTGGAGTTGACATAGGTGACCACCGGCACACCGGGATGTTTGGCCTTCAGTTCGCGCAGGCCGCTGACGTCCACCATGTCGGCCATCGGGCAGCCGGCATCGGGGCGGGGGAGCAAAACGGTCTTGGCGGGGGAGAGGATCGCGGCTGATTCGGCCATGAAGTGCACGCCACAGAACACGATCACTGCGGCATCGGTCTGGGCAGCCTCCAGGGAAAGCTGGAGCGAATCGCCGGTGATGTCGGCAATGGCCTGGACCTCGTCCCGCATATAGTTATGAGCCAGCAGGACGGCGTTGCGTTGCTTGAGCAGGCCGCGAATTGCCTGTTGGATGTCTGGTGAGGACATGGGTTTGCTCCTTCAAGCGGTTACCTGTTGACAAGGCAACAGGAATCGGACTATAAAAACAGTTCTTCGGGATGTAGCGCAGCCTGGTAGCGCACCTGCTTCGGGAGCAGGGGGTCGCACGTTCAAATCGTGTCATCCCGACCATCTACAACAGAAAGGGCTTGCGGCCAGATGCTGCAAGCCCTTTTTTATGCCTGTGCGGCAGGCCTGGCAGAGACAGTCTATAGCACAGATGCCGGCGTAAGTCCATCCGCTGTCACGGCTAGCTGCAGGTACAAAAAAACCCGACCGGCTGTGCCGATCGGGTTTAAGCGTTCCATTGCTATATGGCCTAAGCCGGGTAGACCGAGACCTTTTTGCGATCGCGACCCATCCGCTCGAACTTGACCACGCCTTCGATCAGGGAAAACAGGGTGTAGTCCTTGCCGCAGCCCACGTTGTTGCCGGGGTGGATCTGGGTACCATGCTGACGGTAAATGATGTTGCCGGCCTTGACAGGCTCACCGCCGAACTTTTTGCAGCCAAGTCGCTGGCCGTCTGAATCGCGGCCGTTACGGGAACTGCCGACGCCTTTTTTGTGTGCCATGGTTCTATCTCCTCAATAAAGAATAATCAGTAAGCGCCTAGGCGCTGATTTTTTCGATCTTCAGCACGGTATGCGGCTGGCGGTGACCGATCATCTTGCGGGTGTTCTTACGACGCTTGGACTTGAAGACCAGGATCTTCTTGTCACGGCCCTGCACGGCAACCTTGGCGGTTACCTTGGCGCCGGCTACCAGTGGAGCGCCGACCTTGACGGACTCGCCGCCAACCATCAGGACTTCGCTGAATTCAATGGTGTCACCCACCAGGTTTTCGAGCTTCTCGACCTTGAGAAAATCGCCTTCTGCGACCTTATATTGCTTGCCACCAGTCTTGATCACTGCGTACATAGGTTCGTACCACCTCTTTGGTTTTTACAGAGTTGTGGACTATAGCCAAAGGTCCTTGCTCCGTCAAGCACTTTTTGTTGCAGCACTGCTAAAAAAATGTGGGGCGGGCACTGCAGCCCACCCCGGTACTGGTCAAGAGCAGCAGCCACCGCTGGGCTGTTGTTCCTTTTTCCCGTAGGCAAGTCGTAATCCGCACTTCTGGCACCGCCAGAAGAGTCCGCCTCAGCCGGGCATCAGGATCATCTTGCCCTGGCATTCCGGGCATTCTTTTTCGTTCTGCATGACCGCCTCCGGTTTGAAGATACTGTAGCAAGTTTAAGCTCCAAGCTCACCAAAAGTCAACCCAGGGGTTTCCCGCCAACACTAGTACCATGTAACATTTATGGATACGGATAAAGTCGCGTCAGCTTGATCCGAACGTCCGATGTAGTGAACTGCCAGCTGATTTTACTGGCTCTGTTGTTTCGGTCTTTTTTCCATGCTGGTACTTCTGCCTGCTTTCGGTTCAAAAGTTTCATACAGTGAGGCGATGCTGTGGGTGTTCAGATTATCCATAACCAGACGAACCTTGATCGCATCCAGATAGCGTTCATCCGGCATTTGCTTTATCTGCACCGCCCAATCTTTTCTGATTCGGTGCTCGGTGACGGCAACATGCCTTTTGCCGCCCAGCGGTTCTACTTCCATAAAGATTTCTGCCACGCCGTTTCTGACGTTTCATCATCAACGCGTGCCGGTTATCCCGGCTTGCACGGTATCGAATCTTGGACTTCACCGATCATCTGCTTGCAGGATTCATCCATGCAGACACGGGCGTGGATAAATCGTCGAGCAGGGTCTTGCCACGTTTGGTTAAATTCTCAAGCTCTTTGCGCTCCTGCTCGGTAAGTGTTACTCGGTATCTTGGCGGCAATGGTGGCCTTCTTGAATAAGTTGCGCCCGTGTGCCATATAGTGCAAATAAACGAATGTTAAATGTCACGATGTACCAGGTTAAACGCCGCAACAGCCGACATGAAAGAGCCCTGTTTATCTGAGCGGAATCATCCCTTGATGGCGCCTTGAATACCGATGGTCACTTCAGCGTAAGGAATCACCTTGCCACACTTTTTGATCGCCTCCTTGGCTGCCCAGGCGATTCCCCCGCAACAGGGCACCTCCATCCGCAACACGGTGACGCTCTTGATATTGGAAACCCTCAGAATTTCAGTCAACTTATCCGTAAAAAACTGGTTGTCGTCCAGCTTGGGACAACCCATGATTACCGCCTTGCCATCCAGAAAGTCCTCATGGTAGCCGGCATAGGCCAACGGCACGCAGTCGGCGGTCAGCAGCAGGTTGGCGTCCTGGAAGTAGGGGGCGGTGGGTGAGACCAGCTGCATCTGCACCGGCCACTGAGCCAACCGGCTCTGGCGGCTGCCCTTTGGCGCATCCGGGGCTGCGGCAGACACTGGCTTGCCAAACGACATCATCCGCGAGCCGGGGCAACCGCTGCCATGTCCATGGCCGTGCGGCGCAGCAGGAGTGTGAGGGCCATGGGCCGGGGCCGGCGTGCCCTGTGCGGCCAGATGTTGTTCCACAGCGGCTTCGTCAAAGGCATCGGTATCGCGTTCCTCAATACTGATGGCATCCTTGGGACACTCGCCCAGGCAGGCCCCCAAGCCGTCACAGAGGTTGTCGGCGGACAGCACTGCCTTGCCGTTCACGATCCTGATTGCTCCCTCGGCACAGGAAGGCACGCACAGGCCGCAGCCATCGCACTTGTCAGGGTCGATTTTTACAATTTTTCTCAGCATACGATTACGCTCCTTTTGTTTAGAAAAAATAGTGCCAGATATAATCAAGTCTGCCTTTCAAGATCATCCTTCTGCCCGACCAGGCCATGATCTGCTTGACCTTGGCCCGTTGAGACGCTGCATAACAATGAATCTTGCAGTTTTTACAGCTGGGTTTTTGCGCTTCCAGCGGACAGCTCGACCGCTTCATCACAGCATAGGCTAAAAAGTCGGCGCACACGGGACACAGCCGCAGCGGCGCAAGCCCTCCGGGCAGTTCCACCGACTGTCGCTGCCCGTGTTGATGGCCATCACACCAAACCTCGGTAAATTTTCCGATCAGCCTGATATCCTGTTGCATCTGTCTGGTAATGGTTTGCATGGGTTTGATCCTGCCAGATAGTTTTGGTTATCTGCATGACGCTGGTCAAAAAAGTGATAATCTCTTTACCATCATCCGCTGATCAGTTACAACGGGGCACCAGCAGCTGCTCACGGCACGCTGCACCGTCATTTCACCAGCCGGAGAACCGTGCGATGGGCTTGTTACCGATTGAAAATCTGGAGGCCGGTATGGTGCTGGCCAGCGATGTCCAGGACCGTAACGGCCGAATGTTGCTAGGCGCCGGAGCCGAGCTGACCCAGAAGCATCTGGTGATCTTCCGCACCTGGGGAGTGGTGGAAGCGGACATCGCCGGCATTGACCATGCCGATGACGAGTCGCTGTTGCCCGCAGAAGTGGACCCGGCTGCCCTGGAAGCGGCGGAGCTGTCACTGATCCCCTTGTTTCAGTATGCCGGCACCGACCATCCTGCCCTGCGCGAATTGCTACGGCTGGCCGCCATCAGGAGGGTCCAACATGGCCTTTGCTGATGGTCCCGTCTACACCCTGGAATGGCTGGTAGATCGCACGAGCACGGTCTATTCCCTGCCGCTGTTCTACGAGCAGCTCAATGAAGCGATCAACCACCCCCGCACCTCCATCGACGACATCGCCAAGATCATCACCGAGGACCAGGGCCTGACCGCCCGGCTACTGCGCCTGGCCAACAGCCCTTTTTTCGGCTGGTTCGGCAAGGTGGATTCCATCAATAAGGCGGTCACTATCATCGGCACCCAGCAGCTGCGCGATCTGGCCCTGGCTGCCTCGGTGATGGGGGTTTTCACCGGCATCCCCGAAGAGTTGCTGAACATGATCTCATTCTGGCGGCACAGTGTCGCCTGTGGCATCCTAGCCCGCACCCTGGCCACCTGGCGCAGGGAGACCAACGTTGAGCGTTTCTTCGTGGCTGGTATCCTGCATGATGTGGGGCAGCTGATGATGGCTACCACTATCCCGCCGGTGGTTATGGAGATGATCGGACAGAGTCGCGCCTCCAACCAGCCCTACCATCTGACCGAGTTGGACCGCCTGGGATTCGACCATGCCGATGCCGGAGGCGCCTTGCTGCGTTCCTGGAAAATTCCGGCCAATATCGCCGAACCGGTCGCCTCGCACCATCGCCCGTCCCGCGCCGAACAGTTCCCCGTGGAAGCCGCCACCATTCACCTGTCCGACATCATCTGCCAGGCCATGGAGTACGGCCAGACCGGCGAGTGGTGCGTATCCGCCCTCGACCCGGCCGCCTGGGACAAACTGGGCATGTCACCCCACCAACTGGGTGCCATCCTCAAACAGGCCGAGCCGCAACTGGAGGAAACCTTCAGTATTCTGGCGGAGGCGCCATGAGCACGCCCAACGACCAGACACCAGTCCCCTTCTTTCTCCAGGAACGGATCAGCTATCTGGAGGAATCCAACCGCCGCTACGTGGCGATTCTGGAAATGTTGGCTTCCAGCGGCGATTTCCAGGCCGATCTGGCCCGCGCCAGCGATTTTTCGGCAATTTACCGTGCCACCCTGGCCCAGATTCGCCGCCTGCTCTCCTTTGAAGCCTTGGGGTTCCTCGTCAGCCACGAGGACGGCAGCTTCGAGCTCGACATCGTTGAACCGCCCGACGCCCAGGACCGGCTCCAGGCTGAGGTTGACAACCAGATCATGAGCGGCTCCTTTGCCTGGGCCTTGAACCGCAACCAGGCAGTCATGACCACAACCGGCGACAACCGGACCGCCTTGTTGCAGGTCGTGTCCACCCAGTCCAGCATTCTGGGGATGCTGATCGGCCTGCTGCCCGGCGAGGGGGTAAGCGTTGAAGCGCCTGCCCTGAACGCCCTTTCCATTGTGCTCTACTCCTGCGCCTATGCCCTGGAGAGCGCCACCCTGCGGGAGATGCTGCGGGAACATATGGCAACCCTGGAACAACGGGTTGATGAACGCACCAGCGAGCTGGAGCAGGCCCGGGCCCACGCCGTAGCGTCAAGTCAGGCCAAAAGCGCCTTCCTTGCCAACATGAGCCATGAGATCCGCACACCGATGAACGGCATCATGGGCATGACCGAACTGCTGCTGGAGGGGGGCTTCACCGCAGAACAGGACCGCAAACACCTGCTGGCCATCCACGATTCCACCGAAAATCTGATGCTGATCATCAACGATATCCTCGATTTTTCCAAGATTGAGGCAGGTAAACTTGAGCTGTCGCCGGCGCCGTTCCTCTTGCGCAGAGGTATTGAGACCGGTCTGCATGCTTTGGCGGTCCGGGCAGAGCAAAAAAGGCTACAGCTGACCATCAAGGTCAGCCAGGAGGTGCCTGACCGGCTGGTTGGTGATCTGGCCAAACTCAACCAGATCCTGACCAATCTGGTGGGTAACGCGCTCAAGTTCAGTGATCAGGGCTCGATCACCGTGTCGGTGGAACGCGGACCGACGACAGACAAATGGCTGATGTTGCAGTTCTGCGTGGCTGACCAGGGGATCGGCATTCCGGCTGATGCCCAGCAGCGCATCTTCGATATCTTTGAGCAGGCTGATGCCACCACCACCAAACGCTACGGCGGCACCGGACTGGGTCTGGCGATTTGCCAGCGCCTGGCAGGATTGATGCAGGGTGATATCTGGGTTGAAAGTCAGCCGGGTGTCGGCAGCCGCTTCTTCTTCACGGTCTGCTTCCATCTGGCGGCTGATGACGCCCAGATTGCCTCCGAACTGCCATCGGCACATCCGCCGGCGGTCGAACAGGCTCCGCTCTCCGGCCTGCGGGTGCTGCTGGTTGACGATGTGGAGGTCAACCGTGAACTCGCCAAAGCGGTATTACAACGATATAATCACAGCATCACCGAGGCGGCCAACGGACGCGAAGCGCTTGAGGCTTATGGCGAAGACCGTTTCGACATCGTGCTGATGGATATCCAGATGCCTGAGATGGACGGTCTGCAGGCAACCATTGCCATCCGGCAACTGGAACAGGCCACCGGCAGACCGGCTACTCCAATTGTGGCCATGACCGCCTACGCTGCCAGGGAAGATCGGGAAAAATGTCTGCAGGCCGGCATGGATGATTATCTCTCCAAGCCGGTCAAGCCAGCCTCCATCCTGGCGACCCTGCAACGATACTGCGACGGGAAACGGGTTGTTCAGCAGCCGGTGCCGCCTGGACTGTCAGTCCCGGCAGAAAACCAGGCCAGCAAAGGTGAGGTACTCACGCCGGTTTATGCCCGTGAGGATCTGCTTGAGCGGCTGGGGGGGGAAGAGGCGCTGATCCCGCGATTCATCAGTCTGTTCCGTAATGGTATGCTCAAAAACCTGCAGGAACTCGAGCAGGCCATCATCGCGGGCGACAGCGATGCGGTCCGGGTCGCAGCCCACACCATCAAGGGATCGTGCGGCAATATCGGCGCCATGCACATGCGCGAGACCGCCTCGACACTGGAGGCTGCCGCCAAAACCGGCGATATTGGCGATGCTCCCACCGGGTTGACACGACTGAAAGAACAGCTCGTGGAGTTTTACGCCGCTGTCGGAAATTAGCGCAGCTTCAGTTCAGCATCCTCCAGCTGCTTGATCCGGTCCCGCAGCCCGGCAGCCTTTTCAAAATCCAGCTCTTTGGCTGCGGCCAGCATCTCCTTGCGCAGCTTTTTGATCAGCCTGGGGATCTGCCGCAGGTCGTTGCCATACTCCTCAGCGAGATCGGCCACCAGTGGTACCGCTGAATAATCCTGTTCCTCAATCGATTCCAGGATGCTGCGCATCCCCTTCTTGACCGTTTCCGGGGTGATATCGTGCTCTATGTTGTAGGCCAGCTGTTTGGAGCGCCGCCGCTCGGTTTCGTCCAGACAGCCCTGCATCGAACGGGTGACCGTGTCGGCATACATCAGCACCCGCCCTGCCACGTTACGGGCCGCCCGTCCGCAGGTCTGGATCAGCGAGCGGGTTGAGCGCAGAAAACCTTCCTTGTCGGCATCCAGGATCGCCACCAGTGAAACCTCCGGCAGGTCCAAACCCTCCCGTAGCAGGTTGATCCCCACCAGCACGTCGAATTCGCCCAGTCTGAGAGAACGCAAGATCTGCATTCGCTCGATCGTAACAATATCTGAGTGCAGGTAGCGCACCCGTAGGCCCAGCTCCTGATAGTAGTTGGTCAGCTCTTCGGCCATCCGCTTGGTCAGGGTGGTCACCAGCACCCGCTCACCACGGGCCACGGTCAGCCGCACCTCGTGCAGCAGATCATCCACCTGTCCGGCTGCTCCCGCACCTGCCGTTGCCGGACGGATCTCGATCGGCGGATCAACCAGGCCGGTGGGCCGGATCACCTGCTCCACGAACACGCCACCGGCCTGCTGCAGCTCGTAATCGGCCGGGGTGGCCGAGACATGCACCACCTGCTTGATGCGGGCCTCAAACTCCTGAAAATTCAGGGGGCGGTTGTCCAGGGCAGCCGGCAGACGAAAGCCGTACTCCACCAGGGTCTCCTTGCGGCTTCGGTCGCCGCGGTACATCCCCCCCACCTGGGGGATGGTGATGTGGGACTCGTCGGCGAACAGCACAAAATCATCAGGGAAGTAGTCGATCAACGTAAAGGGTGGCTCACCGGGCTGCCGTCCGTCCAGGTAACGGGAGTAGTTCTCGATCCCCTGACAGAAGCCCATCTCCTCCATCATCTCGATGTCGTAGTAGGTGCGCTGCTCGATCCGCTGGGCCTCCAGCAGTTTGCCCTGACTTTTAAACAGCCTGATCCGTTCCTCCAGGTCCAGACGGATCTGTTCCACGGCCCGCTCCAGATTTTCCTTTGTCGAAACATAGTGGGATGCCGGGTAGATGGCAGCCTTGGAGAGCTTTTGCAGCACGGC
Organism: Geobacter sp. UBA5730; assembly: GCA_002419465.1. Lineage (GTDB taxonomy): Bacteria > Desulfobacterota > Desulfuromonadia > Geobacterales > Pseudopelobacteraceae > Trichlorobacter. The sequence continues at coordinate 591,559 of DIGE01000014.1, read as the reverse complement.
TCCACGTAGCGGATCAATCTGGGAGATGGTCTCCACCTCGTCGCCAAAGAACTCGATCCGCAGCGCTCGCTCGCTGTCGTAGGCCGGAAACACCTCGATCACATCCCCCCGCACCCGGAAGGTGCCGCGGTGGAAGTCGGTATCGTTGCGCTGGTACTGAATCTCCACCAACTTCTTTAACAGGGCGTCGCGGCCGTACTGCTCCCCCTGATGGAAGAAGATATGCATTTCCTGATAGGCCTCCGGCGAACCGATACCGTAAATGCAGGAGACCGAGGCCACGATGATCACATCCGACCTGGTCAGTAGCGATCGGGTGGCGGAATGACGCATTTTGTCGATCTCGTCATTGATGGCCGAGTCCTTTTCGATGAAGGTGTCGGTATTGGGCAGGTAGGCTTCCGGCTGATAATAATCATAGTAGGAGACGAAGTACTCCACCGCATTGTCCGGGAACAACTCCTTGAACTCACCATAGAGTTGAGCCGCCAGGGTCTTGTTGGGGGCCAGCACCAGGGCTGGCCGGCCGGTACGGGCGATCACGTTGGCAACCGTAAAGGTCTTGCCGGAGCCGGTCACCCCCAGCAGCACCTGGTGTCTGTCACCACGTTCGATGCCGGCCACCAGTTCGTCAATGGCCTGGGGTTGATCGCCGCGGGGGGTATAGGCAGTGGTGAGCTTGAAGTCGTTGTTCATGATTTTATTAGGCTATCATAAAAAACAGATTGTCAGCAGCCCTGTTTTTCTTCATACTGGCAAGCAACCTGACGGGCGTGTGCCCGTCTTTTTATTTCTGAAGGAGTATACCATCAATGCAGGAACGTATCCGCAATATCGCCATTATCGCCCACGTCGACCACGGCAAGACCACCCTGGTGGACGCCATGCTGAAACATTCCGGGGTGTACCGGGAACATGAAGCCATCACCGAGCGGGTGATGGACAGTAACGATCTCGAGAAGGAGCGCGGCATCACCATTCTGGCCAAGAACCTCTCGATTCATCACGGCCAGTACAAGATCAACATCGTGGATACCCCCGGCCACGCCGACTTCGGCGGCGAGGTGGAGCGGGTGCTGAAGATGGTCGACTCGGTGTTGCTGTTGGTGGATGCCCTGGACGGCCCGATGCCCCAGACCCGTTTCGTGCTGAAGAAATCCCTGGACCTGAACTTAAAGCCGATCGTGGTGATCAACAAGATCGACCGCCCTGGCTCCCGGCCGGACGAAGTGCTGAACATGGTTTTCGATCTGTTCTGCGAACTGGAGGCCAATGACGAACAGCTGGACTTCCCGGTGGTCTACACCAGTGCAAAAATGGGCTATGCCAAGCTGGATGTAACTGTCGAATCAAACAGCATGGAGCCACTGTTCGCCGTGGTGGAGTCCAACGTGCGTCCCCCCAAGGGCGATGCCAACGCCCCGTTCCAGATGCTGATCGCCAACATCGACTACAACGAGTACATCGGCCGGATCGCCACCGGCCGGATCTTCAACGGCAAGATCAAATCCGGTGAAACCGTGGCCATGATCAAGCAGGACGGCACCGTCACCCGCGGCCGGATCACCAAGCTGCTGGGCTACGAAGGCCTCAAGCAGGTGGAGATCCAGGAGGCCGGCACCGGCGACATCGTCAGTGTGGCCGGGTTCGAAGAAATCAGCATCGGCGAGACCCTGGCCTCGGCAGAAACCCCGGTGGCGGTCCCGTACGTTTCCATTGATGAACCGACCCTTTCGATGAATTTCATCGTCAACACCTCTCCTTTCGCCGGTCGCGAAGGCAAGTGGGTCACCTCTCGTAACATCCGCGAACGGCTGACCAAGGAACTGCGCACCAACGTCTCGCTGCGGGTGGAAGACACCGATTCCCCCGACACCTTCAAGATCTCCGGCCGGGGCGAACTGCACCTCTCGATCCTGATCGAGAACATGCGCCGCGAAGGCTTTGAACTGGCGGTTTCCAAACCAGAGGTGATCGTCCGCGAAAAAGACGGCGTCAAGATGGAGCCGATGGAATACCTGGTGGTGGATGTGGCCACTGAATTCCAGGGAGCCATCATTGAGAAGATGGGGCCGCGCAAGGGCGAGATGGTGGCCATGCACCCGATGGGTGAGATGGTCAGACTGGAATTTATCGTTCCTGCCCGCGGCCTGATCGGTCTGCGGGGCGAGGTATTGACCGATACCCGCGGCACCGCCGTGATGACCCACACCTTCCACGAGTATGCCCCCTACAAGGGTGACATTCCCGGCCGTAAAAACGGTGTGCTTATCGCCATGGAACACGGTGAAACCACTGCGTACTCCCTTGACGGCCTGCAACCGCGTGGCACGCTCTTCATTGGCGCCGGCGTTGAGGTCTACGGCGGCATGATCATCGGCGAACACGCCCGCGACAACGACCTGGAGGTCAACGCCTGCAGAGGCAAAAAACTGACCAACGTACGGGCCTCCGGTTCCGACGACGCCATCAAGCTGACCCCGCCCCGCAGCATGACCCTGGAGCAGGCGCTGGAGTTCATTGACGATGACGAGCTGGTTGAGGTGACCCCCACCTCTGTCCGCTTGCGCAAGAAGGAACTGGACCCGAACCAGCGCAAGAAGAAGAACAAGTAGCAGGCTCGTTTCTTCTGGCGTCAGTCAACAGGGGCGCGGTCCATGGACCGCGCCCCTGCTTTGTATGCCCGCCATTGCCTGCCCTAAAAATCAGCGAGACTCAGGTCCATCAGATCGTCGTCCTCCTGGTTGATCAGGAAGTCAAAGGGCGGCAGCTCGTGCTGTAGCAGGATCAGCAACAGTTTGGGACGCAGCAGCGCCTTTTGCTCTTCGCTGGCAAACTTGAGGAACATCCGCAGCAGTGCCTCCACCGCCTCCAGCGGCTCGCCCTTGATGTCGTTGACCTGCTCATCGCTATTGAGGCTGAACAGGCTGGGATAGCTGCCGTCCGGCTTGAAAAACCCCATAATCTTGTGCGTTTCAGCTTCACCCAGGATACCCTTCACCGCTGCCACCATCTCGTTCAGTGCCGAGATCAGGGCCGGCAGCTTGCTGCTGAGCGAGCTGATGATATCCAGCCCGACCTGCAGCCCTTCCAGCCGCTGCATGAAGGTCTCCAGCAGCTCCCCTCTGATCAGCCCGCCATGCTGGGGCACCAACGCCAGCGGCGCCGGGTCCAGCTGGCGGATCTTCTGCACCGCCAGCCGGATGGCCTCGTTGCTGGGCATATACAGTTGATGGAAGGCCTTGATACCGGCCCAGTTTTCCTCCTGGGCATAGAGGCCGGACGCGGCGATGCCGCCGAACAGGTCGCCGGTAAACAGGATTCGCGATTCCAGGTCGTAGATCATGCAGGCGCCGCGAAAATGACAAAACGGGGTGGGGATGAACTGCAGCTTATGGCCGGTGGGCAGCACCACCTTTTGCCCCTGCACCCGGTCAACGGCACGGAAGCTGGTCTTGGACATGCCGTTTAAGTGTGCCAGACGCCAGGTGTCTTCAGTGGCAATCACGGTCAGCTTGGGGTTGAGCTTGGCCAAGGTGGGCAGCACCCCGAGCACGTCAGGGTCCTGATGATTGATGAACGCCAGGTTGATTTTGGCCAGTCCGCCCGGCAGCACCGCCGCCACCTTCTGCGAAAGGCTGTCAAAATCGCTGGTCGGCCCGGGATCAATCAGCAAGGTGCCGGTGACGCCGTTACCCTTGAAAATCCGCAGAAAACTGTTACGGCTCAGGAACGTCTTGGTGCCGGCCCCCACCCAATAGACACCTGGCGACAACTCACTGACCTGGTCCAGGTTAATCAGATTTTCCATCTCACCCTCCCTTGTCGACCAAAAAGACTTATAAGACTCACAACATCTTTTAACATGGCTTACCGCTTTAGGGAAGCTCGAAGCGAGCAGTGCTGGTGTGGTCGACTCAGCAGGTAACCTGTGGGATGCCATGTCAGATTTTTTCTTGACCCGTTGCCGCGATTGGCTTATGAATGAACGGTCATTCATTACAGGAGAGATCATGTCAAAAGAAGATAAACGAGAAGCGATCCTGCAGGCCACCCTGGAACTGGTGGCCGAGCATGGCTTCCACGACGCACCCTGCTCGCTGATCGCCGAGCGGGGCGGGGTGGCAGCCGGCACCATCTACCGCTACTTTGAGAACAAGGATATGCTGATCAACACCCTGTTCCTGGAGTTGGAGGCCAAGATCAATGCCGCGGTGCTGGACGGGTATTCCGAACAGGCCCCCTTTCGGGAGCGATTTCTGCACTTGATTGGCGGCCTGCTGAATTTTTTCATCACCTCCCCGCTGGAATTTAAATACATCGAGCAGTTCCACAATTCACCCTATGGCGTCGCCTTCCGCAGTGACCGGATATTTGGGCAGGCGGAGGACTGCGGTATCTATTGCGAGCTTTTCAAGCAGGGAACGGCCCAGCAGGTGATTAAGGATTTGCCGCTGGCGGTACTGTTCGATCTGGCCTTTGGACCGATCAGCTCGGTGGCAAGAAGTCATATCCTTGGCTTCATCCAGTTGGATGATAAGCTGATTACACAGATTGTCGAAGCCTGTTGGGATTCCTTGAAACGCTGAACACTCTTGAATGACCCTTCATTTGAAGTTTACTCCTGATTACGAGGTGCATCGATGCTTAAAAACAACCACGCAAAACTGATGGCCGCCGCACTGCTGCTGGCGGCAACCCTCACCAGCACCGCCTGCGGCAAGAAGCAGCCCCCCAGGCCGCCAGCCGGCCCGCCCGAGGTAAGTGTTGTCACGATCCAGCCCCAACGGGTGGCCCTGACCACTGATCTGCCCGGCCGCACCTCCCCCTACCTGATCGCCGAAGTCAGACCGCAGGTCAGCGGCATCATCCTGAAACGGCTGTTTACTGAGGGCAGCGATGTCAAGGCCGGGCAGATGTTGTACCAGATCGATCCGGCCAGTTACCAGGCAGCGTATGCCAGCGCTAGGGCGACTCAGGCCAGGGCGGAGGCCACCTCGAACGTGACACGCATAAAGGCGGAGCGGTATCGCGAACTGGTCAAGATAAAGGCGGTAAGTCAGCAGGACAACGACGATGCGCAGGCCGCCTTCATGCAGGCCGAGGCCGATCTGGCGGCCGCAAAGGCCGCAGTGGAGACCGCCCGGATCAACCTGGCCTATACCAGGGTGACCGCCCCCATATCGGGGCGCATCGGCCGCTCGTCCGTAACCGATGGCGCCCTGGTCACCGCCAGTCAACCCGCCGCCCTGGCCACCATCCAACAATTGAGCCCGATGTACGTGGACGTAACCCAGTCCAGTGCCGAACTGCTCAAGCTGAAGCAGAACCTGGCCAGCGGCCTGATGAAAAAAAACAATGCAACCGCCCAGGCCCGTGTCAAGCTGCTTCTGGAGGACGGCAGCGCCTATCCCCTGCCGGGCAATATGAAGTTCTCGGAGGTGACCGTTGACCAGAGTACCGGTTCGATTACCCTGCGGGCATTGTTCCCCAATCCGAAGCAACTGCTGCTGCCCGGCATGTTCGTGCGGGCCGTCGTGGAGGAAGGGGTCAACGAACAGGCGATCCTGGTGCCGCAACGTGGCGTGACCCGCAACCCCAAGGGCGAGGCGATGGTGATGATGGTGGGCGCTGAGGAAAAAGTAGAACCGCGGACGATCACGGTAGCACGAACCGTTGGCGACAACTGGTTGGTCAGCGAGGGGCTGAAGGAGGGAGACCGGGTGATCGTTGAAGGATTGCAGAAGGCCCGCCCAGGCACGCCGGTGAAAGCAGTGCCGTTTAACGAAGCTGCTCAAAAACCGGCGGCCTCTGTGCAGCCGGCAGCGGCGCGGCAGGCAGCCACTTCTTCGGCAAAAAAATAGTTAAACAAATCAGTCCAGTCAGACAGGCACGCCCTGTCTGACTTTATTCCAAGGAGCTTTTTCATGGCACGCTTTTTCATAAACCGTCCGATCTTCGCCTGGGTGATTGCCATAATGATCATGCTGGCGGGCCTGCTGGCGATCAAGACATTGCCGGTTTCTCAATATCCGCCGATTGCGCCGCCCCAGATCACCATCAACGCCATGTATCCCGGCGCCTCGGCTCAGACCGTGCAGGATACCGTTACCCAGGTCGTAGAACAACAACTGAACGGCATCGACAACCTGATCTACATGTCGTCCAGCAGTGACTCGGCCGGGGCTGTGTCCATCAACCTGACCTTCAAGGCCGGTACCGACCCCAACATAGCTCAGGTGCAGGTCCAGAACAAGCTCCAGCTGGCCACGCCGCATCTGCCGCTGATAGTGCAGCGGCAGGGTATCTCGGTGGTCAAATCCACCAAAAACTTCCTGATCATCGTCGGCCTTGTCTCCGAGGATGGCTCCATGAGCCGTTATGACTTGACTGACTACATGGTGGCCAATGTCCAGGACATCGTCAGCCGGCTGGAAGGGGTCGGGGAACTGACGGTTTTCGGCTCCCAGAATGCCATGCGGGTATGGCTCCACCCGGACAAGCTGAACAACTACAAACTGACCACCAATGATGTAATCGCCGCCATTCAAGCACAGAATGCCCAGGTGTCCGCCGGACAGTTCGGTGCCAATCCCGCCGTCCAGGGCCAGCAGCTTAACGCCAGCATCACGGCCCGTACACTGCTCAAAACCCCGGAGGAGTTTGATGCTATTGTCCTGCGCACCAATCCCGACGGTTCCACGGTGAAGCTCAAGGATGTGGCAGAATGCAAGATAGGCACCGAGAATTATGATATCGAGGCGCGTTACAATGGGAAACCGGTGGCAGGGTTGGCCCTTAGGCTGGCGTCTGGCGCCAATGCCCTGGATACCGCTGATCGGATCAAGGCCAAGATGACGGAGCTATCGAAATATTTTCCTCCCGGCGTAAAGGTTGTCTATCCCTATGACACCACCCCCTATGTCAAGATCTCCATTGAAGAGGTAGTTCGGACCCTTTTTGAAGCAGTCGTCCTTGTCTTTATCATCATGTTCCTCTTCCTGCAGAACATCAGGGCGACACTTATTCCAACCATCGCGGTGCCGGTGGTGCTGCTGGGCACCATGGGCGTGTTGTCGGCCGTCGGCTTCTCGATCAACACCCTGACCATGTTCGCCCTGGTGATCGTGATCGGCCTGTTGGTGGACGATGCCATTGTTGTCGTCGAAAACGTGGAACGGATCATGGTTGAGGAAGGGCTGTCACCCCACGACGCTACCATCAAGTCCATGGGGCAGATCACCAGCGCCCTCTGGGGCATCGCCACCGTGCTGACGGCGGTTTTTCTGCCGATGGCTTTCTTTGGTGGCTCCACCGGCGTGATCTACCGCCAGTTTTCGATCACCATCATCTCCGCCATGATTCTGTCGGTGATGACTGCAATGATCCTGACCCCGGCGCTGTGCTCAACCCTGCTCAAACCGGTGCCGAAAGGCCATGAGCCGTGCGAAAGCGGCTGGTATTGTCCTTTCTTCCGCTGGTTTAACCGGACGTTCGACAAAGGCCGGGGAAAATACGAAGGCATTGTCAGTCGCTCCTTCGGCAAACCGGTCCGCTATCTGTTACTCTACGGCTGCATCGTAGCCATCATGGCGTTTTTCTTCCTGCGGCTCCCCACTGCCTTCCTTCCCGATGAGGACCAGGGATTCATTATCTGCCAGGTACAGTTGCCGGCCGGGGCCGCCCGGGCACGGACCATAGACGTGATTGAACAGATTGAGGATCATTTCCTGGTCAAGGACAACAAGGCCGTGGCATCAACCATGACAGTCGCCGGTTTTAGCTTTGCTGGCCGCGGCCAAAACATGGGGCTGGCCTTCGTCAGGCTCAAAGACTGGAAGTTACGCCAGGCTACGGATTTGCGTGCGCCGGCTGTGGCCGACAGGGCCATGGCGGCTTTTTCAAAAATCAAGGACGGCCTGGTGTTTGCCTTTACGCCACCGGCGGTTATCGAGCTGGGGCAGGCCAACGGCTTCGACTTCCAGTTACAGGACCGTGGCGGTGTAGGTCATGCAGCGCTTATGGAGGCACGCAACCAGTTTCTGGGTATGGCTAAGAAAAATCCCAGGTTGATGGCGGTGCGACCCAACGGCCAGGACGACTCGCCTGAGTTTAAGCTCGATATTGATGATGTCCGGGCAGGGGCACTCGGGGTTTCCCAAGCGAACATCAACGACACCCTCTCCACCGCCTGGGCCAGCTCCTACGTGAACGACTTCATTCAGAACGGCAGGGTCAAAAAGGTCTATCTCCAGGCTGCCGATCGCGACCGTATGTTGCCGGAAGACATTGACAGGTGGTATGTTAACAACAGAAACGGTGAGATGGTGCCGTTTTCAGCCTTTGCAACCGCCCACTGGCGGTATGCCTCACCTCGCCTCGAACGCTATAACGGAATTCCATCCGCGGAGATCATGGGACAGCCAGCGCCGGGAGTGAGCAGCGGCGAAGCGATGGCCGAGATGGAAAAGATGGCCGCCCAGTTGCCGCCCGGCATCGGCTACGAGTGGACCGGCCTCTCCTACGAAGAACGGCAAGCGGGCAAACAGGCTCCGGCCCTCTACGCCATCTCACTGTTGGTGGTGTTCCTGGCGGTGGCTGCCCTGTACGAAAGCTGGACCATCCCGTTTGTCAACCTGCTGATGCTGCCGCTGGGCCTGGTGGGTGCGGTTGCCGCCGTGACGTTACGACTCCTGCCCAACGACGTCTACCTGCAGATTGGCTTGCTCACCACCGTGGGGCTTTCCACCAAGAACGCCATCCTGATCATTCAGTTCATCAAGGAGCAGATGCATCAGGGCCATGACTTGGTGGAGGCCACCCTGTCGGCGGTCAAGATCCGGCTGCGACCGGTCATTATGACCTCGCTGGCCTTCTTCTTTGGCACCTTGCCGCTCGCCCTCACCAAAGGGGCAGGCGCCGGGGCGCAAAATGCCATCGGCACCGCCGTCACGGGTGGGCTACTCTCGGCCACCTTTATCGACCTGATTTTTATTCCGTTTTTCTTTGTGATGGTTTCCCGGTTCTTTGGCCGGAAAAAATACAAGCCGCACACCGAAGAGCCTGCTGTTGCCACTGTTGTGGAGGGACACTAAAATGAAAAGCAAATCTTTTCTAAACACAGAGACTCAGAGACACAGAGAAAAACAAAAAACGGGGGGAGAGGTCAAGAAATTCAGACGTTACTCTGTTGCTCCGTTGTTCTGTGTTTCAAGTATGCTGTTGACCCTTTCCGGCTGCACCATGGCCCCGAGCTACACCAGGCCCGAGGCCCCGGTGCCGGCCAGCTGGCCCACCGGACCAGCCTACAAGGCTGAAGCAGCCAAGCCGGATCAGAAACCGGTTGCCGATATCCCCTGGCGTGATTTTTTTGTTGAGCCCCGCCTGCAAAAGGTGATTGAGCTGGCCTTGGCCAACAACCGCGACCTGCGGGTGGCGATCCTCAACATCGACAAAACCCGTGCCCAGTACCGGATTCAACGGGCTGACCTGCTGCCGACCATCAACGGCACCGCCGGAGCCACCATCCAGCGTACCCCGGCCGATCTCTCCTCAACCGGCCGGTCAGGTACCAATGAACAGTACAACGTCGGCCTGGGGGTCAGCAGCTACGAGCTGGACCTGTTCGGACGGGTGCGCAGCCTGAAAGACCAGGCCCTGGAACAGTACCTGGCCACCGAGCAGGCCAGACGCAGTGTCCAGATCAGTCTGGTGGCCGAGGTGGCCAATGCCTGGCTGACTCTGGCAGCGGACCGCGAGCGGCTGAAGCTGACCCAGGAAACCCTCAAGAGCCAACAGGAAAGTTTTCAGCTGATTCAACGCCGCTTCGAGGCAGGCGCCTCGTCCCAGCTGGATCTGCGTCAGGCCCAGACCAGGGTGGACGCAGCCCGGGTGGATAGTGCCCTCTTCACCGCCCAGCTGGCCCAATCCCAGAATGCGCTACAGCTACTGGTGGGTGCGCCGGTTCCTGCGGAACTGCAGCCGAGCGAGCTGGGCACCGTGACCGCGCTGCAGGAAATCCCGGCTGGACTGCCCTCTGACGTGTTGCTGGCACGCCCCGACATCCTGGCTGCGGAACACCGTCTGATGGGTGCCAACGCCAACATTGGTGCAGCCCGGGCTGCATTCTTTCCCCGCATCGGACTGAGCGCCAGCTTTGGCACCGCCAGTGCCAAGCTGACCGACCTGTTCCAACCCGGTTCGGCAGCCTGGAGTTTTGTGCCTCAGATCAGTGTGCCGCTGTTCGACACTGGCCGCAACATTGCCGGTCTGGATGTCAGCAAGGCAGATCGTGATATCGCCGTGGCCCAGTACGAAAAGACGATCCAGACCGCCTTCCGGGAGGTGGCCGACACCCTGGCCAGCCGAGGCACCCTTGGCGACCAGCTGGCGGCTCAGCAGTCACTGTCTGAAGCCACCGCCGACAGTTACCGCCTGTCCGAGGCCCGCTACAACAACGGGGTGGACAGCTATCTGGTGGTACTGGATTCGCAGCGCTCCACCTACAGCGCCCAACAGGGGCTGATCAGCGTCCGGCTGGCCCATCTTGCCAACCAGGTCACCCTCTACAAGGTCCTGGGAGGTGGAGCCGGCGAGTGAGGCTTTTACCTCGTTTGACATTGATGGCTGTGGTGCTCTTGTTTGCTGCACTGCAAACGGGACAGGCAGATTGTGCAGAGCCAGCAGACCCGGGCATACAGCCCGAGCTGCCCGGATCACAGGAACCGGAATTCCCCTCTGCCACAACTGCTTTGCATAAACGGATCCAACAGGAACAGCAGGCCTCCGGCCTGCTGTTTTCTATTTTACCCCATAAATCCAACTACCTGCTGCCGGTTACCTATAACGCATCCCCGAACAATAGTGTCTATAACGGATTGACAGACAGCAATGACTCTCTGGACAACCTTGAGGTTAAATTCCAGCTGAGTATCAAAACCCCGCTCTGGGAAAATATCTTCGGCGATAACGGCACCCTGTATGTGGCCTACAGTCAACTTGCGTTCTGGCAGGCCTATAACAGTAAAACTTCAGCCCCGTTCAGGGAGATCAACTTTGAGCCGGAGATATTTCTGACCTTCAATACCGGCTATGAGTTTTACGGTTTGACCAGCCAGGTGATGTCAATTGGTTTCAACCATCAGTCCAATGGGCGCTCAAAACCACTTTCCCGCAGCTGGAACCGGATTGTGGCCAACCTTCCGTTCAGCAGGGGGGACACCTATATTGTACTCAGACCGTGGTTCCGCATCCCTGAAGCGGAGCAGGATGATGAAAACCCCCACATGGAAAAATATTACGGATACGGAGAACTGCAGCTGTTACAAAAAATCAGGGAGCATACCCTGACGCTCATGCTGCGCAACAACCTGCGTACCTCCGGGAACAAAGGAGCGGTACAGCTGGATTGGAGTTTTCCGCTGCACAAGAAACTGAAGGGCTATATTCAGTATTTCAACGGTTATGGCGAAAGTCTGGTGGATTACAACCACCCCAACAACCGGATCGGCATCGGTGTAATGCTGACCGACTGGCTGTAACGACGGGAGCATTTCTTCGGCACGCCTGCTCGACATGACCACATCGCTTGGTACTCTTTGAATGAATAATCATTCGGAAGAGTGATTGGAGTGTAAACTTTTAACATCAGGCCATACTGAATGGTATGGAAATACAGGAGGCGATACTGTGAAACCATCAAGAATGGCAGTTTATATTATTATTGCACTGCTGGCTGCCGGAACAGCCTTGTGGCTTTTAGCGCAAAAGCCGTCGCCTGGTTGGCCGATAAATCTGATTTACCTGCTTTTAAAACACTAAAGGAATTGGTTAAGCCCAGGGACGTCCATAGAAACAGAACATTCTGGAAATACGGGATCTGGCAACCTGATTTCAGAATGAATACCCAAGGTCTGTTGGCGCTGGAGAAGTCCTCGCCCCAGGGATCATTGCCATCGACCTTGATGGCAAGATTCGATTATGGAACAAGGCTGCCGAAGAGACCAGCGGCTGGCGACCAGATTCTCCTTGAAGCGCGGATAGTTGGAGTTGCGGACGTGGTTGAAGCCATGTCGTCTCATCGTCCATACCGCCCTGGCAGGGGGGCGTCTGCCTTGCAGGAAATTGAGCAGGGCTGATGCAGCGCCTATGACTCCCATATTGTTGATGCCTGTCTGACTGTATTCAAAAACGGCTATCTGCCGACTTCAGAGTAAGAAGGGAATTTAGTGTTATATTGTAGGACAATACAGATGAACCTGAATGATGGAGGGATCTCATGACTGGACAACAAAAAAAATGGCTGGTCAGGGCTTTGGTAATACTGGTTCTGGGGGGACTGGGCGTAGCTGTCTGGTATACGTTTCTCCGTCATGGCAAAGACGATGGTCTGATCAGCGGCAACGGGCGGATTGAGGCGGTGGAGATCGACGTTGCCCCCAAGATAGCCGGGCGGGTGAAAGAGATTCTGGTCCGTGAAGGTGAGTTTGTGACCGCCGGGCAGGTGGTTGCAAGAATGGATACCGATACCCTTGAAGCCCAGCTGAGGGAAGCTGTGGCACAACGTCAACAGGCGCAAAGTTCGGTGGTTACCGCACAGAGCCAGCTGGCACAGCGGGAAAGTGAAAGATCAGCGGCACTGGCGTTACTGGCACAACGTGAAGCAGATCTTGATAAAGCACGCAAGCACGCAAGGCGTTCATCAGAGCTGGTTGTCAAGGGGGCAATCGCGCAGCAGGATGCCGATGATGATCGTGCCCAGCTCAGGAGCGCCGAAGCCGCAGTAAACGCGGTTCGCGCCCAGATTGCCGCCAGCGAGGCAACCATCATAACGGCACGCAGCCAGATCACCGGGGCACGGTCGGCTGTTGGCGCAACAGAGGCTAATATTGAACGAATTCAGGCTGATATCAAGGATAGTGCCCTCAAAGCCCCCCGCGACGGACGGGTGCAGTACAAGGTGGCGCAGCAGGGCGAGGTGGTCGCTGCCGGTGGCCGGGTGTTGAACCTGGTTGATTTGAGTGACGTCTACATGACCTTCTTCCTGCCCACGGCTGCGGCCGGCAAGGTGGCCCTGGGCACCGAGATCCGGCTGGTACTGGATGCCGTTCCCCAGTATGTGATTCCTGCCAAGGCTTCATTTGTGTCCGATGTGGCCCAGTTCACCCCCAAGACCGTTGAAACCGCTGTAGAGCGTGAAAAACTGATGTTTCGCATCAAAGCCCAAATCCCCCCCGAACTCCTCAAGCACCATATCAGACAAGTCAAGACCGGTCTCCCCGGCGTGGCCTGGGTGCGGCTTGATGCCAGCAAGCCGTGGCCAGCCCACCTTCAGGTCAAGCTACCACAATGAACGGGCTGTCACCCGTAGTCAGACTGGAGAAGGTCAGCTTGCGCTTCGGCAAGACTGCGGCGCTGGAAAGGATCAGCCTTGAACTGCCTGCCGGTTGTATGGTTGGTCTGATCGGTCCGGATGGCGTAGGTAAATCCAGCCTTTTTTCTCTGATCGCCGGTTCACGGGCAATCCAGACCGGCCGGATCGAGGTTATGGGCGGTAGTATGGCCGATAAACGCCACCGTAGCGCGGTTTGTCCGCAGATTGCCTATATGCCGCAAGGTCTGGGGAAAAACCTCTATCCCACCCTGTCTGTTTTTGAGAATGTCGATTTTTTTGCCCGCCTGTTCGGTCAAAATCAAAAAGAACGGGAGCGCCGCATTGCTGAACTGTTGCAGGCCACCGGCCTGAGTGCCTTTGCCGACCGGCCGGCCGGTAAGCTCTCCGGCGGCATGAAGCAAAAGCTTGGGCTCTGCTGCGCCCTGATCCACGACCCTGAGCTGCTAATCCTGGATGAGCCCACCACCGGTGTTGATCCGCTGTCGCGCCGCCAGTTCTGGGAGCTGATCGAGCATATCCGCTCAGCGCAACCCGGTATGAGCGTCTTGATCGCCACTGCCTATATGGAAGAGGCGGCCCGCTTTGACTGGCTGGTGGCCATGAACGCCGGGCAGGTGCTTACCACTGGCACCCCACGGCAATTGCTTACCCAGACCGGCGCCTCCTCGTTGGAAGAGGCGTTCATCAGCCTGCTGCCACAGGCGCAGCGTGAAGGCCACCAGCCAGTCAGTATCCCGCCTCGGCAGACAGAGTCCGATGGCAAGGCAGCCATTGAGGCTCATGACCTGACGATGCGCTTCGGCGACTTCACCGCTGTCGATAAGGTCAGCTTTCGCATCGAACAGGGGGAAATATTTGGTTTCCTCGGTTCCAACGGCTGTGGCAAGACCACCACCATGAAGATGCTGACCGGCCTTCTGGAGGCCAGCTCGGGCGAGGCCTGGCTGTTTGGGGAGCCGGTCGACGCGCGCGACATCGATACCCGCCGCCGGGTCGGCTATATGACCCAGTCATTTTCACTCTACAGCGAGTTGACGGTCCGCCAGAACCTGGTTCTGCACGCCCGCCTGTTCAGCATCCCGGAAGAGCGGATCAAGCCGCGTGTACAAGAGATGGCGCAGCGTTTTGGTCTGACTGAAATCATGGAGATTTTGCCCGACGCTTTACCGCTGGGGCAACGCCAGCGGCTGTCACTGGCGGTTGCCATGATTCATGGCCCTGAGATGTTGATACTGGACGAGCCGACCTCAGGGGTTGACCCGGTGGCCCGGGACGCCTTCTGGCAGATCATGGTTGACTTGGCGCGTCAGGACAAGGTGACCATCTTTATCTCAACCCACTTCATGAACGAGGCAGAGCGTTGCGACCGGATATCACTGATGCATGCCGGTCGCGTACTGGTCAGCGACGCGCCGGCAACATTGATTACGACTCGTGGAGCAGACACGCTGGAAGAGGCGTTTATCGGTTATCTGGAAGAGGCTGCTGAAGAAAAGTCCGCCAGGTCTGAACCGGTTACTGTAGATTCAACGGCTGTCACAGTCCGCGGGTTGTCAGCGTCCCCCAACCGTCGCTTTAGCTTGCGTCGGCTGTTCAGCTACACCCGGCGCGAAGGCCTGGAGTTGCGACGCGATCCGATCCGGCTGGCCCTGGCCATGCTGGGCAGTGTAATCCTGATGCTGGTCATGGGCTACGGCATCACCATGGATGTTGAGGACCTAGCCTTTGCGGTACTCGATCATGATCAGACCGCCATCAGCCGTGACTATGCCTACAATCTCGCAGGTTCGCGTTACTTTAGCGTACGCCCGCCTCTTAAAGATTACGCCGAACTGGACCGGCGCATGCGGGCCGGCAAAATCAGCCTGGCCATTGAAATCCCGCCCGGTTTTGCCCGTGATCTGAGGCGCGGTACACCGGTTGCTGTGGGCGCCTGGATCGATGGTGCCATGCCCACCCGTGCAGAAACGATCCGTGGCTATGTGCAGGGGATGCATGCCCTCTGGCTGACAAACCTGGCAAGGCAGACTTTTGGCAGTGCAGCAAACACGGGAGCAGCTACCGTCGAGACCCGTTTTCGTTATAACCCGGACGTCAAGAGCCTGCCAGCCATGGTACCGGCAGTGATCCCGCTGCTTCTGATCATGATACCGGCCATGTTAAGCGCATTGTCAGTGGTACGGGAGAAGGAGCTCGGCTCCATCGTCAACCTCTACGTCACCCCGGTAACCCGGCTGGAGTTCCTGCTCGGCAAGCAGTTGCCCTATGTGGCCTTGGCGATGCTCAACTTTCTGCTGCTCACGGCGTTGGCAATTTCTGTGTTCAGCGTACCGCTCAAGGGCAGTTTTTTTGCCCTTGCCACAGCAGCATTTTTGTATGTGATCTGCTCTACCGCTATCGGCCTGGTGATCTCAACCTTTACGCGCACTCAGATTGCAGCCATGTTCGCCACGGGAGTACTGACCATGCTGCCTGCTGTCCAGTTCTCCGGGATGGTTGATCCGGTTTCTTCGCTTGAGGGGGCAGGCGCATATATCGGTAAATATTTCCCGACCACCCATTTTCTAGCCATTGCCCGCGGTACCTTTTCCAAGGGACTCGGCTTTGGCGACCTCAAAACGTCTTTTCTCCCACTGCTGATCGTTGGCCCGCTGTTGATCGGCCTGGGTGCGGTTTTGCTGAAAAAACAGGAGCACTGACCATGCGCGTTGCCAACATTCTGCATCTTGGTGTCAAGGAATTGCGCAGCCTGTTGCGCGATCCGACTATGGCTGTATTGATTGTGTATGCCTTTACCTATGCGATTCACACGGCCGCAAAGGCGATGCCCGAAACCTTGAACAAGGCGCCGATCGCCATTGTTGACGAGGATCGATCGCAACTCTCCACGCGCATTATTGACGCCTTCTATCCTCCTCATTTTATTGCTCCAGTGTTGATCACACAGCCCGAGATGGATGCCCGGATGGATGCCGGAGTCGACACCTTTGCCCTCGACATCCCTCCAGATTTCCAGCGGGATGTGCTGGCTGGACGCAATCCCGTTATCCAGCTCAACGTCGACGCCACCCGGATGACCCAAGCCTTCACCGGAAGCGGGTATATTCAGACCATCATCAACAGTGAAGTGACCACCTTCCTGCAAGGTCATCGTTCAAACGCTGCACCAGCAGCTGATTTAACTCTCCGGGCCCGCTTTAACCCAGAGTTGAACACATCCTGGCACGGAGGCGTGATGGAGATTATCAACAACATCACCATGCTTTCCATCATTCTTACCGGCGCTGCATTGATCCGGGAACGGGAGCATGGCACGGTGGAGCACCTGCTGGTAATGCCGGTCACCCCGTTCGAGATCATGGCCGGCAAGGTCTGGGCCATGGCATTGGTAGTACTCGTCGCCTCGGCCTGCTCGCTGATCGTTGTTGTTCAGTGGTGGCTCTCGGTGCCGATCGAAGGGTCCATTGTCCTGTTCCTGGCCGGCACCGCCCTGCACCTGTTTGCCACCACGTCATTGGGCATCTTTCTGGGCACCATTGCACGTTCAATGCCCCAGTTCGGCCTGCTGCTGATGCTGGTGTTGTTGCCGATGCAGGTGCTCTCGGGCAGCGTCACCCCGCGTGAAAGCATGCCGGAGCTTGTCCAGATGGTGATGCTTGCGGCGCCGAACACCCACTTTGTGATGCTGGCCCAGGCCATCCTGTACCGTGGCGCCGGTTTGTCAGTGGTCTGGCCGCAGTTTATCTTTCTTGCCCTGATCGGGACAGTGCTGTTCTACTTGTCGCTGGCACGTTTCCGCAAAACGATTGCTACGATGGCGTGACACCAAAATGTGTCCAGGCCGCAAAACAATTTTATCAGTGCCAGCCCCTTCCAATTCGGTTAATTGGTGGTAAGATACGACTAAATTCCGGCCGTTGGCGCTACTGGAATTCACCTGGGCTGCCGGAGATGCCACAAAAAGGTGTTGATGTTCATTTGATACACGAACGATGCATCCCAACCAAGGAGGACGTGAACATGCAAGTGACACGACGGCAGTTTTTCAAGTTTTGCGCTGGCGGATTGGGGGGGTCCAGCGTGGCAATGCTTGGCTTCTCAGCGGGCGAGGCGCTGGCAGAGGTACGCAGCTTCAAGCTGACCCGCACCACGGAGGTACGCAACACCTGTCCCTATTGTTCGGTCGGTTGCGGCCTCATCATGAGCAGCCTGGGAGACAGGGCAAAGAATGCCAAGTCCACGATCATCCACATTGAGGGGGACGCCGATCATCCGGTCAACCGCGGCACACTCTGCCCCAAGGGCGCCGGCCTGCTTGATTTCATTTATAGCCCAAACCGCCTGAAATACCCTGAATACCGCGCCCCGGGGAGTAATGAGTGGACGCGCATCTCATGGGATGATGCTTTCAGCCGCATAGCCAGACTTATGAAAAACGATCGCGACAAAAATTTTGTCGCAAAAACAGCCGACGGCCTGACGGTGAACCGCTGGCTGACCACCGGCTTCCTGGCAGCCTCGGCCGCCAGCAATGAGACCGGCTATCTGACCAATAAAATGCTGCGCAGTCTGGGGATGATCGCCCTGGACAACCAGGCCCGGGTCTGACACGCCCCAACCGTGGCAAGTCTTGCCACAACGTTTGGCCGCGGCGCCATGACCAACCATTGGGTAGATATAAAAAATGCCGACATCGTCGTCGTCATGGGCGGCAATGCCGCCGAAGCCCACCCCTGCGGCTTCAAATGGGTAACGGAAGCGAAGGCGCACAACAATGCCAAGCTGATCGTGGTTGACCCCCGTTTTACCCGTTCCGCAGCTGTAGCCGATTATTATGCACCGATCCGTTCGGGGAGCGATATCGCCTTTCTGGGGGGGGTAATCAACTACCTCCTGACCCACGACAAGATCCAGCATGAGTATGTGAAGAAGTTCACCGACGCCACCTTTCTGGTCAGCGACGGGTATCGTTTTGAGAACGGCCTGTTTTCCGGCTATGACAAGGACAAGCGGTCTTATGACAAGACCTCCTGGGGATACCAGAAAGGGGCCGACGGCTTCGTGCTGACGGACGATACGCTGCAGAACCCCCGTTGTGTCTTCAATCTGCTCAAGCAGCACTATGCGCGCTATACCGTTGATATGGTGGTAAGGGTCACCGGCACACCGAAGGAACAGTTTCTCAAGGTGTGCGAAATGATAGCGTCTACGTCGGTTCCCGACAAAACGGCCACGTTCCTTTACGCCCTGGGGTGGACGCAGCACTCCACCGGCACGCAGATGATCCGGACGACGGCGATGGTGCAGCTGCTGCTGGGCAACATCGGCATGGCGGGGGGCGGTGTAAATGCCTTGCGCGGCCACTCGAATATCCAGGGGCTGACCGACCTGGGGCTCCTGTCCAACTTACTGCCCGGCTATCTGACCCTGGCAGGTGACAAGGAACAGGATTTCAAGGCTTTTCTTGACAAGCGCGCCTCCAAGCCGCTCCGCCCGGGACAGATGAGCTTCTGGCAGAATTATCCCGCGTTCCATGTCAGTCTGATGAAGTCGTGGTACGGCGACGCCGCCACGCTCGATAACGACTGGTGCTACGAGTGGCTCCCCAAGCTGGACAAGCTGTATGACGTTCTGCAGGTATTCGAGATGATGCATCAGGGGCAGCTGAACGGTTATTTTGCCCAGGGTTTCAACCCGCTGGCGGCTTTCCCCGACAAGGCCAAGATCGGCGCTGCGCTCGCCAAACTGAAATATCTGGTGGTGATCGACCCGTTGGCAACGGAAACCTCCGAATTCTGGAAGAATTTCGGCGAATTCAATGACGTCGATCCGGCCAAGATCCAGACCGAGGTGTTCCGCCTCCCCTCCGGCTGTTTTGCCGAGGAGGACGGCTCGCTGGTAAGCTCCAGCCGCGTATTGCAATGGCACTACAAAGGCGCCGACGCACCTGCAGAAGCCAGGGGCGATGCGGAGATCATTGCCGGGCTGTTTTTAAAGTTGCGCGAAATGTACCGGAAAGAAGGTGGAGCTTTCCCCGCCCCGATTCTCAATCTGAACTGGCCCTACATGATCCCTGCCAGCCCTTCGCCCGATGAACTGGCCAGGGAATATAACGGCAAGGCACTGGCCGACGTGACCGATCCGAAAGATCCGGCCAAGGTCCTGGCCAAGACGGGCGAGCAGTTGGCCGGTTTTGCCCAGTTGCGCAACGACGGCTCAACCGCCTGCGGCTGCTGGATCTTCTCCGGTGCCTGGACTCAGGCGGGAAACCTGATGGCACGTCGCGATAATTCCGACCCAAGCGGTCTGGGCAATACCCCGAACTGGGCCTTTGCCTGGCCCGCCAACCGCCGGATCATTTACAACCGCGCCTCCTGCGATTCGGCCGGCAAGCCGTGGGATCCGAAACGCAAGGTGATTTCGTGGGATTCCAAGTCACAGAAATGGCAGGGAATGGACATCCCGGACATGCGGCCGGATGCGGCGCCGGAGCAGAACGTGGGGCCGTTCATCATGAACCCGGAGGGGGTCGCGCGCCTGTTCGGTGTCGACAAGCTGGCTGACGGGCCGTTTCCAGAGCATTATGAGCCGTTCGAGACGCCGCTTGACACCAACCCGCTTCATCCGGGCGTTGTCAGCAACCCGGCGGCGCGGGTGTTCAAAGGTGATCTGGCGGCGCTCGGCACATCCAAGGATTTCCCCTATATCGGGACCACCTACCGCCTGACGGAGCACTTCCACTTCTGGACCAAGCACGTAAATATTAACGCGATTCTCCAGCCGGAGCAGTTCGTGGAGATCGACGAGGAACTTGCCGGTAAAAAGGGGATCAAGTCCGGCGATCACGTCAAGGTTAGCTCGAAACGCGGACATATCAAGGCGGTGGCGGTGGTGACCAAGCGTCTTAAAGCGCTGGACGTGGACGGCAGGAGAGTTCACACCGTGGGGATTCCGATCCACTGGGGCTTCAAGGGTGTAGCGAAGAATGGTTATATCGCCAATACGCTGACGCCTTTTGTGGGCGATGCAAATAGCCAGACCCCGGAGTTCAAGTCTTTTCTGGTTACCATTGAGAAAGTTTGAGGGGGGACACCATGGCACTGCAATCTTTGGACATCAAGCGTCGCTCAGCCACAACTACACCGCCGCCCGGCGTACGCAAAACCGTGGAACTGGCCAAGCTGATCGATATTTCAAAATGCATCGGCTGCAAGGCGTGTCAGGCGGCCTGCATGGAATGGAACGACCTGCGGGACGAGGTCGGGACAACTACCGGCGTCTATGACAACCCGCGGGACTTGAACGAGAAGACCTGGACCTTGATGCGCTATGCCGAAGTGGAACCGGAAAGGGGAAAACTGGAGTGGCTGATCCGCAAGGACGGCTGCATGCATTGCGCGGACCCGGGCTGCCTCAAGGCCTGCCCCGCACCGGGCGCTGTCATCCAGTACAGCAACGGCATCGTGGATTTTCACGAGGAGAACTGCATCGGCTGCGGTTACTGCGTAACCGGTTGTCCCTTCAATATACCGCGCCTCTCCCGCGAAGACTCCAAGGTGTACAAATGTACTCTCTGTTCCGACCGAGTTGCAGCTGGATTGGAGCCGGCCTGCGTCAAAACCTGCCCCACCGGTGCGATCCTCTTCGGCACCAAAGAAGATATGCTGCACCATGCTGCCGGTCGGGTCACCGATCTGAAAAGCCGCGGCTTTGCCAAGGCCGGGATTTACGACCCGCAAGGGGTTGGCGGCACTCATGTGCTGTACGTGCTACAGCATGCCGACAAACCTGATCTGTACTGCGGCCTTCCCAGCGACCCTTCCATCGGCCCGATGGTCAGTCTCTGGAAAGGGGCGGTCAAACCGCTCACCTCGCTGGCCTTTGGCATGATCGCCGCCGGCGCGTTCTTTCACTATGTCATCAAGGGCCCCAACCGGGTCTCGGAAGAGATCGAGAAGGAGCTTGAGCCATGAAAAACGATTCCCAGTATATCTCCCGTTTTACAGCTGCCGAGCGCGTCAACCACTGGCTGGTGGCGCTCTCCTTCATTCTGCTCGCGTTGTCCGGGCTCGTTTTCTTCCACCCCGCCTTCTACCCGCTGAATCAGTTATTTGGCGGCGGTGTCTGGACGCGCATCCTGCACCCCTTGCTCGGTGTGCTGCTGATGGTCTCATTTGGCCTGATGTTTGTTCGGTTCAGGGAGTTTAACCGCATCACTGCCACCGACAAGGAATGGTTGCGCCATGCGCGTGAGATGGTGGCCGGGGATGACCGCAACATGCCGGAGGCAGACAAGTTCAACGCCGGCCAAAAGGTGCTGTTCTGGCTGCTGGTGGCCTGCATGGTCCTGCTGCTGCTGTCCGGCATCGTCATCTGGCGCGCCTATTTCTCCTTTCTGTTCCCGCTTGTGGTGATCCGCCTCGCTTCTGTCATACATGCCGCTGCCGGGGCAGGAATGATCGCCCTGATCATGGGGCACATCTACATGTCCATCTGGACCAAGGAAAGCACGGACGCCATGCTGTACGGCCAGGTCAGGCGGGCATGGGCCAAGCAGCATCACGCGGCATGGTTCCGACAGATAACCGGAGGCGGCAAATGAATGCCGAGACACGCATCCTTGAGCCGGGAGAGATCGAACCCCCGACCGCACAGATCCGGTTTCTTTTCCTAGCAGACCAGGATCTGTTCAGGCTTCGCGCCGAACGCCTCCGGTTTCTTGCCAAAGGCCATTCCCTGGGAGATTATCTTAACTTCCTGTCGTTACTTGCAGATGCGCAGCAGGAGGCCTTGAACCATCTCTCTGCTCCACCTCTGCCGGAACCAAATGAACAGGCGCTGTGCCGCGAACACGGCATGCCGTTGTTGAGCGCCAGTTCCATGCCGCTCAACCCTTTATGGCGAAAGGGGCTGACCATGATTCTGCAACAGATGGAGGAGGCTGATCTTCCGCTTGCGGCGCGTGAGACCATCACCAGCCTGACCCAGAGGGATAAAACCGGATTGGATGAGATGGCAGGCAGGATTATGAGGGAAGAACTGGCCGACGTCTCTCCCGCTGAACTGCCTTTTGTCGCTGCCGCCCTGCAGGTCTCCTTCGTACGTATGGCGTCAGCCTTGGGAGAGTGTTCGTTCGGCCAGCTTGAACAGGGCGGGCTTTGCCCGGTCTGCGGTTCGCGCCCGGTTGCCAGCATCGTGCACAGCGATGGCCTGCGCTATTTGTGTTGTTCGCTCTGTTTTTCGCAATGGCACCTGGTACGGGTCAAGTGCAGCAGTTGCGAATCAACCCGCGGAATCACCCTGTATGCCCTGGAAGGCTCCAATGGCGCGGTCACGGCAGAGTGCTGCGATGAATGCAACAGCTATCTGAAATTACTGTATTTGGAAAAGGACAGCCAGGTGGAAGCGATTGCCGATGATCTGGCCAGCCTTGCGCTGGATCTGCTGCTGGAACGTGAGGGAAGGCTGCGTGCGGGGCCCAACCTGCTCTTTCATCCCGGCACGGCGTGATGAGCATTGCTGCGTAGCCAAATTCCCAGAGGGATCATCGCCCTCGGCCTGGTGAGCCTCTGCATGGATCTCTCCTCAGAGATGATCCACAGTCTGCTGCCTGTCTTCATGGTGACTGTGCTGGGGGCCAGTGCGCTCTCGGTGGGAGTGATCGAAGGGATTGCCGAGGCTACCGCCGCCATCGCCAAGGTGTTTTCCGGGGTGCTCTCCGACTGGATCGGCCGCAGAAAGCCGTTGTTGCTGCTGGGATACGGGCTGGCAGCATTGACCAAGCCGCTCTTCCCGCTTGCAAACGGTGTCGGCGCAGTACTGACCGCACGTTTCATCGACCGTATCGGCAAGGGGATCCGTGGTGCGCCACGCGACGCCCTGATCGCTGACATTACCCCGCAGGAAACCAGAGGGGCAGCCTACGGCCTGCGCCAGTCAATGGATACCGTGGGAGCCTTTGCCGGACCGTTGTTTGCGGTTGGATTAATGGCACTCAGCCATGGCAACTTTCGTTTGGTATTCTGGGTGGCGGTAATTCCGGCCATCGTCTGTGTGCTTCTGATTGTCTTTGGTGTTGAGGAGCCGGAGGAAACGCAGCAGGTTGGTCAGCACAGACTCTCGATCAGCCGGACTAATCTGCGACGCCTGCCTGCCCGTTTCTGGTGGGTTGTCACGTTTTCAGCCGTCCTGACCCTGGCCCGTTTTTCCGAGGCGTTTCTGTTGCTGCGTGCACAAAATTTGGGGATGTCTGACACCTGGGTGCCGCTGATTCTGATCGTGATGAACGTGGTCTACGCCGCCACCGCCTACCCGCTCGGCAGTCTTTCCGATAACGGCAACCGCCGCAGCTTGCTGATGTGGGGTATCGGTCCGCTGATTGTCGCCGACCTGGTGTTGGCAGTTGCCGGTAACGTCTGGTTGGTAGCCCTGGGCGCTGCACTGTGGGGGCTCCATATGGGCGCCACACAGGGACTGCTGGCGGCACTGGTCTCGGATACCGCCCCTGCTGATCTGCGCGGCACTGCCTTTGGAATTTCCAATCTGATCTGCGGCATCGCGATACTTGCCGCCAGCGTCATTGCTGGTGTGTTCTGGACTGCGGCAGGCCCTCAACTGACTTTTTATGCCGGTGCTGCCTTCTCGCTATTGGCCCTGGCAGCCCTGCTGCTTACCGGTTTTAAAAAAACGCCCGCTTAAACGGCAAGTCAGCGTGTTGGTCTTTAGCGGTCAGCGGGGGCCTTCAGGTGCTGTCAATTGTATTCTCCGTTTGCCGCACGTTACAAGCTGCACGATACTTCGCGCTCCATTGGCGGTACAGTACTGAAGGAACAACATGCTGCAGAGCATCAACTATACTTGATTGTGGCCGGTTTGTATTCAGGGTGTAGATTGACCGCCTGCATCAGCAGGCAGAAATGAGGGAACCATCATGGTGAACGCTGACAAGCTGGAAAAATTGGCCCAGGATGCAACAGAGAATGAGGTGGCCACGATTTCCGATAAGGTACGGACGATCACACTCCAGATGCTCTCAACCGGAGAATTGGATGCTGCCGCCCTCAAGCAGGTGATGTCTGCAGTGGTGAACGGCGCGCAGCGGGGTGCCGCCAGCCATGGCGAGCAGGCGGCGCAGGCGTTGCAGCAGGCCATGCAGGGACTGGATGCAGCCTTGGCCGCCGCTGCCGAGGCCACCCAGCTGGCTGTTCAGGAGGCCGCTGGCCGCAGCAGTGAATTCTCACGGCAGGGGTTGAAGAAAACAGTGGATGATCTTGCCGCACTGGAGTCACTGTTTGTCGAAATAGTTGCTGAGGCGGCCAAAAACACGGCCGGGGCTGCCCAGACCGGGATGCGTGAGTTGCTTGGTCATTTCAGTGCCAGCGGCACGGCCGTGGGTAGCCAGGTCAAAACAGCGCTTGCACAGCTCGGCAGTGCCGTTACTGACACTGCCCATGGGCAGGTTGAGGCGGGAACGGAGACTGTGCGCAAGGAGGGCGCCTTGCTGGCCGGAATGGCTGCCGGTATACTCAGAGGCATTGCCGAACGTCTGCAACCAGCGCCGTCATCGCCGCACAAGGATAAATAATGTTCTGGCATGCGATCAGCGCCGTGCGCGACCTCGGCCGTCTACACGACATTGCATCGATCCTGGTCCGCTATGGTTTTGGCGACCTGGTGCGCAGGACGGGGCTAGCCAGCGCACTGGAGCGCGCAGGACGGGCGTTGCACTGGAATATGGCAGAAGAGTTCGCGCAAATGTCACCTCCCAAACGGGTGTGTATGGCGTTGGAGGAGATGGGACCGACTTTCGTCAAGCTTGGTCAGATACTCGCCACACGTGTGGACCTGTTCGAACCTGAATGGATCAGCGAATTCAGTAAGTTGCAAGACAGCGCCCCCGCTGCACCTTGGGAGGATGTTCACAGACAACTTACGGAAGACCTGGGCTCACGGCCAGAGACGGTTTTTACAAATTTTAACCCCGAGCCTCTGGCTGCTGCCTCAATTGCCCAAGTTCACCGCGCCCGCTTGGAAGACGGCAGCGAGGTGATAGTAAAGGTGCGTCGCCCCGGTATCCGTCCGATTATCGAAGCCGATCTGCGCTGGTTAGCAAGGCTTGCACAGCTTGCTGAAGCTGAAAGTGAGGAATTGCGCGCCTTTCACCCTCTAGAAGTAGTGAGTCAGTTTACCCAGTCACTACGACAGGAACTTGATTTTGCCGTTGAGTGCCGCAATGCAGAGCGAATCAGAGACAATTTTACCGGGTATCACGATAAGAACAATCCCGACGGCAAAGATACTAGCTGCGAGACTGAACTGCCCCAGATCATAATCCCACGAGTTTATTGGACCTGGACCGGCGAGCGAATCTGTGTGCAGGAGTTTATTACAGGAATCCCGGGACGTGATCTTCAGGCAGTCGATCAAGCCGGACTTGACCGCAAAGTCCTTGCTCGTCGAGGTGCACACGCGGTGCTTAAAATGATTGTTGAGGATGGCTATTTTCACGCTGATCCGCATTCCGGCAATATCTTCTATCTGCCAGGAAACCGGATTGCCATCATTGATTTTGGTATGGTAGGAAGGCTTTCCGAAGGGCGTCGTGATCAACTGATCCGCCTGTTGCTAGGGCTGGTGCGACAAAAGCCAGAGCGCGTCACTACTGTAATGCTTGACTGGGCGAGCTATGGCAGTGTGGATGAGGGTGCCCTTGAATTGGAAATTCAGTCGTTCGTGGATCAATATCATGGTGTGGCTCTGAAACATTTAAGCCTAGGAACCATGCTTTCTGATCTGGCGGCCATCCTCCGCCGGCATCATTTAACGTTACCGGCCGATCTTACGTTGTTGGTCAAAACCTTCATTACGCTTGAAGGGATGGGGCGCGAACTGGATCCTAACTTTGATATGGCTGGTGAAGCCATGCCATTGCTGGAACAAGCAATGCGTGTTCGGCACACCCCGTCCGCCATCATCAAACGAAGTTGGGAAGCAACAGGCGAGGCTCTTTCGCTACTCGCTGATTTGCCACAGGACTTATCACGGTTGTTACGCGCGGCACGGCGTGGCCGACTGGAAATCCACATTGACGTCACGCACTTGAAGCGTGTCGGCAATCAGCTTGATAGTGCTGTCAACCGGCTGGTTGTCGGTATTGTGGTTGCTGCATTGATCATCGGCTCTTCCATAGTAATGACTGTTACCGGTGGCCCCAGTCTGATAGGGCTATCATTTTTCGCTTTGTTTGGTTTCTCCGGTGCGGTGATAGGTGGCCTATGGTTGCTGGTGTCGATCTGGAAAAGCAGTAGAGCGGACAGGGAAAAACCGCAGTGACTCGGAAGTCAGCAGACAACGATCATGGCCGACAGCTCAAAATTGGTTTGGCACTGGGCAGCGGTTCAGCGCGGGGGCTGGCGCACATAGGTGTGTTGCGCGCCATCAATGAAACTGGCATCAACATCGACGTTATCGCAGGCACCAGCATGGGAGCCTTGATCGGGGCTGTTTTCGCTGCGGGAAAGCTGGATGGATTGACAGCAAGATTTCTCGATTTTGATTGGAAAAGCATCATCACCCTGCTAGACCCGGTATTCCCCCGCTCTGGATTGATTGACGGCCAAAAGATTACTGACTTCGTGCGTGCTCATGTGCCAGCAACCAACATCGAGGATCTGCCGATACCATTTCGCGCCGTGGCTACTTGCATCATGAGCGGTGAGGAGGTAGTGTTCGGCACAGGAGACCTGATTGAAGCGGTGCGCGCTAGCATCTCGGTTCCCGGCATCTTCACTCCAGTGCGTAACGATGGCCGTGTCCTGGTCGACGGCGGCCTGGTCAACCCTGTACCGGTGAGTGTGGTACGCGCTATGAGCGCCGATCTGATCATCGCAGTCGATCTTAATCACGACATCGTTGCGAGCCGCGCTCCTCGCCCTGATCCACGCCCATACGAAAGACCTTATGCCCAGACCATGACGCGCCTACTGGCAACTTTGCAAACTATGGAAAGTCCGGTTTTGGCCCAATTTGAAGCATGGATGAACAAAGAACCAGTACCGGGTATTTTCGATGTGCTGTTGACATCAATCTACATCATGCAGGCGCGCATAACCCAAGCAAGCCTGCGACAGGACATGCCGGATATTCTTATCATCCGTCCGCCGCTTGGAACCGTGCGGTTCATGGAGTTTGATCGGGCCGAGGAGATTATTCAGATAGGCTACGAGTGTGCCCTTGAACAGCTGAAGGTGTTGACCGTCGCGAGCAAGGCCAACTGAAGATGACAATGACAGATTATTTTTTTTCCTTTTCATGTTTCGCAATTCTCGGGTGGTTACTGGAGGTTGTCTATCGTTCATCTCGTGGCGGACGATTTGTAAACCCGGGCCTCTTGAAGGGTCCGTATCTTATGCTTTACGGCACGGGCGCCTTGATTCTCTTGGGGGCGACGGCCCTGCTACAGACGCTAGCTGCCGGGTTTGCCGTCAAGGCGCTGGTCTATTTTGTGGCTACAACCGGACTCGAACTGTTTTCGGGGGTGATCGCCCAGCGTCTTTTTCACGCCCATCTCTGGGACTATTCGGATGAGCGGTTCCATTACAAGGGGCATATCTGCCCCAGGTTTTCACTGTACTGGATAGCGCTGGCCTTTGCATTTGAATATCTGGTAGTACCGCCATATCACGTTCTTCTCGGGCAGTTACCCCCCGTTGTTAAGAGCGCCTTTGCCGGGGTTGTGCTATCCTGCATGCTCGTGGATTTGCTGACGACCGTTGTCCGGACTTTTTTCCGCATGACGAAGGAAGAAAGAGCCCTGGCTGATGTGGAATTCAGGGATGCAGCAGCGCCGGTTCTTGCCCTCCCTGATGTGGCGAGACTGTCCCAATATCCCCATCACCGCGGGAAAACGAGGCTGGATCACGTTAAGGAGGTAGCTTACCTGAGCTTTCTCCTTGGTCGGCGGCTTTCTCTGGATGGTGAAGCGATCATCCGTGGCGCGCTCCTGCATGACCTCTTCTTTTACGACTGGCTGCGTGAAGGACCGCGGCTGCACGGATTCAGGCATCATACCATCGCCCTGAACAATGCCCGCCGGATAACAGACCTCTCTCAAAAAGAAGAAGACATCATTAAAAAGCATATGTGGCCATTAACCCTTGTGCCGCCACGATATCCGGAGTCGCTCATTGTCTCCCTGGTGGACACCTGCTGTTCTACCAGAGATTACCTGCCCCTGAATAAAAAGAGGGAAACGGGGAAAACAACTGACAGATACGACGGTCCGGCGGCGGGAGAGAAACGTATATGACGCGAAATAGTGCAGTTTTCTATTATGCCGGAATCGATATCGGCTCTACTACAGTCAAAGTAGTCATCATCAACGAAGAGGGTGGACTGGTTTTTTCCCGCTACTGCCGCCATCAAGGTAAAACCATGGAGACAACCCGGAGTATTTTCCGGGAGGCCCTCCAGGAACTTGGTGATGTGGAACTGGATCTGGCGTTGACCGGTTCCGCGGGAATGGGGGTGGCCGAGGCATTCAACGTGCCTTTTGTTCAGGAAGTGGTGGCATCCGCACATTACATCGGGACATTCTTTCCTGCTGTCAAAACCTTTATCGAAATCGGTGGCGAAGACTCCAAGATCATTTTTTTCGACGACAACGGCCGTCCCAACATCCGGATGAACAGCAACTGCGCCGGTGGTACCGGCGCATTCATCGATCAGATGGCCGTGCTGCTGAATGTTGACGTGTCGGACCTGAACAGCATGGCCGAGAAATCGACGCAACTCTTTCCGATTGCCTCGCGATGTGGCGTTTTCGCTAAAACCGACATCCAGGCTCTGCTGAGCCGTAATGCATCTCATGAAGATATCGCTGCCTCCATCTTTCATGCCGTAGCCATGCAGGTAGTCAGCTTATCCAGCGGCCGGGATATGGAAAGAAAAATTCTCGTGGGCGGCGGACCGCTGACATTTATTCCCCGCCTGCGGAAGGCCTTTGCCGATCTGCTGGAGATTGAGCATCCCGATGATCTGGTTCTGCCGGATCGTTCGGAACTGATTCCGGCCTTGGGCGCAGCCATGATTCGAAACGGGAAACCCTTCCGCACCCGTATCGGCAGCCTTTTATCCCAGTCCGAAATCGAATCCGCCGGGAGCACAGAGGGGCAGACTATCAGACTGCAGCCCTTGTTTGCCGACAAGGCGGAGTTTGAGTTATGGCAAAAAAGACATGATCAGGCCAGGATCCCCAGGGTCGATCCGCTTTCTGTTGGAAAGAGCGAACTCTTTCTGGGTATCGACTCCGGGTCAACCACCACCAAAATCGTTCTTATTGATGCGGAGGGACGGCTGGCCTTTGGGCATTACGGCGCCAATAACGGCGACCCGATACTTGCGGTAAAAAAGGGGTTGGCTGAAATAAGGGAAACATTCGCCGCAGCCTCTCTCCAACCCCGCATCATGCGGTCGGCCGTCACCGGCTATGGGGAAAGCCTCATACGAGCAGCCTTCGGTCTGCACGACGGGGTAGTGGAGACCATGGCGCACTGCCGGGCTGCGCAGCAGTTTGATCCGGATGTCTCCTTCATTCTGGATATCGGCGGGCAGGATATGAAGGCGATCAGCATCGTTGACCGGGTCGTGGTCGATATTCATATCAACGAGGCATGTTCGTCGGGATGCGGTTCCTTTATTGAAACATTCGCCAATTCACTCGGATACCGGGTTCAGGAATTTGCTGAAATCGCCTGCGAGCAGAATGCACCCTTTGACTTGGGAACCCGCTGCACCGTCTTCATGAATTCAAAGGTCAAGCAAGCGCTTCGGGAAGGGGCCTCCATCTCCGAAATTTCGGCCGGCCTGGCCTGTTCGGTTGTAAAAAACGCCCTGTTCAAGGTTCTCCAGCTCAAAGACACTGACCAACTGGGGGGCAAAATCGTCGTGCAGGGGGGGACATTCCGTAATCCAGCCGTGTTACGCGCGACAGAGCTCCTGTTGAACAAGGAAGTGGTCAGGCCGGATATCTCGGAGCTGATGGGCGCCTACGGTGCTGCTTTGACCGCAATGTCCATGCATCGCGCCACGCGGGGAGCGTCTCTTTCGATGATTGTCCTCGACAACCTGGAGGCACAGGCCGTTTTTACCAAAAGAGAACTGCGCTGCAGCGGCTGCGAAAACAGCTGCGCGGTACTGGAACTGACGTTTGGCAACCAGAATCGTTTTTTTACCGGGAACCGCTGCGAACATTATTTCAGCAACAATCCAAATTCCAAACGCAAAGGGAAAAATCTGCTCGATGAACAGATAAAGCTCCTGTTTGACCGCGATATGGAACCGGTCGGCAAACCCCGCCTCACCTACGGCATCCCCCGCTGCCTGAACATGTATGAAAACTTCCCCTTCTGGAACGCCTTTTTGACCACCTGCGGCTACAGGGTAGCGCTTTCCGCTCCCTCCAGCCAGAAACTCTACGCAAAAGGCACTTCCACCGTCATGTCGGAAAATATCTGTTTTCCAGCCAAGCTCGCTCACGGCCATCTATTCGACCTTGTTGACAAAAAAGTGGATCGAATCTTTTATCCGACCGTGGTGTATGAACAAATAGAATTCGAAGACGCGCTGAACAGCTTTAACTGCCCGGTGGTGACCGGATATCCCGATCTGATCAAAAGCGCCATCAATCCGGAGAAAAAATTCGGGATCCCCCTGGACAACCCAGCCATCAGCTTTAAGGATGCCGGACTGTTAAGAGATCAGCTCTACCTCTTCTTCATGCCTTTCGGTATACCCTACAAGACCATCTCCCAAGGAGTCAAAAACGGGCTGGCGGCTCAAACCGTGTATCGGGACCAGCTCGGGGCGCAGGCGAAAGCGCTGCTCGCCAGGGCGGAGAAAGCGGGGCGTACAGTCGTGGTCCTTGCCGGTCGGCCCTACCACCTGGACCCGCTTGTCAACCACGGTGTGCCCGACCTTCTGACCGACCTGGGGGTGGATGTTGTCAGTGAACATGCTGTTATCGCAGCCAACGACAACGCTTCCCTGGCAGAGGTCAATGTCCTGACCCAGTGGAGCTATGCCAACCGGCTGTACGCCGCTGCCATGTGGGTTAATCAAAACCGAAACGCCAGAATGGTGCAGTTGACCTCCTTCGGCTGCGGACCAGACGCTGTCTCCGCCGATGAAACGAGGGAAATCCTGCGGAGCAGCGGCAATATCCATACCGTGATCAAGATGGACGACATCAACAATCTCGCTGCGGTCCGGATAAGATTACGCTCAATGCTTGAGGCGACGCAACGCAGTAACGGCAAGCTGCGGGCCAGAAAGGGAGCCGGAAAGAATAAAGATCATCTCGTTACGGCTAATAACAGCAAGAAAACCCTGATTACCCCCTTCTTTTCCTCTTTCTATTCCCCCCTGATCCCGGCTGCCTTCAGGCCGCTCGGCTTGCAGGTGGAGGTGCTTCCGCCACAGGACAGGCAGACGGTCGAACTGGGACTCAAAACAATCAACAACGACATGTGCTACCCTGCCATCCTCGTTGCCGGCGACATTATCAAGGCTTTCCAGTCGGGTCGCTACGATCCCGAAAACACGGCGGTTATCCTGACCCAGACCGGCGGGCAATGCCGCGCGTCCTCATATCTTTCGCTGGTCAGGAAGGCGCTGGCGGACTTTGGTCTGGACAGTGTTCAGGTCATCCCGGTCTTCACTGACGGGATTGATCCCGGAGCGGGATTTACGATTGATACCAACGGGCTGGTCAAGCAGCTAGCTTTGGGTGTTATCTTTGCCGATCCTCTGGCCCAGCTGTTTCTCTCCAGCATGGCGCGGGAAAAGACGCCCGGCACAGCCAGAAAACTGCACGGTAACTATCTCTCAGCCATGGAAACCGGTATCGAAAACGGCGATTACCAGTACCTTCTCAATCTGCTCAAAAAAGCAGTGGCTGATTTCAACCAGATGGAAACTCACGACAAACCTGTTCCCAGGATCGGGATCGTGGGCGAGATATTTGTCAAATACAATTTCTTTTCCAACGGGGATATCATTGACTGGCTGTCCGGCCAGGGAATAGAGGTAATCCTTCCCGCCTTGCAGAGTTTTTTCGCCCAGCGCTTCATCAACGAAACGTACGACCAGAAAGCATTTTTTAAACGTTCATTTGCGGATCGGATGAAAAACCTGCTGCTTGAGATATACATGGAATTCCGTCTTGGCCAGATAGATCGGGTCATGCAGGAATTCAGATTTTACCGCAAGCCTCACAACCTGAGGGAACTTTCCGAGATTACCGGCGATGTGGTCAGCCTGGCCAACCAATTTGGGGAAGGATGGCTCCTGACAGCAGAAATGATCGCCATGCTCAGGGAAGGAATCGGCGACATTGTTTGTCTGCAGCCGTTCGGCTGCATTTCAAACCACATAACCGGGCGAGGGATGGAGAAGAAGCTAAAAGAGATGTATCCACATCTGAATCTGCTTTCCCTTGATATGGATGCAGGAGCCAGCGAGGTCAATATCCTGAACCGGCTTCATTTTCTGGTCTCGGATGCGCGTGAACGAGCGACTCGTGAGAAGGAAATCATGGTAGAGATAAAAGAGCTTCGGCGTTTTGTCATACCCTCCATGTTGCCGCGCAAACTGGATGATTTAAACTGTTACGCCACGCTGGAAGTTGAAAAATGGAGGGCATGGGTGTCCGGTTTGGAGTTGTGGGAAAAAGCGCAAAGCATTAAACGTAAAATAAGCTGGTGACCGATTGAGACAAAGAGCAATGTGATTATCTCACACGGGAACCTCAAGACAGCTATTAGCGGCACGTATCATGCCTTCAATTTCGAAAAATATGCTGACCGCTATTTGGGTGAATGCCAATATCGCTTCAACCACCGCTTTGATCTGGCCGGAATGTTGACCCGTCTGATCAAGGCAGCAGCACGGCCAGGCAGGAGAACCGAGGCCTGGCTGCGTCTAGCTGAAGAGCAAAGATCATCAGGATGCAGTTTGAGCGTATGGGAGCAAACCCGCTGAAAAAGAGTTAATCTATGAATCCCCAGGCATCACGGTGTTTCAGTATGTGTTGCTATCAGGCTTTCAGCGACGCCATGTCGATGGAGAAGCGGTACTTCACATCAGACTTGAGCAGCCGCTCATAGGCTTCGTTGACCTTTTGAATGGGGATGATTTCCACGTCGGAAGTGATGCCGTGCTCACCGCAGAAGTCGAGCATCTCCTGGGTCTCCTTGATGCCGCCGATGAGCGAGCCGGAGATGCTTTTGCGGCCGAACAGCAGGGCAAGGGCCGATACCGGAAGCGGTGTCTCCGGCGCACCGACCAGGGTGATGTTTCCCTCCAGAGCGAGCATGTTGATGTAGGCGTTGATGTCATGATCGGCGGCTATCGTATCGAGAATGAAATTGAACGTACCGGCATGCTGCTTCATCTCTTCCGGGTTGGTGGAGATGATCACCTCATGGGCTCCCAGGCGGAGTGCGTCCTCTTTCTTGCCCGGCGAAGTGGTGAAGACCACCAGATGAGCGCCAAAGGCTTTGGCGAATTTGACCCCCATGTGCCCCAAACCGCCAAGACCAACGACACCGACTTTTTTCCCCTTGATGTCACCCCAGCGCCGGATCGGTGAATAGGTGGTGATCCCGGCGCACAAAAGCGGCGCAACCCCGGCCAGGTTGAGGTTCTCCGGCACGCGCAGCACGAAGCGCTCATCGACGACGATGCTTTCGGAATAACCGCCGTAGGTGACCGGCGCAGTCCCGTGCTGGTCCGGTGAGTTGTAGGTAAAGGTGGCGTTGTGGCAGAACTGCTCGACATCAGCCGTGCAGTTGGGGCAGGTATGGTCCGAATCAACGAGGCAGCCGACCCCCACCAGGTCGCCAGCTTTGAACGTGGTGACAGCAGAACCGGCCTTGACAACCTTGCCGACGATTTCATGTCCCGGAACGCAGGGATAGACCGTGGGCGTGACGCTGCTCCACTCGTTGCGGGCCGTGTGCAGGTCGGAGTGGCAGACACCGCAGAAAAGGATCTCGATCTGCACGTCATGTTCAGTGGTTGCGCGGCGGGGAATGGTATCTGCGGTAAAGGCTGCTGTGGCGCTGGCAACGGAATAGGCTTTTGCTGTGTACATTTGTTGTGTCCTCCTGAAGGATTTAAATAACTGTATTACCGTCCGGTCAACTCTTCAAGTGTATCAGGGTACCGGTTTCCCTGCACCTTGATCTGCGCGCCAGCCTGTTCGATTTCGTGAAGGTCGCCTGTTGTGAGTTCCACGGTTACAGCACCGATGTTCTCGTCCAGACGATCCAGCTTCGTGGTTCCCGGGATAGGCACGATCCACGGTTTCTGCGCCAAAAGCCAGGCCAGTGCAATCTGAGCAGGGGTAGCCTTCTTCTGTGCCGCTATCCTGTCAAGCAGGTCAACCAGGGCCTGATTTGCCTTGAGAGCCTCCGGTGTGAAGCGCGGCAGGGTGCTGCGGAAATCGCTGCTGTCAAAGGTGGCGTTCTCATCCATTGTACCGGTGAGGAATCCCTTGCCCAGCGGGCTGTAGGCAACAAGGCCGATACCCAGTTCTTCCAGCGTCTGCAGCAGCCCCTCTTCAGGTCGCCGGAACCAGAGCGAGTACTCATTCTGAACCGCTGCCACCGGCTGCACGGCGTGGGCGCGGCGAATGGTCTGGAGCCCGGCTTCGGAAAGGCCGAAGTACTTGACCTTGCCTTCCCGGATCAGTTCCTTCACCGCTCCGGCCACCTCTTCAATCGGTACGTTCGGGTCAACCCGGTGCTGGTAGAAGAGATCAATGACATCTGTTTTAAGGCGCTTGAGGGATGCCTCGGCCACCTGCCTGATATGTTCCGGCCTGCTGTTCAGGGTCGGTGCAACGCCCTTCATCCCCCTGGGATCGACACTGGTGTTGAAACCGAACTTGGTGGCAATCACCACCTGGTCACGCAGCGGAGCAAGCGCTTCACCCACCAGCTCCTCGTTGGTGAACGGACCATAGATCTCTGCCGTATCGAAGAAGGTGATACCGCGCTCTACGGCTGTCCTGATGAGGGAAATCATCTCTTGCTCGTCTTTGGGCGGGCCGTAGGAAAAGCTCATGCCCATGCAGCCGAGCCCCAAGGCCGAAACCTCAAGACCGCTTTTCCCCACTATACGTTTCTGCATTGGTCTCCCCTTTCGCCTGTCCAGACTTTTTGATGATCATAACCTACCCCAGCGCGATCAAAGTGAGGTAGACCAATCCTGTTCATTTCTTGCCTGATGCTCCGAAGAACTGGATAATAGTTGTAAGACAACATGGGGGCAGGTAGTATTCAAGCAGTATATACAGGCTATGGTTGAGGATATTTATGGAGAATATCGAAATGAACACCATGGAATCAGCAATCAGAACCCTGGGAAGCAGCATTGCCCGATTCACCGAACAAGGCGAGCTCCATACAACCGCTGTTCCGGGTTTGTCACTTTTTCGGCGGGAGGAACCGACCGAGCCGATCACCGGCATGTACGAACCAAGTGTATGCCTGGTTGCTCAAGGGGCCAAGCGGGTGCTGCTAGGAGAGGAGACCTATCAGTATGACGCGCACCATTATCTGATTACATCGGTGCATCTTCCCACAGTTGTGCAGATTACCGAAGCGAGCCGGGAGAAGCCGTATCTGGGTCTCAGGTTGAAACTGGATCAGCGGGAGATGTCACAACTGATGGTTGACAGTAATCTTCCCCCGCCCCGTGTGCAGCAGTCAAGCCGCGGCATGGCAACCGGCGAAGTGACACTGCCGCTGCTCAGCGCTTTCCAGCGCTTGATCGAGCTGCTTGCGGAAAAGCAAGACATTCCGATACTTGCGTCTATCATTCAACGGGAAATCATCTACCGTCTGCTGGTGGGTGATCAAGGTGAGCGTTTGCGCCAGATAGCATCGGCAGGCAGTCAGAGTCATCAGATAGCGCGGGCAATTGATTGGTTGAAGGCTAACTTTTCGCAGCCATTGAGTATCGATGACCTCGCCGCTCAGGTCCGCATGAGCAGCTCGACGTTCCACCATCACTTCCGTTCCATGACCGCACTCAGTCCACTGCAGTTCCAGAAGCAGCTCCGCTTGCAGGAGGCCAGGCGCCTGATGCTGGCAGAACATATGGATGCAGCAACCGCGGCGTTTCAGGTGGGCTATGAAAGCCCTTCCCAGTTCAGCCGCGAATACAACCGCCTGTTCGGGGCGCCGCCGCTGCGTGACATCACGAGTCTGCGGCAGATGTAGAAAGCAGGTGCTGTCCACGAGGGGACAGTATGCAGGTTTTCATAATGGAGACCGGTTTGACGATTGGTGGTGGAGTGGATTGCCGGAGACAGTTTTCGAAAGAACGGCCTGTCTCTGTTGGATCGAACCTGCATGAAGAATATGGGGGTTCTCTTAGCAGAGACAATGTGATATGTTTCCATACTTTGCAGCCCTCAGGTGAGAGTAATGCCTACTGTACTGAGAGTTGGTGCCTTCTGATTTCATTTCTATTCAGATGAGTATCTGGAACCACCACACATTCATATTGAGACTCCTGACGGGGAATGTAAATTCTGGCTTGAACCGATCAGGTTCGCCTGCAGGGTCATGCGTTGCGGTGGGAGACACTGGACGAAGATATATCGGTTCCCGGCATCGTAGCAGGGCATTTTCAGCTTCCAGCCTTTGATCTTGCAGCGTAATTACGGAGAAATCCCATCATGTCACAGAACACCATTTATCTAATCGGGGCCGGTATTGCCGGATGCGAAGGTTTGAGCACCAAGGCGCTGGAGGCAGTGGCATCGGCAGAAGTGCTGGTGGGAAGACAACGCCATCTGGACCGGTTCCCTGATTTTCCAGGCCAGAAGATGGTGCTGGGTGAACTGCCGCCGTTGCTGACTTTTCTGCAGTCTACGGATAAACGGGTGGCGGTGCTTGCCACCGGCGACCCCAACTTCTTTGGCACCGGCCGTTTTCTGCTGCGTAATCTGCCCAAGGAACGGCTGGAGATCTTTGCCAACGTCACCAGCATGCAGCACGCCTTTGCCCGGATCAAGGAACCCTGGGACGATGCCATCTTCCTGTCGATCCACGGCCGGGGCATGGGCCGCTCCATTGACAAGATCGTGGCAGCTGAAAAGGCCTGTATTCTGACCGATACGGTGAACACCCCGGCCGCCATCGCCCGCGAGCTTTTGGACCGCGGCGCTGAGGGCTACGAAGCCTGGGTCTGTGAAGACCTGGGGATGCCCAGCGAGAAGTTCACCCGCACCACCATCAAAGAGCTGTTGACCCTGCAGCACTCCGATCTGAATCTGCTGATCCTGATCCGCACCTGGGAACCGGGCCTGACCCAATACCCGCTGATCGGCATCGATGACGATGAGTTTGCCACCATCAAGAAGTTGATCACCCGGCAGGAGGTGCGGGCGGTTACCCTGGCCAAACTGCAACTGCAAAACGATCTGGTGGTCTGGGATATCGGCGCCGGCTCCGGTTCGGTCTCCATCGAGGCCTCAAATCTGGCCCCCAACGGCAAGCTGTTCGCCATCGAGAAGAACCCCCAGTGTGTGTCCTACCTGCGAGAGAATCTGGCCAGGTTTTGCGCCCACAACGTCAAGTTGATTGAGGCCGAAGCGCCGGAGGGGCTGGAGGATCTGCCGGACCCCGACCGGGTCTTTATCGGCGGCGCTGGTGGCAGTCTGGAGGAGATTATTGAACAGGTGGACCGCCGCCTCAAATCGGGCGGCCTGATTGTGATCAACGCCGTGACCCTGGATACCCTGGGCCGGACAGTGGAGCTTTTGGAGTACCACGGCTACCAGGTGGAGGTGGTCTGCGTCAACGTGGCCCGCACTCGCCCCTTGACCGAGTACAAACTGTTCGAGGCCCAGAACCCGATCTACATCATCAGCGGCTCCAAACCGGCCACCGCATGATCCGTCCGCTCCCGGCGTCGGTCGGCCTCGATGCCATGCAATTGCTGATAATCGCGTCATGTTGAGGTTGCGTGCATGTCTGATTCACTGATCACCCGTACCCCGTCGGCCTACGACTATCCCCTGCTGATCAAAAACCTGCTGTTCTGCCCGGCGGTGGACGCACCGGATCAGGAGATCGTCTACCGTAACCACCGTTTTACCTACCGCGACCTGCGTCAACGGGTGGCCCAGCTGGCCAACGCCCTGACCCGGCTCGGCATCAAACGCGGCGATACGGTGGCGGTGATGGATTGGGACTCCCACCGCTATCTGGAATGCTTCTTTGCCGTACCGATGATCGGTGCGGTGCTGCACACCATCAATGTCCGGCTCTCGCCGGAGCAGATCCTCTACACCATTGATCATGCCGAGGATGACCTGCTGCTGGTCAACAGCGAATTTTTGCCGATCCTTGAGCAGATCAAGGGACGCATCGAGCAGGCCGAAAACCTGCGTGGCTATGTGCTGTTGAATGACGAGCCGACCCCGCCGCAGAGCCCGATCACCTTTGCCGGTGAATATGAGGCGCTGCTGGCAGCCGCCTCACCGGAATACAACTTCCCGGATTTTGACGAAAACACGCGCGCCACCACCTTCTACACCACCGGCACCACCGGCCTGCCCAAAGGGGTCTATTTCAGCCACCGCCAGCTGGTGCTGCATACCATGGGGGTGATGTCGGTGCTTGGTTCGGCCGTCGGCCACGGCAGCTTCAACCGCCAGGATGTCTACATGCCGATCACCCCCATGTTCCACGTCCATGCCTGGGGGGTGCCCTACATCGCCACCATGCTGGGAGTCAAACAGGTTTACCCCGGCCGCTACCTGCCGGACACCCTGCTGGAACTGGTGGAAAAAGAAGGGGTCACCTTCTCCCACTGCGTTCCCACCATCCTGCACATGCTTCTCAAGCATCCCCACTCCCAACGGATCGATCTGTCCGGCTGGAAGCTGATCATTGGCGGAGCAGCCATGCCCAAGGCGCTCTGCCTGGAGGCAATGAAGCGGGGGATCGATGTCTTTACCGGCTACGGCATGTCGGAAACCTGCCCGATCCTGACTATTTCCCACCTTTCGCCCGAAATGCTGGAACTGTCTGATGAAGAGCAGGCCGTTCTGCGCTGCAAAACCGGCCGCACCGTACCGTTGGTTGATCTGAAGGTGGTGGACAGCCATCTGCAGGAACAACCCCGCGATGGCAAGAGCAGCGGCGAGATCGTGGCACGGGCCCCCTGGCTGACCCAGGGTTACCTCAAGGACCACAAGGCATCGGAACGTCTCTGGGAGGGCAGTTGGCTGCACACCGGTGATGTGGCGGTCCGGGACCAACAGGGCTACCTCAAGATCACCGATCGGACCAAGGACGTACTCAAGGTGGCCGGCGAGTGGGTCTCGTCGCTGGAACTGGAGGACATCCTCGCCCATCACCCGGCCGTATCTGAAGTGGCGGTGATCGGCCAACCGGACGAGAAATGGGGCGAGCGTCCGCTGGCCCTGGTGGTGCCCAAGCCGGACGCGCAGCTGCATGAAAAGGACCTGAACCATCATGTCAAGCAGTACGCCGACAAGGGGATCGTCAACAAGCAGGTGGTGCTGTTGAAGGTAAAACTGGTCGACATGATCGACAAAACCAGCGTCGGCAAGGTCAACAAGGTAGCCCTGCGTGAGAAGCACCTCACCGAGTGACTGACACCGCTCTGCAACCGAAGGTCCCCCGGGTCAGCCTGCGGGAGATCTTTCTGCTGTTCCTCAAGGTGGGCCTGACCGGCTTTGGCGGTGGAATGGCCATCGTGGCCCTGACCGAGCGGATGGTGGTCAAGGAAAAGCAGTGGATCAGCGCGGAAGAATTCCTGCACGGTCTGGCCTTTGGCCAGATTCTGGGCCCGTTCTCTCTCAACACCTGCACCTTTGTGGGGTACCGCCTGCGCGGCGTAGCGGGCGGTGTGCTGGCGGCAAGCGCCTTCCTGTTGCCCTCCTTCATCATCGTCTCCCTGTTGGCCTGGCTGTACCTGCGCTTCCAGCACCTGCCCATGCTGCAAAAGGCCCTGGCCGGCACCAACCCGGTGGTGGTTGCCCTGATCCTGGCAGTGGTGCTGGATATGGGCAAAAAACAGGTCAAGGGGACCAGCGGCTGGCTGCTGGCTCTGCTCGCCTTTGCAGCCGCGGCCCTGTTCAAGTTGAATGCAGCCCTGGTACTGGCAATTGGCGCCCTGTGGGCCTTCGGTGCTGCCCTGTACCGGCGGAGGCTCGGCTAAATGCTCACTCTGGCCTGGACATACCTGCGGATCGGACTGATCTTCTTCGGCGGCGGCTATGTGCTGATCCCGCTGTTGCAACACCTGCTGGTGGAGCAGTACAAATGGCTCAGCCTGCGGGAGTTCCTGGACGGTGTGGCCATCTCCCAGCTGACCCCCGGACCGCTGGCCATGCTGGCCACCTTCACCGGGGTGCGGGTCGGCGGATTCATGGGGGGCCTGGTGGCCACCATCTGCATATTCCTGCCCTGCGTCGTATTGATGCTGTTTGTGGGCCGTTACTACACCCGGCTCAAACGGATTGATCTGATCGGCAGCACCCTGGATGGCGTCCTGCCGGCAGTGGTTGGGCTGGTGGCCTCTGCGGCCTGGTCCCTGGGCAGCAGCTTGTCCAGTCTGCGGGACGGGCTGATCCTGGTGGCGGCCTTCTGTCTGTTCCGTTACACCAGGGTCAGTCCGATGCTGATGATCCTGGGGGCAGGTCTGCTGGGGGTGCTGCTGCCATGAACCTGTCTTTTTCAACTGACTGCAGCGCCCTGATCCGTTTTGAAATCGAGGCGGCCCAGGGCAACGAGGTCTTTTTCATCGCCCAGCTGGACGGCGACGGCTGCGTGGTGGCTGCCGAGGCGATCGCCCGCGGCAACCAAACCGCGGTGCCGGCGATCCTCTCCCGCGCCTCGGCCGGCCAGATGGTGCTGCACAACCACCCCTCCGGCGACCTGACCCCCTCTGACGCCGATCTCGATCTGGCCTCAATCAGCGGCAACAACGGCATCGGCTTCGGCATCATCGACAACCGCTGTGAACGCTGCTATCTGGCGGTCTCTCCACACACACCCCGCACAGGCGAACTGCTCAACTTTGACGAGCTGGAGCGGGCCTTTGGCCCGGAAGGGCTGTTGGCTCGCCACCTGAAAGGCTATGAACCGCGTGCCGAGCAGATGCGGATGGCCTTCTGCGTGGCCACCGCCTTCAACAACGACAAGGTGGCGGTGATCGAGGCCGGCACCGGCACCGGCAAATCGCTGGCCTACCTGATTCCGGCCGTGCTCTGGGCTGTGCGCAACGACCAACGGGTGGTGGTCTCCACCAACACCATCAATCTGCAGGAACAGCTGATCAAAAAAGATATTCCCCTGCTGCAACGCCAGAGTGCCACCCCGTTCAACGCCTGCCTGGTCAAGGGCCGCGGTAATTACCTCTGCCTGCGCAAACTGGAGGCCGGGATAGCAGAGCCGACCCTGTTCCCGGATGCCGCCAGCGAGGAGTTGGGCGCCATCTCTGCCTGGAGTGAAACCACCGCCAGCGGCTGCCTGAGCGATCTTTCCTTTCACCCCTCCCGTGAAGTCTGGGACGACCTGCGCTGTGAGGCCGACCAGTGCGGCCGCTCCCGCTGCCCGCAGTTCGGGCGCTGCTTCTTTTACAAGGCCCGCCGCGACGCTGCATCGGCACGGATCCTGGTGGTTAATCATGCCCTGCTGCTTGCCGACATCGCACTGCGCCGCGAAAGCGGCTACGACGCCACCGCCATCCTGCCGCCCTTTACCCGCTTGATTGTTGACGAAGCGCACCACCTTGAGGAGGCCGCCACTGGTGCGCTTTCGGTGCGGATCAGCCGGGCCGGACTGATGCGCCAGCTGACCCGGCTGGCCCCTGGCGGTAATCGGGCCGGTATCCTGACGGTACTGAACACCCGGCTGGGCAAGGACCTGCCGGAAGAGCTGGATGGCCTGTACCAGGAACTATCCGGCCTGATTGAGGCGGCCCTGTTGCCCCAGACCCATGAACTGGCTGCCCGGCTGGACCGGGAACTGGACTGGCTGGCCCAGAGTCTGCAGGCCGGGGCACTCTCCGGGGACGACCAGCGCGGCGGCGAAATCAAGCGCCGCATCACCCCGGAGGTCCGAAGCTCACCTTTCTGGCGGGAGCTACAGATACGCCTTGGAGAATTCGCCGAGAAGCTGACCGAACTCGCGGCAGGATTAGGCGCTCTGGACCGGGCCGCTGCCAGACTGCCGGACCCGATCCGCCAGGGGCTGGACAGCTGGCTGACCGACTCCTTCGGGATCGGCCTGCGGCTTTCCGCAACCGCCCGTGAGCTGACCTGGTTCTGCGACCAGGACGAGGAAGCCTGTCGCTGGCTGGAGGCCAGGCATACCAGCCGTGGCAACCAGGCCACCATCTGCGTAGCGCCGCTGGATGTGGCTGCGACCATCAAATCAGCGCTGCTGGAGCCGATCCTCACGGTGGTCTTCACCTCGGCCACCCTGACCGTGGGCGACTCGTTCGGCTATCTGCGCCGTCGCACCGGACTGGAGCTGCTGGAACCGGAACGGCTGGAAGAACTGTCGCTGGCATCGCCGTTTGATTATGCCCGTCAGGCCCTGGTCGGCATCCCCCGCGACCTGCCTGACCCGACCAGCGCTGCATTTCGTCAACCACTGGCCGACGCCGTGTTACGGGCGGTGACCCTTTCCAGGGGCGGCGCCTTTGTGCTGTTTACCTCATTCGAACTGCTCAAGCAGACCCATGCCACCCTGAAGTCCGATCTGGACCGGCTGGGACTGACAGTGCTGCGCCAGGGTGAAGGGAGCGGACGCCATCAGTTGCTGGCACGCTTTCGCAAGGAACAGCATGCCGTACTGTTCGGCACCGATTCGTTCTGGGAAGGGGTGGATGTCAAGGGAGATGCGCTGCGACAGGTGATCATCGTCCGGCTGCCATTTCAGGTGCCCAGCGAACCGATCCAGCAGGCCCGTGCCGAACGGATCAGTGCCATGGGGGGCGACCCGTTCCGCGAGATGTCGGTACCACAGGCGGTACTGAAGTTACGCCAGGGCTTTGGCCGTCTGATCCGCAGCCGTGATGACCGGGGGGCGGTGCTGATCCTGGATAACCGGATCGTGACCAAAAACTACGGCAAGCGTTTTCTGAAATCGCTGCCCGAGGCAGCCCAGGTGATCGGAACCGCTGATGAGGTGTTTGTCCGGCTGGAACGTTTTTTCCAGTCATGGCACTGAATATGCTGTAACCTTGATCATCACGTACCAAGGAGGAGCGTACCAATGCGTATTATGGTAAGTCTACTGCTGGCAGCCCTGCTGACAGCCCCGTGCTTTGTCCTGGCCGAAACCCGTGTCGGTGTCAACATCAATGTGGGCCTGCCGGCTCCGCCGCTGCCAGGTCTCCCCAGAATTACCTTTGAGGTGCCGCCGTTGTTTCTGGCTCCGCCGAGCCTCGGTTTTTATGTCGGCGTCGACATGCCCCATGACCTGGTGCTGGTTTCCGGCAACTACTATCTCTTTCAGGGTAATCACTGGTATCGAGCCAGCCACTACAACGGCCCCTGGACCTCCACCCGCTACGAGCAACTGCCGCAACAGATCAGGCGCTACAAGGTCGAAAACATCCGTTACCATCGCGACCACGAATATCGTAGCTACCATGATGATCGCGACCACTACCGCGGCAAACACTATCGGCCGGCAAAAGAAGGCAAACAATACCGCAAGGAAGAAAAACGCTGGGAAAAGGAAGAGCGTAAGCACCACAAAGGCAAACATGGTCGTGATGACGACTAGCACCAAAGAAAAAGGCCCGGTAACTGCCGGGCCTTTTTCTTTGGTCTGCCTGTCGAGCCGCTTACGCGGCCTCGGCCTGCTTACGCTTGGACAGATAGTTGAAGCTCTGGAAATAGGTGAGCGAAACCAGCAAAAAGGCAAAATAGGATGCAGCCAGTACCGTTGACAGTGCCCTGGCCTTCCTGACATCCGGCACCATCAGGATAAAAACGATAAAGAAACCCATCACGCAGAGCTTCCAGAGGTCCCCCACCAGCCGCTTGCGCCGCAACAGCAGCAACTGTT
Organism: Geobacter sp. UBA5730; assembly: GCA_002419465.1. Lineage (GTDB taxonomy): Bacteria > Desulfobacterota > Desulfuromonadia > Geobacterales > Pseudopelobacteraceae > Trichlorobacter. The sequence goes on along the minus strand of DIGE01000014.1, from coordinate 547,036 downwards.
CGCCGGTCAGCCCGGTCTGGCTGGAATCAAATTCCACCGTGGCGTCGCGCTTTGCCAACAGCCAGGTTGGATAGAACATCACCATCTGGGAGGCGATGCCCGCGAGCACACTACGGGTAAACAGCGCGGGGTGCCCCATCAGGGCGAACAGTTTCTGAAAGTTGAAGGCCATGAAAAGCAGCAATCCCAACAAAGCCACCTGGACGACCCGATAAATGATCATCAGCCGCTTGAGGCGGGTAAAATCATACAACGCCATCGGAATGCTCTCCTTACCTGTCAAACATATTTTGTCAACACCAGCGGATTTGGGTTATAACAGAACGCTGTTACAAGCACAACCGCGAAAAGAGGTCAGTTGATCAGATGAAACTGATGCGTCATATCTTCCATCCGGTTATCGCACTGGTTGGCATCCAGTTGGTCTGGGTGGCAGTAGTGGTTCTGTGGGTTACCTGGTTTGTGGGCAAACACCGTGAGCTGAAGGAGTTGGCGGCCCGCTACCGTCCCGACCTGCTCTCCCAGGTAGGCGGGTGGTTTGCCCTGGTGCAGGGGCTGTTACTGCTGGCCATTATCCTGGCCGGCGTCTATACCATGTTCCTGTTCTGGCGGCGTCAATCCCGGCTTTATCAACAACAACGCGAATTTATCACCCAGGTCACCCATGAATTGAAGTCGCCCCTGGCCTCCATACAGCTGCACCTTGAGACCATCAACCTGCGCCAGCTGCCGCCGGAGCGACTGCACGCCTTTGTCCAGACCATGCTGGAGGACACCCAACGGCTGCACTCCCAGATCGACAACCTGCTGCTGGCGGCCCGGATTGAACAGCGCCGCCGCCCGGCAGAACGTCGGGAGATCGACCTTTCGGCCTTTATCACCGAGTACCTGGAACGTGAGCAACATCGCCTGCCACCGGGCACACGACTGGAACTCAATCTGACACCGGGTCTGCGGGTTTCTGTGGAACCGGATGAACTGGGCACCGTGCTGCGCAACCTGCTGGAAAATGCGGTACTCTATTCTCCCGGTACGCCGGATATTGAGGTATGCCTGACCCGGCAAGGCCGTCAGGCCCGCCTGTCGGTCCTCGATCATGGCCGCGGCCTTGACCGCGCTGCCCTGAGCAAGATTTTCAACATGTTCTACCGGGTCGAACAACAGGGCGAACGGATCCGCGGCACCGGCCTGGGGCTTTACATCGTCCAGTCGGTCATCAAAAGCGCAGGCGGTACGGTCTCGGCTGACAGCGACGGCCCCGGCACCGGCTGCACCATCACCCTGCAACTTCCGCTTGTCGAACGGAAAGGAACCACGACGTGAGCACAGCACCCTGCCCGATGTGCGATCGCTGGAAGGTCGATGCTGACCTGCGGATCGCCGAGTTTGAACATAGCTACCTGACCCTGAACCGGGACCAGTTTTTCCCCGGCTACTGCCTGCTGCACACCAGACAGCATCAGACAGAGCTGTTTCACCTGGAGCGCCTCGTGCGTCAGGAGCTGATGGAAGAGGTCAGCCAGGTAGCAGCGGCACTGTCAGCCTGTTTTCAACCTGACAAACTCAACTATGAACTGCTGGGCAACATGGTGCCCCATATCCACTGGCATCTGGTGCCACGTTTCAGCAGCGAGCCGCTGTGGCCCCGGCCGATCTGGGCAGAGCCGCACCAGGAGCTGCTGCTTGCTCCCGAGGAGTACCGCCACCGGTGTGACACCATTCGACTGACCCTGCAGGACCTGACCCGATGATCCATCAAACCAACTGTCTCTCCAACGGTCTGCGGGTGGTATCGGTGCCGCTGCCTCATCTGCACAGCGTCGAACTGGCAGTTTACATCAAGGTAGGCGCCCGTAACGACCCGCCGCACCGCTCCGGCCTGTCACATTTTCTCGAGCATATGCTGTTCCGGGGCACCGCAGAGTTCGGCTCCTCTCTGGAGATCGAGGCGGCCTTTGAAGCGTTGGGAGGTAGCGTCAATGCGGCTACTGACGCCGACTCCACCTGTTTCTATGCCCGGATTCACCCGGCCCACGCCGAGCAAGGGCTGGCAATTCTGGCGTCTATGGTGCTGCGGCCGAAACTGGAAGGGGTCGAGCTGGAGCGTCGCATCATCGGCGAAGAGGCGCTGGAGGATCTCAATGAAGCGGGAGTAGTGACCAACCCTGACCTGGTGATGGGCGGCCTGATCTGGCCCGGGCACCCGCTGGGTGGCGCAACGGTGGGCAGCCTGAAGGATATCGCCCGGATCGGCAGGGATGACCTGCTGGAACATCTTGCCCGCTGGTATGTGCCGGCAAACGCCGTGGTGGTGGTGGCCGGGCCTCATGATCCCCAAGTGATGACTGCGGCGGTCCAGCGCTGTTTCAACCAATGGGAGCAGCGACCGTGCCCTGCCACGCTGCCGGTATCGCCGCAAAAGCCGGCCACTACCCGGCTGGCCATGGTCCAGGACCCGGATAGCCAGGTCACCGTGCAACTGGCTTTCCCTGCCTTTCAACGTGATGACACACGCATCACCAGCCTCAAGGTGCTACGCCGGCTACTGGCCGGGGGAGGCTGCTCCCGTCTGCACCTTGCGCTACGGGAACAGCTGGGACTGGTCTATGCGGTTGAATCAGCCATCGGGGCCTATGATGAGACCGGCTGCATCACGATCGACTTCTCAACTGCGCCGGAAAACCTGGCAACGGTTTTGGCCGCCACCCTGGACGAGCTCAAGCGGGTCGTGGACGAGGAAATTCCCGCGCAGGAGCTGGAACGGGTCAGAACCGCCTATCTGGCTGATCTGGACTACAGCAGGGATTCGGTCACCGAGATGGGCGCCCGCTACGGCTGGGGCACCCTGATGGGGGTGGTACGCAGCATTGATACCGATCAGGGACTGGTGCGGGCAGTTACCGCCGGCCAGTTACAGCTGGTGGCCAGGGAACTGTTCCGGCCGGACAACCGCTTTCTGGCGGTGATCGGGCCGCTGGCCGGTATCAAACGGCAAGAGATTGAACGGTTGTTGCAGCGGTAACGGCACACCAGAGCACCCGCTGCCTGACTATTCCGGCCGGCTACTGTTCCTCCAGCAGGCTGATCTTTATCTTGCCGATGATCCCCACCAGCGGAGCCAGCTCCGTCAGGGTATGCCCCTCGAAAAATGCCAGGTGGGTCGGGTCAGCCGGCAGTTGGTCGAAGGTGGGGTCCACCGCCACCCACTGGCCGTCGAGCCAGCTTTCAGCCCAACTGTGATACAGGAAACCACGGCCGTCCTGCGACACCAAACCTGAAACAAAGCGGGTCGGGATGCCGACGGAACGAGCCAGTGCGGTGTAGAGCTTTGCATGACTCTGGCAGTTGCCGCTCTGCTTCTCCAACGCCATCAAGGCGCTGCCGCTGTCATCCACCGTGTCGGTCAGCAGTTGGGCCGTCCAGGCTGCCAGCGCCTTGGCCTGTTCAGCCGTTGCGGCCTTCCCTGTAGTCAACGCTCGTGCTTTGGCAATAATGGCCGGGGCAGCCGCTTCAATCCCCTCTACAGCGGCCAGGTAGCGGCTGTCCGGCGTTTGATGCAAACCTCCAGCTTGCAACGGTGGCCTCAACGCCCCGGTCTTGATCACGACCCGGTCAGCATCCCGTTCCGCCCATTGCCAGCCATCCGTCAGCAACGGCAAGCGGGGACCATAGCCGCTAATGGCCACCGCCAGCCCGGCCAGCTTGGCCGGGGGCTGCTTCAATCCCGGTTCAACCCGCACCAGACTGAAATCGTAGATCAGGTCCTTCTGGGCCAAAGCCACGCCGCTGACCACGGCGGCCAACCGGTCGGGCTGCTCGGCCCTGGTCACCACCAGCCCGTCCCGCACCGACTCCAGCAGGGTGTTACCCTGGCGATCAACCCAGATATCGTTATCCACAAAGGGGTATAAGTTATTGCGCAGTCTGATGGCCGGTTGCCCGTCAGGCGCCGGCTGCTCTCCCACCACGGTGATGGCAACCTCTTTGATCCGCATCTCCTCAGGATCAAAGGTCAGGACCTGGTAGACCTTGCCAGCCACCCACGACTTCATCAACGGATACAGGTTCAAGGCCGGGCCGGGGATCACTGCCCCCCTTGCTTTTAAAAGCCGGTCTCTGCTCTTGCCGTCTACGGTCCGTCTGATAAGCAGACCGCCGGCTACCTGCTTGCCGGTCAGGCGTGACAAGCTGCCGTTGATGCTCTGCTCCACCTCAAGACTCTGCAGGGCCAGCCCCTGACCAAACTGATAGACCTCGCGGGAGGTGGCCTGCTTGGTGAATCCCATCACCCGCATCCGCACACTGCCGTTGCCTTCAATCCGAAAACCGCCCTCCGGCAGAGCTGTGGTCAGCTGCCGGTAAAAACCGACCTGGTCGTTGTCCACCGAAATGCCGAACCAGCGTTCACCCAACGGCGGCGCGGCAATCAGCGGGGCGGCCGGGGCAAACGTCGGCGGCAGCAGACACAAAAAAGCGGCGGTCAGGGCCGCCGCCAGCAAACGGGTTGTAAGATGTGCTGATGACATAGCTGGTTCCTATTCGGTCAAAATCAGGCGTTTGACAGACAAAAAACGTTTCGTCTCCGCTGACACCCCGGACGCCAGGGGAAAAATCAGCCAATACTGTCAGGGTCGCTGACGATCACCCGGTTTCTGCCGCGTTCCTTGGCCTGGTAGAGCGCCTCATCGGCAGCCCGCAACAGGCCGTCAATGTCATCGTAACGCAGCGAGGGAAACGAGGCGATCCCCAGGCTGGCGGTGATCCGCTCACCGGACATCGGTCCGGCCAGGTGCATGCCCTGGATCGAAAGCCTGATCCGATCGGCCACCATAAAGGCATCCTTCAAATTCGTATCCGGCAGGATCGCCACAAATTCCTCACCGCCGTAACGGGCGGCCACATCATAGCTGCGCAGCTCTTTCTGTAGTTGTAAGGCCACCTTCTGCAGCACCACATCACCCTGCATATGGCCATAGGTGTCATTGACCCGCTTGAAATGATCCAGGTCCAGCATGATCAAGGCCACCATCCCGTCCTTGCGGCCGGAGCGCTGAACCTCCTTGTCCAGCGCCTCAATCAGGTAGCGCCGGTTGAACAGACCGGTCAGATGGTCGGTATTGGACAGTTCCAGCAACAGCTCATTGGTGCGTTTCAGGTCGTCCTGCAGATGTTTGATCTTCAGATGGACCTTCATCCGGGCCACCAGCTCTTCAGGGTCAAACGGCTTGGTCAGGAAATCACAGGCCCCCTGTTCCAAGCCCTTGATCTTCAGCTCCCGATCCTCGTTGCCGGTCAGGATGATCACCGGCGTATCAATCACCTCAGGTCTGGTCTTGAGCATCCCCAGGAACTTGAAGCCGTCCATGCGGGGCATCTCCAGGTCGCAGAGGATGATATCAACCGGTGAGGCCAGCAGACGCTTAAACCCCTCCAGGCCGTCCTCGGCCTGATAATAGCGGGAGAAAAGGTCCAGCGGCTCCAGGGTCTTGATGATCTTTTCCCGGACCGCTTCCGAATCGTCAATGATCAGTACGCTATCAGCCATGGTTCTCCCACTCCTGCGATCACGTAACTACAGACGGGGCTCCTGCATCAGCCGTTTCATCTCGGCAATGGTGGCGGCATAATCGTTGCTGCCGAATACGGCACTGCCAGCCACCAGCACATCGGCGCCGGCATGGGCGATCCGGTCGATATTGGCGAGCTTTACGCCGCCGTCGATCTCCAGCTCGGCCTCGCAGCCGCGGCGGTCCAGCATGCCACGCAACTGCTGGATCTTGTGGATACCCGACTCGATGAAGGATTGTCCGCCAAACCCGGGGTTGACGGTCATCAACAGTACCAGGTCCAACTCCTCCAGCACATAGTCCAGCATGCAGAGCGGCGTGGCCGGGTTCAGGGATACGCCGGCTTTTTTACCCAGACCCTTGATCTGTTGCACCACCCGGTGCAGGTGACGGCAGGCCTCGGCATGCACCACAATGATATCGGCTCCGGCCTTGGCAAACTCCTCGACATACCGCTCCGGCTCGTTGATCATCAGGTGCACATCCAGCGGCAGGCTGGTGACCCGCCGGGCCGCCTCCACCACCAGCGGACCGATGGTGATGTTGGGGACAAAACGGCCATCCATCACGTCAATATGAATATAGTCGGCCCCGGCCGCCTCAACGGCCCGGATTTCATCGCCCAGACGGGCAAAATCGGCTGAAAGTATCGAAGGAGCGATCTTTTTCATGCAACAATCCTTTTCAGACGGGCGGCAAAAAAACCGTCGCAGCCCTGGCGATGGGGCCAGGTCCGCAGGTGCCCGGCGGGGGTGAACAGTTCGGTCCAATCCGGTAACACCTGAGCACCATTTTCTACCACAAACTCTGGATGACGGGAAAGAAAATCCTCAATCACCGTCTCATCCTCCTGCAGCGCCGTAGAGCAGGTAGCATACACCAGTATGCCGCCGGGACGCAGCAGCGGAGCCACCTGCTGCAACAGACGCCGCTGACGATCGGCACACCGGTCAAAATCGGCCGGCTGCAAACGCCACTTGGCTTCCGGGTTACGCCGGATCACACCCAGTCCGGAACAGGGTGCATCCAGCAGAATTCGATCGAACTGCTGTCCCTGCTGATAATCCGGGGCCAGACCATCGCCCACCTCCGGCTGGATACAGCTCAAACCCAGCCGTCGCACGGTCTGTTCCACCTTGCGCACCTTGCGCTGGTTTACGTCGCTGGCCACCACCAATCCCTGATCGTTCATCAACTGGGCCAGATGGGTGGACTTACCGCCCGGCGCGGCGCAGACGTCCAACACCTGCTCGCCGGGTTGCGGAGCCAGCAGGTGGGCCACCAGCTGGGATGCCTCATCCTGTACGACAAACAAACCTTCTGCGAAACCGGGCAGTTCGGGCACGAAGCGCCGTTCCAGCAGCCGGATCCCCTCGGGAGCATAGCGGCATGGCTCGGCAGCAACCCCGTGCTCGGCAAATAACGTCAACAGTTCCTGACGGGATGTTTTCAGGGTAGTCACCCGCAGGGTCAACAGCGGTGCCTGCAGGGAGGCAACAGCCAAGGCAACGGCCTGATCCGGCGGAAGCTGCTGCAACCACTGTTCCACCAGCCAGGCCGGCAACGAGCAGGCCGCCATCAACCAGCCGGGGAGGTCTGAGGCCTGATCCGGCAGCGTCAGGCTGTCCTTGCGCCGCAAGGCCCCACGCAGCACCCCGTTCACCAGGCCGCTGGCCTTGGGGCAGAGCTGCTTGGCCAGCTCCACGGACTCATGTACCGCGGCGTGGGGCGGAACCCGGTCCAGGTAACGCAGCTGGTACAGGCCCAATCTGAGCAACAGCAACACCGGCAGTTGCAGCCGTGGCAGCGGCTGATCCACCAGTTGCGCCAGATAATGGTCAAGGGTCGCCTGATGTCGCACGACGCCGAACACCAGCTCGCTGAACAGCCCCCGGTCAGGGCCGGTCAGCAGGCCGCGGGACAGCTCGTGATCGATCAGGTCGTCGGCATGCAGCTGACTGCCGGACAGGCGGGTCAGCACCGTATAGGCGGCATGACGGGGAGAGGTTAGTGTGTGCGGAATATCCATGTGCACAACCATAGCCTTGAACGCTCGCCTTGGCAATCATCTCTGCATGTTTCGCCTTTGACAGCGACAGGCACAGCCGCTCTCTGAAAGAGACTGCGCACAGCGTCTTATCACCCTGTAACGCCTTGACATTTTCAGCCTCTCATGCTAAGTGCAACCCTCATTGAACTTGACCCCACGAAGGAGAACACCATGGAACGCACCTTTGCCATTATCAAGCCGGACGCCGTCGAACGGGGCCTGGCCGGCAAGATACTCAGCCGTATCGAAGAAAAAGGTTTCAAGATCGTCGGCATGAAAAGGATTCAGCTGAGCCTGTCCCAGGCCCAGGGCTTCTATTACGTCCACAAGGAGCGCCCTTTCTTCAACGACCTGTGCAGCTTCATGTCTCGTAGTCCGGTGATCGTACTCTGTCTGGAAAAGGAAAACGCCATCGCAGACTGGCGTACCCTGATGGGGGCCACCAACCCGGCCAACGCCGAGCCGGGCACCATCCGCAAGGACTTCGCCAAGAACATCGAAGAGAATTCATCCCACGGCTCCGACGCACCGGAGACTGCGGCCTTCGAGATACCCTACTTTTTCAGCGCCCTTGAGCTGGTAGGCTAACGAGCGGTATTGAAGGCCCTTCCAGACCGGAAGGGCCTTTTTTATGCAACCAACCGACCTCAAAAATCTGACCCTCGAAGGGTTGATGCAGTTCCTGGCTGGCCAGGGCAAGGAGCGCTACCGCGCCACCCAGCTCTTTAAATGGCTCTATCAGCAGGGCGCAACCGACTTTTCCGAGATGACCAATCTCTCCAAGGCACTGCGGGAGGAGCTGGCAGCCACGGCCTGCATCAGCCGCCTGGAACCGGAAGCGGTAGAGGTGGGCAGCGACGGCACTCGCAAGTATCTGTTCCGGCTGGCTGACGGCAATGCGGTGGAGAGTGTGCTGATCCCGGACGAGGATCGCAACACCCTCTGCATCTCCACCCAGGCCGGTTGCGCCATGCAGTGCGCTTTCTGTCTGACCGGCACCTTCAAGCTGACCCGCAACCTGACCACGGCCGAGATCGTCAACCAGGTTCTGGCGGTACGACGGGACGTAGAGGTACGCAACATTGTGTTGATGGGGATGGGTGAACCGCTGCACAATCTGGACAACGTGATCGCAGCCCTGCAGATCATGGTCAACGACAACGGTCTCAAGCTCTCCAGCCGCCGTGTGACCGTCTCCACCTGCGGCCTGGTGCCGGAGTTGGAACGTCTGGGCCGCGAAGTGACCGTCAATCTGGCGGTATCGCTGAACGCCACCACCGATGAGCTGCGCGACCGGATCATGCCGGTCAACCAGCGCTACCCGATCGCCACCCTGCTGGCAGCCCTCAAAAAGTTCCCGCTGCCGGGACGCCGCAAGATTACCATCGAGTACGTCCTGTTGGGGGGCCTGAACGATACGCCGGAGGATGCCAAGCGCTTGGTGCGGCTGTTGTCCGACATCCCCTGCAAGATCAACCTGATCCCGTTCAACCCCCACGAGGGAGCCGACTTCAGGCCGCCCACCAAGGCGGCGCTGGACGTCTTTCACAAATTCCTGCTGGACCGGCATTTTACGGTGATTACCCGTGACAGCCGGGGCAGCGACATCTCGGCCGCCTGTGGACAACTCAAGGGACGGTTGGAAAAACCGGCCGACAAGGAGACGCCATGACCGACCACCCAGGGCGCAAAACCTTTTCATGGGACCAGTTGGGAGATCTGGGCCAGGGCCGGCCGACACTGGGACCGCGTCTCCGGCTGGAGGTGTATCGTCTGTTGCAGTTTACCCTGCGGGATGTGCTGGAACGCCACTATGGCGATAACACCGTGGACGCCCTGTTCTATGAGGCCGGCTACCAGAGTGGCCGCCTCTACTACGATCAGCTGATCGGGCCGGTTTCTGATTTTCAGGAGTTCATCAAGCGGGCCAGCCAGTCCCTGTACGATCTGGGGATCGGTATCCTGGCGGTTGAAGAGGCTGATCCCGACGCTGAGCGTTTTGTGGTGACCATGTCCGAGGATGCAGACTGTTCAGGCCTGCCGGTGCTGGATGACACGATCTGTACCTATGACGAAGGCTTTATCGCCGCACTGCTGGAGAGTTTCAGCGGCAACAGCTATGTGGTGCGCGAGGTTGATTGCTGGGCCAGCGGTGCCCGTACCTGCCGTTTTATCGCCCAGGCCTGCCAGGAGTAACCGACATGACATCCGCAAAACAGGAGGAACGGTTCCGTCTCTTGGTGGAAAACAGTGTCGAGGTGATCTGGCAGACCGATCTGGAGCTACAGATCAGCTACATCAGTTCTGCTGCGAGCAACACCCTGGGCTATGCGCCGGACAGCCTGATAGGGAGTTGCCTGCTGGACCTGTTGGCCCCGAATTCGCGGGAGTTCGCAGCAGCCCGGCTGCATGACCGGGTGACGGCGGAGGAGCCGGCAAAACAGCCCCGTCACCGGCTGCTGGAGCTACAGTTTCAGCACGCAACCGGACGGATTGTGCACAGTGAGGTCACGGTCAACCTGGTACGGGGCGCCGATGGCACTCCGATCGGCTTTCAGGGAGCAATCCGGGATGTTACCGACCGGGTGCGGGTTGAAGACCGGATGTGGCAGAGCGAACGTAACTACCGCGAGCTGGTGGAGCGAACCAACAGTTTTATTCTACGCTGGTCCGGGGAAGGCATCATCACCTTTGCCAACGCCCATATCTGCGAATTTTTCGGATTCCTGCCCGAAGAACTGGTGGGACGCCACCTGGTGGGAAGCATTGTTCCCGAAGGCGAAAGTACCGGCCAGAACCTGCGCGAACTGATCGCACAGATCGGCAGCAATCCCGAGCTGTTTCCCACCGCCGAGTATGAAAACTGCCGCTGGGACGGCAGCCGGGTCTGGATCTCCTGGACCAACACCCCCGGTTATGATACCAGGGGCAACCTGACCGAGATCCTGAGCGTCGGCCACGACGTTTCGGAGCGCCGTCAGCGGGAACAGCAGCTGGCCTACCTGACCGTCAACGACCCGATGACCGGGCTCTACAACCGGGCCTACTTCGACACCGAAATCGATCGTCTGTCCCGTGGACGCAGGTTCCCGGTCAGTCTGGTGATCGCTTCGCTGGACAACCTGCAGCAGCTCAACGATCAGCTGGGGCGCGAAGAGGGCGACCTGCTGCTGATGAAGACCGCCCGGCTGCTGCGGCAGGCGTTTCGGGCTGAAGATCTGGTGGCCCGCACCGGCGGTGATGGGTTTGCCATTATCCTGCCGGGTATGGACGAGCAACAGACCACAGCCACCCTGATCCGCTTTCGCAACGAACTGGCTACGGCCTCCAAGTCGCAGCCTGAGGTTTTTCTCTGCATGGGAGCCGGCACGGCTCACACCGCCAGCGAACTGCAACGCGCCCAGCGCGAGGCGGCAGCGGCCATGGCCGCTGAAAAGCTGCTGCGCAAAAAGCAACATGAACAACAAGGACTGTCAGGCAAGGAGGAACAACCGGTATGATCGGTGTGATCGGCGGCAGTGGTCTGTATGAGATGGAAGGGTTGGAACAGGTCGAACGGGTCCGCCTTCAGACACCCTTTGGCGATCCTTCGGATGAATTCATCACCGGTGTGCTGAACGGCGTACAACTGGCATTCCTGCCCCGCCATGGCCGGGGGCACCGCCATCTGCCCTCCGAAGTCAACTACCGGGCCAATATCTACGGCATGAAAACCCTGGGAGTGGAACGGATCATCTCGGTATCGGCGGTGGGTAGCCTGAAAGAGGCCATCGTGCCCGGCCATATCGTGATCCCGGACCAGTTTATCGATCGCACCAGAGGACTTCGCAGGGATAGCTTCTTCGGCGAGGGGATCGTGGCCCATGCCGGCTTTGCCGACCCCACCTGCGCCTGCCTGTCGAACACCCTGTCCAGGGCGGCCCTGGGTGCCGGCGCCACGGTACACCGCGGCGGCACCTACATCTGCATGGAAGGACCGGCTTTTTCCAGCCGGGCTGAATCATTCATGTACCGTAGCCTGGGGGGCGACATCATCGGCATGACCAACCTGACCGAGGCCAAACTGGCCCGTGAGGCTGAGATCTGCTATGGCGTGATCGCCCTTTCTACTGATTACGATTGCTGGCATGACTCCCATGAGGATGTCACCGTCGATGCAATTTTGGCCGTCATGCACCAGAACGTCACCATGGCCAAAGAGATCATCCGTCAGGCGATCCATGCTGCCGTTGCCGAGCGTAGCTGCTCCTGCGCCTCTGCCATGCAGCACGCCATCGTCACCGACCGGACGCTGATCCCGGCCGAGACCGCTGAGAAGCTTGGACCAATCGTTGGCAAGTACCTGAAACAAGGAGTGTAACCCGATGGGCATCGTCGTTGTCGGCACTGTGGCCTTTGATACCGTGGAAACCCCCTTTGGCAAAGGTGAGAACGTACTGGGCGGTTCGGCCACCTACTTCTCCACCTCGGCCAGCTTCTTCAGCGAGGTCTCGCTGGTGGCGGTAGTGGGTGAAGACTTTCCCGAGGAGCATATCCGCTTTCTGAAATCGCGGGAGATCGACCTGCAGGGTCTGCAACGGCTGCCGGGCAAGACCTTTCACTGGACCGGCAAGTACGGCTATGACTTAAACGAGGCCCAGACCCTGGACACCCAGCTGAACGTGCTGCTGGAGTTTAAACCGCAACTGCCTGAAGCTTACCGCAACACCGACGTGCTGTTTCTGGCCAACATCGACCCCGAACTGCAGCTGGCGGTGCTGGATCAGGTCAAAAAGCCCTGTCTGGTGGCCTGCGACAGCATGAATTTCTGGATATCCTCCAAACCGGCCGCCCTGAAAGAGGTCATCAAACGGGTGGATATCGTGATCATCAACGAGGGCGAAGCCCGCATGCTGACCGGTGAGCCCAACCTGGTCAAGGCCGCCCGCCAGATCATCGCGCTGGGGTGCAAACGGTTGGTGATCAAGCGGGGTGAGTACGGCGTGCTGATGTTTAGCAACGATTCAGTCTTCGCCGCCCCGGCCTACCCGCTGGAAGAGGTCTTTGACCCCACCGGCGCCGGTGACACCTTTGCCGGCGGCTTCATCGGCTATCTGGCCAACACCGGCGATTTGAGCGAGGAAGGCATTCGCCAGGCGCTGGTATTCGGCTCGGTGATGGCCTCTTTCAACGTAGAGGATTTCAGTCTGGAGCGGATGAAACGCCTGGAATACCGCGAGATCGAGGCCCGCTATCGCAGCTTCCGCCGACTGACCACCTTCCGCGAGCTATCACCTGCAAGCTGACACTGAGCGTTGATTGACAACCGTGTCGGCATTTGTTACGGTTCGCATGCCGTTTCGCACGGTTATCCCGATCTGGAGGGATTGCATGCATCGTCTCACCCTGTTGCTGACCCTGTTGCTGTCCCTGACCGTGGCAGGCTGCGTTGCCACCTCACCTGCCGGAAAAACAGCCTCTTACCATCTTCAGATGGGCCTTTCACACCTGGGGGAGCGCAACTACACCGTTGCCTTGCAGGAACTGCTGGAAGCGGAAAAACTCGAATCTGACAACCCCGATATCCTCTACAACCTTGGGCTGGCGTATCTTGGCAAACGCCGCCCTGACCTGGCTGAACAAAAATTTCTGAAGACCATCGCCCTCAAACCCGACTATTCCAGGGCACGCAATGACCTGGGATTTACCTACCTGGAGCTGCAACGCTGGGATAATGCCATCCAGCAGTTCAAGATCGTCAAAGACGACCTGCTCTACGAACAGCATGACAATGCCACCATCAACCTGGGGCTGGCCTACCTGGGTAAGGGCGACTACCCCAAGGCCCTGGAAGAGTTGAACATTGTCCGCGCCATGAAACCCCGTGACCCGGTTGTCAGAGTGGCCATCGGACGGGTGCTGACTGCACAGGAAAAAATCCCCCAGGCTGTTGCTGAATATCGCAAAGCTCTGGAGTTTTACCCGGAGTATGCCTCCGCCCACTACTACCTGGGCCTGGCCCTGATGAAGAGCGATCTGGTCGCGGCCCGCAACGCCTTCCGCGAGGTGCTGCGGTTAGCCCCCGAGTCCGAGATCAGCCGCAGTGCACGAGAATATCTGGAACTGCTCAAGTAGGAGCCGCCATGGAGCCAGATCAAGCCGTCCAGGAAGCAGAGCACCCCCCACAGACCCCAGGGCCTATTTTGCGGCGCTGCCGCGAGTTTCACAATATGTCGATTGAGGATGCGGCTGAAGCCACCAAGATCGGCAAAAACTATCTGCGGGCTCTGGAAGATGACCGCCACGCAGAATTTGCCAGCCCGGCCTACCGGAAAGGCTTTCTGCGCATCTACGCCAAACATCTGGGCCTGCATGCCGATGAACTGGTGCAGCTGTTGCAGCCTGAGCAGACCGAAGAGGACGCAGTTGCTTACCAGCAGGAACAGCTGCTCGAGCGGGGCCGGTTGCGCTGGCAACGGCTGGTGTTACCAGCGGTGCTGTTGACGGCTATCATTGTCCTGGCGCTGGTGATGCGGCCCGCTGACCCGCCGGCCGTGCGCCCGGCTGCACCGACGCCGGTTGCCATAGTCCAGCCACCGCAGTCCAGCGCACAGGTTCCGGCTCCGGGCGACCCTGCACTACCGGCCACACCCGAACCACTAACCGTCACGGCAGCTCAACCACCCGTGTTGTCCGGTGTCATGGTGCGGCTGAAGGCGCTACGCAAGAGCAATCTGGTCATCACCATGGACGAGTCTGTCACCCAGGCCTATGAATTGACTGCCGGTGACCTGATCGAGTGGAAGGCTGACCGGACCATCAGCCTGGAGTTGAGCGATCCGGCAGGCGTTGAGCTGGAGCTGAACGGCAAACCGTTCAAAGCAACCGCATCCCCCACGATCACCGTTGACACACACGGCGTCAGGCGCTGAATAACTGGACCCCCCCGAGGATCGGCGGTATGGTACACCGATCATTGTCAACCTGATGTTGATCGTCACCAGGATTTGTTGCACGGCTGTCTCAAAACTTTGTCGTACACGGTCAAGCTGCGGACCTTGACACGCCCGGACTCCATGCTAGACTCTGTAGTGTCTGTATTACACCAACGGAGTCAGCTGTGTCTGAACTGCAAAAAAGAATACTGGTTGTCGATGATGAGGAGAATACCCGTCTGGCCCTGACCCGTTTGCTGGCTCGCGAGGGCTACGATGTCAAAACCGCTGCCAACGGCAGCGAGGCACTCTCACAAATCCGCAATCAGCCGGTTGAACTGATCATCACCGACCTGAACATGCCGGTCATGAACGGCTTGACCTTTTTGCGAGAGCTGAACCGGGAGCAACCTGCCAGCAATGTGATCATGATCACCGCCTACGGCGAGGTGGAATCCTACCTTGAGGCCCTGAATCTGGGGGCCTTCGAGTATCTTAACAAGCCGGTCAAACTTGACGAACTTAAAAAGCTCATGCACAAGATGTTTCACAAATCGCCGTGACACCGGGGAGAGATTGCCATGAAAGCATTTACCAAAATACTGGTAGCCACCGATTTCTCTGACTGTTCCAAGGAAGCCTGCGCCTATGCCCTGACCCTGGCCCGTAAATTCGACGCCTCCTTGCAGGTGCTGCACGTCATCAATGAGCCGGTGGACCTGCGCGGTTTCTATGTGCCGCACATCTCCTTTGAACAACTGGAACAAGAGATCGCCGACGGCGCTGCCACCATGCTGGACACATTCTGCAAGGAAAACCTGGCAGAGTTCAGCAACTTCACCACAACTATCGTGACCGGTGTCCCTTTTGAGGAGATTAACCGGATTGCCCAGGAGCAGAACGCTTCTTTAATCGTGATCGGCACCCATGGCCGCAGTGGCCTGGACCACCTGATCTTCGGCAGCACCGCTGAACGGGTGGTGCGCAGCGCTCCCTGCCCGGTCCTGACCATCCGCCTCGCCAACGCTGTCTGATTGCCGTTATGACCAGAGATGCCGCCGATCCAGCAGTGCCGATCGCCAGCATCGTCGTCGTTGATGATGATACCGCCATCCTGGAACTGGTTTCGTTCCTGCTGACCCGGCGCGGCTATCGTGTTGCCACCGCCACCGATGCCCGCACCGCGATTACCCTGATTGCCCGCCAACGGCCTGAACTGGTGTTAATGGACTACATGCTGCCAGACCTGGACGGTTTGTCGGCATTATGCACGATCAGGGAACAGTTTCCCGCCACTTACGTAATCATGTTCTCCGGCCAGGGCAGCGAAGAGATCGTCGTTGAACTGATGAAGGCCGGTGCGGCTGAATACCTCTTAAAGCCGTTCAACAACCGCACGCTGCTGGAACGGGTCGACGGGGTGCTGCGGTTGCGGGAGATTGAGCTGGCCAACCGGGCACTGCAAACCGAGCGGGAGCGGCTGTTGCTGGAAATCGAAACCTGGAACCGGGAGTTGCAGGGACGGGTCCGGGAAAAGAGCGAGGCGTTGCAACGGGCACAGACCGAGATCGCCCAGACTGAAAAGCTGGCCGCCCTGGGCTACCTTTCGGCCGGGATGGCCCACGAGATCCGTAACCCGCTGAACTCCATCGCCCTGTTTACCCAGCTGCTCCGCCAGGGGATCGAGGATGAAGAACAGCAAGACTACCTGGACAAGACCCTCAAAGAAGTGGACCGGATTGACGGCATCATCCGCAGGCTGGTGGACGCTGCTGGCCGTAGTCGCACCATCCAGCCCGACGTCCAGGTTGACCAGGTGATCCAGTCGGCTCTGGCGGTATTCGCCCCACAAATCGAGGCTCGCCGCATAACGATAAGCTTGCAGTGCGCTGCCACGCCACCACCCGTCAAGGCTGACCCGGCTGAGCTGGAGCAGATCTTTACCAATCTGTTTCTGAACGCCCTGGAAGAAATGCCCCAGGGTGGACGGCTGGCCATCGAGATCAGCAGCGCATCAGGTCGAATCATGGTCCGGGTGAGCGACACCGGGGGCGGTATCCGCGAAGAACTGCTGGAGACCGTCTTTGAGCCGTTTTTCACCACCAAGAGCCGCGGCACCGGCATCGGTCTGCCGGTGGTACGCAGGATCGCACGGCTGTACCACGGTGATGTGACCATTGAGAAGACCTCGACGCAGGGTACCACCTTCCGGGTTACCTTCCCGGCCTTCCTGGCCTGACCTGCCTCCGGAGATGCCTGATGACCACCGTACCGCCTGCCACGGTCCTGATTATCGATGACGATCCGTTTTTTCTGCAACTGCTCTGCGGGGCGTTCCGTGAAAACGGTTTTGTGGTGTTCAGTGCCCATGACGGCATCGAGGGACTCAAGGTCTATCTGGACAAGCTGCCCCAGGTGGTGATCACCGACCTGCTGATGCCGCGGATGGGAGGTGTCAGCACCTGCATGGAGATTCGTCGCCGGGCCGGTGACCAGCCACCGATCCTGATCCTGCTGACCTCCATGTTCCAGGAGGCTCCCCATGAGCACGATCCGCCCGATATGGGGGCCAGCTATCATATTCCCAAAACCTGCAGCCCGCTGGATATCGTCATCCTGGTGGAACAACTGCTTACCCGCAACGTACAACAACCGGCCAACCCTGACTGAATAATGAGCTTTGTCCTGCGAAATCTGACTCTGCGTCCCGGTGACGACGAGGGCCGGCTGCCTGCCCTGGCGGCGCACGCCTGCGGTCTCCCGCCCGCCGCGCTGCTTGAGTTCCGCATCCTGCGCAAGGGGGTGGACGCCCGCAAAAAACCAAGGGTACTACTGGTGTACAGCGTTGCCTTCGATCTGGCTGATGAAGAAAGGTTCTGGTCCAGACACCAGGAGATACCAAACCTCGAACGGCTTTCGCCAGAGCCTGTGCAGAGCTTCAGCACCGCTGTGCACCGCGAACCGGTCGTGATTGCCGGCATGGGACCGGCTGGCCTGTTCTGCGCCCTGCGGCTGACAGCATACGGTATCGCAGCCACTCTGCTGGAACGGGGCAAGCCGGTGGAACAACGAGTGCAGGATGTGGCCCGCTTTTGGCGAGAGGGCAGCCTGGACCGCGAGAGCAACGTCCAGTTCGGCGAAGGCGGGGCCGGCACCTTTTCGGACGGCAAGCTGACCTGTCGCCTGCGGGACCCCAACACCGCCTGGGTGCTGGAGCAGCTCGTGCAGTTCGGCGCACCAGCTGAAATCCGCTATCAGGCCAAACCCCATGTCGGCACCGATCGTTTGCGGACCGTTGTCGCCGCCATTCGCAGCACGCTCCAGACGCGTGGTTGCGACATCCGCTTCTCCACCTGCCTGACTGACCTGGTCAGCAGTGATGGCCGGATTGCTGCCGTACGCTGCAACAGCCTGGACGAACTCCCCTGCCGTCATCTGATACTGGCCATCGGCCACAGCGCCCGCGACACCTACGCGGCCCTGGCACAGCAACAGCTGCCGATGGAACCGAAACCGTTCGCCATCGGACTGCGGGTGGAACATCTTCAGACGCTGATTGACCGGATCCAGTACGGCCAGCCCCATCCGGCCCTGCCCAGGGCCGACTATGCCCTGACCTACAATAACGCCACTACCGGCCGCAGTTGTTACTCCTTCTGCATGTGCCCCGGCGGCCTGGTAATTGCCAGTTCTTCGGAAGAGGGGATGGTGGTCACCAACGGCATGAGCAATCTGGGAAGGGATTCAGGCTACGCCAACAGCGCCCTGGTGGTCAATGTCAGACCGGATGACTTTGACGGCGCTGATCCGCTGGCCGGGGTACGTTTCCAGCAGCAGTGGGAACGGTTGGCCTTTGAAGCTGGCGGCCGTAGCTACCACGCCCCGGCTCAGAACCTGCTGGCTTTTCTGGGACAAGGCCGGGGCAGCTCTGCCTCCAGCTACCGGCCAGGCTGTGCGGAGACCGACCTGACCACGGTACTGCCGAGCTATGTCAGCAGCACGCTGCGGGAAGGTATCGATTCGTTTGGCAGGAAATTGAAGGGATTTGTGACCGCCGAAGCCAGCCTGACCGGGGTAGAGACCCGCACCTCGGCCCCCCTGCGGATTCTGCGGGGCGAGGATTTGCAATCCCCCAGCCTGCGGGGGCTCTACCCCTGCGGCGAGGGGGCCGGCTATGCCGGCGGGATCATGTCGGCCGCTCTGGACGGGGTACGTGTGGCGGATACGATAGCGGAACAACTGCAATGTTGAGTGGCGCAACAGGTTATGGGTGTTTCTGCTCCGTTCCGATTGCCGCTCGAACCGCCGCTGCACGGCTCATTACGCTGCCGGCCCGAAACTCACCCCTCCGGTGTTCGAACAGTCGGGCCGGCGGCCGCTGCATTCGCCTGCAGCGGCTGGCTCTCGGGCATAGTCACTACGCAGCGCACACCCATAACAATCACTAAGCCTGCTACCCACGCACCTGCCCATCTCCATACACGATAAATTTAGTGGTGGTCAGATCCTCCAGCCCCATCGGACCGAATGAGTGCAGCTTGGTGGTGGAGATGCCGATCTCGGCCCCCAATCCCAGTTGACCGCCATCATTGAAACGGGTGGAGGCGTTCACCAACACACAGGATGAGTTGACCTCGCGGATGAAGCGCTGGGAATTGCTGTAATCGCTGGTAATAATTACCTCGCTGTGCAGCGAGCTGTAGCGATTGATATGGTCAATGGCACCATCCAGATTTGCCACCACCTTACACGCCAGGATCAGCTCCAGATATTCAGCCGCCCAATCCTCTTCCGTGGCCGGCTTCGCCTGCGGCGCATACCTGCAAAACTCCTCATCACCCCGCAACTCAACCTGCAGATCAGCAAGGGCCTTGGCAAACAACGGAATGAAGGTCGCTGCCACATCCTGGTGAATCAGCAGGGTCTCCAGAGCGTTGCAGACCCCCGGACGCTGGGTCTTGGCATTGATGATGATCCGGGTGGCCATCTCGAAGTCAGCCGAGGCGTCCACAAAGGCGTGGCAGACCCCCTTGTAATGTTTGATCACCGGGATCCGGGAGTTTTCTACCACAAAACGGATCAGGCTCTCACCGCCCCGGGGAATAATCAGGTCGATCAGCTGCTCCTGCTTGAGCATCTCCAGCACCCCTTCCCGCTCCGTGAACGGGATCAACGACAGGGCCGCTTCCGGTATGCCCAGCTCCTTCATCACCCCCTGTAAAATGGTGGCAATCGCCCGGTTGGAATGGATCGCCTCGGAACCGCCCCGCAGCACCACGGCGTTACCGGACTTGAGACACAGTGCCGCTGCATCGGCCGTCACGTTGGGCCGCGATTCGTAGACGATGCCGATCACCCCCAGCGGTATCCGCATCTTACCCACCATCAGCTCATTGGGACGCTTCCACATCCTGGTCACTTCACCGACCGGGTCCGGCAGCCCAGCCACCTCACGCAGCGCATCAGCCATCCCCTTGATCCGCTTGGGGTCCAGCATCAAACGATCCAGCATGGCATCGGACAACCCCTTGGTACGACCGGCCTCCAGATCCCTGGCGTTTTCGACAACCAGGTGTGGGGTGGCAGCCTCCAGGCTGTCGGCCATCTTGATCAGCATCTCGTTTTTGATCGTGGTGGAAAGCCGTGCCAGGGCAAAGGAGGCCTGGCGGGCATTGTGGGCAATCGTGGCAACCTGCTCGGCGATGGTCATTGGAGCTTCTCCTGTTAATTTATATGTTCAGTAATTAATTTTCTGTAGACATTTTTATGTTTTTTGCTACTTTTAACTTGCGACTAGTGCACTCGTTCCAAAGCGAGTCCCTCCCTCTTCGGGGCTGGTCGTTCCGAAAATTCAAGGCCAGCGCTGAATGAAAACATTCCCGCTGGCCTTTATTTTTTGCCAAGCCTCATACACTTGCTGTTCATGCCACCGATCGGGAATTCCAGACATATTTTCGTAGCGGCCAGCCATGTAAACCAACAAATCTGCGACCTGTAGAAAACGGCTATGATGTGATTGGGTGAAATATACCGTGTCCAGAAGCCGTCCGAGTGGACGGCCAAAATACATTGGCGTTTTGCCTGCACCTTTATACTCAGAAAAGTCAACCACTGCATTGGTAACTTCATCGGCTTCGTAATCGCCGAACACCAATCCCAAATCATGAACCTCGTCAAGATATTCACAAAATCGTTCTAATATCAACATCAGGCCCAAGCGGTATGGCGGTACAGGATACGCGTATTTCCGTTTGTGGCGTTCGGCATCTATGCATACCATGCGAACTGGAATCTGATTGTTTGTTACAAAAGTTGCAACATCCTGGAATACCTGAACCCGCTCGGCGAGTTTACGCCCTTTCGCATTCCCTTTGCCGTGAAACAGCTCTTTGCCGTGGAGTTCACTCTGTACGGTCATGGTGCGGGTGCCAAAAAAATTGAAGGCTATCTGTGAAAGGGTGCTTTCAAATTCCAGCGCCTTGGCATCCGGTATCAACAGGCCGCCGATGAAAAAGAACGGATTTTCTTCAGTATGCTTGTTTTCATCAAAGTAGCAAAGATGCATGACGCCTCTTCCTAGCTCTTTTCTGTCTTTCTGGATTTACTCACCTTTACCGCCTTTGCCGTCGCTGCCAACGGCGCAGTCAGCTGCTGATAACGCTCGAACAGAAAGGCCACCCGCTCGGCCTCGCTCTTGAAGCCGGTTTTGCCGTAGGCCGCATCCACCGCCTTATCAAGGGCCTGGTGGGCCTTGACCAGCTCCGGCGGCATGGTCAGCGGGTCGTACAGATCAGCCAGGGTGGCTGTGGGAAAGCTCCCACGGGCATCCAGCACCGCCTGGGCAGCGACCTCGATGGCGGCCTGCTGTTTCTCAGTCGCTTCTGGCCAGGGGAAGTTGTTGTAGACGATGGTATTTGAGTAGCGGTAGTCGCTTTTTAAGCGCCCACAGGTAGTCCGCATCCAGGCCATGTGCATGGTGGAGCAGAGGATGCCAAAGTGATAGTGCGTGGCATTGGGTACAAATTGAACCGTATTGCTGCAGATCACCTCCTGCGACACAAAGGCGATCGGTATGAACGGCCGCCGTTCGGAAGAGACCTCCGGCACAGCCAGATAATCGCTGTCGGGCTGGGCTATCTGACGGAACAGGGTCGGGTAGCGGGCAAAGTCACGGGTAGTAGCTGCCTTGCTGGCCAGCCGGAACTCCCGCACTTGTTCAACATGGGCCAACACCAACGGCAGATCACGCAGGGTTGCCGGGGCGACCTCTTTCAGCCACAGGCAGTAACGCTGCACCCCATTGATAAAATCGCCACCGCTGATGTAGGGGCGAACATACGACGCAGCAGCCGGCTCTCGCAAGAGCAGTTCATCCCGTTCTTCTTGCGTAAGGATCAGATGACCGCCATCAGTGGGTTTGTTGCCCCAGCTCATGCGCGGCACTGCACAAAGCGGAGCACTCCTGTTTGTCACCACCAAGTTTGGAGCGTCCACCAGATAGGGGTTGATGTTGGCTACCTTGATGGCATGGGGTTCGCTTTTGGGTGTGTCATAGTCAAACAGCCATTTTTCAGCCACATCCTGCAGGCCAAAACCGACAATCACGCAATGCACCGCAGCCTGGCCGCGGGCCTCGCTGCTCCACTGGAAGGTACGGTGAGCAAAATGGATGGTTATGCCGCGCGACAGCAGATACGACCAGAGGATACCAGCCTGCTCCCCCTGGGTGATGGAGTTGGTGGAAACCAGGGCAGATCGAATAGCTGGATTATCCGCCATGTACTCGGTTGCCTTGACGTGCCAGTTGCAGACAAAATCCAGCACGCCGCTGGAACCAATATGGCCCATTACCCGTTGTTGGTCGTATTTCTGTTCATCTGTTTGATAGTGGTGCCCCACAAACGGCGGATTGCCCAGCAGGTACGACAGCCGGTGGGGTGGCACTACATCACGCCAATCCAGTTGCAAGGCGTTGCCATGCACGATATGCGGTGCCTTTTTCAGCGGCAGCCGGGCATAGTAGTGACCAAACTCCTCCGAAACCAGCAGGTTCATCTGGTGGTCCGTCAACCACAACGCCACCTCGGCAATCCTGGCCGGCCACTCTTCGATCTCGATGCCGTGGAACTGATCGACGTTGACCCCGATCAGTTGAAACACATCCAGCATTAATTGATCGCTCTGGCGTACCTGGCGCAGCACCTCCAGCTCAAAAAGCCGCAGTTCGCGGTAGGCGATCACCAAAAAGTTGCCGCAACCGCAGGCCGGGTCAAAGAAGTTGAGTTTGCAGAGCTTCTTCAAAAACTCAAACAGCTTGTTGCGGTTGTTCTTGCTCTTGTGAAACTCGGCCCACAGCTCGTCCAGAAACAGCGGGTGGATTAACTTTAAGATGTTGGTTTCATTAGTGTAGTGTGCGCCTAGGTTGCGGCGGGCGGTGGTATCCATGATGCTTTGGAACAACGAGCCGAACACCGCCGGACTGATCCGGCTCCAGTCCAGGGCGCAGCAGTCCAGCAGGGTTTCACGCATGGCCCGGTCGCAGGAGGTGATCGGAAGCTGTTCGCTGAACAGTTGGCCGTTGACGTAGGGAAAACCGGCCAGTTGTTCATCAAGTGCCTTGAGCCGCTTTTCCGGCGACGTGTCCAGCACCTGAAACAGTTGGGCCAGATGCATCCCCAGATCGCTGCCGTCCTCATGGGTGCGCTGCTCCAGATAATCCTGGAACTGACAACGCTCAAACAGGGCGGTATCCTCGGCAAACAGACAGAACAACAGCCGTACCAGCAGCACCTCCAGGGCATGACCGTCATAGCCGGTGGCCCTGAACTGGTCATGCAGCCTGCCCAGCTTTTCAGCGGCCTGCACGTTAACCGGGTCTTGCTGACCAAAACTGCGGGTCTGATAACCGGCAATGAACCCAAAGAGTTTTACTTGTTTGGGAAGGTCTGAGAGCGGGAAGTCGTGTTGTTCACGGTTGTCCAGATCGTAGAGTCGAAAGCGGGCAAAGTCGGAGACCAGCACATAACGGGGCAGCTCCCGTTCTTTCAGGCCAGGGAAGTAGTCAAAGGCCTGCTTGGCAGCCCGGTCGAGATCTTTGCCGCGGGATTTGTG
Source organism: Geobacter sp. UBA5730 (assembly GCA_002419465.1). Taxonomy (GTDB): domain Bacteria; phylum Desulfobacterota; class Desulfuromonadia; order Geobacterales; family Pseudopelobacteraceae; genus Trichlorobacter. Next base: position 523,394 of record DIGE01000014.1, on the reverse strand, counting down.
CTCGACCAGCAGCACGCCTTTCCAGAGTAGGTCTATGAACCCACCGGCGCCATCCCCTTTTTTGACCGGCGCCTCGAAGGAGGCCACCCGCCGCCGGGTAACGCCAAAAACGTTGAAGAAACCGTCCCAGAAGCTTTTGGCTTCGGCATCCTCCGAACATTCATCGGCCCACTCCCGACTGAAAGCCAACGACCGGTCACGTATTTCATTCCAGGAAAGCGGCATTCAGATCACACTCCGGCAGATGCTTCATCAGTGGCAGGTTCAGAACGATCTCCCAGGGTCCGTTCGTAGACATCCCGGATCGCCTCGGTGGTGACTTCATAATCGGTTATCAGGGCTTGGCCGGGATGACGCAGTTTGGGATCGTACCCCAGCCGCCTGGCCAGCTTGTCCAGGTAGCGCTGGTCGCCTCCCAGATCGTTGATGGAGTGATCATGCAGCAGCCGTAGCCGGTTTTCCAACTTGCGCAGGAACTTGTAGCCGTTGATCAGGGTATCGGCATCCTGGGGGGAGAGCAACCCGGCCTGACGCCCGCCCTTCAGCACCACCACGGTGTTGGCGGTGCGCAGTTCAGGGTGACGGTGGCCGTGGCGTAATTGCAGGTACTGGGCCATAAACTCCACATCCACCATGCCGCCGCGGCCGGTCTTGATGTTGTAGCTGCCCTCGCTCTCCTTGGCGATCTCGGTCTCCATCCGCATCCGCAGGCGATGGATCTCACGACGGCCCTCATCATCGAGGCTGCTGCCGAAAACCGAGTGCCGCACCACGGCGGCGATATGCTCAGCCAGGGTCAACGCGCCGAACACCACCCTCGCCTTGGCCAAGGCCTGCCGTTCCCAGATCTGGGCCTCATGACGATGATAGTTCAGGAATGACTCCAGCGAGGTGACCAGCGGTCCGGCATTGCCCGAGGGACGCAGACGGGTATCCAGCTTGTAGACATACCCCTCACGAGTCTGGGTGGAAAGGATCAGTATCAGCTTCTGGGCCAGCTTGGCAAAGTATTCATGATTGGTAATCTGCTTATCGCCGTCCGTCTCTCCCTGGTGATCGTAGATGAAAATGATATCCAGATCGGAGTGGTAGTTCAACTCACCGCCCCCCAGCTTGCCCATGCCGATGATCGCCAGGTTGGCCCGTTGAGAGGCGCCGTCACGCTTCCAGGTGGGCAGGCCAAAACGAATCAGTTCGGCCACGGCCATGCCGTAGGCCTCTTCCAGGCAGACCTCCGCCAGATCGGTCAGCTGGCTGGTGATGCTGCCCTGCCCGAGCTTGCCATGGATGTCGTTCAGGCCGATCCGCAAAAACTCCTCGTTGCGGTAGCGCCGCAACACATCCAGCCGCTCCTCGAAATCCTCGGCCTGTTGCAGCAGACTGGAAAGTTCTTCCTTCATCACCTCACGGGGCTTGAGCATTGTGGCGTAGGTATGGGCCACCATGCTCTCCAGCAGCTCCGGGTGGCCGGTTAGAATCTTGGAAAGAAACTCCGAGGTGCCAAACAGCGTGGCCAAAAGCCGCAAGGTTTCCTGGTTCTCGGCTAACAGCGCATAACAGGAGGAGCGGCCCGCCACCATGCCAAGGAACCGTTCGGCATTGGCCAGGGCCATGTCCGGGTCCGCTGATTCCAGCAGATAGTGCAGAAAGGGTGGCGCGATCTGTGACAACATCCTCCGGCTGCGCTCGGTGATGTTGCCGCGGACCTTACCACCCCGCAGCAGGTTCAGGTTGTCAAAGGCCCGGTCTACATCCTCCAGCCGCCGCTCGGCCAGCAGGTCCTTGACCAGATCAGGATCGGCCTTGGCATCCAGCAGGCAGAGAATCTCCGGCCGCACCTCCTGCTGCAGCTTTTCGTCGCGGTTGTGAAACAGCCCGCCATAGATGCTGGAGACCCGGTTGCGATGCCCTTCCAGGGTTTCACTGAAGCGGGCCAGTCCATTGTCCCGCAGAAAACCGCACCGCCGGGCCAGGGCCTTCATTTCCTCGTCACCGCTCGGCAGGCTGTGGGTCTGACGTTCCTGCACCACCTGGATACGGTGCTCGACAGTCCGCAGAAACCGGTAGGCTTCGCTGAGCTGACGGCGGTCATCCCCGCTGATGATACGAGCTTCTTCGAGCAATTCCAGCGCCTTGAGTGAGTTGCGCTCCCGCAGGCGGGGCATCTTGCCGGCATAGACCAACTGCAAGGCCTGAATGAAAAACTCGATCTCCCGAATACCGCCCCGCCCCAACTTGAGGTTGCTCTCACCCTCCCGGGTGCGGGCCAGGGAGGCGTCAATCTTCTGTTTCATCAGCTTCATATCCTCAATCAGGTTGTAATCAAGGTACTTGCGATAGATAAACGGGGTCAACATCTGCAACAACTGTTCGCCCAACTCCAGCGAACCGGCCACCGGCCGGGCTTTAAGCATGGCGGTCCGCTCCCAGGATTGCCCCCATGATTCGTAATAGACCTCGGCAGAGCGCAGCGAAACGGCCATGTCGCCAGACTTGCCCTCTGGCCGCAGGCCCACATCCACCCGAAAGACAAAACCGTCCTCGGTGACCTGATGCAACGCCTTGGTGACCTGCTCGGCCAGCTTGATAAAATAGCTGTGCAGCGAAATCACACCCTTACGACCGCCCCGGCCGTCATCAACGCCGCTGGTCTCCCCCCTGTCCGACTCATAGAAGTAGATGATGTCGATGTCGGAAGAAAAATTCAGCTCCCGGCCACCAAGCTTGCCCATGCCGATGATCGTCATGGCGGCTTCGCGGCAGCCCTGCCCGGTGGTCATCAGCGGCGTGCCATACTCCAGCATCAGTAATTGATGGCAGGTCTCATAGGCCACCTGCAGCGAGACCGCCGCCAGGTCGGAAAGCTCATGGGTCACCTCTTCCAATGAGGCCAGCCCGCACAGGTCACGGGCAGCGATCCGTAAAATTTCCGACCGCTTGAACTCACGCAGGGTCTTCATCAGCCCAGTCAGATCAACCGGCTCCGGCAAGCTCTGCCGCAGGGCCTGCAACTGCTCGTCATGACTTCTGGTTTGGTCCAGCTCCTGTTGCAAAAACAGCCGGGCAAACAGAGCAGGCGTCTTGAAGATCAGGTTGGTTAAAAACGGGGAAGAACCGCACAGGAATAAGGCCTGTCCCAGCCGCTTCCGGTTTTTCAGCAACCCGGCCAGCGTGCCGGGCTCAAGCGTCCCGGCCAGCCGTTCGAAGCCGTTCAGAGCCAGATCAGGCGATGGCGCATGCAGGGCGGCCAGACTGATCTTCAGCAGGGCCTCCACCGAAAAGCAACACTGCAGCAGCAACAGGTTGGTGGCCGAGCGCGGTCCGTAGGCAAAACCGGTAGCCTCCAACAGATCGGCCAGCGCTTGTTCGCGGGAAGGTTCATCCTCCAGGGCCAGCAACCAGGAAAAACGCTGTTCAAAACGTCCGGGCATACCTACCTCCCTACAGGGCCGCCAGGCCTTGGCTGTAGGTGCCCTGCACCACGCCTTTTTCAGTAATGATCGCGGTAATGTAGCGGGCCGGTGTCACATCAAAGGAGGGATTGCGCACCTGCACCCCTTCCGGCGCGATCGGCAGACCGCGGATGTGGGTCACTTCAGTGAAGGGACGCTCTTCGATCGGAATCTGCGAGCCATCAGTCAGGGACAGGTCCAGGGTGGAGACCGGCGCAGCCACATAAAAAGGGATACCGTGTTCCCTGGCCAACACCGCAACGCTGAAGGTGCCGATCTTGTTGGCGGTGTCGCCGTTGGCGGCAATCCGGTCAGCCCCCACCACGCAGCAGGTGATCTCGCCCCGCGCCATAAAGAAACCGGCCATGTTGTCGCAGATCAGGGTCACGGGAATCCGGTCCTTCATCAGTTCCCAGGTGGTCAGCCGGGCCCCCTGCAACCAGGGTCGGGTCTCATCGGCAAACACCTGAATCTGCTTGCCTGCCTCGTGGGCGGCCCGAATCACTCCGAGCGCAGTGCCATAGCCAGCCGTGGCCAAACCGCCGGCGTTGCAATGGGTCAGCACCGTGGCACCCTGCGGGATCAGCTCGGCCCCGTTGCGGCCGATGGCCTTGCAGATTCGCAGATCCTCCTGTTCGATCTCGATCGCCTCATCCTGCAAACCTGCCCGGATTGCATCCAGTGGTTGTGCCTTGAGGGATGCTGCCTTGTGCTTCATCCGTTCAATCGCCCAGAATAAATTGACGGCCGTGGGACGGGTGCGGGCCATCACCGTGCAGACATTCTCCAACTGACGGAAGAACGACTCCTGTGTGTCGGCGATGATCTCGCGCGCGCCCAGCGCGATCCCCATGGCAGCGGCTACCCCGATAGCCGGGGCGCCCCGGACCACCATCCCCTTGATCGCCTCAGCCACCGAGGCGTAATCGCTATAACTGATGTAGCGTTCCTCGGTGGGCAGCCTGGTCTGATCAATCATGATCACGGCGTTGTCACGCCACTCGATGGTGCGAAAAGACATTGTGAATACTCCCGGAGCGCAGATAAATTTTCGTGTGACTGATTCTTATAGCGTTCGCTTGTCAATGATTTCAAGCAGAAATAAACTGGAGGTCCACCGGTTGACTTTTGTTTTAAAGACCATTATTATCTTCTTATGCACACTCCATACGAAAGGAGAACCTGCCATGTGGACTGACCATTTTAGAATCCGCCCGGTATCTCACTGCAAAGAGGGGTGCCGAAGCTAGCCTGCCGTGATCCGGCAGGCGCTGAAACCAAGCCCCGTGTCGGTTGACACGGGGTTTTTTTCTGCGTACTGTGTAGCATCATGAAAAAGCTCATTATTTCAATCATAGTCGGCCTGTTGGTCATCGGTGGTGTGCTCTGGTTCTGGCTGGGACGTACCCCAACGGTCAGCTACAAGCTGGCCAAACTGGAGCGGGGTACCATCATCTCGGCGGTTTCTGCCACCGGCACGGTCAACGCGGTCACCACCGTCCTAGTAGGCTCTCAGGTCTCCGGCACGATCCTCAAACTCCATGCTGATTACAACTCACGGGTGCAGCAGGGTCAGCCGATTGCAGAGATCGAACCGGCCCTGTTTCTGGCCCAGGTTGAACAGGCCCGCGGCAACTGGATGAACGCCCAGGCCACACTGCAAAAAGCCAGGGTGACCCTGGCCGATGCAACCAGGACCCTGGAGCGCAACCAACGGCTGTTGGCCCAGGGGGTTGTGTCCCAAAGCGATTTCGATACCTCCCAGACCGTCTACGAGTCGGCCCAGGTTGGCATCAAGGCCGCCGAGGCCAGTCTGATCCAGACCAGAGGCGCCCTGCACCAGGCCGAGACCAACCTCAGAAACGCCACCATTCGCTCCCCGGTTGATGGGATCGTGATCTCACGCAACGTGGATGTGGGCCAGACCGTGGCGGCCTCCTTCCAGACCCCGACCCTGTTCACCATCGCCCAGAACCTGACCAAGATGCAGATTGAGACCAGCGTGGATGAATCCGACATCAGCCGTGCCCAACTGGGCCAGCCGGTCAGCTTTACGGTGGATGCCTATCCTGACCGTACCTTCAAAGGACAGGTCACCCAGATCCGCAGCGCCCCGATCACGGTCCAGAATGTGGTCACCTATGTGGTGGTCGTGCAGGTTGACAACCACGAACTGCTTTTAAAACCGGGCATGACTGCCAACGTTTCGATCGAGACCGGTCGCAAGGACGCGGTACTGAAGCTGCCCTCCGCTGCCCTGCGTTTCAGACCGCGCAGCACTGCCGACAAAGGCGCGGCTTCCGTGGCCAAGGGGATGGGAACCCAGAAAACCGCCGGGGAGCCACCCAAACAGCTGGTCTATCAGCTGAAGGACGGCAAACCGCTGGCGGTTGAGGTCCAGACCGGCATCAGCGACACCAGTACCGTCGAGATCACCGCGGGTTCCCTGCAAGAAGGGGATCAGGTCATTGTCGAACAACTCGACAGCAAAAAGAAAAAAGGCGGCAACTCAGGTTCACCGATGGGACCGCGTTTCTAACCGGGACGTTTCTGTTCGCTGCTCTCTTCAAGCACTGTCAGCAAGGATGTGTACATATGAAAAAACCGCTGGTACTGATGATTCTGGATGGTTGGGGGATCAATCCCTGCCCTGACAAAAACGCCGTGGCCCTGGCCAGGACACCTCACCTGTCCGGCTACCTGAACGACTTCCCCCATGTGCAGATTCGCACCTCCGGCATGGCGGTGGGGTTGCCGGATGGGCAGATGGGCAACTCGGAGGTGGGGCACCTCAATCTGGGGGCTGGCCGGATCGTCTACCAGGATTTCACCCGCATCACCAAGTCGATCAATGACGGCGATTTCTTCATCAATCCCGTGCTGCTGGACTGCATTGCCAAGGTCAGGGCCAGTGGTGGCCGGCTGCACCTGGCAGGTCTGTTGTCCGACGGCGGTGTCCACTCCCACAACACCCACCTCTACGCCCTGGTCAGGCTGGCACAACAACAAGGATTGAACGAGGTTTTTATCCACTGCCTGCTGGATGGACGCGACACCCCGCCCCAAAGCGGTGGCGAGTACCTGGCGCAGCTGGAGGCCGAGCTGACCCGTATCGGCACCGGCAAGGTGGCCACGGTAATGGGACGTTACTATGCCATGGATCGCGACAACCGCTGGGAGCGGGTGGAAAAGGCCTACAACGCCATGGTGCTCGGACAGGGTCAGCAGTGCGGTTCTTCGGCCGAGTTGATCCAAGCCAGCTACGGGGCCGGTATTACCGACGAATTTGTGCTGCCTGCCGCAGTTATCGCCGACGGCAGACCGGTCGGGACGATCAATGACGGCGACGGCGTGATCTTCTTTAACTTCCGCTCCGACCGGGCCCGTGAGATCAGCCGGGCGTTGACCTTCCAGCAGTTTGACGGCTTCCCCCGTCAGCGGGTACCCGCGTTAGCCTCCTATGTCTGCATGACCGAATACGATGCCACCTTTGGTCTGCCGGTGGCCTACGACCAACAACAGCTGAACAACCTGCTGGGCGGCGTGTTGGCTGATGCCGGTCTCAAACAGCTACGCATTGCCGAGACCGAAAAATACGCCCACGTCACCTTCTTCTTCAACGGCGGGGTCGAAGTGCCCTTTCGCGGCGAAGACCGCGCCATGATCCCCTCGCCCAAAGAGGTGGCCACCTACGACCAAAAACCGGAGATGAGCGCCTTTGCCGTGGCGGACGAACTGATCAGACGCCTGGAGCAGGACCGCTATGACGTGGTGATCCTCAACTTTGCCAACTGCGACATGGTGGGACACACCGGCATCCTGCCCGCTGCCATCAAGGCGGTGGAAACGGTGGATGTCTGCGCGGCCAGGGTGGTGGAAAAGGTGCGCCAACTGGGCGGCAGCGTCCTGATCACTGCCGACCACGGCAATGCCGAGCAGATGGTGGATGAACACGGTCAGCCCCATACCGCCCACACCTGCAACCCGGTCTGGCTGATCCTGGTGGATGATCAACGCAGGGATGCCGTTCTGAAGGAAGACGGCAAGCTGGCCGACATCGCCCCCACCATGCTGAAGCTGCTGGGGATGCCGCAGCCCAAAGAAATGACCGGGGAGAGCCTGCTATGAAAACCGTATCGATCCCCGCCACCGGCAACGAATACATCGTCGGCAAGATACTCTGTATCGGTCGCAACTATGTCGATCATATCAAGGAGTTGGGCAACGCAACCCCGTCCGCACCGGTGATCTTCATCAAGCCGGCCACGGCGATCATTGCAGAGGGCGAACAGATCCGCATTCCCGCCTACAGCCTGCAATGCCACTATGAGGCCGAGCTGGCCGTATTGATCGGCACCGATGCAAAGGATGTCTCTGAGGCCGAGGCACTCTCCCATGTGGCCGGTTATGGTGTGGCTATCGACATGACCCTGCGGGATGTACAGGATGCACTCAAAAAACAGGGGCTGCCCTGGGAGATCGCCAAGGGTTTTGATACCGCGTGTCCCTTGTCCGATTTTGCGCCGGCAACAGCCGTCAGCGACCCGCAGGACCTGACCATCCGTCTGACCTTGAATGGCGAGGAGCGCCAGAACGGCTCCACCGGCCTGATGATCACCCCGGTGGCGCAACTGATCAGTTATCTCTCCACGATTTTTACCCTGGAAGAGGGTGATGTGATCCTGACCGGCACCCCGGCCGGGGTCGGACAGGTGGTCTCCGGTGATCGTCTGCAGGCCGAAGTGACCGGTGTGGCGACCCTCTCCGTGTCCGTAGCCTAGTGCCACGTAACATTTATGGATATGTACCACAGATTTTCAAAAATGGAAAGACGGCCGTCATGGCGCGTACGGCAGACAGGGGCCGACGGCCATTTCCGGTGCCTTTTTTGTCCTGCCATGCTACATTTCAACACGTGATGATGTATGGAAGCGGCTATATCAGAGATTGTCATCCCGGTGGTGACAGGTGAAAGGGGTTGTGCCGTGGCAGATCCGTTGATTGCCATAACCATGGGAGACCCTGCCGGCGTCGGACCGGAGATCATCGTCAAGGCTCTATCCGAGCCCTCGGTGCGGCGTTGCTCCGTTCCGCTGGTGCTCGGGGACCAACGTGCTCTGCAGCGAGCCCTGGCAGTTTGCAACAGCCCGCTGCAGCTTGCCCTTGTCACATACCCCCATGAGGCCACCGCCCTGCCAGACACCACCATCCCGCTGCTGGCGCTGTCGGAGCTGGCTGCGGAGGATATCATCTACGGCCAGCCTTCGGAGCGGTCCGGAGACGCGGTCTATCGCTACATTCGCCGTGCTGCGGAACTCTGTCTGACTGGCGAGGTGGCAGCCATGGCCACCGCCCCGATCAACAAGGAGGCGATGCATCGCGCCGGCCACCACTATCCCGGTCATACCGAACTGCTGGCCGAGCTGTGTCGCTGTGAAGATTTTGTGATGATGCTGGCCGGTGATGTGTTGCGGGTGGCCCTGGTGACCATCCATGAGGCGCTTGCCGATGTGCCGCGTTTGGTTACCACCGGGCAGGTCTTAAAGACCATACGGGTGACCGCCCGCGGTGTGGCCCCGCTCTGTGGCAGCCGTTCGCCACGCATCGCTGTGCTGGCTTTGAATCCTCATTGTGGCGAGGGTGGGGCGTTTGGTACTGAAGAGATCTCCGCCATCGTACCTGCCATAGCTGCTGCCAGGGCCGAGGGGATTGATGTTGCAGGCCCTTTCTCGGCAGATACCTTTTTTCACTTTGCCGTGCAGGAACCAGCCCCCTATGACGCGGTGGTGGCGATGTACCACGATCAGGGATTGATACCGCTCAAGATGCGGCACTTTGACGACGGTATCAATATCACCCTGGGCTTGCCGATCATCCGTACCTCGGTGGATCACGGTACCGCCTACAATCTGGCTGGTAGTGGAGCTGCGTCAGCAACCAGCATGGAGACCGCTATCCGGTTGGCAGCCGGACTGGCAAGCGGCCGATGAAACTGCCTCCCCTGATCCCAGGCACCCTGATCAAGCGCTACAAACGTTTTCTGGCTGATATCCTGCTGGAGGATGGCTCCGTGGTGACGGCCCATTGTCCCAACTCCGGCAGTATGCTGGGCTGTAACCTGCCCGGCTTGCCGGTCTATCTCTCCGTAAGTCCCAATCCGAATCGCAAGCTGGCCCATACCTGGGAACTGGTGCAGGTGAACGGTTTCTGGGTGGGTCTCAACACCATGTTGCCCAACCGGCTGGCCGAGGAGGCGATTCTGGACGGCACCATTACGGAGCTGCAGGGGTTTGAGCGACTGCGTCGTGAAGTGCCCTACGGCAGTGAGCGCAGCCGGATCGATATCCTGCTGGAGGGAGAAAAAGGGCGCTGCTACGTTGAGGTGAAAAATGTCACGCTGGTGCAGGATGGGCTGGCGCTGTTTCCCGATGCGGCGACCGAGCGAGGCCAGAAGCACCTGCGGGAGCTGATGGAGGTGGTGCGTAACGGTGACCGGGGGGTGATCCTATTTACGGTGCAACGGGGAGATGGCGTTGCGGTAGCACCGGCCGACACCATTGATCCGGTCTATGGCAGGCTTTTGCGTGAAGCGGTTACAAATGGCGTGGAGGCGCTGGCCTACCGCGCCAGGGTACAGCCGGAGGAGATCCGGCTGACCGGGCGGCTGGCAGTGCGGCTGAATCAGCTCTCGTAATCCACGGCAACGATGGATGAGCAGTTGGCCTTCATAAACGGTATCACCTCTCCGGCGTGGTACGGGTGTATCTGATAGGCCTGAAGGTCGGCCATTGAATCAAAGGTGGTGACCAGGGCCACATCGTAGGAGCGCTCAGAGCGGACCAGATCTATTCCGGCTTCCAGGCGGCGCAGCCCGGCAATTTTTCCTTCCATCGACAGCAGTTTGTCCCGCACTGCAGCGATCTTCTCCGTGGTCTGTTCGGCCAGTTTGAAAAAAACGATATGGGTTACCATGCTGTTCCCTCCATTCAAAAGTTTTATCCAGATACCGTGAATTGACCTGATCTGTCAACGCCACCTTGAGCAACAGAAAAATCATGCTAAACTGGGAACCAATTGGTTATGACACGGCCAGGTGGCCGTGGATCCTCCGGAGGTGACTGCCATGCCTGAATCCAAACTGATCCCATCCATTGACAAACGCCTTGGTGCCTTTCTTGAGGTGAGCCGCCGCCAGGAAAATCTGCCGGGGGAACCTCCACGCAAACCGGCTATTACCATCTCGCGGGAGTTCGGGTGCGAGGCCTACCCAATGGCTGAACTGCTGCGTCAGCAGCTGGAGACCCGTACCAAACAGCCTTGGATGCTGATGGACAAAGCACTCCTGGATGAGGTGGCTAAGAATCACAACCTTGCCGAGCAGGTATTGCACACTCTGGGAGAAAAGAACCGCTTTCTGGATGAATTTTTGTCCACCTTTTCCTCGCGTTGGAAGAGCGACAAGGACTACTATCGGCTGCTCTGCAAGCAGATCATCGCGTTGGCCGAAGAGGGCAACGTGATCATTGTCGGCCGAGGCGGTGCCCAGGTGACCCAGCGGATGAAAAACTGCTATCACTTCAGGATGTTTGCCTCACAGGCCTTCAAGGTGGCTTCGATAGCCAAGCGGCTGAGTATTGACAAGGGCGAAGCCGAGCCGCTGGTTGAGAAGCGCCAGAAGGAGCGTGACCGTTTTATCCGGGATTTTCTGGACCGTGACCCCTATGACCTGAATGTGTATCACCTGATCTTTAATAATGACCGTAGCAGCGCCAGTAAGATTGCCGACACGATTGCCGATTATCTGCTGAAGGTCTGAGAGACCGCACTGCCGGATGAAAAGAGTACAAGGGCCGGACGCTTCCGGCCCTTTGTTTTGATGGTGAGGGCATGAGAGCATTTTCCCCGGGCCGATAATCTGGTACAAGTGCTACAGGAGGCGCGTGTGAAAAAGTTCGTCATTGCTGGGATACTGGTGGTTGGTCTGTACCTTGTCTATGTGGTGGTCTCGCTGGCCCTGTTGCCCCCGGTCAGGGCGCTGGTTGACCGCAAGCGCAGTGTGACCATTGAGGTGCGGGACTGGAAGGGGAATGCAAAGCCGTATGTGGTTGGTCCCAAAAATCGTTACTGGACCTCGTCGGGGCGGATTCCTGCCGAGATGAAGTGGGCGGTGATCCTGTCCGAGGACGGCAACTTCTACAAACATGAGGGGATCGACGTCAAGGCGATCAAACAGGCCATCAAGCATGACCTGGAGAAGAAAAGCCTGGCCCGAGGGGCTTCCACGATCACCCAACAGGTGGCCAAAAACCTGTATTTGTCCCGTGAGAAGACCATCACCCGCAAGTTGAAGGAGGTGTATCTGGCCTGGCGGATGGAGCAGGAGCTCACCAAGGGGCGTATCCTGGAACTGTACCTGAATGTGGTGGAGTTGGGGCCGATGGTCTACGGCATCGGGCACGGTTCACGATACTATTTTGGCAAGGCCCCGTCTGAGCTGACGCCGCAGGAGTGTGCCTTCCTGGCAGCCATGCTGCCTGGACCCCGGGTGGCCTACAATCCTTACCGTAACCTGGGCAAGGTGCTGAGCAGATCAAAGATGATTCTGCGCAAGCTGCGTAACGGGGGGGTGATCTCCGGCGAGGAGTATCAGGCGGCTCTGGTCCAGGAACCGAATATCAGCGGACTACAGCGCAAGGTCGATACCAGTCTGCAACAGGAGCTGATCCAACAGCCCAGTTCATCAACCCTGGTCCCGTTACCAACAGAAGTGGAGACAGCTGCACCGGACGAGCATGCCAGCCCGCAACCACTGGAGAGCCAGGAACCACCGCCGACGGTTACGGGTCCTCCAGGGACTGGCGAGTAGGTGAGCGGCATGTCATCCCTGCCGCCAGGCCAGGGTCGCATGGCGCGTTTGATCCGCCATCTGAACCGCCAGGGCGAACAGGCGCTGCCTGTTCCGGTACGACTTGAGAGCGTTCGCTTGTATGAGACCGGCGCCGGTTTCTTCGAGGCATTATTCGCCGCCCTGGATACAGCCCGGAGTCTGATTTGTCTCGAGTACTATATCATCCGTGCTGACCGGACCGGCGGACGGCTGGCCGAGCTGCTTGTCAGGGCACGTGAACGCGGTGTGGCGGTTTTTTTGTTGTATGATGCGCTGGGTTGCCACGAGACAGCTGAGTCCTACTTTAGCCTGCTGAGAGAGCAGGGTGTAGAATGCCTGCCCTTTAATCCGTTTTCCTTCCGGCGCGGTATCCGTTGGTTCGATCGTCGGGATCATCGCAAACTGGCAGTTATCGACGGCCGTCAGGCTTTTCTCGGCGGGATCAACATCGGCGATGAATACGCCGGACTGATGCCGCAGGCCGATAGCTTCCATGATGTAGGCTTCAGCGTGCAGGGAATCGCAGTTGATCTGCTGCTGGGCATGTTCACTGAGACCTGGGCCATGGAATGCGGGATTCGGCCAGCGTTTCCGGCGTTCTCGGCGGGTACGGCACCGGCGGTGAGTGATGCGGAGATTGTGCTGATCAGTGGGGGGCCGCACCAACGCGGATCGACGATCCGGTCGGCCTTCCGGGTGGCAATGGCCTCTGCGGGCAACGAGCTGCTGATCGTCAATCCATACTTTGTGCCCGGTCCGCGCATCCTGCGTTCCTTTCTGCGAGCCGCCCAGAGGGGGGTGGAGGTCACTTTGCTGTTGCCGGCCCGTAGTGACGTACCGCTGGTAAAGCTGGTCAGCCGCAGCACCTATGAGCCGCTACTGAAGGCCGGTATCAAGATATTCGAGCTGGAGCGGCAACTGTTGCACGCCAAGCTGATGCTGATTGACGGCGAACGGACGTTGCTGGGGTCTGCCAATCTTGATCAGCGCAGTTTCCACCGCAATTATGAGATTAATGCGATCATCCATAGCCGCAGCTTCGCTGATCAGGTAAGCAGGCTCTTTGCGCGTGATCTGGCCGGATCACGCAAAATTACGTTGGATGAGCATAACCGGCGCGGCTTCCTGGTGAGGCTGCTGGAGTGGATGCTCAAGCCGATCTGCTGGTTTTTGTGATCTGGATGCTGACCGATACCCATTGCCATCTTGATTGTGAACCATTAGTCGGCCGCCTGGATCAGCTTGTGGAGGAGGCGCGCAGTGCCGGTGTCGGCCAGTGGCTGATCCCGGGCATCCGGCCGGACGGCTGGCCGGGGATTCAGCGTCTGTGCAGTCGGATCCGGGGGGCGATGCCGGCTTACGGGATACACCCCGCTGCGGCTGAAGCCACGGGTGAGGGCCAGTTGGCACTACTTGCACAACTGGCTCCGCAGGCTGTGGCCATCGGTGAGATCGGCCTGGATCGACAGCTTGGCAACCTGGAGAGACAGGAACGGTTGTTTCGTGCGCAGCTCAACATTGCCCGACAGCATGGTTTGCCGGTCCTGATTCACTGCAGGGGCGCCATTGGGCGGACTCTCGCCATTTTGCAAGAGGAGCGGGCCGATCAGGTGGGCGGCATCATGCACGCCTTTTCAGGGTCGCTGGAGTCTGCCTGGAACTGCATCCGGCTGGGGTTCGCCATTTCCATTTCAGCCACGGTGACCTATCAGGGAGCGGTGAAGCCGCTTGAGTTGGTCCGGGAGCTGCCCTTAGCCCAGCTGGTGCTTGAGAGTGATGCGCCAGATCTGACGCCGCAGCGCTACAAAGGGCGTTTCAATCGACCGGCCTGGTTGCTGGAAACCGCCAGCCGGGTGGCTGAACTTAAAGGGCTGACCCTGGCCGAGGTGGCGACAGCAACAACCGCAACCGCCCGAAGGGTGCTGCGACAGAGCTGGCCGGACTAGTATTTTGATGTTGTTGTGATAAGCTTTTGTTGAAAGGAGTAGTGCCATGAAATCCTTGATCCCTGCCGTCCTGTTCCTATTGGCCGTCCTGCCTGGCTGCAGTATGTTCACTGCCTGGAAAAGCATTCCGCCGCCTGGTGGCTGCGACCAGTGTCATACCCAGGAGATAGCGGCAAACTGGAAGGTGGCCTATCGGGCGGCTACCATTGCTGACGAGCGGGGTCAGCTGGCCTTTCAGACCCCCCAATACAACACACCGATCCGGCAAGACCAGCCTGGGTCGGCATTGGATGCAAAAAAGGTTGAGCAACAGCAGTGCTTTGTCTGTCATACCGCGCCAACCCCGGCCCACAAGGGGCGTGTCGGCCGTTTTCACCATTAAGTCGAAAACAAATGCCGCAGAGTAAAATAAATTATTGACTTATTCTATCAGCCGAGTATATTTCGTATCTGTTGACTTGAACCACTGTGCATTGCACAGGGTTAATTACACAAAAGAGGTGAATTACATGAAGAAGCTGCTCTCCCTGTCCCTGGTACTGACTTTGGCCCTTGGCGTTGCCGCTGGCTGCAAGAAGAAAGAAGAAGCCCCGGTTGCTGCTCCTGCTGTTGAGGCTCCTAAGGCTCCTGAAGCTCAGAAGCCTATGTCCTCCGTAGCTGCTCCTGCTGCTGCTCCTGCTGCTGAGAAGAAGTAATTTTCAGTACTGCACAAAAAAGGCCTGCCGGGGCAACCCGGCAGGCCTTTTTTGTGTTCACAGCTCGTATGTGGACCGCTCAATGCATGAAATGGCCCTTACTCAAGGGATTGTGGATATCTGCGAACAAAACGCCGGGGGGCATCCCATCACCACGGTTGTAGTGTCGATCGGTGCCCTGAGTGGTGTAGTCCCGGAGGCTTTGGAGTTTTGTTTCGAGGCGTGTAGCGCGGGGACACTGCTTGAGGGGGCCCGCTTACGGATCGAGTTGGTGCCCGGCCGGGCATGTTGCCAGGAGTGTCAGAGCGAGCAGCCGATGGAACGGCTGTTCGACCCCTGCAGCCAGTGCGGCAGTTTTTTGATGCAGATAATCAGCGGCCAGGATATGCGGGTACGTGAAATTGAGGTTGAAGACTGAGCTGGCAGTTCAAAACGCTCCGCAGCGATGACAAAAAAGGGCTGACCCGCATGGGCCAGCCCTTTTGATTACCGGTGCAGGCGGTACCTATTCGTTCCAGCCTTCGGGGTGCACCTCACCAATCTGCTCCCAATGCTCCGGTGAACGCCAGAGCGAGGAGAGAATCAGTTCACGGATATGCAGGAACTCCTTGGGCAGCCGGTCGTACATCTTGACGAACAGCTCCTCGTGGGAAATGACCTCATTCTGCCAGACGTCACGGTCAACGGACATCAAGTCGTTGAACTTCTCACGGGACATGTCCACACCTTCCCAATCCATATCCTCGTAGCGCGGCATCCAACCCAGTGGTGATTCAACAGCACCGGTCTTGCCCTGTACCCGCTCAACAATCCACTTCAGCACCCGCATGTTGTCACCATAGCCGGGCCAGATAAATTTACCGTCAGCATCCTTGCGGAACCAGTTAACACTGAAGATCCGCGGCGGACGGGCAATACTGCGTCCAAACTGCAGCCAGTGGGCAAAGTAATCGGCCATATGGTAGCCGCAGAACGGCAGCATGGCAAACGGGTCACGGCGCACATTACCGGTGGCGCCGACTGCAGCGGCAGTAGTCTCGGACCCGAGGGTAGATGCCAGATACACGCCAAAGTTCCAGTTAAAGGCCTGATAGACCAGCGGCACGGTATCCTTGCGGCGGCCACCAAAGATAAAGGCGCTCATCGGCACCCCTTTGGGGTTTTCCCAGTCAGCATCAATGCTTGGGCACTGTGATGCCGGTGCGGTAAAGCGTGAGTTCGGGTGGGCAGCTGGACGGCCGCAGCCCGGATTCCAGGGATTACCCTGCCAGTCAGTCAGCTTTGCAGGCGGCTCGTCGGTCATACCTTCCCACCAGACATCGCCATCTTCAGTCAGGGCAACGTTGGTGAAGATGGAGTTCTTTTCACAGGAGATCATGGCGTTGGGGTTGGTCTTGTAGTTGGTTCCCGGAGCAACACCGAAATACCCGAATTCGGGGTTGATCGCGTAGACCTGTCCATCGGCCCCCGGCTTGATCCAGGCGATATCGTCGCCAATGGTGGTTACCTTCCAGCCCTTTTCCTTGAACGGCTTGGGGGGAATCAGCATGGCAAAGTTGGTCTTGCCGCAGGCGCTGGGAAAGGCGGCTCCCACATAGGATTTCTCACCAGTGGGGGACTCAACCCCCAGAATCAGCATATGCTCAGCCAGCCAGCCTTCATCCTTGCCTTGTTTGGAGGCGATCCGCAGGGCCAGACACTTCTTGCCCAACAGTGCGTTTCCGCCGTAACCGGAGCCAAAGGACCAGATCGCACGCTCTTCAGGGAAGTGAACGATGTATTTTTCCTTGTTGCAGGGCCAGGGCACATCCTTCTGGCCCGGCTCAAGCGGCATCCCGACCGAATGCAGGCAGGGCACAAACTCACCCTCACCCAGCACATCCAGCACCTGCTTACCCATGCGGGTCATGATCTTCATATTGACGACAACATATGGGGAATCGGTAATTTCCACACCGATCTTGGCGATGTTGGAACCCAAAGGTCCCATGCTGAACGGGATCACGTACATGGTGCGACCCTTCATGCAGCCTTTGAACAGCCCTTTCAACGTCTCCTTCATTTCCTTGGGGGCAACCCAGTTGTTGGTAGGGCCGGCATCCTGTTTTGAAAGGGAGCAGATAAAGGTGCGATCTTCGACCCGGGCCACATCGATCGGGTCTGAAAACGCCAGATAGCAGTTAGGACGTTTCTCAGGGTTCAACTTTTTGAATGTGCCCGTTGCCACCATCTGAGAGCAAAGATGATCATATTCTTCCTGTGAACCATCGCACCAGTGGATCTCGGCCGGTTCACACATCGCCGCAACTTCGTATACCCATGCCTTTAACTGCTGGTTCTTCACTTCATACGCCATGTCTACTGCCTCCCCATCTGGAAATAGAAAATTTGCACACGAAAAATGAAATTTTATTTTTACTTATCTAACATAAGAATCACTAAAATAAAAGGGGCTAACAAATGTTTGAGGCGTCGCTAGAGGGTCAGGGAATAACCAACCTGGGCATTCTGAAAGTTGCCGGGAAATTCACGCTGGAGTCGGGCGGCAGCGTTAAAACCGGTGCAGTGGCTGACGGCAAGTTTCTGGATTTGCCATTTTGTGAGGTGTTTTACGGTCTGATCAAGTTGCTGGGGGCTGCTGAAACCCAGGTGGGTGCCGCCAATCACGGCGTAGATATCCCGGCGGCCGGTGCCGGCGGCAACATGTTCAAGGGTGTTGATCAAACCGGCATGGCAGCAGCCCAGCAGGATCACCAATCCTCTGTCGCAGGAGATAATCAGCGATTGATCATCGTCAAAGAGATCGCGGTTGCAGCCGCAGGTGTCGGTGTAGAGTCCACTGTCGCCTGACTCAAAGACGGTGATGCGTGGTACCTGGCCGGTCATCCAGATATTGGGCAGGATTTCGCGAAGCTGAGCGGAGAGGTCAAACTGTGCTCCCTGGCCCTCCAGGTACTCCCTGGGATAGGGCATCCCCAGCGAAAGAGACTCACCGGTGTCTTTATGGCGATAACGGGGGGTGAAGATGCCGGGGTGGCCAAAGACCTGCTTCGGTCCGCAACTCCGCAATAACGGCAAGAGTCCTCCGCTGTGGTCATAATGCCCGTGTGAAAGCGCTATCTGCCCGACCTGATGCAGGTTCTTGTTCATCCGCTGGGCGTTGTGCAGCAGGGTCAGTCCCTGACCGGTGTCAAACAGCAGTGAGCCGTTGTCATGTTCGACCAGGGCAGAGAAGCCATGCTCACCCAGGGTGCCGGAGATCGGCCCGGCCGAGTTCTCGCAAAGGATGGTGATCTGTGTGCTCATTTGCAGCAGCTGTTGGTGGGAAAGCGTGGCACCCCCATCTTTTCCAGGATGATGGACAGCGGGCAGAACTGGGTGAAGCCGGATTGAAGCAGGTTCAAACCCACAAAGCCGGTAAACCAGAGCCACTGAGTGCTGTGAAAATGTGCCAGAAGCAGTGAGATGACGATGAATGCCCCGGCCACGATCCTGACAATCTGTTCGATGTACATGCGTGCCCTCCGTTACGTGCGTAGTTCAGCCGCAGCTGGCTGACCGACTTGATGACGTTCTTTCCAGCCCTGCACCAGAAAGTAGAGAATCGGAATAGTGACGCGTGACAACAGGGTTGAGGCGATCTCGCCGCACATCAGGGCAATCGCCAGGCCTTGAAAGATCGGGTCAAACACGATCACAAAGCTTCCCACCACCACCGCCGCGCCGGTCAGCAGCATTGGCCGGAAACGCACCGCACCCGCCTCGATGATCGCCTGGTCAAGCGGCATACCTTCGCTGTGCTTCAGCTTGGCGAAGTCGATCAGGATGATCGAGTTACGCACGATGATGCCGGCCAGCGCGATGAAACCGATCATGGAGGTGGCGGTAAAGAAGGCGCCAAACAGGGCATGGCCCGGCAGAATGCCGATCAGGGTCAGCGGAATCGGTGCCATGATCACCAGCGGGGTGGTGAAGTCCTTGAACCAGGCCACTACCAGGATGTAAATCAGCACCATTACGGCACCGAAGGCGATTCCCAGGTCACGGAACACCTCGTAGGTGATGTGCCATTCGCCATCCCACTTCATCCCCATCGTCGCTTCCGACCAGGGTTGGCGGGATGCCGTAATTTCAATTTTCGAGCCGTCGGGGGTTGGCAGAGCCGCAATCTGCTTCTGCATCTGCAGAATGGCGTAAACCGGCGCCTCGATGACGCCGGCCACATCGCCGATCACGTAGATCACATTCTTCAGGTTTTTGCGATAGAGTGATTTTTCTTCATGGCCACTGCTTACGGTGACCAGTTGCGACAGAGGCACGTTGCCCCTGGGGCCCGGCACCGAGAGGGAGGACAGGTCAGCCACTGAACTGCGTTGGCTGGCTGGCAGACGTAGATTGATGGTGACCGGCTCTTTTTCCCTGGGGTGGTGCAGCAGCCCCACATTCTGGCCGGCCAGTGCAATCTGTAAGGTGCGGGCTACATCCTCGACATTGATCCCGGAAAGTGCTGCTTTTTCACGATCCACCCTGAAGGTGAGCTTGGGCTGGTCGCTCTCGCGGAACCAATCGACATCCACCACTCCGGCGGTCTTGGTGAAAATATCCTTGATCTTGTCGGCGACGGCAGCCCGTGAGGCGTCAGTTGGTCCATAAACTTCGGCCACCAGGGTGGAAAGCACCGGCGGCCCTGGTGGAATTTCGGCCACCTTGACCCGCGCACCATAATGATCGGCCACCGCTTTCAATAACGGGCGCAGTTTTTTAGCCACATCGTGGGATTGGGCACTGCGGTCTGCCTTGTGCAGCAGATTGACCTGAATGTCTGCCATACTGGGGCCTTTACGCAGGAAATAATGCCGTACCAGGCCATTGAAGTTGAACGGCGCACTGGTGCCGATATACAGTTGGAAGTCACTCACCTCCGGCACCTTGCGCAGAATCTCCCCCATCTCGCGGGTGATGCGGGCGGTTTGCTCAAGCGGGGTCCCTTCCGGGGCGTCAATGATCACCTGCAGCTCATTTTTGTTGTCGAACGGCAGCATCTTGACGGTAACCACCTTGAACCAGATCAATGAGCAGGAGAGCAGTAGCAGTACGACAACGCTGATCAGGAACCCGTTGCGCAGCTTGCTGTCATGCAGCAGTCGTCCCATCCAGTGGCGGTAAAAGACTGTCAGCTTTGACTCGTTGCCCTGCTGCTCGGAACCGTGGTGCAGCCCCTTCATCAGGCGGTAGGCAAAGTAGGGCGTCACAGTGAAGGCGATGAACATCGAAAAAATCATTGCCAGACTGGCGCCAACCGGGATCGGACGCATGTAGGGGCCCATCAGGCCGCTCACGAACCCCATCGGCAGGATTGAGGCGATCACGGCAAAGGTGGCCAGTACCGTGGGGTTGCCGATCTCGTCCACGGCGCGGATGGCGGCTTCCAATGGCTGCATGACGGTGGTGGTAAAGTAGCGATGGATGTTTTCAACCACCACGATGGCGTCATCCACCAGGATGCCGATGGAGAAGATCAGGGCGAACAGGGTGATCCGGTTCAGGGTGTAGCCGATCAGGTAAAAAATCAGCATGGTCAGGGCCAGCGTGACCGGTATGGCGATGGCTGCCACTGCACCGGCGCGCCAACCCATGAACAGGGCGATCAGGATGGTGACCGAGAAGGCTGCCAGAAACATGTGGAACAGCAGTTCGTTGTTCTTTTCCCGGGCGGTTTCGCCGTAATTGCGGGTTACGCTGACCTGCACGTCGGAGGGGATCACCTTCCCCTTCATGAACGCTACCCTTTTGATCAGATCGTCAGCCACCCAGGTGGCATTGGCACCTTTCCGCTTGGCTACCGAGATTGTCACAGCAGGATAGTCCTGGCCACGGTTGCCGGTGAATTGTGCATGTTCGGAGCCTTGCCCCAGACCCATCAAAACATAGTCATCCGGCTCTTTGACGGTGTCTGATATCTGAGCCACATCAGCCAGGTAGACCGGCTTACCGTTGTGAACCCCCACCACCAAACGTTTGATAGATTCCACGCTGTCCAGAAATGAACCGGTTTCTACCAGCAGCTCCCGGTTACTGCCGCTAAAGGCGCCCGAGGGCAGGGCGGCGTTGCCTTTCTGCAGTGAGCCGGCAACCTGCAACGGGGAGAGATTGAAGCCGGCCAGCCGTGGGCCATCCAGGATTACCCGCACTTGTCGGGTCAGCCCGCCTTTAATCTCACCCTCGGCCACGTTGTCGGTCTTTTTCAGTTCATCGCAGATCTCGCGGGCTACCTTGCGTAACATGATGTGATCGTAGCGTTCTGACCAGATCGTCAGGGCAAGGATCGGCACGTCGTCAATCGATTTTGCCACCACCAGCGGTTCTCCAGCCCCAGGCGGGAGGAGAATCCGGTTGCTCATCACCTTGTTGTACAGCTTGATCAGCGATTCTTCCATGTTCTGGCCCACCTTGTAGCGGACCGTGATCACCCCCATGCCGGGGTGGCTCATAGAATAGAGATACTCGACCCCGGATATCTCCCACAAGCGCCCTTCCAGCGGCTTGACGACCCGTTCCTGCACCTCTTGTGGTGATGAGCCGGGCATCGGCAGATAGATATCGATCATCGGCACCGATATCTGCGGTTCTTCTTCCCGGGGGGTCATCTTGACGGCAAATACACCCAGCAACAGAGCCGCTATCACAATCAGCGGGGTCAGTTTCGAGTTGATGAAGGCGCGGGCAACCTTGCCAGCGAAGCCAGGGGTTGGTTCAGTCATGGGTTACTTTCCGTAGCCGAGGGTCTGCACTTCAGCCAGGACACCGTTACGAAATACCAGCAGATGTACCAGGCGGTGGGGCCCCTCATTGTAGGTCCATTCTTCAACATTGATCAGGATCGTTGCCCCTCGGTAACCTGATTCGGATTCGGTACGGGTATTTTTGAAGCTGGGGGGATCACACTCGATGTAGACCTGTGACATACTGTCGCCGGTAGATACAATCGCCCCGTTGGGGCAGCGAAAATTGTCTGCCTGAGCAGCAGCAGCAAAGCCAAACAGCAGGGTCATGACGAGGATCGTTGGCTTCATCGGGTTACTCCCTCCTTGCGTTCTGATGATTAGAGTTCAAGTTTAGCGTTGTCAGACACCTTTGCAAGTTCCGCTGTGACAATCCGGTCGCCGCTTGACAGACCAGACAGGATTTCAACCTGGTCACCGGTCGGCTTACCCAACAGCACCAGCCGCATTCTGGCGATGTTGTCCTTGTCCACCGCCCAGACTGCCGTCAACGCCCCCCGCTCAAAGACCGCCAGCTTTGGTACCAGAATGCCCTGGACACTGCTGCCGATCGCGATGCTCCCCCGTCCGAACATCCCTGACGAGAGCCCCTTGACCGCCAGATTTACCTTGGCCGTAAAGGTGCGGCTGCCGGGGTCTGCTGTGGGCACCAGCTCGGCGATTGTGGCAGGTATGGACTTCTGGAAGGCATCCAGCGTGATCTGGACTTTTGTGCCGGGGGTAACCTTGCCGGCATATGATTCAGGGATTGCCAGCTCAAGCTGGTAGGTATTCGAGTCTTCAATTGTCATCAGCGGTTGACCGGGAAAGACGGTGGCCCCCAGGTCGGCCTGTTTTGTGGTAATGATGCCGCTGATCGGGGCGATGATCTTGGTATAGTCAGCTATGGTGCTTGCTGCGCGGCCGGTTTCCTGAGCTTGGCGCAGACGCGCTTCAGCCCTTTCTACGCCCTGGTGGGCCAGTTCACGTTCGGTTTGGCGGGTTTCAAACTCCTGCCGTGTTAACGCCTGCTCGTCGTAGAGGGCCTTGAAGCGGGTAAAGGTGGCATCTGCCAGTTTGCGGCGGGTCTGCGCCTCTGCGACGCCCTGACGGGCCTCGTCCATCGCCGCACCGGCGGCAGTGGCCTGCGCAGTATTCTCCTGGGAGTCAAGTCGTGCCAGCAGCTGCCCTTTGCGCACCCGGTCGCCCTCGCGGACATGCAGTACACTGACCGTGCCTGGAATCCTGGCAGAAACCAGGGCGCTGGTCCTGGCACGCACCGTCCCCGTCACTTCAATCGTCACCGGCAAACTTGTGCTGGTGACGGTTGCAACCGGAATACCCTTGAGCAGGACCGGTGCGGCTGCGGACGGTTGTTTCGAATCAGAACAGCCGGTCAGCATTGTCATGGCGGAGATTACGGCACTCAATAACATCGGACGCAGCGTGTGTCGGCTCATTGCGCCACCTCCTTCAGAAAAGTACCGGCGACAAAATAGATCCGTCCGGTTGCCTGCACGAGACTGGCTTCGCTCTCAACCAGATTCGCCCGGGACTGGTTTGTGGCGCTCTGGGCGTCCAGCAGCTCGAACATGGTGGCCAAGGCGTTGTCAAACCGCTTGGACAGGAGGCGCGTGGCCTCTTCCGCCGCTAACACGGCCGTCCGTGCGACCTCAAGCCGTTTCTCAGCTTCCATCCTGCGTAGCCAGGCCTCCTGGACCTGGTAGCTGATTTCTTTGCGGGCCTGTTCGACCCGTTCAATCGCAGCAGATCTGGTCGCGCTGGCCTGGCTGTCCGCGTGCCAGGTACGCAGGCCGTCAAAAAGGTTCCAGCGCAGCGTAACCCCGGCGGCCCATGCATCGTGCTCTCTGCCCAACGGCGTGGTCGGGTCGTTCATCTGCCAGGAACCAAAGGCGCCGATGGTTGGTAAAAAGCCGGCCCGGGCCTGTAGTAGCGCTGCATCGGCCTGCTGCTTACCCAGCTCACTGGCCTGCAGGTCGTGCCGCAGTTGATGAGCGAGCTGGGTCAGCTGTTCAGGCGTTTGTTGCGGCATCTTGATCTGTACCGGTTCAACGGCATCAAGTTCCTCTCCCGGTTGCCCGCCGGTTACCAAAGCCAGCTGCATCCGAGCCAGGGTAAGGTCGTTCGCCCTGCTGATGGCCTGCTGTTCCATGGCAGCCAGATGGGTGGCCGCACGCAGCTCATCGGATTTGAGTCCCATACCGGCCTTTGTTCTGACGATCGCCTGCCGGTGGCTTTCCCGCGCCTCTGCTACGGCCTTTTCAGATGCCTGTAAATATGCCTTTGTTTTGTGTACTTCAAGGTAGTGGAGAAAGACCTGATAGCCGATCTGCTGCCGGGCATGCTCGGACAGGGCCTCCTGCCGCTCTGCTCCCCGTGTCGCCGACCGGCCAGCAGCCCAAGCCGCCGGCACCAGAAGCGGTTGCTCGATGATGACCGAGGAGCGGAAATCACTGACCGGGGCAGGGTCGTTCAGCCTGTCAGTAGTAAAATCCTGATTGGTAAAACGTCCCTGGTTCAGTTTCATCATGAAGGCATTGACCGGCACGTTTGAGCGGGTCCAAGCCTCTTCCACCGTGAGGCTGGGAAGGTAGTGCAGTGCGGCCCCCTGCGCGGCGGAGCGGGCTGCTTCAGCCTGGAAGCGCGCTATCCGTGTCTGGTTGTTGCGTTCCAGCCCCCGCGTGATGGCTTCGCGTAGCGACACCTGCTGCAACTCTGTTCCGTATGCCGGCAGGGTCATCATCAGGACACCGCTGACCAGTAACGTATGGAGCACTCTCATGGATAAGATCCTTTGGGGTAACATATATTAATTCATATATACCAAAAAGCCTGATTGTCAAGCTGACTTATAAAAAAAGCACCGGCCCCGGGATGATCCCGGAAGCGGTGCTTTTAAAAACTGCTTGGATAAACTGGTTACTTGACGATAACGAACTCAGCGCGACGATTCTTCGACCAGGCAGCTTCATCGTGTCCCTGAACAGCCGGCTTCTCTTCGCCGTAGCTGACCGTGGAGATACGGTCGGCCTTGACACCCAGGGTGGTCAGATAGTTGGCAGCCGATTTGGCACGGCGGTCACCCAGAGCCATGTTGTACTCGTCGGAGCCGCGCTCGTCACAGTGGCCTTCAAGTTTAATCTTGGCATCGGCTACCTGCTTCAACAGGGCTTCAGCGTTTTTGGAGAGAGCGTCACGGGCGTCCTGGCGCAGATCCGACTTGTCAAAGTCAAAGTAAACGGTTTCCAGGGCCACTGCCTCGGAGGCCTTGGCAGCAGTCGCTTCCTGCTGTTTAGGTTCTTCCTTGACCGGCTCAGCCTGTTTGACCGGCTCAGCCTGCTTGACCGGTTCAGCCTGCTTGACCGTCTGTTGTTCCACCACCGGCTCATCCTTCTTGACAACCTCATCCTTGGCGCAGCCAGCAGCCATCAGGGCAACCAGACCCAAACACACTACCATTCCCTTGAATTCCTTACGCATTGTTGTCTCCTTTGTAACGTTTGTAATCAACGGCAGTTAACGCCTGAGATGTCTAACAACAGTGACGAGTATACTCTTCCGTTCGTGATTTGCAACCGCTTCACAATTTTTTTTTACTGTCGGCGGGGTGTCCAGACCGGGTGGATATTTTTTCCTGCCGTGCGGCTGACCTTGGTCTGACCTGAGCCGTCGGCCCGCATCACGTAGATCGCCTCGGCACCGTTGCGCTTTGAGCTGAAGGCCAGCAAACGGCCATCGGAAGACCAGCGGGGCCGTTCGTTGCTGCCCTCGCTGGTCAGTTGCGTCTCACCGTTGCCGTCGATATTGCATACGAAGATCTGAAAACCATCAACCATATGGGTATAGGCGATCTTGTCTCCCTTGGGAGACCAGGCCGGGTTGAAGTTATTGCCATTGTTGGTGGTGAGTCTGCGAAGGTTGCCGCCATTGGCATCGATCACAAATATGTGGGGCTTGCCCAGCCGGTCGGAGACAAAAGCGATTCTGGTGCCGTCCGGTGACCAGGCCGGCGACAGGTTGGCAGCATGGGTCACGGTAAGCCGGTTGGGGGCCGACCCGTCGCGATTGACGGTGTAGAGTTCGGTGTTACCATCCTTGGAGAGGGCCAGGGCGATTTTGGAGCCATCCGGAGACCAGGCACCGGTGATGTTGACCCCAGGGCGGGTGGAAACAGGCACCTCCACCGTGCTTGAAAGCGCCCGTTTGTAGAGGTCGGGATTCCCTCGTTTGTAGGAGGTGAAGATGATTTCACGGCCATCCGGCGAGATGTCAGGACTTAGGGTGATCGCGCCGCTCCTGGTGATCTGCTGGGGATTATGGCCATCCCAATCCATCAGAAAGATCTCTTTGTTGCCGGACTGGCTGGAGACAAAGACAATTCGCGAGGTGAAGGGACCCTTTTCGCCAGCCAGACTGGCCAACACCTCATCACTGAAGGCGTGGGCAAATTGACGCAGGTCAGCACGATGTCCCAGATAGCGCTTGACCAACAGCGATTTTTTGTTCAGCACATCGAACAGCCGGAACTCCACGGTCAGCTCGTCACCGCGCAGCACGTACTCACCGCGGATCAACAGGTCGTAGCCGGCGGTCAGCCAGGGCACATAATCAACCATGCTCAGGCCGAGCCCCTGGCTTAACGGAGCGGCATCGCGGCGTTCGGCAGTGAAGAGACCCGACATGGTCAGATCAAAGACCTGGGCTTCAGCCATCTCGTTGGCAAGGTCGGGTTGCACGGTAGCGCCCAGAGGTTGTGGCGGGACAATAGCCAGCTTCAACAGCCGGTTCCCCGGTGCGGTTACTTCAATATAGGTGGCGCTGCCGGCCAGGGTAGCCAGGCTGCCGACCAGGGCAAGGCACAGTGTCATGCGGAGGATCAGCTTCATCGCTGCAAAACTCCTTGGGGTTTGAAGACAAAGGTGCCTTCGTAGGTGGTGCGGCCTGGCGGCGGGACAATGCGTTGTTCAGCCAGCTCGATGGCCCGCTGGACGGACTTCTCAAACACCTTGTCGTTGTTACTTTGTTCGAAGCGGGTCCGCATGACCCGGCCGTCGCGATCAATGGTCAGGCGGACCACCACAAATGGGGTCTTGCTCTGATACTGAATGGTGTCGCGGAAGGCATCTTTGAGCCGTGAATGCAGGTAGGCGGTGTAGTCGCTGCCGGTCTGGCTGCCGCTGGCGCCCGGCATGCCGGGCCGGCCGCCGGAGACCTTCTGACGTAGCGACTCCAGGGCCGCTGACTGGCGCTGCTCAGCTGCTTTGCCTTCCAGTTTGGCCATCCGCTCCTGAAAGGTCTGTGAGTCGCTTTTTGGGCCCTTGCCATCTGATGCCGCCGTTGGCGCCGGTGTCATCATCGGACCTGCCTGGGGTGCCGACGCAATCTGGGGCTGATCAGTGTTGTCCGGGGCAGGGGTGGGGCTGCCAGCCTGGGGCGAAGCTACCGGCAGGTTGACCACGTCCACGTAGTAGGTGGTCTGGAGTTGCCCGGGATCGGGTGAAAGGCCTTGCAGCCAGGTTATGCCGAGGAAAGCCGCCATGTGGACCATGGCAGACAGGAGCAGGGTGATACCCAGCCAGGCATCTGATCGTCGCTGCAGGGTCTGCATACAATTACTTCTGCTCCGGCTCCGTTACCATGCCCAGCCGTTCGATGCCGGCTCCCTTGATGTCGGCCATGGCCCGCACCACCTCGCCATAGGGCACACCAGCGTCAGCCTTGAGAAAAACCTCTTTCTTGGTGCGGGTGGCGAACAGTTCGGTCAGACGCCGACGCAGGTCGCCGGCCGGCACCTCATCCTTGTTGATAAAGGTGCGGCCGGATTTGTCCACCGCGACAATCACCGTATCCTCCTGGGCGTTCATCCCTTTGGTGTCAGCCTTGGGCAGATTGACCTGCACACCCTGCTGCATCATCGGTGCGGTCACCATGAAAATCACCAGCAGCACCAGCATCACGTCCACCAACGGAGTGACGTTGATTTGCGCCATCATGCCCCGTTCGTCATCGCCACCACTCATAGCCATGGCCCCCCCCTACTTCCCGGCGATGTTGCGCTGGACGATGTTCAGGAATTCGGTGGAAAAACTGTCCATTTCCTTCACCAGTACCCGGATTTTGTGTTGGAAATGGTTGTAGGCCATCACCGCCGGGATAGCGGCTATCAGGCCGATGGCAGTGGCACGCAGCGCCTCGGAAATGCCAGGGGCGACAACCGCCAGAGAGGCCGATCCGGTCCGGCCGATTCCCTCGAAGGCCACCATAATCCCCCAGACCGTACCAAACAAACCGATGAATGGTGAGGCCGATCCGGTAGTGGCCAGGAAGGTAGTGTATTTCTCCAGCCGGTTGACTTCCTGGTTGGTGGCCCGGCGCATGGCGCGGGAGACGTTGGCCACGCCGCCCAGATCGGTGCTGACCCCGGCCTGGTCCTGCTTGCCTTCGGCATCCATCAACTGTTTGAGTTCGCTGTAGCCCTCGTTAAACAACATCACCAGCGGTGAACTGGAAAAGCGGTCAGCCTGAGCGGCGATGGTGTCGAAGCGTTTGGTCTTCCAGAAAAAATCCATGAAACGGACCGATTCGCTGTTGGCTTTATGGATCTGGATCAGCTTGAAGATGATGATGGCCCAGGAGACCACCGAAAAGAAGATCAGGATGATAAAGACCCCCAGTACAACGGGGCCGATGCCGGCCAGGCTCAACATGTTTTCCACAACAGACCTCCGGATAGGTGCAAAGTAGACAGGTTTAAAAGAGTAGCCCCGTCATGCCGGGGCGTCAAGGCTTTCAATAAAGTTCGGCTTTTCGGTCGTTGAAACAGGGGATTTGGGCCCGCCAGGCATCCATGGTTTCCCAGGACAAGGGTGCCACGATCTCACCCTGTTGCTCACCGGCATCGGCCAGCACCTCGCCCTGGGGGTCAATCACCATGCTCATGCCAAAAAAATCCAGTTTGCCGACCATGCCGCAGGTATTGGCCGCTACCATATAGAGTTGATTCTCAATGGCCCGTGCTCGCAGCAGGGTGCGCCAGTGTTCCTGGCGGGGCTTGGGCCACTGGGCCGGCACGCAGATCACACGGGCTCCTTCCAGGGCCAGACGGCGGGAAAGCTCGGGGAAACGCAGGTCATAACAGATAATTATGCCGATCTTGCCCAGTGAGGTATCGGCCAGGCACCAGCCATCGCCCCCCTTGAAGGCCCGGTCTTCACCCAGCAGTGAAAACAGGTGCAACTTGCGGTAGCTGGCAACCACGTTGCCATTGTCGATCAGATGGGCGGTGTTGTAAACCCGCCCATCGCCGGCCGGTTCCGGCTGGCTGCCGATGATCACCAGTCCGTGACGGGCCGACAGCTCTTTCAGCTCGGCCACAACCGCTTCGGTCTGCTGAGCCAGTTCCCCCAAGGTCTTGTAGGCAAAGCCGGTTGACCACATCTCCGGCAGCACCACCAACGAGGCCCCCCGATCGGCAACCCGCGTCAGGGCATCTCGTACATAGGCCAGATTGGCGTCAAGTTCTCCCTGCTGGACAGTAAACTGGATGGCGGCGGCGCTGATAGTATCCATCAATAACTCCTACTTCGACAGTGGCGAATTCAGATAGACGTTGATGTTCTCCAGAAAGACCTCGCGGGGCTTGCTGGTGCCGTCCCCCGGAGCAACCATCCCCTCCCGTTCCATCATTTCGATGATGCGGGCAGCCCGGTTGTAGCCGATCCGCAGCCGGCGTTGCACCATCGAGATGCTGGCCTGCTTGGTGTCGGCCACCAGACGCAGCGCATCCTCCCAGCGGTCGTCAAGTTCCTCATCCCCCAGGTCGTCCCGGTCGGCGTTGTCTTTCATCTCCAGAATAGATTTTTCGTAGACCGGCTTGGCCTGCTTTTTCAGGAAGTCCACCACCCGCTGTACCTCGGCATCGGAGACAAAGGCGCCATGAACCCGTTGCAGCCGTGACGTTCCGGGCGGCAGGTAGAGCATATCCCCCATGCCCAACAGACTTTCAGCCCCATTGCAATCCAGGATGGTGCGCGAATCAACCTTGGATGAGACCTGGAAGGAGATGCGCGACGGAAGGTTGGCCTTGATCAGGCCGGTGATCACATCCACCGAGGGACGCTGGGTGGCCAGGATCAGGTGGATACCGGCGGCACGGGCTTTCTGGGCCAGGCGGGCAATATGTTCCTCCACCTCGCGGCCGGCCACCATCATCAGGTCGGCCAACTCGTCCACAATGACGACGATGTAGGGCAGATGGTTATGCTCCAGCACCTCACGATCATCCTGGACGAACGGCAGCGGCTCGTCCAGCACGGCCGTGTCCTCACCCTCCAGCACCTCTTCCAGTTCCTCGATGATTTCATCATCAGAGATGAGCAGAGCACCCTGTGCTTCATTCTCGGCCGCCAGCTTGCGGTTGTAGGAGTCGATGTTACGCACGCCTTTGTCGGCGATCAGCCGATAACGCCGTTCCATTTCAACCACGGCCCATTTGAGAGCCAGCGAGGCTTTTTTGGGGTCGGTCACCACTGGCAGCAGCAGATGGGGGATGCCCTCGTACATTGAGAACTCAAGCATTTTCGGGTCGACCATGATGAAGCGTACGTCCCGTGGGGTGGCGGTGAACAGGAGCGAGAGGATCATGGTGTTCACCGAAACCGACTTGCCGGAACCGGTGGAGCCGGCCACCAGCAGGTGGGGAGCCTTGGCCAGGTCGGTCAGGGCAGGCAGGCCGGCGATATCCTTGCCGAGGGCTAAAGGCAATTTCATGCGGCTTTGCAGAAAATCCTCGCAGGTAAAGATCTCCCGCAGGTACACGGTCTCCCGCTCACGGTTGGGAACCTCGATCCCCACCACGCCCTTGCCGGGGATCGGGGCTACAATCCGGATCGAGAGGGCCTGCAGCGCCATGGTGAGATCATCTGCCAATCCGGCGATTTTGCTGATTTTAATGCCGGGGGCCGGAGCAAATTCATACATGGTGATGACCGGACCGGGGCAGATCTCCACCACTTCGCCATCAATACCGAAATCCAGCAGTTTCTTTTCCAGCAGCCGGGCGTTGACCGCCAGGGCTTCCTTGTCGATCCGGCGGTCAGTGGCCGGTGGCTGGTCCAGCAGCGACAGGGGCGGCATGTGGAATCCCTCTTCGTCGGTGATGAAATCGAAGGTCTCCTGGATCGGCTTGTCCTTGGCGGCTTCCTTCTTTTTCTCCTTTTTGAAGAAGTTGGGCTTGGGCGGGGCTGGCGGCGGTGCCATCGGCTTGATGACCGGGCCGCTGCTCGGTAGCGGCTTGCCGGTGGCCAAGGCCTTATCCCGTTCCTGCCCTTCCTTGCGATAGGATTGGCGTTCCCGCCAGGCTGCCCACTTCTGCCGCATGGTTTCCAGCCACCAGCCGGCGAACAGCACAAAGGAGAAGCGGCAAAGCACCATGATCGAGGCTGCCAGCAGCGGCAGCAACACCAGCAACGCCCCGGTGGTGCCGGCGGCAGTGCGCAGGAAGCGGACCGTCAGGGCACCAATTGCTCCACCGGTCTGGACCTGCTGGCCAAACAGCACGGTTGATTCGAGGTTGAAGGCGAACAGGGCTGCCAGAGAGAACAAAAGACCGCAGAAGGCGGCCAGTTTGTAAGCGCGCAGCCGTAATTCCTTGAACCGCAACAGGTTTGAAGCCAGAAACAGCAAGGCCCCTGGCAGCAGATAAGCCGCCAGGCCGAACAGCATGAAGAACAGGGCCGCCACCTGTGCTCCCAGCCGGCCCCCCAGGTTGTGTACCCCCACCTCGGTTGACCAGCTGTTCAGTGATTGATCGGCAGCGCTGAAGGTCAGAAACGACAGCAGAATGAAAATTCCCAAGGCAGCGAAACCCATCCCCTGTAATTCCTTGATCAATTTTTCCTTGCGGGCGTCATCCACGGGTCTGGTCACGCTACCTGATAATCCAGGGTAAATTCGGGTGGATGCATGAGGGCTTTTTTTACCGAGCAGAGTCCGGCAGCCTTGACAACGGCCCCCCGGTACTTTTCGGGAAATTCGGCGGGCAGATGAACGGTCAGCGCCACCTGTGCCAGACGGCGCTTGCCCAGCTCATCGGTCTCGAATATCGCCTGCTGGGTGAGCGAAACACCATCGGTCGGGATACGCCGCGCCCTGCAGAATTCCAGCACATAGACCCCGGCGCAGGTGCCGATGGCCCCTAGGAAACAGGCAAACGGGGACGGTGCCGAGCCGTCGCCGCCATCCTCGATGGCTTGATCGGTCTGCAGCACAAGGTCGTCAGGGTAATGGGCGGTTACCTGTTTGTTGGCGCCAAGCGAAATTTCGATTTTCATGGTTTCGGTCCCTTGGCTGGTTCCTGCTGTGATTTTTCAGCTACCGGTGCCGGCTTGCGATCCCGATCAATCTCAAGCAGCGAGGTCATCGCCTCGAATTGGGTCATGTAGAGATCAACCTCGCTGGTCTCGCGCAACAGCAAGTCCCGGCGTCGTTCGTCCAGTGCCCGCTTGATCCCTTCCAGGGCCTTGAACTTGACCTGAATCTTCGGACTCATGTTGGCCCTGGCCTCGTCAAAATCCGGATATTGCAGGTTCAATACCGGAGTGTAGGACAGGAAGCGGGTCCGGAAGTTGGGGTACTCCCAGATGATATTCCCTTTGCGATCCAGGATTTGGGCGGTCATGATCAGGTAGTTGTAGTCGGTCTCCAGGGAATCCAGCAGGTTGGAGGAGGAAATTTTCTCCGGGCGGGTGATGCCACTCACCACCACCAGCATGACGGCGTCCAGGTTGTTTTTACTGACCAGACTGGTCAGGGCTTCGGTTTTGAAAAAGTACTTGTTGTACTGGATGGCTGCATCATCACGCCGTTCACGCCGGGACAACAACTCCCTGAACAGCGCATTGGGGTCGGCATCCAACATGGTCACGGTATAGAAGCTGTTGGTGTTTTTGAGCAGCCGCAGCAAATCCCGCTCGTGCAGCCGGTTTTGGGCGGTCGCCAGGGCGATCAACTCGTCGCGTTGGGGATGCCTGATATCCGAGTCAGCGTCCACGATGATCGGCACCAGTCCCAGGGTTTTTACCTGGTCGACAACGTTGTCCTGCGGGACATTGAAATGGTTGCGGGCACAGCCGTTGATCAGCGGCAGCAGGGCAAGGCCCAGGATCAGTACCAGCCGTTTCATGTTGCCTCCTTGCATTGGATGGTAGCATGGTTACCTAACTGGTTATCTATACCAGATGACGCTGCGTATTTCCAGATTGTTCTCCGGGCGTTTCGTGCCGGATATTTGATTGACAAGCCCACCGGCTTACCGTACTGTTCTGCTTACAATCTGCTTATCGAGAGTGGTGGAGGGACAAGGCCCTGCGAAGCCACAGCAACCGGTTCCGGTAGGAACGTCAGGTGCTAAATCCTGCCGCAAGGCGAAGATGAGCGAGGTTTTCGGCGTGTATAACCCAAAGCCCCTGCTCATCATGAACAGGGGCTTTTTGTATGTCGGTCGGCATCGTTCAGGAACAGGCCATAACCTTTGACGCGGGCGTCAGGCTGGAGAGCGGGCGCATCCTGGCGCCGGTCACCCTGGTCTATGAAACCTACGGCAGCCTGAATTCCGATCGTTCCAACGCCATCCTGGTTGAGCATGCCTGGACCGGCGATGCCCATCTGGCCGGCAAGCGACGGGAAGACGACACCAAGCCGGGCTGGTGGGACGCCATTGTCGGGCCAGGGCGCCTGCTGGATACCGACCGTTATTTTGTGATCTGTTCCAATGTGATCGGTTCCTGCTACGGCTCCACCGGTCCCACCTCTATCAATCCCCGCACCGGCAAACGCTATAATCTGACCTTTCCGGTGATCACCGTCCGTGACATGGTGCGGGCACAGGAACTGCTGGTCAGCTATTTGGGCGTCAAACGCCTGTTGACCGTCGTCGGCGGCAGCATGGGGGGAATGCAGGCCCTGGAGTGGGCCACCCAGTATCCCGACCGGATAGCCTCGGCAATTGTGTTGGCTGCCACACCCCACCCCTCGCCTCAGGCCATCTCGTTGAATGCTGTAGCCCGCTGGGCCATCTTCAACGATCCGAGCTGGAAAAAAGGAGAGTACAAGCACAACCCCAAGGACGGTCTGGCCCTGGCCAGGGGCATCGGCCACATCACCTTCCTGTCCGATGAGTCAATGTGGCAGAAATTTGGCCGGCGCTATTCGGCCAAGGACGGCCTGTTCGATTTTTTTGGTCAGTTCGAGGTGGAGCGCTACCTGAATTATAACGGTCACAACTTTGTGGACCGTTTTGACGCCAATGCCTTTCTTTATCTGGCCAAGGCTTTGGACCTGTATGACGTGGCCTGGGGGTACGAATCGATGGCCGAGGCCTTCAGTCAGGTGACCGCCCCACTGCAGTTTTTTGCCTTCACCTCCGACTGGCTTTATCCACCGTACCAGACCGAAGAGATGGCCACCTGCCTGCAGGCACAGGGCAAGTCGGCCGAATACCATCTGATCCCCTCGGCCTATGGCCACGATGCCTTCCTGCTGGAACACGAAACCTTTGCTCCCTTGGTCAAGGCATTCCTAGCCCGGGTTGCCAAGGGCTAGCAGATGCCCTGTCCCGCTGGCATGGATTCCAAGCTGTGGCGGCGGCTGCGCCACGGAATCGGCCGGGCCATCGCCGATTTTGGATTGATTAAGGCTGGTGATCGGGTCTGTATCGGTCTGTCCGGCGGCAAGGATTCCCAGATTCTGCTGCTGCTGCTGCGTGAGCTGCAACAACGGGCACCAATCCGCTATGAACTGCTGCCGGTCACTGTGGATGCCGGGTTTGCCGGATTCAATACCGATGCCATCCGTCGATTTGTTGAGCCACTTGGCCTGTCACTGGTTATCGAACAGACGGATCATGCGGCCTTGATCAATGCCAAGCTGCGCCCGGGTTCTTCCTACTGCGCTTTCTGTGCCCGCCTGAAACGGGGAGCGCTCTATGGAGCGGCCCGGCGGCTGGGCTGCAATCTGCTGGCCCTGGGCCACCATC
This sequence comes from Geobacter sp. UBA5730, assembly GCA_002419465.1. Taxonomy (GTDB): domain Bacteria; phylum Desulfobacterota; class Desulfuromonadia; order Geobacterales; family Pseudopelobacteraceae; genus Trichlorobacter. The sequence continues at coordinate 488,599 of DIGE01000014.1, read as the reverse complement.
GCGATGACTTCATTGAGACCCTGCTGATGAACCAGTTTTTCATCGGCACCCTCAAGGCGATGGCACCCAAAACGGTCTGCGACGATGGCGATATCACCGTGATCCGCCCAATGGTCTACCTGGCCGAAGAGGATATTGTCGAGGCAATCCGGCAGGCTGGCATCGCTACAGTCTCCTGCTCATGTCCCGTGGCCGGCGACCCGGACCAGCAGCGCCAGCGGATGAAGCGGCTGCTGAAGACTCTGGAACAGGAGATCCCCCAGATCAAGCATTCGCTGTTGGCGGCCTTGGGCAATGTGCAGCCTCGGCACCTGCTGGACCCACATCTTGTTAAGGAAGACAAACAATGCGCATAGGACACGGTTACGACGTTCACCGGCTGGTTGAAGGCCGCAAGCTGATCATGGGCGGGGTGGATATCCCCTGGGAAAAGGGGCTTTTGGGCCATTCCGATGCCGACGTGCTGCTGCACGCCATTGCCGATGCCCTGCTGGGGGCGCTGGCCATGGGTGATATCGGCAAGCATTTTCCTGATACCGACCCGGCTTTCAAAGGTGCTGACTCCATGAAGCTGCTGGAGCATGTGGTGGGGCTGGTGCGTCGCCACGGTTATCAGGTGGGCAATCTGGATGCCACCATCATCGCTCAGCAGCCCAAGATGGCTCCGCATATTCAGGCCATGCGGGAGAATGTCGCAAGGGTCTGCGGGGTGGAGTTGGACCGGATCAACGTCAAGGCCACTACTGAAGAGGGCTTGGGGTTTACCGGCAGGGCAGAGGGGATCTCGGCCCACGCAGTGGTGCTGATGGAAAGAATTACATCTCCATGATCACCGGCAGAATCATCGGCCGACGCTCCACGGTTTTCTTGAAGAACCGGCGCAGTGCCTGGCGGAGCGCCTGGCGGACCTCGTCCGGTTCCCGTCGCATCTCGGTGTTCAGTTCCTGTAGGGCCTCCTGGACCATCAAGCGGGCCTGCTCAAGGTAATCCTGACTCTCGTCTTCGTAGACCACCCCGCGGGTAACGATCTCCGGGCCGTAGATCAGCGCGCCGGAGTGCTGATTCAGGCCGACAATCACCACCACCATGCCGTCCTCGGCCAGGATGCGCCGATCCTTCAGCACTATCTCCCCGACATCGCCCACGCCCTTGCCATCCACAAAAACCCGTCCGGTATCAATGGTCTCCTCAATGCAGGCGGTGTCGTTATAGAAACAGACCACCTCCCCGTTGGTGGCCAGCAGGCAGCGCTCCTGGGGGATGCCGACCCTGGTGGCCAGGCGGCGGTGCAGCACCAGATGACGGTATTCGCCGTGAACCGGCAGAAAGAAGCGCGGTCGCACGATGTTCATCATTAGCTTCAATTCTTCCTGGCTGGCGTGTCCCGAGACATGCACCTCCGAGACCTTCTCGTGATGCACCTCGGCTCCCCGGCGGTAGAGATGATTGATCAGCTCGGAGATGGTCCGTTCATTGCCGGGAATCACCCGGGAGGAGAGCACCACGGTATCGCCCGACTCCAGCTTGATCTGCTTGTGATCATCCATGGCGATCCGCACCAGCGCCGACATCGGCTCACCCTGGCTGCCGGTGGTGATCATGCAGACCTGCTCCCGGGGCATATCCGGCAGGTTTTTCAGGTCCATCAGCAACTCGTCGGGAATGTTCAGGTAGCCCAGTTCCCGGGCGATCCGCACGTTGGCGATCATTGAGCGGCCGTTCAGCAGAATCTTGCGTCCGGTGGCTGCTGCGACATCGGCCACCTGTTGCACCCGGTGGATATTACTGGAAAAAGCTGCCACAATGATCCGACCGCTGCATTTGGGGAAGAGATCGGCCAGCGCCTCTCCCACGAAGCTCTCCGAGATGGTGTAGCCTTCCCGCTCCACGTTGGTGGAGTCGGATAAAAGGGCCAGCACCCCTTCGTCGCCATAGCGCGAAAAGGTGGCCAGGTCGGTCAGCTCACCATCCACTGGCGTCTGGTCCAGCTTGAAATCGCCGGTATGGATCACGATCCCCTCCGGGGTGCGGATCGCCATGGCGCAGCCGTCCACCACCGAATGGGAAACCCGGATGAACTCGATCCCGAAGCAGCCCAGCGTAATGCAATCCCGCGGTTTCACCACCCGCAGGTCTGCTTCAAACTTGTACTCCTTCAGCTTTTCCGCCACAAAGCCCAGGGTCAGTGCCGTGCCGTAGACCGGCACGGCCAGTTCCTGCAGCACAAAGGGCAATGCTCCGATATGGTCCTCATGGCCGTGGGTCAGCAGGATGCCCCGCACAAATTCGGCCCGCTCCCGCAGCCAGCTGATATCCGGGATAACATAGTCCACCCCCGGCATCTCGGCATCGGGAAACATCAGGCCACTATCAACAATAATGATGTCACTCCCGCACTGGTACACCATCATGTTCATGCCGATTTCGCCCAAACCGCCGAGGGCAATAATTCTTAATGGATCCGTATTCATGGGTTCCCTTTCGTGCGCTGCGGGACCAGTGTGGCAATCCGGCTGTCGCAACGGCCGATCCATGCCGAGCCGGGCTGGCGTAGCCAGCGGACGGCATAAAAGGCGCTGCGCAGTGAGCGGTAGGCGATCAATGCCTGCTCGGGGTTGTGATTTTTTTCAGCGGCCTCCCCCAGCCTCCAGATCCGTTCAGCGGACCGTTCAACCGTGGGAGATAACGGCAGATACATCCGGATCGCGGATTCGTAGCCGGTCAAGGCGACCATGAAATTGCCCCGCTGCTCGCCGGCGACCCCTTCACGGTACTGGGACTGTTGGCGTTGCCAGACGTTGGCGCAGATCAGGCAGAGTGTGATCATGAGGCCAGTCATGATGGTGGTCACGGTGCGTTGCATGGCTTACTCCAGGAAAAAACGGGGCAACACGGCCAACAGCGCCCCCAGCAGCACGAGTGTCGCGCCGATCAGCACCAGCAGGGCTGACAGGCTGTCCCAGGGTGATTTCAGGCGGTGGCTTGCAGACAGCCCTCCGGCGACCATGGCAACGCCGGCCAGGGCCAGCAATAGATAGCGCGGCGCATTGATCACGAGGGCGGCAACCCCTGGTTAATGGCATGTTGAACCTGCTCCATCAGGGAGTCCTCGGCCGCAGCGCGCCTGATCCCTTCAGGTATGGCGATGGCTGTCTGTATCTGGATGGTGATGTCTCCGGGGTAGAGCTGCAGGGCGCCACCGGGATTGATTTGAAAACTGCCGTTGATGGTGACCGGCACCACCGGCACCCCGGCCTTGACTGCCAGTAGAAAGCCGCCCCGTTTGAACGGCAGCAGCTTCCCATCACGAGTACGGGTGCCTTCCGGAAAGATGATCACGCTCGTGCCGCCCCGAATTTGTCCGGCTGCCTCGTCCATGCTTTTTAAGGCTTTGCGGCCGTCACCCCGGTCCAGCGGGATGTAGCCACCCAGGCGCATGGAGTGCCCAAAGATCGGGATGTTGAATAACTCTTTTTTGGCGATCCATGACAGCTGGCGGGGGAAAAACCCCTGGAGGGCCAGGATGTCGAAGTTGCTGGCATGGTTGCTCATCACGACGATCGGCCCGGCCGGCAGCCGCTCGACACCGCTTACCGTGACCCGCGCCCCTGCCATCCAGATGCCAAGGCGGCCCCAGAAGCGGGCGTGGGCCGCGTAGCAGCGGCCGCTGCGGTCAAGTAGCGTGCAAAAAATAGCGCTCAAGGCTATCGGAAAGGTGAGCGGGAAAAAAATTCCCATGAACAGGAAAGCGCGCAAGGTAGCGAACAAAGTTTCAACTCCTCAAAAAATTCCTGTTAAGTATTAACGGTTTTTGCCGCTTCGGTCAAGTCGCCCGGCAAAGCGGTTGCAGGGCGGGCAGTGGTGATGCTATAAGAAGTCCCGCTGTAATTTCACCTGTCAAGCCAAGGAGGTATTTAATGGCAAGTCTCAATAAAGTCATGTTGATCGGTAACCTGGGCAAGGACCCGGAGGTCCGTTACACCGGCTCGGGTCAGGCGGTGGCCTCGTTCTCCCTCGCCACCAGCGAACGTTTTAAAAATAAACAGAGCGGCGAGTGGGAAGAGAAGACAGAGTGGCACCGGGTAACCCTGTGGGGCAAGCAGGCCGAGGTGGCCGGCGAGTACCTGGCCAAGGGCAAGACCGTTTTTATCGAGGGACGTTTGCAGACCCGCAAGTGGACCGACCGGGACGGTAACGAAAAGTACACCACCGAGGTGGTTGGCGAGCGGATGCAGATGCTGGGAGCAAAGGGTGATGGTGGCGGCGGCCGCCGAGCCGACGCTGGTGCTGTGTCCGATACTACCGCCGTCTACGAAGAGCCGTCCTTCCAGGATGATGATATCCCGTTTTAAATGAAACGGTCTTTTTCGTATCCAATCCAATGCAGACACGATCAGCGCTAGAAAACTTACATACTTTGGCACCTTTTTTGACCGGGCTCCGGTGGCGTTATGCTGCCGGAGCCTTTTTGCTGTTGCTGACCAATGGCTGCGCACTGCTGATCCCCTGGTTGCTTAAGCTGGCGGTGGAGAAGCTCAATCAACCGTCCGCTGTCAGTTGCCATACCGGGTGGTATGCCGCCGCCATCGCCGGTCTGGCGCTGCTGCATTGTCTGGTGCGGATATGGTCACGCACCACCATCCTGCATGCTGCACGGCTGGTGGAGTTCCGGGTGCGGGAGGCGCTTTTCAGCCGTTTACTGAGCCTGGATCTCTCTTTTTACAGTCGTGAACGGACCGGTGACATCATCTCACGTTTTTCAAATGATCTTGGCAATATACGAATGCTGGCCGGTTTCGGGGTGATGAGTCTGTTGAACACCGTCATAATCTACCTGGCTGCAGTCTGGTTGATGCTGCTGATCTCCCCCTGGTTGACCCTGGCGGCGGTGGGGCCGCTGCCGTTGATGGTACTGCTGGTGCGAAAGGTAAGCGGTCAGGTGTTCACGCTGTCGCGGGAGACCCAGGAGGAGCTGGCCCGGCTCTCATCACTGGCGGAGGAGACCCTCACGGCGGTGCGGCTGGTGAAGAGTTACTGTCGTGAAGAACACTTTAGTGGCTTGTTTAGACAGGCTTCAGGGCGTTGCCTGGCGAAAAATCTGGAGCTGGCCCGGTTGCGGGGGCTGGTCGTACCGATCATGTCCGTCGCCACCGGGGCTGGTATCCTGGCGGTACTGTACATCGGAGGACGTCAGGTGATCAGCGGGTCGATTTCCCTGGGTGATTTTGTAGCCTTTTCCGGGTATCTGGCGCTCCTGGTTTGGCCGACCGCGGTGATCGGCTGGGTGCTGACGCTGGTGCAGCGGGGAGCCGCCTCGATGGAGCGGCTGAATGAACTGCTCACAGCAGAATCGGCATTGGCGCACCGGTCGGCCGGCCAGACCGCCACGCTGCACCAGGGGGTGCAGCTGCGCCAGCTCAGTTTCAGCTATGCCGGCCGACCGGTGTTGCACGAGATCAACTGCTCCGTCCGGGTCGGCGAGCGGGTAGGGATCACCGGGCCGGTGGGCAGCGGAAAATCAACCCTGTTACGGTTGATTGCACGGCTGCTGCCGGTTGAAGCGGGTCGTCTGTTTCTGGATGGCACGGATGCGGTTGACCTGTCGTTGACGTCAGTGCGGGAACTGATCGGTTATGTCCCCCAAGAAGCCTTTCTCTTCTCACGCAGTATCAATGACAATATCGTTTATGGCGGTGCAGGAGATGCCCTGCAGGGGGTGGAACGGGCCGGCCTGACCACCGACCTGGCAGGATTCAGTGAGGGGATGGCAACATTGATTGGTGAGCGGGGAGTGATGCTTTCAGGCGGGCAGCGGCAACGGGTGGCTCTGGCCCGGGCCTTGGTGCGGGAACCGGTCCTGTTGCTGCTGGATGACCCGTTGGCTGCGGTTGATGCCGGGCGTGAAGAGGAGATTCTGGGCTTCCTGGCGGCAAACTGGCAGAGCAAGACGGTGTTGATGGTGTCTCAGCGCCTTTCGGCCTTCCGGAATTGTCAGCGGGTGCTGGTACTTGAAGAGGGGCGGATTGTGGAGGAAGGGGCGCCTGCGGAGCTGCTTAAACGGGGTGGCCGTTATGCGGAACTGGCTCGCCTGCAGGGCATGATTATCTAACCAGTTAAAAAGGATACCCCAATCCCACATACACCGCCGGTCCATCCTTCCCGATGCCCACATCAACCCTGCCGACGATATTGGGCCGAACCGTGGCCCGGAAGCCGATGCCGGGGTTGATCTCGAAGTTACGGCTCTGGGCCTTGTCCAGACTTTCCATGACCGCCCCCATATCGACGAAGGGGGCCAGTTCCCAATCGGCAGCCACGTTGAATAGTTCCCAGCGGAACAGGCGAATTCGTTCCTCCAGATTCAGCAGCGCAAAGCTGTTATCAATAAAACGGTTGCGGCCATAGCCCCGCAGGGTGTTTTCGCCTCCCAGAATACTCTGTTCAAGAAACGGCACCTTTTTGGTGCCGCTATCCTCAAGGGTCTGATTGTACATCACCCGGAAGACCGAGGTGAAGCGCTTGGCGTCATCGTGAGGCACATAGCCCTTGAGTTCAACCTCATAGTGCCGGTAATCGGCCGCGCCGCCCAGGGCCTTGATGGTCGGTTCAAAGGTGATGCGGGCATAGCCGCCGTAGGTAGGCAAGGTCTTGGCATCATAGGTGCTGTAAATCAGTGAGATGTGCGGTGCGTGGGTGGTGAAACCGCTGACTCCCGGCACCTCTTGGGGGCTAAAACGGTCGGTGATGAACGGTACCGACGTGATTGCGCCGTGACCGATGGAGACATGTCGGAAGCGGTGCCCCAGTTCCAGATAGTAATGTCTGCCCAGAAACCAGGTTGCTGAAAGGTTGTAGGTGATTTCACGGTTGGTATAGTTGGTCTCCAGCTCATCCGGTGAACGCGCATTAAAACCGAAGAAGCGTGACGAGCCATCGGCAAACCAGCCCAGAAATCCCTTGAATTCCAGGTCTCCGTCTTGCAGGCCGTTATCGCTGACTTTAACCTCATAATCGAAGTTAGTGTGCTGGGATTGGGACAGGTTAAACTCGACGTTGCGGTGTTTGCTGGGATTGATGGCGCCAAACAGGGTGCCGGTCACCCCGAAGTTCTCGTTGTAGTTGATCTGGGGGGCCAGCAGCGAGTAGACCTCATCCTGGCTGTTATGGATCAGGAAGGCGGTCAGTGCGCCGGAGGTAATCCCCTCGTTGGGGCTGGAGGCGATCACCGGCAGCGGTATCGAGACGATCTTGACCTGATCTCCGCAGGATTCATCGGTGATCAGCGGCAGGCTCTCCCGGGGGATGATGCTGGTACAGGCGGACAATACAAGAACGGTACAAAGCGCCAAGCCCCGGAGCAGCAGGCGTTGCCCTGTCTTGGATATGGGGGGTAGAAAATGCATAAGCCATCTTTTTACCTTGTGAATTAGGTGGTTGTCAATCCTCTTGCCGCTGGCCGGCTTTAGTTGCGCAGCTGGCGGTTTGCTGGTACCCTGTGGCCTATTTCTGCTACAGTGGAGTTGCGCTGACATGAAACTGAATGCCAAGCTGGTACTGATCATGGTGTCACTGCTGATTTTGGTTATGCTGACCCTTTTTCTGCTGAATCAATATTCACAGAACGACCTGGTGGAGGAGATCCAGGACAGTTCTCAGGAGATATCCAAGGCGATCCAGTTAAGTATTGCCGATCTGACCTCCGAGGCGGAACATTCCCGTCTGATGGAATATCTGCAAAAGGCACGCAGTAAAGGTATCAACGAGATCAACATCATTGATATCGAGGGGGAGATCATTGACTCCTCCAGTCCGGAAAAGATCGGCAAGCGCAAAGACCTGAAAAAACTAGAAAAAGGTATCAGAAAATCTTCAAAGGCCGAGCACGGGGCCACGATCCTCACCCAAAAACCGTACGAGGTGGTGGTGCCGGTGATCGTCGGCGATGAACACTGGGGATATGTCCAGATTAACATGCTGCTGGATAACATTCGCGACATTCAGCGGGTTAACTTTATTAAACGTCTGATGGCCACCAGCATGGTCTTTGCCGTGGGGATCGCCTTCACCGTCTACCTGGCGAGGCGCTACACCGAGCCGATCCAACGTCTGGTGGAGGAGTTCAAGAAGGTCTCGGCTGGCGACCTCTCGGTGACCCTGCATGTGGAAAGCAATGACGAAATTGGCGAACTGGCTCAAGGTTTCAACGAGATGGTGGAAAAGCTACGGGAGCGGGAGGTATTGGAAAAACGGCTCTACGAGGCAGAACACCTCTCACGGGTGGGTCAACTGTCATCTGGTATCGCTCATGAGATTCGTAACCCGCTGAATTATATCAGTCTTGCCATCGATCATCTGCGCAATGAAGTGGTGTCCCAGTGTCCCGATCGCGCCGATGAGGTAACTGCCCTGGCAGACAAAATACGGGAAGAGGTGCGCCGGGCCAATTACATGGTGGTCAACTTCATGAGTTATGGACGCCCCTTGAAGTTGCGCAAGGGGCATATTACCTATGATGATCTGCTGGGGCGTACCCTGCCGGTGCTGGTCGACAAACTGGCCGAACAACGGGTGACCATCGTGAAAGAACTAGCTGCTGATCTGCCCCCGCTCTATCTGGATGCCGAACTGATGCGCAACTGCATCACCAATTTTATCACCAACGGCGGCCAGGCCATGCCGGAGGGAGGCACCATCACCCTGGGTGCTGTAATTGACAGTCAGCCTGGTTGGGTCAAGCTGACCTTTAAAGACCAGGGGTCTGGAATTTTAAAAGAGGATATTGAAAAGGTCTTTCAACCCTATTTCACCACCAAGGATGTGGGGGTCGGCCTGGGGCTGGCCATCACCGAGCGGATTATCAAGGCCCACGGCGGCGAGATTCTGGTTGCCAGCCAGCCCGGCGAGGGTACCACCTTTACGGTGCGACTCCCACTGGAGGAAACACACGCATGAACGGCAGCATCCTGATTGTCGATGATGAGAAGGCCCAGCGCGAGATTCTGAGCATGATCCTGCGGCGCGAGGGTTGCGACATTGCCGAGGCGTCCAGTGTTCGCGAGGCCCTGGCCCTGCTGGCTAAGCGGGAGTTTGACCTAATCCTTACCGACCTCAAGATGCAGGGGCAGTCCGGCCTGGATCTCCTGGAGCAGGTCATGGCCGACGACCCCCAGCAGTGCGTGATCCTGATGACCGCCCACGGGTCAGTGGATTCAGCGGTTGGCGCCATGAAACGGGGCGCTTTTGATTACCTGGAAAAACCGTTGGAGCGGGAAAATCTGCTGCTGACCCTCAAACGTGCCTTTGAGCGGATCACTCTGGTGCGAGAGAACCAGGTGTTGCAAAAACGGGTGGCCGAGATCCAGCGCATCCCCTCCATCATCGGGGATCATCCTACCATGAAGGAGGTCTACCGGATCGTCACCAAGATCGCTGCGACCAGTTCCACCGTGCTGATCTACGGAGAATCAGGCACCGGCAAGGAGCTGGTCGCCCGGGCGATTCATGATCGATCTCCCCGTGCCACCCAACCGTTCATGGCGATCAACTGCGCCGCCATCCCCGAGACTCTGATTGAGAGCGAACTGTTCGGCCATGAAAAAGGCAGTTTCACCGGGGCCAACGCCCGTGAAATCGGTATCCTGGAGGCGGCCAACGGTGGCACGGTCTTTTTGGACGAGATCGGCGAGATGAACGTCTCCATGCAGGCCAAGCTGCTGCGGGCCATTCAGGAAAAGGAGATCCGCCGGGTGGGGGGCAAGGTCAACCTGCCGTTGAATGTGCGGATTATTTCAGCCACCAACCGTGACCTGGAGGGGGAGATCAAGAAGGGTGCCTTCAGGGAGGACCTATACTACCGGTTGAATGTGATCCGGGTCAATTTGCCAGCCCTGCGGGAACGAGGTAGTGATATCATCACCCTGGCAGACTTCTTTGTTGCCAAATATCGGGAGGCATCGGGGATCGGGGTGGAGGGCATCTCCAGACCGGCTCTCAAGCTGATGATGAACTATACCTGGCCTGGCAACGTGCGCCAACTGGAGTCGGTGATTGAGCGGGCTGTGCTGATGGCAGAGAGCAGCATCATTCAGCCGGAGGACCTGCCGGGCGAGATCAGCAGACTGTCCGCTCAGGGGGGGGTGGTGCCGTTCGAGCTGCCGCCGGAGGGGATCAATTTTGAGGAGATGGAAAAGGCCTTGATCATCAAGGCCATGGAGCGGGCCGACTGGGTGATTGGCAAGGCTGCGCCGATTCTGGGGTTGTCTTACAAAACCCTGCAATACCGGTTGGAGAAACATGGTATTGAGAAACCGGAGAGGCGTGGACGGTGACCCTCAATCTTTTGTGTAGATTTGCCGAAAAGAACAATACGCCGTATAGTATCATCATCAGGAAAGGAGGGCAGGACCATGAGCCAAATCTTTGATCAAAGTCCGGACGCTATCTTTGCCGGCGCCCTGGCCGCCCAGAGCCAGCGTTCGACCCTGGCTCAGTATGCCATCCAGCAGGCCGCCAAATACATGCAGAACAATAATAACGATGCCGCCATCAAGGAGTTCAGAAAAGCTCTGGCCTTTGACCCGGAAAATGATACGGCCCATACCTATCTGGGCAACCTCTATCTGCAGCAGAACAAGACCAAGGACGCCATCAAGGAGTTCAAGGAGTCGGTGCGGCTGCAGCCGCTGTCAGTCAACTCTTTGGTCAACCTGGGCAACGCCTATCTGCAGGACAAAAACTACGTAGAAGCTGAAAAAAATTTCAAAAAAGCTGCCCGGATGGACCCGCTTAACCCGGTTCCCGATTACACCCTGGGGCATCTCTATATGAACACCGACCGGTTGGGTGAGGCCGAGGCCCAGTTCAGGAAAGCTGAGAAGATTTCGCCTCGTGATGGCAACGTCTTCTACAGCTTGGGCATGCTCTATAACAAGCAGGGCAAGTATGAAGATGCGGCAAAAAATCTGGAAAAGTCCCTGACGCTTAAAAAGGATTTTTTCGCTGCAAACTACGAGCTAGGGGTGGCCTACGATGCTCTGGGTGAAACGGACAAGGCACAGCAGCAGCTCAGCATACTCACCAGATCTGACTACACCCTGGCGCAAGACCTTAAATTTGTCATCAATAAGCCGAAAATTGTCGCAATGGACACCTCAAAGAGTGGGGGGTTTGCCGAGTTGCTGGGGGCCGGAACGCCACTGTGGGCCTTGGATCCAGCCTTGCTGGCACCCGACAGTTCCAAGGAGTTCTCTATTACCTTCACCTTTTCTGAAAAAATGGATATTTCCTCGGTTATCAACCCGCTTAACTGGTCGATTAGCCGTGCTAATAACGCCGAGGGCGGCTACTATAACAACACCATGCCGGTTTCCTCCCAAGAGGTTTCAGTGCCACGTTTCCCGCTACTAGTAACCTACGATACTGAGACACAAGAGGCCACCATCAAGTTCCGGCTGAGCCAGAATGCCGACGGCACTGCCACCATCGATCCGAAACACCTAGTGTTTGCTTTCAAAGGCAAGGATGCCTCTGGTCGCAGCATGGATAGCTCAGCCGATGAAATCAACGGGTATGCACTCACGGGATTTTAAGGCCTTGTGACGGATACGAAGGAGTGTGATGTGACGACACATATGTTGCTGGAAACCGCAAGCCATGATGAAGGAGCGGTCTATGACCGTCTGACCGCCTTGCTTCAGGGGCTTGCACCCGAGGAGGCCATTCGTCGGATCAAAGAGTTTCTGATCACCTTTCCATCCTTTGCGCTGGCACATAATGACCTCGGGGTACTTTACCATCATGCCGGCAACCCGACCCTGGCCTTGGCGCATCATGAAAAGGCCGCACGTCTACAGCCTGATACGATTCTTTTTCGCAAAAATCTGGCCGATTTTTATGCAGTAGAACTGGGTTGGTTGGAAGAAGCGGTGGATATCTACCTGGAGGTGGTCAAGCGTAACCCACGTGATACTGAGGCATTGATCGCCCTGGGGCAGCTGGGCAGTGCCCTGGCGGGCTCGAGAACGCTTGACGCTCCTCCTCAACGTGAGCAGCTTGAGTCATCTCATTCGGTCCCTGCAAAAGCAGCCATTCCGACGAAGAGCGATCAACAACGGTATCAGGAGGCCCAGCTGTTGGTGTCTCAAGGTAGTCTGGCTGAGGCCCGCTCACTGCTGGAGGAGTTGGTTGCCAGACAACCGGCCAACGCTTTGTTTCAGAACGACCTGGGAGTGCTCTGCTACCAGCTTGGCGATACTGCCGCGGCCCAGCAAAAATACGAAATTGCTCACAAACAGCAGCCCGGCAACGTCACCTTTGCCAGAAATTTGGCCGATCTCTACTTCTCCATAGTAAATCGTGTTGATGATGCCATTCATATCTATCTGGATTTGCTGAAGCAGAACCCACGTGATGTCGAGACGTTGACCAATCTAGGCCACATCTGTACAGCAGTCGACCGATTGGAGGAGGCCAAGGCCTTCTACCACCAGGCTCTGGAAATAGAGCCCTGGAACACGGAGGCTCGGCAGGCACTCAGCGTACAACCTCAGTCAGCACAGCCGTCGGTCCCGCGACCTGTTCGTCCGGTGGATCAGCTGGTTAGCGATGCCCGTCAGCTTGTGCAGCAGGGCCAGTCTAGTCAAGCCAGAGAGCTGTTGGAGGAGGCCTTGGCCAGTTACCCCCAGCATGCCGTGGTTCATAATGATTTAGGGGTGGTGGCTTACAGCCTTGGTGACCCGGGAGCTGCGCAGGTGGCCTATGAGCAGGCAGTCAAGCTGGACCCCACCAATATAAATTTTAAAAAGAATCTGGCTGATCTGTATTTTGTAGCAGCTGGTCGGACCGATGATGCCATCCATATGTATCTCGATATGTTCCGCGAGCATCCCCGTGACATTGAGATTCTGGCTGCACTCGGACAGATATGTCAGGCCGTTGGCCGACCTGATGAGTCCAGAAGCTTCTATCAGCGAGCACTGGAGATAGAGCCGTGGAACCGTGAAGTACGAGAGGCGTTAGAGGTGATGTAAAGTACGTGGCGTGCTGGCCTGTCCGTAAAACTTTCAAAGATAAAGGTGCAATCGTTCTATGGCCAAAACAGCGTTGATTTGTGGCATTTCAGGCCAGGACGGTAGCTATCTTGCACAATTGTTGCTGCAGAAGGGGTATCGGGTGCATGGCACGGCCCGTGACGCCCAGGCAACCAGCTTCCCGAATCTTCTCACCCTTGGCATCAGAGAGCAGGTCAGCTGTCACTCCATGGCGCTCAACGATTTCCGAAGCGTCTTGCAGGTCTTGGCCAAGGTACAGGCCGACGAGATATACAACCTGGCTGGTCAGAGTTCAGTCGGGCTTTCCTTTGATCAACCGGTCGAAACCCTGGAAAGCATTAGTGTTGGCACCCTTAACCTACTGGAGGTGATCCGTTTCCTGGGGCGGCCGGTCAGGCTGTATAGTGCGGGTTCCAGCGAGTGTTTTGGTAATACCGACGGGCAGCCCGCCGATGAGTCCACCCCCTTTCGCCCCCGTAGCCCCTATGCCGTTGCCAAGGCCACCGCCTTTTGGGAGGTGGCCAATTACCGTGAGGCCTACAATCTCTTTGCCTGTACCGGCATCCTCTTCAATCACGAATCTCCACTCCGCCCCGAACGTTTTGTTACCCAAAAAATCATTAAAGCTGCCAAGCGTATAGCCTCAGGCAGCACTGAAAAACTGCATCTCGGTAACATTTCCATAGCACGGGACTGGGGGTGGGCACCTGAATACGTTGAAGCCATGTGGTTGATGCTGCAACAGCCGGTGCCTGACGATTATGTGATCGCCACAGGCAAGTCAAATACGCTTGGCTCTCTTGTTCAGTGTGCTTTCGAGCAGTTTGGGCTTGATTGGCAGCAACATGTCGTAACTGATCCAAGTCTGTTGCGGCCTTCAGAGATTATGCTGAGTTGTGGTAATCCGGCAAAAGCGAAAAAAGTGTTGGGCTGGGAGCCGAAATATCTGATGCGAGATGTAGTGACGATGATGTGTTTCTAAGTCAGGAGAATTATATTGTTAAACGATAGATCAATTCTTGTTACTGGCGGCACCGGGTCCTTCGGACAAAAATTTGTGGCAACTGTGCTTAATCAGTTCCCGGAAGTTAAGCGTTTGGTGGTGTATTCCCGTGATGAAATGAAGCAGTTCGAGATGGCGCAACAGTTCTCGCCACAAAAATACCCGGCAATGCGTTATTTTATTGGTGATGTGAGAGACCGCGACCGATTGCGACGCGCACTTGAAGGGGTTGACATTGTTATCCATGCTGCAGCGCTGAAGCAGGTTCCCGCAACAGAGTACAACCCATTTGAGGCGATAAAAACCAACATTCTTGGCGCCCAGAATGTAATTGAGGGTTGTATAGATTGCGGGGTGCAAAAGGTTGTTGCTCTCAGTACCGATAAAGCAGCGGCTCCCATAAACCTTTACGGTGCTACAAAGCTCTGCTCAGACAAATTATTCACCGCTGCAAACAATTTTCGCGGGCAACGAGATATCAAATTCTCAGTGGTACGATATGGCAATGTTCTTGGAAGTAGAGGAAGTGTCGTCCCATTTTTTCTGGAAAAGCGGAAAAATGGTGTGCTGCCGATCACTGATGAACGGATGACTCGCTTTAATATCACCCTTGAAGATGGGGTTAAGCTTGTTCTTTATGCCTTGGAGCAGATGTGGGGTGGGGAGATATTTGTGCCTAAAATACCGAGCTACCGAATTACCGATCTGGCTGAGGCCATCGGCCCGCAGTGCCGGCGGGAGATTGTCGGTATCCGGCCCGGAGAAAAGCTGCATGAGGAAATGATAACCGTGACGGATGCCCTCAGTACAATTGAATTCTCTAAATATTTCGTGATATTACCTTCAATGCCCTTATGGAATGTGGCGGAATTTACCCGCTCCTTTGGTGGGCAGGAATGTAACTACGGCTTCAAGTATGACAGTGGCACTAATAGTGCCTGGCTAGATGTTGAGGAGCTTAGGGCGTTGATTAAATCTCACGTAATGGCAGACTTCAGTGCTGTGCAGCCAACTGGTTAATTTTATTATGAGTACTTCGTCAGGTAACGGCATAAAAATAGTCATTATTGTCCAAGCGAGGATGACCTCGACACGGCTGCCTGGCAAAGTGCTCAAAACCGTGCTGGGTAAATCGTTACTGGAACACCAAATCGAGCGGCTCAAACGGGTCCATCTGGCTGATGAACTGGTAATTGCCACAACCGTCAACCCTGAAGATGAACCTATCGTGGCATTAGGTGATTCCCTTATGGTTCCTGTCTGTCGCGGCTCGGAAGATGACGTGCTGGCCCGATATTACGAGACCGCCGTGACCCATGGGGCAGACGTCATTGTTCGGGTCACTTCCGATTGCCCGCTGATTGATCCGGCAGTTATCGACCAGGTAATTAACTATTTTTTGACCAGCCACCCTGCTTTTGATTACGTGTCGAACCGGATTGTGCCGTCCTATCCGCGAGGCATGGATACAGAGGTTTTCTCGTTCAAATCACTGGCTGCAGCGTTCAACGAGGGGATGCTGCTGCCGGACCGGGAACATGTCACGCCATTCATCTATCGCCATCCGGATCGTTACGCACTCGGCAATTTGAGCTATCGGGATGATCAAAGCCGGCACCGATGGACGGTGGACACGGCTGACGATTTTGAGCTGATCAGGCGGATAATTGAGGCTTTATATCCTGACAATCCGCTGTATTCTCTCGAGGATGTCCTGCTTCTGATGGACCGCCATCCCGATTGGTTTTTGATCAATGCGCACGTTGAGCAGAAGAAACTTGAATATTGAGTTTGCATGTGGTCCTGCATAGAGGTGGTGTGCATCGAAAGGGAGTCAGAAATAATGCAAGAATATTTGACTGAGCAGGAGAAGTTCTGGGCCGGGGAGTTCGGAGATGAATATCTTGAACGAAACCGGAGTGAAGCCCTTCTGGCAAGCAATTTAGCCCTATTTTCTAAAGTTTTGAGTTGTACCGAAGGTGTAGGGTCGATCCTTGAGTTCGGTGCCAATATCGGCATGAACCTGCTAGCTTTGCAAAGATTATTGCCGGATGCTGAACTTTCTGCAATAGAAATTAACCGGAAAGCGGTAGATGAATTGCAGCAGATAAACCGGATCAAGGTTTACCATCGATCAATTCTGGATTTCTTGTCTGATTACCAACGTGACTTGGTGTTTACCAAGACGGTCCTGATTCATATCAATCCTGAGAATCTTTCTCAGGTCTATGAATCTCTGTATGCCAGTTCTAAAAGATATATCTGCCTTGTTGAATATTACAACCCGAGACCAGTCGAAATTCTATATCGGGGGCATGAGGGAAAGCTGTTCAAGCGAGACTTTGCCGGTGAAATGTTGGAGCGGTTCTCCGACCTCCGGCTTGTCAACTACGGTTTTGTTTACCATCGTGATTCGGTATTCAAACAGGACGATATTACCTGGTTTCTGCTGGAAAAGAATTGATGGCCGCTGGTGAGAGAGTCGTGCAGGGACTATCATGACGGTTCTGATTGTCGGCAGCACCGGGATGCTTGGCCAGGCACTGGTGAAAGAGGCCGTGACGAGAAATGTTTCGGCTGTCGGTCTTGCCCGGCGTGGTGCTGAGTTGTCGTGTGACGTCGCAGATGCCACTATCTTGGCAACGGTACTTGATGCGGTTCGTCCTCAGGTAATCGTTAATGCAGCAGCTCTGACAGAGTTGCTTGAATGTGAGCGGAATCCGGAGGCCGCGTATCTGGTTAACGCGAGATGTGTAGCAGTCCTGGCAGAGTATGCTCAAAAATCCCGGTCATATCTGATCCAGGTTTCGACAGACCACTACTATACAGGCGATGGGGCAAGCCTTCATAGTGAAGATGCACCTGTTCGACTGTTGAATGAATATGCCCGGACCAAGTATGCCGGTGAGCATTTTGCGCTGACAGCTCCCAATTCTTTGGTGATTCGGACGAACATCGTTGGTTTTCGTGGCACCACAGATAAACCGACCTTTGTGGAGTGGGTGCTTGGCGCATTGAAACGCCGTGAGGCCTTGACACTTTTTGATGACTTTTTCACCTCAAGCATTGACGTAATGACATTTTCTTCAGCAGTATTTGATCTGCTACAGCTGCGTCCTGTTGGAATACTAAATGTGGCCTCGGGTGACGTTGTTAGTAAAAAGACATTTATCGAGGCTTTTGCTGAAAGGTTTGATTTCTGTTTGGAAGGGGACAGGGTCGCAAGTGTCAAAATGCTCGGCGGCGTCTGTCGGGCTGAAAGCCTTGGGCTGGATGTCTCGCGGGCTGAAGCATTGCTGGGGTATCGGCTGCCTTGTCTGCCCGAAGTGATTTCACATCTTGCTGACGCATATCAGGAACAAGCGAATGCGATATGATACCTCAATAACAATTAATGGGCGTAACGTTACGAGCTATGGCCCTTCATATTTCATCGCCGATCTTGCTGCCAATCATGATGGTGATCTACAGCGAGCCAAGGACCTGATCTGGCTCGCTAAGGAGGCTGGTGCCGATGCCGTGAAGTTTCAACATTTCAAGGCAGCAAAGATAGTCAGTGACTATGGTTTCAGGCATATGGGGGGCAAGCTCAGCCATCAGTCTGACTGGGAAAAGTCGGTTTTTGAAGTGTATCAGCAGTATGAATGTGACCGTGTTTGGAGTGAAGATCTAATCAAGACCGCGCGGGACGCAAAGATCGATTTCATGACCACCCCCTACGATCTTGAAGCCATTGATCTGCTCGATCCCTACCTGCCGGCATACAAAATCGGTTCAGGAGATATAACTTGGCCAGCGATTATTGATTACATAGCCCGGCGTGGTAAGCCTGTATTGCTTGCTACCGGGGCCTCTTCGCAGGCAGATGTAGAGCGGGCGGTTGGTATTGTGCTGGCCTGGAACCGGCAGCTGGTGCTGATGCAGTGCAATACCAATTATACCGGTAGTCTGGAAAATTTCCGGTATATCAACTTGCGGGTTCTACAGGGGTTTGCAAGTCAATTTCCCGGCATGATTCTGGGCCTGTCTGACCATACTCCTGGCCATGCTACCGTCCTTGGAGCCATCGCCTTGGGAGCACGGGTTATTGAGAAGCATTTTACCGATAACAACGACCGAATTGGCCCTGATCACCCCTTTTCGATGAATCCTGCCAGTTGGCGCGATATGGTTGATCGCAGCAGGGAGTTGGAGCTGGCATTGGGTGACGGAGTCAAACGCATAGAAGAAAACGAGCTGGACACCGTGGTGGTTCAACGGCGCTGCCTGCGCATTACCCGGGATATGCACGAGGGCGAGATTTTGCATGCCGATGACCTTGAAGCGTTGCGTCCCGCGCCTGAAGGTTCCTTTGCGCCATATTGCATAGACGAAATTATCGGCAGATCGTTAGCAACGGCCAAGGTGCGAGGAGATGCACTTTATCTTTATGATTTGAGGTGTCAGCGATGATAAAGGGGAGTCTGGTAGGCCTGCGCTCGATTGAGCGCACGGATTTACCGCAACTGCTGGAGTGGCGCAATCGTCCGGAATATCGAAGATATTTTCGTGAATATCGTGAGTTGGGTCAGGATCGGCAGCTGGACTGGTATGAGAAGGTGGTTCTGAGTGACCCCAGGACTATCATGTTTGCCATTGAAGAGCTTGCCTCTGGGCGGCTGCTTGGCGCATGCGGTCTCTGTTCTATTGACTGGGTTAACAAGCATGCCGATTTTTCCATCTATATTGGTGCCGACGCACTTTATATCGATGATTGCTTTGCCCCGGATGCGTCATTGACCATGGCTCGCTATGCCTTTGACGAGCTTGGTCTGCATCGGCTCTGGGCAGAAATCTACGATTTTGATGAACCGAAGAAAGTGATGTTCAATCGGCTCGGCTTCACGCTTGATGGTCGTCATCGCCAGACCCGCTGGGCCGCAGGGGATTGGCACGATTCATTATTCTACAGCTTGCTGGGCTTTGAATTTACCGACGTGCAAAAAAAATAATACTGAAGGTAAAGGGCGAGGAGTTGAACATGAGTAATCAGGCTGACGATATCAAGCCGGTACATGCCCATTATGATGTAAGCGCCGATCACTATCATGTCCAGTATGAACGGGCTAGATTGAGTGATATTACGCAGCCGTACCCCGCCAATTATTTCAGGCTCCAGCAGTTGCTGAATACCTTTGCCAGCAAGAATATCAAGCGGGTCATTGAAGTCGGTGTTGGCGAGGGAACCCCCCTTGCGACCCTGGGGCGAGCCGGTGTGGATGTGTGTGGATTTGATATTTCTGAGAAAATGGTGGAAAAGTCCCGGCTAAACATGGAACGAAACGGCTTCAACCCTGATCAGGTTTTCTGGGGAGACATCCAGGATCCCACCACCTACATTCATGCGCTGAGAGATGGTCTGTTCGACGGGTTGATGGCAATGGGGGTCATGCCTCACGTGGAAAATGACGAGATGGTGCTGAAAAATATGTCGACGCTGGTCAAGCCAGGGGGCAGCATCTTTGTCGAGTTTCGCAACAAGCTTTTTTCTCTGTTCACTTTCAACCGTTATACTGCAGAATTCATTCTCGATGATTTGCTGCGGGATGTGGCGCCGGAGGTAAAGGATGCTGTTGCGCAGGATTTGGCTAAACGGGTGAAGATGGACATGCCGCCGCGCCGGGAAACCGTGGCTGGCGGTGACGGTCCCGGTTATGATGCCATCCTGGCAAAATTTCACAATCCGTTCGAGGTGGTTGAGTTGTTTAAAAAGCTCAACTTTAAAGATATTTCACTTCTTTGGTACCACTATCACCCGGCAATGCCGTATCTGGAGCAAGAGATGCCGGAGCTGTTCCGCAGGGAGGGGATCCGCCTGGAGCATGAGTCTTCCAACTGGCGAGGGATGTTCCTCTGCTCGGCGTTTGTTGTTGAGGCGGTAAAGGCGGAGTGACGAGACTCGAGCCAGTAACATATGCATTAGATTCAGATAGCTTGCTGATCCATGATTCCGCAGCTGTTGGCCGCGAAATGCATGAGCTGATGACGGAACTCTATCCAATCTGCCGGAGCATTTCTGGCAACGGCGTAAGGATTACCCATGATTTGATTCGTAGGCTGATACCTTTGGAAAGTAAGGAAGTGCCTACGGGAACCCAAGTGTTCGACTGGACGGTACCCAGGGAATGGAATGTCCGGGATGCCTATGTCATTGGCCCCAACGGGACCAAAATCATCGATTTTCAGCGCTGTAACCTCCACCTGCTCAATTATAGCGTACCGATCAGGGCCAGGATGCCACTAGCTGAACTTAGGGAACATCTGTATACCTTGCCGGACCAGCCCGGGGTTATACCGTATCGAACAACCTATTATCGTGATGCTTGGGGATTCTGCCTTTCCTATGAACAATATTCGGCGCTGTCGGATGGCGAGTATGAGGTCGTCATTGACACGACCCTTGAAGATGGCTACTTGACATATGGTGAACTGTTTCTACAGGGTGAATCCGAGGAGCAGTTTTTGATCTCGTGCTATACTTGTCATCCCTCATTGTGCAACGATAATCTTTCTGGCGTTGTTTTGACAACTTTCCTCGCAAAGCATTTGCTGGGCCAGGCACGGCGTCGTTTTTCCTACCGTTTTCTTTTTATTCCAGAAACGATTGGTGCAATTACGTGGCTTGCCCTGAATGAAGTAGATGTCCCTAAAATCAGGCATGGCCTTGTGGCAACCTGTCTTGGAGACCCAGGAGTGCCTACCTATAAACGGAGTCGAAGGGGCAGGGCCGAAATTGACAGGGCTGTTGAGCATGTGCTGCGTCAAAGTGGCGAAGAGTATCGCATCCTCGATTTTTTCCCAACGGGGAGTGATGAACGACAATTTTGCTCACCAGGGTTCAATCTGCCGATCGGTTCCTTAATGCGTACTCCCTATGGTCGGTTTTCAGAGTACCACACCTCTGCGGATAATCTTTCATTCGTCCGTCCCTCATGTCTGGCAAATTCGTTTGATAACTATTTGAAAGTTATATTTATTATAGAGCAAAACTTGACGTATTATAGTCTGAATCCTAAATGCGAACCCCAGCTGGGACGACGTGGTCTCTATCGCCAAATTGGCGGAAGCAATACCGGTGCTGCTGACTTAGAAGAAGCGCTGTATTGGGTACTCAATTTTTCCGATGGGGAAAATTCATTACTTGATATTGCGGAGCGTTCAGGTCTCGCTTTCCGCAAAATACGCCACGCTTCTGAGCTGCTCTGCCAGCATAGTCTGCTTGGAGAGTTGTCTTTAGCTGCCTGATTTGGTTTAACTTTAGCTGATTATGCAAAATGAGGTTGTTGAGTGATAAAGGCATTTAGCAATATTTATGAATTAGCTGTAGATCGTGAACTCATTACGCCTGAAATATGCCATCAAAATGATTTTTATGGTCATGGCACAATAATTAAAAAATTTATAGGTTGGCAAAATGATGTGCCGCTACCATTTGCTATAGAACATGGAGCTTTTGCAGATAATTTTGTATGGGATGTTGATGTTAATTCTCCTGTTCCTGCAATATTGTGTGGCCCTAAAAGAAGAATAAAAGTGCTACAAAACAGAACCACAAAATTTGTAGATGCTATAGGACCTATAATACAATATGCTTTTAATCTTTTATCAGATGAAGAAATATATAATGAACGAAAAAGACTTGGTCGCAATTTATTAGTATTTCCGGCGCACTCAACACATCACGTAATATCAAAATATGATATAAATTGTTTTATAGATTCAATAAAAAAACTATCTGGTAATTTTGACACTGTAAGGGTTTGTTTATATTGGAAGGATATACTTATTGGAGTAGGCAAATATTACGAGAAAGCTGGTTTTGAATGTGTTACCGCTGGTCACATGTACGATCCACAATTTTTAAATAGGCTTAAAAGTCTTCTTACTATTTCAGATTGTACAATGTCAAATGCTAATGGATCATTTGTTGGTATGTCAATTTTGCTAAACAAACCATATCTTTTTAATAAACAAGCAGTGTATTTGGACGCTAAATCTATTGAAATTATTAATAGAGATACAACAAACGTAGAATTTTATGATAATGATGGTAATACTATAGACACGCTATTTTCTAATATTGATAAACAAATTACTGATAAACAAATTAAATTTGCAGATGCTCATTGGGGTACAAGCATAAATAAAACAAAATCAGATATAATATCAATAATAGATTGTATATTTAAGTTCAATTCTAAAAATTATGAAAACATACATGAAATAAAAAAGTATTTTTATGATGAATATTTGCCGTCAGCAGTTAAGTCGATGTCAGGCGCTGATTATTGTAAGTGCCCAAAATTATTTAATGCAACCAATGCTCGTGAGGGGGGGGATAACATGTTAAAAAGTACATTTTTGTGTACCTCCAATTTCTACGGAAAAGTAATGCTAACTCCCGAGACTTTAGCGAGTATTGCAACAGCACCTGAAACCTGGACGGAAATGTTAAGCTTTCACCATAAGCTGGCAACTGATGACTATGTCAAATATGTGGATGCCTACTATCGGGAGGCAATCAATCGTTTTGGCAACCATTGGAAGTATCTTGATATTTCGAATGTGCTATTTGCAGCATCCAGGACATTGCAACCAAAAACCTATTTGGAGATCGGGGTTCGAAGGGGTCGATCTGCATGCATGGTCGTACGGGGGTGTCCGTCTGTGAATATTGTTGCTTTTGATATGTGGGCTAAAGATTATGCAGGGATGGAAAACCCAGGTGAAAACTTCGTTCGGCAAGAGCTTAAAGAGCATGGTCACTCTGGGGATGCCTTTTTTATTGATGGCAATAGTCATGAAACTATTCCAGCTTTCTTCCATCAATATCCCCAGACTTACTTCGATATGATTACCGTTGATGGTGACCACACCGATGAAGGTGCTTTCGATGACCTGTGTAACGTTATACCGTTTTTATCAGAAGGGGGAGTTCTGGTGTTTGATGATATTGCACATCCAGCCCATCCTCGTCTGCTGAGTGTCTGGAGGAAGGCGATGGAAAAGTTTCCCTGTCTTGCGGGGTACGAATATATACAAGCAGGTTACGGTGTAGCTTTTGCCATCCGTACGAGATAACCATGACTAAGCCTATCTTGGTGACTGGAGCTGGAGGATTTCTCGGTTCGCACATCGCACGCTATTTAGGCGGGCGAGGACACAAGATCGTTGCCGTCGGACGTCTCAATACAACGCCGGATGTTACCAGTTGCTATCCTAACCTGGTAAAAATATGCGGTATGACGCTCCCGGATGCGCGTTTTGCCGATGTAGTTAAGGAGTGCCAGCCGCAATTGCTCGTGCATTGTGCCGGAACTGCATCGGTGGCTGATTCAGTTGATGATCCATATGGTGATTTTCAAAAAACAGTAGAAGTCTGTGCCTTCGCCTTGGAAACTGTCCGTAAGCATGCCCCTGATTGTCGGTTTGTACAACTCTCTAGTGCGGCTGTCTACGGCAACCCCCCTCAGTTACCCATTCCGGAAAGCATCCCCTGTAAACCAGTTTCACCATACGGTTATCATAAGTTGATGTGTGAAGCGCTTGTAGAAGAGTACAACCAACTTCATGGACTCAATACAACGATCCTGAGAATATTCTCGGCTTATGGCGAACGGCTTGCTAAACAAGTGGTTTTTGATTTATGTCGTAAATTCAGTGACACTTCTTCTGAAATAGTAGAGGTTTTTGGTACTGGCCGAGAAACACGTGACTTTATTCATGCAACTGATGTTGCTCGCGCGATAGAGTGTATCTACGAATCAGGATCAAATGGCATCTTCAATGTCGCTTCAGGTAGTCAAACTTCAGTTGATCAATTAGCGCAGCTGCTAAAGATCATATTTTCAAATAACAAGGTCGTCAGCTATACCCAAAGCACCAGGATCGGAGATCCTATCTGTTGGCAGGCAGATATTACTAAATTGCAGTCACTCGGATTTTTACCAGCTGTAGAGTTTGAAGCAGGCATCAAACAGTATGTTCAATGGTTCCAATCAAACATTAAGGAATGCAATGTCAGCTAAACTACGTGTCGGCATACCACTAATTGGTGGTAAAGGGTGGCTTGGTGGTGTTTCATACGTTGAAAACCTGATCAAGGCTTTGCGGATGCTCCCGCCGGACGAGTCTCCCCTTATATATCTGGTTGTGAGACCGAATATGGTTGAAGAGCTTGAGTTGCATGAGCATTTATTCCCTTTGGTTAATGGCATATATTCAGTGGCTGTGAACTCAGCGTTGCTGCCGAGTATCGTTAACTTCAATGATTGCGCTGATCTTGGGGAAGCTGTTGATTTTTTATTTCCCGTTAACTCAGATGTGGTCAACGAAATTTGTTCTGCGTCCTGGATACCAGACTTCCAGCATGTTCATCTGCCTCACCTCTTTTCGAAGAATGAGTTGGCGACACGCGATAGCGCTTTTTTAAATATTGCACAGATAGCGAAATTTGTAGTGTTTAGTAGTAGTGATGCGGCAAATGATTTTCATAAACTCTATCCATTTTCGAATGTCATTACCAAGGTACTGCATTTCCATACGCTCCCGTCAGATGAATGGTTCCAGTCACAGCCGCTTGAAGTAGTTGAAAAATATAACCTTCCAGATCGCTTCATCTTATGCTGTAACCAATTCTGGTCACACAAAAATCATGCTTTACTTTTTCGCGCACTAGCAAAACTCATTGAAAGTAATCAACCGGTCCATCTTGTCTGCACAGGAGCTACCACTGACTATCGCAGTGCGGATTATTTCAATGAACTGCTGCATCTACTGCAAGAGCTTAACATTCAGGAGTATGTGCACATTATGGGAACGTTGCCCCGTAATGATCAGATACAGCTTATGCGCCAAGCACTTGCTGTCGTACAACCCTCACTTTTTGAGGGATGGAGCACTGTTGTTGAAGATGCCCGCGCACTAGGGAAAACCCTCGTTCTCTCCGATTTGGCGGTGCATTATGAGCAAAATCCTGGTTTTGCCAGCTTTTTCAATCGGCAAAGCATCGATTCTTTGCAGACTGTTCTTTCAGCCCTGCTTCCAGGTCTCCTGCCGGGACCTAATCTCGCTAACGAAGAAACTGCTCGTGACCGTTCAATTGAATTGAGTCTCCAGTTTGCACGCAACTTTATGGCGATAGCTCGTGAGGCCTGTGTGAATCTTGTAGCCAGAGCACTGGAAGAGGGGGGGCGGCGCATGATTGATGTTAAGCAGCTTTTGAGGGACGACGATCCATCAAACAGCATATGTATTGCCACAAGCGTATCCACTAAGAATATAGACCTGCAAAAAAGAGCAATCGCTAGTTGGCGTCACCATGGCTTTCACGTTGTTTCGGTTAACATTGCGTCAGAGATTGATATGCTAAGGCCCAATTTTCCCGGCGTTGATTTTGTAGAGGTGCAGCGCTATGGGCGCGAAGGTGGCGGACAGCCAATGATTTTTCTGGATGATGTCTTTGCTGTGCTAAAGGCATCATCTGTAATGGTTTGTGGCATCATCAATCCTGACATCCATCTGCGTCCTGATGTTGATCTGCATGGTTTTATAATGTCCGAGGCTAAAGGTTCTTTGATCAGCTGCCATCGTTACGATGTTGAAAATTTGTCTCTAGTGCCTGGCAAACCTTATTTGAACGGATACGATTTTTTCTTTTTTGATAAATCTATACTTGAAAAAATACCGCTATCGACGTTTTACCTCGGCTCAGCCTTATGGGATGTTTGGGTTCCATTGGCTGCTTTTTTAAAGGGTGTGCGTCTGAAGAGATGTATCGCTGCTTTGGGTTTCCATATAGTGCACCAAAACCATTTTGATGAGAAGGAGTGGCTGCAAAATTGCGTTAAGCTTGTAGACAATATATTTGCTAATGATTTTAACGTATTAAGCCATGATAATTTTTTGGTTAAACTTAAAAAATTATACTCTGAAGATGTGAGATACGGGCTTTTTAAATTGTTCAGAGATTATATATCTGAAAATTCTACACTAGTAGCACCAATACAACTGTTGCCAGATGGTGTAGACCCTTCACTACAGAATCAATTTTATTTGGTTACAGCAATAGTATCAACATATAACGCCGATAAGTTCTTCCGTGGATGCATAGAAAATTTGCTTAAGCAATCCCTTTATAAAAAAGGTTTGCTTGAAATTATTATTATTAATAGTGGGTCTCAGCAGGATGAGGAGAGGGTTGCAGAGTATTACCTAGAGACTCATGACCATATAATTTATCGCCGTACCGAACGGGAAACACTCTATGCTGCATGGAATAGAGGTGTAAATCTTGCTCGAGGCAAGTATATAACACATGCAAATACAGATGACCGGCATCACCTTTGTGCTTTTGAAAAAATGGCACATGTACTGGAAACGCATAATGTTGGGCTGGTATATGTCGACGCCTTTATGACGACGACAGCTAACGAAACGTTCGATTTTCATTCTGCCAATAAGATGTGGTTGTTGCCAGATTTTAACGTGAGGCAGGCACTCCTGGACTGTCCTTTTGGTTGCCAGGTTATGTGGAAGGCTGCCGTTCATAACGATGTCGGTATGTTTGATCCCAGTTACAAGCGTGCCGGAGACTATGAGTTCTTTTTGCGAGTTGGATTAAAGACAGGCGCCTTACATCTGCCTGAAGTGCTTGCCTTATATCATGAGTCGCCAAATAATCTCTCGTATCAGTCGCCGGAGGATGTCATCCGGGAGGTAAATCGTTTCATCGGAGCGTATCGTCGGCAATTGCCCCTGGAAAGTATCTATCCATATCTTCAACATGATTCTTCGCCGGTTGCCATGGCGGCAGCACTCGTGGATTTCGCTAATTATCTGATGGGTATTGGCGGATTTTTGTTTACTGACAGCCAGTTGGCGGAAGAGCTCTACCGTCAGGCATCCGAAATACTTCCCGGCGATGCAGATATACTCGGTAATTTGATAGTTGCTTGTATTGCAAATGGTAAGAATACAGAAGCTTGTTCGATTGTCAGAGCTAGTAGCAGTCCTTCTCCTCGTCTGGCTTATTACGCGCAATTGCTTTTAGAGGGGAAGCTGCCTGAACTTACCTTGACGTGCGTTGAGTATGCTGGATTAAGCACAATGCACCCAGTTAAGAAGGCACATGAGATCAGGGTGCCATGGGGGCGGCCAGTTATGGATCGTTCCCTGAGGACGGTCATTATTGACGGGGTTATCTTTCAATTGCAGCATGGGAGGCCTTTCGGCATAAGCCGGATGTGGTTGTCACTGTTGCTGGAACTGGGGGCGGGGCCACTCGCTATGCGGATCATACTGCTTGATCGTGTGGGTACAGCTCCTCAAATTCCAGGAATTCAGCTGCGTCGCATACCTGCATTTAGTTACGGCGATGCGCAACGGGAGGCAGCTGTACTAGATGACATCTGCCGTGAAGAAAACGCTGAGTTATTCCTTACTACCTACTACACATACACTAACGTCGTGCCCTCGCTGCTTATGTTGTACGATATGATTCCAGAGCGATTTGAGACGGTTGGACCGGTTGATGCCGCCCCCGCGTGGCGAGACAAGTATCATGCGATTATGAATTCGAATGCATATGCCGCGATATCACAATCTACGGCAGGTGATTTGGCTACTTTTTATCCCTTGGTGGCACAACGTCCTGTCACGATTGTGCCCTGCGCTGTTTCTGATGATTTTAAAGTTCATTCTGTGGAAGAGATAGCTACTTTTAAGAAGACTAACGGTATTGATCGCCCCTATTTTTTACTGGTTGGGCGACGTGACTACTATAAAAATGCGAAACTCTTCTTTCAAGCATTCTCTCGACTGCCAGATAGGGGACAGTATGCCATAGTTATGGCGGGAGGCGGTGAATCGCTAGAGTCTGAGTTGCGAGATTTGGCTGGCCCTGCTGCCGGATATGCCGGATTTTTCGTCGATCGTGACCTGTCCCTTGCATACAGCGGCGCGCTTGCACTTGTGTACCCGTCATTGTGCGAGGGTTTTGGCCTGCCAATCCTCGAGGCGATGCAGTCCGGCTGCCCGGTGATTACCTGCCAAAATTCGTCGCTCCCTGAGGTGGCTGGCAGCGCTGCACTGTATGTTGGAGAATGCGATGTTGATGCGATGAGCAAGTCATTACTTGATGTACAAGATCCAGATGTGAGGGCTTATTTGATCAAGCGTGGCGTGGAGCGAGCCCGGCAGTTCAGTTGGCAAAAAAGTGCTGCAAGATTGGTGCAGGCCATGCTGGAAGCAATGAATGTCAAAGGATAACATGCAAACTTCACCACTGGTTTCCGCGATAGTCTCAACCTACAATTCTGCGGAGTTTATCAGGGGCTGCATCGAAGACCTCGAGCGTCAGACTATTGCCGACCGTCTTGAGATCATTGTGGTCGACAGCGCATCACCCCAGGATGAAGGGGCGATAATCCGTGAGTTACAGGGTCGCTATAATAATATCCGCTACCTGCGGACCGAACAGCGCGAGACGGTATATGCGGCCTGGAACCGTGCCATCGGTATGGCGCGAGGATGTTATATCACCAATGCCAACACCGATGACCGCCATCGCAGGGACGCCTTTGAGTTGATGGTGCGGGTGCTTGAAAATGCTCCTGCGGTTGATCTGGTGTATGCCGATGTGATTATCACTCGGACCCCGCATGAAACCTATGAACAGCATACCTCTGCGGGACGCTATAGCTGGTTTGAGTGGGACCGCAACACCCTGCTGGACAACGGCTGTTTTATCGGCCCTCAGCCAATGTGGCGTCGATCGGTGCACGAACTGTACGGTGGTTTCGACGACAACTACGTCACCTCCGGTGATTACGAGTTCTGGTTGAGGATTTCCCAAACTTCCGACTTTCGTCACATTAGTCAACCACTCGGGTTGTATTTGTCCCATCCTGACAGTATTGAACACCGTAATGAAGATAAAAAACAGCGGGAAAACCGGGTTCTGCTGGATCTGTATTATCAGGCAGCCAGAGAAGGCAGACTGGTTGGATTCCGTCCACTTCAACGGCTGGCAGAACTACAAGACACGACATTAACTGATCATGATAGAGCAGATATCGCCCAAGTGATCCGTCAGATTGACCGTCTGAGCCAGAAGGAACGCTCGCTCCCTGCGGAGTTGCGTAGTCGCTATCAGATATGTCGTTCGATACTAGACGGCGGAGCAGACTACTCAACACCAGCAGTCTCTGCGTATCTTCGGACTGCAGAGCAAGTGGTACTGGCAGGCAGGGAATGGTTTGTACGCCGTAGCGCCGTGTATGCCGATGCGGATCGAGAAGAGTCGGCCGTGCGGCATAGGGTGCGTTCAGAGGCCATGCGGCAGGCTGATCTGCTGGCGCAGCGCGGTGAACTGGATGCCGCTGTGGATCTGCTGATTAAGAAGGGGATCCGTAGCGCGGCGGACGATCCCGCACCTTATATCGCCCTTGCAGAAACTCTACGTGGGGCGAGCCGCTTTCAAGATTTGCTCGCAATGCTGCCTGAAATGCCATCTGCGACGGACCAAGCGCTCATTTGTGAACTCCAGGCGATCTGCCATGCTGCCTTAGCGGATGAAGCCGCAGCAGAGTCTGTTGTACAGCAGGCCTTGGCGTTGGGAGGAAACCGTGCACGTTCACTGGTGGTACAGGGGACATTAGCAGCGCGGCACAATACACAACTGCGAGCAGAAGGCTGCTTTGCACAGGCCTTGGAGCAGGATCCGGCCTGCGGATCTGCCTGGCTAGCTTCGAGTGTGCTGTTGTGGGCTAAAGGTGAGCATGAGAGAGCATGGAAGGCCCTGCGTAGGGCCGTTGAGGTTGAGCCTGTGGCAAAACAGGCAGTGGACCTTTTCCTGGACATGGCTGGACGGATGGGGCGTCTACCGGACGCGCTACAGACTATTTTGGAGGCTTTAACCGTTTATCCCGATAATCGTAACTTGGCCTTGATCAGGGCCCGATTGTTGGCCCAGTGCGGTTATGATGATAAGGCCTTGCAGGCCTGTGAGAGTTTCCTTGTTCGTTTTGGTGTCGCCGATGATCTACTTGGCTTGGCCCTCGAGTTGCGTCGCAAGGTTGGCTCCTATGAACGCCTGAACAAGGCAGGCGAAGAGTCCGTCTCGCTCTGCATGATTGTAAAAAACGAGGAACACTGTCTCGCGCGTTGCCTGGCCAGTGCCAAGCCGGCGACGCATGAGTTGATCGTGGTGGACACCGGGTCAACCGACCGCACCATTGCCATTGCCACTGCATTTGGCGCTAAAGTGCACCAATTCCCCTGGAACGGTAATTTCTCAGATGCACGTAACTACAGCCTGGCTCAAGCCAAAGGGGCCTGGATCCTGGTGCTTGATGCTGATGAAGTCCTTGCGGAACGTGATTATTCACAAATTGGGGCATTGTTACATAATTCGGCAGGCAAAAAAGTAGCCTGGAGCGTTCTGACCCGTAACTATACCATGCGTCATCCCCACGGGTGGCAGGCAAATGATGGGAGTTATTCCGTCGAAGAAAAGGGCGGCGGATGGCACCCCAGCAACAAGGTCCGTCTGTTTGCCAATGACTTGCGTGTGCGCTTTAGTGGCGTTGTACATGAGATGATCGAAGATGCCGCGACGCAGGCAGGTTATAAAATCCAGCAAGCTGATTTTGTCGTGCACCACTATGGCGGGCTTTTTGATGATGATGAGACCATATCCGAAAAGCAGCTCGCCTATCACGCCCTGGGTATGCAGAAATTGTTGGAAACCCCCCATGACCTGACTGCCCTGCGCGAGTTAGCAATTCAGGCCGCCGAACTGAAACGCTATGATGAGGCCATCCTACTCTGGGACCGATTTATTGCACTACAGCCAGATGCTGTGGTGGCCCTGTTTAACAAGGGGTTCGCCCTAATGGGCCTTCAGCGTTACCAGGAGGCGTTGGAGGTTTCGCGTCGGGCTCTCGATCTGGCGCCTAACCACAAGGAGGCTGCCTTCAACTACGGAACCAGTGAACTGTATGTTGGAGATCTGCAGCGTGCTATTACTCGGCTGGAAGCTGTCTTGCGGGTTCATCCTGAACACCCTCCACTGCTTGCGTTGCTGCTCATGCTGGAACTGGCTGCCGGAAAGGCGGAACGTGTACGGCAGCATCTGTGCGTTCTGCGTTCTAAAAACTATCTGATCACCGATTATATAAAGTCGCGGATGGTGACGTTGGAGGCCCTGGGCCGCATCGATTTATTGGACACGATCCGGCAAACAGCAGTCTCTGCTGAGATTAATCTCGCATGAGAGTTGCTATGCCGAGCGGTTCGTCACACGGCTGGGGGGTCGCAGGAACCTGCCTTGCGGCGGAAATCGCGAAGTTACCCCCTCTTGAAGGGGTAACCTTGCATTGTATCGCAGGGCATGACTTCAGGGCATATGATCCTTCAGCCTGGGACCGGATCAATATTGGTTACTGTTTTTTTGAGCATGAGCTGTTGGCTTTGCCGTTTATCGCAGAAGCTGCCAGACGCTGGGATTACATCGTCGCCGGTTCCAGCTGGTGTGAACAGCACCTTCGAGCCGGTGGGATGTCGCGTACCTGCACCATCCTGCAGGGCGTCGATGCTGAGCGGTTCAGGCGGCAGCCGCCACGTACTGCCGACGGGCGGTTCATTGTCTTTTCCGGCGGCAAGTTCGAATTCCGCAAAGGTCAAGACATTGTCATGGCAGCCATGCGGACTTTCATGCAGTGTCATGCCGATGTTTGGCTTTCCTGCGCTTGGCATAATGCCTGGCCCCATTCTCTGAAGACCATGCAACAAAGCAATCTGCTCAAGTTCAACTGGCGTGAGGCCCCTTGCCGTGAACTCTTGGACGAAACTATCCGGCTGAATGGGGTGGACCCGCAACGCGTCCTGTTGCATCCTTCCTTTGATAACCGCCGCATGCAACTGATTTATACCGAGAGTGATCTTGGTCTGTTTCCAAACCGTTGCGAGGGTGGCAATAACATGGTGATGTGTGAATATATGGCTTGTGGCCGTGCCGTGATCGCTTCGAATCAGACCGGACACGCAGATGTGATCAACTCGGTAAACGCATGGCCTCTTACCAGTTACCGTCCGGTTGCTGCCAAGCTCGGGGAACACCAGACCGGCACTTGGCAGGAGGCCTCCGTAGAGGAAGTCATCACTCTGCTGGAAGAGGCCTATTCTGATCGGATAACCTGTCAATCCAAGTCGCAGGAGGCGGCAGCCAGCATGCTGCGTCTCAACTGGGCTGCTGCAGCACAACAATTTCATTCCGTCGGTCGTAGCATGCAACAACAGATGGCTAAATCAGCGGCCATGTGAAATTTACCTTGCCGGTTGTATGATCAAAAAAAGATGTTAAAGTTATGCCAGAAGGTGACGATACGAGTAGCAAGGCCAGAAGGCCACATCACACAACCCTAGAAAGGGGAAACATCATGGCTATCAACGACATCTCCCTCACCGCCGGTATGCGCAGCAACCTGCTCCAGCTGCAAAGCACCACCAAGCTGACCGACCGCACCCAGGAGCGCCTTTCAACTGGCAAGCAGGTTAACAGCGCCCTTGACAACCCGACCAACTTTTTTGCCGCTCAGGCTCACGTAAACCGCGCCAACGACTTTAGCGTCCGGAAAGACGGTATGGCTGAAGCTATTCAAACCGCCAAGGCTGCCGATGCCGGTATCACCGCCATCAGTGCCTTGGTTGAGGCTGCCAAAGGTCTGGCCGCCGCTGCTCTGGGCACCAGCAACACCACCGACCGTCAAGCCTATGCCAACCAGTTTGATGCACTGCTTGGTCAGATTGACACCCTGGCAAGTGACTCGCAATACCGTGGCACCAACCTGCTGGACGGCCAGGACCTGACCGTTAACTTCAACGAAGATGCATCCGCCTCGCTGACGGTTAGCTCCTTCACCGCTACCTCTACGGGCCTTGCAATTGATGCAGCCGCCGGTAGTTGGGCAACTACCACCAATATCGCCGCTGCTCAGACCGACCTGACCGCAGCAACCACGACGCTGCGTTCACAAGCCAAGAACCTGGCCAACAACCTGAACATCATCACCACCCGTCAGAACTTCACCGACGCCATGATCGGCACCCTGCAGACCGGTTCCGACAACCTGACCCTGGCCGATATGAACCAGGAAGGCGCCAACATGCTGATGCTACAGACTCGTCAGAACCTGGGCACCACCGCACTGTCCCTCTCCTCCCAGGCTGCCCAGTCTGTTCTGAGACTGTTCTAACAGAGGTAACGTATCTTAAGCAGATAGCTTCAGTGCCAGGGGGGGATTTCGGTCCCCCCCTGTTCTGTTTTTGATGCAACTCTAGAGGGAGCGATCATGGAGATTAATCAACTATCGAGTCCTGCTGTATCTCAGTATCAGCAGCAGCAACAAGCACAGCAAACCAACCCAGAACAGCAGCCGGCTGTTGTGCGTGAGGCGGAGGTCAGTTCGTCCGCCTCTCTCCAGGCATACAAGCAGCAAGTGCAGCAACAAACAGCACCGGTAAACGATACGGTTCAGATTAATGCATCCTCAATCATGAAAAATCTGGATGCGGTCAAGGCGATCGAGCAGATGCACGCCAAATTGAACGAACTGGTCAAAGGGGTGCGCCAGACTAATGAACAGTTGAACAAGGCCGCCGAGCAGGTAGCTCAAATGCAGGGCAATCTGATGACGATAGTGAAGAATTATCCGCCTTATCCGATTGAAAGTATGGAGCGTCGCGAT
Organism: Geobacter sp. UBA5730; assembly: GCA_002419465.1. Lineage (GTDB taxonomy): Bacteria > Desulfobacterota > Desulfuromonadia > Geobacterales > Pseudopelobacteraceae > Trichlorobacter. The sequence continues at coordinate 454,760 of DIGE01000014.1, read as the reverse complement.
CTGTTGATGAGTTATATGTCGTTGCGTAAGGATATTGAGAACCTGATGATCCCGCCGCCGCCGCAACCGGTCTATGAAAAGGTAAGATCAATGTGGGATGCGATGTTTGCCCAGAATGGCCAGCTTCAGGCTTCAGCGGTGCCTGCCCTGGAGGCTGGTAGCAGCGATAAGCAGGTGCTGGTTGCGACTGCTGACCTTGGAAAGACACACGAACTACTGTCCGGCCTGAGTGATCAGGTTACCCAAGCGTTGTTACAGCCCTGATCTTATGGCACTGAAACTCTCGTTAAAGCCCCAAGAGAAAGTGATTATCAGTAAGGCCGTGCTGGTAAATGGTCCCACGGCTACAACCCTGTCGGTGGAGAATAATGTGCCGATCCTGCGGGAAAAGGATATTCTGACCGAAGAAGAAGCAACCACCTACTGTAAGAAGATTTACCTGGTCATCCAGTTGATGTACCTGGGCGAGGTCCCCAATGTGGAGTTGGCGACCCTCTATGGTCAACTGGCGGCAGAGTTGCAAGCAGCGGTGCCCAGCACGAAGGACTTGATTTCAGGCATCACCGGAGATATTCTGAACGGCAAGTATTATCAGGCGCTCAAGCAAGCCCAACAACTTATGCAACATGAAGAGGAGCTTCTCACCCATGCATCAGAACCCAGTTAACGCCTATGCATCCATGCAAAAGGAGCACCTTTCCGGCCGTGAGTTGGAGGCCTCGGTATTGACCAGGGCTGGCCTGATGCTGAAGCAGGTTTGTGATAACTGGGGAGGGCCTGAGAGAGAGGCCAAGCTCCAGGAAGCGATCAAGTTCAATCAGAAGGTCTGGAGTTTTTTTCAGGCTGAACTGTCTGATCCCGATAACCCCATGCCCAAGAACCTGCGGGAAGACATTCTTAACTTAAGTTTGTTCATTGATAAGCGTCTGTTCGAGGTGATGGCCAGCCCGGATAAGGAAAAGCTGCAAATTGTGATCGACATCGATTTTAACCTTGCCGCCGGTTTGAGGACCACACCCCAGCCGTAACTGACTGATGACATCCGTTGTAACACCTGCTATCCTCTGTGCGCATTACAGAGGATAGTTTTCTTTCTGGAGGGAGCATGGCAGCAGCAACACAGCACCATCGTCTGATCATCCTTGGTTCCGGTCCGGCCGGTTTTACCGCCGCTGTGTATGCGGCCCGGGCCAACCTGAATCCGGTTCTGATTACCGGGCTGCAGCCCGGTGGCCAGCTGACCACCACCACCGAGGTGGACAACTGGCCCGGCGACCATGCCGGTGTGCAGGGCCCTGACCTGATGGAACGGATGCGCCAGCATGCCGAACGGTTCGATACCCGGATTATCTACGACCAGATCGTCTCAACCGATCTGGCTCAACGGCCTTTTGTGCTTAACGGCGACAGCGCCAGCTACACCTGCGACGCTCTGATCATCGCCACCGGTGCTTCGGCTCGTTACCTGGGGTTGCCCTCGGAAGAAGCGTTCAAAGGCAAAGGTGTCTCAGCCTGCGCCACCTGTGACGGCTTTTTCTACCGTAACAAGCCGGTGGCCGTGATCGGTGGCGGCAATACTGCAGTAGAAGAGGCGCTCTATCTCTCCCACATCGCCAGCCATGTGACGGTTGTGCACCGTCGCGATCAGTTCCGCTCAGAGAAGATCCTGTCTGACAAACTGAAGGCCAAGGCTGTTGAAGGCACGGTCACTATCGAGTGGTTCCATCTGCTGGACGAGGTGCTGGGTGATGCCAGCGGCGTGACCGGCATGCGGATCAAGGACCTGCGGGATGGCTCCACCAAGGAGATCACGCTGGATGGTGTCTTCATTGCCATCGGTCATTCGCCCAATACCGCTATCTTTGAAGGTCAGCTGGAGATGCAGGACGGCTACTTGAAGACCAGAGGCGGTGCAGACGGCTTTGCCACCCAGACCAGCATCCCTGGAGTGTTTGCTGCCGGTGATGTGCAGGACTATATCTACCGTCAGGCGATTACCTCGGCCGGCAGCGGCTGTATGGCGGCCTTGGATGCGGAGAAGTTTCTTGATGGCCTTGAGCCGTAGCCAATTATGAGTGTTGGTTCACCCAAGGACGAGAGCGTTACCGCACTGCTGCAGGAGGTCGGCAAGACCCTGCAGGATAACCAGCGGTTTCTGGCCGCCTTGAGGCAGGATCAGGCCGTCGAGGACGACCTTGCTGCCGGCGAGCTGGATGCTGCTGCTGACGGGGAGTTTGAAGAACTTTAAGCTGATTGCAGTATGCTTATTTGAATAAAAAAGGCGTCTCCGTATGGGAGACGCCTTTTTCTTTGGCTTGATGTTTCGGAAAAAGCTTAGTGTCCTTTTTTCTCCGGCTTGCCGCCGTTCTTCAACCGCTCCTCACCCTTCACGCCGATATGGCAGGTGGCGCAGCGGGTATTGGAGGCGAAGGCCAGCGTGCCGTTGTGGCAGGCGCCGCAGTACTTGCCCTGGTAGAGGGACTCCATCACAAAATCGCTGTTCTGTTGAGCCTTCTTGGCTTGCATTTCGAACAGGCGATTGTGGCACATCTCGCAGGAGAGCCCTTTCTCCATGTGAGTCTTGTGGGAGAAGAGTACGCCACGCACCGGCTTGTCAAAGACGATGGGGGCTTCGGGATAGGCATTGGCAAAGGCCAGGCCGGCGGCCAGGGCCAGCAGAGCGAGTACAGTGGAGATTATACGTATCGTCATCAGTGATTACCTCGTCGCGTAGAGTTGATTAGCCTTTGGTGTAAAACACGTTGGGGCGGGTGCCAGCTTCGGGACGCAGTACCCAGACAGCCTTCTCGATCTGGTGAACTGTCTTGAATACTTCGCTGTCCTGCCTGGAAAGATCACCGAAGACCCTGACCCCGGCCGGACAGGCGTGGGCGCAGGCGGTATCCTTCTCGCCCCTGGCCAGGCGGGTGTCGATACAGAAGTTGCACTTGTCGACAGCCTTCTTCTCTTCGTTGAAGTAGCGGGCATTGTAGGGACAACCCTCCTGGCAGGTCAGACAGCCGATGCACTTCTTGATATCCATCATGACGATGCCGGTGGTCTTGTCCTTGTAGGTGGCCTTGGTGGGGCAGACACGGGTACACTGTGGCAGGTTGCACTGATTGCAGAGCACCGGAATAAATTCTTTCGTGCTGCCGATGGCATCGGAGGTGTCTTTTTCAAGGATGGTGGTGCGGTAGGCGCCATGGACATTGGGGACGTGGTTGGTGGCCACGCAGGCTTCCATGCAGCGTTCGCAGTCAATGCAGCGGTCCTGACGCATGACCATGCTGTAGTGGGGGGAGTAGGGGTATTTTTTCGCAAAATCAGCGGCCTGCGCCTTGTTAAAGGTGGAGGCGGCCGAGAGCAGGGTGCCGCCGGCAAAGATGCCGGTGATGGCCAGGCCCATCTTGAGGAAGTCGCGACGCTGCTGCATCGGGACGTTTTCAACCCCTTCGTTCTGCAGTTTGTTGAAATCCATTTTATTCATAGGTAATCCCTCGTGTCGTAGTAGGTCTGTAGTCGTTGCTTAGTGATGTTCAACCTTGTGACCGTCAAAGACTTTCTCGCCCAGCAGGAAGAAGAAGGCGGTCATGCCGAATCCGCCGGCAGCAATGATTATTTCATAGATGGACGGTGAGTAGGTCAGCATCTCCTTGAATTCGTTGACGCCGAGGTCGTAGTAAACCGGAAGCGACTGGCCGAGGTATACCAGGTTGAAGCGCATCACAAAGATGCCAATGATCATCGAGATGGAAGCGATCAGCATGATCTTCAGGTTGCGGCCCTTGGAAAGGATGAATAATACCAGCGGGCCGACCATGCCGAGCAGGATTTCCCAAAACCAGAAGCTGAAGGCGTGATGGCCGGCCACTTCAGACATAACAACCGGGTAGGCCCCGTTCGGTTGGCCGGCGGCTCCGGCGATCAGTTTCCACGTGGTAAAAAACAGGATCACGCAGATCAGCATGATGCCGACCTTGGTGGTTACTTCCAAGGCGCGCTCCATGTCGCCGTCCATCTTTTCGCCGTTAATCTTGTAGCCCAGGATGTGGAACATGATGATTACGGCGCAGCCGGTCATCATGGCCGAGGCGATGAAGTAGATCGGCATATAGGGGCCCTGCCAGTAGGGGCGACCCATCAACAGACCGAACACGGCGCCCAGGTTTGAGTGGGCCAGGATACCGGCCACCGAGCCGCTGAAACCGCAGATCACTGCCGGGTTGTGCTTGTTCATCAGCAGGAACAGATATTCAGCAAACATGAAGGCCAGGTAGACCCCGTAGAGGGTACCCATCCACCAGATGTTGGAGGTCAGGTTGGGGGAAATCACGTTGTAGATGGCCATCCGCCAGGGGATCTTTATTTCGAAGGCGATGACAAAGAACCCGGAGAGGATGGTGGCGATGGACAGAAACACCGAACGCTTGGCGATCGGCATGAAGTCCTGCACCCCGAAGACGTGGCCGATGGAGGAGACCAGGCACAGGCCGGTGGAGGTGACCACGAAGAATACGTAGGTGGAGATCAGTATTCCCCAGGGTATCTCGCGGGTGACATTGTAATAATGTTCATGCCCCCTGAACATGGCAAGCAGTCCAATCACTGCGGATGCGATGACCAGCGAGAGGGTGATGAGCAGCAGGAGATAATACAGTGGCCCTGCTGACTTCAGGCGGTCAACGACGCCGGAGACCAGTTCATTGAGTGTTGGTGCGCTGTGATTGGTCATACGTAGATGTTCCCCTTTGCTCTGGTATGAGTGGTGAAAAAGTACGGTCAAAGCTATAATGTGTTGCATTTGCAACAGTATTATTTGTAAACGCTTTTTTCTAACATAGCCGTTGGTGAAATGCAATCCCATAAAAATGCGGCAATTATCGATGAATGAGCCGTTTTTGCTGTTGCAGGTGCATCGTTTTGTGCAACACGGGCCGCGCAGTGCCCTGCCTTGACTTCACCGGGGGCATCTGGTAGGGTGCAAACTACAGATAACATCCCAAATTGATGGAGATTTCCCGTAATGGCCAAGAAGTTGTTCATACCCGGTCCCGTGAATGTAGCCCCTGAGATTTTTACTGCGATGTCACAGCCGATGATCGGCCACCGCATGAAGGAATATGCTGAGTTGCACGGGCGGGTTACAGCCGGCCTGAAGCGGTTGATGGAGACCACCGACCGGACCTTTTTGGCTACCTCCAGCGCTTTTGGCGTGATGGAGGGGGCTGTGCGCAATCTGGTGAAGGGGCGCTGCGTCAATTTTTGCAACGGTGCTTTTTCTGACAAATGGCACGATGTTACGTTGCGCTGTGGAAAACAGGCCGATGCCGTCAAGGTGCCCTGGGGGCAGCCGATTACGGCAGAACTGGTCGAAAACGCCCTTGCAACCGGCAAATACGACAGCCTGACGCTGATTAACAACGAGACCTCCACCGGGGTGCTTTCGCCTTTGGCCGAGATCGCCCACGTCTTGAAGAAATACCCCGAGGTGGTCAGTATTGTGGATACCGTATCCTCGATGAGCGCCTTGCGGATACCGGTGACAGAACTGGGCATCGATTGCTGTATCTTCGGGGTGCAGAAGGCGCTGGCCCTGCCGCCGGGTCTGGCGGTATTTACCGCCAGCGAGAAAGCGATAGAGCGGGCTAAAACCGTTGAATTCCGTGGTTATTACTTTGATTTCCTGGAGTTTGTGGCCAGTGACGACAAGCATAATACGCCGTCGACCCCCTGTATTTCACTGATCTATGGCCTGGATTGCCAGTTGCAGCGCATCTTTGCCGAAGGACTGGAGGCCCGCTGGGCCCGCCACCAGCAGATGGCGGAGCGGACCCGCGAGTGGGCGCTGGAGCGCGGCTTTGAGCTGTTTGCCCCCGCAGGTGCCCGTTCGGTGACCCTGACCTGTGTTTCCAACAGCCGTGCCGTTGATCTGGCCGGCGTGAAAAAACGTCTGGCAGAGCAGGGTTATGCTTTTGATGACGGTTATGGCAAGATCAAGGGACTGACCTTCCGGGTAGCCCATATGGGTGATCTGCAGCCGGCTGAACTTGAGGAGTTTCTGGGATTACTTGATGAGGAGCTGGCGAGATAGGTGAACAAGCCGGGGCGACCGTGTGGCCGCCCCGAAATTACCGTTCCGATTTTAGTTCACGCCTTGAAATGGAAGCGGAACTATTCTTCTTCAAAGACATCCTTGCCGGCGCCGCATAGCGGACAGCACCAGTCAGCCGGCAGATCTTCAAAGGCGGTGCCGGGGGAGATGCCATGGTCCGGATCGCCAACAGCAGGGTCATAGACGTACTGGCAAAGTGAACAGACATACTTTTGCATGGTGATTTTTCCTTTCGTGGTGGAAGTTGGCGGTTACTGCCAGCTGATGGCCTGGACAGGGCAGCCGTCAATGGCGGCCTGAATCGCTGTTTCATCAGCGCCCGCGGGGTTAAAACATTCCGACTTACCCGCACTGTTAAAGCGAAAGACGTCGGGACACGAGCTGACGCACAGCCCGCAACTGATGCAGGCATCCTGATCAACAACAGGGGTCTTGTTCATGGTGTCTCCTTACAAAGCTGAGTCGCGTGAATCATACCATCAAACCGGCAGGGGGGCAAGCAGCCTGCCGTAGTGATTGCCTAAGGAGCTGATATGACATTTGATGTGATCGTTGTGGGACCGCTGGGGGTGAATTGCAGCCTGCTGGGCTGCGAGTCAACCGGCCAGGCGGTCGTAGTGGATCCCGGCGGTGACGCGCAACGGATACTGGCCGCAGTTCAGATGCGTGGCCTCACGGTAACCACGATTATCAACACCCATGGTCATTTTGATCACGTGGGCGCCAATGCGCAACTGAAGCAGGCCACCGGCGCAGAGTTGCTGATTCACCCTGCCGATGAGCCGATGTTGACGAAGGTTGCCAGCGTGGCCGGTATGTATGGGCTACAGGCAGAAAACTCGCCCCCCCCCGACCGTTTGCTGGAGGATGGCCAGATCATCCAGTTTGGCCATCATGCGTTGCAGGTGATTCATACCCCCGGCCACACCCCGGGGGGCTGCTGCCTCTATCTGGAGGCGGAACAAAAGCTGATCAGTGGCGACACCTTGTTTGCCGACGGGGTCGGCCGGACCGACCTGCCGGGTGGGTCCCACGAGCAGCTGGTTACCTCAATCCGCACCCGTCTGTTTACCCTGCCAGATCAGGTTGAGGTCTGGCCTGGGCACGGACCGGCCACCACCATCGGGCATGAAAAACGCCACAACCCTTACCTGGACTAAGCCTATGACTCTGCAGGGAAAAACAATCATACTCGGCGTGACCGGCGGTATTGCCGTTTACAAGGCGGTGGAGCTGTTACGGCTGTTGACCAAGGCCGGAGCAACGGTGCATGTGGTCATGACCAAGGCGGCCACCGGGTTTGTGACACCGCTCACCTTCCAGACCCTGTCGAACAATCCGGTGCATACGGAACTGTTCAGTCTGATTCAGGAACAGGAGATCGGTCATATCTCCCTGGCTGACCGGGCCGATGCCCTGGTGATCGCTCCAGCCACGGCTAACTGTATTGCCAAGCTGGCAGGGGGCATCGCCGACGATCTCCTGACCACCACCGTTCTGGCCACCAAGGCGCCGATACTGCTGGCCCCTGCCATGAACGTCAATATGTATGAGCATCCGCTGTATCAGGAAAACGAACAGCGCCTGCGCCGGATCGGCTACCATTTTGTTGATCCCGGACAGGGAGAGCTGGCCTGTGGTTGGTTGGGCAAGGGGCGATTAGCCCGGCCAGAGCTGATATTCGATGAGTTGTGTCAGCTGCTGGCCCCTCAGGACCTGGCCGGTCAGACCATTTTGGTGACCGCCGGACCCACCCGTGAGGAGTTGGACCCGATCCGTTTTATCAGCAACCATTCCTCCGGCAGGATGGGCTATGCCTTGGCCAGGGCAGCCCGCCAGCGGGGCGCGCGGGTTATTCTGGTGAGCGGCCCGGTGAGTCTGCAACCGCCAGCAGGTGTTGAACTGGTGAACGTGGAGAGCGCCTGCCAGATGCGGGAGGCCGTCCTGCAGCGGGTTGGCGGCTGCACGGTGGTGATCAAGGCCGCCGCTGTAGCTGACTACCGGCCCGTGGTGCGCACGGAGCAAAAGATCAAGAAACAGGGCGAGCGGCTGACGATCGAGTTGGAACGCAACCCGGATATCCTGGCTGAGTTGGGACAACGTGCCATACGACCTTTGCTGGTGGGTTTTGCTGCCGAGACGGCTGATCTGCAGGCCCATGCCGCCGCCAAGCTGACAGCCAAGAACCTGGACATGATCGTGGGCAATGATGTGACCCAGGAAGGGGCCGGTTTTAATGTGGGCACCAATCTGGCTCAGTTGTTGTTCCGGGATGGTCAGCTGGAATCGTTGGAGCTGATGTCCAAAGCTGCCCTCGCTGATCTGATTCTGGACCGGGTGTTGACCTTGCTGTCGCAGAGGCCGTGATTACGCCGGCATGATGAAGGGTGAACTCGGTTCGTGACAGGCGGTCTTGAGAATTTCAAGCAGCTCTGGCTGGTGAATGGCTCGTCGCAGGGTTGGTTTGAGAAACTCAGCGCGTTCTATCCCGCCAGCTTTGGAGATCAGACCGGCTTTGTAAAGAAAGCGCAGATGACGCCGCAGTTCCTGGGCCGCTGCCAGAGCGGTCTCGCCGGTGGGATCGGCCATCCAGCAAAAACTGTCCTCGCCATGTTGCAACAGGTCCATAACCGCTTCCATGGTGATGGACAGATATTCCTGATAGTCTGTTTCACTCAGCAGATGGTTTGAACGATGGGACAGGGTTTTCATCAATCGTTGCCAGCGTTCAAGCCGCGACAACAGCAGGATCGAGTTGAAGATCCGTTTGCTGTTGCCAAAGGAGAACAGGGTTGGCGCCATCACCCGTCTGAGTAGAGTATCGTCCAGCGAACGGCCATTTTTGCAGACCGTCCTGGCCCGCTCCCAGGTTGACGGCTGTACAAAGGCCTCGAAGCGCATCTCCCAGTAGGTGTGGCGCAGCGCTATCGTGGAAAAGGAGCGGATGGTCTTGTAGGGGACAAAGTAGTTGTGTGCAACCATGTCGGCGGCCAGGTGACAGAGATAACCCCAGGCGCAGGCGCGTTGCGAGTCGTTGGTGGCGGATTGCAGCAAGCGGCGGCCCACCCGCCAGCGATGACAGTTCAACAGATAGTGGGTATATTTTTTGCCGACGATGATATCGGCCGCCATGCAGCCATAGAGAAAGTCATCAGCAGCGGCCGCTAAGATGCCAGCCAGGGAAGGTGGCAGCTGGTGCAGGCGCTGCAACACTTCCAGGCCGATCGTCAGATGAGTACCCCCGCCCCAGGCCAAGGCCTGATCAGGTAGCAGCAGGCAGAGAAAACACAGCATCAGTCGTTGGATCATCATGTAATCAGCTTACTGCGGGTCTGAAAGAAATGCAAACCGGGAGCAGCAACCGATGCCGAATAGATTGACCCCCAGCGCCATGTATGCATCAGTCCGCAGTTATCTACAGGATCTGGACGAGAGCGGTGTTGAGGGCGTGCCGCTGGACGGACAAAGTCCGGGCGCTACCGATGAGCCGGCTGTTGTCACCGGGCTACAGCCGACTGCTTCGCAGACCCTGACCGAGGTGCGCCAACAGCTTGGTGATTGCCAGCGTTGCGATCTGGCTGCCACCAGGACCAGGCTGGTCTTTGGTGCAGGCAATCCCCAAGCCCGCCTGCTGTTTGTGGGTGAAGCGCCGGGTGTTGACGAGGATCGGCGGGGTGAGCCGTTTGTGGGTGAGGCTGGCGGAATCCTGGACCGGATCATCGAGGCAATGGGTCTGAAGCGTGAGCAGGTCTACCTCTGCAACGTGCTTAAGTGCAAACTTTCCCCAAACCGTCACCCTCACAAGGACGAGGTCGAGTGCTGTGCCCCGTTTCTGGCGCAGCAGATTCGCGCCATCGGGCCTGAGTTGATTGTGGCCTTGGGGACCTTGGCCGCCCAGACTCTGTTACAGAGCAGGGAGCCGATCTCGCAGCTGCGAGGGCGGTTTCACCGTTACCACGGCATTCCGTTGATGCCGACCTTCCATCCCTCGTTCCTGCTCCACCACAAGGACAACAAGGCTCACTACTGGGAGGTCTGGAATGATATGGTTCAGGTGCTGGCCAGGCTGGGCCTGCCGGTGCCGGATAAAAAACGCAAGTAGCCGGCAACCCTACGGCAGCCAGCGGCGGACAACAAAAAAACGTGCTTTACCGCTGCCGGCCGGCCAACGGTCAACCCCGGAGCGCGACGCCATAATCTCTCCCAGCCGCTGACGCAGCGGGGCGATCCGTACCCCTCCATTGCCGGGCTGTCCACACCAAAACACACTCTCGATGGTTTGCTGATTATCCAACACAATCATCACATGCCCTTTCCAGACCAGCAGATCCAGCGGCTGCAGTCGTTTCATCAGCTGATCCCTGCGCAGACCGGCAATCGATACGGCCTGTCCGTAGTTGACCAGGTCGGCGGTGTTGCGGGGGGTGAAGCCGTCAGTCGCTTCGTAGAGCAGACCTGAGCAGTCCAGTCCGGCATACACTCCCTGGTGCTCCCCGATGCCGATACCCGCCCGCAGATTGCCCCCCCAGACATAGGGTACCCCAGCTGCGCTGCGCAGGCGACGGATCAGTTCCTGCGGCCGGGGGGGGCTGGTTTGGCGCGGCGGGGCCGGTTCTGCCAGCTGGCTGAGGCCGCCGGGGTGCACAAACAGTCGCACCCCGGACGGGGGGTGATAGGCGCTGGTGGTGACCTCGAGAGCGGTCTGCTGGCCCTGTCCAATGGAATTGAGTATCAGGAAGGGCGTGCCCGGCAGGGCCACAAACTCCAGTTCCCGCACCTGGCCGCAGTTGTCTGCTTTGCGAGGCAGTCCGCTGGCAGCGGACTGGGCCGTGTTGTAGACCGCCAGCGGCTGGTTGGCAACCGCATAAATCGGCGGAGCTGCAAAAGCAGCTACCGGCAGCAGCCAGATTAATAAGAACAAAAGCAGTTTTTGGGACAGTTCGGTTAATGACATGCAGGGTCTCCTGCACCCTCCTGTTGCAACTTCAATGCGAGTGCGGTGGCAGCCTGTATAAATGCCTCAATATCCTCCCTGGTGGTGGCCCATGAGCACATCAGACGGGCTCCGCCAGCGCCGATGAAGCTGTAAAAGCGCCAGCCTGACTCCTGCAGCCCTTTCAGCAAGTGGGGCGGCATCCGCACAAAGACCGAGTTGGCCTGACGGGGAAACATCAGCTCAACGCCTGGGAGCTGCTGCAATCGTTCCTCCAACATGGCCGCGCAGCGGTTGGCGTGTCGTGCCCGTTCCAGCCAGGCTCCCGTCTGTAGCATCCCAATCCAGGGCGCCGCAAGAAAGCGCATTTTAGAGGCCAATTGGCCGGCCTGCTTGCACCGGTAGTCAAACTCCTCCGCCAGTTCCTGATTGAAAAACACGACCGCCTCACCAACGGCCATACCATTTTTTGCCCCGCCGAAACAGAGTACATCCACCCCGGCCCGCCAGCTGAGCTCTGCTGGATGGCAGCCCAGACTGGCCACGGCATTGGCGAACCGGGCACCATCCATATGCAGACGCAGCCCGTAGCGTCGTGCCAGTTCGCCGGCTGCCGCCACCTCGTTCGGACTGTAAACCGTGCCCAGCTCGGTGGCCTGGGTCAGTGACAATACCCGTGGTTTTGGATAGTGGATGTCGTTCCGTTTGGTGATCAACTGCTCCGCATCAGCCAGATTGATCTTGCCGTCTTTGCCGGACGCCAACAGCAGTTTTGTACCGTTGGAGAAGAACTCCGGGGCTCCGCACTCGTCGGTCTCGATATGGGCAAATTCCTGACAAATGATGCTGTGATACGACTGGCAGAGTGAAGCCAGGGCCAGCGAGTTTGCAGCGGTGCCGTTGAAGACGAAAAAAACCTGGCACTCGGTGCCGAACAGTTCCCGTACCAGGCTACAGGCCTGCTCGGTTCTGCGATCATCGCCATAGGAGCTGGCATAGCCGAGGTTGGCATCAGCCATGGCCTGCCATGCTTCGGGGCAGACACCGGCGTAGTTGTCGCTGGCAAAGGCCAGGGTGCGGGTTTGATCAATGGACATACTGAATCCTCGGTTGGTCGTGATCAAAAAAACAGCAGTGGATGGCCGTGTTATAGGCAGCACAACCTGTCAGTTGAAACGTTTCTGTCGGATTTGTGGCATGCATCGTACTATCCGGCTGGCTAACGGATTGTAAATCAAGGTGTTTTCATTGCAAACAGTTTTCTTTGGCATGGTTGGCACACTTACTGATGAGGTAACCGTCAGATCAGATGATTACCAGCAAATCTGTGGTACCCAACCTAAAGGAGGAATCGTTATGAAACTAGTCGTCCGTACCCTGTTGGCAGCAGCACTGACACTCTCCATGAGTAGTGCGGCAATGGCAACCTTTTCCGGTCAAGTCTGGATCCCGTCCACCGATGCCAAGGGATTTAAAGAGGTCAATATCAGCATTGACAACTATATCCGCCTGTCAAATTCGGACACAGCCGGAACAAACTACTACGATGCCGGTGTAACGGCCGGTGTCTCCCCCCTTGAGAAGTTTAAATTCGAGGTAGGTGTTGATTACTATACGGATAACCTGAATGACAGTAACAGCATCTATAGTGCGCACCCCATCTATTTCAACTTCAAGGGCGCCGTCCCGGAGGATGCGTTCTTCAAGGGTATGCCGGCCGTTGCCGCCGGTATGTTCGGCATCGGCACCTTTGACCGCGGCGTGACCGGTGGCAACACCATGTCAAACATCGCCTACGGACTAGTGGCGAAAACCTTGCCGGTGGTGGGACGCATCTCGGTCGGTGGTTACCATGGCGCCGAGAAGAACCTCGGTTCGGACAATGCCGGCGTGCTGGCCTCGTGGGACCGTCCGATGACTGAGATCTCTGACAAGCTCTGGATGGCTGTTGATTACATGGGGGGCAATAATGCCTTCGGTGCCATTTCGGTAGGTGCCGCCTGGGCCTTTACCCCGAATGTTTCGTTGCTGGTAGGCACCAATGTGTACAATCCAGGCCAGGAAGGTCTGCCCGGTGGTAAGCCGACTATTACCACCCAGCTGGATATCAATTTCTAGCTATCAGAGTAAGCAGGTGTTTAGAGAGCAAAGCGGGGGGCAGATGATCTGCCCCCCGCTTTGCTGCTGCTGAGTCAGGTTTTTAGGGGGACGGGGGTAGGGTGACATTGGGCAGTGGCGTGCTATAACCGTCGTTCAGGGTATTCATAAAGGCCACGATGGCTGCCACCTCTTTCTTGGTCAGCTTCAGATTACCCATCTCGGCCCGGTTGACATTCTGGGCAACCTCAGGCTTGGGCCATCTTCCAGGCAGGCCGGCGGTGTTGTAAAAATCAACGATCTCGGTCAGGGTGGCAAAGTAGCCATTATGCCCATAGGGGGCAGTCAAGCCGATGTTCCGCAAGGTGGGTACCTTGAACTTGCCATTCTGCCGGCCCTTGGGGTCCAGGGCGGCGATATCTGGGCGGCCGCCCAGCCCAAGATCGACTGGCGCCTGGGCAATGGCGGGGTTCGTGCTGCGGGGTATGCCGAGATTGTCATAGGTGAAATCGGTGAACAGCGGCGGTATTGTGCTCCCGTCAGGCCCTTTGAGCGGTTCTGAGATATGGCACTTGTTACAAAGTCCCTTGTTGTTGAACAGCTTGAGCCCCAACTGCTCCTGGGCAGTCAGCTTTGCCTTGCCCACCAGATAGTAGTCATACTTAGAGCTGAACTGGTTGACCTCCCGTGATTTTTCATAGGCCGCAATGGCATCGGCAGCCATGTCGTAGAGCATCTCGGCCACTAAGGGGTCCGCCAGATTGACGGTTTCCAGGGAGACCTTGTAGACCGTTGCGAACAGCTCGTTATAGCGGGGCTGAAATGGATTAAACTTGTCACGTACAGATTCCTTGACCGAGCGGGGACTGATCATCGCCATCTCGACCGGGTTGAGGAACGGCCCCTTGGCTTGGGCCTTCAAGGTCGGCTCACGTCCATCCCAAAATTGTCCTCCCAGGTAGAGACCCTCTTCACCATCCCAGTGAAAATGCGGGCTGAAAGCAGCATAGGCGGCAGTGGGGGCATTGCGGGTGCCCACCTTGCCCGGAACTGACCCTTTTGAGATTACGCTTGTCTTTGGATTTGCTGCATTTTCAGGGTCGGCAAAGCCGGGTGGCAGGTGGCAGGTGGAACAGGACTGATTTTTTTCTTTTGACAGTTGCGGGTCAAAGTAGAGCAGTTTTCCCAGTTCCTGTTTTGGTGTTAACTGGAGAGCTGCTGCCGGGACGCAGGAAAGCAATAGACCGAAAATGGCTAACAGCGCGTACATAAAGGTTAACCTCCTGGTGTCTGGCTTGAGATACGGGATTGCGGAGCTCAATCAATGAAAGTTTATAAGCTCTTGGCTGCTTGTCAAGCCCTAATTGCGAGGGTTCTGAACGGTGGTATACTGTCTCTGAATGTCCCGTTTTATCGCATACAGGCTCATTGGTCCGTCTTGTTGGAATCTTCTCGCAGTAACAGGCCAGGCCTTGATCTGGTGACCTGCCTGTCCATGGAGCGACTTCAACAATGAAAAAATACCTTCTGCGGATTGCAATCGGGCTGGCGTTAGTCTGTTTTTTTCTGCTGCATGCAGCAGGGCTGATGGATTTGCGGTTTATTTGGCAGTTGGAGCTGTGGAGTTATGATCAGCGTCTGCATCTGACACTGCCAAGGGGGCAGAATCCACGGATTGTGATCATCGATATTGATGAAAAAAGTCTGGCCGAGGTTGGCCGCTGGCCCTGGAGCCGTAATCAGGTGGCCCGGATGTCAGGTGCGGTGAGTAGCCAGTGTTTGTTGATAGAGAGCGGCCAGCGCCGCCGCCTCGTGTTGAGGTGAAAACCGGTGGAGGACCTGTGCTCTGGCAGCCTGGCCAGCCTTGATACGCAGGCAGCTGTCGTTGCCAAGGCGCCGGATCAGGCCGGATAGTTCCTGATGGTCGCTGAACAGCCAACCGGTTACGGCGTGGGTGATCAGCGAACGGTTGCCGGGCACGTCGCAGGCAACTACCGGTTTGCCCGCCGCCATCGCCTCAAGCAGGGTGTTGGCCATCCCGCCCTCAAAGCGGGAGTTGTTGAGGACCAGGTCGCAGGCGGCGTAGAGGCCGCCCATCCGCTCGTGGGGCACCTCACCCAGTAGCCGTACCCAGGGGCGGGTTGACGCCTGTTGGCGAACCAGCGCGGCGTACTGCGGATCAAGGTCGCCACCGGCCAGCCAGAGTTTGAGTTGTGGCCGTTCGGCTGCCAGCGGGCTTAAGGCTTCCATCGCCTCCAGCACCCCTTTGACCGGTCTCAGGGCTGCCGGCAGCAGGATGATCAGTTCTTCAGCGGTACGCGGGAATGGTTGGCCGGTGGTGAGGGGCTCAACACCCTGGGGGATGACGGTTACCCTCCCGGTCAGGTGGGGGTAGGCGCTGTTGAGTTGCGCAACTGCCAGCGTATCAAAACAGGTGATTGCCGCTGCATCGTTCAGAGCCAGCGATGTATCGGGATGGTGAAGGAATGAAGGCTCGTACAGGTCGCTACCGGTCATGGTAACGAGGTAAGGTAGTCCGGATTGCCGGGCCAGGGTTCTCGCTAACGGTGCGCTCTGCAGGGCATGGAAGGCATGCAGCAGGTCCGGCTGATAGCGATCTGCTATCAGCTTGCAGGCCTGGTAGTCATTGGTGTCCAGCGGGATGGTTGCGGTCTCCCAACCGGTTGCCGCCAGATAGTGCGCGACCCGCTGCACGGTGATGATATTGCCCCGCAGGGGGCCGATACTGAACGGGCTCAATAGGGCGACACGCATGGCGTTATTATCAGGTGTTGATAGCGCTGTTGCAAGAGGAAAAGGGCAAAAGCGCCTTGCCTGCCAGGGCCGGCATCTGCTATTCTACCCTACCTTATGAGAATTATTGTCCTGGGAAGTGGAACATCCACCGGCGTGCCGATGGTGGGCTGCGATTGCCCGGTCTGTCATTCGACGGACCCCCGTGACCGTCGTAGCCGGGCCTCGCTGCTGATTCAGCATGCAGGCAAGAACATTCTGGTGGATACCTGCACCGATCTGCGTCAGCAGATGCTGCGGGAACAGGTCAGTCAGGTTGATGCGGTGCTGTTTACCCATGCTCATGCCGATCACGTCAACGGGATCGACGACCTGCGGGGGTTTCATTTTCGGCACCATGGGGTGATTCCCTGCTATGCCTGTCCGTCAGCCATGGAGCGGTTGCTGAGCGGGTTTCGCTACGTGTTTGAGCAGACTGCTTGTGATACTCATCCCGCGTTGCTGCAAGCGGTAACCGTGGATGGGCCTTTTGAGCTGTTCGGTCTGCCGGTTGTGCCGATCTTGTTGGAGCATGGCCCGGGCTTTTCCTGTGGCTATCGGATCGGCTCATTTGCCTATCTGACCGACTGTAGTGCGATACCGGCCGAGTCTATGGTTCTTTTGCAGGGGCTTGGCACCTTGGTGATTGACGGTTTGCGCTGGTCGGCTCATCCGTTTCATTTCAACATCGCAGGGGCCATCGCGGTGGCGCGCCAACTGGGAGTACCACGGGTCGTGCTGACCCACCTGACCCATGAGGTGTCCAATGCCGAGTCGGTACGGTTACCGGCCGGGGTCGAATTCTGTTACGATGGTCTGATGATCGAGTTGGAGGAGCACTGATGCAGAAGGATATACGCCTCCATGGCCATCTGGGAAACGGGATCGAGTACTTTGTGCTGGTGGTGGGCACCGAGGCCTATCAGCGTTATTTCTTCAATATCGTCCAGGAACATGGCGAACTACGTATTTTTTCTCCAGGCAACGAGTTTGTCCTGGGCCCCCACGGCGTGGCCTATGAAGGCAATGGCGGCTATTTCTGCGAGTATATGTTCGGGGTGGAACAGCCCCCCACGGATCTGTCAAAACCAGACATCATCAACAGGCTGGTGATGTATGGTGCCCGTACCGATGCCGAACGCGGTGCGGTCCGTTTCAGCGAGCGGACTACCGGCACGGAGTCATACGACACCATCTTTTTTGAAGGAAATGCGGTCTGTAATTATTTCTTTTTTGTACATTCCCGGAAGCTTCCCCGACGTTTGAAGGAGCAACAGGAGGAGCTGGTCCGTCTTTTGGGCAAGGCCCTTAAACGCAGTCCCACGGTCGGTGAGGAGCGGGACGATCTGCTGGTTTCAGAACTCTATCCACTCTTGCAGGACCCGGCTGCCCAGCTTTTTATTGTCAAGCTGATCAACACCCACCATAAGGACTATCGCGATCTGTTCCGCAGTCTGTATTTCCGCTCGAAAAAGATCGCTGACGACGATTTTGCCCGGCTGGTAAATCTGGCCGCCACCCATCGCATCGATCGCTATCAACAGGAGCGGATGCGGATTGACGTCATGTATCGGCACCCCCTGAACCGTCGTATTGTTGATGAATACTGCAATATTCTGGTGGCCTGCAACGGACGCAACGAGATCAACCCGCTGGATAATGCGCGCCTGAACCGCCTCAAGACTCTCTCGGTGCGTAACAAGATTCCTGGCGCTCTGTTTGCGACCCTGGATGAACTGCTCAAAAAGGGGCGCTATGTACAGCAGGCCGAAGATGAAGAGGAATATATTGCTGAGACTCGTGAGATTCTGCAGGGCTTTTTCCTGCACGAACGTGAGATAGACAGTTCCATTGACCGGGTTGACATGCTGACCCTGCTCCGTTCCAAGAAGAGGGCGGTTAGCACCAGGGACCATCGTTTTGACCAGCTGATGCTTGATTTCAGCCGGGATTGTGACGAAAAAATTCGTGACGGTGCCGACCCGATGCTGATGGAGGGTTTCTCCTACATCATCACCTATCTGGACCGGCTGGATACTACCATGTCTCTGATCGGCCAGCTGGCCTTCATGGAGAACGTGCGGATCAGCGAGGAGATGCTGCTGGGCCTGGTAGAGCATAAGGCAGCCTTTGATAACCTGGCCAAAGGCTGTTTCGAGGAGCTGTTTCTGCGGGAACTGTTCAATAACCCTTACCTGGGACATTATGGCCGCTTAAAGATGAACACCCTGCTGGAGGGGATCGATCAGGTTCAGCAGGATCAGCAGTCGGCCCGCCAGTTGTATATCCGTTTGAGTGCCATTGACCAGGAAGAGCGGCTTTCGTTGCTGCTTCTGGAACAGGTGCGGCTCCGGGTGCGCAACTTCTATTCAACCTTCGCCACCAAAGCCGATCAGGATGCCTTGCGGCGTGAGGTGAACGAGGAGTTGAAGGCTCGCAAACGGATCAAGGAGGATGTGCCGGAACCGCTCTTTTTGCAGACTGTCAAGATTCTGCAAACAGAAGCCGGCTATCTGCAAAACCTGTTGCCAAAGATTGTCGCCCAAAAGGACGTGGCCGCGCGGGAAGAGTTTCTGGCCAGTTCGGGGCTGGACCGTTTTTATGTTGAGGAATTGGAACGAGAATACTACGAGAATAATGGGTTGGATATTGAGGAGCTCTATCAGATTCGCCAAGGGCTCAGCTGACCCGGACAAACATCCGTACTGACGTATCGGTCAGGACCGTATCGTCACCTTCCACTTCAGCAGGCTTCCCACCCCCGGCTACAACCTTTTTTCGCGCATGATTTAGTGCTGCCGTTTACACCCGTGATACCACGAGTTGACGAATCAATGTTGCTGGAATACACTTCCGTGTATTTTTGTAACACAAGATGCGAGGGGTCCTATGGAACAGAACGATGCCGTGTTGCAGGAGTTGCGCAGCAAGGTTGCCTCCTATGGCAAGGAGAACCAGACCGAATTGTTGTACGTGCTGGCGGAAGGTGTACGGCTCCTGTCCGGGCTGGAGCGGGTCAGGATTTATCTTGAGGATCTGGTGGATGGCGCCCTGTCCTGTGTCGCCGCTGCCGGGGTGAATAGTGATGAGATCCGCAAGGTGGCCTTTCCGATCATTGCCCAGGATGCGATGGTCTCGCGGGTTTTTGCTGGTCAGTATCCGGCGGAGTTGAGGCAGATCGATACACCGCCGTCTTCCTTGGATCGCGGGTTCTGTGATCGTTTTGATATCCACTACAGCACGGGGTTGCCGCTGGTCAGCCGGGGCAAGTCCATTGGTGTGCTCTGCATTGATCGTGGTCAGTCTGACGCAGAACCAGCCGGCCGGGTAAAAAGCCAGCTGGCAGATTTTATCGCGGTGGTGTCTGACCGGTTGGATGATGCGCGGGGCTATCATCAGCAGGTTCAGTTGGCTCGACGTCTGGAAGAATCAAAAAAACAGGAAGCAGCCGGCCTGATGGTGCGCTCTGCGGTGCGGCTGGTGAACAAGGTGGCCCTGGCCTCCGTGCTTGCACCGGTCATGGCGCCTGATGGCTCCGCCTCGCTGGAGGTGTTAGCCAGTTACTCCGAGGAAGACCTGCTTCGGGAACAGTATAATCGACTGGGGGCAATCCATCTGGAGCCAGGTGCCTCCTTGATCTCACGCTATGTGGATGGGCAAGCTGTCATCAGTGATGATCGCCTGTTAAAACCCTTATTCATCGCCGATCTGGCTAGCCACAGCTTGCAGAAACGAGCACTGACCGAACAGATGTCCCTGCGCTCACTGTACATGGTCCCCCGTTTTGATTCGCGTACCCGGCGCGTGATTTGTCTGGTTAATTATTTCTGTCGTGAGGAATATCGTTTTTCCGAGTTTGAGATGGGTCTTCTGCAGGGACACGCGCAGATGGTTGAGAGCGTGATGAGCGGGGTTGGCGGGGGTGAACACCTGGAAATCCAGGTGTTGTCTGAGATTACCGAACTGCTCAATGATGGCGGAGAAGCCTTGCAGCCGTTCCTGACCAAGGTACTGGCCAAGGCCACTGAGTTGATCGGCGCCGACACCGGTAGCATCGCCCTGGTGGAAGAGCGTGAGGGACGCCGCTGGCTGGTGGTGGAGGATGAACAGGGTACCATTGTTGGCGCAAAGAACAAGGAGTGGCTCAAACGTTACATCCCTCCCTTTCTGGTTGGAGGACGTGAGCTGGCCCCTGAAGAACGCAGCCTGACCGGCTATGTAGCCTGGTGTCAGCAACCCAAGATCATCAGTAGTGTCGAAGAGGAGCGGAGCACAGAGGGGTTCCACCGTTCAATGAGCGATCTGTTGAAAAGCGAGATCGCCGTACCTGTATCCTGCGACGGTCAAGTGATTGCGGTCATCTGCCTCAACTCGCTGCGTCACGGGTATTTTACCGAAGAACACCGCCGCATCCTCCAGATCATCGGTTCCCTCACGGCTCGGCACATCTCCGATCTGCAAAGGATTGAACGCTTGCAGGGGGAGGTGCAGCGGCTGACCACTGACGTGGGCTACAAGGATCCTCACGTCTCTTCCTACCGTCTCGGCAACATCATCGGTCTGGCCCCCACCACTCAGGCGCTGGTGGATTTCATCACCACAGTGTCACCTCCACTCTTCAACCGAATCGCGTTCTGGCACAAGAATGTGATTCAAGAGGCCACCATCGGCTTGCCCTCGATCCTGGTGACTGGTCCTACCGGGTCCGGCAAGGAGTTTTTCTTTAATAACCTCTATAATCGTTTGAATTCAATCTGCCGGGAACGTCTCAGTGCCATCGGCGAGCTTGCGGTGAAAAAGACCAATATCGCCGCCTACAGTGGTGAGTTGACCTATTCGGAGCTGTTTGGCCATAAAAAAGGCGCCTTTACCGGGGCTTATAGTGACCGGCGGGGAATCCTGGAAGAGTGTATGGGGGGCGTCGTCTTTCTGGATGAAATCGGTGACGCGGACCCGAAAACCCAGGTCCAGTTACTACGTTTTCTGGATAACGGCGGGTTTGTAAGATTGGGCGAAAATACGGATCGTTACAGTCGCGTGTTATTGGTGGCAGCAACAAATAAAGACCTGCAGGCCGAGATAGCTGCCGGACGCTTTCGGGAGGATCTCTACCACCGGCTGGCAGAGCTCTCGATCCGGTTGCCGTCATTAAACGAACGGCGGGAGGATATACCCGACCTGGCGGTACACTTCCTGGGCAAGCTCTATCGGACCTATCGGGGGGCAGACGAGCCGGAGGATGAACCGCCGTTATTGAGTGAAGAGGCCAAGCTGGTATTGGTTCAGCATACCTACGAAGGCAATATCCGCGAGTTGCGTTCGATCCTCTTGCGGGCACTTTTCTTTAGGCGCAAGGCGTTCATTTCCGGTGATGCGATCCGGCAGGCCATCGCCGGGGTCGGCCTGGGGGCCGGTATGTCAGGGGATCCCGGCCGGCGTGGGTTGACTGAGCAGCTGGCCGTCGAGATCATGGAGCGGATTCGTCAGGGTGGTGACTTCTGGCAGGATGTGTATGAGCCGTTTTCACGCAACGATATTTCTCGTGATGTTGTACGGATGGTGGTGGAGAAGGGACGGTTGATCGCCGGGCGGCAATTGCCGGGCGTGGCTAAATTTTTGGGCGCAGTTGCTGAGGATGCCAATGCGGACGAACAACGGAAAGCGCTCTACAAATTTAAAAACTTTCTCTACAAGACCGTGAAGATGTAACTGACCGGCTGCAGGTGGTGCGGGCCACCTCGCAGCCGGTCCAGGCAACAGGTTTAAACCGCGTCGGTCAAGCGTTTTTGCTTGCCGTGCAGCCGGTTTAAGGCATGGATATAGGCTTTGGCGGAGGCCACAATGATGTCGGTGGAAGATCCTTTGCCCACCACGGTGTGGCCACCCTCCTCCACTCGCACGGTTACCTCGCCCTGGGCATCGGTGCCGCCGGTGATCGAACCGACATTATATTGGGTTAGTTTTGCCTTGCTCTTGGTCAGCTTTTTGATAGCCTTGAAGGCTGAATCAACCGGGCCGTCACCGAGCTCGGCAGTCCGTACCGGCGTGCCGTTGATCTCCATCTGCACGGTGGCGGTGGCCACGGCAAAAGAACCGCAGGTCACGGTAATGTGCTCCAGCTTGTACTTGTCCTCACCCCGGGCCTCGTCAGTCACAATGGCGTCAAGGTCCTCGTCAAAGACCTCTTTTTTCAGGTCGGCCAAGGTCTTGAAGCGCTCAAAAGCCCGGTTCAGCAACTCATCATTCAAGTCATGTCCCAGCTCTCCCAGCCGCTTTTTGAAGGCGTGGCGGCCGGAGTGTTTACCCAATACCAGTGCGCTGGCGGTCAGTCCCACCGACTCAGGGGTCATGATCTCATAGGTGGATTTGTCCATCAGCATACCATGCTGGTGGATGCCGGCTTCATGGGCAAAGGCATTGGCCCCTACCACTGATTTGTTCGGTTGCACCGAGATGCCGGTGATGCTGGTCAGCAGGCGGCTGGCCGGGGTCAGCTGCTCGGTTGCGATGTTGGTGGCAAACGGCAGGATGTCACGACGGGTCCGCAGGACCATCACGAACTCTTCCAGCGAACAGTTACCGGCCCGTTCGCCAATCCCGTTGATGGTACATTCAACCTGACCGGCTCCGGCCTGTATCGCAGCAATCGAGTTGGCTACCGAAAGGCCCAGGTCGTTGTGGCAGTGTACCGAGATAACCGCCTTCTCAATATTGGGCACGTTATCCTTCAGGAACTTGATGATGTTGAAGTACTCAAACGGCACGGTATAGCCAACGGTATCAGGAATATTGACCGTGGTGGCCCCGGCGGCGATCACTGCCTCTACCACCTGAGCCAGAAACGGCAGGCGGGTCCGTGCCGCGTCCTCACAGGAAAACTCGACGTTAGGGGTGTAGGAGGCTGCACGCTTGACCGCTTTAACGGCGGACTCGAGTACCTGCTGCGGTTCCATCTGCAGTTTATACTTCATATGGATGTCGGAGGTGGCGATAAAGGTGTGAATCCGCCCCTTCTCTCCGGCATATTTCAACGCCTCCCAGGCCCGATCGATGTCTTTTACGCTACAGCGGCACAGGCCGGCTATTTCAGGGCCCTTGATGGTTTGAGCAACTTTTTTTACCGCTTCGAAATCGCCATCTGAAGCGATCGGGAAACCGGCCTCGATAATGTCGACGTTCAGCTTTTGCAGCTGTTTGGCAAGGCGCAGCTTTTCCTCAATGTTCATGCTATTGCCGGGTGCCTGTTCGCCATCCCGCAGGGTGGTATCAAAAATCTTGACTACGTGCCGGTCGTCTTTTGTGGTTGTCTTTGCCTTGGCCATGCTGCCACCTCCTGTGTGGTGTCTGTAAACTAGAAAACGCCTCCGCCCCGTTGCAGGGACGGAGGCGTCAGAGCTTCCGTGGTACCACCCTACTTCACCCGGTCGCTTTGCTTGCAAAACGATGTGCGGGCCTCAATTAAATCCGTTACGTGGATGAGACGACTCCGACTACTGATAGTTCACCGGAGTGGCTCCGAGGCGAGTTCACAGTTTCCATCCACCGGTTCGCACCACCCACCGGCTCTCTCAAGGATGTACCTCTGTTACTACTCCTCTTCACAGCCTTTACGTTAAATTGTACTGGTATCTTAAGAAGACCGGAACAGTCCGTCAACTGTTTTGTTTTTCAGGGGTTTCGTTTGTGAATATCAAACATTAGGCAACCCCTGCGGGAACAGCGTAAAGCCTTCTACCCGGGCTGCATCTCGCAACCGTTTGTCCAGACAGACAAAGCCCAGATCATCGGGTCTGTTTGCGGCCCATACCAGGGCAGCAGCAAGTTGCATAGAATCCGCAGCCCGTAACGGATGACGCAACAGCAGCCGCCGCGCCGTTGCGCGTACCTCCTCGGATGGTGATAGCTCGGTGCCGCTTTGGGTAAGCTGATCCACAAGACGACGCAGCTGCTGTTCATCATCAGCAGATAGGGAGCCTTCTCGCCGCAACCGGGCAAAGGAAGAACTGCATTCTACCGGCGTACCCCACCAGAAAGCCAGCTCTCCGTCTTCACCTGCCAACAGGCGCATGGCTTCGGAATGCGGTTCTTCAAGGCACAGGGGAATAATTGCAGAGCTGTCCCAGAACCTCATCGGCCATCCTCCCGTTCGTCAAGGAGCGCAGCCAGAGCGGATCCGCCTCTATTCTGGGGTCGAGCGGCCGTCCAGAAATCCTCCGTGATGGCGCCGGTGCCTCTACGTATCATGCCGGCCCGTTCAAGCTGCATCATGCGGGCGCCTAGCGCATCGTCTGTCCGGCGAAGCGGGATGATTTTGGCAATCGGCGTACCTCGGTCGGTTATCAGGATTTCTTCTCCTGACTTAACCCTTGCAAGGTACTCGCTGGTGGATGCCTTGAGTTCTGAAACGGCTGCGGTTTGCATGAAGTCATCTCCTTGTGACCAGTATGGTCATTTGAAGATAATCTGTCAATTTTGTTGTGTGGGTCTGGGGGTGTATGTTGTAGCCAAACGAATTTAATCCCGCTGCTCCCCAAGCCCCTCTGCGATAAACTCTCGTGAATAGCGTACGTAGTTGCCGGCTGATTTCTTCAGCCAGGCCACTTCGTCGGGGGTCAGATCACGTTTGTATGTGGCTGGTGCCCCGATCCAGAGGGTATGGGGCGGGATGACCGTCCCCTCGGTGACCAGTGCTCTGGCGCCCACCAGGGCACCTTCGCCAACCACCGCCTTGTCCATCACCATGGCCTGCATGCCGATGAAACAGCCGTTTTCGAGGGTACAGCCGTGCAGGGTCACGCTGTGGCCGATGGTGACATCATCCCCGATGGTTAATGGTGCGCCGGGGTCGTCGCCATGCTTTTTATGGGTGACGTGCAGCATGGTCATATCCTGCACATTGCTGCGGGCGCCGATGGTGATACTGTTCACATCACCGCGGGCCACGACATTATACCAGAGGCTGGACTCCACCCCGATTGAAACCTCGCCGATCACCACGGCGGTTTCGGCAATAAAGGCGGAAGGGTCGATGTGGGGCTGCATGCCTTTGAACGGCTTGATCATGGTGTGTCTCCTGAGGCTGGGCTTGAAGATGATAACTATACCTGCAAGCGGTGGTTGACGTCCATGATTTCGTCTTGTTGCCCCGTCGTGATTCTGCTATTTTTGTAAGCCATGAGTACGAATGAACACTGGAGGAAGAAGTAATGAAATTCACCAAGATGCACGGTGCCGGTAATGATTATGTCTATGTGAACTGCTTTGAAGAACCAGTTGCCAGCCCTGCTGAAGTAGCCGTCAAGGTCTCCAATCGCAATTTTGGCATCGGTTCCGACGGCCTGATCCTGATCATGCCCAGCGACAAGGCTGATGTACGGATGCGGATGTTTAACAGTGACGGCTCAGAGTCAGAGATGTGCGGTAACGGTATCCGCTGCGTGGCCAAGTACGCCTATGACCATGGCATTGTGAACAAGACAGAGATTACGGTTGAGACCGGTGCCGGCATTCTGACCCTGCAACTTTTCCCCAATGATGCCAATAAGGTCGATCGGGTGCGGGTTAATATGGGACCGCCGCGGCTCGCCCGCGAAGAGATTCCAATGAACGGCAGTCCGGTATCCCAGGTGGTGTCCGAAGAGCTGACGGTGCTGGACAAGACCTTCAAGATTACCTGCGTTTCCATGGGTAACCCCCACTGCATCATCTATGTGGATGACGTGGCCAACTTTCCAGTGGCTACCTACGGCCCGCTGATTGAGAACCACCAGCTGTTCCCCCGCCGTACCAACGTGGAGTTTATCCAGATCATCTCCCGCGGCGAGGTGAAACAGCGCACATGGGAGCGGGGGGCCGGTGAAACTCTGGCCTGCGGCACCGGCGCCAGTGCCGTCTGTGTGGCAGGTGTGCTGAACAACGTCACCGACCGTACCATCTTGAATCATCTGGCCGGCGGCGACCTGGAGCTGGAGTGGGTTGAACATGGCCCGGTATTTATGACCGGCCCGGCAACGGAAGTGTTTTCCGGTGAAATAACTCTGTAGAAACGGTCCTTTTCCGTTCCAGCCATGTCAACCTGCACGGTGGCATGCTCTACGTACTGCTTTAGTACGTCTCCGCTGCCACCCCTGGCTTGCCGCAGCTGGGACGAGAAAAACCTCGTTTCCTAATTTTTGTATGCTGGCCTATTCCTGAGGTGCCCCATGGATTTTTCCAAGCTGCTTCACAAATTTACCGTTGTCCCCTCCTTGACCGGTGAGCTGGCAGCCCTGCAGCGAATCGCCTACAATCTCTGGTGGTGCTGGGAGCCGGATGCGATCGCCCTGTTCCGGCGACTTGACGAGGATCTCTGGACCGCCACCCGGCACAATCCGGTAGAGATGCTGGGCATCCTCCAGCAGACGACCCTGGAGTCCCTCAAGCTGGATGAAGGCTTTATGGCGCACCTGCAGATGGTGGACGAGAAGCTTTCCGCTTACCAGGGGGAAAAGACCTGGTTCGACCGGGAGTACAGCGGCGATAACCAGTTGAAGATTGCTTATTTTTCCATGGAGTTCGGGCTGCACGAATCGCTGCCGGTCTACTCCGGAGGGTTGGGGGTGCTGGCCGGGGATCACCTCAAGTCGGCCTCGGATCTTGGTCTGCCGTTGGTGGGGGTCGGCCTGCTCTATCGCCAGGGCTACTTCCGTCAATACTTGAATAACGAAGGCTGGCAGCAGGAGATCTACCCGGAGAACGACTTCTACAACCTGCCGCTCACCCTTGAGCGTGATGACAAGGGGCGGCCTTTGGAGGTGGAGCTGGAGTTTGGCCCGCGACGTTTCAAGGTGCATGTCTGGAGGGTTCAGGTGGGGCGAGTCCCGCTTTATCTGCTGGACACCAATCTTGAGGAGAACAACCCGGAAGATCGTCTGATTACCGCCCAGTTGTATGGCGGCAACCAGGAGATGCGGATCTTGCAGGAGATTTTGCTGGGAATTGGCGGCGTCAGAATTCTGCGGGCCCTGCATATCATCCCCAATGTTTGCCATATGAACGAAGGGCATTCCGCCTTCCTGGCCCTGGAACGGATCAGGCTGGTGATGGAAAAACGCAAGATTACCTTTGCAGAGGCCAAGGAGGTCGTCCGGGCCGGTAACGTCTTTACCACCCACACCCCGGTAGAGGCCGGCATAGATCACTTTCCCAGCGATATGCTGGACAAATATTTTTCAAAGTACATTCGGTCGTTTGGTCTCTCCCGTGATGAATTTCTGGGGCTGGGCCGTCAGAATCCCCATGACCAGTATGAGAGCTTCTGTATGGCGGTGTTGGCCCTCAAGCTGGCCGGCCACACCAACGGCGTCAGCCAGTTGCACGGCGAGGTTTCCCGTGCCATGTGGAAAAATACCTGGCCGGAACTGCCGGAAGAACAGCTGCCGCTCACTTCGATTACCAACGGCGTGCATACCCGGACCTGGATGTCTGGCCAGATGGCGTCTTTGTTGATCCGTTATCTGGGCACCCGCTGGCAAGAGGATCTGACCGATCACAATGCCTGGCGTCGGGTGGCCAGGATCCCTGATGCCGAGCTCTGGCGTACCCGCCAGACCACCCGGGAACGGCTGGTGGACTTCGCCCGCTGTCGCCTGAAGCAACAGTTACAAAAGGTTGGAGCAACCGCCAAAGAGATTGCCGTTGCAGATGAGGTGTTGGATCCGGAGGTGTTAACCATCGGTTTTGCCCGCCGATTCGCCACCTACAAGCGCGGCACCCTGCTGCTGCGGGATCTGGATCGGCTGGCTCGCATCCTGAACAACGCCGAGATGCCGGTGCAGATCATCTTTGCCGGCAAGGCCCACCCCCATGACCAGGAGGGCAAGGAGTTGATCCGGCAGATCGTGCAGGTATCCCACCAGGAGCGCTTCCGCCACCGGATCGTCTTTATCGAGGATTATGACATGGAGGTGGCCCGTCATCTGGTGCAGGGTGCAGATGTCTGGCTGAACACCCCCCGCAGGCCGATGGAGGCCAGCGGTACCAGCGGCATGAAGGTAGCTTTCAACGCAGGCCTGAACCTGTCGGTGCTGGATGGCTGGTGGTGTGAGGGATATCAGGGCAATAACGGCTGGGCCATCGGCAAGGGTGAGGTCTACGAAGACCTGGAATACCAGAATCAGGTGGAGAGCCGGGCGTTGTATGATCTGTTGGAGAAGGAAGTGATTCCGCTTTATTATGACCAGGGCAGCGACGGGATCCCCCGCTCCTGGGTGGCCACCATGAAGGCCTCCTTGCAATCGCTTTGCCCGGTCTTTTCAACTGATCGGATGGTGGAGGAGTATGCCCAGCTTTCCTACATTCCCTCCTATCGTCACTGGGCACGTCTGGAGGCCAACGATCTGGCCCTGGCCAAGGACTTGGCCGCCTGGAAGGAGCGAATTTTCAAGGCCTGGCCGCAGGTGCGGATTGAGGCGGTAGACGCCCGGCTGGGGGACGCCGTTGGGGTGGGCAGTAGTGTGCCGGTGGCTGTGCAGCTGGCTGTGGGAGACATACCGTTTGAAGAGGTGGTAGTGGAGGGGTACTTCGGCGTTCTGGACAATCAGGGCATCATTCGGGGTGGCGAGACGGTGACCTTGCAGCATGAAGCCGATCTGGGGCACGGACAACATCGTTTCAGTGGTACCCTGGAATGTCGCTTCTGCGGACGGTATGGCTTCCTGGTGCGGGCCATGCCACGGCATCCGCAGGTGGGGCCGGTATATGAACCCGGCTACCTGGTCTGGGGGTAGCGCCCGGCGCAGCCACGCGCTGAGTTCGTTGACTGCGTCGTCGGCTCCTCGACGTACGGACCACGTACGCCTGCGTCGCCTCCTCCTTGCCGCCTGCTCATCATCGTGCCTGCACCATGCTCAGTTGATTTGCTCTGCAGGTCGCCATCCTCGCAAGGTTTTTGGTGCGAGGGTTTCTCGCTTGTTTTCTGTAGGCTGCAGCCTGCCTTGCCGATAAAGATGTTATGGCCATAACGAACGACACACAACAACAGGTTTATGACCTGCTTTCCCGCAGTTCCAATCTGTCCTTTGTTTCGGCGGAGCCGGCTACCGGTGGCGTGCAGGCCCTGTCTCTGTCACCGGGTCAGCGGGTGACTGCCGAGGTGATGGGGCAGGCCCAGGCAGGCAAAGTGCCGGTTCGGATCGGTGTGCAGCAGATGAACCTGGAGCTGCCGATACAGGTTCGCCAGGGCCAGAATCTGGAGCTGACCTTTGTGGGCGGCGACCCGCGTCCCACCTTTGCCATGGCGAGGCCCGGGGTGCCTGCCCCGCCGGTCAGTCTCACCGATGCCTCCCGTTTGCTTTCACTGCTGGTCTCAAATGACGATGTGCTGGTGGATCCCCGTTTGCGTTCCTCGCTACAGAGTATCGGCGATCTGCTGCGGCGTTCTTCCGGCGATACCAGTGTTTTGGCCAATTTTCTGGATGATTTTCTGACCTACCGGGCTGATGGCCGGTCGGCTGTGGTGGCCACCGGCCAGTTGCCGGATCAGCCGGAGCAACCGGTGGGCGGAGAGCCGGGACGGCCGTTGGCTCCCTCAACCGGTCTGCCGGGCCGGACCGCCACCCCCTTTGAAGAGGCCGCTTCCAAGTTGTTGCTGAACTTGGCCCAACGGGCCCGCTTCACCTTGGTAGAATCGGCTAACCAACCGTTGCGGCCCTTGCCGCTGCTGCCTGGAGACGAGGCCGCCGCCCTGGTGCAGGGTAATTTGCCCGGTGGGCGGGTGCTGGTACAGCTGGCCGGCGAATCCCTTGAGTTACAGTTGGCGAGGCCGGTGCCACAAGGTGAACTGTTGCGGCTGGCCCTGGTTTCGCAACAGCCCAGGCTGGTGTTTGCCCTGTTGGGGCAGCCGGTAACGGATCAGGCTGCTCGCGTCAGCGACGCTGCCCGCTGGCTCAGTTCGATGGTTACGAGTGAGGAGGGTAGAAGTGAGATGCAGCAGGCGGTGTTGACGCGCCTGCAGCAGGTCGTGACGTCACTGCCACCCGGCTCACCGGCTCTGGCTGCCATCATGGATGAAGCGATGATTTATGGCGCCACCCCGCTGTTGACCTCCAAGGCTTTGCAAAGCCAATCGACCGGCCGTGCCCAGGGCTCGGTTGATGATGAAGTGCTCAAATTGCTACAGGCCTTGATGCAGGGTAGCCGGATGGCCCTGGTGGAGCCTCAGCTGAGTGCAGAACGCACCCTGCCGTTTCAGCCGGGCCAGCAACTGAAGGGGGAGGTGCTGCAGAACCTCGGTGGCGGTCGTTTCATGATCCAGGTTGCCGGTCAGAATCTGGAGGTGTTGCTGCCCAAAGGGGTTCGCCCCGGCGATGGGCTCAACCTTTTCTTTGTTGGTAATGAACCGGCGGCCTTTTTGCTGGTGCGGCACGGTAAGGGGGGAGACGCTCTGGTCAGTGAGACCGGGCGCTGGGTGAGCACCCTGTTGGGGATGCAGAACCAGTCAGCTCCACTCCAGGAGGGGCTTGGCATTCTGCGTACCCTGCTGCAGGGGGTGCCCTCGGACTCTGTCTTGCTTGAGCGGCAACTTGCCAGCGGGCTGCGCGAGAGCGGCCTGTTTTATGAATCCCACCTTGCTCGCTGGTTTAGCGGTGAGTATCCTCTTGAGGGGCTGCTGAAGGAACCCCAAGGGCGGCTCTCATTGAATCACCCCCTTCCGCTTGTGCCCCGCGAGGTAACGGCTGAACAGCTGGAGGCGGCCTTCAAGCTGCGGGCAACCCCGGGCCAGGCCCCGGAGGGCTCGGCCGACCCCCGCACCATGACGATCATCAGGGAACAGTTGTCCACGCTACAGACCGGTCAGCTGTTATTTCAGGGAGAGCTGTTTCCCGGCCAGTCTCTGGAGTGGCGGGTTGGGGAGCGTGAGGCTGGCGGACAACAAGATCAGCCTGCTGAAGAAACCCCCTGGGAAACTTCCGTTTCGCTGAGCTTGCCCGGTCTGGGGGCTGTGGATGCGGCGCTGACCTTGAGTGGCAGTCAGGTCAGTATCCGCCTGAACACGGCCCAGTCAACTACGGCTCAGCTGCTGGATGATGGCCGGAGTGAGCTGGTTGAACAGCTGGCCGCCGCCGGTCTGGACACACAATCAATCGAGGTGCGTCATGGCAAACAGCCGCCGCAGGACTGATGAGCGGATGGCTGCGGCCCTGTCCTACAAGCAGGGCCACTATGCACCGGTGGTGGTGGCCAAGGGTAAGGGGATAATGGCTGAGGCGATCATCGCCTGCGCCAAGGATGCCGGTGTGTATGTGCATGAGTCGCCTGAGCTGGTAACCCTGCTGATGCAGGTGGATGTCGATCAGCATATCCCGCCGGAATTGTATCGGGCGGTTGCTGAATTGCTTGTCTGGCTTTATAAAATGGAGGGAAGGAAAGGGGCGTAATGCAGATCAAGTTCGGTACAGACGGTTGGCGGGGGGTGATCGCCCGCGACTTTACCTTTGAGAACCTTTCTCAGGTGGCACAGGCCACTATGGACTGGATGCAGCGCGAGGGATTGGCAGACCAGGGACTGGTGGTCGGCTATGATCGTCGCTTTCTGTCCCCGGAGTTTGCTCGCCGGGTTGCCGAGGTGGCGGCCGGTAACGGTATCAAGACCCTGTTTTGTGATGAGGTGGCGCCGACGCCGGCGGTTTCCTGGGCCGTGAAGCAGGAGGGAGCAGGGGCCGGGGTGATGATTACCGCCAGCCATAATCCGCCCATCTACAACGGTTTTAAGGTCAAGGAGGGCTACGGCGGTTCAGCCCGCCCAGACACCACCGCGCTACTGGAGCAGATCGTTGCTTACAACCAGAGCCATGAACGCCTGGTACGGTCAGTGCCCTTTGAGGAAGCCTGTCGTAGCGGACTGATTGTGTTGTTTGATGCGACCACCGGATATCTGCGGCAGCTTGGCCGGTATGTAGACATTGACTTGATCCGGCAGGCAGTGATTCCTGCTGTCGCCGATCCAATGTACGGCGCTGGCAGCGGTTTTTTTAAACGTCTGTTGGCGATTGAAGAGATTCATGCCGAAGTAAATCCCGCCTTTGGCGGCCGTCCCCCTGAACCGATTGGTGAACATCTGCAGGAGCTTTGTGCGCTGGTCAAGTCCGGTCACTATCGTGTCGGATTGGCCCTGGACGGCGATGCCGACAGGATCGGCGCCGTTGATGAACACGGAGACTTCTTTTCTTCCCATGGCATCTTCACTGTTTTGCTGAAGCATCTGGTAGAACGCAAAGGGCGTAGCGGTGGTGTGGTCAAGACAGTTTCCACCACCCGGCTGGTTGATTGCCTGGCAGAAAAATATCAGTTGCCTCTGTTTGAAACCCCGATCGGGTTTAAACATATCTGTGCGTTAATGCTGGAGCAGCAGGTGTTGATGGGTGGCGAGGAATCCGGCGGCCTGGGGGTGGCTGGCCATATCCCAGAACGTGACGGGATCCTGATGGGCCTGCTGCTGCTGGAGACCATCGCCGCCACCGGTAAGGGCTTGCGGGAGCAGCTGGACGAGGTAATGGCCGAATGCGGCAGTTTTTGCTATCGCCGGATCGATACCCATATTGCCAATGACGACAAGGAACGTCTGCTGACACAGCTGCGGACAGAGCCGCCCGTGAAGATCGCCGGGCGTCTGGTCAGCCGTACCAACTTCAGCGATGGCTTCAAGTTTATCTTTGACAATGGCGACTGGCTGCTGATCAGGCCCTCTGGTACAGAACCGGTGCTGCGGCTGTATAGCGAAGCTGGCGAAGCGGAGATGGTGGAGACGCTACTGCGCGGCGCACGACAGCTGGCCGGGGTGTAAGGCGAGATGAAGACCCTGCTGACCATGATTTGCGTCACAGGGCTGAATGGCGGCCTGCTTTACCCTTTAATGGCAGTGGGTGCCGGTCGGCCGTTCAGCCTTGTCATTGAAGCGGCGTTGCTGGTGACGGGTTCAGGTTGTTTGTATCTGCTGTACCGTTTTCGGAGGTCGTTCTAGAGGCGATAAGAATCCAGCCTGACTGCGTTGAAGCAGACCCCGTTCAGTGCTCATCACGATTCTGCTGACGATTGCCCAAAATGCACCGTTGCAGGCGTTAAATTCAAGGTTTGAAATGCCGTTCAACTATGGTACACACTACCTTGAGCACGTGAGCAGAGCCACGCATATTCGTCCCAAGAGGACCTAAGGAGGCATGTAATGGCAAACATCCTGATAGTTGACGACTCTTCCACCATGCGCAAGATCATCTCCCGTTCGCTGCGCCAGGCCGGGTTGTCGATTGACGATATCCTGGAGGCTGGTGACGGAATTGAGGGGATTAATGCCCTGCAGACCTCGGGTAAGACCATCAACCTGATTTTGTCGGATATCAATATGCCCAACATGGATGGTCTGGAGTTTGTCAAGGTGGTGCGGGCCAACGGTTATACCATGCCGATCGTGATGATTACCACTGAGGGTGGTGAGGACGTGATTGCCGAGGCTCTGGCCAGTGGTGCCAAGGACAGCATCAAAAAACCCTTTACCCCTGAACAGCTCAGTGAAAAGCTGGGGGGGCTGCTATGAGTCTCAACCCCGAGATCTCCGAATCCACCAAGTTCAGCGAACAGCAACTGGCTGAATATGTCATCAAGGCCACCCAGGAGGTGTTCTCCACCATGGTGATGATGGAGCCCTCGGATGAGTTTCCGCTGAAGGACCCGATCACTCACTTTAGGTGCAGTATCACTGGGATGGTCGGCTTTGCCGGTACCTATTCCGGTGTCATCTCGATGCATTGTCCGATCACGTTGGCAAAGAAAATTACTGCTGCCATGCTTGGCATGGCAGCGGATGAGGTTGCCGAGGGCGGCGAGGATCTAAACGACGCCGTCGGTGAAATCGCCAATATGCTGGGGGGTAGCGTCAAGATGATCCTCTCCAAGGGAGGGCTGGATGTCAAACTGTCCATCCCCACCGTCATTTCTGGTGAGGATTATACCGTCAACTCACTTTCAGATATAGATTGCGTTGTCATTCCCTTCACCGTCGAGAACGAACGTTTTCTGGTGGGGTTGACGCTCAAGAAAGAAGACTAATCTTCCGATCTTAACAGTACCGGGGCGCCATGGTGGTGCCCCGGACAGTCCCCATACACATCCCCGCGAGTTCAGATGGAAGGATATGTAAAGCTTTACGAGATGCTCGAGAGCGCCCTGCGGCAGGCTGGCGAAGAAATCAGCATGCTTTTGGGGCAGAGTCTCACGGCGACCCTCACTGATTCACTAACTTTCACCAAGGCAGCCTACTTTGGCGATCTTGATGACGGTGTTTTTGTGATGGAGGTCGAATCTCGCGAAGAGTACCCCGGTCAGATCTATCTGATCTTTAATCTGCGGGATGCGATTTTGATGAGCAGTCTGCTGCTCGGCATCCCTACCGCTCGTATTCAGGAAAAACGCCGTCTGTCGATTATCGAGCCCGATGACATTGATGCCTTCGGTGAGATCGGCAATATGATCAACGGCGCCATGAACACCACCTTCCAGTCCAGCCTTTCCGGCAAGGCCCACCTGAAGCAGCAAGGTGCCAAGAAGTATGTGCCCGAAATTGATCCTATTTCAGATCAAGACCCGCTGCCTGATGGCGACTATCTGATGTTTCGTGCCCGGCTGGAGATGGAAGGCCAGGAGATGTACCACCTGGATGTTATGATTCCGTTGGCCTTGGGCAATCTGTTTGATCCACCCCCTGAAAAACCGGTTGTAGCTGCCCCGGTTGAGGAACCGCCAGCCGCCGCTGAGGCGGGGGCCACTTCCGAGGATGGTCAACTGGCCGAAGAAACCGTGGTTACCGGTAGCGAAGCTGTTGCGCAACCTTCCACCACTGCTGCCGGTACGGCGGGTGATGACACTGTCGTGATCTTTGAGGACAGTGACGAGGATCGTAGCCAGTTGCGTGACGCGCTGGCCTTTACCGGTTTCAAGCTGGTGGCTGGCCCTCTGAACGCTGATGTAAAGGATCTTTTTAGCCAGGGAAACGTCAGAATGGTGCTGATCGGCTCGCAGGATGCCGATGACCGGGAGCTGGCGGTTTGTATCAAGATCAACGCACTGCGACAGGACCAGCCGGTGCCGATTCTGATGTGTGCCCACCGCTGGACCCGCACGGCAGTGCTTAAGGCGCTTAAATATGGCGCCCGAGATATTATCATCAAACCCTGCGATTCTGACGAGCTTGGTGCCAAGGTAAAACGCCTATGTCGCATCCCGTCTGTCTGATAACGGATTCTACGCCGCAGCTGCCAGGACGCCGGCCACTGACAGTTGTCTGGTTACTGCTGCTTTTGCTGCTGCTTGCGGTGTTACCCTCGCAATCATCGGCTGCTATCCCGGTCAATCAACTGCAACGGGTTGAGTTGCGCACTAAGCAGCAGTTCACCCGTATCACCCTCAAGCTGGTAACGAGCCCGCGTTACACGATTACCAGTCTGCCGAACAGCCGCTTGCGCGTCCGGTTGCATGATACCTCCGGCCGACGGTTCAAGGGCTTGCGTCGCTATGCTGATGCCAATATCGGCGGCCTGGTGTTGTCACAGCGCGGCAGCGATCTCGTCGTGACCTTTGCCGTGGCCCCTAAAGGGGTGGGCTGGCGAGCTATCCAGGTTGACGGCGTACCGGCCTTGAGTCTGGATGTTGGTCCGTTGCTGGAGCCACAACCGCTTCATCCGCAACAGCCCGGTCGTGAGCGCATCTGGAGCGGCGCTGAAAAGTTGCTGCGCGATTTTGATCCGCCGATCAAGCCTGAGATACCCTTTGTCCCCACCGATCGTCAGGTCCTGAAGAATCTCTTGAGCGACGAAGATCAGAAGCTGTTTCTGGCAGCTGAAGGGGCACTGTACAAGGGGCAGCTCACTGCGGCTGAAGATGCCTTCACACCCTTTGCCGCACGCACCGGCAGCTCGATTCGTCCGTTAGCCCTCTATCGTCTGGCTGAGACCCGATACCGGTTGCAACGTTACGCCCAGGCCCTGAATGATTTCAGGGCAGCCGAGCAACTCTGGGCGGAGTTTCTCTCTCTAAACCCCGCCAGCATGTTCTACTATGGCGACAGTATCGCCCGCAGTGGTGATCTGCCAGGCGGTCGGCAGTTGTTGGCACGTCTGGTGGTGGCCCATGCCGATAAGAAGTACGCGCCGATCCTGCTGGTGCGGATGGCGGATGTGCTGGCTCGCCAGGGCAATGCTCCGGAGGCAGTGGCGATCTACCGGACGGTGGCTGAGGGGTTCAGGGACAACAAGGCCCACCAAATCGCCCGGATGAAGCTGGCTGACCGCGCCTTTTTACAGGCGACCCCTGCCGACTACCAGTCCTTGACAACTACCTACCGTGAGGTTGCCGAGCGTGCAGGTGATTTTGACCTGCGTGAAGAGGCCACCTTCAAGGCGATGCTACTGGCGGCCATTAATGCACCTGCGGTGGCAGCCCTGGATGAGGTGGTCACCTTTCAAAAGCGTTTTCCTCGTGGGGTTTATGCCACCATACTGCGTGACATCCGTGAGGACTTGGTTGACCAGAGCTACCGGCTGGGGGGATGGGATAGAGATCCCGCCGGCTTGATGGCATTGGCAGAGAATAACCGGGAGTATCTGGCGGGAGTGTTACGAGCACCTGACTTTCTGCCGGCAGTCGCGAACGCTTTTGACAAGGCTGGCCGGCCCCTTGACTTGATCGCGTTGTTTGTCGGTTTGCTGGAGCAACCCTGGGTTGGTGAAGCCAACCTTCCGTATCTTTACCTGCAGGTGGCGGAGCAGGCAGAGCTGTTGGGCGACTCACTGATGGCCAAAAAGATGCTGCGCAACTTTTTGACACGCTTGCCGGCCGATCCCCAGGCCCGCCTTGGTCGTGAACGGTTGGGCACGCTCCAGTACCTGGACGGAGAGATGGCCGAAGCAAGAACCAATCTGCTTTGGATTCTTAATAAGGGGGAGCGGGCCGCTACCCCGATCAGCTACTACTATCTGGGGCGGGCACTCTGGCTGGGTAAGAGTTATGTGCAGGCGGCGCTGGCCATGGACCTTTATCTTGCTTCGGTTCAAGGTGCAGGCCAGAAGCCCCCCCATATAGGCGATGCTTACTATGTGGCGGCACAGGCCAGGCAGTCAATTGGCCAATATCAACAGGCACTGGCCTTACTGGAAGCCGGCGCAAAGGCGGTACCCAAGGATGGCCGCGATCAGTTTATGTATAAGTTGGGGGAAGTGAGCCTGCAGGATGGCAAACAGGCACAGGCCCGCAATTATTTTGAGCAGTTGGCGAAAGACGGCAAGGACCCGGACTGGCGTCGTCTTGCCACGCAGTCATTGCAATCCCTCCCCGCTTCCCCCCCACCTCCGTCAAAGAATCAAAAAGTCAAATAATTGGTTGTGTCAAGATTACGACTTGTCTAGCCTGTCAAAAATGAAGCAGTAATTAATGCTAATGCCCGAACTGCCGCTGTTGGCGGAGTTGTTGCGGTGTGGGCATAATTATTGCAAATTCGGACGGGTGCCGCTGATCTTTATGGCTGGCAGGGGGTAATTATGCCTGTTGAAGGGCTTTTCAGTACGACGGTAGAGGTGCTCGCCAAGAGTGTTGATTTACGAACGCGACAGCAAAATCTGATCGCATCAAACCTGGCCAATGCGGAAACTCCCGGATTTACACCGCAGGCTTTGGATTTTGAGCGGCAGCTTCAATCGGCTGTCAAGAAGTCGTCTGGTCGTGGCAGCGTCTCCGGGGTTACGCAGCCCCATCCGGCACATCTGCCGCTCAGGGGCAGCGGTACTGCAAGTATTCAAGATGTTCGCGGGACCGTGGTGGACGTTCCGGCCAAGACCCCCGGCCGTGATAACAACAGTGTGGAATTGGAAAACGAGATGAATCGGATGATGCAGAATCAGGTGATGTTTAATGCCTCGACGCAGCTTTTGACCAAAAAATTTGAAGGACTGCGCTCTGCTTTGAGGGAGGGTAAATAATGGATCTTTTTAGCGCGATGCAAACCAGTTCTTCAGCGCTGACCGCCGAGCGGACCAGGATGAATCTGGTTTCCAGTAACCTTGCCAATGCCAATACCACGAGGACGCCTGAGGGGGGACCGTACAAGCGTAAAGATGCAGTTTTTACAGCCACTCCCTTGGAAGGCGGCTTTGGCAAGACCCTCGACCGTGCTGCTCGTGAGCAGGTACGCCAGGTGTCAGTAACTCAGATTGTGGAGGATAAGAGCCCGCCACGCCTGCAGTACGATCCCAGCCATCCTGATGCTGACCCCCAGGGCTATGTGGCGATGCCGAATGTGAACGTGGTGGAAGAGATGGCGGATATGATCAATGCGACCAGGGCCTATGAGGCCAATGTGATGGCTGCCCAGGCCGCCAAGAATATGGCGCTGAAGACCTTGGAAATCGGACGCTAGGAGATACTACATGGATATCAAGGCTATTAGCGGTGTTGGTATGGCGCAGGGACTTGGTTTGGGGAAAAGCCAGCCTGTTTCCGCCATTGATGGAGCAGGTAAATTTTTTAGTGAGTTGGTTAGTAAGGTCAACGATATGTCGGTCCAGTCCGATCAGGCAATCCAAAAGCTGGCTACCGGGGAGAATCGCAATCTGCATGAAACAATGATTGCGGTTGAAAAGGCCAGCATCTCTTTTCTGTTCATGTCCCAGGTGCGCAATAAGGCGCTGGAAGCCTACCAGGAAGTTATGCGGATGCAGGTTTGAGCCGTAAGCGTCTGTTGATAACTGAACGAAAGGGAGGTCGGCCGTCCCATGCCTGAAGGATTGCAACGAATCCTGGAACCTTTTCTGGCGATCTCGCCCGCCAAGCGGATGCTGGTTGGCGGCGTGGTGGTAGCCTGTCTGCTGGCCTTTGCCGTGCTGATCATGCTGGCCAATCGGACTGACTATCGTCCATTGTTCACCAATCTGACCAGCGAGGACGCCGGCGAGATTATCAAAAAACTGAAAGAGGCTAAAACCCCGTACCAGATTACGCCCGACGGCAAAGGCGTGATGGTCCCCTCGGACAAGGTGCACGAACTGCGCTTGTCACTGGCCAGCGAGGGACTTCCGCAGGGGGGTGGGGTAGGCTTCGAGATTTTTGACCGCAAAAATTTCGGCATGACCGAGTTCGTGCAAAAGCTGAACTACCAACGGGCGCTACAGGGCGAACTGGCCCGGACGATCTCGCAAATCAGCGGGGTCGAGCAGGCCCGCGTGCATCTGGTGATCCCGGAGAAATCTCTGTTTAAAGAGTCGGAGAAGCCTCCCACCGCCTCGATCGTGTTGCGCATGAAGGGCGCGAAATCCTTGCGTGACACTGAGGTCCAGGGAGTGGTTCACCTGGTGGCCGCTTCGATTGAAGGGATGAACACTGACAATGTGACCGTGCTGGACAGCCGGGGCAAGATACTCAGCAAGGGGGCCAGCGGCACTGCTGACGGCGCTGCCAAAATGACCAGTACCATGCAGGAGACTCAGCGGGTTTATGAGCGGAATCTGGAAGAACGCTTGCAGACACTACTGGATCGGGTAGTGGGCGGAGGCAAGACCGTGGCCCGCGCCACGGCCAGCTTTGATTTCAAACAGGTGGAACGGGTTGAGGAGAAGTTTGATCCAGAAACCATTGCAGTGCGCAGTGAGCAGCGCAGCGAGGAAAAAGCCGGCGGCACCGCCGCAGCAACCGGTGTGCCGGGCGTACAGACCAATCTGGGGCGCAACGCCGGTGCTGTCGGCGGCGGTGTCGTTGGTGGTGGTAGCAAAAATGATGAAACCCTTAACTACGAGGTCAGCCGCTCCACCTCGCGAACCATTGAGCCGGTAGGCACCTTGAGCAAGGTGTCGGTGGCCATTCTGGTGGACGGCAAGTACGAGGCCCCGGCAGCAGTTAAAGAAGGTCAGACTGCCAAACCCAAATATATCCCTCGCTCACCTGACGAGTTGCAAAAGATCGAGGCACTGGTCAAGGGGGCCATCGGTTTTAACGCCGAGCGGGGCGATCAGCTCAGTATCCAGAATATTCCGTTTCAGGATCCGGAAGATGCCGCCGGTGCTGCCGATGCGCCACAGTGGTGGACCAACCCGTTCTTCCTGGCGCTTTTCAAAAACCTGCTGATCGGTCTCGGCTTTGTCGCACTGATGCTCTTTGTGATCAAGCCGTTGATCAACACCTTGCGTACGGCTAAACCGCCGCGGCTCGATATTTTGGAAACGATCGCCCCTGACGTTCAGGAAAAGCTCTCAGCCAGTGAACGTGCCCAGTTGGCAGCCCATATGGCCGAGCAACAGGATATGATGGACAAGGCCAAGACGAATCCGTATCAGGTGGCCCAGATACTGCAAAACTGGCTGACCGAAGAGTCTTGAGCGGTGTGATCAGCAACGAATAAACACGGAGATTCTAGCAGAGGAGTTAGCATCATGACCGGAGCCGACAAGGCTGCCATACTGTTGTTGTATCTTGGCGCCGAAGTGACCGCCAAGGTTTATGAGCATATGGAGGATGAGGAGATCAAGAAGATCTCCAAGAGCATGGCCCATCTGGGGCATGTGCCGCGACATACCATCGTCCAGGTAGTTGACGACTTTAACGAGGTGATATCGCCCGAGTCTGGCATTTTTGCCCAGGGCGAGGAGTTCGTCCGTAAAATCCTGGAGAAAGCCCTGGGACCAGCCAAGGCCGAGATACTGATGGAGGAGTTGCAAGCCTCAACCTATGGCGACCTGGTCGATATCCTGGCTGCCATGGACTCGAAAAGTATCGCCAATTTTCTCTCGCAGGAGCATCCACAAACCATTGCCGTGATCCTGGCAAAGTTGAAGTCCAAGCAGACCAGCGAAATCATCTCATTTCTGCCGCAGGAGCTACAGGCCGAGGTAGTGCTGCGGATTGCGGATGTCGAGCAGGTGTCGCCCGAGATCCTGCAGGAAATTGATGATGTGATGCGGCGTGAACTCAAGTCAATGGGCGGGGTGCAGCGCTACAAGGTGGGCGGTATCGAGAAGGTTGTCGATATGTTTAACCACTTTGACCGCAGCAAGGAAAAGCAGATTCTGGAAAAGCTGGACGTGTTGTCTCCCCCGTTGGCCGAGGTAATCCGCAAGCACCTTTTCACCTTCGAGGATGTGTTTGCATTGGACGATCGCTCGATTCAGTCGGTCATGCGCGAGGTGTCAAACGACACACTGACCTTGGCCATGAAAACCTCCACCGACGACGTCAAGAACAAGATTTTCAAGAATATTTCAAGCCGTGCAGCCGAGATGATCAAGGAAGACCTGGAGGTTATGGGACCGGTCCGCCTTTCCGATGTGGAAAAAGCCCAGTCGGAAATCATCAAGATCGTTCGCAAAATGGAAGAGGAAGGCAAAATTGTGCTGGCGGGCCGGGGCAGCGAAGATGCCCTCGTCTAAGGTTATCAAGGCGGCCAAGGTCGAGGTGCCGATCAGTGGCTTCGACTTCCAGTCAGTACAGCAAAGGGACCAGCCGTTTATCGCGAACGCACAGCCGGAGGACGTGAACACCGACTTTGTACCGCTCGAGTTATTCGATACCACAGAACTGGCAGGGCGGATCGGTCTGCCATCGGCCAAACCGGTAGCCGAACCTGCGCCGGAGATTCCCGGCAGGTTTGTCAGCGATGCGGAGCTGGAACGGCAGCTGCAGGATTCCTATCAACGTGGTTTGCAGGACGGCAAAAATCTGGCGGAACGGGGACTGCTGAACGTCTTTAAAGGTTTGCGCACTGCGGCCGAAGATCTACAGCAACTTCGTGAAAAGGTGCTGCGGGATTCTGAGGATGATCTGCTGGTTTTAACCATCGCAGTTGCCCGGCGGGTGATCAGACAGGAGGTAGCCCAGAACCGTCAGGTGTTGCTACAGGTGATCAAGGCAGCGTTGCGTGGCCTGAATGATCACGATGAGCTGATCATCCGGGTACACCCCGATGATTTGGCCCTGCTTACCACCAGTCAGGATCAAGCCTTGCGCCAGGAGCTGGCCGCATTTCGCTTCACCCTCAAGGGGGACTCCACCCTGCAACCGGGCTGTTGCCAAGTCGAAACCTCCCTCGGAACGGTGGATGCAAGTTTCGAGGCACAGCTCGAAGAGATTTACCGGCACCTGATGGAAGAGCGCACCGGTAGTCTCGAAGTGGATCAGATACAGAAGGCTGACGGATGACCAAGCAGTGCCTGAACCTGGGCCGTTATCTGCAGGGGGTCGAGCGGTGTACGCCAATCCGTTTGCACGGGAAGGTTATCCAGGTTGTTGGCCTGGTGATCGAGGGCTACTGCCCGGACACCTCGGTAGGGGCGATCTGTGAGATCCGGCCCAAGGACGGGGAGCCGATACCGGCAGAGGTGGTCGGTTTCCGTGACAGCAAGACCCTGCTGATGCCGCTGGGGGAGCTGCGCGGGGTGGGACTGGACAGCCTGATCACCGTCAGGCGTGACAAGGCGACGCTGAAAGTCGGCCCCCAGATGCTCGGACGGGTGATTGACGGTCTGGGCAACCCGATTGACGACAAAGGCCCGCTCCGCGCCGAAGAGGAGTACCCGATTTACGCCCTGCCGGTTAATCCGATGAAGCGCCCCCCGATCAGAAAGCCGTTAGACCTGGGAATACGTTCCATCAATGGTCTTTTGACCTGTGGCCAGGGCCAGCGGGTCGGCATCATGGCCGGTTCAGGGGTGGGTAAGTCGACCCTGCTGGGGATGATCGCACGCTATACCGAGGCTGACGTCAACGTGATCGCCCTGATCGGCGAGCGGGGACGCGAGTTGCGGGAATTTGTGGAAAAGGACCTGCAAGAGGAGGGGTTGCGCAAGTCGGTGGTGGTGGTGGCTACCTCGGATCAACCGCCCCTGGTGAGGATGCGGGGTGCCTACATCGCCACAACCATAGCCGAATACTTCAAAAATCAGGGTAAAAAGGTGTTGCTGATGATGGACTCAGCCACCCGTTTCGCCATGGCGATGCGCGAAGTGGGGCTGGCCATTGGAGAGCCGCCTACCACCAAGGGCTACACGCCGTCGGTGTTTGCTGCCTTGCCAAAGCTGCTTGAACGTACCGGTAACTTTCCCGAAGGCAGCATCACTGGTCTTTACACGGTACTGGTGGAGGGAGACGATTTTAACGAGCCGATCTCCGATGCCATGCGGAGTATTCTGGACGGACATATCGTGCTGTCGCGTGATCTGGCGGCCCGTAACATCTATCCGCCGATCGACGTGCTGGCCAGCGCCAGCCGGGTGATGGGTGATGTAACCGACGAGCAGCATCGGCAGTTGGCCGGACGTTTCAAGGAGACCCTGGCTACCTACCGGCAATCAGAGGATTTGATCAATATCGGCGCCTACAAGGGTGGCAGCAGCGCGGCCATCGATGATGCCATCCGGCGGATAGATGCCATGGTGGCCTTTCAAAAACAGGCAGTCAGTGATCCGGCAACGGTGGCCGAATCGGTGGCAGCCATGCGGGCAATCTTTGAAGGATAAGGGGCGGTCATGTCCTCCAAAAAAGCTTTTGAGCTGCATCAGGTGCTGAATTATCGCATCGACCTGGAGCGGTTGCGTAAGCAGGATTTTGCGACTGCCCGTCAGGACCTTGACCGGGCCAGTGACAAGCTGGAGCAGGAACGTAACGGGGTAGCCACACTGTCGAAGGATTT
Source organism: Geobacter sp. UBA5730 (assembly GCA_002419465.1). Classification (GTDB taxonomy): domain Bacteria; phylum Desulfobacterota; class Desulfuromonadia; order Geobacterales; family Pseudopelobacteraceae; genus Trichlorobacter. Next base: position 411,128 of record DIGE01000014.1, on the reverse strand, counting down.
TGCTGAGCAACAGGATCAACTTACGTCAGTGGTGGAGTTGCAGCTGTACACCGATTTTTTCGCCCGTAAGCGGGATGAGATCAAGACCCAGCAAGAGCGCGTAGCGGCACTGGACAGGATTCTGGAAGATCGCCGTGGAGAACTGGTGCAGGCCACCCAGGATAAGAAGGTGCTGGAAGCGCTCAAAGAAAAGAAAGAACAGGCCTTCAGGCAGGAACAGCAACGTAGGGAACGGGAATTCCTGGATGAGATGGCTGTACAGAAGAAAGGTCGAGAGTAGGCAATGAAGAAACAGCTACCGTTTGCCATGGTGAGTGTGATTTTTTTAGGGGCGGTTTCGTCCTTGCAAGGCAGCAGCGTGCCCGCTACCACCGCACAGCAGGCTCCTGCCATGCTGCCGGCCGTTACCGATCAGCTGCCAGCCAGCCGGGTGGCGCGGGAAGAGAAGGCGCTTCAGGATGCCCGGCGTCAGAAGTTGGTTGAGCAGGAAGCGGCGTTGGCTGCCAAAGAGGCTGAACTGAAAAAACTGTCTGAAAAATTGGAACAACAACTGAAAGCCCTTGAGGAAAGCAAAAAAAGATATGAGGAAGCTACCAAGGTCCAAGGGGAGATCCAGAAAAAACAGCAGGGTGACAAGGTAACCAAGATGGTCAAGCTGTTTAAGGCGATGCGGGCTGAACAGTCTGCGAAGCTCCTGGATGCCCTGCCGGAACCGGAGGCGATCGTATTGCTGGAGCGACTGGACACCAAGACCGTCGCCAAGCTGGCACCCTTTGTCAATCAGCCCCGGCTGGTCCGTTGGATCGACGAAAATCTGAATATCAGGAACTGATCAGAAACAGGTCAATGGGTGACTGCTCATTGCCGATAAGCAGAAGTACGGGGCCACTGTGGACCCTGGCAAATCCAAACGAAAGGAGGTGAACTAATGGAAACTACACAGGTAATGATGATGCCGATGGCATCAGCAACACCAGCCCCGGCTGCTTCGTCAGCCGTGGCGATGGCAGGTAGTGACTGCGCATGTGCAGGGGGTCAGGCCGGTTTTGGCTCTCTGCTGGGGCAAACTCTGGGGCAATTGTTCCAGGGCGAGATCCCTCTGGTGAAGGCCAGCGCAGATTCGGTTGCGGCAGAGGTGATGCCGATGCCGAGTTTGACGCAGGATCTACCTGAGTTGACCACACTGCTGAGTGGGCTGGTTGAAGGTTCGACCGATGCAGCAGATGCAGATCAACAACAGGCCGTACAGGAGCAGGACCAGCAGGCGCTGACCCAGCAGCTGGCCGGTTATTTTCAGGCAGCCATGATGGTGCCGGCAGCACCAGTTGCAGCACCTGCAGCGACGGCAGCAGTGCCTGAAGTGACACTGCTTGTCGATGTAGCAGCAGTTCAGACCGTTGCTACCGTCACCCCGGTTATGCCGGAACTTGTAGAAGCATCACAGGTAGATGAGGGGCAGATGCTGGAGCTTCCTCAGCAAAAGGTTACAGCTCACCCCCAACAACCGGCCGCCATGCCGGAACTGAAGGTTGGTGAAAATCGGATGCAACAGCTGGCTAGCGCTGGGAAGACAGCAGTCAACAGCCAGCAGACTGCCCTGCCGGCCCAGCAGCCTGAATCGTCAGAACAGCAGGAAGTAGCAGCCTTTCGTGCGGTAGAAACAGCCCGTCAGACGGATGTCGTCAAGGCGGTCCAGGCCGGTGCAGTACCGCTGGCTGAGATGGCCCGCAGCATGGCTGTCGAAGCGCCGGCAGCTCCCAAGGCTGCCGTGTCAAGCGTGGCTCCGTTCCGCTTTGCCCAACCATCCGATGTGGTTGCAGCAACCGCTCAACCGTGCCAGCAACAGCAGCAAAATTTTTCGCAGTTCGGACAGGCCAAGGGTGGTGAACTGCCAATGCAAACGGCAGCTGCCGTAACCATCGATCCAAGCGGTGAGGCCGCACTCTTTGAGCTGAACCAGAACCCGGCGGCTCAGTTGGAGCCGGCAGGGTTGGGCCAGACCCAGCGCCAGAACGTCCAGGTAGTGCAACCAGCAGTCGTCGAAGCTGGTCGGATGGCACCGGAGCAGCAGGCGATGAAGCAGGTAACCGATCGTCTGGATGCCCATCAGATCAAGCAGGGCGCTGACCAGATTACGCTCAAGCTTTCCCCCGAGCATCTTGGTAATCTGCAGCTAAACATCAGGATGGATGACCAGCAGGTGCGGGTGGAGATCGTGGCCGAGCACCGGGCGGTACGGGATGCACTGTTGCAACAGGTTGAACAGCTGAAGGAGAGCCTGTCGCGGCAGAACATCAAGATGGAATCCTTTGATGTTACCACTGCCAACAATGGTGGTCTGAATCAGCAACAGGGCGGTGATTGGCGGCAGACCGCCAGTGAGCGTCGTCCCATCCTGGCCCAGCAGTACGGCGCACCCCGGGCAGCCAGTGGCAGTAATGGTGAGATGGATGGAACCATGCAGTACTTTGGACCGCAGTATCATGCAACCCTGGATGTGAGATTTTAGTGAAAGGAGGCATAACGGATGAGTACGACTATTACGGGAACAACGGCAACTACCTCAACCTACGCAGCCGATGCGATGAAGCAATCCGTCGGTATGAACAAGGATGATTTTCTCCAACTGTTCATGGCCCAGCTGCAGCACCAGGACCCGCTCAGCCCGCAAGACCCGACCGAGTTTCTGGGGCAACTGGCCCAGTTGACGCAGGTTGAGCAGGCCTATAATACCTCGGCCACCCTGGAAAAACTGTTGGCAGCCCAAGACAACAGCATGGCGCTTAGCTCGGTGGCGTTGATCGGTAAGCAGGTAGCCGCTTTGGGAACTCAGGCCGCCTTCGACGGCACCAATCCGGCAACCTTAAGTTACCAGATGCCGGCAACAACAGCTTCCACTACCCTGAAGATCACGAACGCTTCAGGCCAGACCGTACGTCAAGTTGATCTTGGCAGTGTGACCGTTGGCAACGGCAGTTACCAGTGGGATGGCAAGGACGGTCAAGGAAACCTGCTACCGGCCGGAGCCTACAATTTCGGCATCAGTGGTACCGATGCCCTGGGAGCTACGCAGATCGCAACCACCTATACCACGGGCAAGGCTGATGGTGTCTGGTTTGCTAATGGTACAGCCTATGTCACCATCGGAGCGGTTTCGGTTCCATTCGCGGATGTGACCACCGTGAAAGAAGCATGAGCACTATTGATCAGATATATTTTCCCAACCCGGTCCAGCCGGTCGGGAGGCCGACGCCGTCCAGTGGGCAGCCTGTCAAACCGGTTGGTGATTCGCCCTTTGCCAAGCTGCTTGAGCAGACACAGGGGGTCAAATTTTCGCAACATGCCCAGGATCGTCTAAAGGCCCGCAATATTAACTTCAGCAACGATCAACTCCAGCAGCTGGAAGGGGCTGTCAATAGTGTGGCCCAAAAAGGTGGTAAGGAGTCACTGGTGATGATGGGTGATGCCGCCCTGGTGGTGAGTGTCAAAAACCGCACCGTGGTAACCGCCATGGACCGCAACCAGATGAAGGGCAATGTGTTTACCAACATCGATTCAGCAGTCATTATCTAATCAACCTAAACGGGCTGGTCCTCTTGAGGAAGCCTGAGGAGATGCCGACCGACAGACGCATCTCCACCACACACAGGAGGCAACACAATGAGTATTACATCCGCAATGTTTTCCGGCGTATCGGGTCTTTTGGCCAACGCCGAAGGGATCAACGTGATCGGCAACAACCTGGCCAACGTCAATACCGTGGGCTTCAAGTACAACCGGATGCTGTTCGCCGATATGATGTACGTGGACGCCGGCAACGGCTCACAACTGGGCCGCGGCACCCAGATCCAGAAAATCGATACCGTGATGGGCCAGGGCGCCTTTGAAAGCACCGAGGTGGTCACCGATATGGCCATTCAGGGTGAGGGTTTCTTCGCCCTGGCGGCGCCGAGCGCACCGATCGGCACCAATGTAGGTGCAGCAAATGCCTACTACACCCGCGCAGGAACCTTCAGGCTGGGTGCTGCCGACACGGCTACCACTCCGGCTTTGTTGCCGCTGATTAACCCGTTGGGTTACAAGGTGCTGGATCAGAATGGTGATCCGATTGCCATTCCAGAAAGTGTTACAACCGGCGTAGCACCGGCTACGACTACCTATACGTTCCAGAAGATTACAACCATAGAGAATAACGGTGTAATCTCGCTGCTCTATGCTGATGCGGCCGGTAACCCGTATACTGCCTATTATGCCGGTGCTGCCGGAACTATTGATACCGATATTGCTAATGCACTGCGGGTCGGTTATGCCACTGTCAACAACCCGCCGGCCCTTTCCAAGGAAGGTGGCAACCTGTTCCGGCCAACCGTCACCTCCGGCATGCCGACCATCGGCTTTGCCAATGGTAACAATAGCAAGGTGTTCTCCAACTCGCTGGAGCAGAGCAACGTGGATATGGCGGCTCAGTTTGTCAAAATGATCCTGACGCAGCGGGCCTACTCGGCCAACTCCAAGACCATCACCACCGCCGATGAGATGACTCAGGAGGTTCTGAATCTCAAGCGTTAAGCGCCTCCAGGCGTAGCATAACCTGAGCATGCCCCCGTTCGTCCGCACCCTGGTGCGGCTGGACGGGGGCGGCTTCGTGTTGGGCAGCCAGGTTTTTTATGCCGTGGTAGTTGCAAAAAACAGCTTTTCGTTTTAAATAGATGCGGTAAATTCAGAAAGTATGCAATCCTGTGGCAGTAGCGGAGGAAGCACATGGCAAAAGACGAACAGACTGGCACCGAAGAATCGGCAGGCGGAAACAAAAAGATGTTGTTCATCATCATCGGTGCTGCCGTGGCGGTTTTGGCCATTGTGGTGGTGGTTTTCATGATGATGGGCAAAGGCGACAAGCCGGAGAAGAAGGAAGGCGCCACAGCGGAGGCCCCTGCCGCGGGTGGGCATGGAGGTGCTGCACCAGGCGCTGCCGGCGCGCCGGGAGCCGCTACGGTGTATGCGCTGGAACCGTTCATCGTCAACATCTATGATGGCCAGGAGCTGCGCTACCTGAAGGTCAAGGTTGAGATGGAGATGGCCAACCCTGCCATCAAGCCTGAGCTGGAAGGGCGTCTGGCCGCCATGCGGGACGCAATTCTGGTGGTGTTGACCAGCAAAACCCTGCAGGATGTCCAGGATATGCAAGGTAAAAACCAGCTGCGGGAGGAGATTCTGGTCGCCGTCAGCAAGATCGTTGCTCAAGGGAAGGTTACCAAGATTTATTTCACTGATTTTGTCGTGCAGTAACGGTGGCTATGGAGAAAATTCTCACAAAAGCCGAGATCGAGGCGTTGCTGAACGCGGTCTTCGACGGCCGCATCGAGCCTGAAAAAGAGCTTTCCAAGGCCGAGGGCACCGCTGTCAGTTATGACCTCTTCAATACCGAGGCATACCGCGGCTTTGTGCCAAACCTGGATATCGTTTACGACAGCTTCATCCGCTACAGCCGGATCACCCTCTCCAACCGGCTGCGCAAGGTGGTGGAGATTAAGAAACAGGGAGCTAAGTCTTACAAGTTTGACGATTTTCTCCAAACCTTGCCTTCACCGGTCTGCATGGCCCTTTTCAAAATGGAGCCACTCAAGGGTGTCGCCCTGCTGGCCATGGACAGCGCCTTGTCATACGCACTTGTTGACAGCGTGCTGGGCGGTACCAGCCGTAACGCCATCAACCTGAACCGTCTTTTTACCACGTTAGAGCTGCGTCTGATCGAAAAGGTCTGTGCCGACATCATGGCCGACCTCGAAAAGGCCTGGGCACCGTTGTATCCGGTCAAGATGAACCTGATGCGGATGGAGATGAACCCTCGTCTGGTAACGATTGTCCCGCCTGAATACCAGGTGGTCACCATGACCCTCAAGGTGCAGATTGAGGAGACGGTGGGCAGCATGGTCTTTACCGTGCCGTTCATGACCATTGAACCGTTGCGCGACAAGCTGCGCGAGGGGATGCAGTTCGATCTGATGGCGATCGATCCCCAGTGGTCCTATCGTCTCTCTGCCGAGATTCTCGAGGCCCCGATGGAGATGGCGGTTGAACTCGGTAATTCAAACATATCGTTGCGTGAGCTGCTGGACCTGACCGTGGGTGATACGATCATGCTTGACAAACCCTGTACCAGCGAGTTGACCATCCGGGTGGAAGGGGTGCCTAAATACTGCGGCATCCCCGGCATCCGTCACGGTAACAAGGCGATTCAGTTGAGTAGCATTTTAGACCAGAGAGGGAACCATTGTGAGCGACAAGCCTGAATCCTCTGAAAACGGCCAGGAACGTCAGAATTTGGACTTTATCCTGGATATTCCGCTCCAGGTTACGGTGGAGTTGGGGCGTACCAAGCTGCTGGTCAAGGACATCCTGCAACTTAACCAGGGAGCGGTGGTGGAGTTGACCAAGCTGGCCGGCGAACCGTTGGACATTTTTGTGAATTCCAAGTTGGTGGCGCGAGGTGAGGCCGTAGTGGTCAATGAAAAGTTCGGGGTGCGCCTGGTGGATATCATCAGTCCCAATGAGCGGGTAGAGAAGATTCTGTGACGCCTGCGGCGCCATTATGCCTTGGGTTGCTTGCTGTACCTGCACTGGCTGCAGCCGTTGAGGGGCTGCCCTCCAGTGGCGGCATGTCGCTTTTTGTCAGTTTTTTACAGATGGGCCTCGCCTTGCTGGTGGTGGTGGGGCTGATCCTGTTGGTCTATTATGGCACCACCCGATTGGTCAAGGCGGTTCCCGCTTTTGGCCAGAGTGGCCGCCAGATCAGGGTGGTCGAGTCACGCCCGTTGGGACCGCGCAAGGCGTTGATCCTGGTGGAGGTGGGGGGCGAGTACCTGCTGCTGGCATCTACCGAGACGCAGGTAACGCTCCTGAAACAGATCAACATGCTGGAAGAGATCGAACTGCTTGATGAACAGGCTAGTCGGGGATCCTTTCTTGCTTTTCTGAACAAGTCCATCTCACGTCCGACATAGACCCGGCATACTGCCACGGAATCAGCCATGACCCATCATCTACGTTCCATAGCGCAGCGCCCCCGGCTTCTGCTTGCAACCACGTTGCTGATTTTGCTGTCGGTCGGGGTTGCCTGGTCTGCCCCTGTGCCGCTGCCGTCGCTGAATATCGGGGTTGGCACAGCTACCCGGCCTGGCGAGGTGGCCACCACCGTCCAGATTTTCCTGTTGCTGACGGTGCTCTCTCTTGCTCCCAGTCTGCTGATCATGACCACCTCCTTTACCCGGATTGTGGTGGTGCTTTCTTTTCTGCGCACGGCCATGGGCACTCAGCAGGCCCCTTCCAACCAGATCATCCTGGCCTTGTCGCTTTTTTTGACCTTCTTTATCATGACTCCGGTCTGGCAGCAGGTAAATCAGGATGCCTACCAGCCGTTCAAGGCGGGCACGATTTCACAGGAGCTGGCCTTTGAGCGGGCAGTGATGCCGGTCAGAAAATTTATGCTGACCCAGACCCGTGAAAAGGATCTGGCGTTGTTTGTGAGTCTGTCCAAGCAGGCCAGGCCGAAAAATGCCGATGAGATCCCCACTTTGACCATCATTCCGGCCTTTATGATCTCTGAACTGCGAACCGCCTTTCAGATCGGTTTTTTGATCTATATCCCCTTTATTGTGATTGATATGGTGGTGGCGTCGGTCTTGATGTCCATGGGGATGATGATGTTGCCACCGGTGATGATCTCGATGCCGTTCAAGATTCTGTTGTTCGTGCTGGTGGACGGTTGGGGCCTGGTAATCGGCTCGCTGGTGAAGAGTTTTGGCTAGGAGGAGGCAGGCATGACCCCGGAACTGGTTGTACAATTGGCCCGCCGCAGTTTTGAGGCCACCCTGCTTCTGGCAGCCCCGTTACTGCTGTTCAGTCTGCTGGTTGGTCTGCTGATCAGCGTCTTTCAGGCGGTCACTTCCATCAACGAGGCCACCCTGGCCTTTGCCCCCAAGATTGTCGCAGTGATGGTGGCCATGGTGATCTTTTTCCCCTGGATGATGAGCTACATGAGTGATTTCACTCGTGAGATATACTCAATGATCGCCATGATGCGGCGATAAAGCGATGTTCCCGTTTGTTTCTCCGCTGCCCAGTCCAGCGGATATTTTCCTGTTTGTACTGATACTTTGCCGGATCGCCGGGCTGTTCGCCGCTCTGCCGGTGTTTGGCGGAAGACGCCTGCCGACCCGGATCAAGATTGTGACGGTGATGGCCATAACCCTGGTCTGCTTGCCAATCCTGCAGCTTACCCCCCCGCCAGTTCCCAAGGATGCCTTCACCATCGGCTTGATGGTGATGCGCGAAATGCTGATCGGCCTGACCCTGGCGCTTATTACCCAGGTGATTTTTGCGGCAGTCGAGTTCAGCGGACAGGTCATCGGTATGCAGATGGGGTTTTCGATCGCCAACGTGATTGATCCCTCCATGGGTAATCAGACCCAGATTATGTCGGTCATGCAGACCCTGCTGGCCACCCTGTTGTTCCTCTCTCTGAATATTCATCACACCTTCATCCGGGCCATTGTGGATAGCTTTAGCATCATCCCGCTGGGGGGGTGGCATATGAGTGAGGCCCTGATCAAATTTCTGGTGCAGCTGACCTCCGACGTCTTCATTCTTGGCATACGGTTGGCCGCACCGGTGATGGTGACCCTCTTGCTGACCAGCGTGGTATTGGGGGTGATGGCGCGGGCCTTCCCCCAGATGAACGTCTTCATGGTCAGTTTTCCGCTCAACATCGGACTCGGTTTCTTCGTGTTGGGAGCCACCCTGCTGCTGTTCTTCCATGTTTTGGAACTGGCCTTTGGCCAACTGCACAACCAGGTCGAGATTATCTTCAGGTTGATGGCAAAGGGGGGATGATCCCTGGCGGAAGACGACGACAAACATTCCAAAACAGAACAACCCACCGGAAAGCGGCTCGAAAAGGCGCGGGAGCAGGGATCACCACCCACTTCACAGATGTTGACCCTCGGGCTCACGCTGTTGGCCGGTATCATCGCCCTCAACCTTTTGGGCGGCTACATCGTAACCGGACTCAAGCAGTTGACCATCCGCACCTACCAGCAGATCGGCAACTACGAGCTTACCCAGGAAAACATCTACACCCTGATGTTGCGGCTGTTTGCCAGCATACTCATGCTGATAGGACCGGTTGTTCTGGCAATTATGGCAACCGGAGTGGTCAGCCACGTTGTGCAGGACAACGGCCGGTTCGATTTCCAGTGGGGCAGGATCACCTTTGATCTGAATAAGCTCAACCCGCTCAAAGGTGTCAGCAAGCTCTTCAACAAGGATGCCTTGGTGGAGATCGTCAAGTCGATGCTTAAAATTCTGGTGATCTGCTGGATCGCCTACCGGGTGATGCAGGATGAGATGCAAAACATCACGGTGCTGGCTGAGTCCGATATCAATGGTATCCTGAGCTACACCGGTCATGTGGCTTTTAAGATCGTGACCCACACCTGCGGTATCATGCTGCTGCTGGCGATCCTTGACCTGGCCTATGTCAAGTGGCGTTATACCGACAACCTCAAGATGACCAAGCAAGAGGTCAAAGACGAGCACAAGGAGTCGGAGGGTAACCCGGAGGTCAAGGGCAAGATCAAGAAGCTACAGTATCAGGCGGCCAGGCGGCGGCTGGTCAAGATTATTCCGACGGCTGACGTGGTGATTACCAACCCGACCCACTATGCCGTGGCTGTTAAATACGAGCGTAACCGGATGATGGCCCCATTGGTGATCGCCAAAGGGGTTGATGAGATGGCGCTGGCGATCCGGGAGTTAGCCAAGGAGCATAAGGTGGCGTTGGTCGAAAATCGTCCGCTGGCGCGGGAGCTGTTCGAACAGGTGCCGGAGAACCACGAAATCCCCGAGACCTTGTACGCTGCAGTGGCCGAGGTGCTGGCCTATGTGTATCGTCTGAAGGGTGTCATGTAATCACTGCTGTCAATTTTATGCCTTAGTCAAATAGCCGACACGGAGTAAGAACCCGCCGTCTGGCTGATGCTGTAGGAGCGCAGCGTTGGCGTAGTGTCTGCGGGGGTTTGCGGCCTGTCATGCAACGCAGGGGTGGCGGCACGAAAAGTGCATTGATACAATGTTCTTTTCTAACGCTGCACGCCTCCTGGCGGTATATGACAAAGGCATGACACATGGCCAACGGCTCATCGGTTCAGGCGCTTGAACTGAAAAATTTTCGCAAGAATTCGGATATCTATGTTGCCATCGGGTTGATCGGCGTACTGGCGCTGATGATCATTCCGTTGCCTGCCATGGTGCTTGACATTTTTTTGGCCACCAATATCACCATCGCTCTGGCTATCCTGCTGGTTTGCCTCTACACCCGCCATCCCCTTGATTTTTCCGTTTTTCCTTCGGTTCTGCTGGTCACCACGCTGTTTCGGTTATCGCTCAACGTTGCCGGCACCCGGCTGATTCTCTTGCACGGTGGCGAAGGTGCCGAAGCCGCTGGCGCAGTGATCAAGGCGTTCGGAACCTTCGTGGTCGGCGGCAACTACGTGGTGGGCGCGGTCATGTTTTTGATTCTGGTGGTGATTAACTTTGTGGTCATCACCAAGGGTGCCGGCCGGGTGGCCGAGGTGTCGGCCCGCTTCACGCTGGATGCCATGCCGGGCAAGCAAATGGCCATTGATGCTGATCTTTCCGCCGGCTTTCTGACCGACAAGGAAGCTCGCGTCCGCCGGGAGAAGATCCGGCGTGAGGCAGATTTCTACGGCGCCATGGACGGTGCCAGTAAGTTTGTGCGTGGTGATGCCGTCGCCGGCATCCTGATCATGCTGATCAATATCTTTGGTGGACTGATCATCGGGGTCTGGCAGCAGGGGCTGGCCCTGGATGTCGCCCTGACCAACTACACACTGTTGACCATTGGCGAGGGTCTGGTAGCCCAGGTGCCAGCCCTGATTATCTCGACTGCGGCAGGTATCATTGTTACCCGTACGGCCGACGAGAATAACTTCGGCCAGGAGTTGACCGGCCAATTCCTGAATTATCCCAAGGCGTTTTATGTGGTCTCCGGGGTGATGTTCCTGTTCGCGATGATTCCCGGGCTACCGCACTTCGCCTTCCTGCTGCTTTCGGGGGTTTCGTGGCTGGTGGGGCGCATGTCCCGCGAGATGGCACAGGTGGTGGAAGAGGAAGCAGCGGCAGCCGAAGCGGCAGGCACCGAGGAATCCCAGGATCAGGCCTCGGCTATCCGGCCGCTGGACACCCTCGAGCTGGAGGTGGGCTACGGGCTGGTGCCGATGGTGGATGCAGCCCAGGATGGCGAGCTGCTGGAGCGAATCCGCTCGATCCGGCGCCAGTTCGCCCAGAAGATGGGGTTCGTGGTGCCGCCGATCCATATTCACGACAACCTGCAGCTCAAGCCGTACGAGTACAACCTGTTGATCCGTGGCGCCCGGGTAGGTGGCAGCGAATTGACCGGTCAGTATCTGGCCATGGATGCCGGTGCGGTCACTGCGCAACTGCCCGGTTCCAGCACCAAGGAACCGGTCTTCGGCCTGCCGGCAATCTGGATTCGCAGCGAGGAGCGCGATCAGGCCCAGGTTAACGGCTACACGGTGGTTGATAGCACCACTGTCATCGCGACCCATATCAGTGAAACCATCCGTCGTTACGCCCACGAACTGGTGGGCCGTCAGGAGATGCAGCAGCTGCTGGATAATGTCGCCGTGACGGCGCCCAAGGTTGTGGATGAACTGATCCCTGGCCAGCTCGGCCTGGGTGTGGTCCTGCGGGTAGTGAAATCTCTGCTCAAGGAGGGCGTCTCCATTCGGGATCTACGGACTATCCTGGAGACGCTGGCTGATTACGCCGGGCTTACCAAGGATCCAGATGTGCTGACCGAGTTTGTACGGCAGTCTCTGGGACGGTTCATCGTTGATCAATTCAAGATGGACGGGGAAACCCTCTATCTGGTTACCATCGACCGCGAGGTGGAGGATTTGGTGGCAGAGGGCATTCAGCCCTCGGACCAGGGCAGTTACCTGGCCATTGAACCTGCTGCCGCTCAACAAATCATCGCTTCGATACGTACCATGGTTGATCGTTTCGGCATGTATGGAGCCCAGCCGGTGGTGCTGGCCTCCCCCTCCATCCGCAGACATGTCAAAAAAATGATCGAGCGTTTCCTGCCGCACGTGGCAGTCCTGTCTCATAACGAAATACCTCAGAATGTCAAAATTCAGTCATTAGGAGTGGTGAGCGTCCATGCTGGTTAAAACGTTTCAGGCAGCCACCATGGCCGAGGCGCTGCGTCAGGTGAAAGCGGAACTCGGCCCCGATGCCATGATCCTGTCCACCAAGAAGGAGCGTCAGGGCGGAATCCTGGGTTTTTTCAGCAAGCAGGTGGTGAAGGTAACCGCGGCCATTGATCCTCATCGCCCGCTACAGCAGCCTCCGGCAGCGCCGCGGGAACGGCTTGAGCGACCTGAGCGGCAACGCACTGCCAAAGAGGAGTTCGAGAGCTCCATGCTGGCACCACTGGCTCGTGAGTTGCGTGAATTGCGGGAACGGGTTGAGCAACTTGCGAAGCGTGATGAGGAACTGCGCCAACGGCAGACCGTGCTGGCTCCGCCCGACGAGGATGGCGCCAGGTCGACAGAGGTGGCCGGGATCAATCTCAACAATATCCCCCGGCAAGATCTGGAAGAGATTAAAAAACTGCTGTTGAACACGCTCACCCGGCATCGGGAGGGAGCGGTCCAGACGGTACAGTGGCCTGACGCCGCTGGTGAAGAAAAACCGTCAGAGACTGCCGATCTGCCTTCTCCCCTGGCCCAGGAACTGGAGCGTCAGGGGATTGACCGGGAGGTGATGGAGAAAATCATCGTCACCCTCAACACCCTGCCTGCCGAGCAGGAGGAACAGACCATCGCCGGCCGGCTGGGAACGGCCTTTGGCCGGTTGATCAAGTTCACCGGCAACCTGCGATTGAAAAAAAACGCACCACGGATCATCGCCCTGGTCGGACCTACCGGAGTGGGCAAAACCACCACCACCGCCAAGCTGGCCGCCATGTACGCACTGAATCGTGGCAACAAGGTGGCCCTGATTACCATGGATATCTTCCGGGTGGGAGCCGTGGAACAGCTCAAGACGTATACCAAGATCATGGGTATCCCCCTGGAGGTGGCTTCAACCCCCAAGGAGTTGGAGCGGGCCGTGGAGCGACACGCCGACTGCGACCTGATCCTGGTTGATACCGCCGGAAGAAGTCACAAGGATACGGAAAAGCTGGACGAGATGAAGGGGTTTCTTGAAGGGGTCCAGGCTGACACCTATCTTTGTCTGTCTGCCACTACCAAGGATCGGGAACTTGAGGAAATTCTCAAGCGGTTCAGCACCTTTACCATCAGCAAGGTGGTCTTTACCAAGCTGGATGAGTGTGAAAGTTTTGGCTGTATCGTAAACCTGTTATTCAAGGCGAATTTGCAGATCGCCTACTTCACCACCGGCCAGCGGGTGCCCGAGGATATTGAGGTGGCTACCTCGGAGAAGCTGGCGGAGTTGATTCTGAGGGGGGCGGAGGCATGAGCAGTGTGCGTGGTACTGGTGACCAGGCAGATACCCTGCGACAGATGGCTCGTAGCGCCAAGCGGCCGTCACAGAACGGTACCGCGTCTGATACGGCGGCTCCCGGCCAGCAGGGGATTCGGGTAATTTCAGTCACCAGTGGCAAGGGTGGGGTGGGCAAGAGCAATGTGGTGGCGAACCTTGCCATGGCCTTGTCTGACCAAGGCAAGAAGGTGCTGATTGTTGACGCAGACCTGGGGGTGGGTAATCTGGATGTCTTGCTGGGTCTTTCGCCCCAGTACAACCTGAATCATGTCCTGTCTGGCGAGTGCGGCCTTGCGGAGATCATTGTTGAGGTTAACCAGAATATCAAGTTGATTCCGGCCGGCTCGGGAGTGCAGGAGTACACCAGTCTGGGCCAGCATGAAAAACTCAAGTTGCTTGATGAGCTGGACATGCTTGAGGAAACCTTTGATGTGATGATCATCGATACCGAGGCCGGCATCTCTGACAATGTGACCTACTTTACTGTGGCTGCCCAGGAGATCATCGTGGTGGTTTCCCCGGAGCCGACCTCCATCACCGACGCCTACGCCCTGATCAAACTGCTGGCCACGCGCTATTCAGAACATCACTTCAAGGTGCTGGTCAATATGGCGCGGGACAGTGAGGATGCCCTGGAGGTGTTTCGAAAGCTGGCCAACGTGGCAGGCCGGTTTCTTGACATCTCGCTGGACTACCTGGGGTGCGTGGTCAGGGACGAGCGGCTGATCGAGGCGGTCAAAAAGCAAAAGGCGGTCTTTGAGCTGTTTCCAGATTCGGAAGCCGCCAGCTGTTTCAGCACCCTGGCGCGTCGCATCACTGAAAACAGCCGTCAAACCAGGCTGAAAGGCAATATTCAGTTCTTCTTCAGGCGCTATCTTGATCTGCCGGCCGGTGAACAGCAGTGAGCCGCCTGCGGGCATACGAAGAACAGACCGGTGAGCGAGCCCATCAGACCCGTGAGACCATCATTGTTCAGCATCTGCCTCTGGTACGTTACCTGGTGGCTCGCTTTGTAGCCCAGGTCCCCGCCCATATTGATCCCCAGGACTTGACCAGTGCGGCGATCATCGGTTTGATCCATGCGGCGGATCGCTTTGACCCGAGCAGGGGGGTGCAGTTCAAGACCTTTGCCGAACAGCATGTTCGTGGCGCCATCATTGACGAATTGCGGGCCTGCGATCCGTTGAGCCGTACCGTTCGCGAAAAGTGCAAGCTGGTGGAACGGGAAATGCATAAGTTAGAGCATCTGTTGGGGCGTAACCCCGAGGATGTTGAGATGGCCCAGGCCCTGCAGTTAACGATTGGCGATTACCATCAGCTGCTTGATGAGGTGCATGAATTCTCGTTTGTCAGTATCGATGACAGCTGGGATGATGAGGAGGGGCATCCCTTGAGTCTGGCGGACGTGCTGGGGGATGATGAATGCAAAGGCCCTCAGAGTAGAGCCATGGCAACCCAGTTGAGCGAAGCATTGGGAACAGCCATTGAGTCGATGCCTGAAAAGGAGCGTTTGGCGGTAACGTTATACTATTACGAAGAACTGAACCTGAAGGAGATTGGGGCGATCATGGGACTGACTGAGTCCCGCATCTGCCAGATTCTCAGCCAGGCCATGGCCAGGCTGAAGGGTAAGATGAAACAGTTTCGTCCCTGAAAAGGAGTTTCCCATGAACGGTGGCATGTATTCGGCTCTGGCGGGCAATCTGGCCGCTATGCAACGGCTGGACGTGATTGCATCCAATCTGGCCAATGTCAATACCAGTGGTTTCAAGAAGGACCGGCTGGCCTTTGAAAGTGTGCTGGCTGGCACCCGAAATCCTCCAGCGGTACCTTCTAACCAGACCGCTGATCCGGTGTTGCTGCAGGGGCGGATGGTGACCGACCACTCGGCAGGTGCCATGGTTCAGACCGGCAATCCGCTTGATATGGCGTTGCAAGGGGATGGTTTTTTTGTGGTCAGCACCCCTGATGGTGTGGCCTACACCCGCCAAGGTCACTTTCGTCTGTCCGGCGACGGTACCTTGGTGACTGCCAACGGTTATCCCGTTCTTTCCAGTGCCGACCAACAGCCGATCAGGATTGATGTGGCCGCTCAGGCCGGCGGCGGCAAGCCGGTGGTGGACCATCAGGGCAACGTCACATTGAACGGCGAGGCGATTGGCAGTCTGGCGATTGTGGATTTCCCCAAGCCGTATCAGCTGACCAAGGTGGCTGGTACCCTGTTTGTGCCGGGTGCAGCAGTCGGCACGGCGGCACCCCAGGCAGCCGGAGCCCTGACCACGGTAGCCCAGGGGGCTTTGGAGCAGTCCAATGTCGATTCTATTTCCGAGATGGTCCAGATGGTTGAGGCCAGCCGTTTTTTTGAGAGTTGCCAACGGGTGGTGCGTAACTATGACGATATGGCGGCCAAGGCGGTTAACGAACTGGCCCGGGTGTAGCGGGGCTGGTTTACCTTTGCACCACTCACGTAACTTAGAAAAGGAGTAATCAGCCATGATGAGATCGCTATGGACTGCCGCGTCCGGCATGAATGCCCAGACCCAGAATATTGATGTCATTGCCAACAACCTGGCCAACGTCAATACGACCGGTTTCAAGAAGAGTCGTCCCGATTTTCAGGACCTGATGTACCAGACTGTTCAGAATCCGGGGTCACCCTCCACGAATGCAAACCAGATTCCAGCGGGAATTCAGTTTGGTATGGGGGTCCGGTTGGCTGCGGTCTCCAAACAGTTTGACCCCGGTGACTTCCAAAATACCGGTGGTGCGCTGGACGTCGCCATTGAGGGCAATGGCTTTTTCCAGATCCAGATGCCGGACGGCAGTACGGCATACTCGAGAGCGGGAGCATTCAAGATGGACAGTAACGGCCGGGTAGTAACCCCGGAAGGCTATCCGATGCTGCCGGAGATCGTGATCCCGAACAACTCAACCAAGATCACCATCGGCACTGACGGCACTGTTTCGGCGGTGCAGGCCGGGCAGACCGCACCTTCAACCGTGGGTAATATTCAGTTGGCCAACTTCACCAATCCGGCCGGCCTCTCTTCCATGGGCAGAAACTTCTACCAGCAGACCGATGCCTCCGGTAACGCCACCACCGGTACGCCGGGTCAGGATGCCTTTGGCACCGTCATGCAGGGCTTTTTGGAGATGAGCAACGTCGATGTGGCCACTGAAATGGTTAACATGATCATCGGTCAGCGGGCCTATGAGGCCAATTCAAAGGCGATCACCACCTCTGACGAGATGCTGCAGCTGGCGAACAACCTGAAGCGGTAACCGATGAGCTATCGTACACTATGGTTGGCATGTCTGTTGGTCCTGCTGGTGTGCGTGCATGGTAACCGTGTGCACGCAGCAGGTGATGCCAACGGCCAGTTGTTATCGGAGCAGGAGATCAGGGCAGCGGTTGATCGTTTTCTGGTTGACAGGCTGGCGGGGCGGGGATGGGAAGTTGCTGTGCGCCAGCTGTCGGTGCCACAGGGCGTCCGGTTGCCCAAAGGGGTGCGTGACCTGGAGTTGATCGCTCCGGCTGCCTGGGATGGTTGGGGTCCGGTCAGTATAGTCCTGCTGGTGCGGGTGAATGGACAGGTTAAAAAGAATCTCTCCCTGCGTTTGCAGGTGGATGCCAGTACCGAAATGGTGGTAGCTGCCCGGCAATTGTTGGCAGGCACTGTGCTTGCGGCAGATGACCTTCAGCTGCAAAAGCGGGACGTGTCCCAGGCCGGCGGTCTGCATGTCAGGGAGATAAACGCCGCTGTGGGGAAGAAATTGAAGACCATGGTGCGAGCCGGCGCCCCGGTCAAGAGCAACCAGCTGGCCAACGTGCCGGTCATCCGCAGTGGCCAGTTGGTGACTATCGTGGCAGAACATGCCGGATTCAGGATCACCGTCACTGGCCGGGCCAAAAGCTCCGGGGGGGTAGGCGATCTGGTGCGGGTCGAAAATATCAGCTCTCGCAAGGAATTTTCAGCACGGGTAGTAGATGCTGCCACGGTTGAGGCCGGTTTTTGAGTCAGGAGCGATTTTTATGAAACGTTATACAGGAATGGTGGTAACGGCAGTGCTGCTGGCCGGCTGTGTCGTGCAACAGACCGAGGTAGCCAGCCCCACCTTTGATCAGCAGCTGAAACCACCCAGTACCAATTACAGTAATGGCTCCATCTGGCAAGCCGCCAGCATATCGTTGACCGAGGATGGCAAGGCGCGTCGCCTGGGCGACATTGTCACCATCGTTATCACTGAGAATGCCAGCGCCAGCAAACAGGCCACCACCGCCACCGGCCGGTCATCGGCAATCAACGCCGGTATCCCTAACATGCTGGGATTGGAAGGGTCGAAGATCATCACCAGCAACTTTGCCGACCTCTCAAAGCTGATAAACGCCAGCGCCAGCTCAAACTTTGACGGCAGCGGTTCGACCACCCGCAAGGAAAGCCTGAGTGCAACCATCACGGCCAAGGTGGTGGATGTGCTGTCAAATAGCAATCTGCGGGTTGAAGGGCGGCGCAACGTAAAGGTTAATAATGAGGATCAGATCGTGACCGTCAAAGGTGTTATCCGTCAGCGTGATATTACCGCCGAAAACACGATCAACTCGATATTTGTGGCCGATGCCCAGATCACCTACAGTGGCGAAGGGATCATCTCGGATCGTCAGAAACCAGGGTGGCTGATGAATGTGATTGATAAGTTATGGCCTTTCTAAATCAGAAACAGGCTCTTCGTTGTGCTGTGAGGAGTAACGTTATGGGAAAAATATTTGCCTTTGTGGCCGTGCTGGTCTGTTTTGCACTGCCTGTCCACGCAACACGGATCAAGGATATCGCCGCCTTCGACGGGGTACGGGACAACCAGTTGGCGGGCTATGGCCTGGTCGTGGGCCTGAACGGTTCCGGTGACAGTGATCAGACCAAGTTTCCGGTGCAGTCGTTGGTCAATGTTTTGGAGCGTATGGGTATCTCAATCAACCGCACTGACGTCAAGGTCAAAAACGTGGCTGCCGTGATGGTTACCGCCACCTTGCCCCCATTTGCCAAGCAGGGTACCAAGCTGGACGTAACGGTTTCTTCCCTGGGTGACGCCAAGACCATTGCAGGTGGCACGCTGGTAATGACCCCGCTCAGGGGTGCTGATAACCAGATCTACGCCGTAGCGCAGGGTTCGGTGCTGACCAACTCCTTTGCCTTTGGCGGGCAGGGAGCCACGGCAACCAAGAATCACCCCACGGCGGGTCGGGTTGCCGGCGGCGCCTTGGTGGAGCGTGAGCTGCCCAATGTATTGGCTGGCAGGTCAAGCATGCGATTAAACCTTTCTCAGGCTGATTTTACCACCGCTTCACGGGTAGCTGCGGCGATCAATAAGCAGTTTAACGGTAGTGCCGCTACCAGTGATGGCGGTTCGGTCACGGTACAGGTGCCCTCTGATTTCGCCGACCGGACGGTGGACTTTATCGCCCAGCTGGAGAACCTGGAGGTGGTCCAGGATGTGCCGGCGCGAGTGGTGGTCAATGAGCGCACCGGCACCATCGTGATGGGCGAGGCGGTCAAGATCTCCGCAGTGGCTGTCTCCCATGGCAACCTTGCCCTGACCATCAAGGAAACCCCCAAGGTGTCCCAGCCGGCTCCGCTTTCCAGGGGTGAGACCACCGTGGTGCCTCGCACCGAGTTGAAGGTAAAGGAGGAGCCGAAGCGGCTGTCGCTGGTGCCGGCCGGAAACAGCATCGGTGATGTGGTGCGGGGCTTGAATCAGCTGGGCGTCACGCCACGGGACCTGATCTCCATCCTGCAGGCTATCAAGGCCGCCGGGGCCCTGCAGGCCGAACTGGTGATCATATAATCGCTTAAGCAGTCAAGAAAACAGCCGGACATGCCGATAGGGTAACCATGATGAACAGTACGTTGACCATAGCTCCAGCCACACTGGTGCAGGAGCATCAGGCCGAACAACTGGGGGCTCGCGCCAAGCTGGGTCAGGAACCGCTGACCGACGCGAAGCGTAAAGAGTTGAAAAAGATTTCCCAGGATTTTGAGTCACTGTTTGTGGGTATGATGCTGAAATCAATGCGTGCCACGGTACCGGAGGACACGTTGACCGGTGGTGGTCGAGCTGAAGAGACCTATCGATCATTGCTGGATCAGGAATATGCCACGGCTGCCACCCGCCGGGGAGGGGTTGGCATAGCATCCATGGTAGAGCAAGAGCTGCTGCGTCGTTATGAAGGACCGCCAGTCCCAACCAAACGTACCACCCTGGGTGATGAACAATGACGACAGCCGTAACCAACCTGGTAGCAGCACTGCAGCAACAGCTGGCGGTGTTCACTGATCTGCGTCAGCTGCTGCAGGAGGAACAACAGGCCATTGTGGCAGTAGATACTGCCCGGATGGAGCAGCTGAACAGCTTGAAGGAGCCGGTGGTGATGCGTCAGTTCAAGACCGCTGATGCGCTGCGGGATGCCATCGGCGTCCTGGCACGGCAGCTGGGCAGCACACCGGTAAAGAGCGTCAGCGAGTTGTTACCGAAGCTGCCCAGGGAGGCTGCCGCTGAACTGGCTCCCCTCCAGCGGCAGGTGCAGGAGAGTGGTGTTGCGGTGAACCAGCTGGCCCGCCAAAACCGCGGGATGCTGGAGCGCTTTCTGGGCACCGTCAATGAGTCGCTTGGTTTTCTGCTGCGGGTTTTGAACACTTCCAATCAGTACGGTTCGTCGGGCACCTATATACAGAGAACACAGTCCGGCGCCGTGATGGTCAACAGGGAGGCATAAAACCATGGGCATCAGTGCAGCCTTTGAAATAGGCAAGTCAGGCCTGAAACTGTTTCAGGTGGCTGCCGAGGTCACCAGCGAGAATATCGCCAATGTCAACACCCCTGGCTATTCGCGCCAGCGGGTGGTACTGCAGACTGCTCCTCCCACCACCCACAACGGTTTTCCTCTGGGAACCGGCGTGCGGGTGCAAACGGTCGAGCGCTACTACGACAGCCTGCTGCAGAAACAGCTGGTCAACGCCGGAGCCACCTCCAGCTATAACTCCACCAAGGCTGAGGTGTTGCAGCAGATCGAACCGGTCTTTAACGAGATCGCCCAGGAAGGCATCGGAGCGGCGATCACCAAGTTTTTCAACTCCTGGCAGGATCTCTCGCTGAACCCCACCGGCCAGGCCGAACGGCAGGCTGTGTTGTCCCGTGCCCAGATATTGACCGACCAGTTTCACTATGTCAGCCGGACCTTGAATGACGCCATCATTCAGCAGGAAGAGGCTGTTGTCCCGCAGGTCAACGAGATCAACCGGGTGGTCAAGGATATTGCGCTGCTGAACGGTAATATCAAAATCACCGAACTGGTGGACGGCAATGCCAATGAGATGCGGGATCAACGAGATTACCTGATCCGTCAGCTGTCTGAACAGATGGGCGTCAAATTCACTGAAAACGATGATGGCACCACCGATGTCTATGTCACCGATGCCGCAACCGGCACCGACTATTACCTGGTGAACGGCTCCCAGTTCGGGACTGTCAATGCCGCCGGCACCCCGGCGGTCGTAACGTTGACCGATTATCTGGGGGTTACCTCGAACCCGCTTGACCCAACATCCGCGACACCCTTTTACAGTTCCGATACGGCCGGGGGTCAGTTGTGGGCCACGCTGAAGATGCGTGATGTCACCATTCCCGACTACCTGACGCAGGTAGATGCGCTGGCCTTCGCCATCGCGGGTGAGGTGAACACCCAGCATGCCGCAGGGTTCGATATCGCAGGTAACCCAGGCGGCGCTTTTTTTACCGGCTCGACCGCCGCCAGCATCGGTCTGGACCCCGCCATCGATTTTAACGCCATCGCCGCATCAGGCAGCGCCATCTCCACCGGTGACAACAGTAACGCCGTGGCTCTGGCCCAACTGCTGAATGACGCCACCACCATGGGAACTTCGACCTTCAGCAATTACTACAACTCACTGGTGGCACAGGTGGGGCTGGATGTGCAGACGGCCAACACCGTCGTTAAGCAGGATGAAGCCTTCATGAAGCAGTTGACCACCCTGCGGGATTCGCAGTCGGGGGTTTCGCTGGACGAGGAACTGGCCAACCTGATCCAGTATCAGCGTTCGTATCAGGCCTCGGCAAAATTGATCACCACTGCCACCGAGATGATGGATGTCGTACTGGCAATGGTCTAGCAGGAGGAACTCATGCGGATAACCCCCAACATAACCATGCAGAACTCTCTGTATAACATTCAGCGTTCACGCGCTCTGATGGATGGTATTCAGGAGAAGATCGCCTCGGGTAAAAACTACAGTCGCCCCAGTGATGATCCTGTTTCGGCCCGCCTGCTGGTCGGGATTAACGACAAGTTGACCGCCGGCGAGCAGTATGACAACAACATCAAAAAAGCCGAAATCTGGATGAAGATGACCACCACGGCGCTGCAGGGCATGACCGACTACGTCTACCAGGCCAAGAGCCTGGCAGCTTCCGTCGCCAGTGGCACCGCTGATGTCAATATCAGAAATAACGCCCTGACCCAGATCGATGCCATCAAGCAGCAGATCATTGATATGGGCAATACTCAACATAACGGTATCTATATTTTCGGCGGCGGTGTCACTACCACGGCGCCGTTTACCTCCGGTCCCTCACCCTATTATCAGGGGGATGATACAGAGCTCAGGGTTGAGATCGGGCCCGGCTCAACCGAAACCATGAACCTGGTCGGCAGCCAGGTGCTGACGCCGGACGAGGCCGCCAGCCAAACCTTCGGCACGACCAATGTACTGCAGACCCTGGACGACCTGCGGGCAGCCATTGTGGCCAATGATGTGACCGGCATCCAGGCAGGGGTACAGTCGTTGTATCAGGCCGGCATTCAGTTGGAGAACGCCCAGAGCACCGTCGCTTCCCGCATGTTGCGTCTGGATGGAGCCGCCAAGATGAATGAGGGTACCCGCAATACGTTACTGACAGTCTACGGCAACGTGCAAACCGCCGATTACGCCAAGTTGGCAGTGGAAATGACCCAGCAGCAGACCGCTTTCGAGGCTACCCTCTCCTCCACTGCCAAGATCGGGCAGATGTCGTTGCTCGATTATTTATAGCCCTTTGTCAACAGACCGGAAGCGAACGGGGCCTGCATAGATCGATGCAGGCCCCGTTTCACTGATAAGCAGAAGCAGATTATTTGTTCTTCGCCAGACTTTCAAAGCGGGTATGTTCGCCCATGAAGGTCAGTTCGACGGTGCCGATCGGTCCGTTCCGCTGTTTGCCGATGATGACCTCTGAGTTACGTTCGTGATCGGCGGTACAGGAACCGTCCCGTTTGCGACAGTGCTCACAGTAAACCGCCTCACGGTAGACGAACATGATCACGTCGGCGTCCTGCTCGATGGCGCCGGATTCCCGCAGGTCGCTCATCATCGGTCGCTTGTCGGTGCGGTTTTCCAGGCTGCGGTTGAGCTGTGAGAGCGCCACGACCGGAACGTTCAGCTCCTTGGCCAGGGCCTTGAGTGAGCGGGAAATCTCTGAGATCTCCTGTTGGCGGGATTCAGGATTGGCGCCGCCCCGCATCAGCTGCAGGTAGTCAATAATGATCAGCCCCAGATTGTGTTCGCTTTTCAGGCGGCGGGCTTTGGCTCGTAGCTCCAGCACACTGATGGCCGGGGTGTCGTCGATAAAGATATTGGCCTTGAACAGGGTGTCAGCAGCCCGTTGCAGGCGGGGCCAATCGGTGTCATGGAAATGGCCGGTCCGCATCCGGCCGGCATCCACCCGCGCCAAAGAGGATAATAGACGCATCACCAGCTGCTCCTTACCCATTTCCAGAGAGAAGATCACTGAAGGCACAGGATTTTTTGCCTCGGCACTGGCATGGCTGGCAATGTTCAGAGCCAGGGTGGTCTTGCCCATGGAAGGGCGGGCGGCGATGATAATCAGGTCACCTGGCTGAAAACCGGCGGTCATGTGGTCCAGGTCGATATAACCGGTGGGGATACCGGTGATCTGCTCCTTCTTTTCATAGAGGGTCTGCAGCATCTTGAAGGTATCTTTGATGATCGCCTTGACCGGGAAATACTGGGGCCGCAGCTTGTTTTCCGCCAGGTCGAACAGGGCTTTCTGAGCCCCGTCCAGCAACTCGTTCACGTCAGCCTTTTCATCAAAACCCTTGGTAACGATATCGGTGGCAACGGTGATCAATCGACGGTTGAGCGCCTTTTCCTTCACAATTTTACAGTAGTAGGAGATGTTGGCCGCGGTGGGCACATAATCAACCAGGGTGGCCAGGTAGGAGGCCCCGCCTGAGGCATCCAGCTCGCCGCGCCGTTTGAGGGCGTCGTTCAAGGTAATCAGGTCGCAGGGTTCACGCCGGTCGGATAGTTCCAACATGGCGCCAAAGATTTTGCGGTGGGCTTCCCGGTAGAAGTCGGTCGGCTCAAGCGCCTCCAGTACCCGGTTGATGGCATCATTGTCGATCAGGATGCCGCCCAGAATGGACATTTCCGCCTCAAGGCTCTGGGGTGGCAGTTTATGTAGTTCAGTGTTTGACACCGGTTACCTCCGGATGGTGCGATGACAGCGCGTCGGCATCGGCCCGTCTGATCAGATCAAGGGGTGCTGCCGAGGCGGGCACAGCAATGGTGATACGCTGGTTGGGATGCACGACTTCAACCGCAACACCGTCGTTGCCGGGCTCCTGGAGCAACAGGTTGCCGCAGATGAACGGGTGATGCTTCATGGCCGGACCGATCAGCTCAAGCTGGTCTCCGCGGGTAAAACGATTGCGCACCGCCACTGTGGCAGTGCCATTCTGATGGATCTGTTCCACAACCCCCGCCAATTGATGGCTGCGCTGGTATCCGGCGTGGTAGGACTGACCGACGTCACGGGGGTCGCCAAACAGAAAGCCGGTGGTGTAGCCCCGGTTACTGACCGTGGTCAGCTCCTCAAGCCAGGCCGGGTCGGCCTGATACCGAGAAGGGTCCTTGGCGTAGGCATTCAGGGCCGCCCGGTAGACCCGCAGCACGCCGGCCAGATAGTGCACTCCCTTCATTCTGCCCTCGATCTTGAGGGCGCCGACGCCGGCGGTGATCAGTTCGGGAAGGTGCTCCAGCAGGCACAGATCCTTGGAGTTGAAGATGAAGGTGCCGTTATGATCCTCTTCGATCGGCAGATAGACGCCGGGGCGGGACTCCTCCTGAAGGCTGTAGCGCCAACGGCATGGCTGGGTGCAGGCACCCTGGTTTGCGCTGCGGCCGGTCAACGCGCTGGATAACAGGCAGCGGCCGGAATAGGCGATGCAGAGAGCCCCGTGTACAAACACCTCGCAAGGGATAGTCACAGCCCCGGTCGTAGCACGGATGTCTTCAAGGGTCATCTCGCGGGCCAGATTGATCCGGCTGATTCCCAGATCCTGCCAGAAAAGAGCTGATTCGTGGTTGGTGGTATTGGCCTGGGTGGACAGGTGTATCTCCCGTTCCGGCGAGATACGCCGCACCATCCGGAGGACGCCGGGGTCTGCCACAATATAGGCGTCAAAGGGGAGTGCCGCCACCTGGCGCAGGTAGCGTTCCAATGCTGCCAGCTGGTGATCCGAGGGGAAGCTGTTGATGGTCAGATAGGCCCGCACGCCGTTTCTTTTGCACAGCTCGAGCGCGTTCTGCATCTCGTTTACACAAAAGTTACCCGCCATGGCCCGCAGGCCAAACTGCTCCCCTCCCAGATAGACCGCATCTGCACCGTAATGGACGGCAATCTTGAGCTTTTCCATGGTGCCGGCCGGAGCCAGCAGTTCGGGTATCTTCATGGGTTGACCTATTCATTTCGGGGGGGCTTCAGGGTGAAGAATGCTATCACAGCGCGGTCGTGGCTGCAAACCCAATCAGGAAAATCCTGACTTTCGCTTGACAAACTGGCCATACTCGCTTTAATTACACGAAACATGAGGAAAACGGGGTAATTATGCGTGGGTCGCACTCGATGAAACCCTTGGCGGTGCTTCTACTGCTGCTTGGCGGCTGTGGTGCCAACGATCTGGTGGTCAAGCGTCAGACCGAGACCGAGACGCGGGTAGAGCATCTTTTCCAGGTTGCGGGTGGGACCGAAGCACGCTTGAATGAGCTTTCGTCCAGGTTGGTAGCTCTTGAGGAGCAAGAGGCACAACGGGCGAAGCTTTTCCGTGAGCTTACGGATGGTGTTCGTGAGCTGAAAGAGGTCAATCAGGCATTACAGACCAAGATGCAAAGTGTTGCCGTGACGACTACCCCCAAGGTGGAGGTGGTTAACCCGGAAGTTCCAGGGCGCAGCATCAAGGACAGTGGCCCGCCTGCTGCCTATCTCAAGGCCTTCGGCCTCTATAGTGCCAACAGCTTTGCTGCCGCAGTCGTGGCTTTTGAGCAGTTTCTGAAGACGAATCCATCCGGCGAGTACACCCCCAACGCCCATTACTGGATCGGTGAATGCCATTACAGCAGCTCGGATCTACCAAAGGCCCTGATTGCTTTTCAAAAGGTTGTCGATGGCTGGCCACGTCATCCCAAGGCCCCTGATGCCCTGCTTAAAATCGGTTACAGCTACAGTGCTCTTAAACAACCAGAAAAAGCCCGTTTTGCTTTTGAACGGTTGATCCGCAGTTATCCCGGCAGCCCTGCGGCCATCAAGGCCCGCGAGCGGCTGATGTCTCTAGACAACCCGGCTGATTAAAGCCAAACATCGAGGTGCTCATGAATACTCGTCTGCGTACCGGTCTGTGTGTGCTGCTGTTCTCCCTTATGCTGCCTTGCCTGGTAGTGGCCGCTGAGGAGCCGCCAACGGTGTATGTGATCAAGCAGGGAGATACCCTGTGGGGGCTGTCACAGCGTTTTTTGAATGATCCTCACTACTGGCCCAATTTGTGGTCGAAAAACCAGCAGGTCACCAACCCTCATCTGATCTATCCTGGCCAAACAGTGCGTTTTGTGGATGGCCGCATGGAGATCGTGCCGTCAGCCGAGGCCGGGGGGCAGAAGGCCGCTGCTGCACCGGTGCAGCAGATGAACGAAACGCTGCCGGAGAAAACCTTCACCGTCAGAGGCAATGAGGGACGTCTGGTGGAAACGGAGATGTTGCCGGCCGGCCGGATCATTGCAGGACAGCATGGTCGGCTGATCCTGGGCCAGGATGATACTGCATTCACCGACATCGGCAGTGACATGGGGGCCGTCGACGGACAAAAGTTCACCATCTTGCGAAAATCAACCACCATCAGCCATCCCCGGACCAATGAAATCATCGGCACCAAGTTTTATCCTCTGGGCGTTTTACAACTCACCCAGGTCACTCCTCAGGGCTCTCGAGCCATTGTCACCAGCTCTTATCATGAGCTTGAGCCAGGCGACTGGTTGACCCCGTACCGTGAGGTCAAGCGCAAGGAGATATCCCTCAAAATGGCTACCCGGCCGATCAAGGGGATGATCGTTGAAACCTACTCCGGCCATGATGCCGTGGCGGCCGGCGATGTGGTCTATCTTGATCTGGGCAAAAAGCAGGGGGTCGAGGTTGGCAACATGTTCTACGTGGTCCGCGAGGTGGCCGTCGAGAAGATGCTGGTTGACAAGGTGATCAGGCAACTGCCCTACGAGGTGGTTGGCGCTCTGGTGGTGGTGGAAACCGGTAACCGCACCGCCACGGCCCTGGTGGTGAAGAGCATCGACGCTATTTTTACGAAGGACACGGTGGTTACGGCTCCCCGTTAACACCATCATGTACGGTTAAAGGCCGGCCTAGGGCCGGCCTTTGTTTTTGGAGGAACGTGGACGACCGGGTAGACTGGATAGCGCTGGCAGCTGTTGAAGGGGTGGGACCGGCCTTGTTCCGGCGTCTGTTGGAGCGTTTTGAGACACCAGGCCGGGCACTTTACGCGTCGAGGGCTGAACTGGCCGGCATCCGGGGCATGAACGATGCCGTGGCAGCGGCAATCAGCGGGACGGCCTGTCGTCAATTCGCCGAGGCCGAATGGCAGCGGTTGAAACAGTATGCGGATGTCCGCCTGCTTACCTTTCTGGATGCAGACTACCCGCGCCGTCTGTTCGAAATCGGTTCACCTCCACCGGTGCTCTACGTGCGGGGCACACTGCCGGTCTGGGATCCGGCGGTGGCGTTGGTTGGCTCCCGACGAGCAACCCGCAACGGGCTCAAGGCTGCCGAGCAGCTGGCTGCCGATCTGGCCAGTGCCGGCCTGTTGGTGATTTCGGGCCTGGCCCGCGGTATTGATACCGCTGCCCATCGCGGGGCGTTGGCGGGAGGTGGTCCGACCGTGGCAGTGCTTGGCTGCGGAGTGGATCTTCCCTACCCGCCGGAAAACCGGGAGCTGTCCGAGCGGATTGCCGACAACGGTTGTCTGCTGTCGGAATTCCCTCTGGGCACGCAACCGTTGGCTGACCATTTTCCCCGTCGGAACCGGATCATCAGTGGCCTCTCCCGTGGGGTGCTGGTGGTGGAGGCAGCCCAGCGCAGCGGCTCACTGATCACAGCCCGCTACGCCCTTGACCAGGGCCGTGAGGTCATGGCAGTGCCGGGACCGATCAATGTGGCCTCCTGCCGGGGCAGCAACGGCTTGATCAAAGAAGGGGCCGCTCTGGTTGATTCGCTGGATGATATCTTGACTGCCCTGCAGATTCGTCCGGCAACAGCTTCAGTTCAGCCTTCGCTGCTGGAGACGCGTTCGATCGTTCCCCGTTGTCAGCTGACCCCCCGTGAGGCATTGGTTTATGAACTGTTGGCCCAAGGCCCCCGGCATCTGGATGAGATCACTACGGCTCTGGAATTGACGGCCGGAGAGGTTTCGGCTATGGTGCTGGGCCTTGAACTTAAAGGGCTGCTGGTGCAACTTCCCGGTTCTCATTACTCTATTTCCTAAGGATACCCCTATGGCGCAGCATCTTGTGATTGTCGAATCACCCGCCAAAGCCAAGACAATTGAAAAATTTCTCGGCCCTGACTACCAGGTGTTGGCCTCCTTCGGCCATGTTCGCGCGTTGCCCAGCAAACAAGGCTCAGTGGATATTGCCAATGACTTTGAGCCCAAGTACCACGTGCTGCCGGAAAGCAAAAAACATATTGATGCCATCAAGAAGGCCTTGAAGGATGCCGACCGGCTGCTGCTGGCCACTGACCCCGACCGAGAGGGTGAGGCGATCTCCTGGCACCTGTTGGCAGCCTTGGGGTTGGACAAAAAACCGAAGATCGAGATCCAGCGGGTGGTGTTTCACGAGATCACCAAGGATGCGATTATTCATGCGGTCAAGCACCCCCGGGCGATTGCCGTAGATCTGGTGGATGCCCAACAGGCCCGGGCGATCCTTGATTATCTGGTGGGCTTCAATCTCTCCCCCTTCCTCTGGAAAAAGATCCGCTACGGCCTTTCGGCCGGTCGGGTCCAATCGGTAGCCTTGCGGCTGGTCTGTGAGCGGGAGAAGGAGATCAAGGCCTTTGTTGAGCAGGAATACTGGACCATTGCCGCCCGAATGGAGAAAAACGGTGGTCAGGCGGTTAAGGCCGGCCTGGTGGCGGTGGATGGCAAGAAGCTGGGCAAGTTCGACATCCCCGACACCGCCTCAGCAGAGGCTCTGAAGGCCCTGATCGCAAAGGGTACGGCCCAGGTTGCCCAAGTCACCCGCAAGGAGATGAAGCGTAACCCGGCCCCGCCCTTCACCACCTCGACGCTGCAGCAGGAGGCCTCCCGCAAACTGGGTTTCTCGGCCAAAAAAACCATGTCCACGGCCCAGCGGCTCTATGAAGGGGTTGACCTGGGTGCCGGCGGGACCGTTGGTCTGATTACCTATATGCGAACTGACAGCGTCAACCTTTCAAGCCAGGCGCTTAAGGAGGCCCACGAGGTGATCACGGCTGCCTATGGCGTCGCGTATGCGCTGCCAAAGCCCCGCCATTACAAGAACAAGTCGAAAAATGCCCAAGAGGCCCACGAGGCGATCCGCCCCACCTATCTGGACAAGACCCCGGCTGCCATGAAAAAATTTCTGCCACCCGACCAGTTTCGACTGTATGAACTGATCTGGAAGCGGACCATCGCCTGCCAGATGGCAGAGGCGTTGTTGGATCAGACTTCCGTGGATATTGCCGTTACCTGCCAACAGCGGGAGGTCACCCTGCGGGCCACCGGTTCGGTGATCCGTTTTGCCGGCTTCATGAAGTTATACATCGAAGGGGTGGATGACGAGGACGAAGAGAAGGAAGGCACCCTGCCGCCGCTCAACGAGGGTGAACAGCTCAAGCTGCTGGAGGTAATCCCGGAACAGCACTTTACCCAGCCGCCCCCCCGTTACACCGAAGCCACCCTGGTGAAGACCCTCGAGGAGTACGGCATCGGCCGGCCCTCAACCTATGCCAGTACCCTCAACACCCTGGTGGAACGGAAATATGCCCGTCTGGATAAAAAACGCTTCTTCCCCGAGGATGTCGGCATGGTGGTCAACGACCTGCTGACGGCTCACTTTCCGAAATATGTAGATTACAACTTCACTGCCGGCCTGGAAGAAGAGTTGGACCAGGTCTCCCGTGGTGAAAAACAGTGGAAACCCCTGTTGCGTGAGTTCTGGGAGCCGTTCATCGCCCTGCTCAATCACAAGGAAGGCGAGGTCAAGAAGGATGACCTGACCACCGAGGCCATTGACGAGGCCTGCCCGGAGTGCGGCAAGCCGCTGGCCATCAAGCTGGGCAAGCGGGGCAAGTTCATCGCCTGCACCGGTTTCAAGGAAGGGTGCAAGTACACGCGCAACCTTGAGGCTGACTCTGCTGAGGCGGCCGAGCCTGAAATCTCAGAAGAAAAGTGCGAAAAGTGCGGGCTGCCGATGCTGATCAAGGACGGGCGTTACGGCAAGTACCTGGCCTGCTCCGGGTATCCGGCCTGCAAGAATATCCAGCCGCTCAATAAGCCTCGTGGCACCGGCGTTCCCTGCCCGGACTGCAAACAGGGCGAGCTGACCGAGAAGAAGTCCCGCTACGGCAAGCTGTTCTACTCCTGCAACCGGTACCCAGACTGCAAGTTTGCCCTGTGGGACGAGCCGGTGCAGCAGCCCTGCCCGAAATGCGGCTTCCCGCTGCTGGTCAAGAAGGTCTACAAGAAAAAAGGTGAATTCCTGAAATGTCCGAAAGAGGGTTGCGATTGGACCAGCGCGTAACCATCATCGGCGGCGGGCTGGCCGGCTGTGAGGCCGCCTGGCAAGCGGCGGAGCGCGGTCTGCAGGTGCGCTTGCATGAGATGAAGCCCCGGCGCTATTCTCCTGCCCATCAGCTGGAGGGGCTGGCTGAGTTGGTCTGCTCAAACTCCCTGCGGGGGGCTGATCTGGGCAACGCGGTTGGCCTGCTCAAAGAGGAGTTGCGGCGCAGCGGATCATTGGTTATGCAGGCGGCCGATGCCACCAGGGTGCCTGCCGGTGGTGCCTTGGCCGTGGACCGTGATCTGTTCTCCGCCTTGATCACCGAGCGGATTTCTTCCCACCTCAATATCACCCTGATTCGTGACGAGTTGACCAGCCTGCCGCCTGAAGGTCCTGTCATCATCGCCACCGGTCCCCTGACCAGCGATGCACTGGCCGAGGAGCTTTCTTGTCTGGTTGGTGAGCGGCTGTACTTCTACGACGCCATAGCCCCGATTGTCACGGTCGAATCCCTCGACACGACCAAAATCTATGCCGCCTCACGCTATGGCAAAGGTGATCCTGATGATTACCTGAACTGTCCCCTGGACCAGCAACAGTACGCTGCCTTTATTGCGGCCTTGCAGGCTGCAGAAAGGGTTGCACCCCGCGAATTTGAAAAAGTGGTCCATTTTGACGGCTGTATGCCGATCGAGGAGATGGCCGCGCGGGGTGATGATACCCTGCGTTTCGGTCCGATGAAGCCGGTGGGTCTGCCACATCCGGACACGGGGAAAGACCCCTGGGCAGTGGTGCAGCTGCGGGCTGAAAACAACGATAAAACCCTCTACAATCTGGTGGGCTTCCAGACCAAGATGACCTGGCCGGAACAACGCCGGGTGCTGCGGATGATCCCAGGGCTGGAGCAGGCCGAGTTTGTCAGGTTGGGGGTCATGCATCGCAACACCTTCATCAATGCCCCGGCTTTGCTGTTGCCAACCCAACAGCTGAAATCCGATCCCCGGATCATGTTCGCCGGTCAAATCACCGGTGTGGAGGGCTATGTCGAGTCGGCCGGATCCGGCTTCCTGGCCGGGCTGACCGTGGCTGCCCTGGCAGCTGGTCAGCAGCTTGTGCTGCCACCGGGTGAAACCGCGCTCGGTGCCCTGCTTCATCACATAACCAACGCAGATGTCCGGCACTTCCAGCCGATGAACGTGAACTACGGCCTGTTCCCGGCGCTGGAAAGCCGGGTCAAGAAAAAGGACCGTAAGCTGTTGCTGGCGGAGCGGGCGTTGGAAGCTTTGGAAGGCTGGCTCAGTTTTTTGAAACACTGAGCAACTGAGAAAGGCAGAGCTGTGGGCAGGATATTTTATGTGGGATAAGTGCTCGGTTTTTGATAAAATTATTAAACAATAATTTTCAAGAAACTCGATAATGGAACTTGGGTTTGTGTAACTTAGCGACAGCCGAGTGGAATCCCTGTTGCTCCGTTGCTCTGTGTTTCACAACGAAAGGCCGTTTCATATGTCTGACCAAACCACTGATCCCCTGCAGCGGGTTGAAGAAGAACTGAAAAAATGCGTCAAGTGCGGCGCCTGCCGGGCCAACTGTCCAGCCTTTACCGCCTTTCAGCGTGAACCAGCCGTGGCCCGGGGCAAGATCGCCCTGGCCCAGCACCTGTTGAAGGATGATATTGACCTGGACGACCAGACCTACCTCGCCATGTCCAAATGTCTGCTGTGCGGCAGCTGTGTGGAGAAGTGTCCCAATAACGTAGCCACCGATGAGATTGTGATCGCTGCCCGGGAGGCCTTGGCCCAACGGCGCGGGTTGACCACCTTTCACAAGGCGGTGGGTCAGGTGATTCAGAGCCGCACCCGCATGAAGTTGGGTGCCAAAGCCGCCGCCCTGCTGGGGCCGCTCTTCTTCCGCAAGGTGCCCGAAACCTCAGGCCTGCGCTTGCGGTTTCCTTTGCCGTTCGTGGGCACTAAGCGCTACATCCCTGCCATTGCCAAGACCCCGCTGCTGGACCGCTACCCCGAGGTGATCGAAGGCCAGCCCGGCAAGCCGCGCATCGTCTTTTTCGTGGGTTGCATGACCAATTTCGTCTACCCCCGGGTGGGGGTGGCCACGGTCAAGCTGTTCCAGCATCTGGGCTGTACGGTTATCATCCCCAAAGACCAGCAGTGCTGTGGCCTGCCCGGCATGTCCGGCGGCGACCTGGCAACGGTGCGTCAGCTGGCTGAGCAGAACCTGACTGCCCTGGAACGCTATCAGGCCGACTACGTGATGAGTGCCTGCGCCACCTGCGGCGGTGCCCTGCACAAGCTCTATCCGCTGGTGATCGGCAAGCGGAATCCTGAATTGAAAGAGCGCCTGGAAGCCTTGGCTAAAAAGACGGTGGATGCCGCTCAGTTGCTGCACCAACTGGGTCTCAAGCCTGCAGAAACCGGTGCCGGCGCAACCGGAACAGTCACCTACCATGATCCCTGTCATCTGCGGACCCGTAAGCTGACCTCCCAACCCCGTGAGCTGATTCAGGCCACCCCCGGCCTGGAGCTGGTGGAGATGGAGGGAGCCGATCGCTGCTGTGGCCTGGGCGGCACCTTCAATGTTTACCACTACGGTTCATCCATGACCATTAACGATGTCAAGAGTGAGGCGATCATTGCCAGCGGGGCCGATGCCGTGGCCACCGGCTGTCCCGGCTGCATGATGCAGCTGGATGACGGTCTCAAACAACATGGTTCTACTGTAGAGGTGGTGCACACCGTGGAGCTGCTGGCCAGGCAACTGCTGGGGGAATAATCGAACCATCACTTTACTTTTAATAAAGTTGAGCTAGTATTAGTAAAACCCATTTGTTGCGGTTAAAACAATTTTATTGACAATAGAAGTCCGGTTCGTATACAAACGCCGGACCAAAACAGGATTCTATTTTCGGCGGACTGCGAGATGAGTAGCGAGTACAATATCGGCGTCAAAATAAAAAAACTCCGCCTTTCCAAAAAGTTGACCCTTCAGGCAGTTGCCCGGGAGACCGGCTTCTCGCCTGCCCTGATATCCCAGATCGAAAACAACAACGTTTCCCCTCCCATTGCCACCTTGTCGAAGATCGCCAGGTTTTTTGACGTCAAAATCGGCCACTTTTTTGCTGAAGAGGAAGAGGAGTGCCGTTACGAGATCGTCAGAGCCGACGAGCGCAAGATGATGCCGCGGGTGATCTCGCGGGCCGGCACCAACCAGGGCTATTCCTACGAATCTCTGGCATACCGCAAGCAGAACAAGAAGATGGAGCCGTTCCTGCTGACCGTATCGGAAAAGCCGCCCGAGGAGAACACCTACAGCCACGACGGCGAGGAGTTTCTGTTTGTCATGAAGGGCAACGCCGAGCTGTTGCTGGATGACAAGCGTATCGAACTGGGTGAGGGTGACTGTGTGTATTTTGATTCAGCCTTGCGCCACCGATTGCTCTCCCGTGACGGGGATGAGGTGTCGGTGCTGGCGGTCGTGACCCGTTAACGACGTAGTTTCCTCTGCTTACCTTGCATTAATGCAGCAGTTAAGAACCACATACCAGACCGGAAGGATGGCGTCAGATGTCTAAAAAAGCGATACAACCATCACTGAAAAACCCCTTTGCACCGGAAAAGGTTGTCGAATTCACCATTCCCGGCGAAATCCCCGGCAAGAAGGGCGGCTATGAAGAGGCGATGAAGGAAGGCCATGATCTGATCGAGCGTCCGATCAAGTCGGTCAGCATTGCCCAGATCGAAAAGCAGCACTTCAAAAAGCGGATGACCGTCTGGGAGCGGATTCAGGTGCTGACCGAAAAAGAGCCCAATGTCCTGTTCCAGAACTGGGGCAAGAATCTGGACGGCGCCTCGCTGGTCACCGGCATTCTGAATGTCGGGGGCCGGGATGTCGCGTTGTACGGTCATGACTTCACCGTGCGGGCCGGTTCCATCGACGCCACCAATGGTCGCAAGCTGGCCCTGCTGTTCCAGCTGGCCGGTGAAAAAGGTATTCCGGTGATCGGCATGAATGACTCCGCCGGGGCCTTCGTGCCGGCCGGGGTGGGCGGTTTGGACGGCTATGCCGAGGCCTTCACAGCCTTGCGCAAGATCAGTGGCGTGGTCCCTTCCATCATGTGCATGTTCGGCTTCAACGCCGGCGGCGGTTCCTACCTGCCTCGCCAGGGCAGCTTTTTGATTCAGCCCAACGACACCTTCTTCGGTCTGACCGGTCCCGGTGTGGTCAAGTCGGTGCTGGGAGAGGACGTGACACCTGAGGAGCTGGGTGGTCCCAAGGTGCATGGCGCCTCCGGTGTGGCCGATCTGACCGTGGAGGATGAGGTGGGTGCTCTGCGGGCAGCCATTCAGCTTTTGGGTTACGTGCCGGATAACAACAGTGTGATGGCTCCCTTCCAGAAGACCAGCGACCCGCTGGATCGCAAGACCTGGGAGATCAACACCCTGCTGAAAAAGGCCTTCAATTCGCCCACCGGCTTTAACACCCCCTTTGATGTCTCGATCATGATTCAGCAAATCTGTGACCATGGCGACTACTTTGAGATCCAGCCGGACCGGGCCCGTGAAGCGGTGACCGCCTTCGGCCGTTTGGGTGGCAACGTGGTCGGCTTTGTGGCCAACAACAGCGCAGTGGCCTCGGGCCAGATCTCGGTGGATTCCGCCTACAAGATCGCCCGTTTCAATCGCTTCTGCAACATCTACAATATCCCGATGATCTTTATGGAAGACACCACCGGCTTCCTGCCGGGTCGCGAACAGGAGGCTCGCGGTATCGTACAGGCCGGTCGCGCCATGCTTGATTCGATTGTCGATATCCGTACTCCGCGCATCCTGCTGATCATCCGTAACGCCTACGGCGGGGCCTATGCCTCCTACAACAACTACCCCACCGGCGCCGATCTGGTGTTGGCGCTGCCAACCACCCGTCTGGCGGTGATGGGGCCGGCCGGCAAAGAGTTCGTTTATAAGGATGAACTGCGCAAGGTGCGGGCTGCAGCTGCCGAGCGGATTAAGCTGGGCACCCAGGAACGGGTGGCAGCCGGCATGGCTGCTGGCGAGGCCAAGCAGGACGCTGAAAAGGATGCGGCTGAGTGGTTGAAGATTGAGGAAACCGCCCTGAACCAGCGGTATGAGAAAGAGCTGATGAACCCCAAGGAAGGACTGGCTCTTGGTTCCATTTCGTCACTGGTCATGCCCACCGACCTGCGTAAGGTGTTGGGCGAGAACATGAACTTCCTGCTGCGGCACTACAAACCGGGTCCAATGCAGGCAATTCAGCGTGAATTCCACTAATTTCATATACTTTGATGAATTGGAGATACAAGCCCATGCCACACGCCTCAGATTACTACCAGCATAACCCCTTGATCCATCGGGATCGCCGTCTGGGTAAATCCACCTCCGAGTGGGTTCGTTCCTTTTCCTGCGAGAACTTAAAGCCACTGATTGTCTGCCGTGGTCCGATCCGCAAAGAGGCCATGGATGTCTATCAGGAGATGGGGATCAGCCACTACGGCATCCTGCTGTCCGAAAAGGATTCCATTGTCTATCCCAACGCCCTG
This sequence comes from Geobacter sp. UBA5730, assembly GCA_002419465.1. Taxonomy (GTDB): domain Bacteria; phylum Desulfobacterota; class Desulfuromonadia; order Geobacterales; family Pseudopelobacteraceae; genus Trichlorobacter. The sequence continues at coordinate 374,786 of DIGE01000014.1, read as the reverse complement.
GCCCCGGAACTGCGCCAGCTGACCGATTCCCGCCGGGTGCACCGGGTGCCTGACTACAGCGGTGCCAGCAAGGAAGAACGGGTCGAGCGGATCAACCAGATCATTCAGATTGCCAAAGACAACGGCTATGATTCGATTTTTGCCGGATATGGCTTCATGGCCGAGGATGAGGAGTTCGTGGCGGCCATTGAAAAGGCCGGTTTAAGCTTTATCGGACCCTGCGCCGCCACTCAGGCCCGAGCCGGCAAGAAGGACGAGGCCAAGCGCACCGCCCTGCAGGTGGGGGTCAGCGTCACCCCCGGCATTGACAACGTCACCGCCCGCACCCTGCTGAAGAAGCATCCCACCCGGGAAAAGTTGCTGGCCCTGGCCAAGGCCGAAGGGCTGGCCTGTGACGAAAAACTGCTGAAAGACGCCAAACTGGCCCTGGAGACCCTGGCCGATCATATCCTGATGGCCTCCTATGCCAAGGGGATTGACCTCTACTCCATCGAAGAGCTGTGCGCCCAGGTGCAGGCCGAGGTGGCTGAACTGTTCCGCAAGCACCCTCAGAGCCGTTTCCGGTTGAAGGCGATCGGTGGCGGTGGCGGCAAGGGCCAGCGGATTCTGGGAGCTTCCCTGCTGGCACTCAAGCATGCTGACGAGAAGCAGATTGCCAGGGCGGCAGCCGAGGCGCCGGCCATGGTGCGGGAGGTCTTGAATGAGGTCAAGGCCAACGGCGTGGGCGACAACAAAAACGTGCTGATCGAGTTAAACATCGAGCAGACCCGCCATAACGAGATCCAACTGCTGGGTAACGGTCAGTGGTGCGTATCCCTGGGGGGCCGCGATTGTTCCCTGCAGATGCATGAACAGAAGCTGCTGGAGGTGTCGGTCACCCAGGAAGGGTTGTTGGCTGCCATTACCAAGGCCAAGGCCGCCGGCAAAAAGGCTGAGGTCAAGGCGTTGGAGTCGGACCTGAAGGTACTGCAGCGGATGGAAGAGGAATCGGCCCGTTTCGGCCAGGCTGTGGGTCTTGATTCCGCCTCCACCTTCGAGTGCATTGTGGACCGCGACCGGCACTACTTTATGGAGGTCAACACCCGGATTCAGGTGGAGCACCGGGTGACCGAGCTGTGCTACTCTCTCAAGTTCACCAATCCCAAGGACAAAAACGACTTTTTCATGGTTGAATCGCTGGTTGAAGCCATGGCGCTGCTGGCGCGTCATAAGGAGCGTCTGCCCAAACCGGAGCGGGTGGTCCGTTTCAACGCTTCGGTGGAAGCACGTTTGAACGCAACCGACGCGTCACTTTCACCCCACGCCGGCGGCATGATCCGTTACTGGTCCAAGCCGATCAAGGGTGAGGTCCGGGATGATCAGGGGATCAGCATGTTGAACCCCGATACCAACCAGTTCATGAAGTACAAGGTGGCTGGTGCCTACGATTCCAACATCGCCCTGCTGCTGACCAAGGGTGATGACCGCCTGGCCAGCTACGAACGCCTGTCAGAGGTGCTGCGCAGCACCACCCTGCGGGGCACTGCGCTGGCCACCAACCTTGAGTTCCACTATGGTCTGGTCAACTGGTTTCTGGGGCGCAACGTGATGGCCAAGCCCACCACCCGGTTCGTGGTGCCGTACCTGACCCTGGTGGGTACCCTGAAGGAGGAGGCCAACAAGCTGGATGTGGTCTACGCCTTCTTCCAGATGAAGAAGCATTACGCCAAGCTGGTAACCGAGCAGTTTGGTGACCAGCCTGAGCTGCTGGCCAAAGAGCTCAAAAACATGTCAGGTCTGCTGGACCGCAAAGGCACCTTGATTACCCGTCCGATGGAACGTCTGCTGGATGACCCCCATCTGCTTGCCGGCTGGTTGTCGATCAACACCAAAAACTTCAAGATCGAGAAGGGCAAAGTGGTCTGGTTGCGTAATCCGCTGGGTGTGCTGAAAGAAACCTACGACTATCTGCACATGGATTACCGGCCCCATAAGCCGGCAGCCGAGATCATCTGGGATCACGACAATGAACTGCTGCAGCAATCATTGCACTTTTACCGGACCCTGCGGGAACAGTTCGGTTTTGAGCGGGAAGAATATTTCAAGCTGAACGACGTGCTGAACAAAGAGAAGCCCCAAGGTGGCTATGATGCCGGGACCTGGCAGCAGATCCGTTCCGCCCATTACGGGTATGAGTGCGGTTTGGAGTTGCTGGGGATGCTGTTTTTGATCGGCGGCCAGACCAGGTTCTGGGATATGAAGGTGGAAGAGGATATGGAGGTGACCATCCCCGACTACCTGACCGATCCCGAACTGCAGGCCCGTATGAAAAAGGTGCTGGTGCCGCCTCCATCCACCAAGGCTGATGAAATCGTGGCGGTCTGCGGTGGTATGTACTATGGCCAGGAAGCGCCCGGCATGCCGCCCTTCGTCACCGAGGGGATGCATTTTGAGAAGGACCAGCCGTTGTACATCATTGAGGTCATGAAGATGTTCAACACCATCCGTGCCCCCTTCTCCGGTACCATTGACAAGATTATCATGGTGGGCGGCGATGGCACCATTGTCCAGAAGGGCCAACCGCTATTCAAGATCACCCCGGACGAGAGGTTCGTTGAGGTGGATCCCAAGGCCGTGGAAAAGGCCAAGCGGGAGTGCACTGCGGAGTATCTGAAGGCGGTGCTGTAAGCGCTTTTTTGCAAAACGTTGACAAAGGCTCCAGATCACTACGTCTGGAGCCTTTGTCACTGGATACATACTAGCTTCGTGAGGGAAACGATTATGGCAACCTTTGACAAAAAAACCGTGCAGGATTGGGAAAAGCTGGCCGCCAAGGAGATCAAGCAGGAGACCACGGAGCCGCTGACCTGGGAAACCGCCGAGGGGATTCCGGTCAAGCCGCTTTACACCGTTGCTGATCTGGAAAAGCTGGAGACGGTAGCTACCCTGCCGGGTTTTGCCCCTTTTTTGCGTGGTCCCAAGGCCACCATGTATGCCGGCCGACCCTGGACCGTACGCCAGTATGCCGGGTTCTCCACCGCAGAAGAATCCAACGCCTTTTACCGCCGAAACCTGGCCGCCGGGCAGCAGGGCCTCTCGGTGGCCTTTGACCTGGCCACCCACCGCGGCTATGATTCCGACCATCCCCGGGTGGTGGGCGATGTCGGCAAGGCCGGTGTCGCCATCGATTCGATCCTGGACATGGAAATTCTGTTCAGGGATATACCGCTGGGGGATGTCTCGGTCTCCATGACCATGAATGGCGCAGTGCTGCCGATTCTGGCGCTGTATATCGTGGCTGCCGAGGAGCAGGGTGTTTCCCAGGACAAGCTGGCCGGCACCATCCAGAACGATATTCTCAAGGAGTTCATGGTCCGCAACACCTACATCTACCCGCCGGCCCCCTCGATGCGGATCATCGCCGACATCATCGAGTACACCAGCCAGCATATGCCCAAGTTCAACTCGATCTCGATCAGCGGCTACCACATCCAGGAGGCCGGTGCCAACAACGTGCAGGAGCTGGCCTTCACCCTGGCCGATGGCATCGAGTACGTCAAGGCCGCCCTTGCCAAGGGTCTGGAGGTGGACCAGTTCGCCCCGCGTCTGTCCTTCTTCTTTGCCATCGGCATGAACTTCTTCATGGAGATCGCCAAGCTGCGCGCGGCCCGCTTCCTGTGGGCCGAACTGATGTCACAGTTCAACCCCAAAAATCCGCTTTCGCTGGCCCTGCGCACCCACTGCCAGACCTCCGGCTGGAGCCTGACCGAGCAGGACCCGTACAACAACGTGATCCGCACCACCATCGAGGCCATGGCTGCGGTGCTGGGCGGCACCCAGTCGCTGCACACCAACGCTCTGGATGAAGCGATCGCCCTGCCCACCGAACATTCGGCCCGCATCGCCCGCAACACCCAGCTGGTGATTCAAGAGGAATCGGGCATCACCCGGGTGGTGGACCCGCTGGCCGGTTCGTACTATGTCGAAAGTCTGACCGCATCGCTGATCGCTGAAGGGCGTAAATTGATCGCCGAGATCGACAGTCTGGGCGGCATGACCAAGGCGATCGAATCCGGCATGCCCAAGCTGAAGATCGAGGAGTCGGCGGCCCGCAAGCAGGCCCGCATCGATATCGGCAAAGAGGTGATCGTCGGCGTCAACAAGTACAAGCTGGACAAAGAGAACCCGATCGATACACTGGATATCGACAACACCGCCGTGCGTGAGGCTCAGGTCGCTCGCTTGAAAAAACTGCGGGAACAACGCAATGAGGCCGAATGCCGCGGGTCCCTTGATGCGTTGACCCAGGTGGCGGAGAGCGGCTCCGGCAACCTGCTGGCCGCCTGTGTCCAGGCTGCCCGCAAGCGGGCCTCGGTGGGCGAGATGTCCGACGCCATGGAAAAGGTGTTTGGCCGTCACAAGGCTGAGATCAAACTGGTTTCGGGGGTATACGGGAAAGTGTTCGAAGAGAGTGAAGAATTTGCTGCCCTGAAAAATGAGGTGGATGCTTTTGCGGAAGCCGAAGGGCGCCGCCCCCGCATCCTGATCGCCAAGATGGGCCAGGATGGCCATGATCGCGGCGCCAAGGTGATCGCCACCGCTTTCGCCGACGTCGGCTTTGACGTGGATATGGGTCCGCTGTTCCAGACCCCGGACGAGACCGCCAAAATGGCAGTGGAAAACGACGTACATGTGATCGGTGTCTCCAGCCTGGCCGCCGGTCACAAGACCCTGGTGCCGCAACTGGTGGCTGAGCTGAAGAAGTTGGGGGCTGATGATATCATTGTGGTCTGCGGCGGGGTGATTCCCCGCCAGGATTATGATGAGCTGCACGCCGCAGGCGCAGCCTGTATCTTTGGGCCCGGCACGCCCATCACCAAATCGGCCCGTGAGACCCTGGCAGCGGTCAAGAAGGCAAAGTAGCCGGCGATGGACCTTCAAACGCTGGCTGATACGATCAGGGATGGCAACATTCGCGCCATCGGCAAGGGTATTACCCTGATCGAAAGCCGCAAGCCGGAGCATGCCGAGAAAGCGGCGCAGTTGCTGGAACGGCTGTTGCCGTTTACCGGTAACAGCCTGCGGATCGGTATTACCGGCGTGCCCGGTGTTGGCAAAAGTACCTTTATCGAGGCCTTTGGCAGTTACCTGACCACGCAAGGGCACAAGGTGGCGGTGCTGGCGGTGGACCCCTCTTCCCAGATCACCGGTGGCAGTATCCTGGGTGACAAGACCCGCATGGAGGAGCTGTCCCGCAACCCCAATGCCTTTATCCGCCCCTCGCCGGCCGGCGAGACATTGGGCGGGGTGGCCCGTCGCACCCGCGAAACCATGCTGCTCTGCGAGGCGGCCGGCTATGACGTGGTGATCGTGGAGACCGTCGGGGTCGGGCAATCTGAAACCACCGTGGCCTCCATGGTTGACTTCTTCATGCTGCTGCAGTTGGCCGCCGCCGGCGATGAACTGCAGGGGATCAAGAAGGGGGTGATGGAGTTGGCCGATGCCATCATCATCAACAAGGCCGACCTTGATCGCCGGAAGACAGAGCTGGCCAGCCAGCAGTATCAGAACGCCCTGCATATCCTGCGGCCGAAAAGCCGCAACTGGGGCGTGCCGGTCATGATGGTCAGCGCCCTGCAGAACCAGGGTGTTGACGAGGTCTGGCAGATGCTCAGGCAGTTCCGCAGCGCCATGCAGCAGTCCGGCGAGTTTGCCGAGACCCGCCGCCGGCAGGCGGTGGATTGGATGTGGGCGCTTTTGATGGATGATCTGAAGACGCTGTTTCTCAATCACAAGGACGTCAAGGGGATATTCCCGCAGGTACAGGAAGCGGTCTCGCAGGGTATCACCACCCCGGCCGCCGCCTCACGCCGTTTGCTGGATGTTTTCAGGCGGTAACATCGATATGGAAACACAGAGCAACCGAGCAACCGAGAAAGTCTATCGCGATGCCAATCTAACCAGTGTCATCATCGGTTGTGCTATCGAGGTGCATCAGGCGTTAGGCCCAGGATTGTTGGAGTCAGTGTATGAAGCGTGCCTAGCGTTTGAACTGACAAAAGCGGGATGTACGGTAGAGCGGCAGATGTGTCTGCCGGTTAGCTATAAAGGCCTCGAGCTGAATGAGGGGTTCAGGCTGGATATACTGGTTAACGATGCAGTGGTTGTTGAACTGAAATGTGTTGAAAGGCTGCTCCCGATTCATGAGGCACAGCTTTTTACGTACCTGAAGTTGTCTGGAAAGCGTACCGGCCTTTTGATAAATTTTTTCACCAAGCTCTTAAAAGATGGCATTCAAAGAATTGCATGTTGACAAACTTCTTTTTGAAACGCAGAGCATAGAAGTAACTGAGCAAAGCTATAACGCATTTAAAACTTTAAATATTTTATTGCTTGAAGCTTTAAGTCCGGTTTTATTTTTCAGCTTTTCCTCTGTTGCTCAGTTGCTCTGTGTTTCAAGACGAAAGGATTTCAAATGTTACACAACATTAACCATATCGGCATAGCCGTGCAATCTTTGGACGCCAGTATTGCATTTTATCGCGACTCCCTCAGCATGCCGTTCAAGGGGGTCGAAGAGATTGCCGAACAAAAGGTAAAGGTCGCCATGCTGCAGGTGGGTGAATCCAAGATCGAGCTGTTGGAGCCCACCAGCCCGGACAGCCCGATCGCAAAATTTCTGGAAAAGAACGGTCCCGGCATCCACCATGTTGCCTACGAGGTGAAAGATATCGAAGCGGCTATTGCGCAGATGATCGCCAGCGGTGCGCGGATGATCGACGAGCAGCCTCGCAACGGCGCCCACGGCACTCGGATCGCTTTTGTACATCCCAAAAGCTCCGGTGGCGTTTTGACGGAACTGTGCCAGGCCGATCATTCTTAAACGGCCGTTTAGGGCGGTAGAACAGCGTTTTTAGTGCTTGACAGCTGTTTGATTTATAGTATTATCCACAATAATTTATAGAACATAGAATTGGTTGAATATGTTGATTGTGCTGTAATTGCTTGAAGTTGTTGGGTAAAATCTCAGCGAAAGGTGGTGATCAAGCCTCAAGTCCACGTAGCACGCATGAGAATACTTTCAATTGATTAGCAGTACATACACCACAGAATGGAGGAACAACGCATGACCAAGTTTCAAAAGCAGATGCTGACCATCGCCGCAGCCGGTGCCCTGACCGCCGTGACTGCCCTGCCCGCCATGGCCTTTGAGAACGAGTTCCACGGCACGTTCGCTGTCAAGACCTTCCTGTCAAACATCGATGGTAACGCCAACGGCAGTGCTTTGCTGACCAAAGAGGAGACCAAGACCAACAACTACACCGAGCAGCGGACCCGCCTGCAGTACGTTGCCAAGGCCAGTGACGACCTGAAACTGGTGACCCACTTTGAGATGAACACCCTCTGGGGGAACGAGACTTCCGGCGGCGACATCGATACCGACGGTAACAACCTGGTGGTCAAGCATGCCTATCTGGATTTCAACCTGGGCAAGTCGGTCAACGTCAAGGCTGGTCAGCAGGCTTACAAGGATACCCTGAAAGGTCTGTATGTGGATGCCGACCTGCCGATGGCGTATGTCACCACCAAGCTGGGCGCCTATACCCTGGGCCTGGGTTACAGCCGCTTCAACGATGAGGACACCCTGACCTTGGGTGGCAACAGCTACAAGGGCGACATCGCCGGCGACCTGTACGCTATCGACAACACCTACGCCTTCAACAAGGACACCAAGGTGGGCCTGTCCTACTACCTGAACCGGGATGATTCCGGTGCCGCTGCTACTGACACGGAGAGAAGAATCAGCACCCTGGGGCTTTCCGGCCAGACCAAGCTGGGCATCGTGAACCTGTCCGGTTTCGCCGCCATGCAAAACGGTTATTCACATCTGCTTGGCGGTCTGAAAACCAAGACCACCTACCATGGCTGGGCCGCTGACGTGCTGGCCACCATGAAGCTGGGCAGCGGCACCGCCCGCACCGGCTTCCTGTTCACCTCCGGTGACAACAACGACAAGGTCGGCAGCAACCATGGCTGGCAGACCCTGAGCTCCAATGCAAAATCATCCATGATCAACACCTACAATGAGTCCGGCATGATGCTGCTGGTGCGTAATCCCTCCATGGGCGGCACCTCCACCGACAACTACCTGCGCAAGCCGATCACCAACATCGCCCTGCTGCATATGGGTTATGATGCCTCCATCACCGAGAAGCTCTACGCCAACGGCAATGTCGGCTTCGCCTGGTTGCCGTCGTCTGACAATCTCTATGGCGCTACTGGAAATACTACCCAAAATGGCAGCGACTTCCTGGGTACCGAACTGAACGTCGAGGTGGGTTACAAGCTGTACACCAACCTGACCCTCAAGGCTCAGGCTGCCTATGTCATGCTGGGTGGCGCATATAAGGATACGGCTGTGGGCGCTAACGACCCAGCCAACCCCTTCACCATGCGTCTGGGCGCACATTACAGCTTCTAGTTTGATCTGAGTGCTTGTTCTCATCCGGGCGGCACGGGTAACCGTGCCGCCTTTTTTGTGGTCCCTTTATTTTGACAGCGGCCGGGGGATGTGGCATACTTCCTCGGCTTTTATTTTATCATGTCATGCTGTGCGGAATTGCCTGGAGGAAGTTATGAAGCGATTGATATTCCTGCTACTGATGGTGATGATAGCGACGCCGGTTTTTGGCGCAGATCCGCTACGGATTTATGTGGGTGAGTTCAATGCAGTGGGGGTGCAGGCCAAGGAAGAGACCAAGGCGGTGCTGCAATCGCTGCTGACTTCCCGTCTGAACAGTGACAAGCTGCTGACCGTCAGTACGGCCGGCGAGGCCGAGGTTGTGGTGGGCGGCACCTATGTTGCCATCGGCAAGCAGTATAATCTGGATGCCTTTGTCAAGACCGCTGCCGGCCAGACCGTGGCCCGCAGCTTTGTGCAGGGTGAGGGTGGCCAGGAGGTCCTGTTTGGCGCGGTCGGCTCTTTGGCTGAAAAACTTTCCGCTGAGCTGCTGAAAAAGGTTGAGGCTGGCAGTGTGCCCCGGTTGGCGGTGACCGCCGCTGCGCCGCCGGTAGCGCAAGTTGCCCTGCCGTCCCGTCCACAGTCAAATGATATTGTGCGTACCGCCCAGCCGGATCAACCCGGTGACCTGCAGCGGGTGCCCCAGGGTGATATCATACGGCCTCAGGCCTTTTACCGCGGCTCCCCCAACCAAGGCGAGATCAAGCGGCTGGACGGCATGTATAACCTGTTGGCGGTCGGCCCGTCTGATGCCAGCAACAAGCGGCTGCTGTTCATGGCCCAGAATCAGTCGGTGGCGGTGCTGCGTGAAGGGGAAACCCGTCCGATCAGCGGTTTTAGTCTGAAAGCCACCCAGAAGGTGGTTGGCCTGGACTATGTTGATGCTGATGGCAACGGCACGGCAGAACTGTATGTGACGATCATGACCAGCGGCGAGGTGGAATCCCAGATCTGGGAGCTGAAGCATAACAAGCTGGTCAAGCTGGCCGAGAATATCCCCTACTTCTTGCGGGCCATCGGACTGGCCGGAGGGCCGCTCAAGCTGTACGCCCAGGAGCAGGGCCGTGGCGACGAACAATACTATGGCGATGTCTACGAAGCGGTGTTGCAGGGCAAGAAGATCGTCAAGAAAGCCAAGATCGTCATGCCGCGCTACGGTAACCTCTATAGCTTTAACCAGTTCAAGCAGCAGAACGGTGAACTGTTGACCGTGGTCTACCATGAAAACAACTACCTGGTCGTGTACGATAAGGATCAGAAGGAGGTCTGGCGCAGCAACGATGCCTTTGGCGGTTCAGAGCTGTTCTACCAGGTTGAGGATCTGGATCGGGTCCGTGTGTACGGCGACAAGTACCGCTGGTACTTTATGAATCAGCGCATTCAGGTCACCGCCAAGCAGGAGGTGCTGGTGGGCAAGAACGAAGGCTTCTATGTGCTGGGCAACGCCCGTATGTATAAAAAAGGTGCCGTCTACAGCCTGTACTGGAACGGCGCAGCCCTGGAAGAGGTCTGGCGCACCAAGGATACCCAGAACTACATGCCTGATTTCTGGTTCGACGAGACTAAAAGCCAACTGTTGCTGCTGCAAAAGACCCAGCGTGAGGATGTGCTGACCCGTACCAAGGGCGCCACCGCCCTGCAGATCAAGAAGGTGGAGTAATCCTCGTTTTAATTGATCTCAAGGCGGCAGGGGAAACCTTGCCGCCTTTTTATTGAGGCAGCTGCGACGTTATGGCATAGTGTGGACTGGACTCAGGAGGTGTGATGTGGGCGATCAGGTAACAACGAACCAGCTCATGACCGTGCTTGAATCGATGCGGTCTGAAATAAAGGTGATACACGAATGTTACGGTATGAGCTTTAAACAGATCGAGGATCTGCGACTCGACCTGAAAGAAGACATTGCCCTGGTTGATGCCAAGGTGATGGGGCTGGCCAAGCGGGTCGATCATGTGGAGGCAAGTCTTTCTGATCGTATGGATCAAGTGGAAAACCGGCTGAGCCGAGAGATCGCCGAGGTGCGGGCCGATCTGGCAGACCACCGTAACAACACCGAGATGCATCGTGTGCCGAAGAAGCGCTCCTTGAAGAAGGTCGCATAAGAACGGCTGCGGCTAAACAGGCTTTGTTTTGACACTGGCCGGGGGATATGGCATACTCCTCCGGCTTTTGTGTGTCATACAAACTGCTGGCTAGCGCCCCTCAGTAAAGGATTCAGGATTGCTTACACTCCCGGAAAATACCGGCCTGCCCCGCGGGGTGGCCGATTATCTGCCGGCTCGGTCCGCCACCATTGCCGCCATAGAGGCGCAACTGCTGCAGGTTGCCAGCTTGTGGGGGTTCCAGCGGATCATTCCGCCGGCCCTCGAGTTTGAAGAGGTGCTGGCCAGCGGTATGGGCGAAGGGCTGCGCAGCCGTACCTTCCGGTTTGATGACTGGCAGTCCGGACGGATGCTGGCTATTCCGCCGGATATCACCCCCCAGATCGCCCGGATTGTGGCCACCCGCTTGCGGGGGCTGCCGTTACCGCACCGGATCTGCTACAGCGGCCGGGTGTTGCGTCACGCCGAGTTGCAAAGTGGCCGTAGTCGTGAAATCTTCCAGGCCGGGGTGGAGCTGATCGGTCTGGATTCCCCCGAGGCCGATGCCGAGATGGTGGCCATGGCGGTGGAAGTCATGCAGGGGCTGGGAATAGCCGATTTTACGGTGGACCTGGGCCAGGTGGCCTTCTGCCGCGGGGTGTTCGAGTCCTGTGGTCTGAACGGTGAGCCGCTGCAGCAACTGAAAGAGGCCGTGGCCCGGAAGGACGCCTCGGCCGTGTCAAAACTGGTGGAGACCCACCCGATTCTCAAGGAGAATCAGCGGGAGATTCTGGCGTTGCCCCGTTTGTTTGGCGGTTGCGAGGTGTTGGAAGAGGCGGCCCGGGTGGTTTCCAACGACTGCTCCCGCAAGGCTCTTGAAAACCTGCGTGAGGTGGTGGCGATCCTCGCCCTGCACGGCGTGCGAGATCAGCTGACGATTGACCTTGGCGAAACACGGGGGTTGGATTATCACACCGGCCTGACCTTTGAAGGGTTTGCCCCCGGCGTTGGCGAGGCCCTGTTCAGCGGCGGCCGCTATGATGACCTGACCGCCCGTTATGGGCTGCCTGCACCGGCCACCGGTTTTACCTGCAATGTGCTGCCGCTACTGCAGGCCCTGGAAGACAGCGCGGCTGGCAGTGCCGGGTTCCGGCGGGATCTGCTGCTGTTCAATCCGCATGAAGACCGCACCGAGGCGTTGGACGTCGCCAGGCAGCTGAGAAGGCAGGGGGTGAGTGTCGCCCGCGATATCATCCGTCGTGATTTCGACAGCTCACTGCAGTACGCCAGCCAGAACAATATCCGCTGTATGCTGGTGATCGGCGAGAACGGGCAGAACTACCTGTTGGTACGCAGCAGCGACAGCAGCCAACTTACCATAACCAGAGAACAGTTACTGCAAGATGGTTTTTTGCGGCAGCATGACCTGTTTCAGGAGTGAAACGCATGGCAAACGTAGTGGTGGTCGGCGCCCAGTGGGGCGACGAAGGCAAGGGTAAGGTTGTTGATATCTATACCGAGTACGCCGACGAGATTGTTCGTTATCAGGGCGGTAACAACGCCGGGCATACCCTGGTGGTGGGCGATGAAAAGGTGGTGTTGCACCTGATCCCTTCCGGTGTCTTGCACGAAGGTAAACGTTGCGTGATCGGCAACGGTGTGGTGCTGGACCCCGAGGTGTTCATCATGGAGGTCAAGCGGCTCCAGGCCGCCGGACGTCTGCTGGATGACAGCGCGCTGCTGCTGTCCGAGTCACTGCATATCATCATGCCGTACCACAAAGCCCTGGATATCGCCCGTGAGGCCCAGAGCGGCGACAAGAAGATCGGCACCACCGGCCGGGGCATCGGCCCCTGCTATGAGGACAAGATCGGCCGTCGCGGCATCCGTCTGATGGACCTGTTGGATCCGGTGATCTTTAGCCGCAAGCTGCGCGAGAATCTGGAAGAGAAGAACATCCTGCTGGAGCGTCTGGGTGTTGAGCCGTTGGAGTATAACGCGATCTACCGGGCCTATCAGGACCATGCCGAGATTCTGCAAAAGTACATGGCTGATACCGCGCTGGTACTTTCAAAATCACTCAAGGCAGGCAAGAAGCTGTTGTTTGAGGGGGCCCAGGGCACTCTGCTGGATGTGGATCACGGCACCTATCCTTTTGTGACCTCATCATCCACCTGTGCCGGCGGTGCAGCCACCGGTTCCGGCGTATCGCCACGGGAGATCAACGAAGTCGTCGGCATCTCCAAGGCGTATGTTACCCGGGTCGGTAGTGGGCCGTTCCCTACTGAACTGCTGGATGAAACAGGCGAGAAGCTGCGTCAGATCGGCGGCGAGTTTGGCGCCACCACCGGCCGTCCGCGCCGCTGCGGTTGGTTTGATGCCATGGTGATCCGGTATAGCGTGCGGATTAACGGACTGACCGGTATTGCGTTGACCAAGCTGGATGTGTTGTCCGGTTTCGAAACCATCAAGGTCTGCACCGGGTACCGTTTTGAAGGCGCCATGCTGGAGACCTTGCCGGCCAAGCTGGAAACCTTTGAAAAGTGTGAGCCGGTCTATGAGGAGCTGCCCGGCTGGCAGACAGATATCACCGGGGTGCGTTCCTTTGCGGAGCTGCCACAAAATGCCCAGGCCTACGTCAAGCGGCTTGAGGAGCTGGCCGGTTGCCCGATCGTGATGGTTTCGGTGGGGCCTCGGCGTGATCAGACCATGCAGTTGAAAAACCCGTTTGAGGCGTCAGAAAAACAGTAAAAAAGTGTTGACAAGTAGCGGCTCAAATAGTAAAAACGAAATTCCTTAAGTGAGCCGCTAGCTCAGTTGGTAGAGCACCTGACTTTTAATCAGGTGGTCGCCGGTTCGACCCCGGCGCGGCTCACCAAATGCGTCCCCATCGTCTAGCCCGGCCCAGGACACCGCCCTTTCACGGCGGCGACGCCGGTTCAAATCCGGCTGGGGACGCCAATCAATTATCCGGTAGTAACCGGTGAGATACAGAAAAGCCCTCGAGCGATCGAGGGCTTTTCTGTTTGTATCATCAGCGGACGGAAAGCTGATCACCGGCATGACGCTGTTCCGGTCCGGTTTGACTGGCGCTGTTAAGCGTTCGCTGATCGGTCTTGGCAGATCGGCTTTTTTCGGTTAGGTTGTCACCATGAAAAAGCGCAAAGACCCCCAACCATTTAATCAGCTGGAGGCGGAGATCGCCATCACCGGGTTGCATGCAACCGGCGAGTATCTGGTGCTGCGCAAGATCAACCTGGATCGGGATCACCGTTTTTCACACAAAGCCAGACCTGACACTCGCATAGGGCTTTGTCTGGACACCGAAACCACCGGACTGGACCATATGGCTGACAGGATCATCGAGCTGGGGATCGTGGCCTTTGAGTACGATCCGCACACAGCTGAGATCATCAGGATCACTGGCCGCTACAACGGTTTCGAGGACCCTGGCGAGCCGTTGCCACGGGAAATTGTCGAGATCACCGGCATCACCGACCAGATGCTCAAGGGACAGCAGTTTGACGATCCCGCCATCACGCTGCTGGCTGAGCAGGCCAGCCTGGTGATCGCCCACAACGCCGGCTTCGACCGGCCCTTTGTGGAACAGCGCTTCGCACTATTCCGGCAGGTACCCTGGGCCTGCACTGTCAGCCAGATCGATTGGCAGGCAGAACGACTGCCAGCACGCTCGCTCGAGTATCTGCTGTTCAAGTTCGGCTGGTGCATTAACGCCCACCGGGCACTGGATGACGCCGAAGGTGTGCTGGGGCTGCTGCTGGAGCAGCTGCCGGTCAGCAAACAGCCGATCTTCAAGGCATTGCTGGAGGCCAGCGCGGTGTCGGCCAGCAGGATCTACGCCATTAACGCGCCCTTTGACAAAAAAGAGCTGCTGAAACAGCGGGGCTATCGCTGGAGTGATGGCTCAAACACGAGGCCCAAGTGCTGGTGGATCAGCCTTCCCGAACCGAATGAGCCGGAAGAGCTCGGCTTTTTGGCAGACGAAATCTACCCCAACGGTAAAACCGGCAGTGTGGAGATCAAGCGGATCAGCCCGCTGGATCGTTTCTCGGTCAGAGAGGGGTAGGCACGTGCCGGAGGAACAGTCTGCCAGACAAACAAGCATATGGGCTGTCGGAGGTGGCAAGGGGGGCACCGGCAAGAGCTTCCTTACCAGCAGTATGGCGACCTGCCTGGCCCTGCAAGGCAAGCGGACCATCTTGCTGGATGCTGATCTGGGCGGAGCCAACCTGCACAATTTTTTTGGGTTGATCAGACCCAGGAGTTCCCTGACTGATTTCTTCGAGAAGAAGGTTCCGCTACAGGAAATCGCCGTGCATACCGGGATCGCCAATCTACAGCTGATCACCGGCTCAATCGGCTCACTGGATTCCGAGAGCATCAACCATGCCCAGAAACAGAAGCTGTTCCGGCATGTCCAGGCCCTGGATGCCGACATGATTCTGATCGATCTGGGCGCCGGCACGCACATCAACACCCTGGATACCTTTTTGCAGGCCGACAAGATGATTGTGGTGACCGTCCCGGAGATCACGGCCATCGAGAACATGTATCAGTTCATCAAGAGTGTATACTACCGGAAGCTGAAATCCATCTTCAAGGCCTACGATCTGAATACCCTGGTGCAGGATACCTGGAAAAACCGGACCGCCCATAATATCCGCAGTCTGAAGGATCTGATCAATCACTTAAAGCTGGGCTCTGACCAGATTTGCAGCATTTTCGAGCGTGAAATGTCAGGCTTTGTGGTGCACCTGATTTTGAATGAGGTGCGGACCCCCAAGGATATCCTGGTGGGTGAGAATCTGAAGCGGGTCTGCATGAATTTTTTCGGTCTGCGGGTGGTCTACTCTGGCTACACGAGCTACGATGAAGCGGTGCAGAAGAACATCAACAACAAAGAGTCATTCATGCTGTTTAACCGGCTTTCGCCGGTTGTCAAGGAGATCAGGCAGATCACGGAACATATCGTAACGCAAACCCCTTTTCCAACACCCGAGGAGCTGTTTGATGGCAGAGTGGCATAACTATTACAATCTGCTCGAACTGACGCAGGAAGCTACCCTTGAAGATATCCGCAACAGATATCGCTATCTCAAAAACCTGTACGGGGGGGATTCCATAGAAATCAGGGCGCTTGGTGATGAATTTTCCCAGGAGCTCAGGGCAGATTATCTCAGGCGGCTTGATGAAGCCTTTGAAGCATTGAATGCGTTGCCAGAAAAAAATAAAGCCATCGCAACGCTGCCTGTAAAAGACCTGGATGATGACCTGCGGCACTGGATTGCGCAGATCGAGTGCTTTACGGGGGCGTCGCTCAAGGGCGTCCGGGAACGGATGCAGGTTGACCTGAAGGAAATCTTCGCCGTTACCCGTATTCAACCGCATTTTCTTGATGATATCGAACAGGAGGTATTTGAGTCGTTTTCTGCGGAGGTCTATCTGCGTAGTTACCTGATTGAATATGCGCGCTTTTTTTCGCTGGATACACAACGGGTGCTTGGCGACTATCTGCCGCGCTACCGGGCGGGCAGGTCAGATGCTGATTCGTGAGCTAAACGGGCACGAGATCATTGCTCATCTGGATCAGCTTGCCGACCTGCGCCTCGGTATCTTCCGCGAATATCCCTATCTGTACGACGGCAACCGTGACGGTGAGCGGCGCTACCTGGGTAGTTACGCCGGAAAAGGCCTTGTACTGCTGGCTCTGGATACTGAACAGGTTGCCGGTGCCATCACCGGTATGTCGCTTGCGGATGAAACTCCGGCCTTGGTTGCCCCGTTCCATGCAGCAGGGTTGGCACCGCAGGAGTATTTTTATATTGGCGAGCTGCTGTTGTATGCCCCGTACCGTAACCATGGAACAGGTTCTCTGCTGTTGACCAGGCTGGAACAGCTGGTGGAGGAGCGGACAAGCTGTCGCCATTACTGTTTTGCCACCGTTGTCAGGCCTGATAACCACCCGGAAAAACCTGTGGATTTCGTCTCTATCGAGCGGTTCAGTCATCGCCACGGGTACCGACTGCTGCCTGGCGTGTCTGCCCGGATCGCATGGCAGGAGATTGATGGCCAGACAACGACCAAGCGGTTGGATTTCTGGCAGAAGGAAGTGAAGCGGAGATGACGAGCGGTTTGGACACCCTGCATCCGTGTAGCGGTGTGACGGCTGATAGTGCTGAGTTGCAGGCTTTGGTGGAGATGCGGATGCCGTTCGGCAAATACCGGGGGCGGCTGCTGATCGATCTGCCTGAGCCGTATCTGGTCTGGTTTGCCCAGAGCGGTTTTCCCGCAGGGAAGTTGGGAAGTATGCTGGCAACGGTGCATACCATCAAGGTCAATGGTCTGGAATACCTGTTTGAACCATTACGCCAGCGCAGCTAAACCGTAGCAATAGATTATGCGCCGTAGATAAAATAAAAAACAGACTGTTTTTTTCAGGCTGAGTGAGTATGATCAAATCAAAGGTAGCGCTACCTTGAAAAAACTGGAGGAGCAGCAGCAGAGTTTTTTCTCAAGCAGTTGTCAAGCAGGAGGGTTTAATATGGAAGATACGCCGCCTGGCCCGTTTGGTGACATAGACAGATAACGTACAGGCCAGTAGTAAGGCCTGATGACCATGCAAATGGTACACAGATTGAAAAATAGAGAGGCCCGCTACGTGCGGGCCTCTCTCGTTGCTGGTTGCCGGATGAGCTGCAGGGGGTGAGCATGGCATCAGGAGACGATGTATTGCTGAATCTTCTCGGCCAGGGTCCTGTAAATACGCTCGGTCTCTGACGGGTTTCGTTCCAGCAGGGTGACCCGGAAGCCTTGCAGGTTGGTGGCAAAGGATGACAGCGGGACGCTGCAGATGCCGGTGGCGGCCAGGGTATAGTAGACAAAGCGTTTGTCAGGGGAAACACCGGGCTGGTTGACCAATGACTCCACCAGTTCACGTACCTCAGGATTATCAATCGGTAGAGACTGTCTATTGTTCAATACACCCTCTTTGAAGGCCACGGCCATGTAGAAAGCGCCGTTGGTGCGGTTGACCAGCAGCCCGGGTACCGCACTCAGGAAGTTGTAGGTGATGTTGCTGGACTTCTCATACAGCGCGATTCGCTCCTGTAGATACAGCTGGTAGGCGGGATGCTGCATGATGGCCGGGATTACGGTCTGTGGCAGGGTGGTGGAGCAGACCTCGTTCATCTTGGCGGTCAGGATCAGGTTAATGTATTTGCGGAACTGATCATCGGACTGGCCGTTGTAGACCTCGATCCAGCCGCAGCGAGAGCCGGGCCAGGGGAACTCCTTGGAGATGCCCTTCAGGGAAATGGCCGGAACATCGCCGATCACGTCGCTGATCGGCACGGTGGACGTACCATTGTAGACGATGTTGTTGTAGACCTCATCGCTGATGATAAACAGGTTGAACTCTTTGGCAATGGCCACGATCTGCTGCAGGGTCTCTTTACCGTAGACCATGCCGGTTGGGTTGTCGGGGTTGATGATCATGATGGCGCAGACGCCGGGATTGTTGATCACCTGATTGCGCAGTTCATCAAGGTCAGGCTGCCAGCCGTTTTCAGGCCGCAGCCGGAAGTGCAGCGAAGGGGCATGAGCATGGCCCACCTCGCCCAAGGTGTGGGTGGTGTAGGAAGGTGAGGGCATCAGCACCCTGGCCTGAGGAGTCAGACAGCCATAAAGCTTGGCAATCGCATCGCCCAGACCGTTGAAAAAGATGATGTCGTCGGGGGTAATCTGTGCGCCTCCCCGCTGGTTCGTGGTCTGGCAGATGAACTCACGGGTCTTGAGTACCCCGCGGGTGTGGCAATAGCCCCAGGATTCGTTCTCCATCACCGCCTTGGCCACAATCTCCTTCATCCAACCGGGAATCTGCTCTCCCTTGACAATCGGATCGCCAATATTTTCCCAGTTGATGGTAACGCCGCATTTCTGCAGTTTTTCAGCCACGTTGACGATGTTGCGGATCTCGTAGGTCAGCTCTCCGCTGCCGGGTTGTACCAGGTTTACGCGCATGATTACAGGTTCCTCTCGTGGGGTGTTCTAAAACGAAAACAGCCGCAGGCTGCGAGCCTACGGCTGTTCGATCTTCGGTGAATAGTGTCGATCAGCGGGCAGCAGCAAACCCCGCGGCGTTACGCGCCGCGGCGGTGGTAGCTCGTGCTGCTGTGGCAATGATCGTCAGGTGCATAGGTCGCATAGGTAGCATACCCACGGAAAGGCGTCAACGGCTTTGTGGAGCAGGCGACTGCGCCAGACCGATCAACAGGCGGCCGTCATGGTCGCGCCAGCGAATCCAGCCGGCATTAATCTTGTCCTGCAAGACGAAGGACCAATCCCCCTGTATCTGGATGACCTTCATGGTGCCACTGGATGTCAGCGGGACACCAGAGGAAGACAGGCTCGGCTGGACATACAGCTGTAACTGTTTTTGGGGGGCGTTACGCAGGAAGGTGATCACTTTACCCTTCAGGAAGAGCTCCCAGGGGGTGTAGCTCAGGCGTCGTGTCTTCTGTAGCCAGGCCCCCCGGCCGGCATCATCACACTCCACTCGCAGCCAGTCGCCCTTGCGGGCAGTGACCAGCAGGTAAATATACTCACCGGGGCCAAATAGCCAGGTGGTCAGCTCACGCACTGCTGCCGGTTCGATGGTCCCGTTTCGTTGCAGGCCGGGCTCATCATACAGAGGTACGCTGTCGACGAGGTCGGCAGCATTGATGCGTAGCACCCCGATGCCGCTGTAGGGACGCATCGGGAGGGCAACTGCCGCATGAGACACGACAAGCGCAAAAAACAGCACGAATATGGAGAGGAATACAGGGCGCATAGAGATTGGATGCAGAGTACGTACTGCCACACGAGAATTTTTTGGTGGCGCAATGGTTACTGCGGCATTTCCACCAGGGCATACTGATTGCCGTCCGGGTCGGCGATTACCGCCATCTTGCCCCAGGGAGAGACCTCCAGCGGCTCGATGAAGGTGGCCCCGGCATCCTGGAGCTGTTTGCATAGCTTTTCCAGGCCGGTTACCTGCAAGGTGATGCCGGTATGGCGTCCCACCAGCGCCTTGGCATCATCCTGTAGCGCCAGGGCGATGCCGAGGGTGGACGTGCTGCCGGGGAAGAACTCCATCAACATCTGGGTTTCACCAGCCAGTGGCAGGCCCAGTTGGTCGACGTAAAAGGATTTGGCTTTGGCCAGATCAGTGACAAAAACCACAACATTTTTCATGGTGACTTGCATATTCGTTACCTCTGGGAAAGGCGGTGCACAGATTCAACCATGTGGATCGCATTTTCTACCGGCACCGTGGGCAGGATACCATGGCCCAGGTTGAAGATATGGCCCGGCCGACCGGCGTTTTCATCCAGCACTCGTTTGACCTCCTGCTCAATCACCGTCTTAGGGGCATAGAGCACAGTGGGGTCCAGGTTGCCTTGTACCGCCATGTTTGGTCCCAACTGGTCCCGGGCAGCACCCAGGTTGATATGCCAGTCCAGTCCCATGACATCGCCACCGGCCTGTTGAACGATTGGCAGCATGGTGCCGGAGCCTTTCACAAAGTGGATCACCGGGATGCTCTGGCGATTGAGGCCGTTGATCAGTTTGGTAGTGTAAGGCAGAACATAGGTCTGGTAGTCGGTTGGCGACAGTACGCCACCCCAGGTGTCAAAGATCTGGATCGCCTGGGCCCCGGCCTTGATCTGGGCGTTCAGGTACTCCATGTCCATCATGGTCACCTTCTCCATCAGAGCGGCATAGACGTCCGGAGCAGCGTACATCATCCGCTTGATGGTGGCCCAGTCCTTGGAACCTTTGCCTTCGACCATGTAGCAGGCCAGGGTGAAAGGGGCGCCACCAAAGCCGATCAACGGTACCTTGCCGGCCAGCTCGCGGCGTAGGATGCGGATTGCTTCAAGCACGTAGGGAACGTCGGTCTCGGGATCGGGAATCCGCAAGGCAGCGACATCGGCCATGCTGCGGACCGGATTCTCGAAGACCGGGCCCGGCACAAAGTCCAGCTTGAGGCCCATCGGTTCCACCGGGGTCAGGATGTCTGAAAACAGGATAGCCGCATCCACCCCCAGGATATCCACCGGCTGGATGGTGACTTGAGCCGCCAGCTCCGGAGTTTTACAGAGTTCCAGAAAGGTGCACTTGGAGCGGACCGCCATATATTCCGGCAGGTAGCGCCCAGCCTGACGCATCAACCAGACCGGTGTGCGGTCAACAGGTTTTCCCCAGCAGGCATCAAGAAAACGGGTATTCATAGCCACCTCGGTGTGATGAAAAATGGTGGGACAGTGCCCACCGTGGTGTAATAAATGGCGGAGAGAGTGAGATTCGAACTCACGGAGGCTTGCACCTCGCCGGTTTTCAAGACCGGTGCCTTAAACCGCTCGGCCATCTCTCCGTACAATGAAATGCGGATTTGCCAGGTCAGGGAGTGGTTATGTTCTCCAGGCCGCCCATGTAAGGGCGCAGGGCCTTGGGGATCACCACCGATCCGTCGGCCCGCTGGCAGTTTTCAAGAATCGCCACCAGGGTGCGTCCCACGGCAAGCCCGGAGCCGTTCAGGGTGTGGACAAATTCAGGCTTACTCTTGTCGTCATCCCGGAAGCGGATTGAGCCGCGTCGGGCCTGAAAGTCGCCAAAGCTGCTACAGGACGAGATTTCACGATAAGCATTCTGTCCCGGCAGCCAGACCTCCAGGTCGTAGGTCTTACAGGCTGAAAAACCGATGTCGCCGCTACAGAGCGCCACTACCCGGTAGGGCAGTTCCAGCGATTGCAGTACCCGCTCGGCATGGCCGGTCAGTTGTTCCAGTTCGGCTTCGGACTCAGCCGGGTGTACAAACTTGACCAGTTCAACCTTGTTGAACTGGTGCTGGCGGATCAACCCCCTGGTGTCTTTACCGTATGAGCCGGCCTCGCGGCGGAAACAGGGGGTGTAGGCGGTGTAGCTGATCGGCAGCTCGGACCTTTTCAGAATTTCATCGCGGTGGATGTTGGTCACCGGCACCTCGGCGGTGGGGATCAACAGGAAATCAGGGTCCACCAGCTTGAAGAGGTCCTCTTCGAATTTGGGCAACTGGCCGGTGGCGGTCATGCTGGCCCGATTGACCATGAACGGCGGCAACACCTCGGTGTAGCCATGCTCAGTGGTATGCAGGTCCAGCATAAAGCTGATCAGCGCCCGCTCCAGTCGTGCCCCGGCTCCTTTGGAAAGGGCAAACCGGGCGCCGGTAATCTTGGCAGCCCGCTCGAAATCCAGGATGCCGAGCTGCTCGCCAATCTCCCAGTGGTTCTTCGGTTCGAAGCTGAAGCTGGGCGGTTCGCCCCAGCTGCGCACCACCACGTTATCGGCCTCGGATCTGCCGATCGGGGTGCTGTGATGGGGCAGGTTGGGGATGGTCAGCAGCAGGTGCTGTAGCTCATCCTCAACGGTTTTCAGTTCGTCGTCCAGGGTTTTGATGCGGGCACTGACCGTCTTCATCTCTGCGATCTTATCCGCAACCCGGCTTTTATCTTTTACCTTGGAGATCTCTTCGGACACGCTGTTTTTCTGGGCTTTGAGCGTCTCACTCTCGATCAGCAGAGAGCGGCGCCGTTCGTCAAGCTGTCGGAAACCGGCCAGACAAGGCTCGCCACCCCGGGTGGCCAGCCGCTGCTCGGCCTCATCCAGGTGGTCGCGAATGAACTTCATATCAAGCATGGAAAAACCTTTGTTCCTGAAGAGTTGAAGGTGAAATTTAGCATTACTGACGGGTAGCCGTCAATCTCAAATGTAGAGCAGACACTGCTCCCGTAGCAGTTTGAGCTGTTCCAAACCCTGCCGCCAGCGGGCCAGCACCTGCTCCGGCGGCTCTCCGCCGGAAGTGAGCCGTTCCCAGGCGGAGTGATCTCCTGCCATGGTATGAAGAAGCACACACAAGCATCATCAACAGCCGGGATACGCCACCTCCTGCATGTCGATCTCATGCTGAAGAGCTTCGATGAATTGATCCACTTCCTGTTTCCGCCCTTGCGGCGCACTGATACGTACGATGCCCTGCTGCTGATCCACGGTGCTGATGGTGCAAAGCCCTTCGTGGGCCTCGGCAATACAGGTCAGGTAGGCGTGATCACGACGGTCGATCTTGAAAAAATAGCTGCCCATGTCTGTAGGTGCGGCCCTTTCTGTGTTTGGAGAAGGTCGCATGCTAGCAGGTTTTCTGTTTGGAGGGAATACTTGACAGCAGGTGTGAAAAGAGTATGGTCCGCCCCATAGAGCAGCCGAGATCCGTCCCTGTTGGACGGATGCGGGGGACCCAGTCAGTTGGGGCGTGTTCCGGTTTTGTGCCGGATAGAGGACTTTCAACCTCAAGCCCGTCAGCTAACCTCGTAGGCATCTGAAAGGGCATCGGACGATTGACGTCGTCGGCGGTTTGCCGATGGCGTTTTTTCGTTGCAGCCCTCCATGTAGCAGTCAGGCATGAAAGGGGATAGCGACCATGCAGCATGAACAGGAAGGTTTTTGGGGCGGTGTTGTCAAGTCCATGGGGCTGGTGTTCGGTGATATCGGCACCAGCCCGATCTATACCCTGACGGTAGTTTTTGCCCTGACCAGGCCGACACTTGCCAATGTGTTCGGTATTCTTTCTCTGGTGTTCTGGACCATGACCATCCTGGTTACGGCGGAGTACGCCTGGCTGGCCATGCGTCTGGGGCGTAAGGGAGAGGGCGGGGCGATTGTTTTGAAGGAGATCCTGGCCAGAATGATCCGGCCCGGTCGCCAACTCAGCTTTGTGGTTTTTCTGACCTATCTGGGGGTTAGCCTTTTGATGGGGGACGGGGTGATCACCCCGGCTATCTCGATCCTTTCAGCGGTTGAGGGGATGGTGTTAATCCCAGGCTTGGGAGGGCTGCACCAGTCCTGGCTGATCCTGATTGCTGCCTGTATTGCCGTTGGTCTTTTTTTGATGCAGTTCAAGGGAACCGACAAGGTGGCCGGCGCCTTTGGGCCAATCATGGTGCTCTGGTTCGGATCACTGGCAATCTCTGGTGCTGTCTCGATCTCGTCACACCCTTCCATCCTGCTGGCAGTCAGTCCCCACCATGCCCTGCAATTTCTGACGCACAACGGTCTGGCCGGATTTATCGTGTTGTCGGAGGTAATCCTGTGTGCCACCGGTGGCGAGGCGTTGTATGCCGATATGGGGCATCTGGGGCGCAAGCCGATCGTGCGGGCCTGGTCGATTGTATTCTGGGCGTTGTACCTTAACTATCTGGGGCAGGGGGTGTTCATCCTCACTCACCCCGATGCAAAAAATTATTTATTTGGCATGGTGCAGTATCAGGCACCGCTGCTGTATATCCCCTTTCTGATCCTCACTATTATGGCGACGATCATCGCCTCCCAAGCCATGATCAGCGGGGTGTTTTCAATCGCCTATCAGGGGATCACCACCCGGATTCTGCCGCTGCTGAAGATTGATTACACATCCAGCCATTTAAAATCACAGATATATATCGGCTCAGTCAACTGGATGTTGATGGTGGCGGTGGTGATCATTATGGTGGTGTTCCAGAGGTCTGAGAATCTGGCTGCGGCCTACGGTTTAGCGGTGACGGGCTCTATGACCATCACCGGTATCATGATGGTCTTGATACTCTCACGCACTACCAAGGCCTGGAAAGCGATCTTTGCCGGTCTAATCACCATGGTTGACCTGGTGTTCTTTACCGCATGTCTGCATAAGTTGCCCCACGGCGGCTATTGGTCCATCATTCTGGCATTGCTTCCGTTTGTCACTATTTTGGTCTGGACCCGCGGACAACGGGCACTCTATAAGGCGTTACGCCCTCTCGAGCTTGACACCTTCCAGCTGGCCTATGAACAGATCTACGCCAAGGGGAGGAATATTCCGGGCACCGGCCTGTTCTTTGTCAAAGAGTACAGTGTAGTGCCTCCCTATGTGGTGCATTGCATTATCCGCAGCAACATTATCTATGAGCGCAATGTCTTTATCTCGATTGTGCGCACTGATGAACCGTTTGGTCTGGTCAGTGAGCTGAAGCGTGCTATCGCTACCGGACTGGATGCCTTTGAGATCCATGCCGGCTATATGGAGCATGTCGAGATCGAACAGTTGTTGCGCGAGCATGGCATTCAGGAGAAGGTGATCTTCTATGGCGTAGAGGATATCGCCACCAATAACTTGATTTGGAAGCTGTTTTCGACTATCAAACGACAGACGCCAAATTTTGTGCAGTTCAATAAATTGCCGGCAGCGCGGCTCCAGGGGGTGGTTACCCGCGTGGAGATGTGATCTGCCGGCCGTAGGAGCGGTATGTCACATAATCAGGAGAACGACTCCTTCTGGGGCGGTATTGTCAAGGCCCTGGGGCTGGTGTTTGGCGATATCGGCACCAGCCCGATCTATACCCTGACCGTGGTCTTCGCCCTGACCAAGCCGACCGTCGGCAACGTCTATGGCATTCTATCGCTGGTGTTTTGGACCATGACCATTCTGGTGACGGTGGAGTATGCCTGGTTGGCCATGTCTCTGGGGCGCAAAGGTCAGGGGGGCGAGATTGTTCTGCGGGAAATCCTGATCAAGTTGCTCAAGCAGGGGCGCCTGCTGGCCTTTGCCGGGTTCCTTTCGTTTTTGGGAGTTTCGCTGCTGTTGGGCGATGGGGTGATTACTCCGGCCATCTCGATCCTTTCGGCTGTTGAGGGTCTGCTGTTGATCCCGGCTCTGGCCGGGATGCAGCAGGGTCTTTTGGTCTGCATTGCGGCGCTGATCGCCTGCACCCTGTTTTTCTTTCAATCCCGGGGCACCGACAAGGTGGCCAAGGTGTTCGGGCCGATCATGGCCATCTACTTTTTTGTCCTGCTGGTGGCGGGAGCCGTTTCGGTTGCCGACATGCCGGGTATCATCAAGGCGGTCAGTCCTCACTACGCCCTGGAATTTTTCCGCGCCAACGGGTTTGCTGCCTACATTGTACTGTCAGAGGTGATTTTGTGCTCCACCGGTGGTGAAGCGCTCTACGCCGATATGGGGCACCTGGGCCGCAAGCCGATCATCCGGGCCTGGTACTTTGTGTTTGTTGCCCTGTATCTGAATTATCTGGGGCAGGGGGCCTTTGTCATTCAGCACCCGGATGCAAAAAACATCCTGTTCGCCATGGTGCAGCACCAGGCGCCGCTGTTGTACATCCCATTCCTGATCCTGACTATCATGGCCACGATCATCGCCTCGCAAGCCATTATCAGCGGCGTGTTTTCGATCGTCTATCAGGGGATCACCACCCGTTTGATGCCATTGTTCAAGGTTGACTACACCTCTACCCATATCCAGTCGCAGATCTACATCGCAGCGGTCAACTGGACCCTGATGGTGGCGGTGGTTTTTGTGATGTTCTTCTTTCAGAGGTCGTCCAACCTGGCAGCGGCCTACGGCATGGCCGTGACCGGTTCCATGACCATCACGGCGCTGATGATGATCATGATCTTCTCCAAGACCATGAAGAAGTGGAAGGTGCCGATTGTGGTCGTGGTAGCGGCCATCGATCTGGTCTACTTCACCTCAACCTTTTCAAAGATTCCCCACGGCGCCTATTGGTCGCTTGTCCTGGCATCGATCCCCTTTGTAACCATTCTGATCTGGACCAAGGGGCAGCGGGCGCTCTATCAGGCACTCAAACCGCTTGACCTGGACATATTCATGCTCTCCTACGAGCAAATCTATGCCAAGGGCCGTAATATTCCAGGCACGGCACTGTTCTTTGTGCGGGGGCTGGACGTGATCCCGCCTTATCTGGTGCACTGCGTGATCCGTAGCAATATCATCTATGAACGCAATGTGATGATCTCGATTCAGCGCACTGACGAGCCGTTCGGGGTGGAGTGCAATCTTGCCAGTGCCATGGGAACCGGTCTGGATGGGTTCGAGATACGGGCCGGTTATATGGAAGTGCTTGATATTGAACGGTTGATTCATGAGTATGGCATTACGGAAAAGGTCATCTTCTACGGTATTGAGGATATAACGACGCTTAACCCGATCTGGAAGGTCTTTGCCGTGATCAAGAAGCTGACCCCCAACTTTGTGCAGTTTAACAAGCTGCCAGCGGCGAAGCTGCAAGGGGTGGTGACTAGGGTGGAGATGTGATGCAGAAACGACGTGCTTTGGCCCTGTTTTCCGGTGGTCTTGATTCGATCCTGGCGGCAAAAGTGATGCAACAGCAGGGGGTTGAGGTGCTGGCCATCAACTTTACCTCCCCCTTTTTTGGCTGTTCTCCCACCGTGGAAGGTGAGCCGGTGGCGGCACGCTACGCCGATCGCTATGGAATTCCGTTTCGCTCCATTGCCTTGGGAGAGGAGTTCCTGGAGATGCTGCGGCACCCCATTCATGGCTACGGCAGCGCCTTGAACCCCTGTATCGATTGCAAGACCTTCATGTTGCGCTGCACCCGGCAGCTGATGGTTGAGCATCAGGCCGATTTCGTGTTTACCGGTGAGGTGGTCGGCCAGCGTCCGATGAGCCAGCGCCTGGATACCTTGAACCTGATTAATCGTGAGTGCGGGCTGGGCGGTTTGTTGCTGCGGCCCTTGTCAGCCAAGTACCTCAAGACGACCATTCCGGAAATGGAGGGATGGGTCAAGCGGGGGGAACTTCCGGCCATTCGGGGGCGCGGCCGTAAGGATCAGATCCGTCTGGCAGCCGAGTTCGGCGTAGACGACTATCCCGCACCGGGCGGCGGTTGCCTGCTGGCAGAGGAAAGCTATATCCCCAAGGTGAAGGACCTGCTGGATCACCATCAGCTGCCCAAGGTGCGCGATTTTCATCTGTTGCGGACCGGCCGGCATTTTCGGCTGTCGGAGGGCTGCAAGCTGATTGTCGGCAGGGACAGCAGCGACAACGAAAAAATCCTGGCCGGCATCGCTGCTGGTGAGATCACGCTGCGTTGGGCTGATGGAGGAGGGCCGCTGGTGCTGCTGGTGGGCGAGGCGGACGATGCGGCGGTCAGGCTGGCAGCCCGCATCTTGTTACGTTATACCCGGGCCGCCAAGCAGGCACCGGCTCGTCTGAGTGTCCAGCAGGATGGCCAGCGTAGCGAAATCAGCGTGGTGAACGACTTGCTGGAAGAGGAGCTTGAATCGCTACGTTTGTGAGGGGGCAGCCGGCAGGTCCAAAACCTGCTGCAGGGCGGCATCAATTGCCGCCGCATCCACTACGGTGTTGAAGCAGGGGCCGTGGGGGCGCAGGTTGAGTATGCCGATTACCGGCAGTGGGTAGCAATCTTTGATCCCGGAGGTCAGGTCACGTTCACAGGCCACTGCCAGCACCAGCTTGGGACGTTTTTCCACGATCACCTTGCGGGCCAGGGTGCCACCGGTGGCTACCGAGATGTCAATGCCATACTTCCGGCCGATCTCCACCAGTCCCTTGATGTCGCAACGCCCGCATAATACACATTTGTTGATGTCGCCGGTTACCTTGATCTCGCAGTCGAACAGCTGGATGCAGTGGGGCAGCAGGATCAGGATCCGGTCCGGATTGATCTTGTAGCGTTGCGAGATTACCAGTGAGTTGTTCATGGCGATAAAGGATTGGCGAATCCGGTCCTTGTCCAGCCCCAGTACCCTACCCACAAACTCGATCACCGGCAGCAAAAACTTGATCACCACCAACCGCATGAAGCGCGTGAAAAACAGATCCTTGCCCAGGGCAGTGGTCAGCACCAGCAGGCCGGTACCCAGGATGGCCATGCCGGAAAGCGCCAGCACGATCAGGCCTGCCAGGCGGGGCAGGCCGGGGTGGATGTTGGCCAGGCCGCGGCTGGGAATCCACCAGGCCAGGAATATCAGCACCACCAGGACGATGCAGGTTAGCCCCATCAGGGCGATGAAAAGCCGCTTGCGGGGTTCGGCGGTTGTTTTCTGCAGCTCTGTCACGTGGTGATCTCCGGGGCTGAGGTGAATAGTGTCCCTGTCATGAGCGGGTGTCCGGCCAGAAAACTGGCACTATCCATACGTCGGCTGTTAGCCGTCTGTAGTTCGCGAATTATCAGGGAGCCATGGCCGCAGGCCACCTCAATCCCCTCGGGGGTGGCTGCAAGCACGCTGCCAACCGGCCCGCTGGTGCTGCCGAGGCTGGTAGCGTGGATCTTGAGCGGTTGCCCGTGCAAAAAGGTGTAGGCACCGGGCCAGCTGGCCAATCCCCGTACCAGATTGTGAATCTCCTGGGCCGGTTTGGTCCAGTCAATCAGGCCGTTTTCTTTCTTTAAGAGCGGGGCGTAGCAGCTTTGGGTGTCATCCTGCGGTTCAGGGATGATGGTGCCGGATTTGAGACCATCCAGGGTTTCGCCCAGCAACGTTGCGCCCAAGAGCGACATCCGGTTATGCAACGTGTTGACATCCTCATCAGGGGTAATCGGGGTGGCTTGCTTGAGCAGCATCGGCCCGGTGTCCAGCCCCACATCCATCAGCATGGTGGTGACGCCGGTCTCTGCCTCGCCGTTGACAATACACCAGTTCAGGGGGGCGGCGCCACGGTAGCGGGGTAGCAGGGAGGCATGCACATTGACGCAGCCGTGGACGGGGATATCCAGCAGGGCCTTGGGCAGAATCTGCCCAAAGGCCACCACCACGATCAGGTCGGGCTGCAGTGCCCGGATCTGTTCGATCACCTCCGGGGCCCTGACCTTGAGGGGCTGATGCACAGGGATGCCGTGCCGCAGCGCCAGCTCTTTGACCGGCGGCGCTTGCAGTTTTTGTCCGCGCCCCTTGGGCCGGTCAGGCTGGGTGAAGACCGCCGCCACGTTTTCACCACGATCCAGCAGCGTCTGCAGGGTCGGACAGGCGAAGGCCGGGGTGCCCATGAAGATGATTCGCCAGCCGGTCATGGGGCGCTCCGCTTTTTGCATTTTTTCAGAAATAGTTCACGTTTAAGGGGTGACAGCCGATCTACAAATAAAGTCCCGTCAAGATGGTCAATCTCGTGTTGGAAGGCGATAGCCAGCAGGTCGTTGGCCTGCCAAACCCGCTCCTGGCCATCGAGAGAGAGCCCTTTGACCACCACGCTTGCATGGCGTTTGACATTGGCCGAGAAGTTGGGCACCGAGAGACAGCCCTCCTCTTCAAAGACCTCGCCCTCACCATGCATGATGACCGGGTTGATGGCCGTGATCAGCTGCGGAGCTTCATCCTTGGCTGCCACATCAATCACGATCACCCGTTGCAGTACACCAATTTGAGGGGCAGCCAGGCCTACGCCGGGGGCATCATACATGGTTTCAGCCATGTCCCTGGCCAGTTGGCGCACTTCCTCGGTGATAATGGTGACCGGCGCCGATTTTTTCTTGAGCACGGGGTCGGGAAACGTGAGAATAGGACGAATCATGCGGTTGCTCGTGTGTACGGGAAAGTCATAAGATTATTTATACCAAGTTAGCACCAAGGAAATCAACTGCCATGCGTGAGGTGTGTGATGACTGAGCCGGTAAGCGGTGTCAGCAAAACAGGCGAGATTGACCGGCGCAAGACAGCACGGGAGCGGTTCTGGAATACTGCCTGGCATGTCGGTCATGTTGAGGAGGAAGAACAGGACGATACGGTGCAGATTTCTGATGAGGCCCGGCAACGCGCCAGCGGTAAAATCCGCAAGACCATTCTGGAGCATCTGGCCGAAGATGATGCAGATGCCGGCAGCTAGCTGAAGAAGGTCTGGTCTTTGTCGTAGGCCTCTTTGAAATTCACCAGCAAGGTTTCGATTTTATCTGCAGACAGTCCCAGGGTGGTTGCAGGGACGGTGGCTGCGACATCAATCTCTTCCTCCCCTTCGATGGTGCCGATCCCAAAACGTTGACAAAAAATATTGGCCAGGCTTACCACGCAGGTCAGACGCACCAGGTAGGGGTCATCTTCCTCCGGCAGTTCCAGGCTGTGGTGTGCCCTGACCGCTTTCATCAGGTGGTCAGGGAAGTTCCACTTCTTGATCACCAGTGCCCCGACCTCTTCATGGGTATAGGGAAACAGCATCCGTTCGGCCTGCTCAAATCCGATGCCGTCATTATAGCAGCGCTGCATGACCTCCTGGAATTTGTCCTTGTCCAGAAAGTTCATGATGATCTTGCCCAGGTCATGGAAAAGACCTCCCAGGAAAGCCTCCTCGGCATTGACCAGCCGGGTGTCCGTTGCGATGATCCGGGCGGCCAGGCCCGCGCCGAAGGAATGCTCCCAGAGGAGTTTTTCTGTCAGGCCGAACGGGTGGTAAACCTGCTTGACCGAGGCTGCCACCACCACACTTTTCAGCGTGACAAAGCCCAGCATCATGATGGCGTGCGGCAGGGTTTGAATCTGCCGCTGGCAGCCGTAAAAGGATGAGTTGGATATCTTGAGTACCCGCGCAGCCACAGCCGGGTCCGATGCCACCACCTTGGCAAGGTCGTCAGCGGTGGCAGTTTCATCCTCCATCAGTTGCATCACCTTGGTGGCCACGATTGGGATGGTCGGCAGATCACCGGCTGCCATGATGATCTGTTCAAGGTCTTTGTTCATCCTGCACTCCTCTGCTTTGCACGCCGACGTTCATGGTTTGCAGTAATTTAGTAGCGCATAGTATGCCATGCCCTTACCTCAAGGCAAGTAGTTCGGCCGAATGGTTTGTATTTTTTGGTCCCTGCGTGTATACTCACACGCACTTTTTCGCTAATAGTGAGGAATATCAAACATGTACATCAAAAAACGAGTGGCCTTGCCACTATTGCTTACCGCGGTGTTGATGCTGTCGGGGTTCAGTTGGGAGTTCGGCAGGGACAGATGCAAGGATGCACTTGACCTGGCAAAGCAGTTGCACACCCTGAAGGATAGTGCCGCCCGTAGCGGCGACGAGGCAAAAATCGTCACACTCTGCCCAGATGGCGCCGCCGCCCAGTACGTGGCCGGCCTGCAGGCTGAACGTGCCGGTGCTGTGGACAGTGCGATCAGTGCTTACCGGCGTGCCTTGCAACAGGAGCCGTCCCTGGCAGTGGCCAGCGGCAATCTTGGTGTGCTGTACCTTCAACAGGGCTTGCTGGATGACGCGGCAGTTGAGCTGACCAAGGCTGTGGCCGGGGCATCATCACCGGTTTTCCATAAGGCCCTTGGCAAGGTAATGCTGGAGAAGCGGGTTTACGCCCTGGCTGTCTATCACCTGGAAGAGGCTGGCCGTCAGGCGCCTGATGATGCCGGTGTGATGGTAGGATTGGCCGAGGTGTATCAGGCTCAGGGGCAGCTTGATCGCGCCCAGGGTGAGTATCGCCGGGCGCTGGCTGCGGAACCCTCTTCCGAGCAGGCCCACGTGGGGTTGGGCCAGCTTTATTTGCAGAAGAATGAGCAAGATAAGGCTCTTGATCTGCTTAAAAAGGCTGCAGTAGCCAATCCACGCAGCAGCCGGATCCATCTGCTGATGGCTGATATCTACGAGAAAAAGGGTGACATCAAACAAGCTGACTACGAGCGGTTGCTGGGTGGCAAGAAGACGCAACCGGCGAATCCTTTGCCTCCACTGGCGGAAGGGATCGTGCTGGGTGATCAGTTGGCAGCCAAGGGAGAAATTGAGCGGGCAGCCGAAGCCTACCGCTCGGTCTTGAAATCCCAGCCCGATGCCACGCAGCCTTTTGAACGTCTGGGGGCGCTTTATCTGAAGGCTGGCCGGGAAGGTGAGGCGATCAACGCCTATCGTGAGGCCAATTACCGCCAAAGTGAAAATCCTGAGGTATACTACAGCCTCGGTCTGCTGTATGAGAAACGCAACCAGTTGGATGAAGCGGTGGTTTCGTACAAACGGGCAGTGGAGAAAAAGCCTGATTTTGCCGAAGCCCGGTTGCGCCTGGCCGATATCCGGCTGGCTCGTGGCAATATGCAGGAGGCGGTGGAGCAGTACAGCGAGTTTCTCAAGATTAAACCGGAAAGCGCGGATATACACCTCAAGCTGGCCCGGATTTTCGTAAAAAACAAGGAGCTGACCCTGGCGGAGGAGTCCTACAAGGCGGTGCTCAAACTGGCCCCCGACAATCCCGATGCACACCGTGAGCTGGCTGCGGTATACCGGGCAAAGGACCTGGGTGACAAGGCGGTCGAGCATTACAGGCGGGCGCTGGAACTGGTCAAGGATGACACCGAGAGCCGCAACGCGCTGGTCACCATCTACGTCAAGAGCAAGCAGTACGATGAGCTGACGGTACTGTTAAAGGAAACCGTCGAACTGGCACCGGATGACCCTAACAACCACTACCGGCTTGGCCTTGTGTACGACTTCCGTAAGGAGTACGATAATGCCATCACCAGCTACAAGAAGGCGGTTGAGCTGAAGGGTGACCACGCCAGGGCTTTACATGCCCTGGGCCGGGTCTACATGAAGACCGGACGGTTGGAAGAGGCCCGCGAAGCGTTGGTGGCGGCCAAACAGGCCGATCCTAATTTGGTGGAGACCTCGGTACTGTTGAACAATATCCGGGATGACTTCAACCCGACACCGCGTAAATCCTTCAAGTCTAAAAAAAGTAAGAAGAAGTCAAAGAAGGCAACCGGCAAGAGAACGGTGAAAAAGAAGACAGCCACGAAGAAAAAAACCGCCACAAAGAAAAAGAACTAAGTAGTGTTTTTTAACGCAGGGGCCGGATTCCCGGCCCCTGGATTACAGGCCTAAAGGACCTCTGCCACCTATGGCCAGCCTTCCGGCGCCCTACTTTCACTTGCCGCTCCATATCTCGGGCCATGCCCGCGCAACCCTCCAACTCGACCAGATTTTGTTGCCGTTACTGGCACGTCGTTATCCGCCTGTGGTGATTTGCCGTCGTCTGGCTGCCTGCCTGCAACCGGACCGGCCGGTGCCGGCATCCGCCGTGTCTGCGGCCCAGTTGCATCTGTATGGTACCCTGCTGGAGGTGTTCAGGCACCTGGTGGACCGGTTTGCCGAAAGCGGCGAGCAGGGGACACTTTCCGCCGCCCTTGCCAGGGTTGGATACGACCGGCGTAGCACTGCCGTGAGCTCAGCCATGGACGGATTTATCGCGTATTTCCCCCCTGCCGGGGAGCTTGCCGGGTATGCCGAGCCGGTTCAGGCCCAACTCGTCCTGCGCGAGATGCTGTTGGTGCGGCTGGCAACGGAAAACCGAGCGGTTGAATCATTCCGGCGTTTGTTTGATGACCATGATCTGGCGCAGACAACCTCCTACTCGCAGGTGGTCAACAGTCTGGCAACGGCTCTGTCCAGCGCTCCTCCGGTGCCCGAACTTGGCGTTCCGCTGATGGAGGCGTTGCGGGCTCCGCTACTGGCCGCTCCTGATTCCTTGGCCGGCCAGCTTGGCTACATCCGTGAGACCTGGGGCGATGTTCTGCCCCGGGAACTGTTTGAGGGGATCTTGACCGCCTTCGATATCCTTGAGGAGGAGCAGGCTGTTCGCGGGCTGGGCGGCCCCGGTCCTAACCGGGTGTTGGAATTTGGTGCCGGTGCCGGCGATGCATGGAGTCAGAGCCGTCGGCTGCATCTGCTTGAGCCCGGCCATGCCGCCGGGTATGACCAGCCGGAGTATGAGGCGTTTTCTCCAGACGCCGACTGGATGTCCAATGTCGTGCTGATGGCCAAGATGACCCACGTCTGGCTGGATCAGCTCTCTCGCATCCATGATTATCCGATCACCCGTCTCGATCAGGTGCCGGATGTTGAGCTCAATCAGATGGCCGAGCGTGGTTTTACCGGCCTGTGGCTGATCGGGCTGTGGGAACGCTCATCTGCTTCGCGCAGGATCAAGGAGTTGTGCGGTAATCCCGAGGCCCATGCCTCGGCCTACTCTCTGTACGACTACACCATCGCCGACGACTTGGGTGGTGAGGCTGCATTTCTCAATCTGAAACAGCGTGCCTGGCAGCGGGGCATCCGGCTGGCCAGTGATATGGTTCCCAATCACACGGGGATTTACTCCCGTTGGGTGGTCGACCATCCTGACTGGTTCATCCAGAGTGATTACCCGCCCTTTCCCGGCTATCGTTTCAACGGTGAGGATCTTTCCCCGGATCCGGCAGTAACCATCCAGGTTGAGGATGGTTACTGGAGTAAGGATGATGCTGCAGTGGCCTTCCGGATGATTGACCGCAGAGATGGCCGCACCCGCTATATCTACCACGGTAATGACGGCACCAGCATCCCCTGGAACGACACAGCCCAGTTAAACTACCTGATCCCCGAGGTGCGGGAGGCGGTCATGCAGACCATTCTGCACGTGGCCCGCCTGACACCAATCATCCGTTTTGACGCTGCCATGACCCTGGCCAAGAAGCATTATCAACGGCTCTGGTTTCCCCAGCGGGGGCTGGGTGGCGGGATTCCCTCCCGGGCAGAGCACGCCATGAGTCGTGACGAGTTTGATACGGTCTTTCCTCAAGAGTTCTGGCGTGAGGTGGTGGACAGGG
Organism: Geobacter sp. UBA5730; assembly: GCA_002419465.1. GTDB lineage: Bacteria > Desulfobacterota > Desulfuromonadia > Geobacterales > Pseudopelobacteraceae > Trichlorobacter. The sequence goes on along the minus strand of DIGE01000014.1, from coordinate 339,740 downwards.
TGGCCTGTGAGGTGCCGGACACCTTGCTGCTGGCAGAGGCGTTCTGGATGATGGAGGGGTATTTTGTCCGTACTCTGGGTATGCACCGGGTCTATAACTCGGCCTTCATGAATATGCTGAAGGCTGAGGAAAACGCCAAGTATCGCCAGACCATCAAAAATGTATTGGAATTTAATCCGGAAATTCTCAAACGATTTGTCAACTTCATGAACAACCCGGATGAAAAGACTGCAGTTGAACAGTTTGGCTCACAGGGCAAATACTTCGGGGCCTGCGTCCTGATGTGCACCATGCCGGGGCTGCCGATGTTCGGACATGGCCAGCTGGAGGGCTTCAAGGAAAAATATGGCATGGAGTACCGGCGTGCCTACTGGGACGAGACCGTGGATCAAGGGCTGCTGGAGGGGCATCGGCTTTGGATCTTCCCACTGATTCGACGGCGGTGGCTTTTTTCCGGTTCGGAACAGTTCGTGTTATTCAATTTCCGCGTTACCGATGGCAGCGTGGACGAAAATGTGTTCGCCTACAGTAACCGGTCTGGCTCTGAACGGGCCTTGGTGCTTTACAACAACCGGCATGGCCGGACTGCGGGCTGGGTGCGTGATACAACCGGTGCTGCTGTCAAGCGTGCCGACGGCAGCACCGGTCTGCAACAAACGACCCTGGGAGGTGCCCTGTCAATTCCCCGCGCTGCTGACCGATATCTTGGTTTTCGCGACCTGGCGACCGGTCTGAGCTATCTGCGCAATTGCTGCGTGTTGCATGACCAAGGTCTGTTCGCCGATCTGGGAGACTACGAGTTTCATGTCTTCTGGGATTTTCGGGAACTTCAGCAACAGGACGGTAGTGATTGGGCAGGGCTGTGCCGTGCACTTGATGGGCGCGGGGTGTTCTCCCTGGAGGAAGAACTGGTGCAGTTGCAGCATCGGCTGCTGATCGGGGCATTTGCAGCACTGCTTGATCTGCTTGCTGTGGTCACAGCCTCGGGTGCTGCTCCAACAGAGGCAGCACTGCTTTCAGCGATCCAATGCTATATGGCGGAGTTGCCGTCTGCTGTACAGGATCGGCTTGATCCGTCGGCGCTGTGTCGCCTCCTGCTGGATGCCTATAACCCGTTGTTGGTCGGCCGTGCCCTGCGCCGGCTACGGGCCTCAGGTGTGCGGCGGCCGGAATTGCCCAGCGGTCCGGCTGAACGGCGTGCAACCCAGGCGTTGCTGGCGGTAGAATCACTGGCGTTACCGCTGGGGCCGGCTGCCTTGACAAGTTACGGGCTGCACCGTCCGGTGGAGGCTTTTATCGCGGGTTCGGCCAGCTATGATCGGGAGTGGGGGCAGTATCAGACAGAACGTTGCGAGATCGTTGCTGCAGCTTGGCAGGTATGGTCAGACCCGCTCTGGCACGATGACAGTGAACGCCTGATCGCGGTGCTGGAGATGACAGAAGTGAATCGTTTTCTGCTGGTGCACGATGATGGCGGGGTGACCTGGTTCAACAAGGAGCGTTTTGAGGATCTGGTCTGCTGGCTGGCGCTCCGGGGCTGCTTTGATTCGGTTCAAGGTGGTAAGGGGGCTGCGGTGCCGGTGGAAGCGTTACGTTTGTTGGCAGGCGGCTCCGGCTACCGTTTGCGGCGGTTGGTCCACTTGAGTATGGCCCAGGTGGAGAGCAGGTAGGCAGAGAAAAAAAGGGGGAAACATGAGAACGCTGTTGGTGGTGTTGTTCCCCTCCCTGATGGCAGTTCCGGCCTTGGCGGGACCTGTGACCAATCCCAAATGTACTTTTCTTGGCCGAGTGTCCGGTTTTAGAGCTGATCTATGGTTTGGCGGGTAGCTTGTCCAGCAGTTGCTGTTTGCGTTCAATCTTGTCTCGATACATCAGGGTATCGGCCAGTTTTGTGGCTTTGTGCAACTCACCCGGCTGAGTGGCTGTCGCTATTCCCAGTGAAAGAGACCGCGTGGCCATGCCGAAGCGTTGTTCTTGGTTGCCATTTTCCCTGATCCGCTGTACTGCCATCTGGACGGCCTCATGATCGGTACGGGGCAGCAATATGGCAAATTCGTCACCGCCGATCCTGGCAACGACGTCAGCAGCCCGGAAGGCAGACAACAGCACCTCGGCAGCCCCTTTGATCAGGAGGTCGCCGGCATCATGCCCTTGTGAATCGTTGACGATCTTGAGACCATCAATGTCAGCCATCACGATGCTGACCGGAAATTCCCGGCCTGTATCAAGACGTTGAAGCTCGGCATCAAAGTAGGCCCGATTGTACAAGCCCGTCAGGGGGTCGTGGGTCCCCAGATACTGCAGGTTCTCCTCATAATGCTTGCGTTCGGTAATATCCTGGGAAACCTTTAAAAAGCCTGTCACCGTGCCGCTTACATCCCGTAAGGGGCAAATTTTTACCGTTTCCCAGTAGATGGAGCCGTTTTTGTGCTTGTTTGCCAGCTCCCCCTGCCACTCCTTATCGGCAAGGATGGTCTGCCATAATTCCTCGTACAGTTCCGGCGGGTTGAGCCCTGATTTAAGCAGGCGCGGGTTGCGGCCCAGCACCTCTGACGGGGAATAGCCTGAAAGGCGGGAAAAGATGGCATTGACATACTCGATTGATCCGTTTAGCGCGGTGATCAACACCGGTGCCGGGGCCTGTTCAATCGCCTGCGAGAGCATGTGTATGCGGGTTTCTTGCTGCTGTATCTTGCGTTTAAGCAGGATGTAGTTGCTGCAGGCTTCAACGGCGCTGGTCAGGCGTGCAAAGTCAACCGGTTTTTGGACATACTGATTGACGCCCAAGGCGATGCACTCCAGCAGATATTCGGTGTCACTGTAGGCCGTCAGCATGATCAGCTGACTGTCACGATCCAGTTGACGGATTTCGCGACACATTTCCAGGCCGTTCATAAACGGCATCATGATGTCAGTCAAAACGATATCAGGCCGTTTTTCGCGATACAATTCCAAGCCGTTGCGCCCGTTTTCCGCCACGTACAGCTCGGTCACAATCCGTTGCAGGATGCGGGAAACCTGCTCGCGGGTGACCTGTTCATCCTCGACGTAGAGCAGCGATATGTCGTAATGGTCTATAGCGGCTGATTTCATAGGGACCTGGTGCCTGGAGAATTGGTGCCGTATCCTTTTGTGGTAGTGTATCCCAAGATTTAAAAAGTGCAAGGAGGTTGCCGGGATGGAGCAGGTCGCACTGGCGCGTTGCCATACCTACGAGCTGCAGCAGGTGCGAGAGCGGCTAAAAACAGTACTTGCTCCCCTGGGGGGGATCGGCCGGTTTGTACAACCCGGGCAGCGGGTGTTACTGAAGCCGAACATGCTGGCAGCCAAGCCGCCGTCAGCCGCGGTCACTACCCATCCGGCACTGGTGCAGGCGGTGGCAGAGCTGGTGCAAGAGGCAGGGGGACGCGTACTGGTGGGGGATAGCCCCGGTTATGGATCTCTGGAGCGGGTGGCGGAAAAAAGCGGTATCCTGGCGGTGGTACAAAAGGTTGGCGCCCAATTGGTCACCTTTCAGACCACTCGCAGAGTAACCGGTGGCGGCGTCTTTCGGCAGCTTGAACTATCCAGAGATTATCTTGAAGCAGATAGTATCATCAACCTGCCCAAATTAAAGACCCATGAAATGATGACGCTGACCTGCGGGGTGAAAAACCTGTACGGTACCGTCGTGGGAACCGCCAAGGCCGGTCTGCACCTGACTGCCGGTCGTTCGCGGGAGTTGTTTGCCGGTCTTTTGCTGGAGATTGCCCAGGCCCGCACCGTGGATTTAACCATTGTGGACGGGATACTGGCCATGGAAGGCAATGGACCGAATAGTGGCACCCCGCGGCAATTTGGCTGGCTGCTGGCGGGCAGCAATCCGGTGGCGGTGGATCTGGTTGCCGCCCGGCTCGCCAACATCGCACCAGCCCTGTTACCGGTTGAAAAGGAGGCTGTGCGCCGGGAGCTGCCGGGTTCTCGCTGGGACGACATTGAGCTGCTGGGAGAGCCGTTTGTGGCCGCGCACCCTCCCTTCAAGCTCCCCGAAGGGCTGGATGTCCAGTTCGGTCTGCCTCGTTTTCTACAGAATTTGTTGCGACGGTATTTAACCCCGTTGCCAGCCGTTGACCAGCCACTGTGCGTGTTGTGTGGAGTCTGTCGTGACGCCTGTCCGCCTCAAGCAATTACGCTTACAAAAAACGCCCTGAAGGTGGATTCAGGGCGTTGTATTCGTTGTTGGTGCTGTCGGGAGCTTTGTCCCCAGCATGCCTTGGTGGTTAAGCGAGGTTTTCTGCTGCGTCTCTTGGGCCGCTGACAGGTGTAAGGGCCGCCCGGAAAGGAGTCCGGCGGTTAGCCTTCTTCTTCGTCTCCCAGTGGAATCTCGCGATAGGCCCGATCTTCCTCAATACGGCGGGTTTGCGCCTGGAGCCGCTCAAGGTCGGACTTGCACTTGACGCAATGGCGGGTAAACGGCATCGCCTTCAAACGTCCCAGCGGGATCTCTTCGTCACACTCTTCACAGATGCCGTATTCGCCTTCCTGCATCCGTAATAGGGCGTCATCAATGTTGTGCAGCTTTTGACGCTCCCGGTCGCTTAAGATCAGTACCAGTTCCCTGTCCCGCTCTGATGACGCCTGGTCGTAGATGTCGCCCGTGGTCTGTTCACCCACATTGGCCTCGGAACCGCTCTTGATGGAACGCGCGATTTCCTGCAGGGTAGCTTCTTTCAGCTGGATCAGCAGACTACGGATTTCGTCCCATTTCTGCTGCTTGACGGCAACTGTTTTTACCGGTTGGGGAACAGCCGGCTTGGTGACGGGCTTTGCCGCTGACAAAACCTTTGCAGTGGTTTCTTTTTTTGCCGGTTCAGGGGATGGCGCAGGCGGTTTCTTCGTCACAGGCTTTGAAGCGGCCTTTGCTGATGGCTTGGGTGCGGATTTCGCTGGTGCTGCGGCGGACACTTTGGCAGGCGCAGTTTTTTGAGTATTAGCGGGTGCCTTGGTCGTCTTTGGCGCCGGTTTTTTTGTGGTTTTTGTTGCCATGACAGCTCCGAAAAATGTGATGGGCCCCTAGGTTGAGGGTGTGGAAGGGGGCCATCTTCTAGCAGATAATCTCTGGACTGTCAAGGATAAAGGCGGGCTTTTTGGGGACATAATAGGCCTGTGGGGTTGAGTTATGCGTGAATCATGATAGGATGTGACTACTATGACTGTTTGGGACTACCAATGCAACGAATGTTGAGTGTTTTGCCGGGGCTGTTGTTCTTTTGTGCTGTGTATGCCGTGCCGGTTCTCGCCTCCCCGCCGGGCCCGTTCACCATTGCCTTTTATTACGCCGCTCTACCTCCGCTTGATGAGTTGCAGGCCTTTGATATCGTAGTGGTTGAACCCGATGCTGTTGGTGTTCGTCCTCAATTGTACAAAAGCAACCATAGTGAGTTGTTTGCCTATGTCAGTGTGGGCGAGGCAGATCCTCAACGCAATTTTTATGCACGGATACAACCAGAGTGGTTGATTGGTGATAACCCGGCCTGGAACAGCAAACTGGTGGATCTGTCGAATCCGGCCTGGCGTGATTTTTTTTTGGATCAGGTGGTTGAACCACTCTGGAAGGCCGGCTACCGCGGTTTTTTTCTGGATACACTGGATTCATATCAACTGGTTAAAGACAAGAAACGTCACCCGGCTCTGGAGTCGGGGCTGGTGCAGATTATTCGTAGCATCAAGCAGCGTCACCCTGAGGCTCGCCTGATTCTTAATCGTGGTTTTGAGGTGTTTGATCGGGTACATGATGTCGCTTTTGCCGTGGCAGCCGAGTCACTTTTTCAAAAATTTGATCCGATAACAGGTGGTTATGGCGAAGTGAAGGAGCATGACCGCCAGTGGCTGCTTGGGAAATTTGCCCAGGTCAAGAAAGCCGGTCTACCGGTGATAGCCATTGATTATGTGGAGCCAAAGTACCGTGAGCTGGCCCGAAAAATCGCAGAAAAGATCAAGACGCTGGGCTTTATTCCCTGGGTAACGGACAAGGATCTGGCTTCATTGGGGGTCGGCACGGTTGAGGTGCTGCCACGTAAAGTTGTGGGATTCTATGACGGCAGCGAAGCACCTGATCCCGCTTATGTGGCGCTGCAGCGTGTTTTGGTGATGCCTTTGAATTATCTTGGTTATCAGGTTGAGCTGCATGATATGCGTAAACCGTTGCCAGCAGGTATCTGGAGTGGACGATATGCCGGGGTGGTGGTCTGGCCGAACTCAGCTGATTCCGGGAAAAATGGTTTTTTAGGGTGGGCTAAAGAGAAAATAAACGAGGGCGTTAAATTTGTGTTTATTGAGCGATTTGGGGTTCCTTGTAAGCAATTTGCCAAGGAAATGGGGCTTGAGTATGGCAAGGCGCCTGCTAACATAAAGAAGCTTAAAATACTGAGCAAATCTTCTGAGATTGGCTTTGAAGCAGAGCCTGTCGCTATGAAAGAAACGTTTTGTCCTGTTGTGTCGCAGCCGGGTACCGCCCTGTTGAGCACAGGGGACGGCAATCTGAGGAGTGATGCCGTTGCAATCACCGCTTGGGGCGGCTATGCGTTAGAACCTTACTTCCTTGTGGAACCGTTAAGAGATCAAGCTCGTCTTGTCACAGATCCTTTTGCTTTTTTACAGAAATCGCTCAGACTGCACATCTCTCCTGCACCTGATGTCTCAACAGAAAATGGTGTGCGTTTGCTTCTTTCTCATATTGATGCGGATGGTTTTGAAAGTTATGTTGAGCGCCCCGGCGGCCCCTTGGCAGCCACTGAACTACGAGAAAGAATCCTGAATAACTATCGGATACCAATTACATTTTCGTTAATTACCAGTACGATGGGAGACCATGGATTTAACCAGAAGCAGGCTCCTGAGCTTCAGGCAGAGGCCAGAAAGATCTTCAGTCTTCCATGGATAGAGGCAGGCAGCCATACTTTTTCTCACCCATTCTATTGGCAGAATACGGATCTGGCTAAAAAGAACTACAGTGCTCAGTATTTGTCCATACCAAATTATCAATTTAGTCTGGATGCGGAGATCCGCGGTTCAGTCAGTTTTATGGAACAAACGATTCTGCCACACAATAAAAAAGTAAAGCTGTTGCAATGGTCAGGCGACTGCGTACCCGGTTCAGATGCCTTGCGGGCAACCTATCTGGCAGGTATTGGAAATATTAATGGTGGTGATACCAAAATTACTTATTCAAATAACAGTATTACAGAAGTTGCCCCTATGGGGGTTGGTAAGGATGGCTGGTTTCAGGTCTTTGCCCCTAACCAGAATGAGAACGTCTATACCAATGACTGGAGAGGTCCCTTTTACGGCTATCGCCGGGTGATTGAGACCTTTAAATTGACTGATAGTCCTCGCAGGCTGAAGCCGATCAATATCTACTATCATACGTACTCTGTTACCAAAGAAGCTTCACGACGGGCGCTGGAGGATGTCTATGACTGGGCTTTGGCTCAGAAACCCCATGCGATTTTTGTTTCTGACTACGTGAACAAGGTGCTTGATTTCAACCATACGGTGGTTGCCCGTTTCGACAACGGCTGGCTGATCCGCAACCATGGTGACCTCAGGCAGATGCGTGTACCGATCAGTGCCGGGTACCCGGATATGACTGCAAGCAGCGGAGTGATCGGTTTCTCTGATCACAACGACCAGCGCTATATCCATCTTGCACCGGGCGGCGAGGCGTTCCTGAAAATGACTGCAAAACCGCCATCTCGGGCATGGCTTGCAACTGCAGCGGCCCGCATCGATCAGTTTGAGTGGACATCCACCGGAATGAAGCTGTCAGTAACAGCTCATGTGCCGGGCCATCTACGTTTCGGGGGTGCCTCACGCTGCACGCTCATCTCCGATGGCAAGGCATTGTCGCTTCAGCCTGAGGGTGCATTGCTGTCTGCCGCTATTCCTGCAGGAAACCACGGATTAGAGCTTGTCTGCAGATAATCAGGATAAAAAGCGGGAACGTTTTGCCGGTCCGCTCACCATCTTCGGTCTGATGGGGGCCGGTCTGTTGCTGCTGGTGGCCCTGTACCCGGAGAAAAGCCTGCTCAGACTGGTGTCAACCCCCAACGTCAGCAGCCCTGCACAGCAGCGCTATCTTGAGGCGCTGGTACAGTTGAGAAAGGGCGATACCGAATTGCTGCTGCCGCTTGTCCGTAGCTATCTTGATGCCGGCTGCACTGAAAAGGCCGAACGGGCGCTCAGCTATCAGCATGATCACCTGACCGGCCAGCAGAATAAGGTGCTCATGGCGTTGCGGTACGAGCTGCGTCGTCAGCAACTTGAGTGGATGGCAGCTGATGAGCCGGGCTGGAATCGTGCTCAGCAGCAGTATGCTGAGCAGATTGAGGCATTGCGCCGGGCCGGAGCAACGAGCCGCGAGTTGGCTCGCTATCTGACGGACGCACGCAAGCTTGGCGATCAGCTAACGGCAAGCCGGATCGAAGGATTGCTGCAGGCAGCGGCTGGTCAAGACGATGATTCTGCTTCTGCAGAGATTGCTGCTAAGCTTGCCCTTGCCAAAGGTGAGTATCGTCGGGCGGCAGCGTTCTATTTTAAGGGTATGCAGGCTGCCCGGGCCGACCAAAAGCGAGACCTGTTTCTTGCCGGAGTCCGTGCGCTGCAATCAGGTAACCTGGTTCAGGAGGCCCTGGCTGCAGCTGAGCAGCATTTACACAAAGAACTGGCCAGTGATAGTACGGTGCTGAAATTTCTGATCAGATTGTCTTTGGCGGCAAATCGGCCTGATCGTGCACAACAGTACGCCAGGTGGGCTCTTGGCATTGACACGCCGGGGCACAAACCGTGAAGCCTGTTACCCTGTACATTGCTGCTGCAGCGGTTTTTTTCGGCCCGCTGAGTGAAAGCCAGGCGCTGATTGGACCGGTGCAGCCAGTATCTGAGATCAAGGCGGCCTTTGAGCAGGAACTGTTTGAGTTGTCCCATGCGGTTTTTCTGGCCAATGGTAATTTGAAAGAGGCGCTGGCCGTAGCTCAGCGTGCAGTCAAGGCCCGTCCTGCAGACAAGACCTGGCGAAAAAAGGCAGCCCAGACATCAGAATGGTCAGGCCGGTCAGACCTTGCTCTTGAACAGTGGTTCTATCTTGCTGAGCGAGGTGACCCTGAGGGCAGGCAGTCTGCATTGCGTTTGTCCCGTGCGTTGCAGGAATTCCCGCTGAGGATGAAGTTGCTGGAACAGATGATTGCACAACAGGTTGTGACTCCTGAATTGTTGAAAGAGTACCTGTATGTGGCGGAGGGAATGGGATTGCCGCAGCTGGCGTATGACCAGCTGACCTTTGGTCTGGCTCGTGGTAGTGATCCGGTTTGGCAGCTAACCGAACAAGCCCGGCTTGCTGAAATGCTGGGGCGTCCTCACGACGCTATAAAGGCCTGGCAACGTCGCGCAAGTCTGAAGCCGCTTACGGTGGATGAAACACTGAAGCTGGCATCACTCTGGTATGGTCAGGGTGCTCTGGATCAAGCCTGGCAGGTCCTTCAGCAGGGAGCTGACCATGCTCCGGCAACAGCCGTCACATTTTGGCGGACCTATGCAGATCTGGCCTGGGCACTTCAGAAAACCACCGGGTCGGTCAGGGCTGTAGACCTGCTCATCAGCACCGGCGCTGCCAGTGAAGCAGATTTTCAACGGATGCTTGAACTGTACTCCGAGTCTGAGCCGGAGCGTGCCTGCGGCTATGCACGGCAGGGCTGGAAGAACTACAAACGGCCGCTTTTCTGGTACGCTCTGGTGGATAACGGACTGCGGAGCGGTAAGGCCAGGGAACTCGCCACGTTCTTACGAGTGTTAACCCCTGAGGAACGAAAGGTTCTGGAGCGCGATGCCCGTTTCTGGATGTCCATGGCTCAGGTCTACCGCCAGGACGGACAGCTGATGGCGAGCCTGAACGCAGCCCGGGTTGCAGCCCGCCTTGCCACTTCAGACCCTGATCTGCTCAGCGCGTATCTCTGGCTGCTGGTGGATCTCAAGCAGGTTGACGAACTGCGTCCCTTGGTGCGCAACTGGGAAGAGCGTCTCACGCTGCTACCGGAACTGCGAGAACCTCTGGCTGCAGCCATGCTGCTGCTGGGAGATACCTCCCGGGCTCTTTACCACTACCGGATACTCGCTCCTCTGCGCCAACATGACCCTGGCTGGCTGGCCTCTTTTGCCTCTGTACTTGAACAGTCCGGTAACGCAGAAGCAGCCTGGAAAGTGCGTCGCAGGGCGCAGCAGCTGGTTCAGCTTCAGCTCGGTACAGGCCTTGGCAAGGATGAGACCAGGGCTGCGCTGTTAACCCAGGCGCAACTGTTGCTGCATCTTGCCCCTGGCGACGGCCTGACGGCCCAGATCCGGCAGATTGCAGGCGCTGAACACAATGATGCCGGCAAGGAGTTGATCTTGGGCTGGGCCATGGCAACGGGCCAGACTGATCTTGCCCGGCTCTGGTACTGGAGACATTTTGCCCGGGCCGTACAGCGGCCCGAGTGGGCCCACCTGGGACTTGCACTGGAGGAAAACGATCGGACCACCATTGCTGAACTGGTTGAAACCAAGCTGGATCAACTCCCCTATCGGGATGCGGTTGAGTCGGCGCAACGGGCCGGTTTTCAGTCTCTGGCACAGGAACATGCCTTTAACCGTTTTCAGCTTAACAGGGATGACCATCTGCTGGATACCCAGGTCCGCCAGCTGTTTCAGGCCCGGCCCGGATACCTGCAGCTTGATCTGAAGCTTCAGGACCAGTCAGGGATCGGATCGGCAGAGTCACGTTTGACAGTGGCTCAACCGCTTACCCGTCGTTACAGCCTGATGGCTGAGTTCACTGAGCGACAGTTCCATATGCTGGAAAGCAATGTTCTTGGAACGGTTCCTGACCATGATGGCGCCGGCAGCCTGACCCTGACCCGGCGACATGACCGGGGTAAGCTGTCCCTCACCCTTGGGGGGCGTGATGGCGGACTTGACAGTTTTGTAACCGGCTCCCTCGAGGGAGAGTGGCAACCATCGCACGATCTGCAGTTCAGCACCCGGCTTGAGATGAATGCCAGGGCTGATGAGACCGCTGCGCTCTCCATCGGCGGGGTACGCGACCGCTTGCGCATGACGGCAATCGGCGGGCTGACCCCCGAGAATACCATCTCTCTTGAGCTCGCTGCCGTTCGGTATTACGATCAGTCACGCAGGTATCTGGGGCAGGGCCAATCCTTCGGGGTTGATCTGCGTCATCAGTTTACCCGTGCCTGGCCAGATTACGGCGCACGGTTGTATGGTGGTTACAGCCGTTACCGGGCCGATGGAGCCATTGCCGGGCAGACTATCCGTCTGGTTCCGGTCGGGACCACGCCTGCAGCATCATTTTTTGTGCCGGAAAGCTTCGGAAACCTTGGCGCGGGCCTCTTCTTCGGGCAGACCTGGCGGGCGAGTTATACCCGTGACTGGAAGGCCTTCGGAGAGGCCAATGTCGACTGGAACAGCACTACTGCGCTTGGTTATAATTACGGCCTGGGTCTGGCCGGGCCGGTTACGGGGTTTGATCAGTTGATATTTGAGGTGACTCAGGGAAGTGGTAAGTTTGGCACCACCGGCCTGACCACCACAATCGGTGTCAGTTATCGCTATTTTTATTGAATACTACAGAGTTGAGGAGGATGCCCATGAAACGTCTGCTGCTGATCATGCTCGGGCTGTTGGCTGTCACCGGTTGTACCACCCTGCATCAGGATATGCGGGAAGCTGCACCCCAGAAAGAGACCTGGGTGGTTCTTCCGTTTGTGAATAACACTGAAACACCCTTTGCTGCCGAGCGTGCAGAGGCGATAACGGCCGCATTGCTCTATGCCCGCGGCGTACAACGGGTGGTTACAGCACCTCTCGACGTTGCTGCAGATGTTGAAGCATTGCCTGATCGCGGGTTGAGGCGGCGGGAGGCCGGCCTGGAGTGGGCCAAAAAACAGAATATACGCTATGCCGTCATCGGTACTGTCACGGAGTGGCGCTACAAGGTGGGATTGGATGGCGAGCCGGTGTCCGGCATGACCCTGCAACTGGTTGACCTGAGCAACGGCGCGGTACTCTGGTCCGGCAGCTCAGCCAGGAGCGGTTGGAGCCGTGAAGCGGTCAGCGCCGTTGCCCAGCAGGTATTGGAAAAGCTGATCAGTACTATCGAGCTGCGTTAACATGCCTGGTTTGTCTGATATATCCCTACGTTTTCCCCGTCTGGTGGTCTGGCTGGAAACGTTCGGAGTAACTCTGGTAATCCCGGTCATTGGTGCTGTGCTGAACCGCGAGGATCCCTTTTTTGTGCATGCCGAGTTTCCGTGGGTCTGGTTCGGCCCCTTGCTGGTTGCGCTGCGCTACGGCATCGCGCCTGCATTAGGCTCCGTAGCACTTCTGGCTCTGGCTTGGCTGGGAGGCTCCCTGAGCGGGTTGAATAATGGCACCTTTCCGTTGCACTTCATGCTGGGGGGGGCGTTGCTCGCTTTGATCAGCGGTCAGTTCAGCTCGATCTGGACAACGCGGCTCAGACGTTCAGACCAGCTTTCACGTCATGCTTCAGAGCGTTTTCAGCAGCTTTCTCGCGCTTATTTCATGGTCCGGCATTCCCATGACCGCCTTGAGCAGAGCCTGATAAGTCGGCCGGTTACTTTGCGCCAAGCCATGATGGAGCTGCGACGGCTGCTGGTTGAAAAAGGTGGAATGGTCAGTCCCGAGCTGGCAGGCGAGCTGATGGTGATACTTGCCCACTACTGCTCGCTTTCGAGCGCTGCCATCTATGCGGTGCGTGACGGGAAGCCAGATACTGCTCCACTGGCACAGTGCGGTCAGGGTGCCCCATGTAAGCCCGACGACCTGCTGCTTCGCTCCGCCATTGAGTCCGGCACCACTGCCTACCAGGCGGTCAACCGACTTGTTGATGGCCAGCACAGCTGCTATCTGGTCGCGGCACCGCTGGTCACCAGCGGTGGCAAGCTGCTGGGGGTGCTGCTGGTAAGTGACATGCCGTTCATGGCTCTGCACCGGGAAACCCTGCAGATTCTTGGCGTACTTCTGGCCTATGCATCTGACCATGTTGAAGCGGTCAGTATCGCCCGTACCCTGATCATTGTTTACCCTGACTGCCCAGTCAACTTTGGCGCCGAATTGGTGAAGATGGTGCGACTCAGGCGTGACCTGGACGTCATCAGCACCCTGGTGGTCATCAATCTCAAGCCCGGCCCCCGGCTAGAAGAGATCTGCCAGGTGTTGGAACGCCAGCAACGCGGGCTTGATCACGCATGGAAACGAACGCTTGGGTGGGGGGTACAGTTTGTGACCTTGATGCCGTTTTCCGGCCCTACAGCTCTGGAAGGGTACCAGTCCCGGTTAAACGAGATGCTGAAGAAGCAATTTCAGATACATCTGGACAGTGTGGAATTGTCCATCCGATCATTAGTGCTGTCCTCCGAGGAGCCGCACCAGCAGTTGGCAAATTTGCTGGCGGAAAACGCATGAGTTCCCTGAAACTCCTGATCTATGGATTGGTAAGTGAACAGGCCGCCTTGTTAGCTCTTTTCGGCAAACAGTCAGTAGGTGAACAATTTCTGCTGTTTTTCTCTGGTCATCTGATCGCCTCGTCACTCTTTGCCCTGTTTTTGAGCACCACGTTTCCTTCACGCTTTTCGACTCCCCCCAAAAGGTTGTTCGGGTTCTTCTTCGTTTTCATTTTTTTTGTACCGGCATTCGGAGTAGCAGCAGCCGTGCTGATACTGTTGTATTTCAGATGGTATATGCAGCAGGGTGAGCGGGCCGAGTTTTCTACGGTCCTATTGCCAGCCTTTCTGGCAGAGTCCGCCGATCTTGGAGCCGGCATGGGTGAAGGAGGAGCCTGGTCACGTCTGCGTACTGCAGGACTGCCAAAGGAAAAGCGCCTGCAGGCACTGATGTCGGTTGGAACCGTCAGCGGCCATAATGCAAGCCGTTTTTTGCAGCATGCCACCGGTGACAGTGACGATGAGATCAGGCTTCTCGCGTTTAATCTCCATGCACGCCAGGAACAGAAAATTCAGCAGGCGATCTCGGCAGCGCTGGATGAGTTGAACAAGGCCGACACACCGGAACAGAGGGCATCGATCTGCCGCAACCTGGCCTTTTCTTACTGGGAAATGGTGTATAGTGCGTTGGCGCAGGATGATCTGCGTGAATTTTTTATTGAGCAGGCACTGAAATATGCAAAGCAGGCGCAACAATCTGCTGGCAACGATCCGGCACTGTTGGTGCTGATTGCCAGAATATATTTGCAAAAATATGACTACGGACAGGCGTACAAAATCCTGCAGGAAGCACTTGCAGCTGGCGCTGATCCGCTTAAGACAATCCCGTATCAAGCTGAATTGGCTTTTCAGGCTCGTGACTTCGCCAAGGTGAAAAAACTGCTGATGCAGGATGCCAGCATCCGCTTTAGGCCATGTATCGGCCAGGTGGGCCAGTTTTGGGGCGTGCGATGAGTTCCGGGCAGTTGCCGAATACTGAGCAGGTTGATGTGATGCTGCTTCTGGAGGGAACCTTTCCTTATGTCAGCGGCGGCGTTTCCAGTTGGGTTAATCAGATGATCAGGGGGTTTCCAGACCTGACCTTTGGTGCTGTATTCATCGGTAGTAAAGCAGGAGAATATGGCGACATCAAGTATGAACTGCCTGCCAATCTGAAACATCTCCAGGTGCACTATCTCCACGATGAACACATTACGCCGCCGGTGGCACACTGTGCAGGCGATCAACACGGGTTTGAAATTTTGCAGCGGCTGCACGGCTGGTTTGCAAATCCGCACCCGGACGGGCTACCGGACAAGTTGAAGCAGGCTTCCTTCTACCTGAATGACAAGGGTGGCGTGGACTACTCCCAATTTTTGTATGCCGACCGTTCCTGGGAATACATCTGTACCTTGTACAAAGAGCGTTGCAAGGACCCGTCTTTTGTTGATTACTTCTGGACGGTGCGTAACATGCACAGTCCCATCTGGCAATTGGCTGCCATTGCTGGCAGTCTGATTCCTGCCAGGGTCTACCATACGGTTTCCACCGGCTATGCCGGTTTTCTGGGTGGGCTTCTGCACCACCACAGTGGACGCCCGCTGCTACTGTCAGAGCACGGTATCTACACCAAAGAACGAAGAATAGATATTTTCAACAATGAATGGATTCAGGATAACCGCAATGCACTACAGCGTGATCTGACCGAAATCAGCTATTTTCGTGATCTGTGGATCAGGTTTTTTGAGACCATCGGGCGCTTCTGCTATGACGCGGCAGGGGAGATTGTCTCGCTCTATGAGGGGGTCCGGCAGCGTCAAATCAGTGATGGCGCCGATCCTCAGCGGATCAGGGTGATCCCCAACGGCATTGATCTGACACGATTTGCGCCATTACGGACTGCCCGGCCGGCCAGGGTCCCCATGGTGCTGGCGTTGCTGGGCCGGGTCGTGCCGATCAAGGATGTAAAAACCTATATCCGGGCTATCCGTATCCTGATAGCCTATATCCCTGATCTGGAAGGCTGGGTGGTCGGCCCAGACGGGGAGGATGCTGAATATGCGGCAGAGTGTCGTGCCCTGGCCGTAAGTCTTGAAATCGCCGACCGTGTCCGTTTTACCGGTTTCATGGATCCGGTGGAACTGTTCCCCCGGATCGGTCTGCTGGTACTTTCATCTATCAGCGAAGGTCTGCCGCTGGTTGCACTGGAAGGCTTTGCCGCCGGGGTGCCGCTGGTTTCCACTGACGTCGGTTCCTGTAGTGAGTTGGTAGAAGGGGCGGGGGAGCAGGATCGAGCCCTGGGATCGGCTGGTGCCATTGTGCCGATCAATGATCCTCAGGCTCTTGCCATGGCCTGTCGCACGCTGCTGCTGGATCAGGCCGCTTGGGATCAGGCCAGTCAGGCAGGCATAAACAGAGTTGAGAGATTTTACACGCAGCAACAGATGTTTTCCCGCTACCGGGAACTGTACCAGGAGGCGCTGTCCTAGATGGCCGGTATCGGTTTTGAACTGCGCAAGTTGGTGAAGGGCGACAGCTATAGCTCTCTGCTGATTGCCTATGCCTACGCCGGTATCATCAGCTCCGGTCCTTGGGTTCTGTCGATCATCGCCGTGTTGTTGATCGGTGTTATCTCGTTGCCGGTGGTCATACCCGCAGCCCTCGTCGCCAAGTTTCAGACCGTGGTTACCTATCTGATCGCTTTCAGCCTGATTCTGACCGGGCTGGCGCAACTCGCCTTTACCCGTTATTCAGCAGACCGGATCTTTGAAAAAGAACATTACCGGCTACTGCCCAACCTGAATGGCCTGCTGCTGGTGGTTATTGCAGTCAGCGGCCTATTGGCCTACCCGATCAGCCTGTTGACGTTTCCCGGGCAGAGCCTTTTTTTCAGGCTGTTGTTCGCCGTTACGTATGTCGTTCTTTGCTGCGTATGGATTACCGCTATATTGCTTTCTGGGCTCAAGGCCTATAAAGCGATTCTGATAAATTTTGCCCTGGGGTATGGTTCTGCTCTGCTGCTTGTCTTCCTGTTACGGCATGGCAACCTGGAAGGTCTGTTGCTGGCTTTTTTGGCTGGACAGTTTGTTCTGTTGATGGGGATGCTTTTTGTGATTTTCAGGGGATATCAATCCAGGGTCTTCATTGAGTTTGATTTTCTCGGGTCAGGCAGGATGTACCGATCGCTGATGCTGACCGGCCTGTTTTACAATCTGGGGATCTGGGCCGATAAATTTGTATTTTGGTTTCACCCGGTTACCGGCTCAACGGTCATCGGCGCCCTGCGGGCCTCTCTGGTTTATGATCTGCCGGTCTTTCTGGCGTATCTGGCGATCATCCCGGGTATGGCGGTGTTTCTGGTCAGGATGGAGACCGACTTTGTTGAATACTACGATAAGTTTTACGATGCGGTACGCGAGGGGGGCTCGCTCTCCTATATTCAGGAGGTCAAGGATGAAATGGTGCGTGTGGCGCGGGAAGGACTGTACGACATCATCAAAATTCAGGCCATTGCCACCATCGTAGTGATTGTGGCCGGCCGGCAACTGCTGCAGTGGGCCGGTATCTCCGAGATCCATCTGCCGCTGCTCTCGATCCAGGTGGTGGCAACCGGTTTTCAGGTAGTTTTGCTGGGCCTGCTGAATATTTTTTTCTATTTGGATAAACGAAACCTGGTGCTGCTCCTGACCGGTCTCTTTGCAACGCTCAATCTTGTTTTTACCCTGATTTCAATCCAGATGGGGCCCTATTTCTATGGCTACGGTTTTGCCTTGGCACTGATGGTAACCATTGCCGCCGGTATGGTGCTTTTGGATAAAACTCTGGACCGGCTGGAGTATGAAACCTTCATGTTGCAGTAAGTGGCTCATGGGACGGAAGCCAGAGACTGTCTGCTGGAAAGCCGCCGGCTGAAACTATTTCTCCACCATCTCGGCGATCAGGTCGTAGTCTGATGAATCGGTGATCCGGCAGGCAACGATGTCGCCTGCGTTGGCCTGGCCGGAGGTGATGTAAACCTGTCCGTCGATATCCGGTGCCTGTCGCGAGGTGCGGCCTTTCAGCAGCAGCTCGGTCTCCTCGCTGTAGCCCTCTATGATCACCTGTTCCACCTGCCCCACCTGTGCCCGGTTACGGCGAAAGGAAAGTCGGGCTTGTACCTTCATCAGCTTGCGGTAGCGCTCGCGCTTGACCCGCTCCGAAACCTGATCCGGCATTTCGGCCGCCGGCGTGCCATCCTCTTTGGAGTAGCAAAATACCCCCAGCCGGTCAAATTTGGTGTGTTCGACAAAGCGGGTCAGTTCCATGAAATCGTCCACCGTTTCGCCAGGGAAGCCGACAATCAGCGAGGTACGCAGGGCGATACCGGGAATCTCGCTGCGCAGCCGATCCACCAGGGTGCGGATCTGCCCGGAGCTGGAGCGGCGGTTCATCCGGGTCAGCACCGCATCGCTGATATGCTGGATCGGAATATCCAGGTATTTGCACAGCTTGGGTTCGGTTTTGAGCAGCTCGATCAGTTCCTCGTCGATCCCGTCCGGGTAGGCGTACAGCAGGCGAATCCACTTCAGGTCTTCAATCCTGACCAGGTTACGAATCAGGCCGGCCAGACTGTTGCCGCCGGTCAGGTCGCTGCCGTAACGGGTGATATCCTGGGAAACCAGGATGATCTCGCGCACGCCACCCGCAACGAGGCGTTGCGCCTCGCTCACCAGGGCTTCCAGCGGGCGGGAGCGGTAGTCGCCCCGGATGGAGGGTATCACGCAGTAGGTGCAGCAGTTGGAACAGCCTTCGCCGATCTTCAGATAGGCATACCAGCCCGGTGAGGAGTTGAGTCGTGGCAGGGTTTCGTCATAGATGTAGTTGGGGTCGCCAACATACTTGATCTGTCCTTCCTGGGCACGGTGCTCCGCCAGAATTTCGGCAACGCGGGGATACTCGCCGGTGCCGATGAAGATGTCCACCTCGGGCAGTTCGGCGGCCAGCTCTTCCTGGTAGCGTTGGGGCATGCAACCGGCCACGATCAGGGTGTGGCAGATACCATCATGTTTGCGATCTGCCAGATCGAGGATCGTGTCGACGCTCTCCTCGCGGGCCTCCTTGATGAAGGCGCAGGTGTTGACAATGATCACGTCGGCCTGGTGCTCGTCGGTAGTGATCTCGTAGCCCTGTTGAGCCAACACGCCCAGCATCACCTCGGCATCCACCAGGTTTTTGGGACAGCCCAGGCTGACCATGCTTACTTTTTGCTTTGCGTCGGCCACATGGCCTCCTAATCCCTGAAGTTGGTGAACTGCATCTCTACGTCCAGATCCTTGCCCTTGAGCAGCTGGATGGCATCCTGCAGGTCGTCACGGTTCTTGCCGGAGACCCGTACCTGGTCGTCCTGAATCTGGGCCTGCACCTTGAGCTTGCTCTCCTTGATCACGGCGATGATCTCCTTGCCCTTTTCCTTGGAGATGCCTTGCTGGATGGTGATAATCTGGCGCACCATACCGCCGGAGGCCGACTCCACCTTACCGTACTGCAGCGCCTTGATTGAGATGTTCCGTTTGAGAAATTTGGACTGCAGGACGTCGATCACCGCCTTTAGTTTGTAGTCATCGTCAGCCAGTACCTTGATGGCATCCTTTTCCTGGGTGATCTCGCTCTTGGAACCCTTGAAGTCGTAGCGTTGGGCGATCTCCTTCACGGCCTGGTTGACTGCGTTGTCAACCTCCTGCACCTCAACCTTTGAAACAATGTCAAATGACGGCATGCTGTGTATACCTCCTACGGTTTGATCTGCTGGACATCGGCAGGTACCTTGAAGATAAACCTGCCTGCTGCCAGGCCCTTGTTGACCCGCACCCGGCTGTAGTCAATCCGGGTCTGGTTGCCGGAACCGTCGATCACCACCGAGGAGAGAATCGGAAAGGTGTCGCTCAAAGCCTTGCCGGCCAGGTAGCGGGTAACTGCAGCGCCATCAATGGTCAGGCGCAGCTTGGTCAGCACCGCTGAAGGTCTGCGAGGGGTCAGCTCCAGAAGATAGTTGCCTTGTTTGTCCTGCGGTGTGCGGGCCAGGGCGGCGCTGAAGTCCTTTGAGACGTTCCCCAGGCCGGTCAGGTAGGCCAGTGCGATCCCGTTGCCGCCCTTGAACATTCCATCCAGAGAGCTGATCAGCACCTGTCGCTGGTCCGGCTGATAGAACCAGACCTGTCTGCCGTCAGAAACAATCAGCTGTTTGGGTGCGCTGTAGTCAAAACGAAACTGAGCCGCAGCCGCGGCAGGGCGGCGCAGGGCCAGCTCACCATGGCCCTTTTGCGGTTTGGGGAAGCCAGCCAGGGTGGTGGTTTGGGAAAAACCGGCCTGCAGGTCCCGAAGATCAGCGTACCCAGCCTCAAGGGTGGCTACCACCTCGTTCAGAGTCGCTTGAGCTGCTTGAACCGGGCTGTTAAGACAGCAGAGCAAGACTGGTGCCAACAATAATCGTCGCATGGATTGGACCTTTCCTACCCCTTCAGGTGCTTCAGAAGCAGTTCATTGATCAGGGCCGGGTTGCCCTTGCCCTTCATGGCCTTCATGACCTGGCCGACAAAAAAGCCGAAGACCTTCTCCTTGCCACTGCGGTACTCTTCAACCTGTCCCTGGTTGACGGCCAGAATCTGATCGATGACAGCCTCGATGGCCCCGCTGTCCGAAACCTGGGCCAGCCCCTGCTCTGTCACTATGGCTGCCGGCTCTTTATCGTTCTGCCACAGCTCCTCGAAGACCTTTTTGGCAATGCTGCCGGAGATGGTCCCCTGATCGATCAGGTGCAGCAGGTCGGCCAGCCGGCGGGGGGGCACCGGACAGTTCTCAATGTTGAGGGTGGTATCATTCAGGGCGCGGGTAACCTCGCCCATGACCCAGTTGGCAGCTGCTTTGGGGTTGTGGGCGAAGGCGGCGGTTTCTTCAAAATAGTCCGCCAGCGGGCGAGAAGCGGTCAGCACGTCGGCATCGTACTCAGGCAAGCCAAATTGGGTGATGAACCGTTGACGTTTGGTTGCCGGCAGTTCCGGCAGATCTTTTTCGGTCCGTTCCACCCAGTCGGAGCTGATCACCAGCGGCACCAGATCAGGGTCAGGGAAGTAGCGGTAGTCGTGGGCCTCTTCCTTGCCGCGCATGGAGCGGGTAGTGCCGGCGTTGGGGTCGAACAGGCGGGTTTCCTGAACCACCTTGCCGCCATCCTCAATCAGATCGATCTGGCGGACGATCTCATATTCGATGGCCTGCTTGACGAACTTGAAGGAGTTGACGTTCTTGATCTCAGCCCGGGTGCCCAGGGTGTCTGAGCCGACCGGCATCACCGAGACGTTGGCGTCGCAACGGAAAGAACCCTCCTCCATGTTGCCGTCGCAGATGCCCAGGTAGGTGACGATCTGGTGGAGCTGCTTCAGGTAGGCCACCGCTTCATCAGCGGAGCGGAAATCCGGTTCGGAGACCACCTCCAACAGTGGGGTGCCGGCCCGGTTCAGGTCAACGCCTGAACCGTTGCCCAGGCCGTGGACCAGTTTGCCGGCATCCTCTTCCATGTGGATCCGGGTGATGCCGATCCGCTTGGGGGGCTGTCCCTCCAGTTGAATCTCCAGCCAGCCTTTTTCGCAGATCGGCTGCTCGAACTGGCTGATCTGGTAGCCCTTGGGCAGGTCGGGGTAGAAGTAGTTCTTACGGGCAAAGATACTTTTGTGGGCGATGGAACAGTTGGTGGCCAGTCCGGCCATGATGGCCGACTCCACCACCTGGCGGTTCAGGACCGGCAGAGCGCCGGGCAGACCCAGGCAGACCGGGCAGGTGTGAGCGTTTGGCTCGGCGCCAAAACGGGTTGAACAGCCGCAAAAGATCTTGCTCTGGGTGTTCAGTTGAACGTGGACTTCAAGGCCGATAACCGGTTGGAATTTCATAGCGCTGCTTTCTGTCTGTGCCAGTCGGTGGTCTGTTCAAAGCTGTAGGCGGCCTGCAGGATCGTTTCTTCGCCAAAGGGGCGGCCGATCAGCTGCAGACCGATCGGCAGTCCGTCTGCAGATGGTTGTGCCGGTATCGAGATGCCGCAGGTGCCAGCCAGATTGACCGGGATGGTGAAAATGTCGGAGAGATACATCTGCAGCGGGTCGGCAGTCTTTTCGCCAATCCTGAAGGCCGGGGTGGGGGCCACCGGGGTCAGCAGGATATCTACTTGCTTGAAGGCTTCGTTGAAGTCCCGTTGAATCAGTGTGCGGACCTTTTGGGCCTTCAGGTAGTAAGCGTCATAGTAACCGGAGGAGAGTGCGTAGGTGCCCAACATGATCCGGCGCTTGACCTCGGCGCCGAACCCTTCTGCCCGGGACTGGGACATCATTTCGATCAGCCCTTGGGCTTCACTGGCGCGACGGCCGAAACGGACCCCTTCATAGCGAGCCAGGTTGGAGCTGGCTTCGGCTGTGGCGATCAGGTAATAACAGGCCACCGCGTAGGCGGTATGGGGCAACGAAACCTCGACGAACTCGGCACCCTGGGAGCGCAAGTGGGCGATGGCGTTGTCCATGGCGCGCTGCACATCCTGATCAAGGCCATCAATAAAGTATTCTTTGGGCAGGCCGATTTTCAGCCTCTTCACATCATTTTTCAAGGCTGCGCTGTAATCAGGGACCGCTTGAGCAACGCTGGTCGAGTCCAGCGGGTCGTGGCCGGCGATGGTCTGTAGCAGCAAGGCTGCGTCGGTCACATCGCGGGTGACCGGCCCTACCTGGTCAAGGGATGAGGCATAGGCGATCACACCATGGCGGGAAACTCGCCCGTAGGTTGGTTTCAGGCCAACACAGCCGCAGTGGGAGGCGGGCTGGCGGATCGAGCCGCCGGTGTCGGTCCCTAATGTGGCAATAGCCTGTTGTGCGGCAATGGCAGCAGCCGAGCCTCCCGATGAACCGCCCGGAATCCGGTTGGTGTCCCAAGGGTTGCGGGTAGCGCCGAACGCGCTGTTCTCGCTGGAGGAACCCATGGCAAATTCGTCCTGGTTTAGCTTGCCCAGCAGCACGGCGCCCTGTTTTTTCATGTTGGCCCAGGCGGTGGCGTCGTAGGGGGCAATGAAGTTTTCCAGCATGCGCGAGGCACAGGTGGTGCGCAGCCCCTCGGTGAGGAAGATATCTTTGAGGGCTACCGGTACGCCGGTCAGCGGTGCGCAGTCGCCACTACCGATCCGTTGGTCAGCCACTTCTGCCGCCGTCATGGCCTGGTCGGCAGCCACGGTGATAAAGGCATTGATTCGGGAATCAGTGGCCTCAATCCGTGCCAGTAGGGATCTGGTAGCCTCTACCGAGGAAACCTGACGGCTTTTCAGTAGCTGATGCAGCTGGTGAATGGTGAGGGTGTGCAGTTCCATGGTTTGTATATCCTGTTGTTATTCGATCACCGGGGGGACCCGAAAAAAGGAGTCAACCCGGTCGGGCGCGTTGGCCAGTGCCTGGTCGGTGCCGATGGAAGCGGAAACCGCATCGGCACGGAAGGCGTTTTCCACCGGAACCGCACGGGATGTGGGGGAGATGCCATCGGTGTCCAGCCCGTTCAGGGTCTCCGCATAGCTCAGGATGGCCGACATCTGGCTGGTGAAAAGTTCTTTTTCGGCATCGCTCAGCGCCAGGCGAGCCAGGCGGGCAACATGGTCAATTTCGGTGCAGGTAATGCTCATGGCTGGTTTTGTCCTCTTCAGAGGGGCAGTCCCCCAAGCTCGGGTCAGGCAAGCTATTCTCTCTAGCATGAAAGAACGAGTACTGGCAACTCTGTTCAGGGATAGCGTATATTTTTTACTTGACACCGATCTGCTGTCTCACGTATTGTGCACCTCTTCGTATTACCAATTCGATCCGTAACGAGCGGGTCGGTGTGAGGGTCGCAATGAAAACCGAAGTTGCAAAAAAAGAGACAGTTACCCATCAGTGGTTTGTGGTGGATGCCGAAAATGTGGTGCTTGGTCGCTTGGCTACCCAGATTGCCAATGTCCTGCGCGGCAAGCATAAGCCGATTTACACCCCCAGCGTCGATACCGGTGATTTCGTGGTCGTGCTGAATGCTGAAAAGATCGCGCTGACCGGTAACAAGCTGGCAGGCAAGGTCTATTATAGCCATACCGGCTTCCCCGGCGGCCTGAAAGAGACCACCGCCGGTGCGTTGCTGACCAAAAAGCCGGAAGAGTTGATCCGCAAGGCGGTCAAAGGGATGCTTCCCAAGAACAAGCTGGCCCGCCATATGTTGAAGAAGCTCAAGGTCTACACCGGTTCCGCTCATCCCCACGAGGCACAGCAGCCCAAGGCGCTGGGCCTGTAATCAACGGTTAAACGTTCACGTTTCAAGGAGATAGCACCATGGCAGCTGTAAGTTTCTACGGTACAGGTAAGCGGAAAAGCTCCATTGCCCGTGTTTGGCTCAAGCCCGGCGCCGGCCGGATTGTGGTCAATAACAAGTCCCTTGACGAGTATTTCGGTCGCGAGACCTCCAAGATGGTGGTTCGCCAACCGCTGGAGCTGACCGAGAACGTCGGCAAGTTTGACATCTTTGTCAATGTTTGCGGCGGCGGCGACTCCGGTCAGGCCGGTGCCATCAAGCACGGCATCACCAAGGCTTTGCTGGAATCCGATCCTGAGCTGCGCCCCAACCTGAAGAAGGCCGGTTTCATCACCCGCGACTCGCGCGTTAAAGAGCGGAAGAAGTACGGACGTAAGGCAGCCCGCGCCCGCTTCCAGTTCTCCAAGCGCTAATCAGTCGCCGGAAACGGCTGCATCAACCATGGTTGAAAGGGAAGGCCCGTCAGGGCGTTCCCTTTCACCGTTTCTGGAGGTCTGCATGACAACTGTCGCTATCGTTGGAGCCAGCGGGTACACCGGTCTTGAGTTGATCAGGCTGTTGGACCGGCACCCTGAGGTGGTCATCACGAGTGTCACCTCGGAACAGAGCGCCGGAAAGCCGATCTCCGAGCTGTTTCCGAGTCTGCGGGGCCGCTGCGACCTTGTGCTGGAGCCGTTGGAACCTGCAGCCATAGCTGCCAAGGCTCAGCTGATTTTTACTGCCCTGCCGCATCAGGCCGCAATGACGGTAGTGCCAGCCATGCTGACTGCAGGCAGGCAGGTGGTTGATCTCTCTGCTGACTACCGGCTCCATGATCAAGCCGTCTATGGCGCCTGGTATGAGCCCCACAAAAATCCTGAACTGCTGCCTGAAGCGGTTTATGGGCTGCCGGAACTGCGGCGGGCGAAGATCAAAACGGCACGTCTGGTAGCCAATCCGGGTTGCTATCCCACTAGCATTATTCTGGCGCTCAAGCCGTTGCTTGATGCCGGGCTGATTGATCCGGCCAGCATCATCGCCGACTCTGGTTCCGGTGTCAGCGGTGCTGGCCGGTCAGCCAAGGCTGATTCGCTGTATTGCGAGGTTAATGAGGGGTTCAAGGCGTACGGCGTAGGCGGCCTGCACCGGCATACGCCCGAGATTGAGCAGGAGTTGTCGGAACTGGCCGGGCAGTCGATTACCATTACCTTCACCCCCCATCTGGTACCGATGGACCGCGGCATCCTTTCCACCATTTATGCAACACCTGCCAGGCCCGTCAGTGCGGATGAACTGGTGGCCCTGTATGCATCTGCTTATCGGGACGAGCCGTTTGTACGGCCGCTGCCCAAGGGACAGTTCCCCTCCACCGCCTTTGTGCGCGGCTCCAACTTCTGTGATATCGGCGTCACCCTGGACAGCCGTACCAACCGGATCATTGTGGTCTCGGCCATCGACAACCTGGTCAAGGGGGCCTCAGGGCAGGCGATCCAGAACATGAACCTGTTGTGTGGTTTTCCAGAAACGCTCGGGTTGGAAGGTTTGGCCCTGTTCCCTTGAGCCGCCCGCTACCCACGACGCTGGAGGAGGCCCGTCGCCGGGGCTGGGAGCAGCTGGATGTGATCCTGGTCAGCGGCGATGCCTATGTTGACCACCCGGCCTTTGGGGTGCCGCTGCTGGGGCGTTGGCTGGAGGCCCATGGTTTTCGGGTCGGCATCATCCCCCAGCCGGATTGGCGCACCAAGGAGCCGTTTATGGCACTGGGGCGCCCCCGGCTGTTTTTTGGCGTCTCATCCGGGGCCATGGACTCAATGGTAGCCCACTACACACCGCAGAAAAAGCTGCGCCATGACGATGCCTATACCCCCGGCGGACGTCACGGCGCCCGCCCCAATCGTGCTACCATCATCTACACCTCTCGCCTGAAAGAAGCCTACAAGGACGTACCGGTCGTGCTGGGCGGCATTGAGGCCTCCCTGCGTCGCGTCGTGCACTACGACTTCTGGGAAGACAAGCTGCGGCGTTCGATCCTGCTGGACGCCAAGGCGGACCTGCTGGTGTATGGCATGGGAGAAGGTCCCCTGCTGGAACTGGCCCAGCGGTTGCGTGGAGGAGAGCCGTTCGACGCCATCCGTGACCTGCGGGGCACCTGTTTCCTGGCGCGACAGGCTCCCGAATCTGCGCTGCTGCTGCCCTCATGGGAGCAGGTGACTACCGGCAAGGCCGCCTTTGCTCAGGCTCAACGACTATTGGAACAGGAGCAAAACCCGTATTGCGGCCGGCCGTTGGCCCAGCTTCATGCTGATCGCCTGGTGGTCTGTAATCCTCCTGGATTGCCGCTCACCAGCGACGAACTGGATGCCGTGTATGGCTTGCCGTTCAGTCGGGAACCCCACCCCTGCCATCGTGACCTGATTCCTGCCTTTGATCAGATCAAGTGCTCCATCACCACCCACCGCGGCTGTTTTGGCGGCTGTTCCTTCTGTGCCATTACCATGCACCAAGGCACATTCATCCAGTCTCGCAGCCTGCAGTCGGTGCAGCAGGAGGTCGCCAGTATAACCGGTAAAAGCTGGTTTAAGGGCCAGATCAGCGATCTGGGCGGCCCGACTGCCAATATGTATGGCCTGGCCTGTGGTGCGAAGGACTCCGGTCACGGGTGCCGGCGGCCCAGTTGCCTGCATCCTGCCATCTGCCCGAATCTCGATTGCAGTGATGTAAAGGCGGCAGGCCTGTTGCAGAAGGTCCGTGGCATGCCGGCAGTGCGCCAGCTGGTGGTATCCTCCGGGGTGCGGCATGATCTGCTGGAGCGCCAGCCCAACTATTTCAGAGAGCTGGTGGCCCACCACGTCGGCGGGCTGCTGAAGGTGGCGCCCGAACATCTTTCCACTTCAGTGGCGGCCATGATGCGTAAGCCGGATGGGGCGGTGTTTGAAAGGTTTTTAACCCGTTTTCGCGATGAATCCGCCAAGGTCGGCAAACGTCAGGCGGTGGTGCCCTATCTGATGGCTGGTCATCCCGGCTGCAGTCTGGACGCAATGGTGGAGCTTGCCGGTGCGCTGCAGCGCCTGCGGCTGCAGGTGGAGCAGGTGCAGGAGTTTACGCCGACCCCCGGAACTACGGCCAGCTGTATGTTTTATACCGGGATGGATCCGACTACGGGCCAGACCGTGTATATCGCCCGCAGCGATCGTGAGCGGCGTTTGCAGAAGGGATTGTTGCTCTGGCACCTGCCAGAGGAACGGGCCCGTGCGCGGAAGCTGTTGCAGGAGATGGGACGTAACGACCTGCTCAAGCGTCTTGATTTGTTGCAGACCGGGGCACGACGACCGAAAAAGATCACACGCTGAAAAAGAACGCCCCGCTGAGTAGCCAGCAGGGCGTATGGTTGTCTGGCGTACGAATGTTTTACTTGGTTTTCAGCACGTTGGCAGCTTGCAGGCCTTTGGGGCCTTGTACGATGTCGAAGCTAACGGTCTCACCCTCGGCCAGGGATTTGAAACCCTCGCTCTGAATCGCAGAAAAGTGTACGAAAACGTCCTCGCCACCTTCTTGCTCGATGAAGCCAAACCCCTTGGTGTCATTGAACCACTTGACCTTGCCTTGAGCCATCTTTACTTCCTCCTTCGTGGTTTACCGGTCGTGCCGGATGCTAAGTGATGCCTAAGTTTCCGGAACCGGTGCAGGAGAGTTGCCATGGCGGGCACGTCCAGCGGGTGCTACGTGAATGCTGCCAACACGTCCGAAACTTATTGCAGCGTCCCTGTAGCACAGCAGAAAGAGGCTGTCAAGGGTAAATGCCGGCCGGGTTACTGGAGTTTAACCTCGTTGTCTTTGGCTTGCAGTTTTTTTACCAACTCGGGATAGCCGTTCGCGGAGATAATCTTGTTGAACTGTGTGCGGTAGTTGGAGACCAGGCTGACCCCTTCAATCACCACATCGTAGACCATCCATTTCCCGCCAGATTCCTTCATCAAACGATAATCCAAAGTAAACTCATCTTTTTTGGGAGTGATAATCTTGGATTTGACCTCGGCGTGATCACCATCAACGACCTCCTTGACATAGACCACTTTTTCATTGTTGTAGGATTCGATTTTGCTCGCATAGGAATTTTCCAGCAGAGAGGCGAACAGGTCAACAAAAAGCTTGCGCTCGGCCGGAGAACGCTGGTTCCAGTGTTTGCCCAGGGAACGCTTGGCCATTTCCTGGTGATCAAAAATGTCGCTGAGAACCTTTTTAATGGCGCCGCGACGCTTCTGCTCATTGGAGGTTCTTTTGAGGTCGTTATCGGTGACGATCTTGATGATGTCATCAACCGTACGCTTGACGTCTGCGGTGATCGAGGCGAAGGCGGTATTCGAAAGTAACAGGCAGCAGAGTACTATGATGCAGATGCGTTTCAACATGGATATGCTTCCTCCTTGGGGAACCTATTTGCGTGGCGCCACCGGCAGCTCGCCGATGGCATGGTCCAGGTTGGCCTTGGCCAGTTTATAGTTGTAGATAGCCTGGTAGTGGTCGCCTTTCATCTTGCCATAAATCTCGGCCGCTTCAAACACGTCCCGCGGATTGCCGATGCCGAAATCGAAGTTGGCCAGGGCAGCCGCCCCCCACTTCTTGGCGCTCTTATACGCGTCATGGGTGACGGTGACCACCTTTTCAGCCTCTTTCATCTCCAGCCAGGCCTTGCGGATCTGGAGGGGAATAAAGGCCTCGGCATAGCTGTTGGTACTTTGCAGGCGGTTCAGCTGAGCCTGCTCAGCAGCAACCCTTGACCCGATAATGCCGAAATCCAGGTGCCACTTCAGGCCCAGGGCGACACCGCCGTAGGCGTGCTGGAAACGGTCGCTGATGTAGGGATTGTCGATCCGGTCACGCTTGTCGGCGTAGGCCCAGGAGATCACGCCGGCCAGGAAAACATCGGGGTAATAGTTGGCCTTAGCGGCATCCACCAGCGCCGTACGGGCTGCCAGACCTTCTTTGAGCTGCTTGAACTCCGGTCGCTGCAAGCGGGAGCGTTCAATGAAGGTTTCAATGTCTCCCGCTGGTTCGCTGTCCATGGTCAAGCGCTCGGTGGCAACCTCGACATCCATGTTGTCGCCCAGGTTAAGCCGCGCCTTGAGTGCAGCCAGGGCCAACTGCTCGCCCTTTTTGGCTTCTTCCATAAATTTGTTAATGGAACCGGCATAGGCGTCGAGCTTGTAGAGATCTATCTCGTCGCCGGAAGGCACTTCATTTTCAATCAGCTGGCGCACTTTCTTCTTGCCGGTATCTATGTAGTCCTGCAGTTCGTTCAGGACGCCCTTCATTTCCCGGGCCAGCAGCACGCCGTAGTAGTACTTTTTGACCTCCAGAGCAATCTCGTTGGCTTTTTGCTGCTTCTTGGCCTTGTCCACCTCAATGCCGTGGGTGGCGGCCTTCATGTTTTCACTGATCTTGCCGAAGGTCCATAACGGCTGAGTGATCAGCAGATCAGCGCTGGTAAACCAGGTCATCTCCTTGACGCTGAACGACTTGTCAGTGTTGACAACCGGGGAAATATCTTCACGTTTGGCGCCGGGAGCCGGACCGAACAGGGCCAGCAGATCCATCTGGGGATAACGGTAGGATTTGGCCTCCTGCAGTTTGGAACTGGTCAGCTCCAGATCGGCCTGCGCCTCGCCGATTTCGGGTGCAGACTTAAGGGCGGTGCGGATACACTCGTCAAGATCCAGTACCAGCGTGGTCTGGCCGGGACTGCCGGCCAGGGCGGTGGCCGTGGTGGTCAGGGTGAAGGCCAGGGCGGTCAGTATGCAGTTCAGGTGTCGCTTCATCTGTTGCTCCTAGTCGACATTTCCGTGGATAAACTTGCTGACCAGTTCCTCAATGTCAATGGCTGATTCGGTTTCCCGGATCTTGCTGCCTTCTTTCAACATCTGGTCAGAACCTCCCGGCTTGAGCTTGATAAATTTGTCACCGATGATACCGCTGGTGCGGACCGAGGCGATCACGTCGTCGGTCAGATTGACGCCATCCTTGATTTTGAGGATGAGTTCGGCCCGGTCCCCCGACTCCTTCTCCAGGGTGATCCGCTCCACAGCGCCCACCTCAACCCCGGCCACCTCGACCCGCGCTCCCTGCTTAAGGCCGGAAACCGAATCAAATCGAGCCACGACACGGTAGTAGTTGCCGCCCAACAGTTCCATTTTGCCAAGTTTGATGGACAGGTAACCCAGGCAGAGAATGCCGATCAGCATGAAGATACCGACGGTCAGTTCGAGTTTTGCGCTATTCATGTCATGCCACTCCACTGTTGATGGGGCCATCCAGACTGCCGCTGATAAACTGTCGCACCACCGGGTGGTCGGAGCCCTGTATCTCTTCTGGTGTGCCGAACTGCAGGATTTCACCCCGGTAGAGCATGGCAATATGATGCGCCACCTCGAAGATATCCGGGATGTCGTGAGAAACGATCACGGCAGTGAAACCGAATTTGGCTTGCGTTTCTTTGATCAGTTGATGGATTGCCCGCCGGATCACCGGATCAAGCCCGGTGGTGGGCTCGTCAAATAACACGATCTGAGGTTCCAGCAGCAGGCCGCGGGCCAGCCCCACCCGTTTTTTCATGCCGCCAGACAGCTCATCGGGGTATTTTTGATACACATTTTTGAGGCCGACCTCCAGCAAGGCCGTCTCAACACGGGAGCTGATCTCATCCCTGCTCAGATTGGTCTTCTCCTCAAGGGGAAAGGCCACGTTTTCGTAAACGGTCATCGAATCAAACAGGGCAGCGTTCTGAAAAACCATGGCGAACTTCTCGCGGATTCGGTTCAGTTCGACACGCCCCAATCCCAGGATGCTCGTGCCATCAACCAGCACCTCTCCCTGATCCGGGGTGAGCAGGCCGATCATGTGCTTGAGCATCACACTTTTGCCTTCACCGCTGGGGCCGATCACGGCGGTGGTCGTGCCGGCCGGAACCTTCAGGTTGAGGCCATTCAGCACGGTCTGGCTGCCAAAAGCTTTATGGATATTGATCAGTTCAATCATAGCAGTATCGAGGTCAGGAAGTAGTCCCACACCAGCACCAGCACTGAGGCCAGCACCACCGACTCGGTGGTGGCCTTGGAGACGCCCTCGGCGCCATGACCGGCGTAATAGCCCTTGTAACAGCCGACCCAGGCGATGATGATGCCGAAGGAGAAGGACTTGACCATGCCGGACCAGACATCCTTCCATTCCACCGAGCGATACATCTCAGTAAAATAGGACCCAGGATTGACCCCCAGCAGCTTGACCCCCACCAGCCAGCCGCCATAAATGCCGACCACATCAAAGATTGCGCAGAGCAGCGGCAATGAGATCATGGCGGCAATAAATTTTGGTGAGACCAGGTACTTGAAGGGGTCCAGTGCCATGGTCTCCATGGCGTCGATCTGCTCACTGATCCGCATGATACCGATCTCAGCGGTGATGGCCGAGCCAGCCCGGCCGGTCACCATCAGGGCTGACAACACCGGACCCAGTTCCCGGATCAGGGATAATGACACAACAGCACCCAGCAGCCCGTCAGAACCGAATTTGGCCAGGGTGTAGTAGCCCTGCAGCCCCAGCACCATGCCGGTAAAGCCGGCAGTCAGCACGATCACAAACAGTGATTTGGCACCTATGAAGCGGATCTGTTTGAGTACATGTACTGGCCGGCCAGGCTGACGTACAAGGGCGTAAAGGGTGTGGAGCAAAAAATGCCCCATTTTACCCAGCTCCTGGAGAAAGCTGAGCCCTTGTCGTCCTATGGTCCGTACTAAATCAGCCACACTGAATTCCCGTAAATATATGAATAATATGTTTATCTGGTGTACTATAATTACACTTGCAAAAAAAGTAAAGCACCTAGGTTGCATGAGTTTTAACAGAGGTTTCATTAGAGGGGGGTCAGACGGCCACCGGGTTGCACGGTAAAACGACATCCCCGCCAGGTAACGTGATTGCCGAGGAACGAAAACAGCCAGGTGGCAAAGGCCAACAGGTCCCGCAGGGGCAACAGCCAGCCCCAGGTGGGTAGCAGCCGGTCGCCGACCCAGCAGCGGCTGAAACAGGTGGTAACCGCGAGGCGGACCGTATAGAGCATGGCAACTGCAGCTAGGGCCGCCGGCAGGGGACCGGTGAAGAGGGCCAGCAGGATCGCCAGGCCGGGCAGGGTGATGCCGGAGGCCAGATAGCCGCCCGGCCTGCTGACCCGCATGGTGCGTGACCAACGCAGTTGCCGGGAGAGGATGCTGCTCAGACTTTCCGGTTTCAGGATGCTTTCCACCGGCTGCCGGTCCAGGGCCAATCTCCAGCCGGACCGATGGATCAGGTGTCCCAGCTGGTAATCGTCAGCCAGATACTCAACCAGGGCTGGCAGGCCGCCGATATCCTCCAGCGCTTTGCGGCGGAAGGTCATGGCTGCTCCCAGTGCAAAGGAAAGCCCTTCCAGCCGCAGTGCCACCAGCACGTTGGGGATCATCTCACTGGTGAAGGCCAACGCCTCCAGGGCTGTAGCTGCGCCAAAGACCAAGCTTGAGCGGTAGGGAGAACTGACCAGGCCCAGCTGGGGGTCGTGGAAGTGTGAGGTGACGGATTGCAGGAAGGTTGGCGTTACCCGGATATCGCTGTCGCAGATGATTAGCAGGTCGTACCTGGCCTGGGAGTAGGCGTTGATCAGGTTGGAGACCTTGTAGTTGGGGCCATGGATGGTGGCATCGATCTGCAGGCTGATATCCTGGCCAGGAAAGTCGGCCATCAGTTGCCGGATCACTGGAATCACAGGATCATCGGCTGCAGCCACAGCAAATATAAGCTGAACGGCCCCTGCATAGTTCTGGGTGCAGAACGAGGCAAAATTTTCGTAACTGTCTTCCTCCATTCCCTTGACCGGCTTCAGGATGGAGATGTTTTCGCTGTGTTGCGTGTTCTGCACGTCTTTGCTGTGAAAGAAGTGCCAGCCGCACCAGCCTGACAGCAGGCTGTAGGCCGTGGCCGGCAGTATGGCCAAAAAAGGGATCAGGTCAGGGGGCATGGGGGGTCGTCGCTTTCTGGATCAGCAGGCAGAACGGTGCGTCGGTGGTTACGTTCAGCTGTCCCATCCGCCAGGCATGAAAACGGTTGGCGGCCAACCCGGCCGACCAGGCCAGCACCGCATCGGTCTCCATGTCACCACCGGCATGGCCGGGGTAGCAGGTGACCACCAGCAAGCCGCCCGGCACCAGCATTTGGAGTGCGCTATCCAGCGCCGGCAGGGTTGTGTCCGTCCCGGTGACGACACTGCGATCGCCGCCCGGCAGCCAACCCAGATTAAAGACCGCCGCATTGACCGGCACTGAAATGTGTGCTGCCAGTTGCTCGTGCCCCACCGCCAGGAGGTTCACCCGTGCGGCCAGGCCGGCTTCGTCCAGGCGTTGTTTGGTGCGGGACAAGGCCTCCGGCTGAATGTCAAAGGCCCAGACCTGTCCGGTTTCCCCCGCCAGTTCCGCCAACAGCAGGGTGTCCTTGCCGTTGCCACAGGTGGCGTCCACCACCCGGTTGCCTGGCTGAATAAACCAGCGCAGGATCAGGTGAATCAGCGGGACCGGCCCACGCAGCGCTGGTATGGCGGTCTGGGATCTATACATGGGAAGTCAGGGTAGCAAATCAAGCCGGACTCTGCCAACCGCTTTGTTTGCATTGACCAGGCAGTCGTGTTAGGAAAAGGCCATGATTCTGAAACTTTCCATACCCCCCGCGCTTGCCGGTAGCCGTCTGGATGAGGCGCTTGCCCAGTTGGCAGCTATCAGCAAGGGTGAGGCCCGTCGGATTATCGACCGGGGCGGCTGTGCCGTCAACCAATCCATGGTACGGGTGGCCTCCCGCGGGATGAAGGATGGCGATCTACTGACCGTTGGGATGATGCAGCCGGGTGAGTTTCGCGAATTGCAGCCGGGACCAGAGGCGGTCATCTATCAGGACCGGGAGCTGCTGGCAGTCAGCAAACCGTCCGGCATCGCCAGTCAGCGGACTCCCTACCAGTTGAAGGGGACCCTGGAATACTGGGCCGGAGAGGAGTTCGTGCGCTTGGGGATCAAGGAGCCGGTGCGGATTGTCCATCGTTTGGATCGCGGCACCTCCGGGGTAATACTGTTTCCCAAACATCGTCAGGCTGCGGCGTATCTATCCGAATTATTCAAGCAGGGCACCATCCAGAAGCGCTACCTGGCATTGGTGGCAGGCACACCTCCGGCCGAACAGTGGAGCGCTGACGGGCCCATCGGCAAGGTCGGCACCTCGCGTTATGGGGTGATGGAGGGAGGCCGGCACGCCCGGACACTGTTTCGTTCCTTGCTCACAGACGCGGGAAGGACCCTGGTGGAAGCGCGCCCGTTGACCGGCCGGACTCATCAGATACGGGTGCATCTGGCCGCCGCCGGTTTGCCGATCGTGGGGGATACGACCTATGGCGGTAGCGTTGCCCCGCGCTTGATGCTGCATTGTGCCGGGTTGTCGTTCACCGGACGGGATGGCCGGCCTGTGACCCTTCAGTCGGACCCCGACGATGATTTTATCTCAAGCTGTGGTGACTGCTGGCGGTCTGCAGCTGCCCAGTGAAAAGTTTGTTTGCACCAGCGGGAGCTTTGTGGTAGCGTTCGAGCTCCGAAGCACTCCGGTTATTTTCTCATTTTCTTTATACTGAACAGCGGGTTATGTCAAAAATCATCTGCATTGCCAATCAGAAGGGCGGAGTAGGCAAGACCACCACCGCCGTCAATCTGGCTGCAGCCCTGGCTGCCACCGAGCGTCCCACCTTGCTGGTGGATGTCGATCCCCAAGGGAACGCCACCAGTGGTGTCGGAGTGGACAAGTCGCGGCTGTTACACTCGATTTACGACCTGTTGATCAATGATGCTGATCCGGCCTCGCTGATCGTTGATACCGGCCACCCCTACCTGCATATTCTGCCGGCGACCGCCGATCTTGCCGGTGCCGAACTGGAGCTGGCCACTGAGAGTGGCCGGGAGCAGCGGCTCAAGGTTGCGCTGGCCAGATTGGCGGAGCGTTATCAGTATATTCTGGTTGATTGTCCTCCCTCGCTGAATCTGCTGACCGTCAACGCCATGACCGCCGCCGATACGGTGCTGATACCGCTGCAATGCGAGTTCTACGCCATGGAAGGGCTTTCCCAGATCCTGCATACGATCAGTCTGGTGCAGAAAGGGTTGAATCCTCAGTTGACGATCGAAGGGATTCTGCTGACCATGTATGATAGTCGCGGCAACCTCGGCAAGGATGTGGTAGCTGAAATCCGCTCCCATTTCCCCCGGGAGCTGTTCGAGACGGTGGTGCCCCGAAATATCAGGCTTGCCGAGGCCCCCAGCCATGGCAAGCCGATCATTTATTATGATATTACCTCCAAGGGAGCTGCGGCATACCTGCAGTTGGCGCGGGAGATGATTCAGCGGGAGGAGGTTGCCAGTGCTTAAAAAGAGTGGTTTGGGTAAGGGGATGGCGGCCTTGCTGCCGGTGGTTGCGGTGGCGGAGGACAAAAACTACTTCCTCTGTCCGATTGAACAGATCAGGCCGAACCCGAATCAGCCCCGCAAACAGTTTGCCCCGGAAAAATTGGAGGAGCTGGCAGCCTCCATCAAGGAAAAGGGGATCATCCAGCCGCTGGTGGTGACCAAAAAGGACGGTTACTACGAGATTATCGCCGGGGAGCGACGCTGGCGGGCCTCACAGAAGGCCGGTTTGCGGGAATTGCCGGTGGTGATTCGTGAGGCCAGTGCAGATGCGGTCATGGAGTTGGCCCTGATCGAGAATATCCAGCGTGAAGACCTGAATGCCATTGAAGAGGCCCAGGCCTACAAGGCGCTGGTCGAGCAGCTCGGTATCTCTCAGGATGAGGTGGCGAGAAGGGTCGGTAAGAATCGCACCACCGTCACCAATTCACTGCGTCTGTTGAGGCTGCCCGAGGAGATTCAGCAGGATGTGGTCGAGGAGCGGATGTCGATGGGGCATGCCCGTACCTTGTTGGGGCTTGAGAGCGACGAACTGATCCACAAGGCCCGCCATGAGATCCTGCATCGCCTGCTGTCGGTGCGAGCGGCTGAAGAATTGGTCAATCGTCTGAAGCGTGGTCCGAGAGCCGAAAGCGCCAAGCCGGCCCGCCAGCCCGACCTGCTGATGGTCGCCCTTGAGGAGCAACTGCAGCAACAGTTTCAGGCCCGTGTCGCCATCCGGCGTGGTGCTGCAGGCAAGGGGGCGGTTGAAATTCACTTTGGCAGCACCGAAGAGTTGACCAGGATCGTCGATCTGTTGCAGTCCTGATGCTGTGTCGCATCTTTTCCGTTGACAGATTGTATACAGCTATGATAGCTAACCAACGTTTTGCACCTGGCCTTTTGCCGGGTGTTCTGTTTGTGGGATACAGTATACAAAAAAGCATGCCGCTGAAGGGGTAGGCCGTGATCAATCTCGATCTTGCATTTTTCATTCAGATTATCAACTTTGGCATCCTGGTGCTGATACTTAATCTTTTCCTGTACAAGCCGCTCAGGGCCATTCTGGCCAAGCGTCGTCAGGAAATCGAGTCGTCCCGGGAGCGCGCCAATGACGTGGACCAGCAGGTGCAGGAGAAGATGGCCCAATATGAGTCGAGGCTGCGGGACGCCAAGGCCCAGGTTGGCGCCAAACGCGCCGAGTTGGTGAAGGAAGCCCAGGCTGAAGAATCAACCCTGCTGGAGAAGGCCCGTAGCGAAGCCACCGCCTCGCTGTCGTCCATTCGTGACCGGATTGCGAAGGAGTCGAGCGACGCACGCGGTATGTTACAGCAGCAGGCCCAGATGCTGTCTGGTGATATTTGTGAAAAAATTCTGGGGAGGAGCCTGTAGATGGTGGTGTTCAGTGAGCGTCGTTCCAAACTGATCCTCTCTGGCCTGTCGGTGGTTGCCGTATTGCTGTTCGCCGGGATGGTCCTGGCCTCCGGCGGTGGCGAGTCCCATGCCGATAATGGCGCAGTGATGAAGGACTTTGTCTGGCGGGTGGTGAACTTTGTCATTCTGGCCGGAATTCTATTCTGGGCCTTGAAAAAGGCTAACCTGAAAGGGGCGCTGGCTGACCGTCAGGTGCAGATTGAAAAGAATCTTCGCGATGCACGTGAGGCTCGTGATGTTGCTGAAGCAAAGCTGAAAGAGTATAGCGAGAAACTGTCCAGGGCCAATCAGGAAGTTGATGAACTGCGGGTGGCCATGCTGCAGGAGGCTGAGGCTGAGAAGCAGCGGATCATTGCCGAAGCCAGGGTCGCCGCAGAGAAGCTTGCCAGGCAGGCGGTCCAGGCTGCCGACCAGGAGGTGCTGAAGGCTCGTGCAGCGCTGCGGGCCGAGGCTGCCCGTCTGGCGGTCGAACTGGCTGCCGGTAAGCTTGCCGGGGCCGTGCAGAAGGCTGACCACGACCGCTTTGTGCAGGATTATCTCGGGAAGGTGGGACAACTGTGATCAACAACGCCATTGCCAGACGATATGCCAAGGCGCTGGTCCAACTTGGTTCGGAAAACGGACTGATCGAACGCTTTAGTCAGGAACTGAAGGCGATCAATGATCTGGTGGCCGGTAATGCCGAGTTGCGGGCTGCCTTTGGAAACCCGGCCTTTACGGCTGAGCAAAAGAAACAGATCATGCGTGATCTGATTGTCCGGTTGCAGAGCACCGAGCTGGTCGCCAACTTCCTGCTGCTGCTGGTGGACAAGAAGCGGGTCGCCTTTCTGTCCCAGATTGTCGAAACCTACGAAAAACTGGCTGACCTGCAGTCCGGTGTGATCCGGCCGGTTATTACGACGGCATTCGCCTTGGATGATGCACAAATCGCCTCCATCAAGGGTGCGCTTGAACAAAAGACCGGTAAAAAAGTACTGCCGCAGGTGACGGTTGACCAGTCACTGATCGGCGGTGTTCTTACACAAATTGGCGATATTGCCTACGATAGCAGTGTCAAGTCACAGTTAGCACGGATTAACGATATACTACAGAAGGGGTAAACGCTTCTATGGAACTCAGAGCCGAAGAAATCAGCGAGATTATCAAGAAACAGATCAGTGGGTATGGCAAGGAGGTAGATGTGTCGGAAACCGGCACAATTATCTCCATTGGCGACGGTATTGCGCGTATCCACGGTCTTTCCGGTGCCATGGCAGGCGAACTGCTGGAGTTTCCCGGCGGCGTGTCGGGCATGGTGCTCAACCTTGAAGAAGATAACGTCGGAGCCGCCATCCTTGGTGAATTCGC
Organism: Geobacter sp. UBA5730; assembly: GCA_002419465.1. GTDB lineage: Bacteria > Desulfobacterota > Desulfuromonadia > Geobacterales > Pseudopelobacteraceae > Trichlorobacter. The sequence continues at coordinate 301,627 of DIGE01000014.1, read as the reverse complement.
CGAGATCAAAGAGGGCGACACAGTCAAGCGCACCGGTAGAATTACCGAGGTACCGGTTGGCGACGCTCTGATTGGCCGCGTGGTGAACGCCATTGGTCAGCCGATCGATGGCAAAGGCCCGATCAACACCAGCACCTTCAGCAAGGTGGAGATCAAGGCCCCTGGTATTGTTGCCCGTAAGTCGGTCCATCAGCCGATGGCCACCGGTCTCAAGGCGATCGACTCCATGGTTCCAATCGGGCGCGGTCAGCGGGAGCTGATCATCGGTGACCGTCAGACCGGCAAGACCGCCGTTGCCATCGACACGATTATCAACCAGAAGGGCGGCGATGTTGTCTGTATCTATGTCGCCATCGGCCAGAAGCGTTCCACGGTCGCTCAGGTTGTTTCCAAGTTGACCGAGCACGGCGCCATGGATTATACCATCGTGGTTGCCGCCACCGCTTCCGAGTCGGCTCCGCTGCAGTTCATCGCTCCCTACACCGGCGTTACCATGGGTGAGTACTTCCGCGACAACAAGAAGCATGCCCTGATCATCTATGATGACCTTTCCAAGCAGGCCGTGGCCTATCGTCAGCTTTCCCTGCTGCTGCGTCGTCCGCCAGGCCGCGAAGCCTATCCGGGCGACGTATTCTATCTCCACAGCCGTCTGCTTGAGCGTGCCTGTAAACTGTCCGATGAGTGCGGCGCCGGTTCTCTGACCGCCCTGCCGATCATCGAGACCCAGGCAGGTGACGTATCGGCCTACATTCCGACCAACGTGATCTCGATTACCGACGGTCAGATTTACCTTGAATCCGACCTGTTCTTCTCCGGCGTTCGTCCGGCGATCAACGTCGGTTTGTCGGTTTCCCGGGTTGGTGGTTCCGCTCAGACCAAGTCCATGAAGCAGGTTGCCGGTACCCTGCGGCTGAACCTGGCCCAGTATCGTGAAATGGCTGCTTTTGCCCAGTTTGGTTCCGATCTGGACAAGGCCACCCAGATGCAGTTGGCCCGTGGTGAGCGTCTGGTTGAGATCCTCAAGCAACCTCAGTACCGTCCGGTTCCCAACGAGAAGCAGGTTCTGGTGATTTTTGCCGCAAACAACGGCTTTGTGGACGACTATCCGGTTTCTGCCCTCAAGCGTTATGAGACCGAACTGTATGCCTTCTTTGACAACCGTCAGGCTGCCGTACTGACCGAACTGCGTGACAAGCAGGCCATTGACGACGAGCTGAAGGCCAGGCTGGTCAGCGCGCTGGAGCAGTTCAAGAAGGAATTTACCGCTTAAACAAGGACGGTTTAAGACATGGCGAGCCTTAAAAGCATTAAAAAACGGATCGTATCCGTAAAAAATACACGCCAGATTACCAAGGCCATGAAGATGGTCTCGGCTGCCAAACTTCGTCGTGCCCAGGAAAATGTCGTGGCAGCGCGTCCCTACGCTCAGAAGATGGGTGAAGTGCTCCAGTCTCTGGCAGGCAATCTGGAAGGTGATCTGCATCCGCTGCTTGAAAAGCGGGATGCAAAAAAACTTCTTCTGATTGTCGTTACCTCTGACCGGGGTCTGTGTGGCGGTTTTAACTCCAACCTTTGCAAGGCTGGTGAGCGCTACCTTAAGGAGCAACAAGGGGAGTTCGAGCAGATCAGTGTATTGACCGTCGGTCGCAAGGGCTACGAATTCCTTAAGAACCGTCACACGATTTATAAAAACTTCTCCAACATTATCTCCAAGCCCAACTACCAGGCAGCAGCATTGCTGGCCCAGGATGTTGTCGAAGGCTACCTGGCCGGGGAATATGACCAGGTTGTCATGCTGTACAATGCGTTCCGTACCGTTATGTCTCAGGACATCACCTTCCAGCAACTGTTGCCGATCGTCCCTGATGATCAGGCATCTGGAGACGAAGCTGGTGTTGAGTATATCTATGAGCCATCGGTGGGTGACCTGCTGGCTGAGATATTGCCGAAAAATATTGAAGTGCAGATCTTCAAGGCGATGCTTGAGTCGGTGGCCGGTGAGCACGGGGCGCGGATGACCGCCATGGATAGCGCCTCAAAGAACGCCAATGAAATGATCGGCAAGCTGACCCTGCAGTACAACCGGGCGCGGCAGGCTGCCATCACCACCGAGTTGATGGAGATCATTTCCGGATCTGAATCAATTAAGGGATAACAGATAAACGAATCACTATATGAGGCCACCGGCCGCAGGAGGACATGGTTCCATGAGTCAGAATATCGGTAAAATTTCACAGGTTATCGGCGCAGTTGTTGACGTCGAATTCGAACCCGGTAAGTTGCCGGAGATCTACCACGCACTCAGAGTGACAAACCCGGCCATTGATGACCGGCAAAACAATCTGGTGCTTGAGGTTGCTCAGCATCTGGGTGAGAACTCCGTTCGTACGATCGCAATGGATTCTACCGATGGTCTGAAGCGTGGTCAGGACGTGATTGATACTGGTAAGCAGATCTGTGCTCCGGTTGGCCGCAAGACCCTTGGTCGGATCATGAACGTGATCGGCGAGCCGGTTGATGAAATGGGTCCGATCGGCAACGAAAAAGAATATGCTATCCACCGCGAAGCCCCTGCCTTTGAGGACCAGTCCACCAAGGTTGAGGCCTTTACCACCGGCATCAAGGTTGTTGACCTGCTGGCACCCTATGCCCGGGGTGGTAAAATCGGTCTGTTTGGTGGCGCAGGCGTCGGCAAGACCGTTCTGATCATGGAGCTGATCAACAACATTGCCAAACAGCACGGTGGTTTTTCGGTGTTCGCCGGCGTTGGTGAGCGGACCCGTGAAGGAAACGACCTCTGGATGGAGATGAAGGAGTCCGGCGTTCTTGACAAGGCCGCTCTGGTGTACGGTCAGATGAACGAGCCTCCTGGTGCCCGTGCCCGGGTTGCCTTGACCGCACTTTCCGTTGCCGAGTACTTCCGTGACGAAGAAAACCAGGACGTGTTGTTGTTCATTGATAACATCTTCCGCTTTACCCAGGCAGGTTCCGAGGTGTCGGCGCTGTTGGGCCGGATCCCTTCCGCCGTTGGTTATCAGCCGACCCTGGCCACTGAAATGGGCGAGCTGCAGGAGCGGATCACCTCCACCAAGAAGGGGTCCATCACCTCGGTGCAGGCCATCTACGTGCCTGCTGACGACTTGACTGACCCGGCTCCGGCCACCGCCTTTGCCCACCTGGATGCCACCACCGTGCTTTCCCGTCAGATCGCCGAGCTGGGTATCTACCCGGCTGTGGACCCGCTGGACTCCACCTCGCGGATCCTCGATCCCCAGGTGATTGGCGAAGAGCACTACGCAGTGGCCCGATCGGTCCAGTATGTGCTGCAGAAGTACAAGGATCTGCAGGACATCATCGCCATCCTCGGCATGGACGAACTGTCCGAAGAGGACAAGCTGGTGGTTGCCCGCGCCCGTAAGATTCAGCGTTTCCTGTCCCAACCGTTCCACGTGGCCGAGGCCTTCACCGGTTCTCCTGGCAAATACGTCGAGCTGAAGGACACCATCAAGGGCTTTCAGGAAATCGTTGCCGGCAAGCATGACAGCCTTCCTGAGCAGGCCTTCTACATGGTCGGCTCAATTGAAGAGGCAATCGAGAAAGCCGCGAAACTGGCAGCTGTCTAACATTACCTGGCTGGACAGAGTCACTCTGCCCTAACGGAGCTCCATACAATGGCTGAAAAGATGAAGCTTGAAATAGTAACACCGTACAGCAAGGTACTCGATCAGCTGGTAGACGAAGTGACTGCTACCGGCAAGCTGGGCGAATTTACCGTGTTGCCCGGACACGCACCTTTCCTGACCTCGCTTAATATCGGTGAGCTCTGCTACAAAGTGGATGGTGTAGCTGTCAGTATGGCCCTTAACTGGGGTTACTTCGAGGTTCAGGAAGATAAGATCATTGTGTTGGTCGAAACTGCCGAGCGCTCTGACGAGATTGACCTTGAGCGTGCCAAGGCTGCACTGAGCCGGGCCGAAGCTGCCCTGAAAAAATTGAATTCTGAAGACATGCAGTTCAAGGTGTATGAAGCAGCCCTTGAGCGGGCCTTGATTCGTATGCAGGTTGCCGGCAAGGCCGCCCGCAAGTAGCACAGAAACCAGAAATCAGGTATAAGGGAGCGGCAGCCATGCCGCTCCCTTTTTTATGGTCCTTACATGAAACGTTACGCAACATTCAACGAAGAACTACGCCGGCGCTTCGGCTGCCGTGTCCAGCGCATATCGCTGGATGCGGGGCTGACCTGTCCCAATCGGGATGGCAGTCTGGGCACCGGCGGTTGCAGTTTTTGCGGTGATCGCGGCGCTGCTGCCGTCGGCGTGCAGATTGAACTACCGCTTGCAGAGCAGCTGCAGCGCAGTAAAAATTATCTGGCAAAAAAGTTCCGAGCCGAGAAATTTTTGGCATATTTTCAAGCTTACAGCAACACCTACGCCTCGGTAGAGGCGCTGCGCAAGCTTTATGCTACGGCCTTGTCTGATCCCGATCTGGTGGGGTTGATCATCGGCACCCGGCCGGATTGTCTGCCGGAACCGGTGCTGGATCTACTGAGTGAGTTGCACGCCAAAACCTACCTGTGGCTGGAGTTGGGGATGCAAAGCATGCATGACCAGACCCTGGCTGCTATCAATCGTGGTCATGACCACGCCTGTTTTGTTGACGCGGTACAACGTTGCCAGGCCCGGGGATTACGTGTCTGTGCGCACTTGATCCTGGGATTGCCAGGAGAGACGTGTGAACAGATATTGGCCTCGGTGCGGGAGTTGAACCGTTTGAAGGTGGACGGCGTCAAGCTGCACCACCTGCATGTGCTGAAGGGCAGCCGGTTAGAGCAGGCGTATCATCGTGGCGAGCTGCAGTTGTTCGAGCGAGAAACGTATGTCCAGCTGGTCTGTGACGCGGTTGAGCTGCTTGACCCACGGATTGTGATCCATCGGTTGATGGGTGACGGCCGCAGCGAACTGGTGGCACCTGATTGGTCGCGGCGAAAACTGGAAGTGCTTAATCTGATAGATGACGAGCTGAAAAAAAGAGACAGCCGGCAAGGCAGCCGGCTGTCAAAATAACCCTTCTACACAATGACAGGCGTCAGACCTGCTTGTCTTCGTCCTTCTTGGGCTTGATCTCAATCTCGTCCTTGCCTTCCGAGGCATTTTTGAAATTTTTGATGCTCTTGCCGAAAGCGGCCCCAATTTCAGGCAGACGTCCAGCCCCAAATACTACCAACACAATAACAAGAATAATAATCAACTCTGGCATGCCGAATCCAAACATTGCAGCCTCCTTAGGAACGATTATGCAGGAAGTATGGCAGGTGAAGCGTTAAAAATCAATACTTGGTGTCAGCGTAGTCCACCCAACCGCCGGCCATCACCAGCGCCTTGTCAAAGGGCGACAATTCGAAACTGAAGGTCTTCTGTTTGCCGCCACCGGACACGGTCAGGGTCTGGGCCTCAATGTCGATGCTCATGCTGGCGTCAGCATCGTTGGCGTGTGAAAAGATCAGGTCCAGATCAGCCTTGGGCAGCTCAATGGCAGCCATGCCGCAGTTGAACATGTTCTGGCGGAAGATGCGGGCGAATGATTCGGCCACCACGGCGGTGATGTCGTTCACCTCAAACACCCAGGGGGCATGCTCACGGGACGAGCCGCAGCCGAAGTTGGCGCGGGAAAGCACCACCCGGGCGTTTCTGGTTTTCGGTCCTTTCGGGTCAAACCCCTCCAGTTTAAGGTCTTCTAGGATATACGGTTTCAGATCCTGCTTGGTGATCTCGGTCAGGTATTTGGCCGGGATGATCTCGTCGGTATTGATATCGGCTCGGTCCAGGAACAGGACCGGCCCGCCAAAGGTTTTCATGGTTTACTCCTTTATGCGTTCGAAATTAGAGGTAGTTTCGGGGGTCTGCAATCTTGCCCTCAATGGCAGTGGCAGCTGCAGTGGCCGGTGACATCAGGTGCACCATGCCGCCCTTGCCCATCCGGCCGTTGAAGTTACGGTTAGTGGTGGAGGCGCAGACCTCGCCGTCTGCCAACACGCCGTTGCTCATCCCCAGACAGGCGCCACAGGTCGAGTTTGTTACGCAGAAACCGGCATCCAGAAAGATGTCGATCAACCCTTCCTTCATGGCTTCGCGGAAGATTTTGGGTGTGGCTGGCGAAAGAATTCCGCGAACATTCTCAGCCAACTTGTTACCTTTCAGAATCTGGGCGGCAATCCGCAGATCTTCCAGGCGGCCATTGGTGCAGGAACCAAGATAGACCTGATCAATCCTGCTGTCGCTGAACTCAGTCACCGGCTTGACCTGGTCCGGCTTGAAATTAAAGGTGGCCACCGGCACCAGACCGGACGCATCGATCTCGATGGTCTGCTCGTAACTGGCGTCCGGGTCGGAACACCATTGCTGGTAGCCCGCCAGGGCGGCCTCCTTGGAAGCGAACTCGTCTTGTATGAACGGCCATAGGTAGTCCACGGTGGTCATATCCGGCATGCAGATGCCGGAGGTGCCGCCGGCCTCAATGGCCATGTTGCAGAGCGTCATGCGGGATTCCATGGTCATGGCATCAATGGTGGAGCCACGGAATTCGATCACCCGGTCGGTAGCGCCGTTTACGCCGATTTGACCGATCAGGGTCAGGATGACGTCTTTTGCATAGACCCCTTTGGGCAGTTGGCCGTTCACGTTGACCCGGATAGACTTGGGCTCGCGGAAGGCACAGACCCCTTTCAGGATGCCCACCTCCAGGTCGGTGGTGCCGACACCGGCGGCAAAGGCACCAAAGGCGCCGTGGGTACAGGTGTGGGAATCACCCATGATCACCGTATTGCCGGGGCGGATAAACCCTTTTTCAGGGAACAGTGCGTGACAAACGCCGTTGGCGCCAACATCGAAAAAGTCCTTGATACCCTGACGGCGGGCCCAGTCGCGCAGGATCTTGGCCTGGGTAGCGGTCTTGGAGTCCTTGGAGGGGGTCACGTGGTCGATGACAGCCTTGATCCTGGTGGCGTCAAAAACACGGTCCTTGCCCCGCACAATCAGGTCGTCAATGGCGATCGGGGTGGTGATTTCGTGACATAACACGACATCCAGACGCAGCACCTTGGTACCGCTAAACGGTTCGTCCACCAGGTGGGCGGCGAAGATCTTCTCTGCAGTGGTCTTACCCATACGGATAGCTTCCTTTCGGTGATTCGAAAATACCTGCCAGATGTAGCAGAATCGGCGGGGGAAGTCCACTGCTTTGGTCTGGTAACATGTTGTTTTCGTGCGGTTAAACCTGTGTGATAAACAGGGGTCTGGCAATTCGGCGAGCGCATGGTATAAAGCGACAAAGGCATGGGCTAACAGGAGGCAGTGTGCAGGAGTCACAAATTCGCGCAATACTGGAACAGATTGCCAGCGGCAGGTTGAGCAGCACCGGGGGACTGGAGCAGTTGCGGCATCTGCCCTACGAGGATATCGGCATCGCCCAGGTGGACCACCACCGCGGTTTACGCCAGGGGCAGCCGGAGATTATCTTTGGGCAGGGCAAGACGGTTGAACAGATTCGTCACATTATGCAGGCCATGGCTGACCGGGGCAGCAATGTGCTGGTTACCAGGCTGGATGCTGACAAGGCAACCGAGTTGCTGACCGTATTTCCTGCTGCCCGTTTTCAGGCCGAGGCACGCTGCTTAACCCTGGAGACGGTGCCGGTGAAGCAGCAGGGACGCGGCACCATCCTGGTGATCTCTGCCGGAACATCAGATATCCCAGTGGCCAGCGAGGCGGTGGTAACGGCCCGTTTTCTGGGTAACCAGGTCGAACAGCTGTTTGACGTGGGGGTGGCCGGCATCCATCGACTGCTGGCGCGTGTGGAGCTGATCCGTTCCGCAACGGTTTTGATCGTGGTGGCCGGTATGGAGGGGGCTTTGCCCTCAGTGGTGGGGGGGCTGGTGGATCGACCGGTGATTGCGGTACCGACCTCGGTGGGCTACGGTGCCTCCTTCGGCGGTATCGCAGCCCTGCTGGGGATGCTGAACTCCTGCGCCAGCGGGGTCACCGTCGTGAATATCGACAACGGCTTCGGCGCCGCCAGCGCCGCCAGCCTGATGAATCGGGAATAATTGGCTTTTCGGCAGCGGTTTTATCAGCCTGAAACGTTACAAAAAACTTCAAAATGACGTATTGTGTCAGCTTGTTGTGGTAGGACTGGTAATAGGTGAAAAAAAGGAAAAATATTTGGATAACAGACCTACATTCATAGATCTTTTTTGTGGTTGCGGTGGATTCACGCTGGGGATGGAGCGGGCTGGATTCCGTTGTTTGGCAGTAGATTTTTCTTTTATAATCAGTGCGTTGCAAACAGCGAGTGCCTATTAAAATGAAGCAAATGGCTTGCGGTATATACGAAGCTCTCCTCGACGAGTACCTGTGCAGCACCCTGGCGCGACACCCGGAACTGCGGACGGTCTTTGGCAAGATCGACCCGGAAGAACAACCGGCCCGCTATGCTGCTTTTGTTGCAAAGGTCTTGGAACAGGCGCTGCGAGAAGAATCAGACACGGAAAAGCGTCTTGCTCTTTGTAATCATCTTCTCAGCCAGGTTGCCAGCGAACCGGGAAGAGGGCACCTGGGAAAACATAGGCTGATTCAGAATCAAAAAGCACTCCTTCTCGAAATCACTCCGCCACAGTATGGTAAGTCAAACATTCCCCGACCACAAACATCACTGTCCGAAAGCAGTCTCTTTACCGGTTCCGACAAAGGGCCACAACTTGTCCATGAGTTGTTGGAAGAGATGCGTTCCTCCGATGGGGTAGATATCCTGGTGTCATTCATCAAATGGCCCGGCCTGCGGCTGCTCATGCCGGGCTTCGAGGATCTGCGCGATCGTCAGGTGCCGGTGCGTCTCATCACCACCTCCTACATGGGGGCATCCGATGCCCCGGCGATCGAATGGCTGGCTCATCTGCCCAACGTTAAAGTTCGCGTTTCCTATGATACCGGGCGAACCCGTTTGCATGCCAAGGCCTACCATTTCAAGCGAGACAGTGGTTTCTCCACGGCCTACATCGGCTCATCCAATATGTCCCAAGCCGCAATGACCAGCGGCCTCGAATGGAATCTGAAAGTAACTGCCCAAGACATGGGCCATATCATCGAAAAGTTCACTGCAGAGTTTGATACCTACTGGTACAATCGGGAGTTCACCTCCTTTGATCCTCAGCACCCAGAAATTTTACGTGCAGCCATAGCCCATGGCAAAGATCGCTGTAAAGGACTGACAGTCTTCTTCGACCTTCGTCCTCACCCGTTTCAGGAGCGTATCCTGGAGGCGTTGGAGCGGGAGCGGAGCAGTCACGACCGTTGGCGCAACCTGGTGATTGCCGCTACGGGTACCGGTAAAACGGTGGTCGCCGCCTTCGACTTCAAACGCTTTTTCGAGCAGAAGCAGAAGCAGGCTACGCTTCTCTTTGTTGCCCATCGGCAGGAAATTCTTCAGCAGGCCCGAGCAACTTTCGTCAATGTTCTCCACGATCAGAACTTTGGTGAACTGCTGGTGGGACAGTTTCAGGCCACGCGCCGGGAACACCTGTTCTGTTCCGTCGGCATGCTGACCAACCGCCGACTTTGGGAGCAGGTTGGAAGCGGGTTCTACGATTACATCGTGGTTGATGAAGCACACCATGGCACTGCTTCCAGTTATCGGCCAATCTTCGACCATTTTGCCCCCAGAATTCTCCTTGGTCTGACTGCTACCCCAGAGCGGATGGATGGCGACAACGTGGCTGCCGATTTTGGTAACCGCTTTGCCGCCGAGATTCGTCTCCCGGAAGCGTTGGAAGAGAAACTGCTTTGTCCCTTCCACTATTTCGGTGTCGCCGACCCGATCGCCATCAATGGTGATCAGTTCTGGCGCAACGGCAAATATGATACGGCGGCTCTGGAAAACGTCTATGTGCTTGATCATGTGAAGGCGCGGCAGCGCGTCGATGCCATCATCACAGCACTCCACCGTTATGAACCTGTTTTCAGTAGCCTCAAGGGGATCGGTTTCTGTGTCACCATCAAACATGCGCAATTCATGGCGGAAACATTCACCAGTCTTGGTGTACTCTCCGCAGCTTTTGTCTCCGGTGTTGACTGTGATCGTTGTCAAGAACTGCTGACCGAGCTCAAAGATGGCCGGCTTGCCTTCCTCTTTACTGTAGATAAGCTGAGCGAGGGGGTGGATGTGCCGGAAGTCAATGTGGTGTTGTTCCTCCGCCCCACTGAGAGCCTGACTGTCTTTCTGCAGCAGCTCGGGCGCGGCCTGCGCCATGCACCGGGCAAGGACTGTCTCACCGTGCTCGACTTCGTCGGCCAGGCCCACCGTCGCTATCGGGTTGATACCAAACTGAAAGCGCTCCTCCCTCGACACCGTTTTTCTATCGACAAGGAAGTGGAGCAGGATTTCCCCCATCTCCCGGCCGGTTGCTCCATTCAGCTCGATCGCCTCTCCCGGCAGTATGTTCTGGAAAACATCAGGGAGAATCTGGGCAAGTTGAATGTACAGGTACCAGACCGATTGCAGACCTTCAGCAGCGAAAGTGGTCAGGAACTGACTTTCGGCAATTTCATACGTTACCACGATTACGATCCGGAAGTTCTGTTGGTCAAGGAAACATGGTCAGAATGGAAAGCCAAGGCGCTGTTAGGCCCAATCCCCAATGATCCTGATCTGGTGCGGCTGAGTAAAACCCTCGTTCGCGCTGCCTTCTCCAACGGCCCGCAGGAAATTGCCCTGCTGCGTGAAGTTCTAGCCAAAACAGCCCAGGGAGCTATTGATGAAGTGCTGACGATGGCAGGGGATGCGGCCATGTTGGTCTACTATCGGATATGGGGTGATAAGGGGAGTAATCTCGGTATCGCCTCACTGGAGGATGCCTTCCGTCGTCTGGCACGCAATCCGTCAATCCTGGCCGACCTGGACGAAATACTGGTCTGGTCGCAGGACACCACCGAGGTTAACGGCCAGATTCCGCAACTCCCCTATGTCTGCCCGCTGGAACTGCATGCCCATTACGGCGGGAAGGAAATTCAGGCGGTCTTTGGCCGGGCAAATTTGGAGACAGCCGGGCAGACCGGCGTCGGATTGTTCCATTTCGCCGACGTCAAGACCTATGTGTTGCTGGTCACCTTTCAGAAAACCGAAAAGGAGTTCTCACCGAGTACCATGTATGCCGATTACCCTATCAGCAGGGAACTCATGCACTGGGATTCGCAGGCGAATACCGCCCAGCATCACACCGACGGGCAGAACCTGATTTACCATCAAGAACGAGGTTACACGATCTTGATCTTTGCCCGTGACCAAAAGAAACGGAACAATGTCACTGTGCCGTTTACCTATCTGGGACCGGTGGACATGGTCAGTTACGAGAGCGACCGGCCAATCAAAATGGTGTGGCGATTGCGGCATCCGATGCCGGTGGAGATGTTTGAGGATAATCGGCGAGGGGGCTAGTCTACTTGGCAGACAAATCCGGGCAGCATATTGATCGCGAACGCATCTGGAGACATCTATAACTTTTCTTGTTCATTCCTGATGCTATCATTGAAGACTGTAAAGCTGAATGGGGCTGTGAGTTATTTGACCTGAAGAACTTGGAAACGCGTATTGGACTGTTCTTGGTAACACCCACGGTGGGCAGTCATTCAGAAACCTACCGGCTTTTAACGAAGTGACCGGAGACAGAAAGATGAGTGTCATCGATACCATTACCAGCACCGTGCTGGAACATTACCCCGGTCTTCAAGGGATCTACCTGTTTGGTTCTTTTGGTACTGAAGACGAATGGCAGGACAGTGACGTTGATATTGCGCTGTTGCTCAAGCCGGAAGAGGCAAAAATTGAGCGATTGCTGGCCATGAGCGGATGCAGTGCAGATCTGGCGCGTCTGCTGCACAAAAAGGTGGATCTGTTGAATGCCCGGCTTGTCTCAACGGTGTTCCAGAAAGAGATAGTTATGAATGGTCGGTTGATCTATTGCGGAGACAGATCAGCCGTAGATGAGTTTGAAATGCTGACCTTGTCAAAATACCAGAAGTTGAATAAAGAGCGACAGGATATCGTCGATGCTGCGCTGGCCGATGGGAGGTTTTATGCCGTATAGCGATCTGCTGTTGAACAAGAAGGAAAGTATTGAGCGCTGCATCAGCCAGGTCAGGAAGTATTATGCCGCACCTTCGACACTACCGTTTGAGGAGGATCATCTGAAGCAGGATGCCATTGCCATTAACCTGCAGCGGGCCTGCGAGCAATGTATTGATCTGGCGAACCACACCATAAAATCTCGCAAACTTGGATTGCCCAAAGACAGCCGGGATAGTTTCAGTCTTTTGTCAGCGGCGGGGGTCATTCCCCATGAGCTTGCACGACGGCTGGAGGGGATGGTTGGTTTCAGGAATGTGCTGGTGCACGAATATCAGCGGATGGATATTGCCCTGATGATTGCCGTGATTGAACACCATATGAATGATCTGGTTGAGTTTTCCAACTATATCATCAGGGCGTTTAGCGATGATGCAACGCTATGATCAGTCTGAAAAGGTGAAAGAGGTATGACGATCCTCTATTTTGACGCAACCGCCGGCATCGCCGGCGACATGACAGTGGCGGCCCTGCTTGACTTAGGCGTGCCACTTGATTGCCTGCAGCAGGAACTTGCCAAACTTGGCTTGCCCGATGGTGCTTACCAGCCGGGCGAAGGATCGGTGCAGCGCGGCGGCATGACCGGCAGGCATTTTGTTGTCCGCCTGCCCCACGAACACGGTCACCATCATCACATGCACCACCACCGCAACTACGCCGATATCCACCGGATGATTGCAGAGAGTAGCCTGTCGGAGCGGGTCAAAGAGTTGGCGCAGCGGATCTTTCTGCGCTTGGCCGAGGCAGAGGCGTTTGCCCACCAGGTGGCGGTTGATCAGGTGCAGTTCCATGAAGTGGGAGCCATTGACAGCATAGTGGATATTGTGGGGACGGCGATTGCTCTGGACTGGCTGAAGGTGGACAGGGTCTATTGTTCTGCAGTTCCGCTGGGCGGTGGCTTTGTGGAGACGGCCCATGGCCGGCTGCCGGTGCCGGCCCCGGCCACAGCAGCGTTGTTGAAAGGTCTTGCGGTCCACAATGATTGTGGGCCTGGTGAGCGGGTAACCCCCACTGGTGCGGCTATTCTGGCTGCTTTGGCCGAACCGTGCGGCTCGATGCCGGTGATGACGATCTTGAAGGTTGGCCACGGCGCCGGGAGCAAGGATTTTAGTGACTGCCCCAATATCCTGCGAGGCTTTCTAGGTGAGGTGGCAGAACAAGCTGATCATGAAAACGTGCTTGAGCTGAGCTGCAACCTGGATGATGTGAGCCCTGAACTGCTGGGCTATACCATGGAACAGCTGTTTGCGGCCGGGGCGCTGGATGTCTGGTACACGCCGATCCAGATGAAGAAACAGCGGCCTGCGGTGATGCTTTGCCTCCTCTGCCGTCCTGAGCAAAAGGATCAGCTGGCTCAGCTGGTGATGGAGGAGACCGGTACCTTGGGGGTCCGGGTGCAGCAGCTGCAGCGGATTGTGCAACGGCGCCGGATTGAGGAGTGTCAAACCTCATTAGGGACGGTACGGTTCAAAATCAGCCCGCATGGCTGTAAGCCTGAGTATGATGATTGCTGCCGGATCGCCCGTGAATTGGGGCTGCCGTTGCGCGAGGTGCAGCAGATAGTCTGCAGGGAGCGTGGCCATGCTTGTTGATCAGGAGCTGGCAGACCTGTTGCTCGCCTCCGGGATGACCCTGGCCCTGGCTGAATCCTGCACCGGTGGTCTGATAGCAGCCAGGATTACCGCGCTGCCGGGCAGCTCGGCCTATTTTAGTGGCGGGGTGGTGGCCTACAGCAATCAGGTCAAGACAGGTGTGCTGCGGGTGCCGGACGCGGTGTTGGAACAGTATGGTGCGGTGAGTGAGCCGGTGGCCCGGGCCATGGCCGAAGGGGTGCGGAGACTGATCGGCAGTGATCTGGGCCTCTCGGTGACCGGCATCGCCGGTCCAGGTGGCGGCACCCCGCAGAAGCCGACAGGAACGGTCTTTGTGGGCCTTGCTGACCATCAGGGATGTAGCGTTCTACCGTTTTTGTTTGCCGGCAACCGGGAACAGGTGCGGCAACAGACGGCAGACCAGGCCATTATCATGCTGAAAAACCGACTTGCAGGGTTGAAAAGAGCCTGATTTCCCCCAAATTAGCTTGCCGCTGGCGGTTTTGATATGCTACCTTTCGCAACTCTGTCCCACTCTTTCCGTACCAAGGAGGTACTTGTTGTGAGCGATAAAAATAAGGCGATTGAACTGGCACTTTCCCAGATTGAAAAGCAGTTCGGCAAGGGCGCCATCATGCGGCTTGGCAACGATGAGGTGCTGCCCGGCATCGAGTCGATCTCGACCGGAGCCATCTCGTTGGATCTGGCTCTCGGTGTCGGCGGGGTGCCTCGCGGGCGTGTGATTGAGATTTATGGCCCGGAATCCTCCGGTAAGACCACCCTGGCCCTGCATATTGTGGCCGAGGCACAGAAGACCGGCGGCATCGCCGCCTTTGTGGACGCCGAGCACGCCCTGGACATCAACTATGCCCGCAAGTTGGGGGTCAAAACCGATGATCTGCTGGTCTCGCAGCCTGATACCGGTGAGCAGGCCCTGGAGATCGCCGAAACCCTGGTGCGCAGCGGCGCCATCGACGTGCTGGTGATCGACTCGGTGGCGGCATTGGTGCCCAAGGCCGAGATTGAAGGGGAGATGGGGGATTCCCATGTGGGGCTCCAGGCCCGGCTGATGTCCCAGGCGTTGCGCAAGCTGACCGGCATCATCTCCAAGTCCAACTGTTGCGTGATCTTTATCAACCAGATCCGGATGAAGATCGGGGTGATGTTCGGCAACCCGGAGACCACCACCGGCGGCAACGCCCTCAAGTTTTACGCATCGGTACGACTTGATATCCGCAAGATCGCCACCCTCAAGCAAGGTGATCAGGTGATTGGTTCCCGCACCAGGGTCAAGGTGGTCAAGAACAAGGTGGCCCCTCCCTTCAAGGAGGCCGAATTTGACATCCTCTACGGCGAGGGAATTTCGCGTACCGGTGACGTACTGGACTTGGCGGTGGATCGCAGTATCATAGACAAAAGTGGTGCGTGGTTCTCCTACAACAAGGAGCGGATCGGCCAGGGACGGGAAAACTCCCGCCAGTTCCTCAAGGAGAATCCGGCCATGCTGGCTGACATCGAGGCGAAGCTGATGGAGCTGATCAAGCCGGTTCCCAAGGTAGAGGACTAACAACGCAGCAGTTCGGGAGGTAGCTCCATGGATCTGAACGAAATCCTCACCATTGCGGTCAAGGCCCGGGGTTCCGACGTCCACATCAAGACCGGGCTGCCGCCGATCGTCAGGATTGACGGCAAGTTGCATCCGATCCCCAATGCCCAACGGCTGGCACCGGATGTGGTTAACAGCATGGCCACCGCGATGATGAACGACCGTCAGCGTCGGATCTTTGAGGAAAACTCCGAGGTAGACCTGGCCTATGCCGTGCCTGGTCTGGGGCGTTTCCGGGTGGCTGCCTACCGTCAGCGTGGCACCATCGCCATGGTCTTTCGTTCCATCTCGGTTACCATCCCCAACCTGGAAGAACTGAACCTGCCGCCCATTCTGAAGAAGCTTTGTCTTGAAGAGCGGGGGCTGGTGCTGGTGACCGGCACCACCGGTTCCGGTAAGTCCTCCACCTTGGCGGCCATGATCGATCAGATTAACAGTAACCGGACCTGCAACATCATTACCATTGAGGACCCGGTGGAGTTTCTGCATCGCGACAACAAGAGCATCATCAGCCAGCGTGAGGTGGGGACTGATACTCCTTCCTTTGCCGGTGCCCTCAAGGGGGCGCTGCGGCAGGACCCGGACGTGATCCTGGTGGGCGAGATGCGGGATTACGAGACCATCGAGACCGCCATGACCGCTGCTGAGACCGGTCACCTGGTGATGTCTACCCTGCATACCATGGACGCGCCGGAGACCATCAACCGGATCATCTCGGTCTTCCCGCCCTATCACCAGCGCCAGGTGCGGATTCAGCTGGCCAGTATCATCAAAGGGATCGTTTCCCAGCGCCTGGTGCCACGGGCCGATGGCAAGGGCAGGGTGCCGGCAGTGGAGGTGCTGCTGGGAACGGCGCGGGTCAAGGAGTGTATCGACGACAAGGACAAGACCAAGCAGATTCGGGATGCCATTGCCCAAGGCTTCACCTCCTACGGCATGCAGACCTTTGATCAGTCGCTGATGAAGCTGTTTACCTCCAAGCTGATCACCTACGAAGAGGCCTTGCGTCAGAGTTCCAACCCGGACGACTTCGCTCTGAAGGTCTCTGGCATATCGTCAACCTCCGATGCTTCATGGGATAATTTCGAGAACAATGAGGACAAGCTGGAGGAAGTGCTGAAGGAAGAGAAGATTGAGGTCGACCGCTACTGAATCTGCCGACCAGGCGTACCTGGCGGCCCTTAAGTTGCTGGCCGGACGGGATTACACCCTGGCGGCCCTGGCCTGCAAGCTTGAGCAGCGCGGCTACCAGCACCAACAGGTCGCCGAGACTCTCGTTCGTCTGTCTGCTGAGCACTTTCTGGATGACCGGCGTTACGCTGAACGTTTTATCAGCCAGGCTCGGGAAAGCGGTCGATATGTGGGCTACCGGCTGCGTCAGGAGCTGAAACGGCGTGGCGTACCGACGGAATTGGCAGCCGAATTGCTGGAAGGGTGCTGCGATAGAGCCGCAGAACTGGCTTTGGCTCGTCAGGTGCTCTCCAGACGCTATGCCGGATTCGACCCTGCTGCCAGTGATGACCGTGTACGCCGTCGGGTGGCCGGCTTTCTCCAGCGGCGCGGGTTTGGTTGCGAGGTGATCCGGCAACTGTTGGATCGTCGCAGACCGTGTGATGAATGTATCTAGTGAGTAAAGGTGAGGGATGCAGGATATGACCGGAAAAGAGATTCGCGCACGTTTTCTGAAATACTTTGAGGAGCGGGGCCACACCGTGGTAGCCAGTTCGGGCCTGATCCCCCAGAACGACCCGACCCTGATGTTTACCAATGCCGGCATGAATCAGTTCAAGGATTGCTTTCTGGGGATGGAGGATCGGGGCTATTACCGGGCCGCTTCATCGCAGAAGTGCGTACGGGCCGGCGGCAAGCATAACGATCTGGAAAACGTGGGGCGTACCGCCCGCCACCACACCTTTTTCGAGATGTTGGGTAACTTTTCCTTTGGTGATTACTTCAAAAAAGAGGCGATCGCTTTTGCCTGGGAATTCCTGACCAAAGACCTGGAACTGGACAAGAGCCGGCTGTATGTGACGGTCTACACCGATGACGATGAGGCGGCTGATATCTGGCACAAGCAGGAAGGGGTGCCCCGCGACCGGATTTACCGATTCGGCGAGAAGGATAACTTCTGGTCCATGGGCGACACCGGTCCCTGCGGCCCTTGTACCGAAATCTTTTGGGATAACGGCCCCGAGGTGGGCTGTGGTTTGCCTGATTGCGCCGTGGGCTGCGACTGCGACCGCTATATGGAGATCTGGAACAACGTCTTTATGCAGTTCAATCGTACTGCTGACGGTGTGTTGCATCCGTTACCCAAGCCGGCCGTGGATACCGGCATGGGACTGGAGCGGATTACCACCGTCATGCAAGGGGTGCGCTCCAATTACGATACCGACCTGCTACAGGGGATCATCCGCCATATTGAACGCCACAGCGGTAAAAAATATGGCGTCAACGAGAAGGATAGCGTCTCGATGCGGGTGATCGCCGACCACTGCCGTGCCGTGACCTTTCTGATCTGCGATGGTGCCCTGCCCAGTAACGAGGGGCGCGGCTACGTGCTGCGCCGGATCATGCGACGGGCCGCCCGGCATGCCAAGATGCTGGGT
Source organism: Geobacter sp. UBA5730 (assembly GCA_002419465.1). Taxonomy (GTDB): domain Bacteria; phylum Desulfobacterota; class Desulfuromonadia; order Geobacterales; family Pseudopelobacteraceae; genus Trichlorobacter. Next base: position 283,649 of record DIGE01000014.1, on the reverse strand, counting down.
GTGGCTGAGCCGCTTTTGTGCCGGATGGTGGATGCGGTGCGCGAGATGATGGGAGACGCTTACCCGGAACTGGCAGAGCGTGAGGTCTATATACGCAAGGTGGTACTGGCAGAAGAAGAGCGCTTCAACGAGACCCTGGACCGCGGCCTGGCAATCCTGAATGAAGAGGTGGCCAGCCTGCGGGCCAAAGGCCAGTCGGTGATCCCGGGCGACACCCTGTTCAAGTTGTACGACACCTTCGGGTTTCCGGTTGATCTGACCGAGGATATCGTACGGGCTGAAGGGTTTGCGGTGGATGAACCGGGCTTTGAGGTCTGCATGACGCGTCAGCGTGAACTGGGACGGGAACACTGGAAAGGCTCCGGCATGGCCGGGATCGCGGATGTCTACAAAGAATTGCATAACCGGGGTCTGCGGACCAACTTTGTGGGGTATGATGCTCTGACGGCTTTTGCGCCGATCACGGCCCTGTTGCGGGATGGCGTGGAAGCAGCAACCGCCAATGCCGGTGATCGGGTAGACCTGATCTGCGAGACCACCCCCTTCTACGGTGAGTCTGGCGGGCAGGCCGGCGATACCGGCAGCATCTCGTCAGGGAGCGCCCATCTGGACGTGGTTGCTACATCCCGTCCCTTTACCGACCTGGTGGTGCACCATGCCGAGGTCAAAGAGGGTGCCCTCAAGCTGGGTGATGCGGTCAACCTGACGGTGGCGGTGGACGAGCGTCGTGCCACGGCCCGTAACCACACCGCCACCCATCTGCTGCAGGCTGCCCTGCGTCAGGTGCTGGGCGAGCATGTCAAGCAGGCCGGTTCGCTGGTGGAGCCGGACCGGATGCGGTTCGACTTTACCCATTTTACCGGGATGACGGGTGAGGAACTGCAAAACGTCGAGCAGCTGGTGAACGGCTGGATTATGGAGAACGCCGAGCTGACCATCCGTGAGATGGCGCTGCAGGAAGCGGCGGACAGCGGCGCCACGGCTCTGTTTGATGAGAAATATGGCGATACGGTTCGGGTGGTGCGGATCGGTGAGGTAAGTAGCGAGTTGTGCGGCGGCACCCATGTGCGGGCAGCCGGCGATATCGGCCTGTTCAAGATTCTCTCTGAGGGTGGGATAGCTGCCGGGGTCAGGCGGATCGAAGGAGCCACCGGTTTCAATGCCCTGCAGTTTGTGCGGCGGCTGGAAGATGAACGGCGGAGCGTGGCCGACCTGCTCAAGGCTGACAGCAGCAAGCTGCTTGACCGGGTTGAAAAACTGGTGGAACGCCAGCGTGAGTTGCAGCGGGAGGTTGAGACGTTGCAGAGCAAGTTGAATGCCGCCCAATCCGGCGATCTGTTGTCCCAGCTGCAGGAGGTAGCCGGGGTCAAGCTGCTGGCGACCCAGGTGCAGGTGGCCGATATCAAGGCGTTGCGTGATATGGCCGATCAGCTGCGGGACAAGCTTGGTTCCGGCGTGCTGGTGCTGGGGGCTGAGCTGGATGGCAAGGCCAACCTGCTGGTGGCGGTGACCAAGGATCTGAATAATCGTTTCAAGGCTGGTGAGTTGGTGGCCAAATTGGCTCCAATGGTTGGTGGTCGTGGCGGTGGCAAGCCTGAACTGGCTCAGGCCGGTGGTCCACAGCCCGCCAACCTGTCCGAGGCGTTGGCAGCCGTGCCGGGATTGCTGAGCTAGCCCGCCATGCCAGAGCACCAGAAGATCACTGTCCTGGTGGTGGATGACGAACAGATTATTCGTGATCTCTGTGGACACGCCCTGAAAGAGTACCGTGTCCTGCAGGCTGGTTCACTGCAGCAGGCGCTTGGTCTGTATCAGGAGGAGCAGATCGACCTGGTGCTGACCGACGTGATGATGCCCGGTGGCAGCGGTATCGAGTTGCTGAAGCAGGTCAAGTCGATTGACCCGGGTGCCGCCGTGATTGTGATGACCGGCTTTGGGGACAAGGACATTATTCTGAATGCTCTGAAGGAGGATGCGGACGACTTTATCAATAAGCCGTTGCAGCTGCTTCAGCTACGCACGGCGGTGCAGAAGGTGCTGGGCAAGAAGGCACTGAAAGAAGAAATTGCGACGCTCAAGCGGCTGGATAGCCTGAAAGGCTCATTTCTTTCGCTGATTTCCCATAAGCTGCGGACGCCGCTCACCTCCCTCTCCTTGGGGCTTGAGGAATTACAGCGCTATGCTGCGCAGTTCGCCCCGGAAGCGGCCTGCCAAGAGCGGCTGAAGTCCATGCAGGAAGATCTTCAGTTTTTGTCACGGCTGGTCACCAGCCTATTGCGTTTCAATCAGGTGATGACCCAGGCTGGCAGCTGTTATGCCTGCAGTTGCGATCTGGGAGAGCTGGTGCGAACGGCGGCAACAACAGCTGCCCAAACGGCCAATCGACCAGCGGTCTCATTGGAGATCAGCGCTGATTCCGTGGCTGGATTCAAATGTGACTGTGAGCGTTTGCAGTTTGCCATCCAGCAGGTGATCGACAACGCCTTCAAATTTACTGACGACGGCGGCCGTGTGACCGTTGCGTTGGCACAGCAGCAGAATGGTCTGCTGATTGAGGTGCAGGATACCGGCTGCGGTATTTCGCCGGAAGAAATGCCCAAACTATTTGAACGGTTTTACCAGGTGGATCCCGATGCCACCGGCCAGGTGCCCGGTTTTGGTCTGGGGCTGTTCTGTGCCCGTGAAATTGTCCGGCAACACGGTGGCACCATTGCCATCAGCAGTCAGCCCGGACAAGGGACCACGGTTTCCATTACCCTGAAGATCGCAGAGGAGTGAGCGTAGCGTGAAGCATCTGATCGATAAGGCAACTACCCTGATGGAGGCCCTGCCCTATATCCGGCGCTTCTCCGGCAAGACCTTCGTAATCAAGTACGGCGGCCACGCCATGGCGGACGAGCGGCTCAAAGCGTCCTTTGCGCTGGATGTGATCATGCTGCGTTCTCTGGGAATCAACGCCGTGATCGTCCATGGCGGTGGTCCCCAGATCAACCAGACCCTCAAGCGTTATGGGATTGTCTCCGAGTTCGTGCGCGGCATGCGGGTCACCGATAGTGAAACCATGTCGGTGGTGGAGATGGTGCTGGTGGGACAGGTCAACCAGGAGGTGGTCGGCTACCTGAATCAGCATGGTGGCCGTGCCGTGGGATTGTCAGGCAAGGATGGCACCCTGCTGTTCGCCAAAAAGCTGCTGCAGGAGATACCGACTGTGGATGGTACGCTGGAGCCGGTTGATATCGGCTATGTGGGTGACGTGGTCAAGGTCAACAGCGACCTGATCAAAACCCTGGAGCAAGGGGGCTATCTGCCGGTGATCGCGCCGGTAGGAGTCGGACCGGCCGGTGAAAGCTACAACATCAACGCCGATCTGGTGGCCGGTCGGGTCGCCGCCGCCTTGAACGCTGAAAAGCTGATCCTGTTGACCGATACACCCGGTGTGCTGGATGGCAACAAACAGTTGATCCCTGCCATCGCCGTGGCCGAGATGCACCGCCTGATCGAAGAAGAGGCCATCACCGGCGGCATGATCCCCAAGGTGGTCTGTTGCGCCGATGCCCTGCGGGACGGGGTCAAGAAGGCCCACATCATCGACGGCCGGATGGAGCATGCAGTGCTGTTGGAAATTTTTACTGATGTGGGTATCGGGACGGAGATCACGAAATGACAGCGACAGAGCAGTGGGTAGAGCGGTCTGACAGGGTCATCATGAAGACCTACGGCCGTTATCCGATCGTGCCGGTGCGGGGTGAAGGCTGCCGGGTGTGGGATGCCGACGGCAACGAGTACCTGGATTTTCTGGCTGGTGTGGCGGTCAACAACCTGGGCCACTGCCACCCCCGGGTGGTCAAGGCGATCCAGGATCAGGCTGCCAGCCTGATCCACTGCTCCAACTATTACCAGATTCCTCAGCAGATCGAGCTGGCTGAGCTGTTGTGCAGCCACTCCTTTGCCGACCGGGCCTTTTTCTGTAACTCCGGGGCGGAGGCCAATGAGGCCGCCATCAAGCTGGCTCGCAAGTACAGCCGGGATACCTACGGACCCGAGCGGTTTGAGATCATCACCGCCGCGGATTCGTTCCATGGCCGCACCATGGCTACGGTTTCCGCCACAGGCCAGGAAAAGGTACAGCGTTTTTTTGATCCGCTTTTGCACGGCTTCAAACATGTGCCGTTCAACGATGTCGCCGCCATTGAGGCCGCCATCACGCCCACAACCTGCGCCGTGATGCTGGAGCCGATCCAGGGCGAAGGGGGCATCAATGTGCCGGACCGAGACTACCTTGCCAAGGTGCGGGAGTTGTGCGACCGTCATAAGCTGATCCTGATCCTGGATGAGGTGCAGACCGGCATCGGTCGTACCGGTAAGTTGTTTGCCTATCAGCATTTCGGCATTACGCCGGATATCATGACCCTGGCCAAGGCCTTGGCGGGTGGCGCCCCGATCGGCACCATGCTGGCCCGGGAAGAGATTGCTGCGGCCTTTGTGCCCGGCACCCACGGCTCCACCTTTGGCGGCAACCCGTTGATGGCTGCCGCTGCCATTGCCACCCTGCGGACGATCCTGGAAGAGGGGCTGCTGAATCGCTGCGAGGAGATTGGCGAGTATCTGCAGGGCGAGTTGGCGGCATTGGGCAGGAACTACTCCTTTGTCAAGGATGTGCGCGGTATCGGTCTGATGATCGGCATGGGCCTGACTATTCCGGCCGGCGATATCGTCAAGCAGGGACATGGCAGGGGATTGCTCCTGAACGTGACCCACGAGACGGTTTTGCGTTTTGTCCCCGCGCTGATCGTGACCAGGCAGGAGATTGACCGGATGATCAAAATTATGGACGGGATTTTTAAGGAGATAGCAGTATGACGCGGCACTTCCTGCGCCTGCGGGACTATTCAAAGCACGAATTGGACAGCCTGCTGTCGCTGGCAGCAGAGCTGAAGGACAAACAGAAGGCCGGTGTTGAACACCAGCTACTCAAGGGCAAAACCTTGGCGATGATCTTCGAAAAGGCCTCCACCCGTACCCGCATCTCCTTTGAGGTGGGGATGTTCCAGCTGGGGGGGCATGGCCTGTTCATCTCGTCGGCAAACTCCCAGATGGGGCGCGGCGAGCCGATCAAGGACACGGCCAGGGTGATGGCCCGTTACTGTGACGGCGTGATGATCCGCACCTTCGGTCAGGAGATCGTGGACGAGTTTGCCCGCTACTCCAGTGTGCCGGTGATCAATGGCCTGACCGATCTGTGCCACCCCTGCCAGATCCTGGCCGACCTGCAGACGGTGATTGAACACAAGGGACAGTATGCAGGTCTGAAGTTCGCCTGGATCGGTGACGGCAACAATATGGCCAACACCTGGATCGAGGCTGCCGCCATTCTGGGCTTTGACCTGGCTCTGGCCTGCCCCCAGGGCTACGAGCCGGACCGCGAGGTGTGGGAATGGGCTCAGGCGCAAGGCACTGCCAGCATTACCATTACCGAAGATCCCGAAGAGGCGGTCAAGGACGCACAGGTGATCAACACCGATGTCTGGGCCAGCATGGGGCAGGAGGCTGAACAGAAGCAGCGGGAGTTGGCCTTTCAGGGCTACTGTGTTGATGACCGGCTGGTGGCGTTGGCCCACCCCGGGTGCGTAGTGCTGCACTGTCTGCCCGCCCATCGTGGCGAGGAGATCAACGATAGCGTCATGGAAGGAGCACATTCAGTCGTCTGGGACGAGGCAGAAAACAGACTCCACATCCAAAAGGCCATCATGGCGACGTTGATGAGATAACAGAGATTCTTAAGGAGACATACCCATGGCAAAAAAACAAGAAGTTAAAAAGATCGTGCTGGCCTACTCCGGTGGCCTGGATACCTCCATTATCCTGAAATGGTTGAAGAACGAGTACGGAGCTGAAATTGTGGCCTTCTCTGCCGACCTGGGCCAAGGCGACGAACTGGATCCGGTCCGTGAAAAGGCCCTTAAAACCGGTGCGAGCAAGGTCTACATCGATGATCTTAAAGAGGAGTTTGTCCGCGACTTCGTTTATCCGATGTTCCGGGCCAATGCCATCTATGAGGGGCACTATCTGTTGGGCACCTCCATCGCCCGTCCGCTGATCGCCAAGCGTCAGATGGAGATCGCCAGGTTGGAAGGCTGTGACGCCGTCTCCCACGGCGCCACCGGCAAGGGCAACGATCAGGTCCGTTTTGAGCTGGCCTACTACCATTTCGACCCTGCCATCAAGGTGATCGCCCCCTGGCGGGAGTGGAAGCTGAACAGCCGCAAGGCGCTGATCGCCTATGCCAAGAAAAACGATATTCCGATTCCGATCACCAAGAAGCGTCCCTGGTCATCGGATCGCAATCTGCTGCATATCTCCTTTGAAGGCGGTATTCTGGAAGATACCTGGGCAGAGGCGCCGGAAGAGATGTACGTGCTGACCAAAAAACCGGAAAAAGCCCCCAACAAGCCGCAGTACGTGGAGATCGAGTTCAAGAACGGCAACGCCGTGGCGGTGGATGGTGAAAAGATGTCGCCAGCCCAACTGCTGGCCCACCTGAACTATATCGGCGGTGAGCACGGCATCGGCCGGGTGGACCTGCTGGAAAACCGTTCGGTGGGGATGAAGTCCCGCGGTGTCTATGAGACCCCTGGCGGTACCATTCTGCGCGAAGCTCATTCAGCAGTGGAGCAGATCACCATGGACCGAGAGGTCATGCGGATTCGTGATGGGCTGATCCCCGAGTATGCTCGTCTGGTGTATGCCGGGTACTGGTTCTCGCCGGAGCGGGAGATGCTGCAGACCCTGATCGACGAATCCCAGAAGACCGTTAACGGTGTGGCCCGGGTCAAGCTGTACAAAGGTCATTGCCGCACCGTGGGCCGCAAGTCAGAGACCAACTCGCTGTTCAATCTGGACTTCGCCACCTTCGAGAAGGATCAGGTTTACAACCAGGCCGACGCAGAAGGATTTATCAAGATCAACTCACTGCGGTTGCGGATCCGCTCCCTGATGCAGGGCAAGAAGTAGGGTGTGACCCACAAGCGGTACAGGAAGGAACACATCGTCACCTCGGTGGTGGCGGTGATTGTTGATGAACGGGAACGGGTGCTCCTCACCAGGAGGAGCATCCCCCCTTTCAAGGACCTGTGGGTGATGCCCGGCGGCAAGATTGATCTGGGTGAACCGATTCTGGTGGCACTCCGGCGTGAAGTGGACGAAGAGGTCGGCTTGGATGTCGAAGTGGGTGATCTGATCGATGTCTTCGAACATGTCACGCCGGGCGAGGAGAACTGTCACTACATCATCCTGTTTTACCGTTGTCGGCCGGTACACGTTGCTGTCGCCCATAATCAGGATGAGGTGGCCGAGGTCCAGTGGGTGCCGCGCCATGAGCTGTCTCGGTACCAGATGCCGGAGGGGACGCGGTATATTTTGGGGAAGGTTTTCCCTGAGCCCTCTTTCCCGGTAGGACCGTGAACTGACTATGCCGGAGATCATTGAAAAAAAGGTTAATCTCCAGTTTCCCTTGGGCCACCACCTGCACTGTCTGATCGCCCAGATCCCCAATCATCTGCACCGCGAAGCGGGGTTTCACCCGGTTGAGCAGCAGCAGCAGTGGCAGACCATCCGGTCAGTGCTTGAACTGGTGGCTGCCGGTGAGGGTAACCTCAAAAAGTTGCACTTTTTACTGTTTCCCGAGTCCTGCCTGCCGGTCAACCGTTTTGATCCCTTGCTGGAGGCCGTGCGGGATACCTTCCGCCCCAACACCGTCACGATGATCGGCGTCGAGCATGTGCCGTTGCAGGAATATCGGCGTTTTCTGGAGCGTTTCAGAGCTGATAACGAAGAGGCCATCGCCTTGGTTGACCGTGATATCGACGCCGGTGATGTGCTGGAAATGCCGGTCAACTGGTGTGCCATCCTGGTCAAGGAAGCCGACGGTGGTCTGCGGGTCTTTTTGGAGGCCAAAAGTCATCCGTTTCACGGCGAAGAGTTTATCGACAAGTATCACGATCTGTACCGGGGCAGGCACTTCTACCTGCTGCGCAGCAAGCCGTCTTGCTTCAATTTTATGGCGATTATCTGTCTTGATTATTTGTACCGGAATCTGTACGAATCAAACATCAAGCAGATCGTTGACCATGCCAATCAGCTTTTTTTCAGTACCCGTCAGGTGCTGGACGCCCTGTTTGTGATTCAGTGCAATCCCAAACCTGAACATCACGCCTATCGGGATGCGGTCAGTGGTTTTTATGGCGAGTATCTTGAAGACCTGCCAGGCGTGCGGGAGGCGGTGACCGTCTTCGGCAACGCCTCGGATGAGACCAGACTGGAAGGGCTGCCGGTGCCCCAAGGCTTTGGTCACGCCTCAGTCGTGATCAATCGTCACCATCGACTGGCCAAGGAGCAGTTCCCCGAGTTCAGTACCGATGATTTCAATGGCGCCCCGGTCTGTCGTCTGCGTTTTGGCAGCGGCACCCGGCTGTTATATTTTAATCTGCCGCTGCATCATGAACTGGACCCGCGCAGTTCCCGCGTACCGCTCAAGATACATAGCATCATGACCCGTAACCCGTCCGGCGGTTGGGAGAAGATTCCCGCCACCGAACCGGCCGATGGTTACTGGATTGGCTCGGAAACCGAACACTGATCTGACACGAAGGAGATTGTTCCCATGTCCCACGATAAACTCTGGGGAGGCCGGTTTACCCAGCCTACCGATAAGTTTGTAGAGGAGTTCACCGCCTCCATTGAGTTCGACAAGCGGCTCTATCATCAGGACATCCGCGGCTCTTTGGCCCATGCCCGCATGTTGGGACGTCAGGGGATTATTCCCCACGAAGATGTTGATAAGATTGTCCAGGGACTCAAGGATGTTCTGGAGCAGATCGAGTCCGGTACTTTTGATTTCTCAATCGGGCTTGAAGATATCCATATGAATATCGAGGCCCGTCTGTCTCAGCGGATTGGTGAGGCCGGCAAGCGGTTGCATACCGGACGTTCCCGCAACGATCAGGTCGCCCTGGATATCCGTTTGTACCTGCGGGATGAGATCGTGGAGATCACGGCCTATCTTGAAATGCTGGTTGAGTCGCTGCTCAATCAGGCCGAGGTTCATCTGGATGTGGTAATGCCCGGTTTTACGCACCTGCAGTCGGCCCAGCCGATTCTTTTCTCTCACCACCTGCTGGCCTATGTGGAGATGTTCAAGCGGGATAAAGGGCGGATGGAAGACTGTTTTAAGCGCGTGAATGTGTTGCCTCTGGGGGCCGGAGCTTTGGCCGGCACCACCTTCCCGATTGATCGCGAGTATGTAGCGGAACAACTGGATTTTCCCTCAGTAACCCGCAACTCGCTGGATTCGGTCTCTGACCGTGATTTTGCCCTGGAGTTCCTGGCGGCCTCATCGATCCTGATGATGCATCTTTCCCGGTTCTCCGAGGAGCTGATTCTCTGGTCCACCAGCGCTTTCCGCTTCGTTGAGTTGTCTGATGGTTTTTGTACCGGCTCTTCGATCATGCCTCAAAAGAAGAACCCGGACGTGCCGGAACTGGTACGTGGTAAGACCGGACGGGTCTACGGTAACCTGATGGCTCTGTTGACGGTGATGAAGGCGCTGCCCCTGGCCTACAACAAGGATATGCAGGAAGACAAGGAGCCGCTGTTCGATACCATCGATACGGTCAAGGGGAGCCTGAAGATCTTTGCCGACATGGTCAGAGAGATGCGGGTCAATGCAGCCAGCATGTCCACGGCGGCCGGTCAAGGTTTTTCCACTGCCACGGACGTGGCCGATTATCTGGTGCGCAAAGGTCTGCCGTTTCGGGATGCCCATGAGGCGGTGGGCAAAGCGGTGGCCTACTGCGTTGAGAATGAAATGGGTATCAATGAGTTGTCCCTGGCGGAATGGCAGCTGTTTTCGCCCCACTTCAGCGACGATATTTTTGGCGTCATCACGGTGGAGGCCAGTGTCGGCGCTCGGGATGTGATCGGCGGCACCGCACGTAACCGGGTGCAAGACGAGATCAGGCGCTGCCGAGAGGGGAAATAGGATGCAGCTGTCTCCTTACGCCATGCGGTTCGGGCTGTCGCTGGCAACGATGTTCGGTCTGGCCGGTTGCGGTAAAAAAGGCCCGCTGATCTATCCAGATTTGCTGGTGCCAGAGGCGCCCCAGACGGTGCAGGTTGAGCAGCGCGGGAGCAGCCTGCAGCTTGCTTTTGACTTGCCCTCCAAGGACCGTAGTGGCCGTGCATTGAAAGAACCGTTTGTGATTCAGGTACAGCGCCGGGAGTTGAACCCTGACGAACGTGGTGACTGCGGCAGCTGCCCGAAGGATTATCAACCGTCAGTGCGCATTGATCCCGAATTCCCGGATCCGGCGATCAAGTTCGGCAAGCGGATAGTACTCCTGGACGCGGAGGTGCGTGCCGGGAAACAGTACCAGTACCGGTTACAGGCCACCCGCAAGGATGGTGAAAGTAGTGCCCCGGTCGAATCGCAGCGGACTGCGGTCTGTACGGCTCCGCCAGCGCCAATCCTTCGGGCGAAATCGGTCTATGGTGGTTACATTGTGCTTGAAGTCAGCGGGCAGCTGCCAGAGAATGCCGAACTGGTGGGATATGGCATCTATCGGGTCGACGGTGACACGTTGATGCCGTATCAACCGTTGGTCACAACGCTCGCTGCGACCAGCTATCAAGATCAGACCGTGCAGCGAGGTGTCAGGTACCGTTATGCGGCTCGGATGATTGTACGCAGGGGGGATGATGTGCTTGCCTCAAGTGAACTGTCGCCCGTGGTGGAGATCAGCGTGGCTGATGATCCGAACTGATTGTTGGCCTCGTGTATAGAAGAAAAGGCGACCGGAGTTACGGTCGCCTTTTCTTGTTTGAAGCGTGGACAGCAGTAGCGAGTAATTACTTCGCTACAGTCTCCAGGGCCTTCATCGCAACTTCTTTGTAGGGGTTTGCATACAGGATGATCAGGGAGACAACCAGGGCGTAGATAGCCAAGGACTCGATCATGGCCAGACCGATCATCATGGTGGTCAGGATCTTGCCGGAAGCGCCAGGGTTGCGGGAAACGCCTTCAACTGCGCGGCTTACTGCGAAGCCTTGGCCCAAACCGGTGCCGATGGTGCCCAGTGCCATACCGATGCCTGCTGCCAGAATACACATAGTGAAAAAGCTCATTGTACTACCTCCGTGTGATGTATGCTCCTAAACAGTATAGGAGTGAAAGAGTTTATCCATATTAGTGTGCTTCTTCCAAGGAACCCTGGATGTAGATCATGGCCAGCAGCATGAAGACGAAGGCCTGGATGAACGAAACCAGCACCCCCATCAACATCATCGGCAGCGGTACCAGGAACGGAGCCAGGCCGAAGAAGATCATCAGCACCAGTTCGTGACCGTTCATGTTACCGAACAGACGCAGGGTCAATGAGACCGGCCGGGAGAGGTGACCGATCAGTTCGATGAAGAACATGATCGGGGCCAGCCACCAGATCGGCCCCATGAAATGTTTGAGATAGTGGAAGCCGTGGTGCTTGATGCCAACCACATGGGTGGAGAGAAACACGATCACGGCACAGGCTGCCGTGGTGTTGATATTGGCGGTCGGCGGGAAGAAGCCGGGAACCAGCCCGATCAGGTTGGAGACGAGGATGAAAAGGGCCAGGGTGGCAATCAGCGGGAAAAAGGGGCGGCCGTGCTCACCCATGGTCTCGACGATCATGTTTTCAATGCCGTCGATCACGACTTCCATGAAATTCTGCATTCCGCTGGGGACCAGTTTCATGCTGCCAGTGGCCAGTTTGGAAACGATCAGCAACAGCACGATGACAAACCAAGTGTAGACAATGGCGTTGGCGGCAGCATCACCAACATGCAGCAGGGCCTGGAGCTTGCTGCTGATAAATTGCAGGAACAACAGGGGGTGAACCATGGGTTAATCTCCTTTATGTTGAATCGCAAAGTAGACAGTACAGAGAACGATCATCACCACCACGACCGATAGTCCCGCCAACAGACCCGTCAGCGAAAACAGGCCTGAGGTAAGGATGAAGTACAGCAGGATCGCCGTGATGCCCAGCCGTAACAGGTAACGCATGATGGCATAGGCAGTGGGGCGTCCGATCTGCAGGCCGAGCACGCGTTGCATGATGCTGCGTTGCCAGACAAAATTCAGGATCGCAATTCCGGCACCTGCAGCAATCCCCAGGCCAACCGCTCTGGTGGACAGGATAAAGCTGCCCACGGAAAGCAGGAGCGCCAGGCTGGTACTGCCGACGACCACGACGGTGAGGAGGTTGTCCTCAGTGATCCTGGTCACGGTCCAGTTTACCAATCTCCCGGCGGGTAATGACATAAACATTCTTGAACCCGGCAGCGATGCCGATCAGCGTAAATAACCAAAAAAACCAAGGCCTGGTGCCGAGCCAGTGGTCCAAGGTGAGGCCGAACCAGACACCGATCCCGATGGCCAGGGCCACCGAAATCCCCATGCTGGAGACCATGGCCAGATTGCGAAAAAGATCACGGGATTCGCCCACTTTCTCCTCCGACCAGTCTGGATTGTATACAAAACCTGTCTCTCATAGCATAGAGCAGGAAGGACTGTCAATCACCTTGATGGTCAGGCGATCAGCTTGAAGCATCTGGTGGCTGCCGCAATGGTGGCATCGATGTCGGCTTGGCTGTGGCTGATTGACATGAAGGCGGTCTCGAATTGTGACGGTGCCAGATAAATCCCCTCGTTCAGCATCGCCTTGAAGTAGGTGGCAAATGCCTGGGTGTCGCAGGCTGATGCCGTGGGCCAATCGTAAACCTCGCTTTTGCTGAAAAAGGCGCAGAACATGCTGCCAACCCGAGTGCTGTAGATTGGATACCCGGCAGATTTGGCTGCCTGGGTGATCCCTGCGGACAGGGCGGCGGTTTTCTCTTCAAGCTGTTGGTAGAAGCCGGGCTGTTGAAGTAGTTTCAGGGTTTCTATGCCGGCGGTCATGGCCAGGGGGTTGCCGGACAGGGTGCCAGCCTGATAGATGCCGCCGGAAGGGGAAAGTTTTTCCATGAGTTCCCGTTTGCCGCCAAAGGCGCCCACCGGCAGGCCGCCGCCAATAATCTTGCCCAAGGTGGTCATGTCGGGGGTTACACCGTATACCTCTTGAGCGCCGCCGTAAGCCACACGGAATCCGGACATCACCTCGTCAAAAATCAGGATGATCCCCTCGTTGGTGCAGAGCTCGCGCAGTCCTTCCAGGAAACCGGGACGCGGCGGAACGGTGCCCATGTTACCGGCCACCGGCTCGAGGATAATACAGGCCACCTGCCCCCTGTTTTCCGCCAGCAATGTTTTGACCGATTCCAGCGAGTTGTATTCGGCGGTCAGGGTGTGTTTGGCAAAATCGGCAGGAACGCCGGGTGAGTCTGGAACCCCGAAGGTGGCAGCGCCGGAGCCGGCCTTTACCAGCAGTGAGTCGGCGTGGCCATGGTAACAGCCGGAAAACTTGAGGATGTTGTCACGGCCGGTATAGCCTCGGGCCAGGCGGATGGCGCTCATGGTGGCCTCGGTCCCGGAGCTGACCATGCGGACCATCTCGATGGATGGCACCGCATCGATCACCATTTGAGCCAAGGTGATCTCCAGTTCGGTGGGGGCGCCGAAGCTGGAGCCGTTCTCCATGCACTGCTTGACCGCAGCAACCACCTGCGGGTGGCAGTGCCCCAGGATCATTGGCCCCCAGGAACCGACATAGTCGATATAGCTGTTGCCGTCTTCATCATTGACCCGGCTGCCAGCTGCCTTTTTTATGAAAAGCGGGTCGGCCCCGACTGACTTGAAGGCGCGCACCGGACTGTTAACGCCGCCGGGAATAATCTGCTTGGCTTGATTGAAGAGCTGGCTGGAGCGTGTATGCAGCATGGATGAGAACCTCCTGGTGAGTGTGCAGAATGATTTGTTTGTACCGGCAGGGGCGTGGTTTGTCAATTGCTTCTCGGAGAGTCGGTGCAGCAGAACAAACGCTTTACGAGAGCGCACAGCGGCCCGATTTGAACGGATTAAAAGTTTTTTAAAAGCTGGCCCGCTATTCAGTAAAAAGAGGGAAAAAGTGCTTGACAACCAGACGTCAAATGAAATAGGTTTGGGTCGTTTTGTATACAGTATACTTTCTAACTACCTGATTTATCTGACTGGGGAGGTTGTAACGCATGCTCGGAACCTATCTACCCATCCTCGTCCTGATGGGCGTGGCGATCGCCTTCGGCCTTGGCTCACTTGTGCTCTCGGCGCTGATTGGCCAGAAGAAGTATTCAAAGGTCAAGATGGCACCTTACGAGTGCGGTTGTGATCCGGTCGGTACTGCCCGTGAACGATTCTCGATCAGGTTTTATCTGATCGCGATGCTGTTTATTCTGTTCGATATAGAAGCGGTCTTTCTTTATCCTTGGGCCATCCTCTATAAGCAGCTGGGGTTGTTTGGTCTGGTTGAGATGGGTGTATTTATTGTCATTCTGTTTGTTGGTTATATCTATGTCTGGAAAAAAGGAGCACTGGAATGGGAGTAAATCAGCAGCTCGGTGGTAACGTCACCGTTACATCCCTTGACAAACTGGTCAACTGGAGCCGGAAATCGTCCATCTGGCCGATGACCTTCGGTCTGGCCTGTTGTGCCATCGAGATGATGGCAACCGGTGCGTCGCATCATGACCTTGACCGTTTCGGTATCATTTTCCGGGCTTCACCACGTCAGGCGGATTGTATCATTATTGCCGGCACCGTAACAAAAAAGATGCTGCCGGTTATTCAGACGGTCTATGAACAGATGCCGGAACCGAAGTGGGTGGTTGCCATGGGTGCTTGCGCTTGCTCGGGTGGCGTATTCGATACCTACAGTGTGGTGCAGGGGATCGATGAGGCGCTGCCGGTTGATGTTTATATCCCCGGTTGTCCTCCCCGTCCTGAGGCGTTATTGTTTGGGCTTATGAAGTTGCAAGACAAGATCATGAAGGAAAGTAACTCCTTTGGTTCTACGTTTGGTCTGGGCGACCGGGTTTCCACGGTCTGATCACTTAAGGTTGCTACGAAATTCACTATTACTGAAAAGGTTTCGACGCTATGTCAGACAAAAACCGCGCCGTTGAAAAGCTGCAAGGAAAGTTTGAGGCCTCCATTCTGGAGGTGAAGCAGGATCGTGGTGATTGGATCGTTACAGTTAAAAAAGAAGCGATCATCGCGGTGCTGGCCTTTCTGAAAAAGGAATGCGCCTTCTCCATGCTGACTGATGTCACTGCTGTTGACTATCTGGGTACGTTGGATGATCGTTTTATGATGGTCTATCAACTGACTTCGGTGGCCCATAAGGATCGTATTCGAATCAAGGCTCCGGTCAGTGAGGCTGACTGCCGTGTCGAGAGTGCAACCCAGGTGTTCGGTTCGGCTAACTGGCTGGAACGTGAGGTGTTCGACCTGTTCGGTATCACCTTCGACAAGCACCCTGATTTGCGTCGTATTCTGATGACGCCTGACTGGGTCGGCTATCCGCTTCGTAAGGATTACCCGTTACAGGGGCCGGGTCGCGAGCCGTACAAAGGTCGTCTTTCCTGATTGCAAACGATGCGCACTAACGAGCAGACGAGGCTATACATGGCGAAAAATGAGATCATGACAATTAACATGGGGCCGCAACACCCCAGTACTCACGGCGTTCTGCGCATGGTGGTCGAGTTGGATGGCGAAACCATTCTCAAGATAGATCCGGATATCGGCTATTTACACCGTGGCGTCGAGAAGCTTTCCGAATATCGTACCTATCACCAGACCTTGCCGCTGACCGACCGCTTGGACTACCTGGCGCCGATGAGCAACAACCTGGGCTATATTCTGGCCGTTGAAAAGCTGTTGGGCATAGAGGTGCCGGAGCGGGCCCAGACCATCAGAATCATCATGACCGAGCTGACCCGTCTGGAGTCTCACCTGGTCTGGCTGGCCACCCACGCCCTCGATATCGGTGCCATGACGGTATTCATTTACGCCTTCCGTGAGCGTGAGGCGGTTATGGAGACCTACGAGCTGATCTCGGGTGCCCGGATGACATCCAACTTCTACCGTGCCGGTGGCCTTTCGCAGGATGTACCGCCGGAGTTTGAGAAGAAGGTCCGCGATTTTGTGACCACAATGCCTGGCTACCTGGATACCTATGAAGGGCTTTTGACCAATAACCCGATCTGGCGCAAGCGTATCATCGGCAACGGCGTGATCTCTGCGGAGGATGCCACCGATATCGGCATTACCGGACCGGCGTTGCGTGGATCCGGCGTTGATTTCGATCTGCGTCGCGATATCCCCTATGCCGGGTATGAAACCTATCAGTTCAAGGTGCCGACCGGCAAAAACTGCGATACCTTCGACCGTTACGCCGTACGTATTATTGAGATGCGCGAGGCGTGCAAGATCATCAATCAGGCCCTGGACCGTCTCAAACCAGGTGCTGTGCTGGCCGATGCTCCTCAAGTCTGCTATCCGCCCAAGGAGTCGGTTTACAACTCCATTGAAGGTCTGATTCATCACTTCAAGATTGCCAGCGAAGGCTATCCGGTGCCTGAGGGCGAGGTCTACGTGGGCATCGAAGCACCGAAGGGTGAGCTCGGCTACTACATCGTCAGTGACGGCAGCAGCAAGCCGTATCGGATGAGGATCCGTCCGCCATCATTCGTCAACCTGCAGGCAATCGAAAAAATGGCGAAAGGTGCCATGCTGGCTGACCTTGTTGCCGTTATCGGTACCCTGGATATCGTGCTGGGCGAAATCGACCGCTAACCTGAGACCGGAAAAGGAGACGCCGCCGATGAGTGAAGCGGTTGCTGTCACACAAGAAGACGAAATGGAAGAGACAGTCTTTGACCCGGCTCTCGCCGAGCAGGTCATTGAAAAATACAAGGATATCCCTGGTAACCTGATGCCGGTGCTACAGGGGATCCAGGATGCCTACGGCTATGTGCCCAAATTAGCTGTCGCTCTGGTCGCCGAACGCCTGAATGTCTATCCCAGCCAGATCTATGGCGTGTTGACCTTCTATGCTCAGTTCCACCTGAAGCCCCGTGGCAGGTATATCATCCGTGTCTGTATGGGAACTGCGTGCCACGTGCTCGGAGCTGAACGGATCCGTGAGACCTTCTATGAGCGCATCAAGATCGGCCATGCAGAAACCAGTGCGGACAAGCGTTTCACCTTTGAACTGGTAGCCTGTCTGGGTGCTTGTGGTATGGCGCCTTTGGCCATGGTCAATGATGAGACCTACGGCAAGATGACGGTGCAGAAGGTCGATGAGATCATCAAGGAATATTCTTCGCTCCCGCTCTAAGCACGGGGAGTTCGTCAGGGGACAGAACACATGGCTGAAGCTATCAAGATACTGATCTGCCAAGGAACGGGTGGCATCTCCGCCGGAGCCAAGAAGGTCGAGGCCGAGTTCAACCGGGTTATTGCCGAAAAAGGCATTACCGCTACCATCGGCAAACGCTGCGATATCATCAAGACCGGTTGTCGCGGTCTCTGTGCTAACGACGTGCTGGTTGACATCCTTGATGACAAGGGCTGCACCACCTACGACTTCGTCATGCCGGAAGAGGTGGCCAACATCGTTGAGGAACATATCCTCAAGGGTGAGCCTGTGGAGAAGCGCAAGGCAAAGCCATATTACAACCAGTTTGTTGATGCCCAGCGCCGGATCGTCATGTCAGGTTGCGGACATATCGATGCTGAATCACTGGATGCCTATCTGGTAACCGACGGATTCAAGGCCATTGAAAAGTGTATCAAGGTCATGAAGCCGGCCGAGGTGATCGAAGAGGTCAAAAAATCCGGTCTGCGTGGCCGGGGCGGCGGTGGTTTCCCCACCGGCATGAAGTGGTCTTTCTGTGCGGCTTCGCCGGGACATCATAAGTACATTATTTGTAACGCTGACGAGGGTGATCCCGGCGCCTTCATGGACCGTTCAATCCTGGAAGGTGACCCCTACTGCATCATCGAGGGGATGATGATTGCCGGTTATGCCATCGGCGCCCAGTTCGGCTATGTGTATGTCCGGGCAGAGTATCCGTTGGCCATCGAACGTCTGCAGAAGGCCATCGATACCTGTTATGAAAAAGGGTATCTCGGCAAGAACTGCATGGGGCTCGGTTTTGAGTATGACATGCGGATCAAAAAGGGCGCTGGCGCTTTCGTCTGCGGTGAAGAAACTGCGCTGATGGCCTCCATTGAGGGTGAGCGCGGCATGCCCCGTCCCCGTCCGCCGTTTCCGGCGGTCAAAGGCCTCTGGCAGAACCCCTCCAACATTAACAACGTTGAGACCTTTGCCAACGTCCGTCACATCATCAATAACGGTGCTGAGTGGTACGCCGCTATTGGTACCGATACCACCAAGGGCACCAAGATCTTCGCGGTTACCGGCAAGGTCAAGCATACCGGTCTGGTGGAAGTGCCGGCTGGTATGACCGTCCGCTCGGTTATCTACGACGTCTGCGGTGGCATTCTGAATAACCGCAAGTTTAAGGCTGTTCAGGCCGGTGGTCCCTCCGGCGGTTGTATCCCTGCCGAGATTCTGGAAACCCCGGTTGACTATGATTCATTGATCAAGGCTGGCGCCATGATGGGTTCCGGTGGTCTGGTGGTGATGGATGAGACCACCTGTATGGTTGATGTTTCAAAGTTTTTCCTGAATTTCACCCGGATGGAGTCCTGCGGTAAGTGCGTGCCCTGCCGGATCGGCCTGAAGGCGATGCTTGATATTCTGATCCGGATCACCGAGGGCAACGGACGTGAGGGCGATATCGAGACCCTGATTGATCTCGGCGCCACCATCAAGCAGGCCTCGTTGTGTGGTTTGGGGCAGACAGCTCCCAACCCGGTGCTCTCCACCATCCGTTACTTCCGGTCTGAGTATGAGGCCCACATCAACGATAAACGTTGCCCTTCCAACTGCTGTAAAGAGTTGCTGTTGTGGCAGGTGGTTGAAGACAAATGTGTCAAGTGTGGTGCCTGTAAGAAGGCCTGTCCGGTCGATGCCATTGTCTGGGAAAAGGGTCAGATCGCCTACCTGGACAAGGAAAAATGTACCAAATGCAAATCCTGTTATGACGCCTGTCGTTTCATGGCGATTGAGTAATCACGGTACCCAAGTTAACTCCAGCAATCGAGGTCTTTGATGGTCACTCTGACGATAGACGACAAGCAGGTTCAGGTTGAGAAGGATGCAACCATTTATGACGCCGCCAAGGTAGCCGGTGTCAACATTCCGATTTTGTGCCACGACAAGAAACTGAAACCGTTTGGCGCCTGCCGGATGTGTCTGGTTGAGGTGGAACAGATGAAGGGCCGTCTGATTCCGGCCTGCACCACCCCGGTCACTGAGGGTATGATCGTTCGCAGCAGCACCGCGCCGGTCGAAAAAGCCCGCAAGCTGGTGCTGGAACTGCTGATGCTGAACCACCCCCTGGACTGCCCGGTTTGCGACAAGGGTGGCGACTGCGAACTACAGAATCTGGCCTATGACCACAAGGTGAATGCGAATCGTCTGAGCGATGAGAAATTTCATCACCAGATTGATTATAACAACCCACTGATCGAGCGGGACCAGAACCGTTGCGTGCTGTGTGGCAAGTGCGTACGGATCTGCGACGAGATTGTTTCCCGTGGGGCACTTACGTTTATCAACCGCGGTATTGAGACTAAGATCGGTACCGAGTTTGATGGCCCCTTGAGCTGTGAGTTCTGTGGATCCTGCATCTCGGTCTGCCCGGTTGGCGCCTTGCTGGCACGTCCTTTTAAGTTTAAATCCCGTTTCTGGGCTTTGCAAAAGAAAGCATCAGTCTGCGGTTATTGTGGCACCGGTTGCAGTGTGACGCTGGGAGTCAAGGATAACAAGGTCCTGACCACCGTGTACGATGAAAATCAAGGCTTTCACAATGGACAACTCTGTGTCCGCGGCCGTTTCGGGTACCAATTTATCAATTCCGAAAAGCGGCTCCAGAGCCCACTGGTGCGTAAGAACGGCCAACTGGTAGAGGCCGGCTGGGATGAAGCGTTGAACCTAGTTGTTTCGCGGCTGAAGGGCGCGGGCAACAGTGCTGCTGCTCTGGCCACCCCCCGTATGACCAACGAAGAGTTGATGCTGCTCAAACAATTGATGACCCAGCAGGTAGGCAGTGCCAATATTGATCATTCCGCTGGCTATGCCCATACAGCCCTGACAGAAGGGCTCTTCAAGAGCCTGGGGGTTGCAGCGGCTCCTTCCGCCATAACTGATATTCAGAAGAGCAATCTGCTGCTGGTGCTGAAGAGCGACGCCTATGAAACCCACCCGGTAGTCGGTTTCGAAATCAATATGGCCGTTAAGAACAAAGACGCCAAGTTGCATATTTTGTCCGACAAGCGCGGTAAGCTGGCCAAACTGCCCAACGCCACCACCTTGATCCATAAGCCTGGCAGCGAGGTAGCTCTGTTGAATGCCCTTGCCAAGGTGCTGATTGATGAAAACCTGGCAACAGCAGCTGCCTCAGTTGCCGGTTTTGCTGAGCTGGCTGCCGGTCTGTCGGCTTTTGCTCCCGAGCAGGTGGCCGACCAGTGCGGTGTGTCTGCTGATGCTCTCAAGGGGCTGGCACGCGCCTACGCTGCGGCCGACAAGGCACTGATCCTGTTCCCGGTTGGCCTGGCCTATCCGGCCCATGATGCGCAACTGGCCCATGCTGCTGCCAATCTGGCTATTCTAGCCGGCAAGCTCGGCAAAGAAGGCTCTGGTCTGCTGGTGCTACAGGAGAAGAACAACAGTCAAGGTGCCGTCGATGTCGGTTTCGTACCTGCAGCTGGCGGTATGAATGCCCAACAGATTCTGGACGGTTGCGTCAGTGGTAGTATTAAGACGTTGTTGGTGGCTGGTGAAAACCCCCTGATTTCCTATCCGAACCAGGCCAAGGTAAAAGCAGCCCTGGACAAGGTGGAGTTCTTGGTGGTTGCCGATCTGTTCCTGACCGAGACTGCCGAGCTGGCCGATGTGGTCCTGCCGGTCTGCTCCTATGCTGAAAAGACCGGTACCTTTACCGCCACCGACCGTCGCGTTCAAAAAATTGAGCCGGCCATTTCGGCAGTTGGACAGAGTCGTCCCGAATTCAAGGTGTACGGTGATCTGATAAGTGCTCTGGGCGGGCAAGCTCCAGTCACCCCCGCAGAAGCGTTCACCCAGATTCCCGCCTATGCCGGGATTGACTACGCTTCGCTCAAGGCTGATGGTACTTTTGCTTCTGTCGCAATCAAGCCTGCTCTGGTGCTGCCAGTTGCACCCGCGCTGCAGGTCGAGTCAGGTAAGCTTGCCCTGTTGACCGGAGCCGCTCTCTATCACTGCGGTACCCTGTCCCAGTACGGAGAAGGCACCGTGGCTGTTTGTCCTGAGGGGTATCTGGAGTTGTCACACGCTGATGCCAGTCGGATGCAGATCGCGGACGGAGCAGTGGTGACGGTCGCCTCTGCCAACGGCAGTGTCAAACTGAAGGCTCGGGTCAGTCTGCGGATGGCTGAAGGGGTAGTCTTTGCACCCTATCATTTTGCCAGCAGCGCAATCAACCAGGTCTGGACCGGCGCAGCAGTTACCAGCGTCACCATTTCGAAGTAAGTACATTTTTGTAACGTAGAAACGAGATTCTGGACTCTTAACGCTACCAGAGAAGGAAAGAGGGACCGATGGACATCGTGATTCTTGGACTGCCGCTGTATTATTACATCGCCATGGTTGCGAAGGTACTGGTTGCGTTCGTATTCGTACTGCTGACCGTGGCCTATGCCACCTATGCCGAGCGTAAGATCATTGGCTTCATGCAAGTACGGATCGGACCTGATCGGGTAGGGCCAAAAGGTCTTTTGCAACCGATCGCAGATGGTTTGAAGCTTTTCTTCAAGGAAGAGATCATACCGGCAGAATCAAACAAATTTGCCTTTTTGCTGGCTCCGCTGATCGCATTGATTCCAGCGTTCATAACCTTTGCAGTCATTCCTTTTGGCGAAACCATCAAGGTCTTTGGTTATGATGTGCCCCTGCAGATCGTCGGGTACTACGATAACGGCATCGGCAAGGTTGTCGACATCAATATCGGTATGCTCTACGTGCTTGCCATGTCATCGCTGGGCGTGTACGGTATCGTACTTGCGGGCTGGGCATCGAATAGCAAGTATTCACTGTTGGGTGGTCTGCGTTCATCTGCCCAGATGATTTCCTATGAGCTCGCTGCCGGTCTGGCAATTATACCGGTCTTTATGCTGGTGGAGTCACTCTCTCTTCAGGAGATTGTTCGAGCCCAGCTTGGCATGAAGTGGTTCATCTGGAACAGCCCGATGACCTTTGTTGCCGGTATTATTTTTTATATTGCTACGCTTGCCGAGACCAACCGGATACCGTTTGACCTTCCCGAGGCAGAAACTGAGCTGGTTTCAGGATACTGTACCGAGTATTCCTCCATGAAGTATGCGATGTTCTTCATGGCTGAATATGCCAACATGGTCACCGTAAGTGCCCTGATGGTAACCATGTTCCTTGGCGGATGGGATGGGCCATTGGTGTCTTCCTACCCGCTGCTTTCACCGGTTTACTTCATTGCCAAGGTTTATTTTCTGCTGTTTCTGGCGATGTGGATCCGGGCTACCCTGCCACGTTATCGCTATGATCAACTGATGGCCCTGGGGTGGAAAGTCATGCTGCCGTTGGCACTGGGTCTGATTGTAGCGACCGCTGTTGCAGGATACTTCGGGTTCTACACCTTTAGCGGACTGTTTTGTAACTAGACCGTATTTGGTACTCTGATCACATAAGAACTAAGGATAATAAAGGACGACGTCATGCCGAATCCGTTTACGCCGATCATCAAAGGAATGAAGATCACCTTCGGGCACCTGTTCAAAAAACCGGTTACGCTCATGTATCCCGAGGAGCGCCCCAAGGTTGCTGAACGTTTCCGCGGTCTGCATGCTCTGAAGGTGTCACATGACAAGGCCAAGTGTGTGGCGTGCTATCTCTGCCCCACCGTCTGTCCGGCCAAATGTATCACGGTTGAAGCAGGCGAGGATGCCAATCACGATAAGTTTGCGGCAAAATATGAAATCGACATGCTGCGTTGCATCTTTTGTGGCTACTGTGTAGAGGCCTGCCCGGTTGACGCCCTTAAGATGACCGGTGAATTCGAGTTGGCTAACTACCGGCGCACGGATTTCATTTACACCAAGGAAAGACTCTTAGAAAAGAAATAAAGGAGCGCAGTACATGGACATCTCATCCGTCTTCTTTGCCATTGTCACCATCGTGGCTGTTGTTTCGGCCCTGCTGGTCGTCACCTGCAAGAACCCGATCAACAGTGCGCTCTCCCTGGTGCTGACCTTCTTTTGCCTGGCGACCTACTATGTCATGCTGGATGCACCGTTTATGGCAGCCATCCAGATCATCGTCTACGCCGGTGCCATTATGGTCCTGATTGTCTTCACCATCATGCTGTTGAATATTCGAGTAGATGCCAATAAGAAATCTGCTCACCAGCTGGTGCTGGGTAGTGTGACCGGTGTGGCCACGCTCCTGCTGGCCGGCCTGTTACTGACCCGTGGCAAGCTTGCCGAGCCGGTTTGCAACATTACGACCGAGATGATCAATCAACAGGGCCACACACAATTGATCGGCAAGGTGATGTTTACCGAGTTCCTGCTGCCGTTCGAGGTGACCTCGATCCTGTTGCTGGCCGCCATGGTAGGGGCCGTTATTCTGGCCAAGAGAAAACTTTCCTAGAGGTGTCACGATAATGGAAAACCTGACCAATTACCTGCTTGTCAGTGCCGTGCTGTTTTCAATCGGCACCATCGGGGTTCTGACCCGTAAAAACGCCATTGTGGTTTTCATGTGCATCGAACTGATGCTGAATGCCGTCAACCTGACTTTTGTCGCGCTCTCCCGACACCTGGGCAATCTTGATGGGCAAGTATTCGTATTTTTCATCATGACCGTGGCTGCCGCCGAGGCTGCCGTTGGTCTGGCCCTGTTTATTTCCTTCTTCAACAACCGCGAGTCCATTGATATTGACGACGCCAACCTGATGAAGTGGTAATGCCGCGGCTTTACGCTGCGCGCTCTGAACCGGTACCTGATAAGACGACTGAATAAAGGAGTAGCTCAATGTTCGACAACGTGTGGCTGATACCCCTGTTCCCCCTGATCGGATTCCTGATCAATGGACTCCTGGGGAAGAAGATCAAGAATGAGACGGTCATTGGCTCAATCGGCGCCTTTGCGGTACTTTGTTCCTTTATAGTATCCGTTATGACCTTCCTCAAGCTGATTGGTCTCCCCGGTGAGGAGCGCGTAGTCAACGTCAAAATCTTCACCTGGATGACGGCTGGAAACTTTAACGCCGACATCGCCTTTCTGATTGATCCGCTCTCATGTTTGATGCTGTTGGTAGTGACCGGTATCGGTTTCCTGATCCACGTCTACTCCATCGGGTATATGCACGGTGAGGAGGGATTTTATCGTTTTTTCGCCTACCTGAATCTGTTTGTCTTCTCCATGCTGCTGCTGGTGATGGGTAACAACCTGTTGCTGATGTTTGTTGGCTGGGAGGGCGTCGGTCTCTGTTCCTATCTGCTGATCGGTTATTACTTTCACAAGAAGTCAGCTGGCGACGCCGGTAAAAAAGCCTTTGTTATGAACCGGGTCGGTGACTTCGGCTTCTTGCTGGGCACCTTTGCACTTTTCTGGTGGTTTGGCCAAAATCATAATATCTGGACCATCCAGTTCACCGAATTACAGCAGAATGCGCACCTGCTGCCTACCGGCGGTGTGGTAACCATCATCACCCTGTGTTTCTTTCTGGGTGCTACCGGTAAATCTGCCCAGATTCCCCTCTATACCTGGTTGCCGGATGCCATGGAAGGCCCTACGCCGGTATCAGCCTTGATCCACGCCGCCACCATGGTTACCGCTGGTGTCTATATGATTGGCCGGATGAGCTATCTGTTCATCCGTTCACCAGAAACCATGATGGTAATCGCCGTAATTGGTGGTTGCACCGCCCTGTTCGCCGCCACCATCGGTACTGCCCAGAACGATATCAAGCGGGTGTTGGCTTATTCCACCGTCTCACAGTTGGGTTACATGTTTCTGGCCATGGGCGTTGGCGCCTTTACAGCCGGTGTGTTTCACCTGATGACCCATGCTTTCTTTAAAGCCTGCCTGTTCCTTGGTTCCGGTGCCGTGATTCACTCCATGCATGGAGCGCTGCATCACGTACATTCTCACGATGATGCACAGGATATGCGCAACATGGGTGGTCTCCGCAAACATATGCCGTTGACCTTCCTGACGTTCCTGGTCGCTACCATTGCAATTGCCGGTATACCAGGCTTTGCAGGCTTCTTCTCTAAAGACGAAATCCTTTGGCAAGCCTTTGCCAATCCGCTGCATGGCGACCTCAACATGTTATTGTGGGGGATGGGTGCCTGTGCCGCTTTGCTGACCGCATTCTATATGTTCCGTCTGGTCTTTATGACCTTCTTCGGCAAATGCCGGATCAAGGAAGGTGCTGAGAAGCACCTGCATGAGTCACCGATGGTGATCGTCATCCCCTTGATCGTGCTGGCCCTGCTGTCCATCGTGGGTGGCTACGTCGGCCTGCCCAAGCTGATCGGTGATCTGGTCGGTGGTATTCCCAACTACCTGGAGCACTACCTGGAGCCGGTGTTTGCCAACGCCAACGAGTATATGAAGGACCATGCGCATGCTGGCCATCATAGCCATGCCCTGGAGTGGGGTCTGATGGGTCTGTCAGTGGTCATCGCACTGGTCGGCATCGCCGTGGCGGCAATGCTCTATCTGGTGAAACCAGATCTGCCCAAGAAATTTACCAGTGCATTCCCCGCGCTGCACCGTGCAGTTTACAACAAGTGGTACATCGACGAACTGTATGACTTTATGATTGTCAACCCTTGCAAAGCCATGGGGCGTTTCCTCTGGAAAGGGTTTGATGTGCTCGTGATTGATGGTCTGGTAAATGGCGTTGCCCACGTTGTAATGGCTTTTGGTGGTGTGGTGCGCTACACGCAGACCGGTCAAATCTATAATTATGCCTGGACCATGGCCTTTGGCGTGGTCGCCATCGTCGGTTACTACCTGTTCAAGTAACGTTCCGTTTCGCATTCTGTATAAAGGAGCAGATTCATGAGTAACATTCTGAGCGTGATGACCTTTTTGCCGATCCTGGGGGTGCTCCTGTTGCTCTTCATCCCCAAGGAGAGCAAGGGGGCCCTGCGCGGTGTCGCCATGCTGACGACCATCGCCACCTTTGCGGTCTCTTTGCCGATTTTGACAGGCTTCCAGACCAACGCCGACTTTCAGTTTGTGGAGAACGTACCCTGGATCGCTGCCGGACCGTTCGCCATGCGCTACAACATCGGTATTGACGGTATCAGCCTCTGGCTGGTGATCCTGACTACTTTCATCATGCCGATTGCGGTGTTGTCTACCTGGACTGCCGTTGAGGAAAAGGTCAAAGCCTACATGATCTGCCTGCTCCTCCTCGAAACCGGCATGTTGGGCGCATTTATCTCGCTTGATCTGTTCCTGTTCTACATCTTCTGGGAAGTTATGCTGATCCCGATGTACTTCATGATCGGTATCTGGGGTGGTAAAAACCGCATCTACGCAGCGGTCAAGTTCTTCATCTACACCATGGTCGGCTCCCTGCTGATGTTGGTGGCGTTAATCTACCTGTACTTCCTGGGTACCAAGGCCGGCATCACCGATTTCAGTCTGCTGCACTTCTTTGATCTGAAGGTCGATCCGGCTACCCAGACCTGGCTGTTCCTGGCATTTGCCCTGGCCTTCGCCATTAAGGTGCCGATGTTTCCGCTGCACACCTGGTTGCCAGATGCGCACACTGAAGCACCAACCGCCGGCTCCGTGATCCTGGCTGCCATCATGCTGAAAATGGGTACCTATGGTTATGTTCGCTTTGCCATGCCGTTGTTCCCTGAGGCAACCCATCAGTTTACCCCGCTGATCGCTACACTGGCGGTGATCGGTATCATCTATGCCGCATTGGTTGCGATGGTGCAGGAAGACGTCAAGAAGCTGGTAGCTTACTCATCAGTGGCACACTTGGGCTTTGTTATGCTGGGCGTGTTCTCTCTGAACGAGCAAGGCGTTGTCGGTGGTATGCTGCAGATGCTGAACCACGGTGTCTCCACCGGCGCACTGTTCCTGATCGTTGGCTTCATCTACGAGCGTCGGCATACCCGTCTGATCACCGATTTCGGTGGCCTCTCCAAACAGATGCCGGTTTTTGCAACAATCTTTATGATCGTGACCTTGTCCTCAGTCGGCCTGCCCGGAACCAACGGTTTTGTCGGTGAATTCCTGATCCTGATTGGAGCTTTTGAAAGCTCCCTGCGCTGGTATGCCGTTATCGCTTCCAGTGGTGTTATTTTTGCCGCCGTCTACATGCTCTGGATGTTCCAGCGGGTGATGTTCGGTGAACTGGACAACCCCAAAAACCAGGTGCTGAAAGACTTGAATCTGCGGGAAATCGCCATCATGGTGCCGCTGATTGTACTGATCTTCGTGATGGGGGTCTACCCGAACCCGTTCATTGAAAAGATGACACCGTCCGTTCAAAAAGTGATTGCCAAGGCCCGTATTGAACCGGTGGCTACCGCCAAGGCCGTCGCCCCTGTCACTGTACAGCCTGAAGCCGCACCGGCGCACCCTGCTGCTGAAAAGCCGGCCGGTCACTAGCCGATTGAGTCAACGTTCCTGGAGGACTGTTCAATGGATATCAATGTAGCCCAACTTTTTCAGACGATTAACCTCGCCACCATCATGCCGGAGATC
This sequence comes from Geobacter sp. UBA5730, assembly GCA_002419465.1. GTDB lineage: Bacteria > Desulfobacterota > Desulfuromonadia > Geobacterales > Pseudopelobacteraceae > Trichlorobacter. Next base: position 255,753 of record DIGE01000014.1, on the reverse strand, counting down.
ATTCTCTCGGTTATGGCCATGGCACTGCTGCTGGTTAACGTCTTCGTCCCCTCCAAGTCCAAGGGTTATCTGGCCTGGCTCAGCCTGGCAGGACTTGTTGCCGCCGGTTACACGGCAGCCACCGGCTGGGGGCTGAACATCCCGAGTTTCAGCGGCTCAGTTGTTCTGGACAACTTTGCCATCTTCTTCAAACTGATCTTTGTGGTCGCTGCCGGCTTGACAGTGCTGATCAGTGACCAGTACATGGAGCGTGAAGGGTGTAATCAGGGCGAACTGTATCCGCTGATTCTCTTTACCACGGTCGGTATGATGCTGATGGCTTCCGGCACCGACATGATGACCATCTTTCTCGGTCTCGAGCTGATGTCGATCTCATTGTACGTGCTGGCTGGTTTCAACAGAGCCAACATTAAGTCAAACGAATCAGGACTGAAATACTTCCTGCTGGGTGCTTTCTCCACAGGTTTCCTGCTGTACGGTATGGCGCTGGTGTACGGCGCAACCGGTACTACGCGGATTGCAAAAATTGCCGAGGCTGCTGCCAAAATGGGTGCGCCTGACACCATGTTGCTGATCGGTGCGCTGCTGATCCTGACAGGATTCGCCTTCAAGATAGCGGCTGTTCCCTTTCACATGTGGACCCCGGATGTCTATGAAGGGGCGCCGACACCGATCACCGCACTGATGTCTACTGGGCCTAAAGCTGCCGGTTTTGCTGCTTTCCTGCGGATGTTCCTGGTGGCCTTCCCTGTCATGAAGGCTGATTGGTCCGACCTGATCTGGATCATGGCTGTACTGACCATGACTGTCGGTAACATTATCGCCCTGCGTCAGGATAACATTAAGCGGATGCTGGCTTATTCATCGATTGCACACGCAGGTTATGCCCTGGTTGGTTTTGCCGCAGCCAATACCACCGGAACGGCTGGTATCCTGTTCTATATGCTTACCTATGCCTTCATGAACATCGGAGCGTTTGCTGTCGTTGTCGTGTTAGGCAAACAGGGTGAGAGTAATGGCAATGTTCAGGATTTTGCCGGGCTAGCGCACAAGCGGCCGGCACTGGCTGCTATCATGACCCTGTTCCTGTTTTCTCTGGCAGGTATTCCGCCCACAGCGGGTTTCATTGGTAAGTTTTATCTTTTCTCCGCCGCTGTCCAGGAAGGATATGTCTGGCTGGCAATTATCGGTGTTCTGAACAGTGCTGCTTCGGTATATTACTACCTGCGGGTGATGGTCTTCATGTATATGAAGCCTGCTGAAGAGGAGTTCGGCTGGGTTAAGGTCACTGCACCGATTACCCTGGCGCTGGTTGTTGCCGGCGTTGCTACCCTCGCGCTTGGTATCGTACCTTCATACCTGCTTCAGCTCGCCGAGACAGCAGTTAAATTAATCTGATGAGTTGTGTCTCATAGTGCACGCAAAAAGGCGATCCATTCGGATCGCCTTTTTGCGTAGTGGCGGAAGCACATGGGAATCGAACCCACCGAGGAAGTTTCTCACCCCCTCCACCGGTTTTGAAGACCGGGCGGCCCACCAGCGACCGACGTGCTTCCAGTATCAATAAAAACGGGCAGGCATTAACTGCCTGCCCGTTTATGTATGGCGCGCTTGGAGAGATTCGAACTCCCGACACCCAGATTCGTAGTCTGGTACTCTATCCAGCTGAGCTACAAGCGCATTACGCTACCGTATATAGTGGCGGAGAGAGAGGGATTCGAACCCTCGATACCGGTTTCCCAGTATACTCGCTTAGCAGGCGAGCGCCTTCGACCTACTCGGCCATCTCTCCTCAACTGCGAGAAGGATTTTTATCTATACATAGTTCTGTCGCGAAATGCAAGCAATTTGAAAGATCAAAGGGTACGAACGAAATGCAACCAGCTTGCGATTAACGACCTTTTTTGAGGTCAACCAAGATCAGTTTAGCAATTGCCTTGAGAGTCTCAAAAACACCTTCCCCTGTTGATGCGCAGGCCTCGAAATCCGGTGCGGCGGTAGGATTCAGATCCTTGCGCAGCGTCTCTACGGGAATGACACTGGGAAGGTCTCGTTTGTTGTACTGGATAACGTAAGGTAATTTGTCCAGGTCATAGCCTTGCTCCTTCAGGTTGTGACGAAGGTTGTCCAATGACTCGATATTGGCATCCATCCGCTCTTCTTGAGAGTCGGCAACAAAGACTATGCCATCAACACCCTTGAGAATCAGTTTACGAGAAGCATCATAGAAGACTTGGCCAGGCACGGTGTAGAGGTGAAAACGGGTTTTAAAACCGCGAATTTCACCGAGTGCCAAGGGTAGGAAGTCAAAGAAAAGGGTGCGCTCGGTCTCGGTTGCCAAGCTGATCATCTTGCCTTTGGCCTCAGGAGCGGTCTTTGAGTAGATGTGCTGCAGGTTCGTGGTCTTGCCGCAAAGGCCGGGACCGTAGTAAACGATCTTGCAGTTGATTTCGCGCGACGCGTAGTTGATGAAAGACATGCTGCGTACCTCGAAATACTGGCTAGCTGAACAGGTTGTCGATGTCGTCGTCGGTTATCTCTGCAAACGGAAATGACGTCGAGCCAGATTTGGCCTGTTCATCCGACTTTCTCATCAGTTTTTCGAAGATGCCTGACAGTTCCTCGGAGGATTTTTTTACACGGAGTCTGACAAGGCCGAGTGAAGAGCGATTGTCAAATAAAACTACCAGAATAACGCGTCCACTGACGATGGAGATGTGAAGATTGTCCTTTTCGCCCTCGTGAAAGAGGATGGAAAATTCTTTTTCGCCGATCAGTTTGGCCAAGCCCCCGGTTGCAGCAATATTACCGGCCGTCAGTGAAGCCAATGAGGTGGTGTCAAATCGCTCCGTCTCACCTACACCAGAAATCAACTGGCCATTTTTATCAACCAGAAAGATAACCTTTGAGTTTGAATCTTTGAGAAGCCGACCGATCACTTCGTTGATCTCTTGAAACTCCTCGTCATACATGACCATCTGGGACGTGGACATGCTAATCTCCTTGTCGTGAGCATACAAACAGCCAACTATCGCTAGTTTATAGCAGAATAGTAGCACACATTCAAGCCGATTCATCGGTGTGCAGTGATTAGGTCGCCGATATGGCCTTGAGTTTTCTCATGCTTTCGCATACGATGCGTAAAGTTGCATGCTTGAATCTGTCAGGAGCTGTCATGACAAAGGAATTTATACCTAAGTGGATCGCCTGGGAAACTACCCAGAAGTGTAACCTGCGTTGCGTGCATTGCCGTTGTTCCTCCGATTCGAGTTCGTCAGAGGGGGATTTTACAACACAGGACGGGAAAACGCTGCTGGATGAGATTGCTGCTTTCTCAAAACCTGTCGTGGTGCTGTCTGGAGGAGAGCCGTTGACGCGGCCTGATATCTTTGAGTTGGCGGCCTACGGGACTTCTCTGGGGCTCAGGATGTGTATGGCTACCAACGGCGCTTTGGTGACCGAGGATGTTTGCCAGCAGATGAAGGCAGCCGACATCAAGATGGTCTCTCTTTCTCTGGATGGCTCAACAGCTGACATTCATGATGATTTCCGGCAATGCCCCGGTGCCTTTGATGGCGTAATGCGGGCCGCTGAACTGTTCCGGCAGCATGGTCAGAAGTTCCTGGTCAATTCATCATTCACCAAGCGCAACCAGCACGACATTGCTGCCACCTTTAAGCTGGCCAAGTCGCTGGGAGCCACTGCCTGGTACATGTTTATGATTGTTCCCACCGGGCGGGGTGAAGAGATCATGAATGAGCTGATTTCCAAGGATGATTACGAAGAAATTCTGGATTGGCACTACCAGCAGGAAAAGCTTGAGGATGAGATACTGATGCGTCCTACCTGTGCTCCCCATTACTACCGGATTGTTCCGCAGAAGGCCAAGGCAGAGGGGGTTGCGTTTGAACGCCGTTCGCTGACCTTCTCTACCGGCGGCGGGAAAGGCTGTATCGCGGCTCAGACCATTTGCCTGATTGACTGCTTCGGGAATGTCAAGCCTTGCTCCTACTTCCATCGGGTGGCCGGCAATGTCAAGCAGACACCTTTTCGCGAAATATGGGAAAATTCGGAAATATTCAAGGATTTGCGTAACTTCAAGGCCTACAAGGGGAAATGCGGACAGTGCGAATTTATTAATGTTTGTGGAGGTTGCCGTGCCAGGGCGGATGCCGTACACGGCGACTATATGGCTGAAGAGCCGTTCTGTAACTATATCCCGATTAAGGCCGCATAAAGTGTACTTTCGTGTTGACAGCAAGTGCCAAACTGTATATAAACAAAAGCTCTTCGCCCGGATAGCTCAGTTGGTAGAGCAGTGGACTGAAAATCCACGTGTCGCTGGTTCGACTCCGGCTCCGGGCACCATCTCGATTTTAACAAGGCATCTGTCCTCTGGGCAGATGCCTTTCGTGTCTCAAAAAAAGGGGGGGGGAATGCAGAAAAAAATAAGGTTGCTGTCGTTGCTGGTATTGGTGTCAATGTCAGTTCCAGCCTCACTTGGCTGGGCTGCCGAGGATCCTAAAAAGCAGGCCGAGTTGTTGGAAAAAATTGAAAAGCTGGAGCGGCAGATCAATGAATTGACGGCGCTCAAGCTTCAAAGGCAGGCGTTGCCGGTCAAGCGCGAGCAGTGCATGAAGGCGGTGGGGGTTGAAAGCTACTGTACCTGTGTGGTAGAAAAATTACCTGCCAGGGTTGATTATAAGCAGTTTGTGCATATCTTGCTGACCCCGGCCGCAGAGTTGGGGTACGATAAGATGGCAACTGAGCAGAAGCAGGATGTGGACGCCACGTTGGTGGCCTGGGCGAAGTGTGTTGATTACAAGGGGCCGCAGGGAAGCGGGATCATTGAAACTATCATGCAGCGGGATACTCTGTTTTAGCAGGTTTAATAAAAAACGAGGTGGCCTGAAGGCACCCCGTTTTAATATAAGCAAGCACGAGCTGTGATCTATTTTTGAAAGCCCAGCTTGGAAGATATTTCTTCAGCAGCCCTGATGACCATCGGGGTCAGCTCTTTTTGAATCCGTTCATCGGAGAAGCGCATTGAGGGACCTGAGATGCTCACTGCGCCGATAATCCGACGGGTGTAGTCACGAATGGGGGCGCCAACGCAGCGCACCCCTTCGTCAAGTTCTTCGTTGTCTATGGCAAAACCTTGCTCTGCAATCAGGTGAAGCTGTTTTTTCAACTGCTCGCGGTCGGTAATGGTGTTCGCCGTAAACTTGACCAATTCTCGTTGCGGCAAGTAATGGTCCAACTCCTCGTCGCTCATGTAAGCTATCTGGACCTTTCCAGCTGCGGTGCAGTAGGCCGGCAGGCGGGAACCGACTCGCGGTACTACCCGCACGGTCATGTTGGTTTCCTCCGCATCCAGATAAATTATGTGAAAATCCTTAAGGATTGCCACGTAGGTGGTCTCGTTGCACTCCTTAACCAGCGCCGCAAGTACAGGTTTCGACTGGCGCAGCAGTCCCATTTGTTTGATAAAGGTCTGGCCCATTTCCAACGTTTTAAGGCCCAGGCGGTAGTTTTCGGTTACCCGGTTTTGTTCGATATAGTCGCGTGACTCCAGGGTGGCTAACAGGCGAAAAACATTGTTTTTGTGTAACTTAAGGCGTTTCGAGAGTTCTGTGACCCCCAACTCATCAACTTCATCATGAAACTGTTCAAGCAGGTCAAGTGCGTGGGAGACCGCCTGGATGAGATATTCTGATTTTTCTTTTTTTGCCATGGTTGCAGGATCCTGACATGGTTAGGTAGTTGCTGATGGTGTGCAGACAGCGATGCATAAAATATAGAAAAATGTTTTATAATTGTCAAGTGCGAACAATTGCAATATATTTTATCCCGGTTGGTGTTCGTCTTAGTTACCTGGAATGTAAATAAATAGAACATCTCGGAGCGGTCATGCTGAATCTGAGGAAGAAGATACTGGTAGCGATTGATGGCTCGCCCTACTCGGATAAGGCTGCCGAAGAGGCGGTTCGGATGGCAGCTGGCAATCGTAGCCAGTTTAAGAGTAAAATCTACGCACTCCTGGTGGTGCCTAATGCCCAGAGTTCGTCGTATTCTGATTTTGTACCGGTCAAGCCTCTGACCGAAACGGAACAATGGGAAGACATTCGCAAACGAATTTTTTATATTATCGAAAAGAGCGCTGCCGAGTATGACATCCCCCTGGAGATGATCGTCGAATCGGGTGAACCGGCCGATAAACTGGTTGAGTTTGCCCGGCAGGAAGGGGTCGATGTGATTGTGATCGGCAGCTCCGGCAAGGGGTTTTTGCAACGCCGCCTGAAGGGCAGCGTCTCCCATCGGGTAGCAGAGCTAGCGCCCTGTTCGGTGTATTTGGTACGCGCTTAGAGCGCTTGTGCATGTAAAGAGTCGGTATGTCTCATAAGAGAAGGGTTGCGTTGATGATGGTGCGTCTGGTAGGTGCTGTGCTGGTAGTGGTTGCTCTTTCACCTCCCGCTTTTGCTGTTGTTACGCCTGAAGCTTCGGTGCCGATCCTGTTGTACCATCGCCTTGGTCCCACCGTGGCCGATGGTATGACCATAAAAACCTCGGTTTTTGCAGAACATATGAAATTTCTGCATGATAACGGCTACAGGGTGATTCCATTGCGGCAGTTGGTGCAATGGTACCAGGGGAAGGGACCGGTTCCGGCAGCAAAATCGGTGGTCATTGTGGAGGATGATGCCCACAAATCAGTCTATAGCGATATGTTACCGATCATCCGTAAGTATCGTTTTCCCGTGACGGTTTTTGTCTATCCTTCAGCAATTTCCAATGCAAAGTATGCCATGACCTGGGAGCAGTTGCGGGAACTGAAAAAAACCGGCCTGTTTGATCTCCAGTCTCATACTTACTGGCACCCCAACTTCAAGCGCGAACGGAAGAAGCTGCAGCCTGCTGACCTTGATAAACTGGTCATGGAGCAGTTGACAAAATCGAAACGTAAGCTTGAACAGGAGCTGGGTGGCCCGGTGGACCTCCTGGCCTGGCCTTTTGGCATCTATGATGATCATCTGCTCAAAAAGGCGCATGCAGCCGGCTACATCAGTACCTTTTCCATTGAGCGGCGCCACGCCGGTCGTTGTGAAAAGATGCAGATTCTGCCGCGCTATCTGTTGGTGAATGCCGATCAGGGCAAGGCTTTTGAACAGCTGTTGTCAGGCAATGCAGTTCAGAGGAATATTGCATATTGAGCGCCGAAGCGCCTGATAAAAAACATCCTTGTTCAGACTGCCGTTTTTGTCAGTGGTGTTCCGATGACCGTTGTCGTCTCTGCAGGGAACAGCGGTGTTGCCGTAGGCAGCTGTCTCAGGCCGAGCAGATCGCTTTATACGAACAGCTGAATAAAAAATAGTGCAGTAAAAAAACGGGTATGGCTCAAGGGCCATACCCGTTTTGTAGCGAAGTGGCCGGAGCGATCTACATCAGTTTGATACCAGCCAGTTCCTTTGAACGTTTGACCGCCGCATCGACGGCATCCATAATCAGGCCATGAAAGCGGCCATTTTCAAGTGCGTGTAGTGCGGCGATGGTGGTGCCGCCCGGTGAGCTGACCCGGTCCCGTAGCACAGCCGGGTGCTCGGCGCTTTCCTGCACCAGCCGTGCAGCGCCCAAAACGGTCTGCACTGCCAGACCGACGGCCACATCACGGGCCAATCCGTTTTTAACGCCGGCATCGGCCAAGGCCTCGATGAACGAAAAGGCATAAGCTGGGCCGCTGCCGGAGACGCCGGTCACGGCGTCCATCTGCTTTTCGCCCACCGTGTAGACTGTTCCGACCAAGCTGAACAGCTCCCTCGCCATGTCAAGATCCGCAGCCGTAGCCCGGCGTCCGCCACAGATAGCGGTTGCGGCTGTCTGTACCAAGGCCGGTGTGTTCGGCATGGCCCGCACAACACGGGTGCCAGTCTGCAACGATTCTTCAATAAAGGTCGTGGAAATGCCGGCCATGATCGAAACAACCAGTTTCTGCTGAGTGACTCCGCCCACGAGGGTGGAGAGAACATTGGCGGCCAGTTGGGGTTTGATTGCCAGTACAATCAGGTCTGCCTCATTGGCAACCTCAGTGTTGTCGTCACTGGTACGCACTTGCAGGGTGGTTGCCAGATGCGCCCGCCGGTCCAGCACCGGATCGGCTGCTACGATGTTGCGTGGCGGCACGCCGCCAGCCACCAGCCCCTTGATGATCGCCTCGGCCATGTTGCCGCCGCCAATAAAGCCGATAATGTTGTTTTGGAGCATGCCTACCCCCCTGTTTCTGATTGAGACCGGATTGTAACGGCGACCTCAGCTGGTGTTTTCTGCTTGTCAGCCGTGCTGCTTTTGGTAATCAGCATCACCCCGACGCAGACCAAGGCTATGCCGGCCCAGCGCAGGGGAGAGACCTGCTCGTGCAGGAGATATTTGGCCAACAGGGCCACCAACACATAGTTGAGAGCCTGCAGGGGCAGCGCCACCGAGAGGTCTTCCCAGGAGAGTACCGCCAGCCAGAGAAAGAAAAACAGCGCCAGCATGGCGGTACCTACCACGATCTTCCACTCGGTCATGGCACGCAAGGCCACCTCCATGATGCCGCGCAGGTTCATGGTGGACAAGTCTCCCAGTTCCTTCATTCCCTTGGCCAACAGCAGGTCGCCTACGGTGCCGGCAGTCACTGCCAGAATCATCAGTACCATCGTCTTAAGCATCTGGTTTGTCATCTCCCCGATAGTTGCACAAAACAATTCCCTGTTCCTTGATCCTGTGTTTCACCTTGGGTGATAACAGGGCCGCCAGTTCAGCTTCATGCAGGTAATCCGGCATCCTGTGGAGCAGCTCAGCTTCCGGCTGGAGGCCGGGGTGAAGATAGATTTCGGTGGTGCCCTCGTGCAGTCCCGACATCACGGAAAGCAGATACGCTTCGCTTATCCTGCCTGAATTAAGCACCCCTTTGACCTCACCTGCCGTGGTTATGCCCCGATGTTGCAAGACGGGTGCCGCATGACCTGCCAGGCTGCCAAAGATGAGCCGTTCGACTGTTTTGCCGATCAGCCGTGAACGATCTCGGCGCAGGTTTTGGAACAGTCGTTCCCTGGTTGACCGGAAGCTGGTGATGCCATGGCGGGGCATCAGCTCCGCCAACAGGGAAAAGACCGTGGGGTGCATCTGGATGTTCAGATGGCCGTCAATATGGGAAAGCGGCAGGCCGGTCTGCTTAATTTTCAGGATCTGAGCCTCAATCTCGTTGCGCAGTTGCATCCGTATCGTGGGGTCAAAAAAAAGCTTCATCCCCACCGTTACCGGATTGTCCGGGAAACAACCATCCGTACCCACCAGTCCGGGAATCTGCTTTGGCGGCAAGACCGGCCGGCCTTGCACCAAGGTCAGGTGTAGCCCCACCTGTAGGCCTGGATTGCACTGTGCTATGGCAACCGCCTCGTCAAAGGCTGTACCACCCGGCATCAGCGAGGCCTGAGTGAGAATACCTTGCTGCCAGGCCAGTTCCACTGCACGATTGACGCCGGATGAAAGGCCGAAGTCGTCGGCATTGACGATCAGTCGTTTCAACACTGCCCCTGTCGGCGCTTTTTCATATACTCCAGGTACTGCTTGCCTTCCTTGAGCAGTTTGCTGCGTTCCTCGCCATCCACAATCATCTTGCCGATGCTGCGCAGGATGTATTTGGGCCGGAAGTAGAACTTGTTGTAGAACTCCTCCACCGAGTTGAATATCTCGGCATTCGTCAGATGCGGGTAGTTGATCACGCACTTCTGGTGGCCGGTACTGTCGATGAAGTCATCCGAGGAGATCCAGCCTTGTTCTTTGGCAAGGGTATAAAATTCGGTGCCTGGGTAGGGGGAGGCCAGCGAGGCCTGGATCGAGTTGAGGTCCAGTTGCTTGGCGTACTCGATGGTCTCGCGGATGGTCTCTTTGGTCTCGCCCGGCAGTCCCATGATAAAGGCGCCGTGGATCGAAAGGCCAAGTTTCTTGCAGTCCTTGGTGAACTGTATGGCCTGCTCTTTGGTGACGCCTTTTTTGATGTTTTTCAGGATCTGTTCGTTGCCCGATTCATACCCCACCACCACATGGCGCAGACCCGCTTCGCGCATGATCTTGAGGGTCTCGTAGTCACAATTGGCACGGGCATTGATGGTCCAGGAGATGCCCAGCGGTTTGAGCAGTTTCGCGACATTGCGGGCATGCTCACGGCTGGCGGTGAAGGTGTCATCATCGAAGGAGAGTTCCCGCATCTCCGGGATGTTGTCAACGATCCATTTAACCTCGTCATAGACGTTTTCAGGCGAGCGGAGGCGCATCTGGCGACCGGAAAAGGTCTGTGGCCACAGGCAGTAGATACACTTGGATGGGCAGCCACGGCTGGAGTAGATCGAGACGTAGGGGTTCTTAAAGTGAGGGATCACATACTCTGAAATCGGCAGATCCCGTTTATAGATCGGCGCCACAAACGGCAGGGCGTCCAGATCCTCAATCAAGGGGCGATCGGGGGTATGCACCACCGCGCCGTCTTTCAGAAAACTGATGCCATCGACCTTATTCCATTCGCGGCCTTCGCAGAGCTCCTTGGTAGAATAATCAAACTCTCCACGGCAGACAATGTCAATGGTGCCGCTTCCGGCCCTGAGGGACTCCTCCGGCAGGATAGAGACGTGGGGGCCGGTCAGTACGGTGACAATATCCGGTTTGACCTCCTTGATCCGGCGGGCGGTCTCGATGTCAATCGCCAGGGTGGGAGTGGATGTGTACATTACCACCATGTCGAAATTCTTGGCGATATTCAGGCAGTCGTCCAGGGTGAATTTTTGGACCGGGGCATCCACCACCCGGCTGCCTTCGATCATCCCGGCCGGGAAGCAGAGCCAGGTTGGATACCAGAATGAAGTCACCTCGCGAGAAGCTTGATAGCGGGCACCGGCGCCGCCGTCAAAATCCTCAAACGTGGGGGGGTTCAAAAAAAGCGGTTTCATCGCAACTCCTTGATAGATCCTGAAAAATTCACACAATATGGGCCCGGCACGCTAAAGTCAAGCACTACAAAAGGGCAGCCATCCGGCTGCCCTTTGAGGGACATCAAGGTCTTGAGACTGTTTATTTCTTTTTTGGTGCCGATTTGGCGGCCTGTTTGGCGACGATACGATCTTTTATCTGGTCGTACGCCGGGCCCGGCAGGATGTTGCGGGTTTTCAGCTGATCTTTTTTGGCATAGGGACGTCCGGCAATGATCTTGGCAGCATAGGCGTCGCCAATGCCAGGAACCGCCTTCAGTTGGGCATCGGTGGCTGTATTGATGTCGAGCTGCTCAGAGATGACGGCAGCCTTGGCGGTATCAACCTTGGCACCAGCTTTTGCCTTGGTGGCCTTTGCTGCGTCCTTGGCTGCATCAACCTTGGCTGCAGGCTTTGCAGCCTCGGTTTTAACGGCAGACTTGGTGGCGTCAAGCTTGGCGCCGACTTTGGTCTTCTCGGTTGCTACAGCTGCCTTGGTCGCGTCTTTGGCCGATGGCAGTACCGGCTCAAGAGCAAAGCTGAATCCGGCCGTCAGGGTAAGCAGGGCAACAGCAGTGAAGAACTGGCGAAAAATCGTTTTCATGGGTGTCTCCTCCTTAAGATGATGCAATTCTGAGCAGGTTGTAACAGTGGCTCTGCGTGCTGTCAATTGGATTGTCTAAAGGTCTGAAAGCGGTGAACGGCAGTGCCTTTAAGGGGGCCGGTCGTGCAGTGTTGCCTGCCCAGCAGATAAAGACAGGTTGGTCTTGCAGCCAGACAGGGCATGTGCTATAGAAACAAGGCTTTAGGATAATTAACCGGAGAGGAATCAACGTCAATGACTCATCAGCGTAAACCCGAGATCAACTTCAACTACATCTACAACTACACCTACAACCCCTCCTACACTAACGGTGTACAGGGTGGTTTCACCCCCCGGGGCGAACTGGTCATGCATTTTTACCAGGAGCGTCCGGCCCTGCCTAAGGAAGTGACCCATGAGATCACTCCCGAAGGCGGTATCGGCGCCCTGACCGAGTCAGATCCCAAAAATCTGAACAGTACTATGGTTCGTTTTGTGGAGACCGGGGTGACTATGAATTTCCAGACCGCTGCCATGATCCACGCCTGGTTGGGCGAGCAGTTGGGGCAGATGCAGGCTGTGTTGAAGGCCCAGGCCGAATTTATGCAGGGCGGTGCAGCCGAGGCTGCCTCCGAAGGGGAATAATCTCTCGCAGGTTGCTGGCGATGAAGTACAAACGGCCCGTGTGTTTTCACGGGCCGTTCAGTGTTTCAGCCGCAAACAGTCTCAACCGTTCAGCAGTTTTACCGTGGCCCTGCCGTCAGGATAGTAGTCAATCACGTTCAGGCAGCCGTAGTTCTGCTCTATGTTGAACATGGCCGCCAGCGGAGCCCCGATGGCCGCCAGCAGGATGATCCGGTTGACCCCGCCGTGTCCCACCAACAAAAGCTCCTGCCCCTGGTGACGCTCAAGGATCTCCCGCATCACCGGCATGACCCGCGCCTGTACATCCAAAAGGTTTTCACCTTCCGGTACCCGGTAGTTGACCAGGTCATTCAGGCGGGCTTGCCACTCCTCGGGCCAGCGGCTTTGAATCTCCTGCCAGGTCAATCGTCCCCAGGTGCCGATGTTGAGTTCGCGCAGCTCGCTGCGGTGCACCGGCTGGATGTTGAACTGTTCGCAGATGATCATTGCACCGATCCGGCAGCGGGTCAGATCGCTGGAGTAACAGGCCGAGATCCGGCTGCCGGCCAGCCGTTCCTTGAGCAGATGGTATTGTTCTACGCCCAGGTCGGTCAGGCCCACATCATTCTGACCGTTATAGCGGCGTTGTTCATGACCAACCACTTGGCCGTGGCGGATCAGGTGGATACGGGTGCATGCCGTCATAGTCACCTCATCATCAATATGGTTGTTGCTGTGACACAAAGTAATGCAATAATCTCTGCTGCTTCTGAGGCAAAACCGACAATGTCGCCGGTGATCCCGTTCAAGCGTCGGGTAAACCAGCTGCGCACCAGCAGTGCCCAGCTGAATACCGCCGATAACGCCACCAGTCCGGCGATCCGCAATCCGAACCAGGCCATGGGGAAAATGCAGGCGGCGGCCAGGAAAAATTGCAGCGGCTGCATGCCACTCAAAACAAGGGTTCCTAAGCCATCGCTGCGGGCGGAGCGGCTGCCGGTCAGCAGGGTTACCTGGCCAAAACGTGCCAGAGCAGGGAAAAGTAAGAGCGCCGGGCCCTTCAGGTAGATCGGCACCGCCAGCAGAGCCGCATACTTGAGCAGCAGTCCCACTACCACTCCCACCACTCCCACCGCACCGACCCGCGAGTCCTTCATGACTGCCAGAAAATGTTGCTTGTCGCCCCGGGCCGCCAGCCCGTCGCAGACATCCGCCAGGCCGTCCAGGTGCAGGGCACCGGTGAGCAAGGCCAGTAGCGCCACCAGCAGTGCATCGGTCAGGTGCCGCGGAAAAATTACGGTCAGCGCCTGATCGGCCAGCCATAACAGGCTGCCGATGATCAGTCCTGCCAGGGGAAACCAGGCGGTGGAGCGGCCCAGGTCATCTGCCTCGCAGCGTTTGGGCGAAGGGACCGGCAGGATGGTAAGGAATTGCAGGGCTATCAGTAAATGGCGCATGCTTCTGCCTAATGACCAGTGACGCCGGCCTGTTCAAAGGTGGCCATCTCGGTCAGGATCTTCGCGCCGGCCTCGATCAGGATCATTGCCAGAGCTGCCCCGGTGCCCTCACCCAGCCGCAGGTCCAGATCCAGAATCGGCCGGGCACCGAGCCGTTCCAGCATGAAGCGGTGTCCAACCTCCACTGACTCGTGAGCGGCAAACAGGTAGTCCTGTACGTTGGGGTGCAGCTCAGAGGCGATCAAGGCGCCGGCGGTGGAGATGAAGCCGTCCACCACCACAGGAATCCGGTGGGCCGCACAGCCCAGCACCAGACCGGCAATGGCGGCTATCTCCAGACCGCCCACCTTGGTCAACACGTCCAACGGATCGGCAGGATCGGGCCGATTCAGTTCCAGTCCCCGTTTGATGGCAGACACCTTGGCTGCCAGGGTCTGGTCGTTGATACCGGTGCCGCGGTGAGTGACCTGCTCAACGGTCAGATCCGCAATGGTGGCAATGATCGCCGAGGAAGGGCTGGTGTTGCCGATTCCCATCTCGCCGGTGCCCACCAGACCAACCCCTTCGGCCCGGCACTGCGCGGCCAGTTCGATGCCGACGCTCAAGGCTGCCAGGGTCTCGGCGCGGGTCATGGCCGGCCCTTTGGCAAGGTTACGGGTACCGCGGGCCACCTTGCGGCGGATCAGGCCCGGGCAGTCGGCAAAATCATGATCCACCCCCACATCCACCACCCGCACCTCGGCCCCGGCATGGCGAGCCAGCACATTGACCCCGGCACCGCCGTTCAAGAGGTTGAACACCATCTGGCTGGTGACCTCGCGAGGATAGAGCGAAACCCCTTCCTCGGTGATGCCGTGGTCAGCGGCAAAGGTGAAGATCACCTTTTTCGACAGGTCGGGCTGCTGCTGGCCGCTGATGGCGACCACCCTGCGAGCGAACTCCTCCAGCCTGCCCAGGGAACCCAGTGGCTTGGTCTTGTTGTCCAGACGGGTCTGGGTTGTGCTGAGCAGTTCGACTGCAATCGGATTGATCTGTGCCAGGGTGGTTTCAAGCAGGTGCATGCTGGTTCCTTAACGTTACTTCAGTTTGAGCGGTATACCGCTGATCAACGCGTAGACCTCGTTGCAACTGGCTGCAAGAATCTGGTTGGCCTGACCGGCGATGTCACGAAAGAGTCGGCCCAGATGATGTTCCGGCACGATTCCCATGCCCACCTCGTTGGTTACCAGCACCACCGGCGTGGCCATCCCCCGCAGGGTGGTGGCCAAACAGTGTACATTCCCGATAATCGACTCCTCCAATTCTGCATCAGGCCGTTCCCGGACCAGCAGCAGGTTGGTGAGCCAGAGGGTGATACAGTCCACTAAAATGGCTTGGTAACTGCCATCCAGCCGGGCTAATGCCTGGGGCAGCGCCAACGGTTCCTCTGTCGTTTGCCAGTCGACCCCGCGACGGGCACGGTGACGGCTGATCCGTTCGTCCATTTCGCCATCCAGGGCCTGGGCTGTCGCCAGGTAGCAGAACGGTGCCCCGTGGCTGAGGGTCAACTGCTCGGCAAAGCGGCTTTTGCCGCTGCGCACGCCGCCGGTGATCAGGGTGGTGGTTGCCATGGAATCCCCATTCAAAATAAAAAACGGTCGAAACTGATCTTTATGGTGTCTCGTTGCTGAGTTGACCGACAATCCGGCCTCCTCCCAGCACCTGATCATCCTGATAGAAGACCACAAACTGCCCCGGAGTAACCGATTTTTGCGGTTTGTGGAAGCTGACCCTACAGCGGCCGTCGGCCTCGAGGGTAACGTGGCAGGGCACCGGCTGGTGACGGTAGCGGATCTTGCAGCTGGTTTCGAAGGCCGCTGCCTGCTGCGGGATGAGCCAGCTCAGTTCCTCCGCCAGCAGGCCAGCGGCCAGGATATGCTGCTGCTCGCCCACCACCACCCGGTTGGTGGCGGCATCAATGGCGGTTACATACAACGGTTCGCGCCAGCCGATCCCGAGCCCCTTGCGCTGGCCGATGGTATAGCGATGGGTGCCCTGGTGGCGGCCCAGAACGGTGCCGTCGACATGGATGATCTCCCCGGTTTGCGCCGTGATCCCATGGCTTTCAAGAAACGCGACGTAGTCGTCGCCGGGGATGAAGCAGACCTCCTGGCTATCCCCTTTTTGCGCCACCGCCAGACCGAACTGTTCCGCCAGCCGGCGCACCTGATCTTTGCTCTCGATACCGCCCAGCGGAAAGAGCACCTGCCCCAGTTGCTGCTGGGTGAGGGTATAGAGAAAATAGGACTGGTCCTTGGCCCGGTTGGCGGCCACCCGCAGGTGGCAGGTGCCGTCTGGATCAACGGTTTTCTGCACATAGTGCCCGGTGGCCAGCAACTCTGCCCCCAGTTCACGGGCCTTGTCCAGCAGCAGGCCGAACTTGATCGAGCGGTTGCAGCAGACACACGGGTTGGGTGTCTGCCCCTGACGGTACTGCTGGATAAAATCGTCAATCACCTGCTCTTTAAACGGTTTTTCAAAGTTGGCAACATGGTGCTCGATACCCAGCTGCTGCGCCACCTGCGCCGCATCATACACTGCTGAGCCAGCCCCGCAGGTTTGCGGCTCGAACAGGCGCATGGTGATGCCGATCAGTTCGTGCCCCTGTTGTTTCAACAGGGCTGCCACCACCGAGGAGTCCACCCCGCCGCTCATGGCAACGGCTATCGTGCTCATAGCTCCTCTCCCAGAACCAGCCGCAGGGCCTGGTTGGCCTGTTGGGCCGCGGCAATGCCGACCCGCGGTGCCATCAGGCCGTTGCCCGGAGCCGCCTCGGAACTGCCGTCCCCCACCAGGTAGAGCCGACGGTTCAGTCGGCGGGTTTGAATGCTGTTGTTGCCGCCGTAGCCGGCCACCCCCGAGGCGGCAATCACGATGGCTTGCGGCAGTTGCTCCATAATGGTGTCCACCAGCATGGCCTTCATCTCGGCCCGGTCAAAGGCCTCAATCACCACGCTGCAAGGGGCGAAGACTACCGGCAGGTTGTCAGGGTCGAGCATTATCTGATGCGATTCCAGGTGGATATACGGGTTGACTCTGCGCAGGGTCTCAGCCAGGGCATCCACCTTGGGCAGGCCGAGCTGGTCCACAAAATACTGCTGGCGATTCAGGTTGGATGGCTCCACGATATCAAAATCAGCCAGGATCAACCGGCCGATGCCGACCCGCGACAGGGCCACCGCCACGGCCGAACCAAGTCCACCGAGTCCGGCGATACCGATGCAGGCCTGTTTCAGCCGTGCGTGGATGCCGGGGGTATGGCGGGCAGCCATCAGGTATTCCAGCTCTTCGTGGGGAGGGATCTCACCCCGGCGGATTAAAAAGAGCTCGTCGCCAGCCGTCACGACGGTCTCCGGTGTGGTGGGAAAGCCGTTCAGGATCAGTACGTCGGCACCCGGCTTGAACTGTTGCGCCAGTTCGGCAACGTTTTGGCCGTCGTTAACGCTGGTTACCTTTTCATTGAGACGAATTTGCATGGGGGCACTATACCTGAAAAACGTCGGCCACCGCAAAGGTGTTTCTTCGACTGTCGCTTCTGGTTGACAAGTGGTAAGAGCTTTGCCAAGCTCACGACCAAGGAGCTCTGCATGCACCACGGTGGTCTGCACGAAGACGCAATAGCCGGCAAGGCCTATGATGGGCGCCTGCTCGCCCGTTTTTTGCGTTATGTGGCCCCCTATCGGCTCAAGGTGGGAGGCATCCTGCTGATCCTGCCGCTGGTGGCCATCTGCCGGCTTGCTCAACCACTGATTCTGAAATACGCCATCGACCATGCCATCACACCAGGCCGGCTTGATTTGCTGACAGGACCGGCGTTGTTCTTCCTTTTCCTGTTGGCGCTTGAGTCATTACTGGGTTGGCTGGAGGTCTATGGTCTTCAGTCCGTCGGTCAGCGGGTGATGGGAGACCTGCGTACGACCTTGTTCAGCCATCTGTTGCGTCTGCCCACCGCCTGGTTTGATCGTACCGCAACCGGGGCCACGGTCACTCGTCTGACCAGTGACGTTGAGGCGCTGGGCGAGATGTTCGCCGCCGGGATCATCACCATTATCGGTGATCTACTGCTTTTGGCCGGCATTATTGCCGCCATGCTCTGGATGGCCCCCGTACTTTCACTGATCACCTTTGCGGTGCTGCCGCCTCTGGTACTGGTGGCGTGGCTGTTCCGGCGCAACATGCGGCAAGCCTTTCGCGAGGTGCGGGCGCGTCTGGGGCGGATGAACGGTCATCTGGCAGAGGTGATTGGCGGCATGGCGGTGGTGCAGTCCTTTGGCCGTGAGCAGGATGAAGCACGGCGTTTTAGTGAACTGAACGCCGCCCATCGTGACGCCAACCTGCCGGTGATCACCTGGGATGCCTCGCTGTACGCCATTGTAGAGATGTTTTCGTCACTGGCCATCGCTTTGATCATCTGGCATGGCGGCAGTCAGATCCTCCAGGGCGCACTCACCTTCGGCACTCTGGTGGCTTTCATTCAGTATATTGAGAAGTTCTTCGGGCCGATCCGGGACCTGTCTGCCAAGTATGGTGTGATGCAGGGTGCCATGGCTGCCCTGGAACGGATCTTTGCCGTGCTGGATGAAAAAACGGAACATGCCGTGGCGCCTGCTGCGCGGCCGGGTGATCTGGTAGAATCTGGCGTTGTTGCAGCGCCGTTGATACAGTTCAATAACGTGTCGTTCTGCTACCGTTCCGGCGAACCCACGCTCGTCAACTTCAGCATAACCCTGCACCGGGGAGAGCGGGTGGCCCTGGTGGGAGAGAGCGGTGGGGGTAAAACCACCGTGGTCCGTTTGTTGGGGCGGCACTACGAGGTTGATGGGGGCAGCATTCTGCTGGACGGCATTGATATCCGGCAGCTGCCACTGGAGCTGCTGCGTCAGCGGATGGCGGTGGTGCTGCAGGACCCGGCCATCTTTGCCGGCAGCGTGGCCTTCAACATCAGTCTGGGGGATCAGGCAGCTCAGCAACGGGTGGTTCAAGCAGCCAAACTGGTGGGGGCCGACCGGTTTATTGAACGGCTGACGGACGGGTATCAGACAGAACTGTCCGAGCGGGGCAGCAACCTCTCGGTGGGGGAGCGGCAGCTGATCTCCTTTGCCCGTGCCGTGGCCTTTGATCCCGAACTGCTGGTCCTGGATGAAGCCACCGCCAGCGTGGACAGCGCCAGCGAAGAACTGATTCAGGAGGGGGTGCACCGTCTGTTGGTGGGGCGTACCGCTTTGATAATCGCCCATCGTCTTTCTACCGTGCGTGATGCCGACCGGATCGTGGTCATCCGGCAGGGGCGGGTGGTGGAAGATGGTCGCCATGAAGAGTTGTTGGCCCTGGGCGGGGAGTATGCCCGGCTGTACTGTCTACAGTTTGATTGTGAGGGGCGTTAAGCTATACTTAGCCCATGCTGTTGTCCGGCGCATTCAGGTCGACTGATGACAGCTCAATTCTACCGAATGTCAGGAGTTTACCATGTGTACCACCTGCGGCTGTAGTAGCACACCAGGCCATCATCACCACGGTGACGAAGGGCACAGCCATGAGCATCACCACCCTTTGAAAAAGATTGTCATTGAAGAGGATATCCTGGCCAAGAATAACCGGCTGGCCGCCTTCAACCGCGCCCTGTTCAAGGAAAAGAACATTCTGGTGCTGAATCTGGTTTCCTCCCCCGGTTCCGGCAAGACCACCCTGCTGGAACGCACCCTGCGTGATCTGTCCCCCCGCTACCGCTGCGCCGTGATCGAGGGGGATCAGCAGACCGATAACGACGCCCGGCGCATCGCCGCCACCGGGGTGCCGGTCAAGCAGATCAATACCGGGGCCGGCTGTCATCTGGACGCCCATATGGTCATGCATGCCACGGAATCCTTCGATCTGGACAACCTGGACATCCTGTTCATTGAAAACGTGGGCAACCTGGTCTGTCCGGCCGCCTTTGATCTGGGGGAGGCCCACAAGGTGGTGGTGTTGTCGGTGACCGAAGGTGAGGACAAGCCGCTGAAATACCCCCAGATGTTCCATAATTCTGACCTGATGCTGCTGAACAAGGTGGACCTGCTGCCGCACCTGACCTTCGACGTTGCCCAGTGCAAGGAATATGCGGCACGGGTTAGCCATGATCTGCGGATTCTGGAGGTCTCGGCCAGCACCGGACAAGGGCTTGACGACTGGTATGGCTGGCTGGAGCAGGAGTTGGGGAAATAGCCCGCCGGGCTTACCACATTGCAGGCATTGTCCAAGGGGTGGGCTTTCGCCCCTTTGTCTTTCATCTTGCCGTGGAGCTGGGGCTGACCGGTTGGGTGCGCAATACGCCAGCCGGGGTCGAGCAGGAGTTACAGGGGACGGCCGCTGCTCTGGAGCAGTTCGACCAGCGACTGCACCAGGAGTTGCCACCACTGGCAGCCATTTCGCAACTTGAACAGCATGATCTGCCTGAGCAGCCTGCTGAATCCGGCTTTGTGATCCTGCCCAGCAGCACCGGCAAGCATGAGGCGCAGATTGCGCCGGATACCGCCCTATGTGCGGACTGTCTGCGGGAACTGTTTGATCCTGCCGATCGGCGTTATCAACACCCCTTCATTACCTGCACCAACTGTGGTCCCCGCTGGACGATTGTGACCGGCACCCCCTATGACCGGCCCTTGACCACTATGGCGGAGTTTCCACTGTGTCCTGCCTGCCGGGCAGAGTACCAGAACCCGGCTAATCGGCGTTTTCATGCCCAGCCGATCGCCTGCCCGGCCTGTGGTCCCCGTTTGTCCCTGATCCCCGAACATCCCCAGCCGCTGGCACAGGCTCTGGAGTTGCTGCGGCAGGGACAGGTCGTGGCGATCAAGGGATTGGGCGGCTTTCATCTGGCCGTGGATGCCTGCAACGACAGGGCGGTCGCTCTGCTGCGCCAGCGTAAGCAGCGGGATGAAAAGCCGTTTGCCGTGATGGTGCCCGATCTGGCAGCAGCCCGACAGCTGGCTGAGCTGACCGCGCTGGAGGAGCGCCTGCTGGCAGGGCCGGAAGCGCCGATCGTGATTGTGCGTCGCTCTCCCGGAGACACGATACCGAATCGAACTGCTGATTCGGGGCATCTCCCCCAAATAGCTGCGCTGGTAGCGCCGGGTAGCGGCTGGATCGGGCTGTTGCTGGCCTATACGCCGTTGCATCAGCTGTTATTTCAAGATTCAGGCTTGATCGCATTGGTCATGACCAGCGCCAACGCCTCTGATCAGCCGATGGTCTGTACTGACGATGAAGCGGTTCTACAGCTGGCCGGTATCGCCGACGCGGTGCTGACCCATAACCGGCCTATCCAGATCAGAACCGATGATTCCGTCATGCGGGTCTTTCAGGGCAAGCCGTTATTTTACCGCCGCTCCCGCGGTTATGTGCCCCGCCCGATCGGGTTGCCGTTCGATTGCGGTCAACTGCTGGCGGTGGGGGCAGAGCTGAAAAATACGATCTGCCTGACCCGCGGTAACCAGGCCTTTGTCAGCCAACATATCGGCGATCTGAAAAATGAAGCAACGTTGGACACCTTCCAGCAGACCATCAGTCATCTTTCGCAGATTATGGAGATCAGGCCGGATCGGGTGGTTTGTGATCTCCACCCGGATTACCTCTCCACGCGCCATGCCGAGGTGCTGGGGCTGCCGGTGGTGCAGGCGCAGCATCATCACGCTCACATGGCTGCCTGCATGGCTGAGAACGGTCTGGAGGGGGACGTGATCGGGGTGATCTTCGATGGTACCGGCATCGGTAGTGACGGCACTGTCTGGGGGGGAGAATTTCTGGTAGGGGGCTATGCCGAGGGGCAACGAGCCGGTCATCTGAAGCCGGTTCGCCTGCCGGGAGGCGATGCCGCAGCCCGGGAACCGTGGCGGATGGTGCTGGCCTGGCTGTATCAGCCGTATGGCGATGACGTCTGGCGGCTGCCCGGTCTGCCGACCCTCAATATGGCTGAAAAACAGGTTTTTCAGGCCATGCTGGAGCGGGGATTGCAGTCGCCGTTAACCTCCAGTGCTGGCCGGTTGTTTGATGCTGCTGCCTGTCTGTTGGGTGCTGTCTCTTCTAACCGTTTTGACGGGCAGGCCGGTATGGCTCTGGAGGCGCTGGCAGAGACCGCCCGAACAGCGGCCGTTTTACCGCCAGTCGGCGTCTTGACCGCCACCGCCGGGCCGTTTCAACTGGACGGAGCTCCCCTGTTGCGTGGTCTGGCAGAAGGGCTACGGTTTGGCGTCGATACCGCTGAGCTGGCTCTGGGGTTCCATCAGGCTATTGCAGCCGCAGTGCTGGAGGGCTGTGGAATACTGCGACGTTCCCGTGGTTTCGATCGGGTGGTGCTGTCCGGCGGAGTCTTTCAGAATCGCCTTTTGACGGAGATGGTGTATAATTATCTGCCGAAAGCGGGCTTCACGGTCTACAGCCACCGTCTGGTGCCACCCAATGACGGGTGCATCGCTCTGGGGCAGGCGGCTGTAGCAGCCCACCACGCATGAACGTAAACTGATTTGTAACGTGTAGCCTTGTTGCAGTGTAAACAGATTTGTAAAATTTTAGTCCCGTCACGGTCGTGAAAGACGGGCTGGTGTTGAGAGGAGTTGTGCATGTGTCTGGGGGTGCCTATGCAGGTGATCAGCATTGCTGATGATACGGTTATCGCTGAAATTGATGGCGTCCGGCGGGAGGCCAGCCTGATGATGCTGACTGATCAGGTGGCGGTGGGTGAGTATGTGATTGTGCATGCCGGCTTTGCCATCGCCCGGATTGACGACTTCGAGGCGGAGGAGACCTTGCGGTTGATGCGGGAACTGTTTGACGCCGAGGACATGGCCTAGTGCAGCTTCAGGATGCCTATCGTGGACGGGCGCTGGTGCAGGGGCTGGCGCGGACCATCGCCCTTGAAGCGGCCGGGCTTCGTGAGCCGGTGCGGTTCATGGAGGTGTGCGGTACCCACACCATGGCCATCGCCCAGTTTGGGCTGAAGAGTCTGCTTCCGCCAACGCTGCGCTTGGTTTCCGGACCAGGCTGTCCGGTCTGCGTGACGCCGGTGGGTTATCTGGACCATGCCCTGGCCCTGGCTGCCGACCCGGTTAATCTGGTGACCACCTTCGGCGATCTGCTGCGCGTACCCGGATCGTTGTCGTCGCTCTTGGAGGAACGGGCACGGGGGCTGGACGTCCGGGTGGTTTATTCATCGCTGGACGCGGTCACCCTAGCCAGAGAGTGCCCTGAACGGCGGGTGATCTTTCTGGGGGTTGGTTTCGAGACCACCGCCCCCACGGTGGCTGCTGCCATCCTTAAGGCTGAGCAGCTGGGGCTTGATAATTTTTTTGTGCTGTCCAGCCACAAGACCATGCCGGCGCCGATGGCGGCCCTGTCTGCTGATGTGAGTCTGCAGATCCGGGGGTATCTCTGTCCGGCCCATGTCAGTACGGTGATCGGCGCACACGCATATCAGCCGCTGGCTGATCAGTATGGTCTCCCCTGTGTGGTGACCGGCTTTGAGCCGGCTGACATCTTGCAGGGGGTGGTGTGGTTGCTCAGACAACACCTGGCCGGTGAGGCCAGGGTGGAAATGCAATACCGCCGGGCAGTTACCTGGCAGGGCAGCGTGCGGGCACAGCAGCTGCTGGCACAGGTTTTTGAACCCTGCGACGCCGATTGGCGGGGGTTGGGCAGTATTCCCCTCAGCGGCCTGCGGATTCGTGACCGGTATGGGCGTTTTGACGCCGCACGTACGCTGGCCGTTGTAGTGCCGGAATCGCATGAGCAGCAGGGCTGCCGCTGTGGCGAGGTGTTGACCGGACGGATCAGTCCACGGGACTGTCCCCTGTTTGGGATCGCCTGTACCCCGGAGATGCCGGTGGGGGCCTGCATGGTCTCCAGTGAAGGCAGTTGTGCCGCTGTCTGGCGCTACGGTGCCGATGCCTGACATTTTAAACCGAAGGAGCCGAACAAAATGGCTAGTCCTATGGATGAACTGAAACGGCATTACTTTTTTTCCGATGAGGATAGCAAGCGGTTGCAGGAGCTGCTGCCCTTGGCAGAGCAGTTTCAGCAGCGCATGGTGGATGAGTTTTATGAGTACATCATATCCCAGCCTGAGACTGCGGCCATCCTGGCAAAACAGTCCACTCGCGAAAAGATGAGCCACTACCACCGGCTCTGGTTCTTATCGTTGTTTAAGGGAAGCTATGATGACATCTTTCTGGAAAACACCAAAAGGATCGGTTATGCCCATGTGCGGGTGGGGTTGCCGATCAACTTCGTCAACGCCTCCATGCACCAGGTACGCCATTTTCTGCATCATCTGATTCACGACAGTTTCAGTGATCGTGACCTGCGCAGGGCCTACCGTGAGGCGGCCGATAAGATTCTGGATATGAATCTGTCGGTAATGACCTCCTCCTATCGTGATGAAGAGATGAAGAAGGTGTTTGTGTCGCGTCGGCTGGAGTCTGCTTTGATTCACCTTTCCGAACGGTTCACCTATGGTCTGAATCTGGTGCTGGTGCTGGCTCTGGCCGGTGTTTCCCTCGGGGTGGTGGGGCTTTTTATCAGTGATCTGATGAAGATATTCCAGGGCGATATGGAAAAGGGCATCCTTTCAGCCTTGGGAGCCATGCTGATCCTGTGGATGATGATCGAGCTGCTGGATAACGAGATCAAGAATTTGAAGGGCGGCAGTTTTAACATCCTGGTGTTTGTCGGCGTGATTATCGTGGCGATTGTGCGGGAGATATTGATCTCCACCTTGCGCCATGATGATCTGAAAACCCAGGCATTTTTGACTGTCACCCTGTTGGTGTTGGGGGTGGTCTACTATCTGGTGAGCCGGGCTCAGAAGCTTAAGGGGTGATATCTGCACCACATACTGCTGGGCATACATCAAGGCTGGCGAATGCGCCGGGAACTGCGCTCACTGCTTCAGGAAACGCCTTCCGGGCGCAGTGTGCTGGAGATAGTGCCGGAGGAGTTCGGGCTGCGCGGCATTCGAGTCCTGGCCCTCGATTTTGACGGGGTGCTGGCGCCCCATGGCGGCGATCAACCGCTGCCTGACGTTGAAGCCTGGCTGCGGCAGATGGTCGCGGTCTGCGGGGCTGAACGGGTGTTCATACTCTCCAATCGTCCTGAGGGGCCACGGGTGGCCTGGTTTCACGAGCATCTGCCGGGGGTGCGTTTCATCAGCGAGGTGCGCAAAAAACCGTACTGTGATGGCCTTGCTAAAACCGGGCAGCTGGCCTCAGTACCCCTGTCTGCGATCCTGATGGTGGATGACCGTCTGCTCACCGGCTGTCTGGCGGCCATCTGCGCCGGCAGCACTCCTTGGTATGTCCGTGCTCCTTTTGTCGATCTGCGTAATAATTTTCACAAGGAGCTGTTTTTCATGCTGTTGCGCTGGGGGGAACGCCTGTTTGTACGAGTGCTGCCCTAGTCCATATCCAGGGTCACACTCACCATCAGCCACTCCTCGTCCAGGTCAAAGAACAGGTTCAGGGAACCGGCCTCCCTGCAGCTGATAAAGTAGTCACGCCCGGTGGCTACCGATGGTGTGGAGAGTTGAATGTCCTGACCTCCTCTGGAGAGGTGTTGTTTGAAGTTGCCGGCCACCATGTTGGCCACCTCACCCAAGGCATCCAATACATCCCGGTCGCCCGGTTCCAGTTCCATATCCAACATGACGCTAGCCAGTCTGGTACCCAGCGAAACCGGCTGGTGGATCGATACCAGACCGTTATAGGTGCCGGCCAGTCCAACCATGGCCGATATACAGTCGTTAAAATGCGTGAGCGGGTTGACCTCTTGAGGCAGTTGCACCAGTTCGAGCCCCAGCATGGTTGAAAACACACTGCGGGTGTCTTCCGTCAGATTTTTAACCAGTGAATCCTGAGTAGTGTTAAGAGCGGTCAGAATTGCAGGCTTGATGGCCATGAACAGCTTCCTCTCGTGGTGATTTTTACTGCTTGTTCAGCGCCTGTTCAATCCGGTCACAGGCGGTTTTAAGTACCTTGATCCGGGCGTGGCCCTTGTCGTTGGCCTCTACCAGAGTCCAGGGGGCGATTTCGGTGCTGGTGCGGTCAATCATGTCGCAGACCGCCTGTTCGTACTGTTCCCATTTTTCACGGTTACGCCAGTCCTCTTCGGTGATCTTGAACCGTTTGAATCCGATTTTTTCCCGCTCCTTAAACCGCTTGAGCTGTTCCTCCTTGGAGATTGACAGCCAGAATTTGAGCATAACGGTCCGGTTACGTACCAGCTGTTCCTCAAAGTCGTTGATTTCGCCGTAGGCCCGCATCCAGTCGGCATGGGAACAGAATCCCTCCACCCGCTCCACCAGCACCCGGCCGTACCAGGAACGATCAAAGATTGCCACCCGGCTGCGGCGGGGCAGGTGCCGCCAAAAACGCCACATGTAGGGTTGGGCGCGCTCCTCCTCGGTGGGGGCTGCCACCGGGATGATCCGATAGGAACGGGCATCAAGGGCCTGGGTGATCCTCCTGATACTGCCCCCTTTGCCAGCAGCGTCGTTGCCTTCAAAGACTGCAACAACCGAAATTTTATCAAAGTTCTTGTGGCGTGAGAGTCGGTTGAGCCGTCCCTGCAGCGTTTCCAACTCTTTTTTGTAGTCGTTTTTAGAGATTTTTTGGGTTAGATCGAGGGTCTGCAGAATCTGCAGTCCATCGATGGAGGTCAGCATCGGTGGCAGCGGCTCCTCGACCTTGGGGGCCTCGGGGGCATCCAGGCGGTGACGGAGGGACTCCAGGATCGCCTTGCCGATGGTCAAGGAGCGGTACTGTGCATCGGCGCCCTCCACGATGGTCCAGGGTGCCTGCGGGCTGCTGGTGTTGCGCAGCATCCGCTCGGACACCGTACGGAACCGGTCGTACATCTTGAAGTTTTTCCAGTCGCTTTCGTTGATCCGCCAACGGGTTTTCGGGTCGCTCTCCAGTTTTTTGAGCTGCTTCTTCTGCTGTTTTTCAGAAAGATGCAGCCAAAATTTGAGAATCAGGGCACCTTCGTTGCAGAGCATGGTTTCAAAACGGATGATCCGGTCCAGTTGCTGATCAAGTTCGGCATTCTTGGTGCGGCCGTGGACGTTATCCACCAGGGGGGCCGAGTACCAGGAGCCGATAAAGATGCCGATTTTTCCTGTGGGCGGCAAATCCCGCCAGTAGCGCCACATCGGAGGGCGGTCCCGCTCTTCGTCGGTCAGCTCCCGCAAGGCGTGCGATTCAATGTGGCGAGGGTCCATCCATTCGTGCAGCAGATTCATGGTTTCGCCCTTGCCGGCACAGTCCACACCAGCCAACAGGATGATGACCGGGAATTTTTTTGACTGCAACAGGTCCAGCTGGGCGTCCAGCAGGGCTTCTCGCAGGGCTGGCAGTTCCTTTTTGTAAACCTTTTTTGTCAGTTTATGCCCCAACTCAGCGGATTCAAACATAGCTACCTCCCCGGACGGCGGTGTGACCGCCCCAGCTGGGATATACCACAAAAACCGCCCATGACAATCGAAGGCGGCTGATTCATTTTTTTGTTTTGTCATGGGCAAGTCAGATATGCTAGCTTAATCAAACAACTTCTACCCAAACAATCAGGAGGAAACAGGTGAAAATTACCGTTGTAGCACTGATGATTGCCACATTGGCCCTGGCTGGATGCCAGGACAAGCCAAAGACCGAGGCTCCTACCAACCAGCAGACCGCCGCTTTGCCGGCCGGCCATCCCCCGGTGGGTGGCATGCCCGGTGGTGATGGCAAGGCTGCCATGCCTGCCGATGCTGCCAAGGCTGACCCCCATGCCGGCATGAAGCCGATGCCGATCCCGGCCGGTGTCCCTACCAAGTCAGGTAAAGTACTCCAGGTGCTGGATGGTGGACAGTATATCTATCTGGAGGTTCAACATGACGATGGCAAGAAGGTCTGGGTGGCGAGCTTGCCGATGAAGGTAGCCAAAGGCGACAAGGTGAAGTATGCCGATGCACCGGCTCTGCCGAACTTCCCCAGCAAGACGCTGAACCGCACCTTTGATGCTCTGGTGCTTTCCTCTGCTGTTGAGGTGGCCAAGTAGCATCCGGTAGATTCGGGTATGACACAAAAAAGGCGGCAGCTCTGAGGGCTGCCGCCTTTTTATATGCTGTTATCAGCTGAGGGCCTGTTGCGCCTGCCGGTGCCGTGGCACTAGCTTGAGCAGCTGCCGGTAACAACTGCGGGCCTGGTCGGTACGGCCGGTTTCGTCGTAGAGCTCTGCCAGCAGCAGCCAGCCCCAGGGGTGCTCCGGCTCGGTCAGGGTGATTTCCCTGTACTCCGCCTCGGCCCGCTCCAGCGATCCCTGCTGCAAATAGTGGTCACCCGCCTGCAGACAGGTTACGGCACAGTAGCCGATCCGCTGCTTTAACTCAGAAATCCTGCGGTTACTCAAGGGAATGCTCAGGTCGCCAGCCGCGCGCAGTAGCTGCGTTGTCCGCCGGTTGCCATCGGGCAGCGCCAGCAGGGCATCGCTGCGGGTATGCTCAAAAAGGTCGGACGCAACCGTGTGGTGACGTAAAGCGTCACTGAAGAGTGCCGTGCCGGGGTAATAGGCCAGCGGGGCAACCTGCAGGTCATGAGGTCTGATCCTGCGTAGAAGCTTAAGGGTGGCTTGCTGGTCTGCCGGGGTTTCTCCCGGCACACCGGCAATCAGATAAACCGAGAGCTGCAGACCCACGCGGTGCACGGCATCGCAGGCCTGGATCACCTGCTCGGGGGTGATCCGTTTCCCCAGCTCCTGCAGGATGCGTGCTGAGCCTGATTCCACCCCCAGCTGGACGCATTCACAACCGGCCCGCTTCATCCAGGTCAGCACCTCTTCATCAACCGACTCCACCCGTGTTTGACAGTTCCAGAGCATATCTGCGCGTCGTTCAAGCAGCAGTTTGCTCAGTTCCAGGGTGCGCCTTTGATCGGCGGTGAAGGTGTCGTCACGCAGCGAGAGGTAGATGGTGCCGAACTGCTGGCGCTGGAACAAGAATTCGTCCACCACCGATGACGGTGAACGGGTGCGGACGGTGCGGCCCCAAAAGGTGGGTGAGGCGCAAAAGCGGCAGGCCGAGGGACAGCCACGGGAGGTGCTGATAAACTGGGGTTGCAGGTCGAGGTCAACCCCGATCGCTTCATGCAGGTAACGGCCAGGATAGGGGAGACTGTCAAGATCCTTGATTCTTAACCTTGGCTTGGTTCTGCTGATGGAGCCGGAATCTCGCAGGACCAGGCCTGCTACGGCGGTAAGCGGCTGATGCTGATACAGGGCGGCGATCAGTTCAAGCAGGGTCTCCTCACCTTCACCGGCAACGATCAGGTCAACCTCGGAGTGCTGTTCCAGGATGGCTTCGGCCTGATAGGTAGCGTGACCTCCCCCCAGCATCACCGTGCAGTCAGGCGCCACCTGCTTTGCGATCCGGGCCAGTTTCAGGGTGACGTGGCGGTTATGGGTCCACTGGGAAAAGCCCACCAGGTCTGGCTTGAGTTGGCTGAACAGTTCCCGAATCTGTGTCTGGGACATCCCCGACAGGTTGGCCAGGTGTGCTTGATGGCCGTGGGAGCGGAGCAGGGCGTGCAATGAGCAGATGCCGATCGGCAGCAGGTTGGTGAAGGTGGTCGACTCGGTGAGAGATTCGGTGCCGGAACTATACGCCAGCAGGATGGTTATTG
The DNA here is from genome assembly GCA_002419465.1 of Geobacter sp. UBA5730. GTDB lineage: Bacteria > Desulfobacterota > Desulfuromonadia > Geobacterales > Pseudopelobacteraceae > Trichlorobacter. The sequence goes on along the minus strand of DIGE01000014.1, from coordinate 226,370 downwards.
GCGCGGGTGAAAAAAATCCGGGCTCGTGTGAGCCCGGATCGGTTGCATCGGAGGGGGACACTGTTAGTTGAGGCGAGCTTCAGGCAGCCCCAAACCCAGGTGATCATTCAGGGGTGATTCATCATCCTGTTCCTCTTCGATCCCCATCATCAAGCTATCCAGGTCAAGCGCGCTAGGGCTGGCCGAGTCCAAACGGCGAGCGCCCAGGTAGCGGGACAGATAGTAGGGGGTGTCCATGGAGGAGATCACCACGCGGCGTTCGCTGGATGAAGCGTGAATCATCTTTCGATTGCCCAGGTAGATGCCGACATGGGACGCATAGGGTGCATAGGTGCGGAAGAAGACCAGATCACCGCGGCGCAGATCGCCTTGCGGCACCTCATCGCCTACCCTGAACTGTTCACGGGCAGTACGGGGCAGTTTGACATCCTGGAGGCGAAATACCTGCTGGATGAAGCTTGAACAGTCCAGCGCCGAAGGGCTATTGCCACCGAAACGATAGCGGGCGCCCAGGAAGCTGTACGCTGACTTCTGCAGGCTAACAAATGATTTGGTGCTCTCCATGTTTTTAGCCAGATCAACCGGCTGATCAGCATCAAGGTCGGTCAGCTCAGCCAGGGTGCTGGTGATTTCATGTTCGTTCAGCAACTCTTTGCTGATCAGTCGCAGGTGCTGTTCAGGGGCATGCTTGGCAACCGGCAGTTCACAGCTGGTGTCGCTGGCAGGTGCCAGTGCCAAAATCTGTCCCACTTTGAGTTTGTTGCCCTTGATCTTGTTTACCTTGCGGAGTGTGGCCATCTTGATGCCGGTTTTACGGGCGATTGATGGCAGCGTATCACCCTTCAGCACCTTGTAGGTACTACAGTTCTCGAGTGTTTTTGTTTTGGCCTCTGCCTGGGTGGGAATGATCAGGCTCTCACCTTTTTTGATGCGACTGCTGCTGAGGGAGTTGACCGCCTTCAGCTCGCTGACGGAGACATGGTATTTGCGGGCTATGCTCTGAAGCGTCTCACTGGAGCGGGTTACGACGTGAGTCTTGGAAGCGGATGCGGCGAGAGGATAGATCAGTTGCAGAAGGCAGATGGTGATGAGTATGCGTACGGCATGCTTCATAATTCCTCCTTCCCCTGTACGGCGTTTTGCAAAACAAGAGTTTAGCTAATACAACAAGGGACATATTTTTGTCAAGATAAAAACGGATATAGCGTAAGCAATAGTTGTGCCATATAGCCGGGCGCGAGGGGGCGGCGCCTACTTTTTGTGAGGGGCCTTGCGGATGATGATACGCGCAGTGGATGGTTCGACCCCCACCACGGTCACACCTGACGGTGCGTGTATCAGGGAGGTCGGTATGCGCAGGGTGTTTTGTCCTTCTTGTGCTGTTGAAAGATCCAGATCGGCGGTTAGCTCAAGCTGCCGGGGTGAGGGAGCCAGTCCGGAGGTGGAGCGGATCCGTACGGACAGTTCTTCGGGGTAGGAGCGTACCAGGGCCAGACCGTCAGGCAGGTTGTGGAAGGTCAGGCTGGCGGGGACGATTGCCACTTCACCGGGCCGGGTGGCCAGAAGCAGCCAGATAGCCGAGACCCCAAGCAGAATTATGCCTTTGGGCAGCAGATCGCTGAAAAGCCGTTTGCTGAGCGGGGTGCGGGGCTGAGTCCGCTGCGGCACAAGCAGCTCCTCGAGGCGGTTTTTGAGTGTCCCGGCGTCAGAGATTGGCTGTAGTTCGTCGTCCACGGCCAATGACACTTCTCCCCGTTCTTCCGAGACCACCAGCACCACTGCATCGGTTTGTTCGGACAGTCCGAGAGCTGCCCGGTGCCGTGTTCCGTACTGCTGGGACAGTCTGGTGGTGTCAGAGAGTGGTAACAGGCAAGATGCCATTGCAATCCGCTCGTCGCGGATCAGTACGGCGCCGTCATGCAGAGGGCTGCCGTCATGAAAGAGGTTGCGCAACAGTGGCGTTGAAATCTGGGCATCCAGGGGGATACCGTGCAGCAGATGTTCGTCCAGTTGGTCCTGGCGTTGCAGAACGATGATGGCCCCGGTCTGTTGAGCCGCCAGTTCAAAGACCGCTTCGCTCAAGGTGCTTGGACTGGAACAGTGATTCTGGGAGGTGTTCCCCACCAGCCCACGTAGCAGGCTGAAGCGATACAGAGCTTGGCGGATCTCGTTCTGGAAGACCACCACCACCAGTACGATCAGCACCGTTTCCAGTTGCTGGAGCACCCAGCTGGTCATCTGCAGTCCGGTCTGGCGGGTCAGAAAGAAGAAGGCGATCACCACCCCCAGGCCAGCCAGAACCTGGATGGCACGGCTGCGCCGGAACCAGCTGTAGAGCTGATAGATCAGAAAACTCATGATCAGTATGTCGAGTATGTCCTGAAGGCGGATTGAAGGCATAATGGCTGGAATTCTACTGGCGTGGACTGACGAACTGTGCTACGGAGTTGAAGTCGTTTAATAGCACTATATCACGGTCAAGGATAGCGAAAAATATGTTCAGACTTTCTGAAAAGGGTGAGCAGATTCAGCAGATGTTCGGAGCCATTGCGCCCCGCTATGACTTTCTCAATCATCTGTTAAGCCTTGGGATTGATAAACGCTGGCGTAAGGTTGCGGTCCGCCTGATCAAGGCTCCCGAGGGCGCGCGGGTGCTGGATGTGGCCACCGGTACCGGCGATCTGGCGTTGGAGATAGCCCGCTCCACACCTGCATCGGTCATGATCACCGGTGCCGACTTCAGCCCTGAAATGGTACGGCTTGGCGCAGAAAAGGCCGCTGTCTCGCCTTTTCATAGCCGGATTGATCTGCGGGTGGCTCCCTGTGAAGACCTGCCTTTTTCTTCGGAGACCTTTGATTCCGTCACCATCGCCTTTGGCATCCGCAATGTGGTGGATCGCCGTCTGGGATTGGCCGAGATGTGGCGGGTGTTGAAACCGGCTGGCCGGATGGTCATCCTGGAGTTCTCAACGCCTCGCTCCGCACTGTTCCGCGCATTGTATCACTTCTATTTTTTGCGGGTTCTGCCCGTAGTGGGCGGCCTTTTTTCCAAGTACAATGCTTACAAATACCTGCCTGATTCGGTGCTGGAGTTCCCCTCCAGCGAAGAGTTCTGCCGCACCATGACGGAGATCGGTCTCAAGAATGTCCGTTGCCAGCCGCTCACCTTCGGGATCGCCTCGATCTATACGGGTACCAAGGACTAGTGACCAGGGAAGACCTCGTTGCCATACAAACATGGTTTGACCTCCATGTCAGCGGGTATCTTGATCTGGACCCGGAAGGGCTGCAAAACATCCTCCTGAAGCAGGAGCATACGGCCAGGGTTGTAGCGGCGATGGAGGCCCTGGCAACCGGTGAGTTCCTCGCAGTGGAAGAATCCCGTATCGCCTGTGCCGTGGCAATCCTGCACGATACCGGACGTTTTCCCCAGTTCCGGCGCTGGCGAACCTTTCGCGACAGCGATTCCGATAACCATGCCCGGCTGGGGGTGGAGGTGATTCGGGAACAGCGGGTGCTTGAGCATCTTTGTCCGGAAGAACGCCTGCTGATCGAGGAAGCGGTCCGCTTCCACAACCTGCTGGCTCTGCCTTCGCAGTATCAATCCCCCACCGATTGCTATATCAAATTGATCCGCGATGCCGATAAGCTGGATATATGGCGGGTCTTCGAGGAATATTTTCAGCAACCGCCTGCAGAACGTGCCTCGGCAGTGGGGCTCGGTCTGGCGGATCGCCCCGAGGTGACCCCTGCCTGTCTGACGGCCTTGCAGGCCGGCGAGATCGTGCGGCTCGAATCAGCCCGGGTCATGAACGATTTTGTGCTGCTACAGATCTCCTGGGTCTATGACCTGAATACCACAAGCGCCTACCGTCTGTTGCGGGAACGTGGCTATCTATCGACTTTGGCAGCGCTTTTGCCCGACAAACCTGGTGTGTCTGAGGCGGTTGGGCGAGCCATGCAACATGCCGACCGGATGGCCGGGGGTTAAGCTTTCCCTCGCCAATGCTTTGTGGTATAGACTGCTCTCCATGTTTCGAACCATCTCGCCCCTTGCTATTCCAATCAGTATCCTTGTGGCAGCCTGGTGGCTGCTGGCACAAGTCCCTCTGTTTACTCCGGCCCGTCAGGATCTGGTGGCCCTGTCCCCCTATCTGTTTACTGCTGCCGGTATGCTGCTCAGTCTGCACTTTCGGCGTGGACGGATCTGCCTGTTGTTGCTGCTGACTGCCATCAGTTACTACCTGATGACCACCTACCTGGCTGTCGGCCCTGAAACCCCGAAAGCCTGGTTGGTTTACCGGGCACTGGCGGTGCTGCTACCCTTAAACCTGCTGCTGGTGGTGCTGATGCGGGAAAAAGGGATCTACAGCAGCGCCGGTCGTATGCGGCTTGTTTTCCTGAGCCTGCAAATCGTTCTGTTTTTGATTACCCTGCGTGAGGGGAGTCAGACCCTTTGGGTCGGGCTCACTAATCCACTGGTGCAGTGGTCGCTGCTTGAGCGGTTGACCATTCCCCAGGGGAGCCTGTTGTTGCTGTGTGCTGCCTTCTGTCTGGCTCTGATCAAATGGCTGGTAAGGCAGTCTCCGATCGAAGGCGGGTTGTTGGGCGTAGCGCTGGCTTATTTTGTGCTGCTCAACTGGCCCTGGATGCACTACCTGCCGGCTCTTTTCAGCGGCGCCGCACTTTTGATCATGCAGCTGGCGGTGATTCAGGAATCACACAACATGGCCTTTCGGGACGACCTGACCGGTTTGCCGTCCCGGCGGGCCTTGAATGAGCAGCTGCCCGGTCTGGGTAGCCGGTATGCCATCGCCATGGTTGATGTGGACCACTTCAAGCGTTTTAACGATACCTACGGTCATGATGTGGGGGATCAGGTGCTGAAGGTGGTGGCTGCCCGATTGATGGGTGTGACAGGTGGCGGTCGGCCATTCCGGTACGGTGGCGAAGAGTTTACGGTGCTGTTTCCCGGCAAGAGTGCCAAGGAGTCCGCCCCGCACCTGGAACGGCTGCGTCAGGGCATTGCCGACTATACCATGTCGCTGCGGGGCAATGACCGGCCCCGGGATGACGGAGCCGGAGAAGGTCGCCGCAACGGTAACCGCTCCAGTTCTGGCGTCTCGGTGACGGTCAGTATCGGTGTGGCTGAGGCTGGAGGCAATCTCAGCACCCCGGCAGAGGTGATCAAGGCTGCTGACCAGGCCCTCTACAAGGCCAAGGGGGGCGGGCGCAACCAGGTCTGTCTGTCCGGTAGACGATAGCTTGACACAGGGGCCAATTCCATTAGACTTTCCATACCTGTGCGACCCAAGGAGGGGCCATGCCCGTGCATATCGATTGCCGCCTGCCAGTGCAAAAGTTACGCTGGAGCTGTGATCCTAAACAGTTTTCCTTCAAGACCACCAAGGAGTTGCCGGATCTGGTTGATGCGGTCGGTCAGGAGCGTGCCCTGCGCTCTATTGAATTCGGCCTGGGGGTTCAGGAAACCGGCTTCAACCTGTATATCTCCGGCCAGACCGGTACCGGCCGCACCTCCACCATTCGCAACCTGCTCAGGCAGCGCGCCAAGCAAGAACCTACCCCCTGTGATTGGGTCTATGTCTTCAACTTTAAGGATGCCGACGCACCGCTTGCGCTTTCCCTGCCTGCCGGTAAGGGCACCGAGCTTGCCGATGACATGAAGGAGCTGGTTGAGGCCTTTAAGAAGGATATTCCCAAGGCGCTGGAGAGCAGGGAGTACGAGTCCAGGCGTAGCGAGATTCTGGAACAGTATCAGGACAACAACAACGAGCTGTTCCAGATACTGGAAAAAGACTCGGAGGAGAAAGGCTTTGCCCTGCAGCGCACCGTCTCCGGTCTGGTGATTGTTCCCCAAAATGCCGGTCATAATTTTACCCAGGAGGAATATGAGGCCCTTTCCGATGAAGAACGGGGCAGGATTGAGGAGTTGGGCAAGCAGCTGACCGATCGCTTGAATGAGGTGCTGCGGCTGGTCCGCGAGAATGAAAAGGCCACCAAGGATGCCCTTTCACAGGCCGATCGTGACTTGGGCATGTCCTGTCTGGGCCATCGTCTGGACCCGCTGCGGGAGAAATATGCCGCACAGCAGAAGGTGCTGGAGTACCTGGAGGCGGTTCAGGAGGATATCCTCAAGAACCTGGAAGATTTTAAGCCACAGCCTTTGCAACCGCAGATCCCCGGCTTGAAACTCCCCCGGCAGGAGCCGAGCTTCGAACGCTACCAGGTCAACCTGTTGGTTGACAATAAGGAGACCGAGGGAGCGCCGATCATCTTTGAGTCCAACCCCACCTACAACAACCTTTTCGGCCGGATCGAGCACGTCATGCAGTATGGGGGCGTGGCGATGACCGACTTCACCATGATCAAGGCCGGTGCGCTGCACCAAGCCAACGGCGGCTATCTGGTGATCGATGCCCGGGAGGTGCTGATCAATCCCTTTGTCTGGGATTCCCTGAAACGCTGCATCCGCACCGCCGAGATTCGGATCGAGGACGTGCTGGAACAGTATCGCTTCATGACCATGGTCACCCAGAAGCCGGAACCGGTGCCGCTTTCGGCTAAGATCGTCCTGGTGGGCACCCCCTGGATTTACTATCTGCTGTACTATCAGGACCCAGACTACCGCAAGTTCTTCAAGGTCAAGGCCGAGTTTGACAGCCGGGTGGCCCGCACGCCGGAGGTGATGCATGAGTATGCCCTGTTCATCGCCACCCTGTGCCGGGATAAAAAACTACTGCATTTTGATCGCAGCGGCGTGGCCTGCCTGCTGGAATACACCGCCCGGATGGTGGATGATCAGGAAAAGCTTTCATCGCGTTTTATGGAGATCGCCGATTTTGTGCAGGAAGCCAGCTTCTGGGCCAAGCGGGATGGTCACAAGGTCGTCAAGTGCGCCGATGTACAGCGAGCCGCCGAGGAGCAACTCTACCGGGTCAACCGGATCGAGGAGCGGATGCAGGAGCTGTTTGATGACGGCACCATCATGGTGGACACCGATGGTGCCGTGGTGGGGCAGATCAACGGTCTGTCGGTGATCTCCCTGGGAGACCATATCTTTGGTCGTCCGTCACGGATCACGGCCCGCACCTACCTGGGTCAGGCCGGCATGGTTAATATCGAGCGTGAGGTCAAGATGTCCGGGCCGATTCACGACAAAGGGGTCATGATCCTGACCGGCTGGCTGGGGGGTATCTTTGCCCAGCAGCATCAGCTCTCGCTTTCTGCCTCGATCTGCTTCGAACAGAACTATGACGGGGTTGAAGGGGACAGCGCCTCCTCCACTGAACTGTATGCTTTGCTGTCGGCCCTCTCCGGGGTTCCGATCAAACAGGGGGTCGCCGTAACCGGCAGTGTCAACCAGCGGGGCAAGATCCAGCCGATCGGCGGGGTGAACCACAAGATCGAAGGCTTCTACGCCGTCTGCAAGGCCAAGGGGCTGACCGGCAGCCAGGGCGTAGTGATACCCAAGGTGAATGAGCGGCACCTGATGTTGAAGGACGAGGTGGTGGAAGCGGTTCGGAAGGGTCAGTTCCATATCTGGAGCATCGAAACCATCGAGCAGGGGATCGAGATCCTGACCGGCATGGCGGCTGGTCAGGCCGAAAAGAACGGTCGTTTCCCGAAAGGAACGCTCTATCACCAGGTGGCCCAGACGCTGCGCAAGATGTATGGCCGGATGCATGCCAACGATGACAAACAAGATGGCAAGCACAAGAAGGCCGCAACTAAACAAAAGGGTGGCAAGCCCGGGAGAAAATCAGATGAGCATTAGCTGGCGTGATGAACTGGCAATCGGTAATTCGCAAATTGATCAGCAGCATCGAGAACTGCTGGAACGTTTCGACCTGTTGTTGACAGCCTGCCGTCGCGGTGAGGGGCGGACAGAGTTGAGCCGACTGCTCGATTTTCTGGATGAGTATGTGGTCAAGCACTTTGGCGATGAGGAACAGCTGCAGCGTGAAAGCGGCTACCCCGAGTTTCAGAGCCACCAGTTGCTACATCTGGGGTTCACCAAGCGGTTGGTTGAACTGAAGCGCACTATCAAGTCTGAGGGTGAGGTGCAGGTGGACCACGTCCTGACCACCAATAAGATGCTGCTGGACTGGCTGGTGCAGCATATTTCCACCAGGGATCGTGAGTTGGGGCAGTTTTTGCGGGAAAAGGGGCTCAGTTGACCGGCCGCGTTGTGCTAAACGGCCAGCTGGCACCCGCCAGCGGGCCGTTCGCAGAGTAAATATCAGGTTTGGTTATTCGCAGTCGTCACGCCAGCTACAGAGCTCTTGGCCGCAGGTGGCGGACTGCCCCGTGTCATAGCACGCCGGATTCCCCTCGGCTTGCTGGATCGCCCGGATCAATTCAGCCTTGCGGAGCTTGCCGGGCTTGATGCCATGTTGTTCAGCGATCTTTTTGATGTCGTCCAGCTTCATGTGCGCTCCCTTCCTGCAAAACTAATCGTGGAATCAGTATACCCCCAATTTAGTGCTGGTCAAATGTCAGGCGCGAAAAACCCCCGCCGGGAAACCGGCGGGGGTTTTTCGCTTCCGATGGAGTCAGGTTAAAGCTTGATGCCGGCCAGCCGGAACAGGGCCTCTTTATATTTTTCGCCGGTCTTGGTCACGATCTCGGTCGGCAGGGGCGGCGCAGGGTCACACTTGCCCCAATCCAGGGTCTCCAGGTAGTCCCGCAGGAACTGCTTGTCAAAGCTGGGTTGGGGACCGCCTGGCTGGTACTGGTCTTTCGGCCAGAAGCGGCTGGAATCAGGGGTCAGGCACTCGTCGATGATAATCAGTTTGCCCTCAAACACGCCGAACTCAAACTTGGTGTCGGCGATGATGATCCCCTTCTGGTCGGCGATGTCACGGGCCCGGCAGTAGATCCTGATGGTGGCCTCGCGGGCCTGTTCGGCCAGCTCTTTGCCGCAGATACGGGCCATTTCATCAAAGCTGATGTTTTCGTCATGGGTACCCAGCTCAGCCTTGGTGGAGGGGGTGAAGATCGGCTCCGGCAGACGATCGGACTCCTTCAGCCCGGCTGGCAGCGTGATGCCGCAGATCGAACCGGTGGCCTGGTAATCCTTCCAGCCCGACCCGGACACATAGCCCCGCACGATGCACTCGGCTGCCAGTGGCCGGGCCTTCTTGACCCACATGGAACGACCGGCCAGCACGTCGGCGTACGGCTTGCACACAGCAGGGTAGTCAGCCACGTTGGTGGAGATGATATGGTTGGGGATGATGTCTTCCATCTGCGAGAACCAGAACTTTGAAATCTGGGTCAGCACCGCGCCCTTGTCAGGGATCGGCTCGTTCATAATCACGTCAAAGGCGGAGATCCGGTCGGAAGTCACCATCAACAGGGTGTCGCCCAGGTCGTAGATATCACGTACCTTGCCGCGGCTGATCAGATTCAGGCCGGGGAAATCGGTCTGCTTCACGGGTTGTGTCATGGCGGGTCTCCTTAACAAATAAGTGTCGCGAGTCAGTTCTGTTCGTGGTCTGGTTAGGGGTTCAGCAAGCCCTGGTTGATGTCCACCTTGGCCTTGGCGCGCCGCTCCAGCAGCCAGTTTTTGAGGGCCTCTTCCTGGCGTTGCGGCAGCATCCGCTGCTTCAGCACTTCCTTCTGGCTGGTAAAATCAGCCTCGGATGCACTGGTGCGCTGTTTGAGCCGGACCGCATACCAGCGGTTGCCGATCAGCATCGGTTCGCTGGGAGCAGGGGCCGCCGCCGTCAGTTTGAAGGCAGACTCCAGCAGTGGCAGTGAATTGCCGATGGCAGGCAGATCGCCTTTGGCGTTATAGCCGAAGGCCGGAGTGGTTTGGAGCTTCAGACCGGCGTGATTGGTGGTGCCAAGCTGTTTTTGGGCCTCAACGGCCTTTTGCTTGGCCAGTTCGCTGGCCTTGATGGCTCGCACCTGCTGCTCAACCGTACCACGTACCTTGGCCAGCGGCAGCAGTTCGGCAGGCTTCTTTTCTTTAACCTTGAAGAGGTAGATCCCTTTGGCGGTTTCCAGTGGGCCGCCCAGTTCGCCGACCTTCAACTCAAAGGCTTTGGTCAGCAGGGCCTGCTCGCCGGCCAGGGCCTGGGGCGGTAGCGCTGCGGTGAACAGGGCGGTTTCGTTGACTTTGGTCTGGAGCTTGTCGGCCACCAACTGCAGATCACCGGTCTTGATGTTCTGGTAGAGCGTGTCGGCCGCTTTTTCAAACAGCGCCTTGCTGGCCTTGCTACGCTTGGCATCGGCCAGCACCTGGTCCTTGATCTTTTCAAAAGGGATCGGGCTGTTGTCGCTGCCCAGGTAGCGGTCCAGATTTTTGCGGTAGAAACCTTCCTGCTCTTCGTTGGTAACCTGCTGATCGGCCACCTGAGCGGAAGGGTCCAGCAGCAGGTAGCTGATGGCAACCTTTTCCGGTGCCTTGAATTTATCGGCATTCGTTTTAAGGTACTCTTCCAGCTCCCTGTCGGTCAGCTTGATTGCTGCGGCCAGTTCGGTGGCGCTGTAAGAGACGTAGGACAACTCGACCCGGTCCCGCTCCTTGTGGTACTGGGCCTTGGCATCGTCGTCACTCACCACGGCCTTGTCCATGATCGCCTTGCGGGTCTTGGCGATCAGCAGGTCGGCCTTCTGGCCTTCCTCAAAGTCGTTGGGGGTAAGCCGGGAAACCTTGAGGGTCTGTTGATAGAGTCCCAGATCAAACTGGCCGTTACGCTGGAAGGCGGGCATGGCTGCGATGGCTGCGGCCACCTCATCCTTGCTGACCTTGATGCCCAGTTCCTTGCTGCCCTTGGCCAGCAGCACGCCGTCGATCAGACGGTCCAGTGCGACCTGACGGATGTTGAGTTGTTTTTCCAGTTCGGGGGTCAGGCCGCCGGCCTGGCCGAACAGCTGCTGATAGATGTCCCGCAGGCGCTGGTAAGAGTTCTGGTACTGCTCAAGGGAGATGGTGGTGCGGTCCACCTTGGCGGCATAGGATTTTGAACCGCCAGACATATTATCGAAAAAATAGCCGAAACTTATCACAAATGAGAGGATGATGAAGACAAACACCACCTTGATGATGATCGATTCCTTTTTTTTACGCATCAGGTCCAGCATCGTGGCGTGCTCCTTGTAACGGTGTAGTAACCAGTGAGAATACAGGTCCTTAAAAAGGTTTGCATGATACTATATCCTCTGGCGGGATTGCAAGCGGTGATTCCCCCGGACCGGCGGTTTACAGCCCCTTTGAACTATGCTAGGGTGCGCCCCACACGAGTTTGTTGCTGGTTATACCCGGGGGTGTCATGGAACTGAGTTTTTCCCATACCAACGACGAGGTTGATCGTCTGCTTGACCGTCTGCTGGCTGCTGCCGAGGGTATTCAGCACACTGATCTGGTGCGCGAACTACTGATCTCCGCCTTAAAGATCGGTCAGGAGACCGATTACATCCCCGATCTGAAGCTGATCAACCGCACCCTGCGGGAGATGCGCTACACCACCAGGGTCTTTGGTCCCTATCGGGAACGCAAAAAGGTGACCATCTTCGGCTCGGCCCGCACGAAACCAGAGGAAGAGATCTATCAGACCTGTGTCCGTTTTGGCCGGTTGTTGGCCGACAAAGGCTGGATGGCGATCACCGGTGGCGGCGGCGGCATCATGCAGGCCGGCAACGAAGGGGCCGGCAGTGAGAACTCCTTTGCAGTCAACATCAGGCTGCCGTTCGAGCAGCACGCCAATCCGGTGATGAAAAACAACCCGCGGCTGGTGACCTACAAGTACTTCTTCAACCGCAAGGTGGCCTTTGTCAAGGAGGCCGATGCCGTGGCAGTCTTCCCCGGCGGCTTCGGCACCCTGGATGAGGCCATGGAGGTCTTTACCCTGGTGCAGACCGGCAAGACCTCGCCCAAACCGCTGGTACTGGTGGACGATGCCGACGGTTTTTGGGAGCAGTTCTTCGATTTCGTTAAAGAGCAGCTCTTGATCAAGGGGCTGATCTCCGGCGAAGATTTCTCGATCTTCACCATCACCAAGGACGAGCATGAGGCGGCCCAGGTCATTGAGAACTTCTACCGTATCTACCACTCGGTCCGTTTTCACGACGACCTGGCGATTGTGCGTCTGAACAGCCAGCTCTCGGAGCAGCAGGTCAAGACCCTGGAACAGGAGTTCCCTGAGCTGATCCTGCCCGGAGGGCGGATCGTCTGCTGTGGTCCGCTGGAGTGCGAGGACGACCAGCCTGATCTGGCCACGCTGCCGCGGATCAGCTTTCCGTTCAATCATTTCCATTACGGCCTGTTGATCGCCTTTATCCATCGTATAAACACGTTTTGACATTTTTGGGGTGGCGTGGTAAATAATTCCATTTTTTGCATAGTTTCCGGTTTTTAACGGATTAGCTCATACTTTTGTGTAGTGGCGGATTAGATGAACCATGTGGTTGGCTTCACCTTGCTGCTGATACTAGCCGACGCAGCTCCGGCCTTGGCGGTTACCGAACGGCTCTTTCCGATGCTGCCCGGCGCGGTGATCGAGCTGTGCAGGCCGAATGAAGAGGATACCCCCTGCATCGAATCGCCCAACCTGCGGATGCGTTACAGCAGCGCTAACTCGCAGAAACAGGCCCAGCGGGAGCTGTTGGCCGCCTCGCGGCGGCTGGGCTGGCGGATGTACCCGCTCAAAGGGGAGCCGGGACGCTTTCAGAGTGCCAATGCCAAACGGCCCTGGGACCTGTTGTGGGACTTGCGTCCGGCCCCGGCCGATCAGCAGGGCCCCGGATATCACATCTATTATTGGAAAATCACGGGACAGTAAGTTCATTTCACTTGGGGTAAGGGGAGGCCGTCATGTTCAAGGGGAGTATTGTTGCAATCGTTACGCCGTTCAAGAATGGTGCGGTTGACGAGGAGAAGCTGCGGGAACTGGTCGAGTTTCAGATCAGCGGCGGCACCGATGCCATCGTGCCCTGCGGCACCACCGGCGAGTCCTCAACCCTGGATTATGAAGAACATGACCGGGTGATTCAGATCGTGGTGGAGCAGGTGGCCAAGCGGGTTCCGGTGATTGCCGGCACCGGCTCCAACTCCACCCGTGAGGCGATCGAGATGACCGAGCACGCCAAGCAGCTGGGCGCCGATGGCTGCCTGCTGGTGACCCCCTATTACAACAAGCCGACCCAGGAAGGCCTGTACCTGCACTATAAGGCTGTGGCCGAGACTGTGGCCATCCCGCAGATCCTCTACAACGTACCGGGCCGCACTGGTGTCAACCTGCTGCCCGAGACCGTGGCCCGTCTGTCCGTGATCAAGAACATCGTGGCCATCAAGGAGGCCACCGGTTCCCTGCAACAGGCCTCCGAGGTGCTGCAACTGTGCGGCGACCAGATCGACGTGCTGTCCGGCGACGACTTCATCACCTTCCCGATGATGGCCTGTGGCGCCAAGGGGGTGATCTCGGTCACCGCCAACATCATGCCCAAGGCGATCGCGGACCTGACCGATGCCTACTTTAGCGGTGATTTGGCCACGGCTCGCAAGCTGCACCTGGATACCTTGAAGATCAGCAACGCCATGTTCATCGAGAGCAACCCGGTGCCGGTCAAGACCGCCCTGGGGCTGATGGGTAAGTGCTCCGACGAGGTGCGCCTGCCGCTGGCGCCGATGAGTGCAGCCAACAAATCAAAACTCGAAGCAATTATGAAGGAATATAAATTGATCTGATAAACACAGAGCAACGGAGCAACGGAGAAAAGCAGGAGATAAGATCTTTTAAAGGTTTTGCTTAACCTTTATTAAGTGATTAAATTGTTGCTTTGTCCTCTGTTGCTCTGTTGTTCCGTGTTTCAAAGGGGTTTTGTTATGATCAAAATAGCCGTCTGCGGCGCTGCCGGTCGCATGGGTCAGCGCATCATCGTCGCCGCCAAGGAGGCGGGCTGCACCCTGTCCGGCGCTCTGGAGCGTCCCGGTCATCCCCAGGTGGGCCAGGATGCCGGCCTGCTGGCAGGTTGCGGGGCGCTGGGGGTTGCCATCTCCGACGATCTGAATGCTGTCGTGGAAGGCTGCGACGTGCTGATTGACTTCACCACCCCCAAGGTCTCGCTGAAGAACCTGGAGGTCTGCGGCCTCAAGAAAAAGTCGATCGTGATCGGCTCCACCGGCTTCACCCCGGAGGAGCGGGCGCTGGCTGTTGAACTGGCCAGGGATATCCCGGCCGTGCTGGCCCCCAACATGTCCGTGGGGGTTAATGTCTGCTTCAAGGTGCTCAAAGACGTGGCCAAGACCCTGGGTGATGACTTCGATGTGGAGATCGTGGAGCTGCACCATAACAAGAAGAAGGACTCCCCCTCCGGCACCGCCGTGCGGATGGGCGAGGTGGTGGCCGAGGCGCTGGGCCGCGACTACAACCAGGTGGCCAACTACCACCGCGAAGGGATCTGCGGTGAGCGCACCAAAGAAGAGATCGGCATGCAGACCGTGCGGGGCGGCGACATCATCGGCGAGCATACCGTCTACTTCATCGGTCAGGGGGAGCGGATCGAGATTTCGCACCGCGCCATGACCCGCGACATGTTCTCCCGTGGCTCGGTGCGGGCTGCCAAGTGGGTGGTGGGCAAGGCCCCGGGGTTGTACGACATGCAGGATGTTTTAGGTCTGAAATAAACGGTTCTTTTCCGCTCTGGCTGCGTAAGTCTTCGGGACCGGTTGTGCGGCGTAGTGTTTCTACGCCTCCGCCCGTTCCCTCGACAGCCTTGCCAGAACGAAAAACTCCTCGTTTATTAACAAACGTCTTGAGATAACATTAGATTTGCCGCTCCCTGCGGCATTTCCTTTATAAAATTTAAGTGGAGGATGTTTCGTAATGGCGAAGATCAATGACAATTATTTGAAGCTCAAAGCAGGCTACCTGTTCCCTGAGATCGGTCGCCGCGTGCGGGAGTTTACCGCTGCAAACCCGCAGGCCAGGGTGATCCGCCTGGGGATTGGCGATGTCACCCGCCCCCTGGCGCCGGCTGTGCTCAAGGCGTTCCACGATGCCGTGGATGATCTGGGCACCATTGACAAGTTTGCCGGTTACGGTCCGGAACAGGGGTATGACTGGCTGATCAACGTCATTATCGAGAAATCCTACAAGCCGCTGGGGGTGAGCCTTAAGACAGAAGAGATGTTCATCTCCGATGGCTCCAAGTGTGATTGCGCCAATATCCTGGATATCTTTGCCCTGGACAACGTGGTGGCCATCGGCGACCCGGTCTACCCGGTGTACAACGACACCAACGTCATGATCGGCCGCACCGGCGAGGCAAATGAGAAGGGCTACTACCAGAACATCGTCTACCTGCCCTGCAACGAGGCCAACAACTTCATCCCCTCGCTGCCCACCGGCAAGGTGGATATCATCTATCTCTGCTTCCCCAATAACCCCACCGGTACCGTGGCCAGCAAGGCCGAACTGAAGAAGTGGGTTGATTACGCCAATGCCAATGACTGCGTGATATTCTTTGATGCCGCCTACGAGGCATTCATCACAAACCCTTCTATCCCCCACTCGATCTACGAGATCGAAGGGGCCAAAAAGTGCGCCATTGAATTTCGCTCCTTCTCCAAGACCGCAGGCTTCACCGGCGTGCGTTGCGGCCTGGTGGTGGTACCGGAAGAGGTGATGGGCACCACCTCCGCCGGTGAGCGTTACAGTTTCAACAAGCTCTGGCTGCGCCGCACCACCACCAAGTTCAACGGCGCCTCCTACCCGGTGCAGAAGGCCGCTGCTGCGGTCTACTCTGATGAGGGCTGGAAGCAGACCAAGGAGATCATCGATTACTACATGGAGAACGCCCGGATCATCCGTGAAGGTCTGACCGCTGCCGGCGTTACCTGCTACGGCGGGGTGGATGCCCCCTACATCTGGCTCAAGACGCCGGGCGGCATGAGCAGCTGGGACTTCTTCGACAAGCTCTTGAACGAATGCAACGTGGTCGGCACGCCGGGAAGTGGTTTCGGCCCCAGCGGCGAAGGGTTCTTCCGCTTGTCGGCCTTCGGCCATCGCGAGAATGTGGTTGAGGCGGTGGAGAGGATCAAGAAGAATTTGAAGTAGATTGAAGAAGGGCAGCCAATTGGCTGCCCTTCTTGCCTTTTAGATATTGCAAACGTATACTCCCAGTAAGTGTGTTTTAGGAGTTATGGTATGGTTAGCAACAAAAACGACATCCTTATGTTCTTGCAGACGCACAAAGAGGAAATGGCCCAGCGTTTCGGTGTCGTGAGCGTCGGTCTTTTCGGAAACTGCCCATGGGATTACCGAGCGTTGATTACTGCATCTCTTTTTTTGTAGTATTAGCGTAACAGGAGATTGGTATGGCAACCACAACTGATATCCAGCAAATTTCTGAACAGATCCGCAGGGAATTCGCCCCTCATAAAATTATTTTGTTCGGCTCTCATTCCTGGGGTGCCCCAGATGCCGATTCGGATGTTGACCTTCTGGTCGTTGCCGATTTTGAAGGTAAACCCTGGCGGTTCGCTGTTGAGATCAGGGACCGTATCAAGCCGGCCATCCCGCTTGATCTGATGGTTCGCACTCCGGGACAGCTCCAGGAACGTCTTGCAATGCACGATATGCTTCTGACTGAAATCGTTGCCCGCGGCACGGTGTTATATGAAGCCTGAAACCGGCGAATGGACTACCAAGGCCGAGGCCGACCTGGCCACTGCACAGCGCGAGGCCGTTGTTGATGAGTCGCCCAATTACGATGCTGTCTGCTTTCATGCCCAACAATGCGCCGAAAAATATCTCAAGGCCGTGATGATTGAGGCCGGTATGCGCGTCCCGCGCATCCATGATCTTGAGGCCCTGGCCAACTTTTTGATTGAGACGTATCCAAGTCTTGGGCGGATAGTGCCACACGCCAGAATACTGTCGGCAATGGCGGTTGAGGTCAGATATCCGGGAATGTCGGCGGACAAGGATGATGCAGCGGAGTCGCTTAGGTCGGTAGTGGTAATTCGTGAAGCGGTGCTGATAATTTTGTCTGGTGCGGAGACGATTGAAGTTGAATAACAGTCTCTGGAACTGCGAGGGAAATTATGTTTAAGTCGGCTTTTAGATCGGTAACAGGTTTGTTTTTACTATTCCTCCCAATTCTGTTGCCGGAGAAAGATGTCCCTGGATGGAACAAACTGGGTTAATTGGGTGGGTACCAGCGGTAGTGCTGAAGATATGAACCCACTTTATTCTCCCCGCCGGATTTATATCAGATTAACCCAGCTAAAAAGTATCAAGACAGTGTTGTTTGTTCAAACAGCAATGGCGGCCAATCGGCCGCCTTGCTTGTTTTGTAAATTCTAGTGGTCAGTTGGTGCCTGTTGTGGCATAATCTGGATACTCGATTAAGTACCTAGAGAGGTGCCACTATGAATACCGTCCCTGCGCAAGAGCTAAAACGCCGCGGCCTTGCCGCGCTGGACGATCTGATCGTCAACGGTGATGTGCATCTGATCCGTAACAACCGGCCTGAGTATGTGGTGCTGACAGAGGAACGCTACAGAGAGCTGGTGGCCGACGCCGAGGAGGCCTACGTGGCACGGGTAAAATCGTCACTGGCGGATCTGAAGGCCGGGCGGGTACGGCGGGGAAGTGCCGCTGATCTGATCAAGGAACTGGGGCTGGAAGAGTAGCATGTATGCTCTGGTCTGGACTGCCTATTTCACCCGTGCTTCCGAAAAGTTCGTTAAGCATCACCCTGAACTGCGGACTAAATTCGCCGGAATTTTACGCGACCTGGAAACCGACCCGTTCCAACCCCATCTCAAGTTTCACCATCTGACCGGCAAACTGAAAGGCGTTCAGGCGGTGAGCCGGACCCACAGCTATCGCATCACCCTGACCGTCATGGTCACTGAAAATGAGATCATCCTGCTCGACATCGGCAGTCATGACGAGGTGTACTGGTCGAGATAGTTTTTGAGATATCACACTTAATTCACAATGGCGGCCAATCGGCCGCCATTGTTGCTTGTTGTGCGGCACGTTGACAAACAGGCAGGTACCGTTATGCTTAGAGATGTACGCTGGATTTGGACATAAACAGACAGATGGGAGCAAGGTATGAACATCAAAAAAAGTTTTACACAGTTTTTATCGGTAGCGGTGCTGATGTTGCTTGTGCTTGGGCTGTTTTGTACGACCGGTTTTGCCGGTAATCGGGAGCAGGCTGCCAGTGGACAGAAGGGCTGGAGGTGGGTGCTGGTCAAGTCGGCGAAACCTGCGGTCCCCCGTAATACCGATAAGCGGTTTGAGCTTTCAACCACGCTGAACATTGAGCTCGGCCAACCAAACGGCATGAGTTACCGGCTGAACTTCCTGGATGTCCGCTATGATTGGGGAAGAATGCCTGCGACACTCAAGGGCGGGACGGTGCTTGCACAGACCGTGAAGCAAACGGTCAACAACCCTGATGCGCAGCGGTTGACCCACCGTTTCACTATGTACCGCGGGCCTTCCGGCATGTCGTCAGGCGGAACTACCGCTGGCACCAGAACCGCCACGGTTACCATGGGAGGCGCTGCGCTGAAGCAGCTTGGAGCCCCCAGTGGTAGCGGTACTGCTGTTATGAAGGTGGATATCCCTAACGGTCTGCGCTCCGGGGACAGGATGTCGGTCTACTTCAATAGTGGTGTCGGTATTGCCATGTTGAACTGTACCGTAGAGTATGTGTATGAGTGGCGGTAATGTAAGACAATTTTAGTGGTAGTGTTGTTCTTCCAAACGGCGGCCGGCTGGCCGCCGTTTTTGTAGGTGGAACTGTGTGAAATTCCGTGGACAGTACACTTACTTTAACAGGCGGCCAATCGGCCGCCTGTTAAAGTTCAAAACGCTCTGCTACGATGCCTACAGCTTCACGTCCAGTTCGTTCTGGTAAATCTGCTCACGCACCTGTTTCTTGCGGATCTGCACCAGTTCGCCGCTCCTGGTCTTCATCACCGCCCCCGGCTTGCGGTGGGAGTTGTAGTTTTCCGGTGACATGCTCTCGGAATAGGCGCCGGTGCCGCCGATCACCACATAGTCGCCGATCTCCGGTTCGGCGATCAGCACCGGCACGATGTTGCCGTCGTTGTCCAGGCGGACCGAGTCACCGCTTTCGCAGCAGCGCCCCACGATCCCGAACGATTTCAGCCCGGCCGCTGGCTTGCTGTCATATTCGCTGGAGAGTAGGGTGCCGTCCTGGCGTACGATGGCAATCGGGTGTTCGGAGCCGTACAACAGCGGGCGGGTCAGCAGCTCCATGCCGCCGTCCACGATCAGGAAGTTCAGTTCGTTGGTCAGCTTCTTGTCGATAATCCGGGTGATGATATGGCCGGAGTTGGCCACCACAAAGGTGCCCGGCTCGATCTCCATCTGCAGTTCACGACCGGTGGCCGCCTTGAACTCCTCGATGCGCTGTTTGGCATAGGCCCCCAGCGCGGCGATATCGGCCTGTTTTTCACCCGGCATGCGGGCCACCTTCAGGCCTCCGCCAAAGCTGACCGTGACGGCATCCGGGAAATAGGTCTTTACAAAACCCAGTTCGCGGTCGATGTTCTGGCGCCATTTTTCCGGATCGCCCCCTGAACCGATATGCACATGCACCTGGGTAAAGCGCAGCCCCAGCTCATCTGCCTTGGCCTTCAGCTTGGGGACATCGTTTAAGTGCACGCCGAAGCAGGAGTATTCACTGCCGGTATCGCGGGTGGCACTTTCACCGCCGCCGGACGCGCCGGGATGAACCCGCATGGAGAGGTCGACCTGATTGGCCTTGGCAAAGTCGGCGATCAGTTGAAACTGCGTCATGGAACAGACGTTGTACTTGAGCCCGGCCTTGATCATCTCTTCCAGTTCGGCGCGCTCCGCGCCGGAGGGAACCTCCTGGGTGGTCAGCATCATCCGGCTATAGGGAACCCCGGCAGCATGGGCGCGGGCCGCTTCATCAACTGACGAGCAATCCAGATCCAGTCCTTTATTGGTGACCACCCGCAGCACGGTGCGATCCGAGTTGGCCTTCATGGCATAGCGCACATGCAGGCCAAAGGCGTTGGGCATATTCAGCAGCTGTTGGCAGCTGTTTTCGATGTATTCCTGATCATGCAGGTAGACCGGTGTGCCCCATTGCTGGGCTATTTTGGGGATCAGGGCTGCGTCCAGTTTGGTGGGGCCGAACTGTTTCATGGGCATTGTTTCAACCTCGTAGCGTAGAGATATAGATTTACATATGTAGCATTTTCGACCGGTTCGGCGCAACATCTCTCTGGAACTAATGCTGAAACCTGCCGGTATTTTGGTTGTCAGGTCAGCCAGCTTGCGCTAGCATTTCCGCTATGACCTGTGACACCCTGAACAGCTACCGCCCGATCGGCATCCTGGCCTCTCCTTACTCCCGGCGGATCGACGCCCCCCACCAGAGTACGGTGGTGGAGGGGACCGAAACCGGCCAGGCCGCCCTTGCCACGCTTGAGTTGGCCGATTGGCTGGATCAGCAGGTACTGCAAGACCTGAGCGGCTTCCAGCGGATCTGGCTGATCTTTGGCTTTCACCTGAGCCAGGGCTGGAAGAGTACGGTCAAGCCGCCCCGGGGAGGGCCCAAACGGGGGGTGCTGGCCACCCGCTCTCCCCATCGCCCCAATGGCATCGGTCTGTCGGCGGTGGAGTTGCTGAAGATTGAAGGCCGCACCCTGCATCTGCGGGGGGTGGATCTGCTGGATGGCACGCCGGTGCTGGATATCAAGCCCTACGTGCCCTATGCGGATGCCTTTCCCGACTCAAGGGCCGGTTGGATCGACGAACTGGATGCCAAGCTGGGACGCAACTCTGCGCCGGGACCGAAAAAAGTGCGCTAACGTTCAATCTGCCCGCTCACGTTGATATATAGTGAAAGCAGTATACTTTCGGTTTGACACGCCTCCGGCAGGTAGGGTATATGAGTCGCTCCGCACGCGGCAGCCCGGCTCCACCTGCTCCCCTTCGATCCAGCTTTTCCGTGCCAGTAACGTCTTACGCCAGCACCTGTCAGGCCGACAGGGTACGTGGTGCAATTTACCTGTGAAGAGAGACCATCATGCTGAACCTGAAACCTGAAGTTGTTGCCCGGCTGGAGCGCGTACTGAGCTCGGTCGAGATGCTGCTGCCCCGCACCGTCAAGCCGGTGGACTGGTCGAGCTGCTATGCCGCCAACTGGCGTCGCCACTCCTTTTCCGGCTATCTTGAGCCGGTACGGGTGACCGATACCACCCGGCTTGAGGAGCTGCTGGGGGTGGAAAAGCAGATCGAGGTGATGGGTAATAATACCCGCCAGTTTCTGGCCGGATTGCCGGCCAACAACGCCCTGCTGTGGGGATCGCGCGGCACCGGCAAATCGTCGATCATCAAGGCGCTGATCAATGAATATGCCCCCAAGGGGCTGCGGGTGATCCAGATTGAGAAGGAGGATCTGATCTACCTCTCCGAGATCTTCAGCGCGGTGGAGGATCAGCCCTACCGCTTCATCCTGCTCTGCGACGACCTGACCTTCGAGCCGGGCGAACTGAGCTACAAGATGCTTAAAAGCGCCCTGGACGGTTCGGTCTATTCACCGCCGGAAAACGTGCTGATCTATGTCACCTCCAACCGTCGTCACCTGTTGCCGGAGTATGAGACCGACCAGCGTGGTGGCATGTTTGTGAACGGTGAGCTACAGCAGAGCGAGGTGATGGATGAAAAGATCTCTCTCTCGGACCGTTTCGGGCTCTGGGTGGCTTTTTATGCCTTTTCCCAGGATCGCTACCTGGATGCGGTCCGGCTGGCGGTTGCCCGCGAGGCGCGGGAGCGGCAGGTTGAGATCCCCCACACCCCGGAGCTGGACCAGGAAGCGATCAAGTGGTCCCATGAAAAAAGTAAACGCTGCGGACGGACCGCGTACCAGTTTTCCAAAAATTATGTCGGCCGCTACCTGCTGGCCCGGCAGCAAGGATAGTTAACGCACGCGAAAGGCGGCCAATCGGCCGCCTTTGTTGTTTCCGGTGTCTCGTTTGCCGTAGAGTGTGCTACGCTCTCCCGACTGATTGGGTGGCGTGGATACTCAACAGCAGATTCCTTTTGGCACTTAGTAACATGAGCATCGGGGCTACCGTTCAATGAAAACAATCGACCATGCAGAAATCCGGCAACTGTTTGATGACTATCTGCGGCAATATGCTTCCCGCGATGACCGGCTCACCGAATTTTTCAGTGAGGATTTTTCCGGCATTACCGGCAGCGGCGACAATCTGACCAAGGATCTGGACGAATGGATCGCCATTACCCGCAAGGATTTCGCGCAGGTCAAGGAGCCGCTCCGCATAGAGCTCAAGGATCTTGTCACCCAGTCATTATCCGACACCATAGCCGTCGCTACCAGCGCCTTTACCATCCACCTGCCGATCAAGGACCATATCCTTTCACGCAAGATAGCCCGTCTGGTGCTGATTTTCCGCAAAGAACCTGCGGGCTGGAAGATCTGTCACAGCAGTATTTCCATTCCGTTCGCCATGGCTCAGGAGGGGGAAGTCTACCCCTTGCAGGAGATGGATGAGCGTAACAGACTCCTGGAAGAGTTGGTCGCAGAACGCACCAGGGAACTTTCCGCAGCTAAAATAGCCGCGGATGCCGCCAGTATTGCCAAGAGTCAGTTTCTGGCCACCATGAGTCACGAGATCCGCACCCCGCTGAATGCGTTGGTGGGGTTCAGCACACTGGCCCGCAAATCCACTGACCCCAATAAAATCAGCCAGTACCTGTCCATTCTGGAACAGTCGTCCCGTTCTCTGATGGATCTGGTCAATAACATCCTTGATATGAGCAAGATCGAAGCGGGGCGGCTGGAGTTTGAAGCGGTGCCGGTCAATCTGCGGCAGTTTGTCGCCAGCCTGGAAGAGCAGTATCGTCATCTGGCACATCAAAAAATGTTGGAATTCCGGGTTTCTGTGGCTGCTGACGTGCCACGCTGGGTTCTGGGCGATCCGGTGCGCCTGCGTCAGACCCTGGCCAATCTGCTTTCCAATGCCGTCAAATTTACCGAAAACGGTGAAGTCACCTGTAGCATCAGCCGCATTGAGAAGAAGAGCGAGCAGGTTGTCCGCTTCGAGGTGCGCGACAGTGGCATCGGCTTTCCTGATTCATTTCTGCCGGTGCTTTTTGAGCCTTTCCGGCAACTCGATCCGACCATTTCGCGTAAATTCGGCGGTACCGGCCTTGGTCTGGCCATTGTCCACAGTCTGGTGGAGATGATGAAGGGGACGATTGCGGTTGACAGTAGGGAAGGGGGCGGCAGTTGTTTTGTCGTCGATCTGCCGCTTCAGGAAACAGAACAGCCGGCGGAGGAGCTTCTGGCAACACCGGTAAAGCTCGCGCCGTGCGCTATTCTGGTGGTTGAGGATAATGGCTTCAACCGGCAACTACTGGGAGATATCCTGACCTCATGGGGGCATCGGGTGACATTGGCTGAAAATGGTCATCAGGCCCTACAGTTAACGGAGCAGCAACCGTTTGATCTGATTCTGCTGGATATTCGCATGCCCGGCATTGACGGTATCGAGGTTGCCCGCAGGATCAGAGCCCAAGAGCACGAACATTCAGAAACAGCGGTGCCGATCATCGCCATCACCGCCGATGTCGATGCCGCCACCCGCGAGGCTTGCCATGCCGCCGGAATCAACGTGGTGCTCTCAAAGCCGGTCATACCGGAACATTTGGCGCGAGCCATTGCCCAGCAATGCGATGGGGTTGGGGAGCTCTCCCCGGAACAGCTGCCGCTGCTGAATCAGCAAGCCCTTGCGGGATTGAGTAACAACCCGAATCGTATCCGCAATTTTCAGGAAATGTTGCGGACTGATGTTGACAATGAACTGCGCCATCTGCATACCTCACTTGAACAGGGTGACCGACAGGAACTTGGTCGGGCTGCCCATACCCTGAAAGGGTTATACGGGTATCTGACAGACCAGCAGCCGGTAGAACTGGCTGACTGGCTTCAACGCCATGCGCCATCTGCATCTTTTGAAGAGCTGCGGCAGGTGGTGGAGCAACTACGGACAAATGTATCGTAACAAGGATACCGGATGAGCCCTGTCGCACGCATACTGGTGGTCGATGATAAACAGAGCTTCTGCTTCATGCTCAAAAGCTATCTTGTGGATGACGGGTATCAGGTTGTCTGTGCCGCAAGCGCAGCTGAAGCCCTGGTTGAACTGGAACGGGCGCCGTTTGACCTGATCCTGTCCGACCTGATCATGCCGGAGATGGATGGGGTGGCCCTGTTGCGTCAGGTGCGTAGTCGCCATCCGCAGCTCCCCTTTGTGCTGGCCACTGCCAACGGCAGCGTAGACAGTGCCGTGACCGCCATGCGAGAAGGAGCGGATGACTATCTGCTGAAACCAATCAATCGGGAAGAGTTGCTGCTGGTGGTGGAACGTCTGCTGAAACATGCCAGTTTGCAAGCCAATTACGATCTGATGCTGGACTCAGATCGGAAAAAATTCAGCTTTCAAACGATCATCAGCCGTGCGCCCAGCATGGGCAAGGTACTGGCTGCGGCACAGCAGGTGGCCGCTTCCCCCCGCACGTGCGTTGCCCTGTATGGAGAGAGTGGGGTTGGTAAAGAAGTTCTGGCTCGGGCCATTCATATCGCCTCCGGGAAGAACATGCCCAGCTTTGTGGCGCTTAATTGCGCTGCCATACCGGAAACCTTGCTTGAAAGTGAACTGTTTGGCCATGTCAAGGGCGCTTTCACCGGTGCCGATCGCGAGCGTGACGGAAAATGCAGTCGGGCCCAGGGCGGTACCCTGTTTCTGGATGAAATCGGCGACATGCCGTTGTCGCTCCAGCCCAAGCTGCTGCGCCTGCTGGAAGAACGGGTCTATGAAAAGGTCGGCTCCGACCAGCCCGTACCCGCTGACTTCAGGGTGGTAGTCGCCACCCACCGTAATCTTGAACAGTGTTGTGACCAGGGCACCTTTCGGCGGGATCTTTACCACCGTCTGAACGTTTTTCCGATCACCATCCCCCCTCTGCGTGAGCGGCGCGAGGATATCCCGCAACTTGCCGACCAGTTTCTGAATATACTGAGGGAGCATCAGGGCAAGGTTTTGCCAGGTCTCTCGCAGGCGGCTCTTGATCATCTGCTGGCTTACGATTGGCCCGGTAATGTCCGCGAACTGCGTAACCTGATCGAATATGCCACCATTGTCACCAATGGCGAACTGATCCAACCGGAACACCTCCGTCTGCAACAGCACGTACTACCCAACCTTGAAGATTCGATTAATGGTCTCAGTTCCATCACGTTCACGTTCTCAGTCGAAGAGTTCTCACTGGATGCTGTCAACCGGCAGGTGATGGAGTGGGCTCTTGCTCAGTGCAACAACAACAAATCCTCTGCCGCCCGTCTGCTGAAGGCCTCACGCAAGCTGTTTTACTAAACCTCCCCACTGTCAAAATGTCACGATTGTCCATTTTGGGACAATGTGTCTTTCTTGGGACATATTTCCTCTTTGCTGATTTGTAACACGCTGAAATGTTGGCAATCTTATGCTGGCATGCATCTCGCACATCTACTGCTGTTGTCGTGCTTATCTTACATGAAGATGTCCTTTTCTGGACAGGGTGTCCAGCGGCGGAGGCTGTCACGACACAAGAAGCGGTTGAACAAGTACTGGGAAGGCTGATCACCGATGAAGGTTTCCGCCGCGCAGCTTCCGATTACTTGATGGCTCCCTGTTAGATGTGGACAGAGCTTTTAAAGAGCGTCCCTAAACTATTTTTTGCCTCATTGCCTGCTTAACCTAACGAAAGTATTCAAATAAACCGGTATGTAAAGTTGTGGGGGCATCAATATGGGTATTAACGATATTTCACTAACGGCCGGCATGCGCGGATCACTGCTCTCCATGCAGGGCACCTCAAGCACCATCGACCGTACTCAAGAGCGCCTTGCCACCGGGCGTAGGGTGAACAGTGCCCTTGACAACCCTACCAATTTTTTCGCCTCCCAGGCCCACATCAACCGAGCTGTCGACTTATCGGGCAGAATGGACTCGGTTAAAGAGGCTATCCAAAACATCTACGCTGCCAATAGTGGTACAACTGCCATCACTTCTCTGCTGGATGCCGCCAACGGCTTGGCCAATGCCGCCCTGAGCACCAATAATCTTGGTGACCGTGCTGCCTTCTCGCTGCAGTTTGATCAACTGCTCGACCAGATCGATACCCTCGCCGCCGACAGCATCTACCGTGGCACCAACCTGCTGAAAAGTGATTCGCTGACGGTTAACTTCTCCGATGCAACCGGAACTTCGACGTTTACCATCGCCGGGGTGGATGCCACCCACACAGGTCTGGGTGTGGACAAGGTAAATGAGTCAACGGTGACCATTGATGTGGCAAACATGATTGCCGCCGGAGATGGTTTCAGTCTGGCCATCAACACCGACGGCACGGTATCTGCGTGGGGAGACTCTTTAAATCCGGGTGTGACCGACATCCCGCCGGGTCTGACCGATGTGGTGTCGATCAAATCGGGCGCTGATTTTGCGATCGCACTAAAGAGTGACGGCACGCTTGTAGCCTGGGGAGATGATACGAGTGGAGTGGTTTCTGGCGCCACCGGTTTGACCGGCATTGCCTCTATCTCAGTAGGCAGTAGTCTTATTGGAGCTTTTGCTCTTGCTTTGAAGGATGACGGCACCGTCGTAGCTTGGGGGAGTAATTTTTTTGGTGAAACAACGGTGCCCGGGGGCCTGACCGATGTTGTCGCCGTTGCAGCAGGTACTGCCACTGGTACCTCGCTGGCCTTGAAGAGCGACGGTACCGTTGTTGCGTGGGGCGACGATGGATATCACATGATAACAGATGCCCCCACTCTAAGCGGCATCACTTCAATTGCCAATGGCGGCTATCAGGCCGCGGCAATCAAAGACGATACCTCTGTCGTTGTATGGGGCACGGATGATGCCTTAGGGCAGGCATCTGATATGCCGGTCGGCTTAACCGGCGTCACCCAGGTGTCAGCCGGACGGGATTTCACGCTGGCCTTGAAGAGTGACGGCACCGTGGTTGGCTGGGGTGAGGGGATTACGCACGGCACCATCGACCTTGCCATACCGGCCGGACTGACCGGTGTTCTGGCCATCTCGGCAGGTACCGATTATGCCATCGCCTTAAAGGATGACGGCACCGTGGTTGGTTGGGGTCCTGGTGGCACCAGTGGGGCAACCGACACCCAGACCGGCATAAGTGTTGGTGGTGCCTGGGCTGCGAACGCGGACATCCAGACCTCTCAGGACCAGGTCGCCGATGCCATGACCACGATGCGCTCCAATGCCAAAACACTGGCAAGTAACAGCAGCATTTTAACTACCCGGCTTGACTTTACCTCATTCCTGACCGGCATTCTGCAGGCTGGCGCCGACAACCTGACCCTGGCCGATATGAATGAAGAAGGAGCCAACATGCTGATGCTGCAGACCCGCCAGCAACTGGGCACTTCAAGCCTCAGTATGGGAGCACAGGCGGCCCAGTCGGTCTTGCGTCTGTTCTAGCCCGTAGCTTGCATCAGCACGAAACGAGCGGCACACCTCCGGGTCTGCCGCTCTTTTTATTGATGTCTGGTATTCACCTGTTGCAGAGTGTGCTACGCTCCTCTGACCGATTGCCTAGGGAGCCAACCAGATCATGAAAATCCAAAAAGTCACCGCCGAACACCGTCCCAAGGTGTACGCCCTGTTACAACGGGCCTTTCCCGACAGCGCCTACGAAGCCGAGCTGGTACGTCAGCTTCATCAGCACAACAAGCCGCTCCACGAATGGGTCTGTCTCCATACTAACAAAGCGATCGCCTACCTGGCCTTTTCCAACGCCTTTCATGGCCAGCAGGTCTGTGGCCTGCACCTGGCCCCCATGGCGGTGGCCCCGGATTTTCAGAGGCAAGGGGTGGGTACTAATCTGTTGCGTTTTGCCCTGCGCCAGGAGGTTGTCAAGGGCCAGCCACTGTTTGTGCTGGGTGAGCCGGCCTACTACGCGCGTTTTGGTTTTACGCCCTGCAGCCAGCCGATCTGCCCGTTTGATGAAGGTAATGCCCATTTTTTGAGTATGGGCAACGAAGGTGCAACAGCATTCACGGTGGGCTATGAAGCAGAGTTCAAGCATGCTGCCTTGCCGCCGTCCAAATGGGGCAAGAAACGACGACCACACTAAGGATCAACAAGGCAGGGAGGTGCCATGGGGATGCAACAACCGGTGCCGGGGCTGTACCGGCACTACAAGGGGGGACAGTACCGGGTGATCGGCACGGCCCGCCACAGCGAGAGCGATGAGCTGCTGGTGGTCTATTGTTGCCTGTATGATAATGATTCGTTGTGGGTGCGCCCGGTGGGCATGTTTTTAGAGACCGTGATCGTGGATGGCCAACAGCTGCCGCGTTTTGAGCGGATCGGCGAGTAAGGGCACGATAGAGTGCCTCGAACAATAGGTAGAAACTACTTGAAATCTCCAAGTTTTCTCGTTCAGCTTGCTAGCGGTTTGGGGCGTGCTATACTTGCCATTACTCACTTTCACCTGTTGTTAGGCCGTTCGCCGATGGGAGAGAATGCCATGAACCGTCATGTTTTCAAGTTGTTGGCATGCCTGCTGGTTTCCGGGGTCATTACCGGCTGTTCACTCAAGTATGCGGTTGACGATCCGCCAGCCCCCGGTTTCAGCTATCAAAATGTTGATCCGAAACCGATTACCATAAAGGTGGTGGACCAACGGGAAACCGTACAATTTCTGGTTGGCATCTCAGGATTGCAAGGTATCGACCTGTCGTTGACCAATGTCGACGACCCAGTGGCCTGGTTTTCCAGGGAGTTAGTGAAGGAGTTTACCGCACGGGGAGTGCCGCTCAAGCTTGCGGCCAAGGATAGTGCTATCCCGGCGGACCTGACTCTGACCATCAGGAAGTACCAGTTGATCAATCACCGCGCCAGCGGTTTTTCCGCCTGGGAATCCTATAATGTCTTTCTTGGCCAGGTGGCAATGGGCAACACGTCTTGCACAATTCCGTCCTTCTTCTTTAACTCTAAGCTGCCGGTCTGGTCGATGGATGAGATTCAGAAGCCGTGTGTGAGCGATCCGATGGCGATTGTCGTGAAGGATGTGGCTTCCAAAATCAACCGCTGCCTCTTCAACTATGGCGTGAGCAACGCCGATCTGCAGAAACTGGCGACGGCCGCGGTCAGTACGGTGCAGGCGGATAGTCCGACGGCCTGTTTTCCCTTGATTGATTTGGGCAGCACCAACAACCCCCATGCCATGTCGACCCTGAAGCGGTTTGCCGAACACGACGACTCATTTGTACATAATTGTGCGGTGAACGCCATCGGCACGTTGGGGGCACAGGATCAGTTTGAGTTTCTTGTCGGCAGGTTTAATTATTTTGCTACTAACGACAAGGTTATGCCGCTCAAGGCGATTGGCGACATTGGCACCGGCCAGGCGTGGGACCATCTTCGCCAGGTGCAGTCCAGCAGTCTGTATCGTGAAGAAAACGGCGTCAAATACTGTACAGATCTGTATCTGACCCGATAGACACAGGAGCGTACGGTATGAGTTCACAGACACAGACGGTTTTCAGGGTTGCTGGTCTGATTTTGCTGGTGGTTGGTATCGGTCTGGTCTTTTGGGGGTATCAGATGTCTGGATCGGTTGCGGCTAAACTCACCCGCGCCATCACGGGTGCTGCTCCCGACGGGGTGATGTACCGCTACGTTGGTGGAGCGGCAGGTATTGTGGCCGGGGTTTTTTTGCTGATAAAAAAGTGATCCCGGGCGACTGGTTGCAGATCCGTGGCTATTCTGTATACTGCTTTTTAAACTTTTGCTGAAGAACTAATCCATTTCAGACCATTGGAGGCACCCATGCACCGGCTGTTTACCCTGTTTGTCCTGATGCTGACCCTGGCCATATCCTCTTCCAGCCTGTTGGCAGCGGATTCCCTTGCCAAGCCGGGCAAGTTTGATGACGAGGAGATTTTGATCAGTGAGCGGCTTGGGACGAAGTACGATACGATCGTCGTCAAGGAGTTTTCAACCAAGGGCGCGGAAATTACCAACATCGACGATGAAGAAATGAAGCTGCTGCAAGATGCAGAAAAAGATATTGCCAAGGCACTTGCTGCAAGTACGGTTAAGTATCTGAAAAAGCATGGTATCTTTAAAAAGGTTGAAGCCAACGGTTCCACCAGGAGCAAGGCAATCATCCTGCAGGGAAAGATCACCAAGTTTAACGGTGGGGTCGGCGCAGCCAAATGGTTTCTGGGATTTGCGGCCCCTAAGAGTGCCAAGACCAACATTTCCATTGATGCCGAGCTGGTTGACGCTACAACAGGGACCGTACTGGTGAAAATCAAGGATGTTCGTTCGGGCGGAGAAGGCAACAGTCTGGGCAGCGGCAACATGACCAAAGCGTTTATGGTGCAGGCTGAGGACGAGGGTGAAGAGCTGGCCGAGTTTATCAAAGAGATTTATTGATTATCAGCATTGAGGTACTGGAATCCCCTTGGGGGAGGTCCTACTACAGCAGGTACCAGAGCAGGCGGCCGATCGGCCGCCTGCTTTTTTTGAAGCGGGTATCCTTGGGACAACTGTTTCTGCAGCCAGCCTTTGAGGTACCCGCTGGTGTGGGCGGGGTTTAATCCCTTTTTTCCCAGGGCCCCTGATTCCGGGGCTCTGCCGGCCGCTGGTTCTGCTGGAATCGTTGTTGCTGGCCCGGCTGCCGTGGTTGCACGTTCTGCTGGAACCGTTGTTGCTGGTCAGGTTGGCGTTGTTTAACCGGTGGCGGCTGCTTCACCGTTGGTGGTTGTTGCTGCGGGCTCCTTGGTTGCGGTTGTTCCTGCCAGACCTTTTGCCGGGCAGGTGCCCCCGGCATACCTTGTTGCTGTTGCTGCTGCTGTTGTTGCTGGCGAAAATCCTTGTTGCGGGGCTGGTAGCCATAGTGTTGCTGGTGTAACCGTTGTTGTTGCTCCATCCGGGGATACCGATCACCTGAAAACTGGCGCTGGTAGGTGGGCAGCGGTGCCCGCGATGGTACCGCGTTGCGATTCCAACGATCCCATCCTCTGCGGTGCTGTTCCCATTGCGGACCCCAATGCTGTCCCCAGCGAGGCGGTTCATCGGAACGCCAGCCGTGGAAATAGGCCGGAGGGTGATGGTAATAGCGGACCGGAATCCGCAGCAGGTAGACCGGCAGAGCGACCGGATCGACAATCGACCAGGGGCCGTTATACCAGTAGCTGGTGTACCAGTAGTCGTCCTGGTATACCCAGTACATGCCGTCGTAGAAGAAATAGTTGGTCTGCACCCCTGGCGCGTAGTAGACCGGGTAGCCCGGTACCGGGACAAGCTGCGGGTACAGCGGCAGGTTGATGCCGATGCTGACATTGGGTAGGCTGATGCCGATGCCGATATTCACCTCGGCTGCGACGGGGGTTATCGTGCAGCACACCAGAACTGCCGACACAACAACTGCATAACGTAGCTTCTGCATGGGGCCTCCATTTCGACAAGCATGCCGGTGGGCAGTGCCCGTCAGGTGGTTCGCTGAAAAATCAAAGTGAAGTATACCACACTTTGGAACGAGGGCATCCTTCAACCACGGCTTAGCGATTGCACCGCGTATCGTAACATGCTATATCAACAACGAATCTTGCCACAGGGTCCACCCTGTGGTTTTTGTTTTACAAGGAGTTTAACCCCATGTCGTTTGAATCTCTTGGCCTGCGGGCCGAACTGCTGAGTGCGATCGCCTCACAGGGTTATACCACGCCGACCCCGATCCAGGCTCAGGCCATACCGGTGATCTTCGAGGGGGGCGATCTGCTTGCCGGCGCCCAGACCGGCACCGGCAAGACGGCAGCCTTCGCCCTGCCGATTGTGCAGCGGCTCAGTGAAAAGCTTCCCAAAGAAAAACGCCGTAAACCGCGCGCGCTGGTGCTGGTGCCGACCCGTGAACTGGCGGCCCAGGTCAGCGAAGAGATGAACAGGTTTGCCCGGTGCTTGTCACTGCGCTCTACCATGATCTACGGCGGGGTGACCATCCAGGCTCAGATCGAGCGGTTGCACCGGGGGGTGGATATTGTGGTGGCCACGCCGGGGCGTTTGCTGGATCACGTCGAACGGGGTACCGTGGATCTTTCCCGGGTTGAGTTTCTGGTGTTGGATGAGGCCGACCGGATGCTGGATCTGGGCTTCATCGACGACATTAAGCAGGTGGCGGGGTATCTGCCGCCCAAGCATCAGGCGCTACTGTTTTCGGCGACCTATTCGCAGAACATCAAACAGTTGGCCGACGAGCTGCTGGATCAGCCGCGCCGGATCGAGGTGGCCCGTCGTACGATCACCGCCGATGCGGTGACCCAGGCGGTCTACGAGGTGGAAAAAAGCCGCAAGCGGGAGATGATCTCGTTCCTGATCCGTCAGGGAGGCTGGAACCAGGTGCTGGTTTTCTGCCGCACCCGTTACGGAGCGGACAAGCTGACCGAAGAGTTGCTCTACGACGGGATCAAGGCGGCCGCCATCCATAGTAATAAGAGCCAG
Organism: Geobacter sp. UBA5730; assembly: GCA_002419465.1. Taxonomy (GTDB): domain Bacteria; phylum Desulfobacterota; class Desulfuromonadia; order Geobacterales; family Pseudopelobacteraceae; genus Trichlorobacter. The sequence continues at coordinate 193,768 of DIGE01000014.1, read as the reverse complement.
TCAATTCGCACCCGGACCCTGGCGGAATTCAAGCGGGGCGACCTGCGCGTACTGGTGGCGACCGATGTGGCGGCCCGCGGGCTGGACATCGAGCGTCTGCCCCATGTGGTGAACTACGATCTGCCGCAGGTTCCTGAGGATTATGTGCATCGCATCGGCCGTACCGGCCGGGCCGGGGAAGAGGGGGTAGCCCTTTCGCTGGTCTGCCCGGAGGAACGGCCGCTGCTGACCGCGATTGAAAAGCTGCTTAAATATGCCATTCCGCGTCAGAACCTGGCGGAGTTTCCGCAGCAGGCTGCCAAGCGGAGCGTACGGATACAGGAACTCAAACAGGCAGCCAAGCCTTCCAAGGCCCGTAAGTCACCGCCGAAGTCGGCCAAGGCTACTGCAAAAGCTGCGGAAGCCCCGCCGGCAAAGTCCGCCAAGCTGCGGCGGGGCAAGCCGGTGGTCGAGCGCCCCTTTCCTAAAACCGGCCGGCGCGGCCGCCGCTCGTAAATGATGGCTGTTGCGCATGCATCACAGGATGCGCTCGGCACTACCCCCGCGGACATGCGGAGATCACTACCGGAGATATGATTATGGACGTTGACCTGCGCCGGTTGCGTAAACTGCTCGGCATCCAAGGCGATGAGATTGAAAAGAGCGTTGTTGGCACCGGATATCTGGCCCGGACGGTGATCGGCGTCGGCACCTTTTTGCTGGACAACGAAGGAGACCTGGAGCTACTGTCCGCCAAGCAGCGGGTCACCTATGAAAAATTCCTGCAGCCGCTCCTTGATCTGCCCCAATCCGGACCAGCAGACAAGAAATGTCATGCTGCCGACTCACGGGAGTGCTATACTGTCGCCACGGTATATTGTGGTCGAGGCGGCAGCACGAAACCAGGCGATAAGGAGACCGACATGAGCAAAGGCGTGGACAGCAAAAAAGAAACCAAAAAGGCACCGGCCAAAACTCCCAAGGAAAAGAAGGCTGAAAAGAAGATCAAAAAAGCAGAAAAAAGTAGCTGACGGGGCAGGCCCGTGAGTACTGATTTATCTGCGCCTGAACCACAGGGACACACCCTGTGGTTTTTTTATGGACGCGGAAGATACGAGATACCTAAGCACAACACGGCATTTTCATCGTTGTCTTAAGTGCCCATGCTGAAAAACCTGGCCTCGCTCGGCTATGCCGGGATGACGCCGGTGCAGCTTCATGCCTTGCCCGCTATCCTGGCCGGCAAGGACGTAATCGCCAAGGCCAAGACCGGCAGTGTCAAGACCGCTGCCTTTGGCATCGGCTTGCTGACGCACCTGGATGTTTCAGTATTCTAAATACAGGCGCTGGTGATCTGGAGCAGCGGGAGCGCGATCAGGTGTTGATCCGTTTTGGGCGGCAAGCGGGATTAAGGGGCGTTTTTTCAAGGTGGGAACATAGGCTGAGCAATGGGGCTTTCAGGATAGTATACTGACGCAGCATGATGGCCAGTGGAACAATACTCCCGAGTTCAACAGGAAGAGCACCATGACGGCGAATAAACATCCTTTTCATAGGCTTACCCCTGACTTCGTCATGGATGCCGTCGAAACACAGGGTTTTCACTGTGATTGCCGGATTCTTGCGTTGAACAGTTATGAAAACCGTGTTTATCAGGTCGGCATCGAGGATGCCAAGCCGCTGATTGCCAAGTTTTACCGCCCTGGCCGCTGGTCAGATCAGCAGATTATTGAGGAGCATGATTTCAGCAGCGAACTGGCCGACCAAGAATTGCCGGTGGTGGCCCCCTGGCGCAATGCTGACGGTGAAAGCCTGTTCCATTATGATAACTTCAAATTTGCCCTTTATCCGCAACAGGGCGGCCATGCCCCTGAATTTGACAACCTGGACAATCTGCTGATCCTTGGGCGGATGTTGGGCCGCATGCATTGCATTGGAGCGGTCAGGCCGTTCCGGTGTCGGCCAACCCTGGACAGCCTCAGTTTCGGTCACGAAAGTGTGGCCCTTATCAGCGAAAATTTTATTCCTGCGGCATATCGCGAGAGCTATACCGCGTTGACCGGCCAGCTGCTGGAAGCGGTTGAGGGGGTGCTGGCATCAGCCGGGCCGATCCGTCTGATTCGGGTGCATGGCGACTGCCACAGCGGCAACATTCTCTGGCGTGATCATGCACCGCATGTTGTTGATTTCGACGATGCGCGCATGGCACCGGCTGTGCAGGATATCTGGATGATGTTGTCCGGTGAGCGCCAGCGCAAGGTTGCCCAGTTGGATGCGTTGCTGGAAGGCTACCGTGAATTCTGCGGCTTCGATCCGGCTGAGCTGCGGCTGATTGAGGCGCTGCGTGCCTTGCGTATGCTGCATTACAGCGCTTGGCTGGCCCGGCGTTGGGATGATCCGGCCTTTCCGATTGCCTTCCCTTGGTTCAACACTGTGCACTACTGGGGCGAACATATCCTGGAGCTGCGTGAGCAGCTGGCTGCGTTGGATGAGCCGCCACTGGAACTGTTGTGAGGCCGGGCAGTGCTTGTCTAAGTAAAGAGAAGTGTTGAGTAGCGGGCAGCGGCCTGCTGAGTTGCGCTGTGTGTAAAACATGAGTATGTTGTCAACTCAATATCGCCCCGTGGGTGGTGTCTGCTACGGGAAAATGCCGGCAAGGTGCTGGCTCAACATCCTTGATGCTTAAAAAAAGGCTGTAGATGCGGAATGTTAGGTGTGATGGCCAGGCTGGCTGCCTTTGTTCTGCCCTGTTTGGCTCACCGTTTGCAAATCTGAGTCTGCTTCAGTCGCGGTTGGCAGGAACATACTCTTCACAAGGGTTGCACTATGAAAACTATCGGAGTACCTGAAAAACAAGGGTTGTACGATCCCCAGTTCGAGCACGATGCCTGTGGTGTCGGTTTTGTGGCAAACATCAAGGGCAAAAAATCCCATGAGATTGTTGAGCAGGCCCTGACTATCCTGGCCAACCTCGACCATCGTGGTGCGGTGGGGTGTGAACATAACACCGGCGACGGTGCCGGGATTCTGATCCAGATGCCGGATCGTTTTCTGCGCAAGGTTTGCGGGCCGTTGGGGATAGAGCTGCCGGAATTCGGGCGCTACGGTGTCGCCATGGTGTTTACCTCACCCGTGGCGCCCGAGCGCAACAGCGCCCGTCACGTGCTTGAGCGAATCCTGCAAGAAGAACAGGTGCAGATCATTGGTTGGCGCGATGTGCCGACCGACAACTCATCGTTGGGTGACACTGCCAAGGCCGGTGAGCCGATGGTGCGCCAGCTGTTCCTGAAGCCTGTCGATGCCACCATCGACGAGGCGGCCTTCAATCGCAAGCTGTACATCGTCAATCAACGTGCCATCCACGAAATCCGTGACATCGAGGTTGATAATTTCTGGTACGTCGCCAGCATCTCCACCCGCACCATTATCTACAAGGGGATGTTGATGCCGGTACAGGTTGACCAGTATTATGCCGACCTGCGTGACCCTGAAATGGTCTCGGCTCTGGCGTTGGTACACTCCCGTTTTTCCACCAACACCTTCCCCAGCTGGGAGCGGGCCCATCCCTACCACCTGATGGCTCATAACGGCGAGATCAACACCTTGCGGGGCAACGTCAACTGGATGTATGCCCGGCAGTCGATGTTCAACAGCGAGCTGTTTGGTGATGACATCAAAAAGGCATTGCCGGTCATCAACACCAACGGTTCCGACTCGGGTATGTTCGACAATTGCCTGGAACTGCTGGTGATGGCTGGTCGTTCGCTTCCCCATGCAATCATGATGATGGTGCCGGAACCATGGGAAAATCACGAGACCATGAACAAGGATAAACGGGCCTTTTACGAGTACCATGCTTGTCTGATGGAGCCGTGGGACGGGCCTGCGGCCATCTCCTTCACCGATGGCCGGCTGATCGGCGCGGTGCTTGACCGAAACGGTCTGCGCCCCTGCCGTTACTACATCACCCGTGATGATCGGGTGATCTTGGCCTCAGAGGCAGGCGTACTGCCGATTAAGCCGGAGAATGTACTTGAAAAGGGGCGCTTGCAACCGGGTAAGATGTTCCTGATTGACACGGAGCAGGGACGGATTGTGCCTGACGAGGAGATCAAAAGGGAGTTGGCTGCAGCCAAGCCGTACGGCGATTGGGTCAAGACCAATCAGTTGTTGCTGAAGGATCTGCCAAAGGCACCCAAGCAGAAATCGTCCGATCCGGCAAGCCTGTTGCAGCGGCAGCAGGCCTTTGGCTATACCTACGAAGATCAGCAGGTGATCCTGGGCCCCATGGCCCGAGATGGCGTTCAGCCGTTGGGCTCGATGGGGACCGACACGCCGCTGGCGGTGCTTTCCGACCAGCCTCAGTTGCTTTATAACTACTTTAAACAGCTCTTTGCCCAGGTGACCAATCCGCCGATCGACCCGATCCGCGAGGAGATCGTCACCTCAACCGTAACCCGGATCGGCTCCGAGTCAAACTTGCTCAAGGCGAGCGGTAGCAGCGCCCGGGTGATCCGACTGGAACAACCAATTCTCACTAACGAGGAATTTGAAACGCTGCGTCACCTGGATCAACCAGGTTTCAAAACGACGACGCTGTCCCTGTTGTTCAAGGCCGCTGATGGTGCCGAGGGGATGGAGCGAGCCATGGAGAGCATGTGCAATGCTGCGGTCCGCTTCATTGAGGCCGGCACCACCGTGCTATTTCTCTCTGACCGCGGGGTGAACGAGGAGTATGCCGCCCTTCCTGCGTTGCTGGCGGTGGCTGGCCTGCATCATCACCTGATCCGCACCGCCACCCGCACCCACGTCTCGCTGGTGCTTGAATCGGGCGAGCCTCGTGAGGTGCACCATTTCGCCGTGCTGTTGGGGTATGGCTGCACCGCCATCAACCCTTATCTGGCCTTTGAGTCGATGGATGATCTGATCCAGCAGGGAATGCTGCCCGGCGTCGATCACAAGACAGCGGTCAAGAACTTCATCAAGGCAACCGTCAAAGGGGTTGTCAAGACCATGGCCAAGATGGGGATCTCCACCATACCGAGTTACCGCGGCGCGCAGATTTTTGAGGCGGTTGGCCTGCATCAGTCGGTAATCGACAAGTACTTTACCTGGACCCCCTCCCGGATCGGCGGCACTGATCTGAACGGCATCGCCAGGGAGCTGCTGTCGCGACATGCCAAGGCCTATCCGAAGCGGGTGGCTGCAGACCCGACCCTTGATCCGGGCGGCCAGTACCAATGGCGCAAGGACGGGGAAGAGCATCTCTTTAATCCGCTCACCATCACCTCGTTGCAGAAGGCGACCCGCACCAACGACTATCAGGAGTTCAAGGTCTTCTCAAAGCTGATCGACGAGCAGAGCGAACGTCACTATACCCTGCGTGGCCTGCTGGATTTCAAGCAGCAGGTGCCGGTAGCGATCGAAGAGGTTGAGCCGGTGGAAGAGATCATGAAGCGCTTCAAGACTGGCGCCATGTCCTACGGTTCCATCAGCCAGGAGGCCCACGAGGCGCTGGCCATCGCCATGAACCGGATCGGAGGGCGTTCCAATACCGGCGAGGGTGGCGAGGACCCGGAACGCTTCACCTGGACCAACGAACAGGGGGACTCCAAGAACAGCGTTATCAAGCAGGTGGCCTCCGGTCGTTTCGGGGTTACCAGCCACTACCTGAGCAATGCTGGCGAGATCCAGATCAAGATGGCCCAGGGCGCCAAGCCGGGCGAGGGGGGCGAGTTGCCGGGCCACAAGGTGTACCCCTGGGTGGCCAAGACCCGTCATACCACCCCCGGCGTCGGCCTGGTATCGCCGCCGCCGCACCATGACATCTACTCCATTGAGGATCTGGCGGAGTTGATCCATGACCTGAAGAACGCCAACCGCCGGGCCCGGATCAGCGTCAAGCTGGTCTCTGAAGTGGGGGTCGGCACGGTGGCCGCCGGGGTTGCCAAGGCGCACGCAGATGTGGTGCTGGTCAGCGGTTACGACGGCGGTACCGGCGCGTCGCCGCTCTCCAGTATCAAACATGCCGGATTGCCCTGGGAACTGGGGCTGGCAGAGACTCACCAGACCCTGATGCTGAACAAGTTGCGCAGCCGGATTGTGGTTGAGGTGGACGGCCAGCTGAAAACCGGCCGTGATGTGGTGATTGGCGCCCTGCTGGGAGCCGAGGAGTTTGGTTTCGCCACCGCCCCGCTGGTCACTCTGGGGTGCGTGATGATGCGGGTCTGCCACAGTAATACCTGTCCCGCCGGGGTGGCTACACAGGATCCGGCCTTGCGAGCAAGATTTGCCGGCAAGCCGGAGTATGTGGTCAACTTTATGCGCTTCGTGGCCCAGGAAGTCAGGGAGCTGATGGCCCAACTCGGCTTCCGCAGCTTTAACGAGATGGTTGGCCGCGCCAATGTGCTGGAGCCGAAGAAAGCGGTCGGACACTGGAAGGCGCAGGGACTTGATTTCAGCAACATCCTCTACTCCCCCGACATGGGGATCGACGCCGTCAGCTATTGTAACGAGCTGCAGGATCATGGTCTGGAAAGATGCCTCGACCTGTCCAAGCTGCTGGAGATCTGTAAGCCAGCCATTGAAAAAGGCCAGCCAGTGTCTGCCGAGCTGCCGATTACCAACATTGACCGGGTTGCAGGCACCATTGTTGGTAACGAGATTACCCTGCATCATGGAGCGGCAGGTCTGCCGGAGGGAACGGTCAGGCTGAAATTCAACGGCTCGGCAGGTCAGAGCTTTGGCGCGTTTATCCCCCAAGGCATGACCCTGGAGCTGTCCGGTGATGCCAACGATTATCTGGGCAAGGGACTTTCCGGTGGCTCGATCGTGGTCTACCCCCCTGAGGGCACTACCTTCAGGGCTGAAGAGAATATTATTGCCGGCAACGTTGCACTGTATGGCGCCACCAGTGGTAGCGCCTATATTCGCGGTATAGCCGGTGAACGGTTCTGTGTGCGCAACTCCGGTGCCGATGCCGTGGTTGAGGGGGTTGGTGACCACGGGTGTGAATATATGACCGGAGGGACGGTGGTTGTGCTCGGCCACACCGGGCGTAACTTTGCCGCCGGCATGAGTGGCGGGGTGGCCTATGTTTTCGATGACAGGGATGAATTCACCGGCTGCTGTAACACCGAGACGGTTGCTTTGGAACCCCTTGATGAACAGGACAAGGCAACCCTGAAGGCGATGATCGAGAAGCATGAGGCGGTTACCGGAAGTGCCCGGGCAGCGATCATTCTGCTTAACTGGAATGAACATTCCAAACGGTTCGTCAAGGTAATGCCGATGGACTACAAGCGGGTGCTGCAGTCGCTGGAACGGGCAAAGGAGGCAGGTTTGAGCGGAGATGAGGCGCTGGCTGCCGCGTTTGAGGAGAATACCCGTGAGGCAGCCTGATGCCCCCAAGCCCAACGTAAGGTCCTTTTTACGTTGGCTGGCCGCTGGCTCTTCGCCGTCTTGAACGCATCCTTGATTTGAAATTGGCTGTGGCTATGTTGAGTTGAAAGAATCACGAATTATATAGGACAACGACCATGGGAAAACCGACCGGATTTATGGAGTACTGCCGCGAGATTCCGGCAGACCGCGAACCGTTAGCGCGTATCAAGGATTGGAACGAGTTTCATCTGCATTTGACCGAGGAGAAGCTGCGCATTCAGGGCGCCCGTTGCATGGACTGCGGCATCCCTTTTTGCCATACTGGCACGCTGCTCTCTGGCATGGCCAGCGGCTGCCCGATCAATAACCTGATTCCCGAATGGAATGACCTGATCTACCGCGGACTCTGGCATCAGGCGCTGGACCGTCTGCATCGTACCAACAATTTTCCGGAGTTCACCGGCCGGGTCTGCCCGGCCCCCTGTGAGGGCTCCTGCACCCTCGGGATCAACGACCCACCGGTCACGATCAAGAATATCGAGGTCAGCATTGTAGAACGCGGATGGCAGGAAGGCTGGATCGTTCCCAATCCGCCCGTGTCTCGTACCGGCAAGAAGGTTGCGGTGGTCGGTTCCGGCCCTGCCGGCCTGTCTGCTGCGGCCCAGCTGAATAAGGCCGGTCATACGGTGACGGTGTATGAACGTGCCGACCTGCCGGGCGGCCTGCTGATGTACGGCATCCCCAACATGAAGCTGGACAAGCGGGACGTTGTGCTGCGCCGGATCAAGCTGCTGGAGCAGGAGGGGATCAGCTTTGTCTGTAACACCGCAATCGGTGGCACGGAGTACCCGGTAGCAAAATTGCGGAGCGAATTTGATGCCGTGGTGCTGGCCACGGGTGCCACCCAGCCGCGGGATTTGCCGATAGAAGGCCGTGGGCTTTCGGGTATCCATTTTGCCATGGACTTCCTGACCGCCAACACCAAGGCTGTGCTACAGGCAGGTGCTGACTTTATTTCCGCCAAGGATCAGGATGTGATCATCATCGGCGGGGGCGATACCGGTACCGATTGTGTGGCAACCTCACTGCGTCATGGATGCAGAACTGTGACCCAGCTGGAGATCATGCCGCAATCTCCTGAACAGCGTGCCCCAGACAATCCCTGGCCGGAATGGCCCAAGACCCATAAGGTGGATTACGGTCAGGAAGAGGCCGCGGCCCAATACGGCGCAGACCCGCGTACCTACCTGACGACTGCCACCAGGTTTGAAGGCGATGCCGCCGGTAATCTGACCGCTGTCCATACCGTGCAGGTTTCCTGGGGCAAGAACGACAAGGGACAGTTTGTGCCGACCCCGGTGGCCGGTACTGAACAGGTCCGTCCGGCAGGACTGGTGCTGCTGGCTATGGGTTTCCTGGGGCCGGAGCAACCGTTGTTGGAGGCTTTGGGGGTTGAGCGGGATTCGCGCAGCAACATCATGGCCGAGTACGGTCAGTACGCCACCAGCATCCCCGGCGTCTTTGCCGCCGGTGACTGCCGTCGTGGCCAAAGCCTGGTTGTCTGGGCGTTTCACGAAGGGCGTGGCGCTGCCCGGGAGTGTGATCGCTATCTGATGGGAGAGACTGAACTCCCCCGATGACTGCTGCTGGGGATCTGTTTCCTGGAAATGCCACAAGTGCGCAGTTATGTAAACAGTTTACATGGCCGTACGGAAATTAATCGTCCGTCCGGTGTGTGGACTATTCTGCGGTCTCTCTCTCGGACTCTTCATCGTCAGAGGATTCTTCGAGGGGTTCGTCTGAGGGGGCACTGTTCTTGGCGAGCTTACGTTGCAGCTTCTCGTCGTTTTTCTTCTTGCGCTCCAACTCTTTTTGTCGTTTTTGAAATTGGAAGTTGGGTTTTGCCATCGCATTACTCCTGATGAAACAGTGACTGGTTGTGGTATCGGTCAAGCATAAACAAAAAATGCGTCAGCTGGGGAGCTGTCGCTCATTTTTTGGTGCTTGGGTCAGGTATTGACGCCAATCTGATGTCTGAAAACAATAAAGCCCCGGGGGATGCCCGGGGCTTTAGGGTGTTGCGGAAGCAACAAATTAAATCCTTGTTACGTTTGCAGCCTGCAGGCCTTTGGGGCCCTTGGTTACTTCAAACGTTACCCTATCGCCTTCAGCAAGGGACTTGAATCCGTCGCCCGTGATGGCGGAGAAGTGGCAAAATACGTCTTCGCCATTCTCTTGCTCAAGAAAACCAAAACCCTTGCTGTCGTTAAACCATTTCACCGTTCCGTTTACCATGTCTTTTCTTGCTCCTGATACTTCTCTGTTGTTTTTTGTTCGACGATTATCGAACTTTAGATGACGCTACAGTTTTGTGATGATGAAGTCAAGCAATTAAATGAGTGAGGGTGTCTAAAAAATATCATGTATGAGCCTCCATTTCTGCAATGGATGGTCATGGTTGGTGAGGCAGGGCCTCAGAAGAAGATCCGGATCGCCTTGGTGATGATCTCGAACAGGTCGGGGTCAGACTGGCGGAGCGGATCACCATAGCGGTCGAATCTGGTGGGGGCATCCGAGTAGCCTTGCAACTTCTGACGCTGTTCCTGCTCCCGTTTCTCCGCTTCCTTGCGTTGTTGCTCCTGGCGCTCCTGCTCAAGAAGCAGGCCTCCCAGTTTCATCCACTCGAACAGCTGGCGCAGCTCACCCCCGTCCAGCCAGACACCATGTTCTCTGCAACGGTCTACCACTACGCCGCTTTTTGCGCCGAAGTTCACGCGATGCATCAGTTGCGAGCAGGTCGGGCACTTGAGGTAGGTTACCGGATGCTGATCAGCTTGGCGATCAGTCGAGATGGCGTTCAGCCGCACCCGGTCTATCTCAAACACATTTTTAACCGTAGCCTCCAGCAAGGCCTCCAGTTCACCAGGATCAAAGAACAGTCCGAAGCAGGTTTCGCAACGTTCGATCAGGAAACGGCCCTGCTGTGTCAGGTTGATGGTCTTCAACGTCACGTCGCAGCGCGGGCAGATACGAGGGCTGTCGGTGTCGTGGGTGGTGTAGTGGTGGATCCCCCTCAGGTCAATGTCGGTCCGGTTGCCGCAGTAGGCGCACACCAGGGTGCCGGCATCGAGTGGGGCCTGGCAGTTTGAGCATCTGGCCATGGAGAGCTGCCTTTTTTGGTAAGGTGCGTGAATCGCCGCGAGTATAGCAGAAAACGTGCCGGAGTGGAATGCTTGAGTAAGCAGCGCCGATCCTGGGTGGCAGTATACACGGTTTGCTTTTGGGCATCTGCGCGGTATATACTGCCCAACACTATCAAAGCTGAAGCAGCGGGCTGCCGGAAAGGAATAGCGTGCCAGCGGTAATTGAAGTAGATAACCTGCGCAAGTCCTATGGCGCTTTTGTTGCGGTCGACGGTATCACTTTTGCCGTGCAGTCAGGTGAATGTTTTGGCCTGCTGGGCCCCAACGGCGCCGGCAAGACCACCACGATCCGTATGTTGTATGGCTTCACACCGCGGGACAGTGGCAGCCTGCGTCTGTTCGGCACACCTTGTGACGGCGCCTGGCGTCTGCTGAAGGGCCGAATCGGGATTTGCCAGCAGGAAAACAATCTGGACCCAGATCTGACGGTACGTGAAAATCTGGAGGTGTTTGCCGCCTACTTCAATCTGCCGGCCGCCGTGGTGCATGAGCGGGTGGCGTCGTTGCTCCGGTTTACCGCCCTGGAAGGCCGTGAACAGGCCGGTGTGCGCGATCTTTCCGGTGGTCTGATGCGGCGTCTGGTGCTGGCGCGGGCGTTGATCAACGAACCGCAACTTCTGATCCTCGATGAGCCGACCACCGGCCTGGACCCGCAGTCACGCCACCAGCTCTGGAGCCGCCTTGATGAGTTGAAGGGGCGTGGGCTGACCACCTTGTTGACCACCCATTACATGGACGAGGCCCAACGGCTCTGCGACCGTCTGGTGATTATGGACCAGGGCAGGATTCTGGTGGAGGGTGCACCTCGTGACCTGATTCGGCAGCATGTCGGCGAGAGCGTGATAGAGGTGGTTGCCGCCTGTGACGATCTGCGCCGTTTGGTACAGGAACGAGCTTTGGACTATGAGGATTTGGGTCCGCGTCTGGTGATTTACAGCGGTGATGGCGAGTCGCTCTACCGCGAACTGCTTGCCGAGCACTGCCACGAGGGTTGCATGTTGCGGCCGGCCACCCTGGAGGATGTTTTTCTACGTCTGACCGGACGGGAGTTGCGTGAATGATTGTTTTGAATCTGAGCCGTCGCCTGATGCGGGTCTGGCAGCGCAACCTGCTTGTCTACCGCAAAACCTGGAAGATATCGTTTGTGCCGCCGTTGACCGAGCCGCTGTTATACCTGACCGCTTTTGGCGTCGGACTGGGGGGGATGGTGGGGACGCTGGCCTATGACGGCGCCGCCGTTGAGTACACTGCCTTTATCGCTCCGGGAGTGATCGCCATCACGATTATGCAGGGCGCCTTCTTCGAGAATACGTACTCGTCCTTTGTGCGGATGTATTACCAGAAGACCTTTGACGCCATGCTGGCCACGCCGTTGACGCTGGATGAGGTGATCACCGGCGAGATCCTCTGGGGGGCCACCAAGGCGGTGATTGGCACTATGCTGATGATGCTGGTGATTACCCTGTTCGGTCTGCTGCACTATCCCCATGCGCTGCTGTTGATACCGGCGGCCTTCCTCGGTGGTCTGGCCTTTGCCTGCGCCGGCATGGTCTGTACCGCCATCGTCCCGACCATTGAGACCTTCAACCTGCCGATCTTCCTGTTTATTACGCCGATGTTCCTGTTCTCTGGCACCTTCTTCCCGGTTGCAAATCTACCTGTTTGGGCGCAACTGCTTGCTCAGGTCTTGCCGTTGACCCACCTGGTTGAGCTTTGTCGCAGTCTGGCCCTGGGGCAGATCACCGTTGCTGCGTTAGTTGCGGTGCTTTACCTGCTGGTCTGGTGTGTGGTGCTTTTCCCATTGGCCGTTCTCGGTATGCGCCGGCGTCTGATCCGTTGAAGATTACCCTGCTGACGCACTTCAAGGAACTGCCGAAACCGTCTAACACCGGTCGTTTGGTGCTGGAGGTGTTAGGTGAGGCGGCCGAACAGATCCGTTGGGAACGAATTACGCCGCCTGCCCGGCTGCTGGAGGAGATCACAGCCGGCGGGGTTGCGTTGCTTTATCCCGGTGGCGCTGATGCGGCAGGCAGTGATCTGGCCGGTATCAGGCAGATTATCATCATCGACGGCACCTGGCATGAGGCCCGCAAGATTCACCAGCGCAGCCCGTACCTGCAGCAGGTACGGCGGGTAAGTCTGCAACCCAGCAGTAAGTCGCGTTACAATCTCAGGAAGAACCAGAAGGAATTGGGTCTGTGTACTGCTGAATGCGTGATCGAGATACTGCGCAGCATCGGCAATCACGCAACTGCGGATCGGCTTGAGGAACGTTTTCTGGCCTGCCTGAAGCCGCTGCGTGGTGTGACAGGTGAAAAAAGGCCAAAGGGTGCAGTCCACCCTTTGGCAATCACAGAGGAGAAGCCGTTGCTGGTCAACGACGCTTAGAAGCGGTAGCCGACACCGATGCCGAACAGGTGCGGGTTCAGATCGAGCTTGTACTTGACGCCGGCGATGCGGGCCTTGGTATCGGCGTTGAGGTACTTGTAGTCAAGGTTGAAGTAGATGTTATCGGTAACCTTGATATCGGTACCAGCCTGGGCTGCCCAACCGACACAGGGATCGATCTTGAAATCGCTTACTCCGTTGAGTTTTGAATCAAAGGGGACCATCACGTTCATGCCGAAGCCGATGTAGGGGCTGATCGTGTTGCCCGCCAGCGGGTGATATTTGAGGGTCAGTGTGGGGGGCAGGCTGTAGGTGGAGCCGGCGGTCTGGTTGCTCAGTTTGATGTTGAGCTTGGTAACCCCCAGGATCAGCTCGGAGGAGAAATTTTTTGTGAAGAAATATTCGAGGTCCAGTTCGGGGATGATGTTGCTGCTGAGCTCGGGAGATAAACTGTTCAGGCGACTGTCAAAGGATTCGTCGGGCATGACGTACACCGCCCTGAACCGGATGCCGAATGTTTGGTAGTCGTCGGCCGCCTGAACCGTCTGTACCGCACCCATGAGTACCATGCCAACTGCCGCTGCGAGACCATACCATTTCTTCATCATCATGCCCTGCCTTTCGTGGTGTAATCGGAGATTGTTGCTCCGTAGTAGATAAACAGGATCGCATTGGTCTTTTGTGTGATTGGTATTTACGGGATTTTTTGACGCAAGTCAAATTTTATTTGCTGTTATTTCAATAAATTGAATATATTAATGGGCGTATTAACGTGCACTGTCAGTAGTTTGGTAGGCAGTGGCGTCGGCATCAGATGGGGTTGGTTGAACGACTTACACTGACATGCATAAACAGGAGGTGGCTCGTGCTCGATCTGCTTCGTAAGCGTCGCAGTATCCGCAGTTTTACCGACCAACCGCTGGAACCGCACACCGTCAAGCTGCTGGTGGAGGCGCTGCTACGGGCGCCATCCTCTCGTAACCGCAACCCCTGGCAGTTCGTCCTGGTGGACGATCGGGCGCTGCTGGAACAGTTGGCCACTGCTAAACAGCATGGTTCCGAGTTTCTGCGAGGGGCCGCCTTGGCGGTGGTGATCTGCGCCGATGAGAGCCGCTCGGATGTCTGGGTGGAGGACTGCTCGATTGCGGCGATCCTGCTGCAGATGACTGCCCAGTCGCTGGGGTTGGGTAGCTGCTGGGCCCAGATTCGCAAGCGTCAGCATGACCAGCAGGCCACCGCTGAACAGTTTGTCCAACAGGTGCTGGGCTTGCCAGAGCAGATGCGGGTGGTGTCGATCATCGGCATCGGCCATCCGGGCGAGAAGCGTCATCCGTTGACTGCCGATAAGCTGGAGTACCCTAAGGTCAGCTACAACCGTTATGGGGAACAGTGGCGAAGGGCCTGACTGTTTGTGACCTTGCACAACAGGGCCACCATCGGCCGCCCTGTTGCGCTGGAATCGACGGTCATTTCCCGCAGCATTTTTTGTACTTGAGTCCGCTGCCACAGGTGCAGGGATCGTTGCGGCCCACCTTGCTGGAGACGAGCGGTCTGGGCTTCAGCATCACCCCTTCGGTAAAGTACCAGCAACCTTTTTCCTTTTTGAACTGGCCGTTTTCACGATGTTCACGCGGTGTGTCGCCTTTTTCCTTGAAGCGGGCGATAAATTCCACCTCACCGGTGGTGTCGTCCGGGCCACCCTTGCTGGTGCCTAGGATTTCAAGGCCTAACCATTCGGAATTTTCCGCCCAGGCCTTGGTGCCTTCGTGGTCGTAGCCTTGGCGATGGTCGGGATGGGTGCTTTCAAAGACGAACTCCATGGCTGTCGTAACGTAGGCTGCATAACGGGCCCGCATCAGTTGCTCGGCGGTTTCGGCAGGACGTTTTCCGGTGATGATCGGTTGGCAGCAGGCGCTAAAGTCTGCACCGCTCCCACAGTAACAGTTGCTCATGAAAAATCTCCTTTGTAGGGGCTACTGGTTATCTCAATCGTGAGTTGTGATTGCTTCGGCGCGGGGCAGGGACCAGTTGTACTGAACAGCCAGCAGGCGCAGGATGATGACCGCGGAGGCGGAGGCCAGCAGTGCCCATGGGTGGGGCAGGCTGGTGTACTGATGCAGCAGATACAGCAGTGCGCCACCGGCCAGGCAGGCCGAGGCGTAGACCTCCTTCTGGAGCACCAGGGGGACCCGGTTGGAGAGCAGGTCGCGGATCATGCCGCCGGCCGTTGCGGTGATCACCCCCATCATCACGGCGCCGAAAAAGCCCAGCTTGAAGGCCAGGGCCTTGCCGGTGCCGATCACCACGAAGGTACCCAGGCCTACGGCATCGAAGTAGGTCAGTGGATGTCTGAGAAACTCCAGCTGGCGATGCAGGATGAAGACCGCTAACGAGACCGCCACCGACAGGTACAGGTAGGTCTCGTCATTGAAGATGAAGGGGGGCGTGTCTCCCAGCAGCAGATCACGCAGAGTGCCGCCGCCGGTGGCAGTCACCAGCCCCAGCATCAGCACTCCGAAGATGTCCATCTCGCGGCGGATGCCGGCCAGGGCGCCGGAGGCGGCAAAGGCGGCCGTGCCCAGCAGATCAAGCGCATAGAGGAAACTCATATTGTGCATGGTACTCCCGGTAAAATGGTCGCAGCAGCATACGTCAACTGGGTTTTTTCTGCAATCAGTGAGAACGGCCGCCCAGGTGTATTTGTTGGTCACGCGGGGTGTAATTAGTGGTATAGTAATTACATAATGAGATCGGTGAAGGGAGGTGGCGGTTATGAAAACCATGGTGCTTCCGCCGAAGATGACCCGCCGCACGGTCATGCCGATGCTGAACAAACATGACCAGATGATCCGCCGGGCCACCAACCACAATCTGCATGTGATCACCCATCACGGCAAACTGCAGGTCGGCCGCAAGGGCCGCACCACAAAGTAAGCAGTCTGTCTGTGTACTGTCTGAAACCTTGAAAGCCCGGCGCTGTCCGGGCTTTTTTTAAGTCATACTCCATCTGCGCTACAGGATTATCATGCATCTCCATCTGGTAACCATTCACGCCATGCCGTCGGCTCAGGCCGTGCCACTGGCCGCTGCTTTCCTGAAGGCCTATCTTGATGGCCGCCCTGATCCGAAGCAGACCTTTACGGTGACCTGCGCCGAGCATTTTTCCGGCACCCCGTTGGAGCAGATCAGCCGGGAGGTCGTAGCTGTGGCACCCGATGTCGTCGGTTTTCCGGTCTATCTCTGGAACCGCGCTGATTGCTGCACCCTGGTCAGCCGCCTGCGGCAGCAGTGTCCGCAGCTGCTGCTGATCGGAGGCGGTCCCGAGGCCACCGCCGACCCGGCCGGGCTGCTGCAACAGGCGCCCTTCGACCTGCTGGTCGTGGGGGAAGGGGAGCTGACCATGGGGGAGTTGCTGGACCGTCTTGCGGATAACCAGCCCCTGGCAGGGCTGCCCGGCACGGCCCGGCTGGTGGAGGGTGGGTTGCAGCTGGTGCCCCGCCCCAAGGTCGAAGATCTGGCCATACTCCCCTCGCCCTGCCTGGCTGGGCTGTTGGATGACCACATCAGTAACGGTATGGTCTGGCAGCTCTCGCGGGGCTGCCCCTACGCCTGCGAGTTCTGCTACGACGGCATGGGTGACCGCAAGGTGCGGCGCTACCCGCTGGAGCGGCTTGAGGCCGAGCTGGACTATCTGGTGGCGCGGGGCGCGGCCCAGGTGTTTGCCCTGGATTCCACCTTCAACACCGACAAGCAGCGGGCCAAGGCCCTGTTGCGGCTGATCCGCGACCGGGCGCCCGGCGTCCATTTCCACTTCGAGGTGCGTCACGAACTGCTGGACAAGGAGCAGGCCCAGCTGTTCGCTGAACTGACCTGCTCCCTGCAGATCGGCCTGCAGAGCGCCGATCCTGATGTGGCCGGCGGGGTCGGGCGGACGTTTGATCGTGAGGATTTCCGGCGCAAGGTGATGCTGTTGAACGATTCCGGCGCCACCTTCGGCTTTGACCTGATCTACGGCCTGCCCGGCGATAGCCTGGATCGCTTCCGCGAGGGGCTCAACTTCGCCTTGTCGCTCTACCCCAATCACCTGGATATCTTCCCCCTGTCGGTGCTGCCCGGCACGGCACTCGGCAACAAGGCCGCTGCCATTGGTTTGAAACATCTGGCCGGGCCCCCCTACACCCTGCTGGAATCTCCCAGTTTTCCGGCCGCCGACATGGCGGCCGCCCGGCGGTTGGGGGCGGCCAGCGACATCCTCTACAGCCGGGGCAAGGCGGTGGCCTGGTTCAACGGTGTGTCGCGGGGGCTCAAGCTCCAGCCGGTGGAGCTGCTGGAGCGGTTCGGCGATTGGCTGCTGGCCCGCCAGGGCCGCCAGTGCGACGAGGCCGAGTTCGAGGATCGGGCCATCTGGCAACTGCAGCGGCAGTTTCTGACAGCGCTGTTCACGGAGCGCAAGCTGCAGAAGCTGCTGCCGGCCGCTCTGGACTGCGTGGATTACCACTACGCCTACGGCGTGGCCTTGATGGCGGTGCCGCCCCAGCCGCCGGACGACGACGAGCTGCTGCGGCTCGATCCTTTGAAGCTGCCGCTGCGTCGGGCGTCATCCTTAACCCTGCTGCCGTTTCACTACGAGATTCTGGATATTCTGGAGAGCGGCGAACCTGACCTGATCTGGATCGCCAAGCACCTGAAACAATCCGGCTCCTGGGCCGCCATCTATCCGGCCCAGGGCGAGGTCTGCACCGAATCGCTGATCAGGCCCTACTACCGTTTGTTGGAACGGTTGGATGGCACACAGCCCAGTGGCCAGGTGGCGGCCAAGCTACGGATTCCGGCCGATGACGCGCTGGAGTTGCTACAGTTTGCCCTGGCTGAGGGGATGGTAATGTGCTGAAACCATGCTGCTGATTTTTCCTCCCATCGCCAAGGCCTGCGAGCCGCCGGCCGGTATTGCCCGCCTGGCCGGAGCGCTGCAGGCCAACAACATCCCCTGTCGGCTGTGGGACGCCAACCTGGAAGGGCAGCTCTGGCTGCTGGAACAGCTGCCAACCGTTGACGACACCTGGACCCGGCGGGCCTGGCGCAGCAGGCACAAGCACCTGCAGGGCCTGCGGGAAGCTGCCACCTATACCAACCCCGACCGTTATGCCACGGCGGTTAATGACCTGAACCGGCTGCTGGCCATGGCCGGCACAGCAACTGATACGGTTCCTGGGCTGGCCGACTACCGCCACGCTGAACGCTCACCACTGCGCAGCAGTGACCTGCTCTGGGCGGCCGAGCACCCCCAACAGAACCCTCTCTTCCCTTTTTTCAGCCAACGGCTGCCGCAGCTACTGGCTGGCGTTACCACCGTGGGGATCTCGCTGAACTACTTAAGCCAGGCCCTGACTACGTTTAGCCTGATCGGCCTGCTGCGGCAGCAGTATCCACAGTTGAAGATCGTGCTGGGGGGCGGCCTGGTGGGCTCCTGGCTGGCGCGACCTGATTGGCAGAATCCTTTCGCCGGGTTGGTGGATCACTTGATCAGCGGGCCGGGTGAGGGGGCGTTGCTGGAGCTGTTGGGAACAACGCAGCCGACCTGCAGCGCCCTGCCGGAGTATGGTGGGCTTCCGTTGCAGGACTATTTCAGTCCTGGTCTGATCCTGCCCTACAGTACGGCCGCTGGCTGCTGGTGGAATCGCTGTTCCTTCTGTCCGGAGCGGGCCGAGGGCAATCGCTACCAACCGCTGCCGGCCCAACAGGCCTTAAGCGAGCTGCAAACGCTGGTTGCCCGCCACCGGCCGCGGCTGCTGCACCTTTTGGACAACGCCATCAGCCCGGCCCTGCTGCGACTAATGACAGAGAACCCTCCCGGCGCCACCTGGTACGGCTTTGCGCGTTTTGATGAACAGTTGGCTGATCTGGCGTTCTGCCGGGCACTGCGGGCGTCAGGCTGCGTGATGCTGAAGCTGGGTCTGGAGTCGGGCGATCAGGGGGTGTTGGATCGCCTCAGCAAGGGGATTGAACTGGGGGTGGCCAGCCGGGTGCTGGAGAACCTGCAGGCGGTGGGGATCGGCGTCTACTGCTACCTGCTGTTCGGCACACCGGCCGAGGATGAGGCCGCTGCCCGGCGTACCCTTGATTTTGTGGCCTGCCACGCCGACCGGATCAGCTTCCTCAATCTGGCGATCTTTAACATGCCGGCCTGTGGCGACGAGGCGGCCGACTATGCCACGGCACCGTTCTACGAAGGGGATCTGCAGCTGTATACGTCTTTCAAGCATCCCTCCGGTTGGGAGCGGGGCAGGGTGCGACGTTTTTTGTCTCATGAGTTTAGCCGACCCCCTGCCATAGCGTCGATTGTCCGCCGTGATCCGCCGCTGTTCACCTCAAACCATGCCCCATTATTTCTGTAGCAGAATTTGTTGGCCAGGCCGTCGGGACAACGTTGCCGGTCAGTCCAGTTGCTCTACCAGTTCCGAAAAACGCAGGATTGTACGGGTTTTCATAAGTGCCTTGCGCTGTCGTGCAAAGTCAGGGTCATCCATGCAGGCGAACACGGTCTTGACCTTACCCAGGATCTGTTGCTCGCCACAAAAGAGGTTCTGGTAGCTAGTGAGTAGTTCACTCAGATAATGGCGCAGCAGGGCGGCCCGTTCGGCGCGATCAGGCACGGCTACGGCCTGGCCCCTGATGCGCTGGAACAGCAGTGGGTCGGCAATGGCGCCCCGGGCCAGCATCAGTCCGGCTGCGCCGGTCTGCTCCAATACCCTGCAGCCCTCCTGGGCAGTGCGGATGTCACCGTTGGCAATCACCGGCAGACCTGTTTCGCGGACTACCCGGGCGGTAATTCCGTGGTCCGCTTGACCTCGGTATTCCTGTGCCACCGTACGGGGATGCAGTACCAGAAAATCAACCCCGGCGGATTCAATCAGTGGCAGCAGGGAAACTATCTGCTGGGGGTCATCAAAACCTGCGCGCAGTTTGATGGAGAAGCTGCCGTTGATGGCGCTACGCAAGGCAGGCAGCAGTTCCTGCAGGAGTTGCGGTTGCCGCAGGATGCCGCCGCCGGTCAGGCCGGTGGTCATCCGGCCATAGGGGCAGCCCAGGTTCAGGTTGATGTGGATCGCCCCGGCAGCTTGAGCAATCCGGGCAGCGGAAACCAGTGCTTCGGTGCCATGGCCGATCAGTTGTACCACCAGCGGAATACCTTCCTCTGTTGGCGCCATCACCCGACGGTCAGCGCTGGAAAGACGCTTTTGGGTTTCGCCGGGCGCTACCCGCATGAACTCGGTAAAGAGCGTGTCAGGCCGCACCCTCCGTGCAAACAGGGTGCGCATCGCCTGGTTGGTCAGCCCCTGCATCGGTGCAAGCATCAGCGGCCGGGTGTCAGCTGGCCAGGGTAAACGGTGTAGTGTGGCAGGAGAGGTCATAATAGTGGGAGGGGTGAGAGGATGCTCTGCGTGAGCACTGCATGTTCACAGCATGTGAAAGGCCCGCGACGAGTCGCGGGCCTCTGTTATCTGTCTCTTCCCTGTTTCACGGGATTCCCGGTTCAGTTGCCACCGGGCATGCACTGCATCTTTGGTTGTGGTTGAACATCCTCGATACTGAGCACCTTTCTTGTTGCGTCGTTAGTGTTACCGGGCGCGCTCCCTTGATTTCACTATACCCCTGAAAAGCATTTTGTACAGTCTAGTATTTTTTTCAGGTTGGGCGTATCATGCGCAAGCTTAACGGCCGGAGGGACGCCCCCGGCCGTTTATCGTTGCCTAGGCAGGCAGAATGTCGTTGAGCGTGATCTCGAAGGTCAGGTCCTCGCCGGCCAGGGGGTGATTGGCATCAAAGGTGACGTTTTCGTCAGTGGCCTCTACCACGGTAACCCCCAGCTCCTCATCGTCATCCTCACCGCTCAGTACCAGTTCCTCACCAACCTCAACCGGCATATCTTCCGGCAGCTCGGCACGGGCCACGGTGAATACCTTTGCCTCGTCATATTCGCCGAATGCCTCGGCAGCCGGGACCACCACGGTCTTTTTCTCACCGGGTGACATGCCGATCAGGGCCTCCTCAATCTGCGGAAAAAATTCATCGCCGCCGATGGTCAGTTCCATTGGACCGCTCTCGCCACAGCCGCAGCCTTCGTCTTCGCAGCTGTCGGTGCTGCATTCGCCGTCATCACAACAGTCCCCTTCCAGGGTTGAATCGAAAATGGTGCCATCCTCCAGAATGCCGGTGTAGTCAATCAGTACCCGATCGCCTTTTTGTGCCTGTGCCATGGTAAAACCTTCCTTCTGATAATTGTGGCATTATCGCCGTTATTTGAAACATCATACCTGATAATACGTCGGGCTGATACTGATTTTACCAGGACGTTGCCCGACAGCAGATTCGGGGTATACTTCCCACAGGTCGTAGCAGGCATTCGTGGGGGAGGTAGCTGGCATGGACCTGAAGAAGACGCGCACCATCAACCTGAACGAGGGTGATTCTGAGGCTAAACGTGCTGAGATCCGGGACTACTTTCACGCCACCTATGATACCGATGAACAGCTTTACACAACCCTGCGGCATGATGCGGCCTTTTACCTGCGACCGGACCGGCTGCGGCATCCTCTGATCTTCTACTACGGCCACACCGCTAGCTTCTTCATCAACAAGTTGATCATTGCCAGGGTGATTGAGCAGCGGATCAATCCGGGCTATGAATCGATGTTCGCGGTGGGTGTGGATGAGATGTCCTGGGATGATCTGGATGAGCGTCACTATGACTGGCCCACCGTGCAGGCGGTCAAGGCCTATCGCGATCAGGTACGGGCGCTGCTGGACTCGTTGATCCGCACGCTGCCGCTTGGTCTGCCGATCAGCTGGGAATCGCCCTGGTGGGCGATCATGATGGGGATCGAGCATGAACGGATCCATCTGGAGACCTCATCGGTGCTGATTCGTCAGCTGCCGATTGATCAGGTGGTGCAGTTGCCGTTCTGGGAGATCTGCCGCGATGCGGGCGAACCGCCCTCCAATCAATTGCTGCCGGTGCCGGGAGGGACGGTGCAGCTGGGCAAGCCCAAAGACCATCCGCTCTACGGCTGGGACAACGAGTATGGTAGCCATCAGGCTGTGGTGGAGGGCTTCACGGCCTCGCGTTATCTGGTTTCCAACCGTGAGTTTTTGCCCTTTGTTGAGGCCGGCGGCTACCGGGATGCACAGTGGTGGAGCGAGGAGGGCTGGAACTGGCGCCAGTTTCGTCAGGCCGAGCATCCATTGTTCTGGGGCAGAGACGACAACGGTTGGCGCTTGCGCACCATGGCCTCGGAGATCGCCATGCCCTGGAACTGGCCTGTGGAGGTGAATCAGCTGGAGGCCAAGGCGTTCTGCGCCTGGAAAACGGCGCTGACCGGCCAGCCGATCCGGCTGCTCAGCGAGGATGAGTGGTACCGTTTGCGGGATCACTGCCGACTGCCGGATCAAGACTGCTGGCAGCAGGCGCCGGGCAATCTCAATCTGGAATATTGGGGTTCCTCCTGCCCGGTGGATCGTTTCAGGCAGGGGGATTTTTACGACGTGGTGGGCAATGTCTGGCAATGGACCGAGACGCCGATCTACCCGTTTCATGGTTTTGAGGTCCATCCCTGGTACGATGACTTTTCCACCCCCACCTTCGATACCCGGCATAACCTGATCAAGGGCGGTTCCTGGATATCCACCGGCAATGAGGCCACCCGGGACTCCCGTTACGCCTTCCGGCGCCATTTCTTCCAGCATGCCGGCTTTCGCTATCTGGAGAGTGCCGCGCCGCTGGACATCTATGATGAACCGTACGAGACCGATCCGGCTGCGGTGCTCATTGCGAGGTCCACTATGGCCAAGAGCAGAGCAGTTCGGGGCGCCAGGGTTTGTGAGGCTAAACTTCGGTTGTCCTCGTTCGCTCCTTGAGCAGGCTCTGGAACGGATACAAGCCGTTACTCCCCAAAGGTAAGCTTGCGCTCCAGGTCCATGGAGCGGGTGATCCGCTTGGCCTGCTCGAAGGTGATCAGCTCTTGCTGGCACAGCTGCACCAGATGCTGGTCCAGGGTTTGCATCTGGTACTGGGTGCGACCGTTTTCGATATGCTTTTCGATTTCGTCGAAGCGCCCCTCGCGGATACAGGCCTGGATGGTGGTGGTGGTGCGCATGATCTCAACCACCGGCAGCACCTTCTCGCCGGTTTTGTCGTTGATCAGCCGCAGCGAGACGGTGGCCACCAGGATGTCGGCCAGGCGTTGGCGGATCACCTCCTGGGAGTCGGGGGGGAAGTGGCCCACCAGACGGTTTATGGTTGATGAGGCACTCTGGGTGTGCAGGGTCGAGAAAACCAGGTGTCCGGTCTCTGCAGCCTTGATGCAGGCGTCAATGGTCTCCAGGTCCCGCATCTCGCCCACCATGATCACGTCAGGGTCCATCCGCAGGGCCGCCTTGAGGGCCGCGCTGAAACTGCCGGTGTCAATCCCCACCTCCCGTTGGATGATGCAGCTCTTGTCCGAGACAAACAAGAACTCGATCGGGTCTTCGATGGTGATGATGTTGAAGCTGTCGCTACAGTTGATGAACTGCAGCATCGAGGCCAGGGTGGTGGATTTGCCGTTGCCGGTGGGGCCGGTCACCAGCACCAGGCCGTTGGGCGACTGACAGATCTCACTCAGTACCGGCGGCAGGTTCAGTTCGGTGAAGGCTGCGATGTAGGGCGGGATGACCCGCATGACAATGCCGATGGTGCTGCGTTGCCGGAAAATGCTGACCCGGAAGCGCCCTCCGTTGGGCAGAGAATAGGCTGCGTCAAGCTCCTTCAGGTCGTGGGGCAGGGAACGGTTACTTTGCTCAAGGACGGTTTGGGCGATGAACTCGGTGTCCTGTGCCGTAAGCCCAGGCAGCTTGGAGCGGAGCAATTGGCCGTGGGCTCTGAAAAAAGGCGGATTGTCCACCTCGAAATGCAGGTCTGAGACCCGTTTTTCAAAAGCAATCCCCAGAATCTGGTTAAACAGGTTCATATCCATGGGTGGTCCCCCCGGTTAAGCCGTTTTTGCTGTCTGCTGAGCGCCTGACAGCGCACTTTCGATGGACAGGCTGGCGTACTCGGCGCAGCTGGCCAGTTGATCAATCGGCACCTCGGCAACCGGCTGGTCGCCGAAGTCGGCGTAGGTAATCGACACTACGCGTTTACCCACTTTTAGCGGCAGCAGGAGCACGGTCGGTTGGGCCGGGGGAGTGATTATTCCGTACAACTGCTCCTCCAGGGTCTGATCCAGGGATTTACCGTAGAAGAGGTGGCCTTTGTCAAGTACAAAACGTAGCAGCGAATCGGAAATCAGCGGCAGTTTGAACCCCATTACCGGACCCGGCACTGTTGTCGCAGGGTTCCTGATACCGATCTCCCGTTCTGCCACCAGTTCCTGTTCCCAGACCACCAGGGTCAAGGCGCGGGGGAACAGGGTCGCGACGGTTTTGAGCAGGATCATGGCTGTTTCCGGCAGGGTCGTTACCTGTTTGAGCTGGCCCATGGCATCTTTGAGTGTGGTTGCGAAGCTGGTCGCCTGCTGAGTGCGGGGCTGCTCCTTGAGCGGTTCGTGAAAGACCGGCAGTTTGCGTTTGATGGTGTCGACGTCGCCCAGGCCCAGATCGTCGGCCGAGATGGTCAGATCACTCCCGGCACTCCCGCTGGACGAGGAGGGCGCTGACTCCTGTTCGGCCAGTTCTTCGTCGGGTAGCAGGCCGTCGCGTTTTTTCTCATCGTAAATCCTCAGGGCATCCATCAGGACATGTTCAGTGGGCAGGTTCAGGTTTTCTTCCAGTTTTTCCGGGAAGAAGCGGAACTCGTCGCAAATCAGTACGGCATCGGCCTCCAAGTTGAAGGTGCCTTTCTTCCAGGTCAGGATCTCAACAATCGTCAGTTCGATCAGGGTTTCCAGGCAGCGGTAGGCGTCATCCTTGTTTACCAGCCCATTTTCCAGCAGGGTGGCAATCAAGGGGCGACGGTCAGCCCCGGCCTGGGCCTGGATCGCCAGAGCCCGGTCCAGATCAGCCTGATCAATCACCTTGGCTTCCACCAGGATGGTGCCGGTGCGGGTGCCGGTGTCATAATGGCTGGCACCGTTGAGGTAACCGTCATTGAAGGTCAGTGAGATTTCACCCTTGCGGCCGGTGATCTTGAGCGTTCCGGTCTTGCGGGTCGTGTGCAGTAGCTGTATGACATCTACGATGGAGAGGTATTCAAGGTCGCCGGAAAACGACATGGGCCAGACTCCTTGTGAGCGGACTTGACGATACGGGACAATTAAAGCAGAAATGGAGCAGCATTCAAGGAGATATCGCGCCGGGCGCCATTTATTTCCAAAATGGATATACAGAGGGAGGAGCCGATACGTATGCAGGTAACCAGGGAAGAGTTGTCGCTTCAGGTGGATCAGGCCCGCTGGGAGTGGCTCAAGCCGCATTATCAGAGGGGTGTTCTGATTGTCGTGGACGGGATGCTGGAGCTGGCTGAGGTAGGGGAGCGGATTGCTGTGGACGATACCGCCAGCGTGAAGTCCTGGTTGGCCTCGCGAATGATCGTCAAGCCGACAGCCGAGCAGTTTGAGGGCTGGGAACAGCAACCAAATCGGCAGTTTGCGGTGCTGGTGGTGAATCCCTTTGTATTGGTGCAAGAGGCTGTTCCTGAAAAATAAAACAAAGTTTGCTTGACCTGGTATCCATCAAACTCTAAGGTTATACAACCTAACGGACACCAAGGAGGATGTGACATGCCAACCATTCGGGAACGCTTTTTTCTTTCCGCAGAGCAGTCGGTGCTGGTGGTGATAGATGTCCAGGAGCGGCTCTGCAAGGCGATGGACGAGCAGGTGTTGCGCCAGCTGACCGACAACACGAATGTGTTGCTTGAGGCGGCTGCCGAACTGCAGATACCGGTGGCGGTGACCGAGCAGTATCTGAAAGGTCTGGGGCCCACCGTGCCGGCGCTGGCTGAAAAGCTGGGGACAAGCCCCCGTCACGAGAAGATGGCCTTTAGTTGCTGTGGTTGTACGGACTTTGTGGAGCAACTTCGGGCCAGCGGCCGTCGTCAGATTGTGATCACCGGCATGGAAACCCATGTCTGTGTGCTGCAGACCGTGCTGGAACTGCTGGATGCCGGCTATCTGGTGCAGGTGGTGCGTGATGCGGTGATGAGCCGTTCAAGACGAAACTGGGATACGGCCCTGGAGGAGATGCGCCAGGCCGGCGCGGTGATTACCTGTACCGAATCGGTATTGTTCCAGTGGCTGCGGGTGGCCGGTACCGAACCGTTCAAGAAACTTTCCAAGCTGGTTAAGTAGCTCCTCATCCTCAGGAGGTGCAGCCATGATTGCTACACTACTGGATGGCAACAAGCGCTTTGTGAGCGAAGTTTTTGCAAAAGAGAAGGACTATTTCGCCGAGCTCTCGAAGCTGCAGCGGCCCACGGTGCTTTGGATCGGCTGTTCCGATTCGCGGGTTCCGGTCAACACCATCACCCAGACCCGGCCGGGTGAGGTGTTTGTGCATCGTAACGTGGGTAACATCGTTGCCACGAACGACTGGAACCTTTCGGCGGTGCTTGAGTTCACCATCAATCACCTGAAGATTCCCGATGTGGTGATCTGCGGTCATTACAACTGCGGCGGTATCAACGCCCTGATGCACGAAGATGCTGATGACCGCTACATCCCGATCTGGCTGAACAACGCCTACAAGGCCATGGAACGGGTGGACGAGAAGCTGCGTTCCCTGCGGCTGCAGGTCTCCGAGGACCAGCGGCGGCGGCTGATTGAGGAGGAGAACGTCCGCCTGCAGCTGGAGCACTTGCTGGAGTACCCCTTTGTGCGCCGGGCCATGCTGGATGGCAAGCTCTCGGTCCATGGCTGGATGTATGACATGGACAACGGCGAAATCAGGGTGATGCAAAAAAATTAGGCCCGGATCATCACCAGCAGCATCTTGAATGGCAGATCAGCCCGCAGGCTGTGGGGCCGGTTGGCCGGCATGATAATCATCTGGCCGGTGGTCACCTGCTGCGCCGCACCGTCAATGGTGATCGTCGCAGTGCCGTCAAGCACCTGTACAAAGGCATCGTAGGGGGCGGTATGCTCCGAGAGTCCCTGCCCCTGGTCAAAGGCAAACAGGGTCAGGGTGCCGATCTGCTTGTCAATCAGGGTGCGGCTGACCACCGAGCCCGGCTGATAGGCTGCCAGATCGTTGATGGTGAGGGCGTGACCGATCAGCGATTCGTTTTGGTTTGGCATGGTGAAGACTCCTTTTTCCTTGTTGATCTGTAGTTGACAACCACTGTAGCGTATCTTTTGCGGCAACGGTTTGATAGTGGTCAAAAAACGGCAGAAATGCCCTCCGCCTTGACATCACGACGCTCTGCCGTATGCTGTAAAATAAATCTAAGCCGAGGGCGCAAGGAGGCAGTCATGCAGGAACGTACCGGTATTATCACCTTCAAAGGTAACCCAATGACCTTGCTGGGAGCTGGGCTCAAGGTGGGGGATAAAGCCCCTGATTTTCGGGTGGTGGACAACGGTATGGCCCCGGTTACCCTGGCCAGCTCAAGCGGTAAGGTGCGGATCATCAGCGCGGTGCCCTCGCTGGACACCCCGGTCTGCGATACCGAAACCCGCCGCTTTAATCAGGAAGCGGCAGCTCTCCCCGACAATGTCGCGGTGCTGACGGTCAGCCTTGATCTTCCCTTTGCCCAGAAACGCTGGTGTGGGGCTGCCGGTATCGACCGGGTGGTGACCCTTTCCGATTATCAGGAACGTTCCTTTGGACAGGCCTACGGTGTGCTGATCAAGGAGCTGAAACTGCTGGCCCGTTGCATCTTTGTGATTGATGCCCAGGACACCATTCGCTACATTCAGCAGGTGCCGGAAGTGACCCATGAGCCGGACTATGCCGCCGTGCTGGCCGCAGCCAAGGCACTTCTGTAGGGATGGTGGCCAAAAATGCCTTCCTGAACGGCATCAGCCTGGCCTATGACGAGGTGGGGGCCGGACCGGCGGTGCTGCTGGTTCACGGTTTTCCGCTCAATCGCCAGATGTGGCGGCCCCAGATGGCCATTCTGGTGGCTGCCGGGTACCGGGTGATCGCCCCCGACCTGCGCGGTTTCGGCGGCAGCGATGTTTCGGATGGCCCCTGTGATATGGATCTGCTGGCCGATGACCTGCTTGAGTTGCTGGACCACCTGGGTATCGATCAGGCTGTGGTGGTGGGGATGTCGATGGGCGGCTATCTGCTGTTTAATCTGTTGGAGCGTTATCCGCAGCGGGTTTCCGCTGCAGTGTTTGCCGTCACCCGCTCGGTGGCTGATGATGAGGCGGGGCGTGCCCGCCGGAAACAGCTGGCTGATCAGGTGATCAGGTTTGGTCCGCAGGTGGTGGCCGACAGTTTTCAGGAGCTGTTGTTTGCGCCGGATACGGTGGTTGATCGCCCCCGTCTGGCTGCAGAGGTCTATGGCTGGATGGTGGCAACCGCCAGTCAGGGGTTGGCAGCCGGACTGCTGGCAATGAAACAACGCAGGGATGCCACGCCGCTCCTGCAGGCGATCACGGTGCCATGCCTGAGCATCGGCGCTGACCAGGATCGCGCCTGCCCTCTGGAACATCCCCGGATGATTGCCGCCGGTATCCCCGGTTGTCGGCTCTGTATCATCCCCGGTGCCGGTCACATGGCCAATCTGGAGCAGCCCGGTGATTTTAACCGGGTCCTGCTGACCTTTTTGCGGGAGATTGTCCCCACGCCCCTGAACCTGCCGGGCCTGGTCTGCGATTGCAGCAGCGATCACAGTTCCGGAGTATAATGCCATGTCATCTGATGCCGTGATTCGTCATCCTGTTTTTACCCGTTTGCCGCTCTGGCTGAAGCGCGCGCTGTGTTTCCTGAACAACCTGGGTACGGTTTTCGTTACCCATCAGGCCCCGTTGCGGGCTTCGGCGCTCACCTACACCACGCTGCTTTCACTGGTCCCGTTTCTGGCCATCGCCTTCTCGGTGCTTAAAGGTCTTGGTGTGCAGAACGCCCTGGAACCGTTGCTGTTGCAGGTGGCTGGCGAGTCCTCCCGGGAGACGGTCAGCCAGATCATCGGGTATGTCAACAACACCAACGTCAAGTCGTTGGGAGTTGTCGGGCTGCTGTTTTTACTGGTAACCGTGGTTAGCCTGCTCTCTACCATTGAAGACGCCTTCAATAATATCTGGGGGGTACTGGAAACGCGCTCGTTGCAGCGTCGTTTCAGCGACTACCTGAGTGTGGTGGTGGTGGGGCCGCTGTTGTTGATGGTGGCCATGAGTATGACCTCAAGTCTGCAGAGCCAGTGGCTGGTGCAGTGGTTGGTCCGGAATACGCTGCTCGGTGAGGCGATCCTGCTCCCGTTTCGTCTGGTTCCCTACCTCAGTGTCTGGGTAGCCATGACCTTTCTGTACAGCTATATTCCCAATGCCAGAGTCCGGTTCCGCTCAGCAGTGCTGGGCGGTGTCGTGGCCGGCACAATCTGGCAGGTGACCCAGTGGGGCTACTTTCATTTTCAGGTGGGGGTGGCCAACTACAACGCCATCTATGGTGCCCTGGCGGCTTTACCGATCTTTCTGGTCTGGATCTATACCAGCTGGCTGATTGTCCTGTTCGGCCTGGAACTGGTTCGGACCCATCAGGAGACCACGCCGGTGTACCTCCCCCCCCGCCGGCCATACCGGTTATTTCAAACCAGACCTCTGTCGTTGCGACGGATACGCAGACCACGCCGGCGGACCGCCGGGTCGGTTGTGGTGTGCCTGTTGCTCACAGCCATGCTGGTTCTATCGGTGGCTGGTCCGTTACAGGCTGCCCCTGCCGCCATCCGGGTGGTAATGGACAATAATTACCCGCCGTTCAGTTTTCAGGCGCCGAATGGCAAGCTGCAGGGGATTTTGGTGGACCAGTGGCGATTGTGGCAGCAGAAGACCGGCGTCAAGGTGCAGCTGTATGCCCTGGACTGGGCTGAGGCGCAACGCCGGATGGATGCCGGTGAATTTGATGTGATTGATACCCTCTTCAAGACCGAGGCGCGGCTCAAAAAATACGATTTCACGCCACCCTATCAGACAATCGAACAACCGATCTTTTTTGATGCCGAGATTGGCGGCATCACGGATGCCTCCTCGCTACAGGGGTTCACGGTGGCGGTCAAGGAGGGCGGTGCCATCATCGGTTCCCTGAGAGACCAGGGCATTACCTCGCTGGAGACCTATCCCAGTTACGAGGCCATTGTCAAGGCGGCCAGGGACCATAAAGTGACGGTGTTTTCGGTGGATCAGCCGGCTGCGCTCTATTTTCTGCACAAATACGGCATTGTTGACCGTTTTAAAAAGACGCCGCCGCTCTATACCGGCCAGTTCCATCGGGCGGTCAGAAAAGGTGACCATCAGCTGCTGGCATTGGTGAATGACGGCTTCAGCCGGATATCCGAAGAAGAACTGAAGCTGATTGAGCGGCATTGGTCCGGTGAACTGCTGGATGGCCGCTTTAACTGGGGTTACCTGTTGATCGGGCTTGGGGTTGCTGGTGCAGTGATGCTGCTGTTGGCAGGCTCGAATCTGGGGCTGCGGCGGCTGGTGGCCAGGCGTACGACGGAACTGCGCAAGACTGAAGAGCTGTACCGGGAACTGGTACAACAGTCCGACAGTATTATCATGCGCTGGAACCGGGACGGGGTCATCACCTTTATCAATGACTACGGCCTGCTTTTTTTCGGCTTTGAAGCGGAAGAGCTGTTTGGACATCACGTCTGCGACACGATTGTGCCGCCACGGCAACAGGATGGCCGTGACCTGCGGGTGATGCTGGACGAGATCTTTGCCCATGCCGAACAGTACCGGACAAGCCTGCACCAGAATATCCGCAAAAGTGGCGAACTGGTCTGGATCGCCTGGAACAACCGGCCGCTGTATGGTGATGACGGGACCGCAGTGGAAATGCTCAGCTTTGGCAGTGACGTCACGGTGCTCAAAGAGACCGAAGCTGCCCTGCTTGAGAACCGGCTGGAACTTGACAAGGCCCGGCAGCAGGCCGAGGCAGCCAATGAGGCCAAATCTTTGTTCCTTGCGAACATGAGCCACGAGATTCGTACTCCGCTTAACGCAGTGATCGGGATCAACTCGCTGCTGGTGGAGCGGGTGGAGGCTGGTGAGCTCAAGGAGTTGGCCCAGGATGCCATGGCGGCCGCCAACAACCTGTTGGATATCATCAGTGATGTGCTGGACCTGTCCAAAATCGAGGCCGGCAAGCTGGCATTGGTATCCGTACCGTTTGAGCCGCGTTTGGTGGTGAACCAGCTGGAGCGGATGTTCGGCCTGCTGGCCCAGGAAAAAGGCATATCCCTGGAGATATCCCTGGCAGCATCCCTGCCCACCCCCCTGTCCGGCGACCCGGCCCGGATTCAGCAGATCGGGGTCAATTTGCTGGGTAATGCCATCAAGTTCACCGAAAAGGGAACGGTACGGCTGGAGGTAACCGGCCGCACGCTGGCGGATAGTCAGGTGGAACTGGCGTTAAAGGTCATCGATTCGGGAAAAGGGATTACCGCTGAGAATATCGAGCGGATCTTCAACCCGTTCGTGCAGGAAGACCTGTCCACCACCCGTAAGTTTGGCGGCACCGGCCTGGGGTTGACCATCTCCCGCAGGCTGGCTGAAATGATGGGCGGGACCCTGACGGTTTCCAGCAGCCCCGGCCAGGGGAGCACCTTTACCTGCACGGTGCTCTGTTTTACCTGTTGTAAACTGCCGCAACAATCTCTTGAAAAGAAGATTACCAAAGACCAGATCTGTCGGCCATTACGCATCCTGGTGGCCGAGGATGCGGTGGTGAACCGCAAGATGATGGAGGCGTTGCTGCGGATGGAGCGTCACCGCGCCCGTTTTGTGGAAAATGGACGTGAGGCGGTGGCTGCCTGGCGTGAAGAATCATTCGATCTGATCCTGATGGATATCCAGATGCCTGAAATGGATGGACTACAGGCTACTGCCGAGATCCGGCAGGCCGAGGCGGACAGCGGCCGTCATATCCCGATCATCGCTCTGACCGCCTATGCCATGAGCGGCGACAAGGATCGATTCCTGGAGGCTGGCATGGATGGCTATCTTGCCAAACCTATTACGGTGGACCAACTGCGGGAACTGTTATTACGTTATGGAGGGGACCAATGAACGAGGACGTGTCAGCCAAGGTGTCATGTGCCAACTGCAGCGCCGTCTGGCAAGCCAAGGGAACTACCAACTGCTGGAGTGGCGACCCTGCCACGGCTCCGCCACGGCCAGGCAGTTGTCCAACCAACAACTACGGCGAGTTGATTGATGAGGCGTTTCAGACCTATCGAGGCGATAGCGAGGACGCCCGGATCGCCCTGGTGGCGGCCAGGGTCGAAGGGTTGTGCTACCAGCCGGTGCCGGGCAGC
Source organism: Geobacter sp. UBA5730 (assembly GCA_002419465.1). Lineage (GTDB taxonomy): Bacteria > Desulfobacterota > Desulfuromonadia > Geobacterales > Pseudopelobacteraceae > Trichlorobacter. The sequence continues at coordinate 161,356 of DIGE01000014.1, read as the reverse complement.
GACGCGGTCAATGCCCGTTGGACCCGGGTGGAGGATACCATTGCCTTCGCCAAGTTGATGGGCTATCGCAAGATCGGGATCGTGACCTGTATCGGGCTGCTGGATGAGACCCGGCGTCTGTGTGATATCCTGACCGCCCAAGGGTTTGAGCCGTTCAGTGTCTGCTGCAAGGCCGGCAGTATTGACAAACTGGAGCTGGGGTTGACGGAAGAGGATAAAATCCGCCCCGGCACCTTTGAACCGGCCTGTAATCCGATCGCCCAGGCCGAAATCTGCAACCGGCTGGGCACCGACATGAATATCATCGTGGGGCTGTGCGTGGGGCACGACATGTTGATCAACAAGTATTCCAAGGCTCCGGTCACCACCCTGGTGGTAAAGGATCGGGTCACCGGCCACAATCCGGTGGCGGTGCTGTACGGCCAGAATTTTTACTTCAAGCGGCTGCAGAAACAACCGGTATTGCGGGATGAGCAGTTGGCAGAACATGGCGTCGCAATAGATAGATAAACATTTTAGGTAGGTGTAGCAACGGGAGGCAGCCCGGTGAGCAGGTTTTCACCGGGCTGTCTGCGTAGCGCAACGGTCATCCCGCAATCATCAACGTTGCGCAGGAGTGTGGTGATCCGTGAGATCGCCTCGGTCATCAGGCCTTCCGGGGTGTCGCCACGCTGGTTGCCGGTGCCGGGGTGCTGCCAGTGCCGGGGCCATTGGACAGCTCGTCCGGCCTGCCAGTTGGAAGGGTAGAAAAGATGCTGCCAGTGGTGGAAGGGGGTGCCGGGCAGAAACCCCAGGATTCTGGCCAACAGTTGCCAGCCAGCGGAACCGTAGCGGGCCTGTAGTCGGGCATGCTGCTGGAGCGCTTCATCGATACTCTGAGCGGGCAGCAGGCCGCCTGGATCAAAGATGCCGGCCAGCATCCTGCAGGCCGCGTTATGCGATGCATCCGTCATCAGATCTTGCAGCGTCAACACCGGCGGCCGTTGCCCGTGGTGAAGCAGCCAGAGGTCGAGGTCGGTTTCGACCCGGTAATGGCGACCCTGGTTTTGACCTGCCTGGGCATACACAAAGGGATGAAAGACACTATCAACTTCGATGTGGGTGGCAATGCCCAGCAGGCAGGCCTGATCTGCCGGAGACAGGTCCGGCTGCCTGTCCAGAAAGTTGAGCAGCGGAGCATAACAGTGCCGGCTGCTGTCATGAAAAGTATCAGCCAGTTGGCGGGCTGTCTCACTATAGGGACTGTGGAGCAGGTGCAGCAACGAGTCCGGCACTACCGCCCCTGTCAGGAAGGCTGCTTGCTGGTCTTCAAGTAGTTGCCGGACTGGACGGTCAAGGGGCAGACGCCGCACCGCCTCGGCAGCCAGCCACCAGTGGAGCAGTTCTTTAGGCATCGGTTGCGGCCGTATCCATCCAGGTGCTGATCCGGTTGCGTCCTGCTTGCTTGGACTGGTACAGGGCCTGGTCGGCCGCCTCCATCAAACGGGTGCTGGAGGCGGCGCGTTTGGGGAGGATGGTGGCCACGCCGATGCTGATGCTGACCTGTTCGAGCGGCTGGATTCCGGCATGGGGCAGAGCAAGGTTCGTGATGGCCTGGAGCATCTTGCCAGCCACCAGCTGGGCGCCGTGAGCATCGGTTTCTGGCAGTAACGCAATGAACTCCTCACCGCCGTAGCGAGCCAACAGATCCCCGGGGCGTTCAAGGATGTTCTGTAGTGTGGAACTCACGGTTTTCAGGCAGTCATCTCCGGTCAGATGTCCATAGGTGTCATTGTAGTTCTTAAAATGGTCGATATCGGACATGATCAGTGATAACGGCTTGTGTGAACGCTGGCAGCGTCGCCATTCACGATCGAGATTGGCGTCAAGTGCCCGACGGTTGGGGATGCCGGTCAGGCCATCCAGGTTTGAGAGGCGTGCCAGCAGGTCACGCTGGCGTTTCAGTTCAATCTGGTTGCGTACCCGCAGGCGTACAATGGCAGGATTGAACGGTTTGGTGATGTAATCCACCGCTCCCAGCTCAAGGCCGATCACCTCGTCCTCCTGCTGCCGCATGGAGGTAATGAAGATAATCGGGATATCCTGCAACAGGGCGTTGGCCTTGAGCGCTCTACAGACCTCATAGCCGTCCATGTCAGGCATGATCACATCCAGGATGATCAGGTCCGGCGGTGACTCCGCAATCAAACGCAGGGCAACCCGGCCGCTGGTGGCAAAAAACAGGCGATAATTATCCCTGAGTACTTCGTTGAGCACCTGAATGTTGGTGGGGGCATCATCAACCAGCAGAATCATCAATTGCACTTCAGTGGTGGCAATCACAAAAGCTCCTCTACGAGTGAAATGTTGAGCCGTGTTGCCAGTTGCTCAAGCAATTGCAGGGCCTGCTGGTAGTCAAGGCGGTCAATCGCTTCGCCCAACCGGGCTACAATGGCCAGGCTGTCCTGGTCTGTCACATTGTGCTGAAGCGTCTGCAAGGTTTGTGCGGCCTGCAGATCGTGGGATTGCAACAGCAGTGACAACAGGCGGATTTGGGACACACTGTCCGCAGGGTTCGATTCGCCGGCAACCGTCTCCTCTTTTACCTGGAGATCGCTTAACAGTGCAGATGCGCTGCAGACCGTGGTCAGAGCCTGCTCAAACGGCACCAGCAGGCGGCTGGCGGCAGCACGGTCATTTTGTTTGAGCGCTGCTTCCATCTGAGCGGCGGACTGCTGCAGCCCCAAGGCTGACAGGTTGCCAGCAACACCTTTGAGCCCATGGGCAAGGCGGGCCGCCGCGGCGAGGTCGCCCTCCCGGATCAGCTGTCCGATCTCCTTGGCCGTGCCCTGGTGTTCATGGGTGAACAGTCGTATCAGGCGGACCAAGAGCTGAATATTGTGGTTCAGGCGCTCAAGCAGCGCATCCAGATCAATACCGGGCAGACTGTCCGGAAGGGTGGCCGGCGTCTGTTCTGACAGATCTCCCAGGGGGGGCTGTCTGCCTTGGGAGTCGGCGCCGGCATCGATATGCTCACACAGCAAGTCGTAGAGCGCCCTGACGTCAAGCGGTTTGGGCAGATGGCCGTTCATGCCGGCCTGGCGGCAACGCTCACGTTCTTCATCAAAGACATGGGCAGTCATGGCAATGATTGGCAGTTGCTCGGCGGGAAACAGCTGCCGGATCAGCCGCGTGGCCTCATAGCCATCCATTACCGGCATTTGAATATCCATCAGGATAGCGTCAATGTTTGCCCCATGACCCTGCACCATTGCCACGGCCTCGGCACCGTTGCGGGCGGTTTCTACCATAACTCCTGCTGTTTCCAACAATTCCCTGACGATCTGCAGGTTGATCTGCTGGTCTTCCACCACCAGCAAGCGGCAACCGCGCAGGCTTTGGTGACGGTGGGCCGTGCGAGCCCTGGCAACCTTGCCGACGGTGCGGGGCTGACGGGCGCCAATCCCGAAGCTGGCGCTAAAGGTAAAACTACTGCCATTTCCAGGGCTGCTCTGTGCGCTGATCTTGCCGCCCATCATCTCTACCAGCCGTTTACAGATCGAGAGCCCCAGTCCTGAACCGCCATGGGTCCGGGTGGTGGAGCTGTCGGCCTGCGTGAACGGGCGGTAGAGCTGTGCCATGGTCTGTTCGTCCATGCCGATGCCGGTGTCCTGCACCACAAATACGAGTTGTGTGAGGCCAGGGGACGGTGTCTCTGATGAGCAGGAAATCCGTAGCGTTACCTGCCCCTGCTCCGTAAATTTTATGGCATTTGACAGCAGATTGATCAGAATCTGCTCTAACCTCAGGGGGTCCCCCAGCAGATTGTCCGGAACCCCGGCGTTGATCACCGGGGTCAGGCTGAGCCCTTTGTCCCGTGCCAGCACCGCCACCAGTCCAATCACCCGATCCAGGACATCGCCAAGCGAAAAGGCTGTCTGCTCTATCTTGAGCCGGCCGGCCTCAAGTTTGGAAAAATCGAGGATATCGTTGATGACTCCCAACAGGTGGCGGGCTGAGCTGTTGATGATGTGCAGATATTCATGCTGCTTGGTGGTCAGGTCGGTTTGCAGCACCAGGTGGGTCAAACCCAGGATGGCATTCATCGGGGTACGGATTTCGTGACTCATGTTGGCCAGAAATTCGCCCTTGGTCCGATTGGCAGCTTCCGCATGTTCCTTTGCTTCGATCAAATCGGTATTCAGGCTGGTCAGTTGCTGGGTGCGCGCTGCCACGCGTTGTTCCAGCTCCTCATTGTTTTGGCGCAGTTCTTCGTTGACCTTTTTCAAGTCGTTTTCCGTACGGAGTTTGCCGGTGATGTCGATCGAGAGCACGGAGACAGACTCAACCTCGCCGTCGGCACTCGAAACAGGGTTGATATGATTTTCAAACTGCCAGAGGCCGCGGGTGTCATTGACGACCAGAGGCAGGCCGGTGCTCACAACCTGATCAACCCACAGGCGGCGCTCAGCCGCCTGCTCGGGTGGTAACAGATCGTAAATGACAGTGCCTGCAAGTTGTTCGACGTTTTTGTTGAGTCGCTGCGCAAAGGCACGGTTAGCGGACAGGATGACACCTGTGCGATCGATCAGAAGCAGCGATTCGGGGTTTGCATCCACCAGGTTGCGCAGGGTGCGTTGACTCCGTGCCAAGTCCTGTTCTGCCGCGCGTTGTTCCGTGATGTCACCGCCGATGCTGGTAGTGCCGGTAATGGCGCCGGTGTTGTCCCGGTTGATGGTGTTGCTCCAGGACACCAGACGGGATTTCCCCTCCCTGGTCAGGATCTGGTTCTCGTAATGGTGGGTGAATGCGCCGCTGCTGATCATCTTGTTGAAAAGCTGCTTGAGCGGCTCCGGGTCGGGAATGAACAGGTCAAACCAGTTTTTTCCGATCACCTCGTGGCGCTGGCGGCCGGTTACCTGCAACAGGTAGTCGTTGCAGTAACTGACTGCGCCATTCCGGTCGAGGCTGACGGTCAGCATCTGCAGGTTGTCAAAGACATCCTGTAGCCGTTCTTCCGACTCCCTGGCGCTTGTTTTGATTCTTTGGCGGGCTTCCACCATCTTGTTGAAGGCGGTGCCGAGCTGACCCAATTCGCCGGGTGCCGTGGTGCTGAGACGTTGGTTGAAATCTCCTCTGGTGACGGCGGCAACCGCCTCCTTCAACCTGGTTAACGGCTGCGCCAGCGTGCGGTACAGGAGCAGTGCGTTGAGGATTGGCCAGCCTGATGCCACCAGCAGCAGCAACAGGTTGAGGCGGTTGTTCTGTTGTTGTGCAGTTTGCAGGGTACGGCCGTAAAAAGAAGAAAGCTCTTCGGTGGCCTGTAGCAGGTTTTTCAGTTCCTGGGACAACAGGGCTGCATGGCGGCTGGAGAGGGTGCTGCCGCCAGCCCGGCGGGCCTGCTCAAACAGTTTGCCCAGTTTGTCCGGGGCGGTGCCAAGCAGCTCAAGCTGCTGCTGTTCGTCAGGATGGTTGAAAAGCGGTGGCAACGGTTTGGTGAGCGTGTCGATCCGGTTGCGGGTGGCCTGGAAGTGGTACTGGGCCGGCTTGCCAGAACCGGCGGGCGGCTCCTGCAGGAACAGGATAAAATCTTTCAGCTCCCTGGCCTGTGTATCATTACTCGCCGTGCCTTTGGCCACCGAGCGTGCGACTTGAGAGGTGTGCACCATACCCCACAGAGCGCCACCGGCGCAGAGCAGGGGCACCAGAACCAATAAAATGAGTTGTGTGCGGAGGGACATGGCTGCTCACTTTCAGATCCTGACACGTTACGTGGCGTAGTATAGCGTATTTGCAGGGATCAGCAAGTTGCTGTTGTCACTTCTTGCGAGGACAACAACAAACAGTGTAAACTAAAGAAATGGAGCATTCATTAGGTTTTACAGAGATCAGCCAGCGTCTGGCGCATGCCCGTTCTGTTTCGTCAACCGTTGCCTGTGATCATAAGCTGGCCGCCGTTGCCTTGATCCTGCGGGAAAACAGCTGCGGATTGGAGCTGTTTTTCATCGAACGGGCGCGGCATCCTCACGATCCCTGGTCCGGCAATATCGGGTTGCCCGGCGGCCGGATGGAACTCCGGGACGCAGACCTGCGGCAGACTGCTGAACGTGAGACGATGGAAGAGGTCGGGATTGATCTGCGGGATGCCAGTTACCTGGGGCGTCTGTCGGACGTGGTCGGGGCCAACCTGCCGGTACGGGTGGCCTGTTTTGTGTATGGACTGACCGGTCAGGTGGAGCTTGAGTTTTCCCACGAGGTCCACGATGCCTTCTGGTTTGATTTGCATGCGCTGGGGGAGTCGCATCGTCATGTCGCTGCCACGGTACATTTTGAGGGCCGTCCCGTGGAGGCGCCGGCCATTTTGCTGCATCAGCACCGCCCTGTTCTGTGGGGGATCACCTACCGGCTGGTGAGTCAGTTCAGACAGATTGTCGAGGCTGGTGCAGCGCCGGCGATTCCGTATGAGTTGCCTCTGTAGGTTGCGATTCTTTTGGATTATTTCGCCTTGCTCACCTTGATACAGACGGCCTTGGTGTAGCGGACAGCTACCTGGTCGCCCTTCTTTACCGTTTCAACACTGCTGGCTCCCGGCTTGCCTTCCGCCGCTTTCCTTGAAGGTAATCGTCCGTTTTTTGTAGTCAACCGCAGTAACTGAAACGATCAGCCGGGAGAGCTTGGTCTCTGACAAGGCTGGGGGAGGGGCTTTTTTTGCGGCTGCGGATATTCTTGTCTCTGCCATCACGGGCCTTCCCGGAGAGCAGGCGATCAGGCAACAGAGCAGGCCGGTGAAAAGCTTCATGGCATGTTTGCGATTATGCCTTGAACTTTGATTCGCTGCCTTCCAGCAGACGCTTGATGTTGGCATGATGTTTGGCGATGACGATGATTGAGATCAGGGCTGTGGCGATCAGCAGTTCAGGTGAGTGGGGACGAAACCAGATGACCACCGGCATCACGGCTGCGGCAACGACAGATCCCAGCGAGATGTAGCGCCAGATCGCCACCAGGATGATAAAGACCAGCAGGGCTCCCAGCACCGCCAGCGGAGCCAGGGCCAGATAAACCCCCAGGGCGGTGGCAACCCCCTTGCCACCCTTGAAGAGCAGAAAGATCGAGAAAACATGTCCGCAGAAGGCTGCCAGGCCGATCCAGGCTTGCATCGGCTCGCCCATTCCCAGTTTCCATGCCAGCAGCACCGGCAACAGCCCCTTCAGACAATCACCAAGCAGGGTAATGCCTCCCACTCTGCGGCCTACAGTACGGTAGAGGTTGGTGGCGCCGATGTTGCCACTGCCCTGCTGGCGTACGTCAATGCCGTACAGTTTGCCCAACAGCAGGCCGGTGGGAATCGAGCCCAGCAGATAGGCCCCTGCTATCCAGAGCATGGTGTCGATCACAGTTTGGCAGCCAGCAGTTCACGAGCGTCACCCAGGTATTTGCTGTTGGGGTACTCGCGGATCAGCCGGGTCAGGGCTGATTGAGCCTTGTCGTTCTGTTTGACTTCAAGAGCGGCTTTGCCCAGATAGAAGAGGGTCTCATCGTGTCCAACATAGTCAGGGAAGTTGGCCAGGGCTCCTTCCAGACGGCCGATGGCAGCCTGATAGGCATCGGTGCGGTAGTAGAAACGGCCGACATAGATTTCGTACTGGGCCAGCTTGCCTCGGCACTCAGTAATTTTCTCCTGCACCTTCGAGACATATTCTGACTTGGGATACTGCTTGGTAAAGTTCTCAAACAGCGCCAGGGCGTTTTTGATCGGGGTCTGGTCGGTGTCGATCCCGGTAATCAGGTTGTAGCTGGAAAGCGCCTGACGATAGAGGGCAAACTGGGCCAGATCATGGGTGGGGTGCAGTTTACGGAAATCTTCATAGGCGGCGCCGGCTTCAATGAAATCAAGGTTCAAAAAGTAGGCGTTGGCGATGCCGATCTCGGCCTTGGCCATCAACTCGGGGTCGGGAAAGGTCTCTTTGACTTGCTTCCAGCGATTCACTGCCTCTTCATAGCGGCTTTTCTGGAAGGCGGACTCTCCCTGAGCATACAACTGCTCGGCGGTCGGCTCCGTAGCGGGTGTGCTGGCACAGCCCGGCAGCAGGGTCAGCGTGGCGAATAGCAGGATCAGACAACGGTGTAGATGCTTCATGGAGGTTCCTTTGGTCTGGTTAGTCCAGCAGGTCGGCGCCGCGTGAGTCAGCCACCAAGGCGGCGAGCAGGTCATGGTTCAGCCAGGTGGCAGCCTGCTGACTGCTCCAGGAACCCTGGACGATCAGGCGCCCCGTGGCCCGGAACACCAAACGGGAAAGTTCGGCACAGACCAGCTGTTTCTGGTCGCGGTGCAGCGCCATCAGCCGGTTTGAAGTGGCCAGCATCAGCTCCATCTGCTCTTTGGTGGAGTGCTGGGGCCATGCGGCAAACTCCAGGGCGCTGGTGATTAACGGTGCGTTCAGACAGGCTTCGGCCTCAGCCAGCAAACCCTCAAGGGTGGTGCCCTCCTGGAGCAGTTCTGCACAGCGGGTCTCCAGTGCTGCGGCAGCATCGCCAGCGGCAGCACGCACCGAACGCAGCAGCGGGTAGAGCGACAATTCAACCCCCAGGAACAGTGCACTGGAATTAGTCTGAATCTCGGGACAGTTGAAAACCGTGGCGTTGATTCCCTGTTGGCGTGCCTCGGCTGCAATATCTTCCAGTCGCATTTTGGCAAAGCCCTGCAGGTAGGGGGTGTAGGATTGCCAACGGTACTCGCCATCCAGCAGAATGCCGGTGCCGTGGTAGCCGTAGGCAGAGTAGGCCACCTTCCCGCCAGCAGCGGTAACCCGTTGCCGCAGGCTTTCCGTGCCGTCCAGCAGGTAGCGGAAGGTGTCAGCAGTAACCTCATTGAAGCTGATGTCGCACAACTGGCCCACGCCGCTTTGCCAGAATGGCTCGGAGGCCAGATACTTGTCGCCGGTCCCTTTGAACACCCGGTTTAAAAGCGGCATAAAGAAACGGGCGCGGGGGATGCCGCCAGCCATGGTGTGGGCGAACAGGAGATTGGCCCCGGCCGGAATGCGACGCTCCAGTTCATTGGCCAGCAGGGCCACGTTGGCGCAGAAACGGGCTTGACCAGCGGCTCGGGCCTTTTCAATAGAATCAGCAACAAAGCTGATCTGCCTCCAGTCGTCCGGTTTGGCCTTTTTCAGCTGTTCGGCTACTGAGGGCTGGCCATCGGGGCTTTCCATGTCAAAGCCGGCCTCCAGAGGGATGTTGAGGATGCTGCCACCCAGCAGACCTTCTGCTTCAGCCAGTTCCCCGGCAGTCAGCGGGCGCAGGGTGCCGTCGTTGTCCCGGCGGCCCACGGTGGTGCCCAGCACGGTCATGCCCAGCCGCTTGGCCTCTTCCACCAGACCGTTTGCGTAGCCGCGACCAAACAGTTCGCCGAACAGCACCAGGACGTCACCGGTTTTATAGCCGGGCACTGGCGGCAGCGCGGTCATCGGGCAGTAATCAGACATGGGATCCTCCAGCTTTCAATAGTTTTAATAGGTCAGTTGAAAGCAACTTTTTAGCATGGAACGGGGGGAGTTGGGAACAGAAAACAGGACTTGACCGATCGGGTGATGACACCCTGCGGATGACGTGCTAGTCTTCAACGTCAAGGAGAGAAAGCCATGCATAAGGACCTGATCCTGCTGGGCCATGGCAGCGGTGGCAGTCTGGGACATCAGTTGCTGGATGAGCTGATTGTGCCGATTGTTTCCGGCCTGGGCGCCAATGAACAGAACGATGCCGCTCTGCTGGAGGCTGGCGGTACCCGGCTGGCCTTTACCACCGATGGGTACGTGGTTGACCCGCCGCTGTTTCCCGGCGGCAGCATCGGTTCTCTGGCGGTGCATGGTACCGTTAATGATTTGGCCATGATGGGGGCGCGCCCATTGTGGCTTTCCTGTGCCCTGATCATTGAGGAGGGCTTCAGCCGGACCGGGTTTGCCGAGATCCTGGCCGATCTGCGTCAGGCCGCTGACCGGGCCGGGGTGCAGGTGGTGACCGGCGACACCAAGGTGGTGCCGCGGGGCAAGGCCGACCGGCTGTATATCACCACCAGCGGGGTGGGGGTGCTGGAACATGACCTGGCGATCCACGGAGCCAATGCGCGGCCCGGCGACCGGATTATCCTGTCCGGCAGCATGGGTGATCATGGCATGGCGGTGATGGCCGCCCGGGAAAAGTTGGATGCCGGCGGTCTGCTGAGTGATTCCGCACCGCTCTGGGGACTGGTGGATGTGTTGATGGAGGCGGTTGGTGAAGGACTGCACGCGTTGCGGGACCCGACCCGGGGCGGGGTCGCCACCACCCTGAAGGAGATCGCCCGGCAATCCGGGGTGACCCTGACCATTGATGAGGCTGCCATCCCGGTCAAGCCACAGGTCAGGGGATTGTGCGGTATCCTGGGGCTGGACCCGTTGTATGTGGCCAATGAAGGCAAGCTGTTGGCCTTTGTGGCGCCTGGGTTGGAAGGGGCCGCCCTGGCAGCGCTGCAGGCGCATCCTTTGGGACAGGCTGCCGCGATTATCGGGACGGTGGAGCAGGGTGAGCCGGGCAGAGTGCGGATGCAGACATCGGTCGGCGGCATGCGTCGCATTGAGATGCTGGCAGGAGAGCAGCTGCCGAGGATTTGTTGAGGAACGGTCTTTTTCCGCCCTGGCGCCGCCAATTTTCTCAATGCCTTGTGCGGCGTACTCATCAGTACGCCTCCGCGTCATTGCTTGATTGTCAGCCCCAGAACGAAAAAATTCTCGTTCCTGATGGAAGTTTTTTGAAGGAAAGAATTTCATGGCCAAGGACAAGGCGCCGGTTACTCCGGCAGTGCGTGCCCTGCGGGCAGCCGGGGTCACGTTCAGTGATCATTTGTACAGTTATGAAGAGAAGGGCGGCACGGCGGTTTCCTCCCGTGAGCTGGGGGTTGATGAACATGGCGTCATCAAAACCCTGGTGATGGAGGATGATCGCAGGCAGCCGTTGATCGTGTTGATGCATGGTGATCTGCAGGTATCCACCAAGGAGCTGGCCCGGCAGATCGGCGCCCGTTCGGTGGAACCCTGCCGTCCTGAAGTGGCGCAGAAGCATACTGGATATCTCGTTGGCGGCACTTCTCCTTTCGGCACCAGGCGCCAGATGCCGACCTATGTCGAAGAGACCATTCTGGAGTTGCCAATCATCTACTTGAACGGCGGCAAGCGCGGCTATCTGGTGGCAATCGCCCCGGCCGATCTGATGCGAACCTTGAAGCCTGTCCCGGTGCGGGTCGGGTATTGAAATGACGTAGGGGAGGACTTCTGGTATGCCTTTGATCAGCCTTGACAAGGAGATGGTGGAGCAGTTGCGGCGGGTGCTGGATGCGGTGGAGCAGATCCTGCCAAAACCGGTGCCGTCTGTGGATTGGAGTGTGACCCGCGCCGCCAACTGGCGCCGCCGGGCCGCGAGCGGTTATCTTGATCCGGTGCCGGAGCTTGAATCGATGCATCTGGATGACCTGCTGGGGATTGACGAGCAGAAGCGGGTGGTGGAGGATAACACCCGTCAGTTCCTGGCTGGAGTGCCGGCCAATAACGTGCTGTTGTGGGGTACCCGCGGCACCGGCAAATCCTCCCTGGTCCGGGCTTTGTTGCACAGCTACGCACCGCAGGGCTTAAGGGTGATCCAGGTGGATAAGGATGATCTGGTCCATCTGCCGGCCATGGTGGAGCAGATCAAACGGCAGCCATACCGTTTCATTCTCTTCTCCGACGACGTGTCGTTTGAGACCGGCGAATCAAGTTACAAAATGCTGAAAAGCGCCCTGGACGGGTCGGTCTATGCCCCGCCGGAGAATGCGTTGATTTATATCACCTCCAACCGGCGGCATCTGTTGCCGGAATACGAGAGCGACAACCGGGGGGCGATGCTGGTCAATAACGAGATTCATCACGGCGAATCCGTGGAGGAGAAGATTTCCCTGTCAGGTCGTTTTGGTCTGTGGGTCGGCTTTCACCCCTTCAGCCAGGATCAGTTTCTGGAGGTGACCCGCCAGTGGGTGAGCCGGATGGCTGACCAGCGTGGCATGCCGGGGCTCTGGAATGAAGAGGCGCGTCAGGCGGCTATCCGTTGGTGCCGCCAGAAGGGGGACAACAGCGGCCGAATCGCCCTGCAGTTTGCCAATCACTGGGTGGGCAGCTGTATGATGAGGGAAAAATTACGGTAAGCTGATCAGGATCAGCACGATCAGGGTGATCAGCGTATAGAGGATGTAAAGGTGCAGTTGTCCATGCTGCACCCTGCGCAGCACAGACAACTTCAGGTTGATCCATCCCAGCAGCGGCAGATAGACGTGCTCCAGTACGGTTTCAGGCACATGGCTCGCAAAGTGAGCCTTGGCCGGGAAAGGCCCTTGTACCAGTGGTGCATGGCGTTCGGGGCGGAGCAGGCCGGAAAAGAAATCAACCAGCAGCGCGGCAAATGATGAGGCGCTGTATTGCATTCTGCTGGTGGGCGCCAGATAGCCGCAACCCCAGGTGGCGGCGTTGGTCAGGGGAGCGTTCAGCAGGCGTGATCGTAGCCAGAACACCCCCAGCAACAGAAGGCTGATCAGGCTCAGAGCCAGTACGGTTATCCAGGTGAAGGGTGCTACGCTGGCCAGGGCGGGCAGCGTGCTTGTGCCCGGCAACCAGGCGCTGACGGCTGCATCCAGCAGTGGCGCCATCAAGACCGGCGCAATACCGATGGTCACGCAGATGGTTGCCAGGATTATCATCGATGTGCGCATCAACCAGCCCGCCTCGTGGGCACGTGCCGCTTCAGGCGTGCGCGGCTCCCCCAGAAATACCACACCGAAGACCTTGACAAAGCAGGCCACCGCCAGTCCACCGATCAAGGCCAGGGCCGGTGTCGCCAAGGCAGCGCCGATGGCGGCAGCGCCATCATGGCCAATCACCCCGTTGAAAAATCCCAGGTAGATCAGCAATTCACTGATAAAGCCGTTTAAGGGCGGTAGTCCGCAAATGGCAACGGCGCCGGTCAGGAAGGCCGCGCTGGTCCAGGGTTGTCTGCGCAGCAGCCCGCCCATCCGGTCAATTTCGCGGGTGCCGGTGCCATGAATGATTGACCCGGCCCCCAGGAAGAGCAACGCTTTGAAGGTGGCGTGGTTGATCAGGTGCAGGAGCGCCCCCGCCAACCCCAGCAGCACCAGCAGTGACGACCCGGTGGCGGCACCGATCAGCGCCGTGCCGATCCCCATCACGATAATGCCGATGTTTTCAATGCTGTGGTAGGCCAGCAGGCGCTTTAAGTCATGCTGGCCCAGCGCAAAGATGACCCCGACGATGCCGGAGATCATGCCGAGGGTCAGCACCAGCATTCCCCACCAGAGCGGTATGCCGGTAAAAAACGAAAGGAAGCGGATCAGACCGTAGATGCCGATCTTGAGGATCACCCCGGACATGATGGCTGATACATGGCTGGGGGCGTTGGCGTGGGCGGCCGGCAGCCAGATATGCAGCGGCATGACCCCTGCCTTGAACCCGAAGCCGAACAGCATCAGCAGGAAGCAGGCCGTGGCAAGCGGCCCGACGGCTGACAGGCTGCCTGGCATCGGAAACACAAAGCTGCCTGAGTCAACCTTCAGCAGGGCAAATAAGGCAAACAACGCCAGGGTGCCGATGTGGGTGCAGATCATGTAGACCGTGCCGGCATCACGAACGGCCGGGGTATGGTCGTCGGTGGTCAGGATAAAGTAGGCGCTCAGGGCCATGATTTCCCAGGCCAGCAGGAACAGTCCGGCGGAGCGGGCCATCACCACGCCCAGCATGGACGCAACCATTAGGCCGAAAAAGATGGTCAGTTTGCGGACGGTACGGAGGTTGGAAGCGGCGGGCCAGTAATCGAGCGCATAGATGCTGCAGCAGGCGGAAATGATCAGGATCGGCAGAGCAACCAGGGCGGTCAGTGGATCAAGGCCAAACGTCGTAGGGCCGAAAGGGAGGGGCCAGTCAACGTTCCAGATGCCGGCGTTGCGCCCGAGCAGCACCGCCAGAGCACCAGCCGTTCCGGCCCCTGCCGCCAGGGTTGTTATGACCGTGGCGATCCGTTGCGCCGTGGCAGGCTGAAGAGTTCTTACAAGCAACGGCAGGCCGGAGATGGCGGTCAGCAGTGTTGCCGAGAGCATCAAGAGGGTGGGGAGCGTAGCCGTTGCGGTACTGGTCATGGAGAAAGGCCTCCGATGTCGTGCTCGATGGCCTGAATGGCCGCGGTGATGGTGGCAGGATTACATTCCTTGCCCAGGATCTCACGCAGGCGGGGGTCCCGCAGGCAATAGGCCAGTTTTGAGAGCAGGTGCAGGTGCATCTTGATGGTGGGGGTGATGATGGTGAACAGGATCTGCACCGGCTTGTTGTCAAGGGCGCCGAAATCTACCGGCTCTGCAAGGTAGCTCAAGGATACCTTGGGAACCTGCAGCTGCACCAGGATCGGGTTGCGCACATGGGGGATGGCGATACCGTCGCCTACGGCGGTGGTTCCCAAGGCCTCCCGGGCCAGCAGCACCTGCAGGATGAAGTCGGGATCCAGTTCGGGGGGGAGATTGAGCTGTGCCACCACCGCACGCAGTACCGATTCCTTGTCGTCGCCGCTGACATTGCAATGGATGCCGCCTGCCTCCAGTGCCTGGCTCAAGGTGGGCAGGGGCTGATTGTCCAGGCCGGGCATCTTGTAAAGGGCCGGATTGACCTTGATGCCTCGCTCGGTGGCCCATTCCAGCAGGTCAACCGGGTTGATCCGGTGTTCACCCTGTATTACTGCGGTCGGCAGCTGATCTTTTCTGATCCAGCGCAGCACGGTTTTCTCGTCAACCTGTAAGGCCTGGGCGGCGTCGGCGATTTCAAGCAGCATGGCGTTTTATCCTTTGGGGAGCCCTGGCATCTCGTCAAGGCCGAGTTGCAGGCAGAGCGCTTTTTCCACCTGGGTCATCAAGGCCTTGGTGAGCAGCCCGAGTCGTTCTCCCACTACATTGGTCTTGTCAATCGTAATCAGGATGTGGGAGCTGACCTTGGCATCGTGGGTCAGGCCACTGCCGGCAGCCGGTAGCAGGGTCTCAAAATCGTAGATCTTCTCCAATCCTTTGTAACTAACCGGGATGATGGTCACCACCGGCGAGAATTCGTTGCTGATGTTGTTGCTGACCACCAGGCAGGGGCAGATCTCCGGTGCCGTGCCATCGGCCTGGAGGAGTCTGACCGGATAGATGCCGCCCCGTTTAAACATCCCGTTTCTCCGTTACCGCGGGTTCAAACTTTTTTAATACCTCTTTGGTCTCCTGGGCAGTGGAGCGATAGCCTTCAATCAGCCCCTTGTAAGCCTTCTTCTTTACTTCTGCAAGTTTTTCCCGCGCGGCTTCTTCCAGGAACTGGCTTAGTCCCCGCTGTCCGAAAAGCGCCTTGATATCATCCACGATCGGGG
This sequence comes from Geobacter sp. UBA5730, assembly GCA_002419465.1. Taxonomy (GTDB): domain Bacteria; phylum Desulfobacterota; class Desulfuromonadia; order Geobacterales; family Pseudopelobacteraceae; genus Trichlorobacter. Next base: position 145,915 of record DIGE01000014.1, on the reverse strand, counting down.
TGGGCAAGGTGATGTTGAGTCGCGTTGCAGGCATATGCAGCCTTTCCTCTGGGATCTTCATGCGATCCACGTCTCTATCGCATAATTTAATTGACGTGTTATCTTTTATAACATATATTTTAACTGTGTGTTATATTTTTTTAAAGCACAACAAGAGTTTGTCGCGACCAAAGTTTCGCGTTCATGAGCTATAACGCCTGCTTTGGCCTCATCTTTGTGAGGAATCTGTGGCTCTAGTCTCTGAACCGATGGCCTGCTTGTTGTTTGCTGCGGTGCTGCTTGCCTTGTCCGGCCTGCCGGGCCTGTTCCTACAGCGGCCGGTAGCGGCGCAATGGATCGCCGCCCTTGTGGCGGTTTTTGCGTCAGTGCTGGGAGCGTACGCGGTTATTCAGCTGCTCGGCGGCACGGCCGGAGCCGTGTATCAGCTTGATTGGCCGCTGCCGTTTGGCCCTGCCGAGTTCTCGGTGGACCACCTCTCTACCCTCTTTCTGATCCCGCTTTTCCTGGTGACCGGTTGCGTTGCCATCTATTCGCTGTCCTACTGGCCTGCCAAAGAAAAAAACACGGCCGCGAAGCTGACCTTCTTTGTCGGCTTGTTTGCTGCCGCAATGGTAGTGGTGCTGCTGGCCCGTAACGGTGTCCTGTTTTTGATGGCCTGGGAGGTGATGGCTGTTTCGGCCTACTTCCTGTTGACCACTGAACAGCAGGATGCCCAGGTGCAGCGGTCCGGTACGGTCTACCTGGTGGCCACCCACACCGGCACCATGGCCCTGTTTGTACTGTTTTCACTGCTGCGCAGCACGTCCGGTTCCTTTCTGTTCCCCCTCCCCCATGCCTTGTCTGCGGCGTTCCCCGCAGCGACGATCATGATGGTCGCCGCCCTGATCGGCTTTGGCGGCAAGGCCGGGCTGATGCCACTGCACTTCTGGCTGCCCGGCGCCCACGCCAATGCCCCCAGCCATGTCTCGGCCATGATGTCCGGCCTGATGCTCAAGATGGGGGTGTATGGCATTCTGCGTACGATCTCATTTTTTACGGAGATTCCGGTCTGGCTGGGCTGGCTGCTGCTGGTGCTGGGGGCATGGTCGGCAGTCAACGGTATCGCCCTGGCCGCCAGCCAGCGGGATCTCAAACGTCTGCTGGCCTGCAGCAGTATTGAGAACATCGGCATCATCTTCATCGGCATCGGACTGGCCCTGGTCGGCATGCAGACCGCTTCACCCATCCTGGTGACCTGCGGGCTGTTTGGCGCCTTCATCCATATCATCAACCACGGTCTGTTCAAGTCGCTGCTTTTTCTGGGGAGCGGCGTGCTGATCCATGGCACCGGCAGCCGGGAGATAGACCGGATGGGGGGGCTGGCCAAGCGGATGCCGGCCACCTCGCTCTTTTTTCTGATTGGTTCACTGGCCATCTGTGGCTTGCCACCTTTGAACGGTTTTGTGGGTGAGTTGTTCCTGTATGTCGGCGCCATTAACGACGGCATTCATGCGCCGCTGCCGCTGGCGGCCCTGGTCGCGCCAGTCCTGGCGCTTGTTGGCGGCCTGGCGGTGATCACCTTTGTCAAGCTGTACGGGATTGTTTTTCTCGGTTCCCCCCGCACTGCCGACGCAGCGCACAGCCACGAGGCCGGTGGTCTGATGATCGGGCCGATGCTGGTGCTGGCGGCCGGTTGCCTGGCCACCGGTATGGCGCCGCTCTTGTTGGTGAAGCTGGCGGCGCCAGCGGTCTCCTGGTATGCCGGCATCGAGGGTGATCTGGTGAGCAGGACGGGCCAACAGGTGCCGTTTATGCCGCTGACCGTGATGAACAGTCTGCTGGTAGTACTGGCGTTGGCGTTGGCTGCTGGATATCTGCTGCGCCTGAGCAAACTCCCCCGGTCCACCGGTCCTACCTGGGGCTGCGCTTATCTGGCCCCCACTCCCCGCATGCAGTACACCGGCAGCTCTTTCAGTGAGATGGTGGTGAATCTGTTTGGTGCCCTGGTGGCGCCGTTGCGGAGACGGCCGTCGCTCGCCACGTTTTTTCCCGCTGTCGGCACAACCTTTTGCTACGCTGCCACCGAACTGGTGCTTGATCGGGTGCTGACGCCGATCTTTAGCTGGATTGGACTGGGCTTTTCCTATATACGAAGACTACAGCACGGTCAGCTGCACATCTATGTGCTGTACATCTTTGCAACCCTGTTTGTGCTGATGATCTGGGCGCATTAATGGTTACGTCGACCCTGATGCCGAACGAGGATGGCGCCGCATGACTGATATCATCATCCATTGTCTGATAGCCCTGCTGCTGCCTCCCTTGCTGCTGGGTGTGATTACCAAGACCAAGGCAGCCTTTGCCGGGCGGGTCGGGGCGCCCTTTTTCCAGCCCTATTATGATCTGCTCAAACTGATGCGTAAGGGATCGGTCTTCAGCACCACCACGACCTGGGTGTTCAAGGCAGGCCCTCTGGTAACCCTGGCGGCAATCCTGGTGGCTGCCTTGCTGGTGCCGCTGGGGCGTCATCACGCACCGATCTCCTTCCAGGGCGACATGGTTCTGTTCGCCTACCTGTTTGGACTGGCCCGCTTCTTTACGGCAATTGCCGCCCTGGATACCGGGTCGAGTTTTGAAGGCATGGGTGCCGCCCGTGAGGTCACCTTCTCCTGTCTGACCGAACCGACCCTGTTTATCGCTCTGATCACCCTGGCAAGGATGAGCAGATCACTGCAGCTTTCCACGCTGCTCACCTATCCGACCCCGGCCATCTGGCTGGCCGCCGGTGCCAGCATGTTGCTGCTGGTGGTGGCCTTGTTTATCGTGCTGCTGGCTGAAAACTGCCGGATTCCCTTTGACGACCCCACTACCCACCTGGAACTGACCATGATCCATGAGGTGATGGTGCTCGACCACAGTGGCCCCGCCTTTGGCGTGATCCTCTATGGTGCTGCTCTGAAGCTGTTGGTGCTGGGAGCGATCTTCATCAATATCGCCCTGCCGGTCACCACGGGAAATTCCTATGGAGACTGGCTGGTCTTTGTCGTAGCCATGCTGGTGCTGTCGGTGCTGATCGGCGTGGTCGAATCGGTGATGGCCCGTCTTCGTATGGTGCGTATCCCGCAACTGCTGGTGGGGGCTACGATCCTCTCAGCCTTTGCCATGCTGTTGGTCCTGAGGTAATCCATGAACTCCTTTGCTGATCAGTTGCTGGTGTTGGTGATGCTGATAAATCTGGTCATGCTTGGTTCCAGCCGACTACTCTTTTCCATCCGGGCGGTTGCCGTCCAGGGGGCCATTCTTGGTATTCTGCCCGGTCTGATTCATCCCTTCTCGGGGCACCTGGCTGCCATTACCGTCGGTATCATCCTGATCAAGGGAGTGCTGATCCCGTATCTGATCAGCGATGCGGTCCGCAAAGCCCATATCCGCCGTGAGGTGGAGCCATTCATCGGTTATGTGCCGACCCTCTTTCTGGGTGCGATCTTTACCGCTCTGGCCTTTGTGTTTGCTGAAAAGCTGCCTTTGGCGCCTGAACATAAAGAGCTGTTGTTTGTTCCGGCCTCCATTGCCACCCTGCTGGCCGGGTTCCTGATCCTGACCACCCGCAAAAAGGCGATCTCACAGGTGATCGGCTATCTGGTGCTGGAAAACGGTATTTTCATCTTCGGTCTGCTGTTGACCGAGGCGATGCCGTTCATGGTGGAGGCCGGTGCGCTGCTTGACCTGCTGGTCGGTATCTTTGTGATGGGGATTGTGATCAACCAGATCAGCCAGGAGTTTTCATCCATCGACACATCCCGCCTGCGGGCCCTCAAGGAGGAGTAACCGCATGTTGTATGCACTGGTACTTGTGCCGCTGACAGGAGCGCTGGTGGCTGGCCTGGTGCCGGATAACCGGCTGCGTCCCGTTGTGCTGCCGGTTGTCGCCACCATCTACCTGGCCCTGTCGGCCTGCCTGATCATGGCCCCTTCCGCACCCTCCGCCGGTGGCTGGTTCTGGCTTGATCCCCTGGGCAAGATCGTGCTGCTCTGTGTCAGTATCCTGTTCACGGTTTGCGCCTATTATGGCGTTGGCTATCTGCGGTACCGTCAGGAGCGTTCCAACCGGGTACTCTGCATCGGACTGCTGATTTGTCTGGCTGCCATGGGCCTGGTGACCATTTCGCAGCATCTGGGGCTGATGTGGGTAGCGGTTGAGGCCACCAGTGTCTCAATGGCCCCGCTGATTTATTTCAACAAAAATGCCCGTTCCATTGAGGCAACCTGGAAATACCTGTTGATCTGCTCTGTCGGTATCGCCTTGGCCTTGTTGGGGTTGCTCTTTCTGGCCTATTCAACCTATGTCGCCCAGAAAGACGCCACGTTGTTGTTGAGCGGTCTGCTTGGCACTGCCAGGGAGCTGAATCCGGGCTGGCTGCATGCGGCGGTGATCTTCCTGCTGGTGGGCTACGGTTCAAAGATGGGATTGGCGCCGTTGCATACCTGGAAGCCGGACGCCTATGGCGAGGCACCCGGCATGGTGGGTGCCATGCTGGCGGGAGGCCTGGTTAACTGCGCCTTTCTGGCGATTTTGCGGGTCTACCAGATCTGTCTCGCCTCCGGCAGCGCAGAACTGCTCTTCTTTCAGCAGGTGCTGGTGGGGATGGGGTTGGTATCCATGGCCTTCGCAGCGGTTTTTATGGCCCGGCAGGCCGATTTTAAACGGATGCTGGCCTACTCCAGTGTGGAGCATGTGGGGATTCTGGCCATCGGGCTCGGTCTGGGCAAAGGCGCCCTGTTTGGCGCCCTGTTTCATCTGCTCAACAACGGTCTGACCAAAGGGGTCCTGTTTCTGACCTCCGGCAATATTCATCGTTCCTACGGCAGTAAAACAACCGAGGTGGTCAAAGGGGTGCTGACACGTCTGCCCTGGACCGGCGGTCTCTTCATGGCCGGGTTCATCGCCATCACCGGCTCACCGCCCTTTTCGCCTTTTGTCAGCGAATACACCATTGTCAGCAGCGCCTTTATCGAAGGTCGCTATCTGGTGGCCGGCCTGTTTCTGCTGTTTCTGGTAATCGTTTTCATCGGCATGGCTCTGACGGTGCTGCCGATGGTGATGGGTGCGCCTCCCGACGATGTCGAGCCGACCGAGTACCGGGACAGCCTGCTCACCGTAGGGCCGCCGTTGGTGGCATTGTTCCTGATCCTGTTGCTGGGAATCTGGCCGCCGGCCTTTGTGATCGGCTTGTTACGCGACGGCGCCGCCCTGTTGGGGGTGCAGCCATGACCGGGGCGACACGCATCCTCTACAACGGTTCGGCAGTACCGCTGGCCGAGATTCCCTCGGTCAGTACCGAGGCGTTTTTGCAGACCATCCTTGACGCCACGGAGCATGGCTGGCGGGTGATCGCCTATTTTGGCCTCCCGGACAGTGGTGACACGCCGCTGTACTGTCTGCTTGCCGAATCGGCCGCTAACCGGCTTGCCGCGTTGCGTACGGTTGCAGCAGGAACCCACGTCCCGTCCATCGCCGCACGCTGTCCGCAACTCCAGCTGTTTGAACGAGAGATCGCCGAGCAATGCGGTTTGATCTTTGATGATCATCCCTGGTTCAAGCCGGTACGTTTTCACCGCTCGTACGTTGCCGGTCGCGATGCCTGGAACCGGCCGGCAGACCAACCGCTGCGGGTGGGGGTGATGGATTTTTTCCAGGTGGCGGGTGATGAGGTGCATGAGGTCGCTGTCGGGCCGGTGCATGCCGGGATCATCGAACCGGGCCACTTCCGTTTTCAGTGTCATGGTGAAGAGGTTTTTCATCTTGAGATCTCGCTGGGATTCCAGCATCGCGGGATAGAGGCCAGCCTGATCGGGGGGCCTGACCGGCGAACGTTGCAGCAGATGGAGGCAGTGGCCGGCGATACCTCGATCGGGCATGGTCTGGCCTACTGCATGGTCATGGAATCACTGGGACAGTCGCGGGTGCCTGCGCGGGCTCATGTGCTGCGGGGGATCGCCCTCGAACTGGAACGTCTGGCCAATCATGCCGGTGACCTGGGAGCGATTGCCGGCGACGTGGGGTATCTGCCCACCGCCTCGTTTTGTGGCCGTATCAGGGGTGACATCCTCAATATGACGGCGGTGATCTGCGGTAGCCGTTTCGGGCGTGGTCTGGTCACCCCCGGCGGCACGGTCTTTGATCTGACCCCGGCCCTGATTGATGATCTGCTCAAGCGTCTTGACGCCGTGCGTCGTGATCTGACCGATGCGGTTGCGTTGATGCGCAGCACCCCCTCGGTGATGGCCCGTCTGGAAGGAACCGGGACGGTAGATCGTGAGGTGGCCCGGCAGTTGGGGCTGGTGGGGCCGGCGGCACGGGCCTGTGGTGTCAAGCGGGACGTCCGTCATGACCATCCCTTCGGTATCTACCGGATGACCCATATTCCGGTGGCCTCCGGATTCCACGGTGATGTCTGTGCACGTACCACGGTGCGTTGGCAGGAAGCCCAGAAGTCCCTCGATTTCGTCGAGGAACAGTTACAGCAGATTCCGGGTGGCGTCTATCGTACACCGGCAGCTCAACCTGCGGCAAGTCAGCTTGCCGTTGCGCTTACCGAAGGCTGGCGCGGCGAGATCTGCCATGTGGCGCTGACCGATCAGCAGGGCCGGTTTTCCCGTTACAAGATGGTTGACCCTTCCTTCCACAACTGGCCGGGATTGGCCATGGCGCTACGGGGACAGCAGATCTCGGATTTTCCGCTCTGCAACAAGAGCTTTAACCTCTCATACTGCGGTTTTGACCTGTAGCCGCAAGGGCGTGCCATTATGATCCGTGCCATACTATCCCGCATCAGACAGGGACACCGTACCATGCCGTACCCGCAGGCGTCGTTGCAGATGCCGGAGCGGTTGCGTGGCTACCCGGCCGTTGCAGCGAATATAACTGGCGCAGGGGGGGACAACTGTCCCTACGGCGCCTATAACCCGGCAGACGGCGGCAGTCTCGATATGGGCAGATGCCTGTTTTGCGCCGAGTGCCCCGTTGAAACGGCCAGTTTCAGCAATGATTTTCAACTGGCGGTTTCCGGGCGCGATGAGCTGATTGTGCGTCCCGGTGGGGAACGTCACCATGCCCGGCAACTGTCCGCCGAGCTTTTGAAACTTTTCGGCCGCTCACTCAGGTTCAGGGAGGTCAGTGCCGGTGGCTGTAATGCCTGCGAGGCCGACACCAACGTGCTTTCAACCGTTGGCTGGGATTTGGGGCGTTTCGGCATCCAGTTTGTCGCTTCGCCGCGTCATGCCGATGGGCTCTGGATCACCGGCCCGGTCACCGAAAACATGAAGCAGGCCCTGCTCACCACCTATGAAGCGATTCCTGCCCCCAAGATCGTGGTTGCCTGTGGTGCCTGCGCTATCAACGGCGGGCCGTTTGTTGACGGAAGCCAGCTGCATAACGGTGTTGACAGCCTGCTCCCGGTTGATCTGTACATCCCCGGCTGCCCCCCCCATCCGGCCACAATTCTGGAGGGGTTGCTGCGTCTGATTAACCGCATTTCTTAGGTTTTCACCCTCCTCGCCGCCTTGGTCTTCACGGCAACGTGGACAAGCGCCGGGAACGAACAAAAGAGGGTGTGAACCTGTTTTTTTCTCTGCTACACTGTTCATCACACACCTTCTCCAACAAGGAGTCCACATGCTGCGTAAAGCCCAGATCGGCGATGTGAAAGAGATCCAGAAGCTGTTGACCACCTATGCCAGCAAGGGAGACATGCTTTCTCGCTCACTGTCGGAGCTGTATGAGTCGGTGCGGGATTTCTACGTCGAGGTGGCTGATGATGGCCGGATTCTGGGGGCGTCTGCCCTGCATATCGTCTGGGATGATCTGGCCGAGGTCCGCTCAGTGGCGGTGGTGGAGGATGCCGGCCGCAAAGGGGTCGGCAGTGCCCTGGTGAATGCCTGCATTGCCGAGGCTCGTGAACTGGGGCTGAAGCGGATCTTCTGTCTGACCTACAAGCCGGTTTTTTTCGGCACGTTGGGCTTTGTACTGGTGGATAAGTCAACCCTGCCGCACAAGGTCTGGGGTGACTGCATCAAGTGCCCAAAATTTCCGGACTGTGATGAAAATGCAATGATCCTTGATTTATAAGACCGTTTGTCATGGCTGCTCCAGTTCAATCCTGAACTCGGCACCCTGCCTGATATTTTGTGCCGTCAACGTACCGCCCATGTTTTTTTCAATGATGGTCTTGGACATGTACAGCCCGATGCCGGTCCCCTTGGCCGGCCCTTTGGTGGTGAAGTAAGGCTCGAAGATGTGTGGCAGGGCCTGTTCGTCAATCCCGCCGCCATTGTCCCTGATGGTTGTCACCACCTTCTGCTTATCCCTCGTCACCATAATCTCGATCTGCGGATTGCTGATCTGGCGTTCCACCAGAATATCCCTGGCGTTGTAGAGGATATTCATCAGCACCTGGGCAAACTCGTTGGGGTAGCCGTTGATACGCAGGTCCTCACCGTCATCCTTGAAAAACTCGGTGCGGATGCTGCTGGCGGTCAGCGCCGGTGTCACCAGGGTCAGGGCCTTGGCAATGGTCGGCGTCAGCGGGAACTCGTGAGCGCAGGCGCGATCCCGCACAAAAAAACCGCGGAAGTCATCAATGGTCTGTGACATGTACTGCAGGATCTCCATCATCGCCTTGATATCCTGGTCCATCTCCTCGTCAGTCAGTTCTCCAGCCTTGCTCAGATACTGCATGGTCTGGATGTAGACCGCGATATTGTTCAAGGGCTGACGCCACTGATGGGCGATGTTGTTTAACAGCTCTCCCATGGCTGCCATGCGGTTTTGCTGGATCAGCAGGTCGTCCTTCTGGCGCAACTGATTGACCGTTTCGCTGATCCGCTGTTCCAGGGAGCTGTTGAGTGCCTGCAGGGCCTCCTGCGCCTTCTGACGTTCGGCGACCTCGTCTTCGAGCTGCACCGCCTTATCGTGCAGCTGCTCTTCGGCCCTGATGCGTTCTGTGACATCACGACCTTCCGGGATCAGCAGGCAGACCTTGTTGTGCTCGTCAAACACCGGCTTGATGGAGAAATCAACGTAATGCATGGTCCCTTGCGCAGAGGGGTGTCTGGCCATAAAACGGACCAGTTTTCCTTCCAAGGCATCTGAGATGGCCTCTTGCAGCTGGGTCTGCAGGGCAGGGTCGTGATTCCACCAGGGAGTTTCCCAGAATAATCTGCCCTGGACCTGGTTCAGGGATGCGCCGATAAGGTCAAGGGCCGTCTGATTGACCTCGGTCAGCCGGCCATTGGTGTCCAGCAGCCCAACCATCTGTAGTGATTGGTTAAAAATGCCGCGAAAGCGTCGTTCGCTGTCGCTGATCTGCTTATTATAGCTGATCAGCAAGCGGTATCGCCAGAGTGCCAGCCCGGACAGCGTGCAGACTGCCAAGGCGCCGAAAATTCCCAGTACCCTGCTGGTGTTCCAGAAGGGCGGGGGACTGCCGTACCATTTGGTGTAAAGCTGCTTGTAGGCAGGGCTTGCAACAAAGTCGGCAGTCGGGCCTTGCAACCATTGAAAGAGTTGGGGGTTATCCCTGCTAACCGCAATGGCCCGTTTGATCTCGATCAGTGGCGGGCTTAAGATCCTGATCTGGTCTTCAATGCCCGCCTCACGCACCAGACTCAGGACTATATTGTCTGGCCCGATAAAGGCGTCGATCCTTCCCGAGAGCAGTCCCATGATCGCCTGATGGTAAGAATCGTAGAAGGTCAGCTTGATGCGTTGTTCGTCTTTGAGCAATCGCGCACCCTGGCTGGCGCGCAGTGTTCCGACCGGACGACCGTACAGATCGGCCAGTTCGGAGATGTCACCACTTTTTGTACGGATGGTGATGGTAACACCGGAGGTCTCGGTGTAGTCGGTAAAGTAGAGGTACCGTGTGCGTTCCTCGTTGACGACCAGCACCGGGCACAGGTCGGCACGCCCTTCCGCGAGGGCATCTTCAACCTCCTGCCAGTTGTTGACCACCAGATAGCGCACTTGCAATCCAGCCCTGGCGGCTATGGCATCGGTCAAATCCACGGCAAAGCCGGTCGGACGGTCGGTCTTGGGATCGACAAAGGAGACCGGCTGCAGATCTCGCAGGATAACGGCGGTGACGGTGGTGTCTGGCGTTGCCTGTGCTGATTGGGTAAAGCAGAACAGCAACAGCATTAGCAGCGCGGCACAACAGGTCTGAAATCGCCTGGCTGGTTCCTTATGTGAGCTTGGCATTGTTCCGGGTAGCATCAGTCAGCTCCTTAATGCACCGCGCAGGAGATGCAGGGATCAAAGCAGCGCACCAGCCGTTCGGCCTGAACTTTGACCTCGCTGACAGAGTTGCCGGCCAGGCGATCCACCAGGCTCGTCAGCGAGGCAGCCATGGCTGCCTGGTTGATGGCGGTGGGGGTGACCACCTGGGCGCCAGTGCAGCGGCCGTCTCCATCGAAGGTATACTGATGCAACAGCAGGCCACGTGGCGCCTCGATCAGGGCGGTGGCTGAACCGGCAAACTGTTCAGGGATAACCGGCTGCTCTGGACGGATGCCATTTTGCAGCAGCTCGTCGATCAGCCGTCCGCTACGCTCGATCGCCTGTACCAGTTCAATGGCCCGTGCCAGGTGGGAGGCCGACAGGGTGCCGTTGATGATTCTGGTGTTGAACCGATGCAGGGCTGCCTGGGCAGCCGGCTCACAGGGGATTGCCAGGTTGAGCCGGGCCAGCGGTCCCGCCAGATAGGGACCTTTGCCTCCGAAATTGCTCAACTTGGCATGGCTGTAGCTGGTCAGCTGTTCATCAAGCCAGGTATGAGCACCGGCGGCGGCAACCTGCTGGCCATCGGTGGTTGTCAGGCGATCACCGAACAGTGACGGGCCGCCAGTCACTGCGCAACCGGGCAGGGCAGGCAGCAACGGCAGCGACTCCTGTAGCCCGGCTACCAGCTCGACGGTGGCCAGGGCAGCGCCCTGGATCGCCAGTAGTTCATCGGCCAGTTGAGCGAGCTGCTCAGCGGTGGGAACCGTACCCAGTCCGCCCAGCAGCAGGTTGAAGGGGTGGATTGCCCGTCCTCCCACCAGCTCCTGGATACGATTCCCCAGGGCCTTGATGCTCAGACCTTGGTGCAGCTCGGTGGGGACCAGCCTGGCCAGGCCGGGGAAACCGCCGCAGCCGAGATAATCCGGCAGGGCCAGGCAGTAGAGGTGCAGGGCATGGCTTTCGATCTGGCCGCCCTGCACGGCCAGTTGCCGCAACAACACGGTCTGGGGGCTGGCCACGATCCCCAGACCGGTCTCTACCGCCTGCAAGGCAGCCACCTTGTGCACTGTGGAACAGATTGAGCAGATCCGGCAGACGATCTCGGGTAGTTCGTCAAAACGTCGTCCCACCACCAGCGCCTCGAACAGCCGCAGCGATTCGTACAGCTCCAGGCGCGCACCCACCACGCGGCCGTCCTGCTGCATCAGCTGCACCCGTCCGTGCCCTTCCACCCGGGCCAGTTGGTTGATCTCACGCACGCTGGTCATGATTCCACTCCGGACAGAAACGCCGCAAACGGCCTGTGACGGTCATTGCATCAAAACCGTTCTGGCAATAAAGCTCCAGCGCCTCGGCCACGTTGGCTTCGGGAGCCGGTCCCCGGCAACCTTCGCAGGGAACGCCAAGGGAAGGACAGCGGGCTGCACAACCGCCCAGCGTCAGGGGACCCAGGCAGAGCATGCCGCGTTCCTGCAGCAGGCAGAGGTTTTCCCTCATCCGGCAGTCGGTACAGACCGGAGCTGTTCCCCTGACCGGCAGGTTGCCGCGCAGCAGGTCACCCAGCAGCGCCAGCAGTTCATGTTTTTCGGGGGGGCAGCCGGTCACGACGGCATCCACCTTGACGATGGCGGACAGCGGCCGCGGAACATCGTCGTCGGGCAGCGGGTGCCGGCCATAGACCTGGCGGCGCAACTCCTTCCGCGGGGTGTCGTTGCGCAGGGTTGCCACACCACCCCAAGCCGCGCAGGTACCCAGGGCGATCAACAGCCGGCTGTGGTCCCGCAGCTCCCGCAGCAGTTCTGCTTCATGGGCGGTCGAGCAGCATCCCTCCACCAGGGCAGCGTCGTAGCAACCCTCAATCCTGACCGGCGAGCAGGCCAGGGGGAAAAACTGGAACTCGATCCGTTCCAGCAGCAGCGGCAGCTCTGCCTCGCAGTTCAGGAGCGAAAGCTGGCAGCCGGAGCAGGCAGTCAGTCCGGCTATGGCCAGACGAGGACGGCTCATAGCGCCCCTTCAAGGTCTTTCAGCATGCTGTAGGCAAAGACCGGTCCGTCGACGCAACACAGCAGGGTGCCGACGGCGCAGTGCCCGCAACGTCCGACGCCGCACTGCATCCGGCGTTCCAGCGAGAGCTGAATCCGTTCCGCTGCAATCCCCCGTTCCAGCAGCGGAGGGATCAGAAACCGGTAGGCTGACGGCGGGCCGCACAGCGGAACAACGGTACGGTCCGGCGCAATGCACAGCCCCTCAAGGAGTGCCGGCAGCAGGGCTATCCGGCAGCTGGGGATGCCGGGCGGGCATTCGCCGGCACGGTCTACTGCCAAGCGGACCAGCAGATCCTTGCGGTTGGCCAGGTCACCCAGCTCATGGCGAAACAGCAGGGCCTCAGGCGCCTTGGCGCCATAGAGCAGCGTCAACTGGCCATAGCGCTCCCGCTGGTGCAGCAGGGCCAGCATCAGCGAACGCAACGGCGCCATCCCCAGACCGCCTGCCATCATCAGCACATCCTGACCAGCATAGTGCTCCAAGGGGAAGCCGTGGCCAAAGGGGCCGCGTACCGCCACCTGACCGCCCAGAGCGGTTTCGTGCAAGGCAGCGGTCACCCGTCCGGCCTTGCGCACGCAGAGCTCGATGCTGCCATCACTGGAGGGGAATCCGCAGTACGAGATCGGGGCCTCTCCGGCGCCAGCTACGGAAAGTTGCAGAAATTGGCCCGGATGGAAGCGGGCTGGTGAAGGCTGGTGCTGTCGTGGTCGCTCCGTTAGCTGAAGCGTGAACAGGGCGGTGTCCTCGGTCAGATGACGGATGGCGTTGATCCGGGCCGCTAGCGGCACGCTGGTGTTCATGGACGCTCCTTTTCCAGATATTCCGCCAGAGGGCGCAGGTCAAGCCCGGTCGGGCACTGAGCCCGGCAGCGGCCGCAGCCGACACAGGACGGCACCCCCTGCAGCTGGCCATAGCCACGATACTTGTGACGGTAGCGGTAGCGAAAACGCTGCGCACGGTCCTTCTGAAAACTGTGGCCTCCAGCTACCTCGGAGTGGCTCTTGAACAGGCAGTTGTCCCAGCGGCGCAGCCGCTCAGCCGAGCAACCATCCAGACCGCCAAACTCCAGTATCTCGAAGCAGGAACAGGTTGGGCAACAGACGGAACAGGCCCCGCATCCCAGGCAATGGTCGGCCAATCTCTGCCAGTCCGGCAGGTGGGCGTCAAGTTCGTTCGCTGACGGCGCGGGGAGGGGCAGGCCGAAGTTGCTGCGGGACGATGGCGGCAGCTGCTGATCCTCGGCCGGCAGCAACAGATCACCCAGGGATTGGCACAGTCTCTCGCCGTGAGGAGTTTCCACACTGATCAGAAAACCGTTGTCCTGCTGGTACAGGAACAGGTCGCAGTTGGTGGAAAGCGCCGAGGGCCGTTGATGGCAGGAGCAGTTGTTGTCAGGGGTGCAGGAATTGCCGATCAGAATCAGCCGTTTTCGCCGGGCAGCGTAGGTTGGATCAGGAGGATCGGCCAGGAACTGACGGTCCAGGTAGGCAATGGCCGCCAGATCGCAGGGATGGACACCCAGCAGGATCAGCGGGCCGGTCTCATGGGCCGGGGTCTGATAGCCGGCTGCGGGGCGATAGGTCAGGATGGTTTCGTCAGGCGCCAGCAGGTATTTTTTTGGCGGCAGCAGGCTGCGCACTGCCGTTAAATCGGGCTGGTCACCCGTCTGTAGAAAACTGAAACGCACCGCATCATCGCTGCCGCGCAGAGGACCGTGTAGTTCGCCTACTGTTCGCAGGCGCTCCATGAACGGTTCCAGGGCAGTCTGTGGCAAGATGAAAAGCGGCATGAATCCTCTCTCTTTCAATTGAAGTGTAACAGGGAACGATTTGAATGCAAATCCTGCTTGACGGGTGGGGCGGGAGCAGCGTTAGTATGTCTGCCATGCAGCAGTCCCGTCTACAGATATCTCTGATAGTTGCCGGTCTCGTGGTGACGGCTCTGCTGGTTTGGTTTGCGTTTTCCAGCTACCGCAGCGCCTTGCCGGTTGCCCAGGTTCTGCAACGGGGCACGGCCCTGGCATTGGGACAAGCCATCGAAGGCCTGGCCAGCCGTGATCCGTCGTTCAAAACACTGGCTGTCTTCCGGACACGGGAGTTGGCCTTCTTCGTATTGTTGGACCGTAACGGTACCATCCGTTTCCATAGTAACCCCGATCTGATTGGTGAACAGGTGGGTGATGACCGCTATCGGTCAGTTTTCGAACAGGCTGGCCCCCAGGAACAGCGGGTCAGGCTGAGGACCGGCGAACTGGTCTATGAGACCCATCTCCCGTTACATCTGCCAGGTGAAACCCTGGCCCTGCGTCTCGCCCTGCACAGCTGGCAGGCTGATCAGATCATTCAGAGAGCCCGCACCGGCATGGCCCTCTTGTTGATTCTGACCGCCGCTGCCTGGGTTCTTGGTCTGCTTGCCCTGCGCTTGGTGCGTCGGGATGCCTTGCAGCGCGTGGCGTTGGTTCGCAGTGAACAGCTGGCCCGGCTGGGTGAACTGGGAGCGGTGCTGGCCCATGAGGTGCGTACCCCTCTGGCCGGCATCAAGGGTTTTGCCCAGTTGCTGGCGGAACGGACTGGCGATCAGCGATCCCGCCAGTGTACCGATGCCATCTTGCGAGAGATCGTACGCCTGGAGGGGTTGGTGAACGACCTGTTGCTGTACGCTCGCCCTGACGGCCCATTGCCGGGAGTGGTCGATGTTGATGCTTCTCTGGAGGAGGCTTGGCAGCTACTGTCCGGGGAGGCTGCGGCAGCCGGCATCAGTTTTGAATTGACCGGTGAGCGGGGTCTCACTGCCGCCTGTTCAGCAGAACGGTTTGGTCAGTTAGTGCGCAACCTGCTGACCAATGCGCTGCAGTCCATGGCTGAAGGCGGCGTGCTGCAGGTCAGTTCTGCGGTGTCTAATGATGCTGTCGTGCTGTGCGTGGCCGACAGCGGCCCCGGTTTTGTACAGGATCTCTTGCCGCGGGTTTTTGAACCCTTTGTCACCACCAAGGTCAGCGGGGGCGGTCTGGGGTTGGCGGTATGTCGTAGAATCGTCGAAGACTGCAATGGCAGTATCACCGCCCAAAACAGGCCGTCCGGCGGGGCACTGGTTACCGTGCGGCTGCCCCGCGTACAATCTGGGGAGCGTTTATGAGTCAATCTGCCAGGATACTGCTGGTGGAGGATGACCCCACCTTTCGATCACTTCTGACCACCATTCTGTCTGACCAGGGCTATGAGACGGTAGAGCGGGATGATGGCAAAGCTGCCCTGATGGCCTTACGGCGGCAGTCCTTTGATCTGGTGCTGTCCGATCTGCGTTTGCCGGGCCTAGGAGGGTTAGCGCTGTATCGCACAGCGTTGGCGGAAGGGATAGCTCCGCCATTCATCCTGCTGACCGCCTTTGGTACGGTGGAAGAGGCGGTGGCCGCCATCAAGGAGGGTGTGGCGGATTTTTTGACCAAGCCGCTGAAGGACCCTGAAACGTTGCGTATCCTGGTGCGTCGCACCCTGGAGGCTGGCAGCCGTGAACGACGTTTGACCGTGCTGAGTGAACAGGACCGTGCAGGTCTGCCGCCGGATGAGGTCCTGTTTGCTGGTCATGCCATGGGGGCGGTGCGTCATCTGATGCATGAGGTCGCACCAACTCAGGCCACCGTGTTGTTGAGTGGTGAATCGGGCACCGGTAAAGAACTGGCCGCCCGGACGATACATCTGGCCAGCCAACGCCGGGCCGGGCCGTTTATAGCCCTTAACTGCGCCGCCATCCCGGAAAACCTGCTGGAGAGCGAACTGTTCGGTCACGAGAAGGGTGCTTTCACCGGTGCTACCCAATCCCGGATGGGTAAGTTTGAACTGGCATCCGGCGGCACCATTTTTCTGGACGAGATTGGTGAGATGCCCCTGGCGCTACAGGTCAAGCTGTTGCGGGTGTTACAGGAGCGCTGCTTCGAGCGGGTAGGCGGGCAACGGGAGATGAGGGCCGATCTGCGGATCATTGCCGCCACCAACCGTGATCTGCTACACGAGGTCAAACAGCGGCGTTTCCGTGAAGATCTCTACTATCGCCTGAACGTCTTTCCGATTGTTTTACCGCCACTGCGGGAGCGGCGGGACGGTATCCCGCTCTTGTGTGAGTACCTGGTGCGCCGGGTCGCTCAGCAGACCGGCAGTGTGCCGCCCCTGCTGGAGGCATCGGCTCAACAAGCCTTGATCGCTTATGGCTGGCCTGGCAACATCCGTGAACTGCAGAATGCGCTGGAACGGGCCGTCATCCTCTGCAACGGCCGGATCAGTTTGGCAGAGCTCCCCGAGGTATTCACCAGGCCCGCCGGTGATGGTTCTCTCGGCAGTGCCAGCGCACCGTTGCGGGATCTTGAACGGGAGGCGATTGTTGCGGCGCTGGCCGATTGTACGGGAAACCGTCGTCAAGCGGCCCAGCGTCTGGGTATTTCTCTGCGTACCTTGCAGTATCGGATCAAGGAATACGGCCTGCGTGTTTAGTGCAAAAGCTGCAGCGCCAGGTGCAAGATTTGCACGACCTGGGACTGTTGCCGTTAGTGTTTTCTCGTATAATCAGATCGTTATGATGCTGGCACGGATCCTGTACCAGCTGTGTAACAACGGGCGCTGATCCCGATTTTACACAGAAGGAGTAAAACTATGAACGCACAACGGGTGATGGTGATGATGGCAGTCGTGGCAGCAGTGATGGCCTTTGGTGGCGAGTCCTTTGCTCGTGGTGGCGGCGGTGGCAGCATGGGTGGTGGTGCCCGGATGAGTGGTGGCGGTCAGGGTACCCAGTTGCGTGACGGCAGTGGTGCTGTGAATAAGGTTAAGGAGCAGAAACGTGTGCAGACCAAGGAACGTAAACAGTTGCACGACGGAAGCGGTACCGGTTCTGCTACCCAGCAAGGCGCTGGCCAAGGTCAAATGCGGCAACTAGGCCCTGGTGATGGCACCGGCACCGGCGTGCGGCCTCAGGATGGCACCGGTTTTGGCAGCCCGGCTCAGCAGTAGACTGCCGATGTTCCCAGAATTAAAGGTTTGAGGTAACAGTAATGTGCTGTAAATGCTGGTGTCTGATACTCCTTGCCGGTACGCTGACCGTGCTTGCTCCTGCACAGAGTCAAGCCGGCTGGCTGTTCGGGGATAGTACCGGCGTTGGACGCAGCGGTTTGAACCTCGACCATGGCTACGACCGCAACACGGTGGTGACGGTTACCGGCCGTGTTGCGGCTGTGCCCGCAGCTTCAAGCGACCCATTGACGGTGGAACTGTCCGACGGCACTGACAATCTGGTGGTGGTGCTGGGTCCCCGTTGGTACCTGCAGGATGATACTCTGGAATGGCAGGCAGGCGACTTGGTTACGGTGCGCGGTTCCCGTGCCCAGGGCATGGACGGCCGCAGCTATCTGCTGGCCCAGTGGATCAGTACCCCCGGCGGCGGTCAGCTGGTCCTGCGCAATGATGCCGGTCGGCCGGGCTGGTCCGGTGGTCGGCGTGGTGAACGTCAGGGGATGGGCGGATCGATGCAGCGGGGTAGTGGTCGAAAAGGTCGTTAAGTTCAAAAATGTAGCGAAGGGATGCCTATGGAGCTCACAATTGAGACGAAGCGTATCTATGGCCTGACGCCGGTGCTGTTGATCTGTCTGTTGTTGGTACTGGTTGCGGTTTCCGCAGGGGCCGAAGACACCGAACATCGTTTGGCGCAGGGGGTGAGCCTGGCCCTGGGAATCGGCGCTGAGGTGACACATGGTGATTACGGCGCCAGTGCCGATGCCACGGTGGTTACCATGCCGGTGCTGCTGGCCATGATCCCTTACGAGACAATTGATCTGACCCTTGAACTGCCGCTGGTCTATCTGACCAGCCGTTCCAGCAGTGGTGTGGTGGTTACCCAGTCCGGCGGCATGGGCAGGCGACGGGCCAGCTCCACCAGTACGGTAACCAGCAGCACAAGATCCAGCGAGGCCGGGCTTGGCGACATCAGTCTGAGCGCAGGGTGGACCGTGCTGCAGGATGGTGAACAGACCCCCAGAATCAGGCCTACCCTCTATCTGAAGGCGCCTACCGGGGATAATGAGAAGGGGCTGGGCACCGGCACCTTTGAAGGTGGGCCGGGACTGTCGCTCTCCAAGTGGCTGGGCGATTTCCAGTTGTTTGCCGAAGGAGCTTATCTCCTGCAGGACAGCACCTCAGACTATCAGGGGAGGAACTACGTCTCCTATAGTGCTGGAGCAGGGCTGCAGGCTAGCGATCGTCTGTTTGTCTCGCTCTATGCCACCGGGGCATCAGCCAGGGTTGACGGGGGCGACGCACCGGTGGAGGGACGGCTGAAGCTGAACTTTTTGCAATCTCGTCGGGTGGCTTGGGAACTGTACGGGTTGGTGGGCTTTACCGATGCCAATCCGGCTGCTGGCGGAGGGATGCTGGTGATGTACCAGTTTTAGAACGACAGCAGGGCAGGCTGCTTCTTCCCAGGAATCAGTCCATGCTGCCGCTGCGATACCCGGCCTGATCAATCAGAACCACTGAAAATCCTGCTACGTTACACACGTTTACAATCTTCTTGGTCATAGCTGGAAGTTGAGCCGCTGCCAGTTCCTCGCCAATAAACTCCAGCCGTGCCGTAGTACCCAGACTGCGGACCCGTACCATGCTGAAGCCCAGGCCGTGTAATGCTTCTTCGCAGGTTTCCACCCGCTGCAGGTCGGCAACGGCGAGCAGGGTGTCATGGGGGAAACGGGTCAGCAGGCAGCTCTGGGCCGGCTTGTCCCAGGTGGGGAGCGCCAGTTGACGGCTGATGGAGCGGATGTCGGCCTTGCCCAGTCCGGCCTCCAGCAAGGGGGAGCGTACTCCCAATTCTACGACGGCTCGTCGTCCGGGTCGATGGGCCTGCAGGTCGTCAATGGTGCTACCCTCGCAGAGCTGATAACCGAGGGGAAGTTCCTTCTGGCAGCGGGTCAGGATGAATCGTTTGCAGTGATAACAGCGATCCGGCGGATTCGTTGCCAGGCCGGGAAGGTCGTGCCAGCCGATCGGCAATTCGAGCTGTTGAACGCCGATCCGGGCGGCCAGCTTGCGGGCCTCGGCCAGTTCACTCCGGAATTGCATTGGCCCATCCACCGTGATGGCCAGCACCTGGCCGCCCGTGGCTTGATGAGCCGCTCGCAGCAGCAGGGTCGAATCCACGCCGCCTGAGAAGGCCACCGCCAGCGAACCCAGTTGTTGTAGCTGCGTGATTAGTCGTTGATAAGGTTCCATTTATCCATTTCAAACAAAAAACGCCCCGCTTGGGGCGTTTTTTTCTGCAGAGTAGCGCGACTAGTCAAAGACACCGGTGGAGAGGTAACGCTCACCGGTGTCCGGCAGGATCACAACGACATTCTTGCCTGTCCCCAGCTTCCTGGCAACCTGCAGTGCCCCGGCCAGGGCTGCCCCGCAGGAGATGCCGGAGAGGTGCCCTTCTTCCCTGGCCAGACGGCGGGCCTGTTCATAGGCCTCTTCGTTGGTGACGGTGATCACTTGATTGTAGATGCTGGTGTTGAGTACGTCGGGGATAAAGCCGGCGCCGATTCCCTGGATCTTGTGAGGGGCAGGCCGGCCACCGGACAAAACCGCTGAGTCAGCCGGTTCCACGGCGGCGATATGGATGGCGGGGTTATGGATTTTCAGCACCTCGCCAGTACCCGTGATGGTACCACCTGTGCCGACGCCAGCCACAAAGCCGTCGATGGTTTTGTCCCCCATGGCGCGAATGATCTCCGGGCCGGTGGTGCGCCGGTGCACTGCCGGGTTGGCCGGGTTTTTAAACTGCTGCGGCAGCAGGCAGCAGCGTTCGGCGGCGATCTCTTCAGCCCGCTGTACCGCCCCCCTCATTCCCGGTGAACCGGGGGTCAGCACCAGCTCTGCCCCGTAGGCGGCCAGCAGGCGACGGCGTTCCAATGACATGGTTTCGGGCATGGTCAGGATCAGACGGTAGCCCTTGATTGCACAGACCAGAGCCAATCCAATGCCGGTATTGCCGCTGGTTGGTTCCACCACCGTTGCGCCGGGTTTCAGACATCCGTCTGCTTCAGCGGCCTCGATCATGGCCAAGGCGATCCGGTCCTTGACGCTGCCGCCGGGGTTGCCTGCCTCCACCTTGGCATAAACAGCAGCCATGCCGGGCTCGACCACCTTGTTCAGTCGCACGAGGCGGGTGTTGCCGATAGCCTGTAAAAATGAATCCAAAGGAGGAGCGGTCATGGCTGCGTCTCTCTAGATGTAGTACATAAAACGGTGATCCTGCTCTTTTTTAATTCCCATGTCCTGACCACGCTGGCAGAGGCTCTGGAGGGTCATCTTGCCAAACAGTTCTGCGAGCAGATCGGTGGCGTCCTTCCAAACCGTCTGGGTAACGCAGTTCCCCTCAAAGGGGCATTCATTCTTGCGGCGGCGTTTCTTGCCGTCACCAGCGCAGTCAACCATCAACACATCCTGTTCCGTGGCCTTGACAATATCAAGCACCGTGATCAGCTCTGGTTTTTTTGCCAAGGTATAGCCACCCTGAGGGCCGCGCTTGCTTTTCAGAATGCCAGCTTTTTTGAGATTCTGGAAGATTTGCTCGAGATACCGGGGGGATATGTCCTGGCGGCGGGAGATGTCCTGAATCTGGGCTGGTGCGCCATTACCGTTATAGGCGATATCGAAAAGTGCCCGCAGGCCGTACCGGCTCTTGGTTGACAACCGCATGGAATCCTCCTGATGATGGTACGTACGTGTATACAGGTGTTGGATATAGGATACAACAGTACTGCTGTCAAGAAAAATGGCGGCGAACCAAGGGATATTCCCCAGAAGAGTCGTGATGCATCAAAGGTTCGGGTCAGGTGCGCGGGCCACGGTGACGCAGCAGACCGCAGATGCACCTGCCTTGAGCAGGCTACGGGAGCACTCGGCCAGGGTGGCGCCGGTGGTGAAGACGTCATCCACCAGCATGATGCGTTTATCACGGATGGATGCGCTGTCAGGCACTGAAAAGGCGTTCAACAGATTCAGTGCCCGCTGATCGGATGAAAGTTCAGTCTGGGGGGTGGTGCCGCGAACCCGTCGTAACGGCTGACGCTGCAACGGCAGCTGCCATGTTGCGGATAATAACTCGGCCAGTAACAGCGCCTGGTTGAAGCCGCGTGTGCGCAAACGGCCGGGATGGAGCGGTACCGGCGCCAGCAGGTCGACCCGGCAGGCAACCGCGAAAGGAGCCAGCAGCTCGGCGGTCAGCAGGGCCAAGGGGCGGCGCAGGTGAGAACGGTGACGGTATTTGAATGCGTGGATCAGGTCACGGCAGCCGTCTTGATATACCAGAGCCGCACGGGCGCTCTCCCAGGGAGGCGGATGCAGCAGGCAGACCCCGCATGGGTGGTCTGCGCCGGCGCCATTGAACGGTCTGCCGCAGACCGAACAGCACGGTGAGGAGCGTATCGGAAGGCTGTCCCGGCAGGCAGGACAGAGGTGCAGTGGCCCGGCGTTGGGGATAAAACAGTGGCAGAGATGGCAACGGGGCGGTAACGCCAGATCCAACAACCCGTTGCCAAACTTGCGGAGGAGGGAAAACATGCTGCGCAGTCCCTAAAACCCGAGATCGGCGTTGACGATCACCACATGCAAATCAGTGAGGCGGGGCTTGCGTTCGATGATGGTGACGACCCGGCAGATCCGTTCCGGTGAGTTGCAGTTACTACAGAAGCCGGTAGTAGCGCAGGGCGTTTTGACATTCAATCGTTTGGCGTTCGGCGGCGAGGCCCAGGTCCTGACCCGTTGGACAGCTTCCTGTGGGCTGCCGTCAACCAGCTTGTTGCGGCCAGCCACTACGATCACCTTTTTTGGTCCAAACTGCATGGCGCCAACCCGGTTGCCAACGCCATCGATATTGACCAGCTCGCCGCCCAGCGTCAGGGCGTTGGTGCTGCACAGAAACAGGTCGCAGGTCAGCTCGCGTCGCAAGACTATCTGCTTCTCCTCAGCAGAAAGGGATGGATTGGCGTGGTTCAGAATCTCCTTGCCGGCTGTAGCCAGCTGCGCTTCTACTCCCAGCCCAACAATGGTCATGGAGCCACCGAATCCTACGGACCGGGCATTGCCAGCTTCTTTCATGATATAGCTGCCGGCTTCTTCCGGAGTGTTGCAGTAGAGCGCGGTAAAACCGTTCGCCTCCAGAGCCGTCACCGCTTTACGGCACTTCTGCTCCCAGCTCCAGGCTGTCAGCTCTTCAGTCATGGTCATTGTTTGCTCCTTGTTTATGATGCCGGAAGCCGTACCGTAAAGGTGGTGCCGCGTTCCGGTTCGCTGGTTACTGAAATGGTACCATCGTGGGCAGCCACCAGTTCTCGCACAATTGCCAGCCCCAGCCCCAGCCCGCCCTGTTTTCCCTTGTAGAACCGCTCAAAGATGTGAGGTTGCAATGCTGCCGGGATGCCGTGGCCATTATCAGCTACTTCGATAATGGTGCCCGCGTTGTCGCCGGTTGCACGCAGTTCAACCCGGCCGTGCTCAGGGATAGCCCTAAGTGCGTTGGTTAACAGATTTATCATGATCTGGCTCAGCCGGTCTGGGTCGGCCTGGGCGATCAGGCCGTCCGGGCAGGCCACGACGATACGGGCGCTTTTTTCTTCGGCCAGCCGGCTGAAGCGGCTGGCGATCCCTTCCAGCAACAGGCCAAGCTCAACCGGCTCCCGCTGCAGCGTCAGGAAGCTGGCCTCAGCCCTGGCCAACTCATCGACGCCATCCAGGATGGCGGTCAGGCGGGTTGTCTCGTGATGTAGTGATTGCAACGCCTCAGGCGTAGAGGGTAACACGTCGTCCATCATTCCTTCCAGTTCGCCCCGGATGATCATCAGCGGGGTGCGCAATTCATGTGCTGCGTTGGATACCAGCTGTCGACGCAATCGTTCATGGCCTTCCAGCGAATCGGCCATCTGGTTGAAGGCGGCCGCCAGCCGCCCGATCTCATCAGAGGTGGTGATCTGGACCCGTCGTGCCAGGTCGCCTCCAGCGATACCCTCCACGGCGCCAGTCAGGTGCTGTAGTGGTCGCGAGAGTTTGCGGGCCAGCAAAATGCTGAGTGCCGCAGCGATCAATCCAAACCCCAGGGTAAAGTAGATCAGAAACTGGTTTGAAGAGCTGATGAACAGGTTTTCCTTGACCGGGCGGGGTATCCGCACCTCTAAATGCCCGATTTCGCGGCCTTGCAAAAAAAGCGGGTAGGGTTGAAAATCTCCGTTCTCACGCTCAAAACGGCCGATGGTTGCCGAGCCGCTGATGCGTTTGCGCATCAACGGCGGCAGCTTATCCAGGGCTTGGTCCGTCGTCAGTACCGGACGACCGTAGGCATCGTACAGGCGGAGATCAAAGCCCATCTGGTGCGCCCAGATCAGATCATTGGCCACCGTTGCAGCGCGCCAGCCGTTGCCCTCTTCATAGCGGCCTTCCATCACCGCCAGTACCTGGTAAAGCCGGTCAAGGGACCGGCCCTCGGCAAAAGCCTTGAAATCGCGAATCATGAAGCCCCGCAGCAGCACCCCCGATGACAGGGCGATCAGGGTCACCACCAGCAGCAACAACAGAAATTTGCGTTGCAGGCTAAAGGGCATCCCGTTCTCCACTGAACAGATAGCCAACACCGTAGATGGTCTTGATGTAATCTGGTTTACGGCTGTCCAGTTCGATTTTTTGGCGTAGATTTTTGATGTGCGCATCCACGCTGCGTTCGTAGCCCTCAAACTGGTATCCCAGGGCCTTGGTTACCAACTCGTCACGGGTGAAGGTGCGCCCGGGTGCTGCAGCCAGGGTGGCCAGCAACTTGAATTCGGTGGGGGTGATCGCTACGGGTGTGCCGTGCAGGATCAGGGTGTGACGCCGGCCATCCAGCACCAGCGAACCCTGGTTAAAGCTCAAGGGCCGCTCTCCTCCGGATGAAGCATCGGTGCGTTTGAGCACCGCCTTGACCCGGCAGACCAGCTCTCGGGGAGAGGCCGGCTTGACCACATAGTCATCGGCACCCAGGGCAAATCCGGTGATTCGTTCTTCTTCGGAGGACTTTGCGGTCAGCATGATCACCGGAAGGTCTCCCAACTCTTTCAAGTCCTGGCAGAGCTCTTCGCCGCTCCGGTCCGGCAGCCCCAAATCGAGGATCACCGCCAATGGCAGCTCCTGGTTGGCCTTTTCCAGGGCAGACGTGGCCGTGTCGGCGTGAATCACCCGAAAGTCGGCCCCTTCCAGGTAGGCCTTGATGATCCGGGCGATCTTGAGATCGTCTTCAACAATCAGAATCGGGCGTTGCATGGCTGCTCCGGTTGGCGGGAGATGGAAATGACTATACCACAGCAGGGGCGTTGCGTCAGGAGGGAATCTGGCTACAGGATTGAGCGGATCCTGCCGGAGCGGCGGTCAATGATGACCGTGTCCAGCAGTTTGCCCTGTTTGTCCAGGATGTCGGCCCTGAAGTGACGCGGACGTTCTACAAGGTTGGCTATGGACACCTCATTGACACCAAAAAACTGCAGCAGGCGCTCACGGGCATCGGTTTCTGTACGGACCGGTTGCTGGGCGCCATATTTGTCGGGATGTCGTTTGGGACAGTAGGCGCCGTAGGGGCCTCGACCTCCTGGCCCGTGACCTCCGCCGAACCAGTCACGGCCAGGGAAGAATAGACGCTCGTCAGGTTCTTGTGCAGCAGCAGACAGTGGCAGCATCATGATGAACAGGCCGCAGAATAGATATGTCAGGATACGTTTCTTCATGTGTTCCCTACGTTTACGCTTGTTGCCGGCCCTTCCCGTTGTGAAAGGGCCGGCAGTGCCCGGTACGGTTCAGATTACTTGGCTGGGGGAGGAGCGGTCATCAGCGGGCAGTCTTGCATCATGCCGCCCATCATGCCGCCACGCATACCCTTGGCACCCATTTTACCCATCTTGCCCATCGGGATACCGGACTTGGTGCGGGCATCGATCATCTTTTTGCGCAGTTCAGCCAGCTCGCCTTGCAGCTTGGTAACAGTAGCAGCGTCCGGCTGCTCCTTCAGGGACTCCTTCTGCAGCTCGAAATGCTTGTTCATCATCTCCTGCCGCAGGGGCAGTGTTTCAGCGGCAAACTTTTTGTACTGCTCGGCATAAGGGCCGGTGACCATGCCAGGGCCGGTACCCATTCCCATGCCGCCGCGGGCAAAGGCTGAGCCGGTAATGGCCAGTGCTGCTACAACGGTGAGTGCTACCAGTGATTTTTTCATGATCTCTTCCTCCGTGTGATTGCTTTGAGCGAGGTAACCTCGTTCTGATGGTTTCACTCTAGCAAACTACTTGGAAGAGGTGATGAAGAGAGTATGAACAATTATGAAGATTGCAGCGCCGTTTGCACCAGCTCGGCCAGGCAGCGGATAAAGGTGGGGCTGGTGTTGAGCGACTCAGTGCGATGAAAGTTTGTGATCCCCAGCTTGGTGGCCTCCGCAGCGTACTCGATATCGATTTCGTGCAGGGTCTCGATGTGGTCGGACACAAAGGAAAGCGGCACCACCAGTAGATTCTGGCAACCGTTGGCAGCCAGCTCTTTCAGTTTGTCGTCGGTGGAGGGCTCCAGCCATTTGACCGGTCCGGCCCGGGATTGGAACGCCAGGTGGTGGGATACATCGCTGAAACGTTCCATCACCAGTCGCACCGTGGTCTGGATCTGCTCCAGATAGGGGTCACCTTCGTCAATAAACGACTGGGGCAATGAGTGAGCCGAGAACAACAGCTGTACCTTGCTTCTGTCAGGGAAGGCAGATAGGCCGGCCTCAATCTTCTCTGCCAGCGCATCGATATAGAGCGGGTGATCGAAAAACTGGGGGATGCGGATCACCTGCATCCCATCGCCCCATGCTGCAAGCTGCCGATCCAGGTCATTGAAGCTGGAGCCGCTGGTGGCCCGGGAGTAGTGGGGGTAGAGCGACAGTGCAATTATCTTGTCGGCACCGGTTGCCCGGGCCTGTTGCACGGCCTGGGCGGTAAACGGCTGCCAGTAGCGCATGGCTACAAAGCAGGGCAGTCCCAGTTGCTGTTCCAGCGCCGCAGCCTGGGCCTCGGTCAACGGGCGGATCGGTGACCTGCCACCGATCTCGCGGTACTTTTCCACCACCGCCGGGGTGCGGCGTCTGACGATCATCCGGGCAATCAGCGGCTGCAGCCAGGCCGGACCGATCTTGATGATCTCCCGGTCGGAAAACAGGTTTGTCAGGAACGGTTTGACCGCTTCAAGCGAGTCAGGCCCCCCCATCTGCAGCACTATGACGGCGGTCTTAGACATGATAATCCTTTGCATACTCAGCGTTTTGTCAGCCAGGCGATCAGGATTCCGCTACCACCCAGTACCGAAAAAATACCGCCCTTGACCCTGGCGAGTACCTGCTCGTACAGGGCATCTGGCGGCACTGCCAGCAGCCAGTAGCCGTAGAGAATCAGGGCGATGCCGAGCATCAGGAGGTAGCGGTGCAGATTATTCATGGGGTCAGCGGTCGATCACGGTATCGCCCGGACCGTAGTTGACCATGCAGTCACCATTGTTATCAGCAGCAGCTGCTTGAAAAAATGTGATTGATCCCAGCGGGCTGCCCGGGCTGCAGGTGCCGGATTGGCCATCTCTGGAGATGCTGCTGGTTCCTTGGGCAGAGAGCCGTATGGTTGTTGCGTCGGTTATTTCAGCGTTGTTGTTGCGGTTGTTTCTGCACGATCCGGCGACATAAAAGTCATAGCGTGCCCCGGTGGTGTTCCACACACGATATGAGCTGCAGTAGAAGCCGATCGCAAAATTGGTGACGGTCAGGTTCTGGGTTGCACTGCCAGTGGCCTCGGTAAAGCCGAAGATTACGTTGTCGACATTGGTCAGATCGTTAGCGTCAGGCAGGCTGACACACTGTTGTAGAACCGGTGCCGTGCCGCTGTAGTTCTGGGTCAGGTCCAGATAGCCGACCAGGGTTGGGTCCATCCAGACCTTGAGCAGCGCGTAGGTGCCGTTGATGGCCGTGGTACTGCAGGCGGCGTTCGAATACTGGCGATCGAGCTCGATCCGTACCCGATGGGTGCTGCCCTCCTCGAACCAGGTGTTGTTGGTGGCGGTGTAGTAACAGCCAAGGTTTGAGGTGGTGCAGGCCGGGTTTGGGGCGGTGTGATAGTTACTGCCATCCCGCGCCATGGCGATATGGTTGGCGGCCGGGTCGGCATAGGTGGCCCCACTGGGGTACGTATCAAATTCAACAGCCAGGCTGTCGCCGGGCAGGCCGCGGTAGCCCAGGTTGGAGCCGGCTCCGGTGGTGCCACAGAAACTGGTCAGGCTGCCCCCCGGGTCTTCGATCAGGGTAAAGGTGAAGCCATCGGCCTGGGCACGCGAATCGGCGGAGGTGTCAGCCGGGTTGAATCTGAACTCGTAGTAGCCCCGCATGACATGATGTGACAGGGTCTGTGGCAACGGATACCAGTAACAGCCGGTCGTGTTCACCGCACCTCCACCCAGCACCAGGGTGGTGCCGGTCACGGCCACGGCAGCGCCGGTATTCTCGGCGGTGATGAAGCTGGCCATATCGTCTCTGAAGCTGATTTGACCACCGCTGGGGCCGCAGGCTGTCGACGTGGTGATGCTGAGGTTGCGCTGCACAATGGTTTGCGGACTCTGGTTGTCACGCAGATAGATGGTCGGGGTGCCCAGTGCGGCGGTGCCACCCAATTGCAGCGTCGGCGTTGCGCTACTCCAGGCCGGGTAGACGGCGTTGGGGGTTGCGGTTACGCCGGCCGGTAGATTGGCAATGCTCCACTGGTACTGGTTGGTGTTGAATGGCACACCGCCCTCGGCATAGATAGTCGCCGAGTAGGCAGCACCACTACAGGCCTTGGGCAGCTCGTTGTTGATAATCCGCAGTCTGCCTTCGGAGAAGCCGCTGCAGTTGGCACGACTCTGAAGCTCAGCCAGTGTCACGATACGGTAGATATCGCTATTGGCAAGTGTGGCGGTGACGGCTGTGCTGGCTGGGTAGTAGGCCGTGGCATCGCTCAAGGCGGGCAGGCCGT
Source organism: Geobacter sp. UBA5730 (assembly GCA_002419465.1). Taxonomy (GTDB): domain Bacteria; phylum Desulfobacterota; class Desulfuromonadia; order Geobacterales; family Pseudopelobacteraceae; genus Trichlorobacter. The sequence goes on along the minus strand of DIGE01000014.1, from coordinate 117,557 downwards.
CCCAGGTTGACTCAATACTATAATCATCGCCGAGGCTGAACAGTGCAAAGGCGACATTGGTGGTGCTGTTGACGGTCAGGTTGGTGGCAGTTGCCCGGCAGAAGCTGTCGGCTGACGTCAGTGTAAGGCTGGCGTCATAGAGGTAGAAGATATCCTTGCCCCAGGCATCGAACCGGTTAACGGCGACGGCCGGAAAGGTGGTGTTGTTCGGGAGTCTGCCGTTCACCGCCACCGCATGCATGACAGCGTCAGCGTTGCTGGTGAGAATGGTCTTGGTGTCAGTGATCTTGCCACGTTTGACCAGCGGCCCCACCAGGGCTGCCCCGGCCATCACCAGTACGCCGACCAGCATCAGCAGCAGGATCACGTTCAGCAGTGACATGCCGGCGCGGGAGCGTGCCAGAGAAGCAGACGGACTATGCGGGAGCCGAAGCATCATTGGTTAACGGTGAGCACAAAGCTTTTTGAGGTAACGTTATCATTTGCAGCAGCGCTGTCGCTGTTGTCCCGCACATACAGCGTCAGGCTGTAGGCCCCGGATGTGCCTGCGGCGGGCGTGCCTGAGATGGTCAGGGTTGACGATGAGATCCAGCTGGCCTCTGCCAACGGGTTGGTGGCGTTGCAGCTGTTGGGTGCCACCCTGATTGCACCGGTCAGCAGGGGGGTGAATGCCAGGCCGGTCGGCAGTGGCACTGCTGCTGGTGATTCGAGGCACCAGCGCAAGGTGCCGGGGGTGGCTCCGCCGTCAACCGTAAACGCTACACTGGCACCTGCCGCTGCATTGGGATAGGGCGAGCCAACGGTTGCCGGTGGCAGTTCATTATTGACAATCCTGAGCGGTTTGTTGGCCGCATTCTCCTTGCAGCCGATCTTTTGCTGCAACTCTCCCAGAGTGGTCCAGCGGACCAGATCATTGGCCGTATCGGCCGCTACAGCCGTGGTTGCCGCGCGGGGACCGGAGGTGACGGCAACCCCGCCGATCGTGGTGTCTGCTACGGCATCTTCGCCCTGGCTGAGCACCAGATAGGCTACATGCTGAACAAGCGCGCCGGTACTGGAGTCGGTCAGTGTGATGAAGGTGGTTTTGCGTCCGCAGATGGTGTCCTGGGTTGCTGTCGCCGGGGCGAGGTTGGTGTCGTAGAGATAAATCAGGGGGCGGGTCCAGGCATCGGCCGAGTTTCTGACCACATTGCTGACCAAGGTGACACTGGTTGCTGCTGTGGTGGTGTCTGGCAGGCGGTTATTGGCTGCTGCCCACCCGTTGATGGATTCAACTGCTGCTCCCAGGTTCTCCCTGCTTTCACGCACCTTGATTGAGGAGAGCAGGGGGCCCACCATGGCGGTGCCCAGGCCGATCAGAAGCCCGATCACCACCAGCGAAACCGCCAGTTCAACCAGGGAAAAACCGTTTCGGTTGGCTACCTGTTGCATGCTTGCACCTTTGAACTGTTCACCTGATTATACTACCCGATCCGGCGCCAAATTCAACCCTACAGCCCTGGCCAGACGAAAAAAGGAGGCCCTGCGGCCTCCTTGATTAATGCGATGTTCAGAGACAGTCTTACAAGCTGCGACAGAGACTGTATTCCGAGCTTTCGACATATTCGGGGCCGGTTGCTGCGCCGGGAGCGGTGTTGGCACCGGCAACACCGATGGTGGCGCGGATGCTGCCGCTGTTGCGAAGCCCGTCATCCAGCTGCTTGTCAATGGCGGCGGCAGCTTTACCCGGTACCTGACTCAGGCAGACGTTGATACCGGTGCCAGCGCCAGTGAGGTTGGTTGTGTTGTTGAATACCCCCACCAGACCGTTAAAGCCGTTCACGGGCAATGCGGCGGTGCCTGCGGCAGTGATGTTGCCGGTCATAAAACCTGCGGCCTTCACATGCTGCCAGAAGCTGGTTGTCTCAACCCCGCCGTTGGTGAAGGTGTTTGCGGCGGTAGCATTCAGAGCGCCGTTGATGTTGCCGGCTACCGTCACTGTAGCCCAAGCCCCACCACGATTTTGCAGTGTTGTCAGATCGCCGTCATCGCCGGGTTTTTTCTGGTAGCGGTCAATATAGCCGTTGTAGGCCACAAAGATGCTGTTCATGTCGGTTATGGCGCGCTTAACCTTGGCGTTGTCGATCAGTTCCTGGCCTTTCAACACCGCGCCCAGTATGACGCCGATGATGATCAGGACGATGGCAAGTTCAACCAGGGTGAAACCTTTGCTGTTTTTCATACGACCTCTCTTGTGGGACGTTCACACATCGAGAGGCCATTGCTGGCCCCCCGATGCCGGACGAATAGTCACTGAAATTACTGGTTAGGGAATGGTCTTGTCGAAGAAATAGGTCACGGCCCGCGGGTCGGTGGTTGCGGCATCCCAGGTAGTCTCAGCGGTAACGCCACCTTCTCCACAGTACCGTACTCTGCCCGTTAATGCATCTTCCTTGCCGTCAATGGCCACATCAAGTTGCTTCGCCGTCGCTGTCGGGACGCCTGTCATCAACATAATGTTGCGGGATACCCCGGCATTGCCACATACGCCTGCATAGCCTTTTATGTCGAAGGTCACGTCGGAAATGGTGTCGGCCGGATAGGCGATCCCTTCGGTGTCAAGGGCTGTTTTTAAAGCAGCAAACGTGTCAATTTGACCATCGCGTGGAGCTGCGGTGTCGCCAGGAAAATAGCCCTTCTTGTCATAATAGGTCATGATCGGTACTTCCCACTTGGCTGATGCCTGGGTGACGCCCTTGACCTTGGCGTTCTCGATCAGGTCATTGCCTTTGATGACGGCGCCCAGAATAATACCGATGATCACCAGCACCACGGCCAGTTCTACCAGGGTGAAACCTTTACTGTTACGCATTGCGAGTTGTCTCCTTTTGGCGATGTTTGTATGGACTGCTACATTAGAAAACGTTCTTTATTCTTTAGCTATCGGCTAGTTGATGAAAAAAATCAAGAAAATTTAGCTGGCAGGACGGCATGCCACGCGGTTCATGACGCTGTCGTGATCGGCGCCAAGGGTGGCAGCGGCCCTGAATTGTATTGACATGCATCTGCCGGCCTGCTATTTCCCTTAAAGATTAAGCACGTTATCAGACCAAAGGCGTTCATGAGCATTCTTGCCAATCTGCTGAAAAAGACCGAAACCAGCCAGTCCAGGGCAGAGATTCCGCCGGGGGTACTGCAAGCGGTCAGCAGCAGCGCCGGTAGCTCTGAGCGTGACCGTTACTATCTGGTTGGCGGTCTGGCCCTGGTTGCCATTGCCGTTGGCGCAGGCCTGGGTTTCTATCTCAACAGCCGTCCGGCGCCGGCCCGTTTGGCGACACAACCACCAGCCATTCCATCGTCAACGGTTGTGGTGCAACCGCCGGTATCATCGGCGACCCGGCCAGCGGTCCCGTCTCAGCAGCTTGCTGCGCCAGTACCTGCATCTCTCACCAAAGAACCAGCCCCCACGGTCTCCCGGCATACTCGTTCAAAGTCAGTTCAGACGGTTAAGCGCAGCACTGCGGGCTATCTGCAGCCGGTGCCGCAGGCCGTCCCTGAACGGAAGGCCGTACCCAAGGATCGCAGCATCGTTGACGCCCATCTGTTTGCCGCTCGTAACGCCGAGGCGCGGGGGGATTACCTGGCGGCGCTCAGGCAGTACCGGCAGGCCATCGATGCCGATCCTGACAACTATCGGATTATGAATAACATGGCCAGCACCATGCTGCAGCTGGGGATGTACGATGAGGCGTTGACGGTGGCCAACCGGGCCCTGGCGATAAAGCCGGATTACGTCTCGGCTCTGGTGAATGCCGGTATTGCCCAGGGTGGCCTGGGGCATGGCCCGGCAGCCCGGGGAATGCTCAGCCGGGCGGTGATTCTGGATCCGGGTAACCGCAGCGCGTTGTATAATCTGGCCCTGGCGCAGGAGCGCGCCGGCATGCTGGATGATGCGCTCAAGAGCTTCCGCCGGCTGGCCGATGGAGGCGATCCGCAGGGCTATCTGGGGCAGGGCAGGTTATTTGAACGTCAGGGCAACAAAGCCGAGGCGTTGAAGCTGTACCGTGAACTGACGGCTTTGCCAGAGGGCGGACAGCGGCCGAAGGATCTGGCCAGGGAGCGGATCAAGCTGCTGGAAGAATAGCTGGAACGGTCTTTTCCTTCCCGGCGCAGTCAATCAGCAGCTTGACTTGTGCGACGTGTTTACCTGCATGTCTCCGCGTCAATCCTGCCGTTATCCGCGCCCGAACAGAATCAGCAGCATCATCAGCAGTGCCAGCACTACCCCGCCTGCCAGCCACCACCACCGCACACGGTCTGTTTTTCCCTTGCTGCGCTGGCGCCGTTCCTGTTGCATTACCTCGCTGGCGGCAATCGCCGCCTGTCGTGCCTGCACAATCGGTTTTCCTTCCAGATATCCCACCATCAAGCTGCGGGAAGCGATCAGGTTGATCAGGCGCGGCACGCCACCCGAGCTTTTGTAGATCTCTTCGCTGGCCGCCGCTTCGAACAGGGTGGCGACCCGCGCCCCGGCCCGGTGTACCCTGGTTGCCAGGTAGTCGGCCGTTGCCTGGGGCGAGAGGTGGGTCAGGGAGGCCCGTACCGCAATCCGCTGGTTGAGCTGGCGGAACTGATCTGTTACCAGTTTGTCGGCCAGTTCCGGTTGCCCCACCAGGACGATCTGCAGCAGCTTTTCTTTTTCCGTTTCCAGATTGGACAAGAGCCGCAACTCCTCCAGGGTGTCGTCAGGCAGCTGCTGGGCCTCGTCCACCACGATGGCTACCCGTCGGCCTTGTCCGGCATGTTCCAGCAGAAAGTCGCGGAACTCCTTGATCATGTCGTTTTTATTGCCGGACAGGGGGAAGATGACTGCCAGATCGTCCAGTATGGCCTGAAGAAATTCTTCCGGCCGCAGGCGAGGGGTCATGATCAGGGCTATCTCGGACTGCTCCTGCCACTTGTTGATAAATATCCGTAACAGGGTGGTTTTGCCGGTGCCCGGTTCTCCGGTCAAGAGACAGAAGCCCTCACGGTTGTTCATGATGTAGTCCAGCGACAGCAGGGCATTGGCATGTTCACTGGAAGGATAGTAGTAGGCCGGATCGGGAGTCAGGCGGAACGGGTCTTCCTGCAGGCCGTAGAAATCGAGGTATGAAATGCTCATTTAACGACCCTTTCCAACCACGGAGATCATGTCGTAGACCGGGAACAGCAGTCCCATGATGATGATGGCAAACATGATGCCGATGAAGCCGACCACCACCGGTTCAATGATCTTGCCCAGTTTTTCCGAGATATCATCCAGTTTTTTCAGATAATGACCCGACAGAAAGCTGAACTGGTTGTCCAGTGAGCCACTGGTCTCACCGATTCCCACCAGACGGACCATCAGCACCGGAAAAACCGGATGTTTGCGCATGGCATCGGCGATGCCGCTGCCATAGGTGATATCTTCCCGCACCGCCTCAATAGCCCGTTGAAAGACCCGGTTGCGCATCACATCGCTGATAATCCCCAGGGTACGGTCCACCGTCAGGCCGGCTACGATCAGTATCCGCATCTGTTCGGCCATCAGCGCCAACAGCCGGTTGTATTCGATCAGTGAGTAGATCGGCAGCCGTAATTTCAAGCGGTCCAGCTGATAGCGACTGGGCTCATGCTTTTTGAGCAGCCGCACCAGCAGATACAGGACTGCCGCGATGACCGGTGCCAGATACCAGAAACGCTGGGTGTAGTCACTGGCGCCCATCAGGATGCGGGTTAAGAGCGGCAGTTTGACCCCCATGCTTTTCAGGGTGCCGATGATCTTCGGCAGTACATAAACCAGCCAGAATATCAGGGCTCCCATGGTGCTGATAATGGCAAAGGCCGGGTAGATCAGGGCACGCTTGATGGATGAAGCCAGGTCTTCCATCCGTTGCAGGTGTTCGGCCACATCGGCCAGACTCTTTTCAAAGCGTCCGGTTTCCTCGCCCACCCGCACCAGACGGATAAAGATGTCGGGAAACAGCTCGCCATACCGCTCGATGGCATCGGAAAAGGTTGATCCCTGTTCAATCTCCTGTTTGATGGCGGCCAGGGTGGACTGCAAGGTGGTGTTGGTGATGGAGCTGATGATATCGCCCAGGGCCATGGTGATCGGTATGCCGGCTCCCATCATCACCGAGAGGTTGCTGGCCAGTTCGATGATGTCGCTCCGGCGAACGCGCTGTTGAAGTAAGCGCCGCCTGAGCAGCGGCAACAGACCGCTGCTGGCTGATATGTCCAGGAGGTAGTAGCCTCGCCCTGCCAGGTCATTGGTGGCTGTGGTAACCGAATCGGCCTCGATCTGCCCACTAATCTGCTTGCCGCTGGCGTCGACCGCACGATAGTTGAAGTGGATCATCCGGCGACCCGCAGGATTTCAGCAATGGTGGTCAGGCCTTCGGACGCCTTGGTGATGCCATCCTCCAGCAGTGAGCGCATGCCACGCTTGCGGGCGGACTCGACAATCGTGCCGGTGGAGACGCCTTCAAAGATCATCTGGCGGATGGCATCGTCCACCACCAGGACCTCGCAGATCGCCACCCGGCCCAGGAACCCGGTGCCGTTGCATTCGGGGCAGCTACCACCCCGGACGGCCCGCTTCAGTTCAAAACCGTGCTGTCTGAACAGTTCCTGTTCCTCTTCATCCAGGTCATATTCCTCGCGGCAGTTCGGGCAGATCTTGCGCACCAGCCGTTGCGCGATCACGGCAGTCAGTGCCGAGGAGAGCAGAAAGGCGTCCAGCTTCAGGTCCAGTAGCCGCGGGATGGCGGTGACGGCGTCGTTGGTGTGGATGGTGGACAGCACCAGGTGACCGGTGATGGCGGCACGCACGGCGATCTTGGCGGTCTCTTCGTCACGAATCTCACCAAGCAGCATTACGTCAGGGTCCTGGCGCATGAAGTTGCGGGCGGCCAGGGCGAAGTCGAAACCGGCCTTTTCATTGACCTGACTCTGCTTGACAAAGCTTAAGCGGTATTCAACCGGATCCTCGACGGTAATGGTATTGCGTTCCAGCCGGTTCAATTCTCGCAGGGCGGCATACAGGGTGGTGGTCTTGCCGCTGCCGGTGGGGCCGGCAATCAGGATGATGCCGTAGGTTTTCTGAAACAGCCGTTTGACCTTACGGGTGGTATCTTCAGGCAGGCCCAGCGATTCAAGCCGCACCAGCGGGCCGCTGCCGGCCAGCAGCCGCAGCACCAGGTTTTCGCCAAAGATGGTCGGCACGGTGGATATCCGCACATCGAACCGTTTGGAGAGGAATTCGTAGGTAAAGGCGCCGTCCTGGGGCAGGCGTTGCTCGGCGATGTCCAGTTGTGACAGCACCTTGATGCGGGAGATCAAGCCGTTGTGAGCCTGCTTCTGGATGCTGTGGCCATGCTGTAAAACCCCGTCGATCCGATAGAACACATGGGTAACATCTTCGGCAGGACTGATATGGATATCGGTGGCCCGCTTGCGGATGCCGTCCATCATCAGCAGGTCGATCAATTCGGCAATGGTGGCGCCGGGGACGGCGCCGGTGATCAGCTTGATGGACCCGATCAACTGCTCCATCCGCTGCTGAATCGGGTGGGTGATGAAAAAGTAGGATTTCTCCAGGGTTTCCTGGAAATTGTCGCTATCCACCAGAAAGACCCGCGGTTGTTTGCCGGTCAGTTTCGTTACCATGTCGACGGCTACGATATTACTGGGGTTGGTGATGCCGATCGCCAGCTTGCCATCCTCAACCAGCGCCAAGGGAACGAAACCGCCTTTTTCCGCAACGTCCTTGGGCACCAGGTGCAGCGCCTCGGCGTGGGGCTGCACCTCGCTCAAGTCGATGAAATCGAGGTGAAACTGTTCCGCTATGGTGCGGGCAAATTCACTGGCCGTGACAAATCCGAGCCGGATCAGCAGGTCACCCAGGATGGCGCCGGTTACCTTCTGTTGCTCCAGGGCGATCTGTAGTTGCTTGTCGTTGAGCAGGCCCTTGGCCTTGAGCAGTTCGCCGATCTTGATCGGTGCAGCCATGCGTATCTCCTAGTCGTTGCCGACCAGATAGGGTTGCAGCACCACTACCAGTTCGGAGCGCTTGTCCTGATAATTTTTACGACTAAAGAGGGTGCCCAGCCAGGGGATCTCGCCAATGAAGGGAATCTTCTCATCCTGCTGATTCTGCTTGTTGGAGATCAGGCCGCCGATCACGATCATCTCGCCATTGCGCACCTTGACGGTGGTGGAAAGTTCACGCAGATCAACAATCGGTATCTGGATGCTGGTCTTGTTGTCACCGCTGCCCACCTCGGTATTGGTCAAGCTGACCAGATCCGAGATGATCGGCGTGACCGCCATGCTGATCTCACCTTTGCTGTTGATATGGGGGGCCAGGCCGATCATCATGCCGGACAGCACATTGCTGGTGTCCACGGTGTAGGTGATGGTGTTGGCACCGTTGCTGGTGTTGATGGTTGAGGTTACCTTGGAGATATAATTGGTGTTGCGTCCCACAGTCAGAAGGGCGGTCTGGCCGTTCATCACATTGATGCGCGGGTTGGAAAGGGTTTTGACCTCTCCCTGTGTCTTGAGTGCGGTCAACAGGGCCTGCACGTTGCCGCCGCTGTAGCCCAGCCGGAAGGCGCCATTGCCCAGAGCGGTGGTGGTTGCCGAGGCTGCGTTGCCGAAGCCGCCAATGGCACTGCCGGTTGTGTTAAACCATTTGATGTTGTTAAGGAAATCCCAGTCGATCCCAAATTGCAGGCTGTCGCCCAGCTGTACCTCGATCACCCGGGCCTCCACCAGCACCTGACGGTTCAGGGCGGCCTTGACCAGGTTGAGATACTGCTCGATAGAGGCCAGGTTGCGGCGGGTGGCGGTGACCACGATGGTGCCGGTCAGACGGTTTACCACTACGTTTTGGCGTGGTTCCGTGCCGGAACCTGACGACGTTGATTGCTGGCCAGCAGCCGTCTGGGCGGCAGTTGCAGCGTCTCGTTTGTTCAGCAACGACACCAGTGATTTTTCCAGTGATTCCCAGAAGTCAAAGGCCTTGCTGTCATTTTTGGTGGTCTGGGTAACGGTGCCTTTGATGTTGGTGGAGCCAGACGAACCAGAGTCGCCGGAGCTACCGCTTGATGAGCCGGAGCTGCCGGAACCGCTGGAACCGTTGGAACCGTTGGAACCGCTGGCGGTGAGGGCGGCAGCCCCTCCCAGGATGTCGCCCCCCACATCGACGCTGTAGCCTTGCACCAGGGCCGGGTGGCCCACTTCAAACACCTTGGTGCCGGTGGACTCCACCGACAGGATGTTGTCCTTGACGGTGTAGAAGTAGTCGGCCGAGTTCAGGATGGTGGACAGGGCGTCGTCGGCGGTAACCCGCTTGAGGGTGATGGTGATCAGGCGGTCCTGCTGGACCCCGTCGCTGATGACCAGATTCAGGCCCGCTGCATCGGAGATCACCTGCAGCACATCGCCCAGGGCGGTATTACGGGCCTGGATGTTGACCAGACGGGTGCGGGCCGGTGAGACATCGTCGCTGACCGGCTGATAATCGGGGGTGGTCAGGGCGGCAGGCGGCTGTGATTGCTTCTGCATCTCCTGCAAATTACCCTGGATGAACGGCTCCTGAGTCTTGACCGGAGGGATCAGCGCCTGTGTTGCTGCCGAACGGGGCGCTACCGGCGGCTGGTTGGCGCAGCCGGCCAGCAGGGTCAGCCCCAGCAGGGCCAGCGTGAATCGCCGGGTAATGCTTTTCTGTATACTTATTGCAGGGTGATCCATAGCGGTCCCTTTCTGCTGCGCAGTAATACTCGGTTTCGTTCAATCCGCTCCACACGCCATTCCTGGAAGCTGTCTCCCGCCTTCAACACGTTATTGTTCACAATGGCCATATCCTTGCCGCCGTCGTGCAGGATAAAAGAGACGGTGGGCAGCGTTGCCGTCACAGGAACGGCAGGCCCGCTGGCGGCTGCCATAGGGGGCGCGCTGGCTGGTGTGAACGTCGCAGCTGGCAGCGGTGCGCTGACCGGTGCGGTCAGCGTCATGGGTTGCCATGCCTTGCGAGGCACCGTCAGGGGGGTGGGCCTGAAATCAGCCACGGCCCGCTCGGTATCCTTGAGCGTAGGGGTGAGGTGCACCTGCTGGTAGACCAGCAGGGGGATTGCCACGCCTGTCAGTGAACCTGTGAGTAGCACCAGAATGGTGCGCTGACGCCACATGGTTACGGTTTTCCTCCTGTAGCCGGCGGCAGCAGCACACTGCCGGTCACCATGATGGTGCTCTCTGCCGCAGTGGGAGCCAGGGTAATCTCTTTAAAATCGGTGAACGGGAACAGTTCGGTCTGCAGCTGCCCCATGCCGTTCACGAGCGCACTGTAACGGGAAAACGGCACCTTCAGGGTAAAGTCGATGATATGGGTGCCGTCCTTGTGCTCCGGTGCGTTAACCGTCATCTCGCTGGGCTGCAGGCTGGATTTGATCTGGTCCAGCCGTGCGTATAACAGCAGGTCAGGAGAGCGGGCCGTGAGATCAGCCGGAAGCGCCTGGCGGAAAGCAGCAACATGCTGGTGCAGGTTGTTGGTCTCGGCCTGCATCAGGGGCAGGTTGGCCAGTATCCTGGTGTGGAGAGCCAGCAACTGGCGCTGGGATTGGCCCTTGCGCAGCAGCAGCGCCAATGCAGAACCAAGCAGCGTTGCGATGAGTATCAGCACCGCCAGACGGTATGCCAATTGCCGGTTACGTGCCTGCAGGATGGTAATCATGGTTTGGCCGTCGCCTCAATGGTGAAGGTCCTGGTCTTGGGGTCCAGGTTGCAGGTGCCCGGTGTGATCCCTTTGATCCGTTGCAGTGCGGTGATGACGTCTTCAAACTGTTCCTGCGACGCAGCAAAGCCGGCAGCCGTTACCATGCCTGCCAACTGCAGATTGAGCGATTCCTGACTGCGCCTGATGACCAAAGAGTGCAGTCTGGCCTGGGGGGCGCTGAAACCGTTCAGGGTTGCCAGGGTGGTGGGGATGTCTGCTACCGATAAAAAACTGCTCAATGCGCTGATCATCGGTAGAATCAGGTCGTGCTGGGCCAGGGCCTGCCGATGGGCCTGGTGGGTGGTTGCGAGGGACGATTCCTGACTGCGCAGGGCATTCAGCTTTGATTCAAGGCTGGTGAGGGTGGCTATCTGCAGGCTGATCAGGATCAGTAGCAGGACGGCGGCGATGCCAAACAGCTGACAACCGCGTTTGAGCACTACCAGTTGCAGTTGTGCGGACTGGTAACTGTCGGGCAGCAGGTTGGCAGTGGCGGGCAGTGGCCAGGCTGCCAGTAAAAACGGTACCTGGTACTCCTGCATGATGGCGGGGGGCAGGCCTGTTTGCAGTTGCAGCGGCAGTTCCAGATGCCCCAGCCGGGGCGCAGGGGCTGTTTCATCGTGGGGCCCGGATGGGTTCAACACCACTACCCGGCTGGGACGAATTCGCAGGGATTGGAAGCAGTAGTCCAGGGTCATGGCGACGTTCTGACGGTCGAAGGGGTCCCAGCCTCGCTCATGGGAGGAGATGGCCCGGCTGAAGGTGATGGCACCGTCTTCCAGCAGGAAGAGCAGTTTGCTGGTGCCGCTGTCGTGGGCGCAAAGCAGGGGCTCGTCCGTCGACTCCACACTGCGAACCAGCGCTGCCAGGATTACCGGAGCAGCCACCAGCCGCCGGATCGGCTTGTGGTGACGGATGAACGGTTCCAGGAGCGGCTCAAGGCTTTGGTGGGGGACCAGGCAGCAAGCTATCTTGCGCACGGTGCGACCTTCCAGCGGGAGATCGCCCATCACCTGCCAGCTACAGGAAAAGGGCACCAGCTCAGGGTGGAGCCGGGCGGTTTCGGTCTGGATCAGGGTGGCTTCAAGGCCTGGTGCTACCGGGGGGATGGTGATGGTTTCAAAGAGGGTATCGGCCGGGTTGACCGCCACCAGATATTCGCCAGCACGGTTGAGTGCCAGGAATGCATCCAGCTCATCTGCTGTCATGGACAGGCTGCGCTCGACCTCGAATCCGTTGCGTGTGCGTCGTCCTGTGACGACCCGGATCCCGTCTGCATCGAAGCTTACGGCCGTAACGTGTGGCATTCCCACCCCGACAGATTAAAGTTGAGCATTAACGTGTTTAAATACCTTAAAATTTTCAGACTGTCCAGATAAAATAAGGGTTTAACGGCTGTTGGGCTGAGATGAAAAACGGGCGGAGGAATCATCCCCCGCCCGTTTTGTCTGTCTGCTAAGCGGTTGTTTCTAGTAGTCCATGCCGCCCATACCACCCATGCCACCGGGCATGGCGGGCATCGGGGAGTCCTTCTTGGGTTTCTCGGCGATCATGCACTCGGTGGTCAGCATCAGGCCGGCCACGGAGGAGGCATTTTGCAGGGCGCAGCGGGAGACCTTGGTGGGGTCGATGATGCCGGCTTGCAGCATGTCAACGTAGCTGTCGTCGGCTGCGTTGTAGCCGAAGGCATCCTTGCCACGCTTGACCTTGTCCACCACGATCGAGGCGTCGATGCCGGCATTCTCGGCGATCTGACGGATCGGGGCCTCCAGGGCGGCCTTGACGATGGTCACGCCGAACTGCTGCTCGGCGTCCAGCTTGAACTTGTCCAGAGCCTTCAAGGTGCGGATGTAAGCAACGCCGCCGCCAGGCACGATCCCTTCGTCAACCGCAGCGCGGGTGGCGTGCAGGGCGTCTTCAACCCGGGCCTTTTTCTCTTTCATCTCGGTCTCGGTGGCAGCACCGACCTTGATCACAGCTACACCGCCCACCAGTTTGGCCAGGCGCTCCTGCAGCTTCTCGCGGTCATAGTCGGAGGAGGTTTCGTCGATCTGGGCGCGCATCTGCTTCACGCGGCCCTGGATATCGGCCTCTGCACCGTCGCCGTCGATGATGGTGGTGTTGTCCTTGTCCACCACGACCCGCTTGGCACGGCCCAGCATGTCCATGGTAGTGTTCTCCAGCTTGAAGCCCATCTCTTCGGAGATGACCTTGCCGCCGGTCAGGATGGCGATATCTTCCAGCATGGCCTTGCGGCGATCACCGAAACCGGGGGCCTTGACGGCGCAGACGTTCAGCACGCCGCGCAGCTTGTTGACCACCAGGGTGGCCAGGGCCTCGCCTTCGATATCTTCGGCAATGATCAACAACGGACGGCCGGACTTGGCGGTCTGCTCCAGCACCGGCAGCATGTCCTTCATGTTGGAGATCTTCTTGTCATAGATCAGGATGATGGCGTTCTCGAGGGTAGCCTCCATCCGCTCGGGATCGGACACGAAGTAGGGGGAGAGGTAGCCGCGGTCAAACTGCATACCTTCCACGGTCTCCAGGCTGGTTTCCATCGCCTTGGCTTCCTCGACGGTGATCACGCCTTCCTTGCCGACCTTCTCCATGGCCTCGGCGATGATGTCGCCGATGGTCTTGTCGTTGTTGGCGGAGATGGTGCCGACCTGGGCGATCTCTTTGTGATCCTTGATCGGCTTGGAGATCAGTTGCAGCTCGGCAACCACCAGCTCAACAGCCTTGTCGATGCCACGCTTCAGTTCCATCGGGTTGTGACCGGCAGCCACCAGCTTGGCGCCCTGGCGGTAGATGGCCTGGGCCAGTACCGTAGCGGTGGTGGTACCGTCGCCAGCCACGTCGGAGGTCTTGGAAGCGACCTCTTTGACCAGCTGTGCGCCCATGTTCTCGAACTTGTTCTCCAGCTCGATCTCTTTGGCAACGGACACGCCGTCCTTGGTGATCAGCGGGGAGCCGAAAGACTTCTCGATGATCACGTTGCGGCCTTTGGGGCCCAGGGTGACCTTGACGGCGTCGGCCAGGGCGTTGACACCCTTCAGGATGGCGTTGCGGCCTTCCTCGTTGAAGCGGATCTCTTTTGCTGACATGCTCTATTTCCTCCGTAAAGTTGGTATAAGTAGGTTGGCTTGGGTGTGAGAATTTTTCCGTCCTGGGTGCGTGACGCGACCAGGACGGAAAAAGAACGCTCACTTCTATTCAACAACGGCCAGGATATCATCCTCACGCATCATCAACAGCTCGTCGCCATCCACCTTGATCTCGGTGCCGGCATACTTGCCGAACAGGACGGTATCGCCCACCTTGACATCCAGCTTGATGATCTTGCCGTCCTCGGTTTTTTTACCATTGCCTACGGCCATGATCTTGCCCTTCTGGGGTTTCTCCTTGGCGGTATCAGGGATGAACAGGCCACCGGCAGTTTTTTCCTCGCCGTCAAGACGCTTGACGATGAGACGGTCGTGAAGAGGTCTCAGTTTCATACTTGTTGCTCCTTTCCTATGGGGGTTGGTTGTGGTTTCTCGTGGTTAGTCTGCTAGCACTCGTTAGAGGTGAGTGCTAACACGTGTGGAATATAACCAGCAGGGTCTGAAAAATCAAGGGGGAAGAAGAAGATTTTTTTGCTATAGTCAGCAGAACTTTCCCCGGAGCCCCCCCATGGAACAACCATCACTCTTTGGCGTTGCCTCGCCCGTTGACCCTGCTGCTGAGCGGATGCTCGAGCTGCGACGTCTGATTGAGCATCATAACCGTTGCTATTATGAACAGGACCGGCCGGAGATCAGTGACGCCGAGTACGATACCCTGTTTCGCGAACTGCAACAACTGGAGCAGCAGCATCCCGGCCTGGCCGCCCCTGACTCCCCGACGTTACGGGTGGGCGGGCAACCGCTGGCCCGTTTTGTTCAGGTGCGTCACAGGTTGCCGATGCTCTCGTTGGAAAACGCCCCGGATGAAGCTGCGATCAGGGAGTTTGAACAGCGTTGCCGCAGTTTTCTCGGGCTGGCCGACGCGATCTCGCTGACCTACCTGGGAGAGCCCAAGATGGATGGCCTGGCGGTTGAACTGGTCTACCGCGATGGCCTGCTGGTGCAGGCCTCAACCCGTGGCGACGGCGAGGTGGGGGAAGAGGTGACCGCCAACATCCGCACCATCCGTAACGTGCCGCTGCGTTTGAACGGCGCGGAACTGCCCACCCTGCTGGAGGTGCGTGGCGAGGTCTATCTGCCGCTGGCAGCCTTTCAGCAACTGAATAGCCAGCGGGAGGAGGATGGTGAACCGGCCTTTGCCAACCCGCGCAACGCCGCAGCCGGTTCCATTCGGCAATTGGACCCGAAGGTAGCGGCACGGCGTCCGCTGGCCCTGGTCTGCTACGGCGTGGGGATGATCGAGGGTGAGGGGGCGGCTGCAACCACGCAGACCGGTCTGATGCAGCAGCTGGCTGGCTGGGGTCTGCCGGTCAGCGACCGTCAGCGCAGGGTGACCGGCATCGAAAAGGCGGTGGCCTACTACCGTGACCTGCTGGCTCAGCGCGACGAACTGCCCTACGAGATCGACGGTGCGGTGCTGAAGATCGACGACCTGCGGCTGCAGCAGGAGCTGGGGGAGAAGAGCCGTTCGCCCCGCTGGGCGGTGGCCTGCAAATTCCCGCCCCGTCAGGCTGAAACAAGGCTTGATGATATCCTGCTTTCCGTGGGGCGCACCGGGGTGATCACCCCGGTGGCGATACTGCAGCCGGTGGAGCTGTCCGGCGTGACCGTCTCACGCGCCACCCTGCACAACTGGGATGAGATCGAGCGCAAGGATGTGCGCATCGGTGACCGGGTGGTGGTGGAGCGGGCCGGAGACGTGATCCCGGCGGTCGTCAAGGTACTGACGGAACAACGTAGCGGACAGGAGCGGATGGTGCCAGCGCCGCAGCAGTGTCCGGTCTGCGGCGCACCGACGGCCCGCTTGGAAGGGGAGGTGGCGGTGCGCTGTCTGGGCGGGCTGGCCTGTCCGCCCCAACTGGCCGAGACGATCATCCATTTTGCCTCCCGCGACGCCATGGATATTGAGGGGTTGGGTAGCAAGTACATCGAACAGCTGATCAGTCTGGGACTGGTCAAAGACGTGGCTGATTTGTACCACCTGACCGAGCGTGATTTCATGCAGTTTGAGCGGATGGGCGACAAGTTGGCCAGCAATCTGCTGAACGCCATCAGCGCCAGCAAACAGCAGGAGCTGGGGCGGTTTGTCTTTGCCCTGGGAATCCGGCATGTGGGGGCCCGTACCGCCCGCTTGCTGGCGGAGCAGTTCGGCAGCATTGCACAGTTACAGGCAGCCACTTTGGATGAATTGACCAGTATCCGCGATGTGGGCCCCGCAGTGGCGGCCAGTATCCGCTCCTTTTTTGACAATCCGGTCAACCAGGCTGTGGTGCAGCGGCTGCTGGAGGCTGGCGTTGCACCGGCCGCTGCATCGAAAAGGGTTGGTGGCCGTTTGAGCGGCAGAACCTTTGTTTTTACCGGCACCCTGACCGGTTTTAGCCGTGATGCCGCCAAGGCGATGGTGGAGGATGGGGGGGGCACGGTCACAGGGTCGGTCTCAAAAAAAACCGACTATCTGGTGGCCGGCAGTGAGGCGGGCAGCAAACTGGATAAGGCCCGCACCTTGGGCGTGGTCGTGCTGGATGAAGAACAGTTTTTGCAGCTGCTGGAAACGGAATGAACAAAGGGGGCCAGAAGGCCCCCTCTTTTGTTTGTATTATGCAGTCAGTTTCTTCAGCAGCCAGGCCATGTTGATCCCCAGATCACGCATGGTCTTGATCCCCTCCTCATCACCGTCCACATCGCCGATGTTGCGTCCCACCCCGACATTCCAGTAGCTGGAGCCCACAATGATCATCTGGCCGATGGTGAAAAAGTGGTTGATGGTGTCAAAGACGTGGATCGCGCCGGCCCGGCGCACCGCCACCACCCCGGCCCCCACCTTGCGCTTGTACATGTCGCCGTTGGCCCGGCCCACCATGCCGCTGCGGTCGATCAAGGCCTTGGCCTCGGGGCTGATGGCTGCAAAGTAGGTGGGTGAGCCGATGATGATCCCGTCGGCCCCATCCATCTTCTCAATGCATTCGTTGGCCACGTCGTCGGTCACCGCACAACGGCGGTCCTTGCTGGCAAAGCATTTGTAGCAGGCGATGCAGCCGTGGATCGGCCGGCCGGCCAACTGCACCAGCTCGGTTGCAATCCCCTCCTTGTTCAGCTCTTCACAGGCGTAGGTGATCAGCTTGGCGGTATTGCCGTCTCTGCGGGCGCTGCCGTTGAATGCGATAACCTTCATGGGATTGTCCCCTCCGTTGTTTGTACTGCAAAGAGTTCGTTGTTTTTAGGAAGAAAACCCTAAACGTTTATCCCGATGTGACGGCCATCAGCCAGTTCAACATCCAGTGACAGAGTAGGGTCACGATGCTTATTACTTTGTTTGAAATTTAACTTGACATGTTGTTGTCATTTTGACAGCCTGCTGTCAATAGGAGCCTGAAATGGAGCATACGCCTTCCGGTGCCAACTTCACCAGTCTTATCTTGGAAATTTTCCGTCTGAATGGTGCACTCATTGCCGCTGGAGACCAGTTGGTAGGTGATCTGGGACTGACCAGTGCCCGCTGGCAGGTCCTTGGATCTTTATGTGACTCCCCGGCAACAGTGGCGGAGATCGCCCGCCGAAGGGGCCTCACCCGACAGAACGTCCAGCGAATAGCGGATTGCTTGGTGGCAGATGGATTTGCTGCAACCTCCCCTAATCCCGCTCATCGTAGAGCAAAACTCTATTCACTAACACCACACGGAAGAACCGTAATGCAGGAAGTCGTCCGCCGTCAGGCAGAGTGGGCAAATAAAATTGCCGATGCAATCGATTCAATCAAAATTGCCGAGGCTGTTTCATTGATGACTATACTCTTGAAACGGCTTGAGCACAACTTACCGAAGGAGGTGGAATGATGTGCGTGTCGCTTCAATTCTGCCCATTTTGGTTCATAAAAGTTGAACTATTCCAGCTTCCTACTCGTTCAACAAACTTTTAGAAGGAAGGAGCAACAATGGAAAGTAAACTCAAAGCTGCATTAAATTTGAAATCGGAGCCGGTGGCCATACTCTTCTCGGATGAGAAGCCGGAGGGGGCAACGCAGTTTGCTGAGGGGGCGTCATCGTGCGTCATGTTCCTGTTCACCTCTGCCGTACGTGGCAAGACCGTTGTTTTCGACTGTAAATCATTTGGCTGTCCGGGTGGTGGGGTCGGCCTCGGTTTCGGTAACACTTATCAGAGCCATTTTCCTGGCGGGATGTCTGGCTTCTGCGGTTTCCTCTCCAGTGGCAACGAATTAGATCCTGCAGGAAAGGCGATCGGGGAAGGGATGAAGGCGGGGGGCGCTCCGGAGAGGTTCATAGAAGAGTTCCTTCACGGGGAGCGTTACAAGAAGAGTCCTGAACTGGTTGAAGACTTCGTGGCCTCGCTTCCGATCACAGAGGTTCCAGCAAAGTACGTAGTGATGAAGCCGTTGTCGCAGGTCGATTTAAATAAAGAGGAACCGGTCTCGGTGACATATCTGGTGAATGCGGACCAGCTGTCTGCATTGGTAATCCTGGCGAACTATGATCGTCCAGGGCTGGAGAATGTGATCGTGCCGTGGGTAGCGGCGTGCCAGGCAGTCGGGATCATGTCATACGAGGAAGCAAAGAAGGAGAGGCCGCGCTGTCTCATTGGTCTGACCGATATATCCGCCCGCAGATATCTTAAAGGGCAAAACGCGAACGACAAAATGACCTTTACCATTCCGTTCCGGCGTTTGCAGGAGATGGAGGCCAATATTGCCGGGAGCTTCCTGGAGGGGAGCACCTGGGCCGACTTGTTGGAGTGAGGGGAAAAAAGCCTCAGGCTCCCCGACCCTGCTTCTCCTCGATAATGAACTCGAATTCGTCCCGTTTCTTCTTGAACTTGACTTCGAGTTCCTCCTGCAGTTCTTTGATCCGTCGTATGAGATCATCGATCGTTTGGGGCATTCCGTTTCTCCCGGCTTGATTTCGCTTACTCTGCCTGCAACTGAACGTTGCGCTGCTGCTGTTTGCCGTCACGGAGAATGGTGATGGTCACGGTATCGCCCACTTTGAAGTCATCCAGTCGAGCCAGCAATTTGGGAATCGTTTCGACCTGTTTTCCTTGTACGGCTATAATGATATCTCCTGGAGAAAATGTTCGGTCACGATTAATGGTTATGCCTCTGAACCCTGCACGTGCTGCCGGAGAATTTGAACGCACCTTGAGTATTGCTACACCTTTGACGCCAAGCTGTTCAGTAATCGCCTCGTTAAGATCTTGGTCAATGTCAATTCCCAAGGATGGGCGGATATATTTCCCTTGACCGACCAGTTGCGGTACCACCCGGTTGACAGTATCAACCGGGACCGCAAATCCGACCCCGGCGGACGCGCCGGACGGGCTGTAGATGGCGGTATTAATACCAATGAGCCGACCGGCGGAATCAAGCAACGGCCCGCCGGAGTTTCCCGGGTTGATGGCGGCATCGGTCTGGATCAGATGCTCTATGACGCTGCCTGACTCCACCTTCAATGACCGGTCCAGAGCAGAGACGATCCCTGTGGTTAGAGTCCAGTCGAGACCAAACGGGTTGCCAATGGCGAACACCTTCTGTCCAACTTTCAGGTTGTGCGAGGTGCCCACCGGCAGCGAATGCCCTTTGAAGCCGGTGCCGATCTTCAGCACCGCCAGGTCGTGCATGGGACTGGCACCGACCAGACTGGCCTTGTACTCCTTGCCGTCCGACAATCTGACCCGTGCTTCCGAAGCCCCTTCGATGACATGGTAATTGGTGACCACATGTCCCTTGTTATCCCAAATGAATCCGGACCCGGTGCCACGAGGGATGGTGAAGATATTGCGGCTCCAGAAGTCCATAACCCGTTCTGATGTGGAAATATACACGACTGAATCGCGGGACCGTTCGAACAGTTCGATGGTCGATTTCTCATCAACGGCCAGATCGCCCCGTGCGGTTACCGCTCGCGGTGTTGCTGATTCTTTCTGGAACGCCCGGTCCGCCCACGACAGGGCATGCCAGGCGAACAGCACGGTGATGACCGCGATGGTCAGCCAGCGCAGGCGGCGCAGGAAAGGATCGGCAGTTTTCTGTATCATGGTTTAGCTCCCGTCAGAGTACGGTTTATATTCGCCGCTCCAGGGCGTCGATACGGTCCAGCAACTCCATCACCAAGGCAACGGCATCGAAGTTGAGGCCAAGGTCCCGTTTCAGGCGCAAGGCGGATCAGTGAGCCGTCAGTCACGCCGGGAGGAATGGTGACGTCATAGTTCCGTCTGGACCTGGTCGGTCTGCCGCTGCTATCGGCTTCGACCTTCTCCAGTTCGATACTTTTCCTGGTGCCATGACAGGCATCGGCCAGCGTGATGTTGACGGTGGTCTCATGGTCACGGCCTCGCCGCCTCCTGGTGCCGCCCCGGAATTCGGCTTCTTCACCAAAACCCCACCCGCCGCCAAAGAGGTTCTGGAAGAAATCACTGAACTGCCCCGGATCGGCAGTGGAGTAGTGAAAGCGAACATTATCGCCTCCCTGATACCCCTGGTTGGCAAACTGCCCATCCCACCCGCTGCCGAACTGATCGTATCTGGCCCGTTTTTCCGGGTCGCCCAGCACCTCGTAGGCTTCGTTGATCTGTTTGAATTTCTCTTCGGCGGAGCTTTCCTTATTGATGTCAGGATGGTACTTGCGGGCCAGTTTACGGTAGACCCGCTGAATCTCTTCTTGAGTTGCTGTTTTCCCTACGCCGAGGATGGCGTAATAATCCTGATACGTTGCCATGATCTTCACTCTCGCCAGAAACTGTTATTCTTTGTTGTCGTCTTCCGGCCATCTGCGCATGCAGTAGATACACTGTTCAACATTATGCGGAATCGTGTCCCGCAGGATTTCCTTCTGAAACTGGATGCCACGACGCTTCGGAACGGGATAGCGATGCAGCTTGTTGTCTTTGATGAAGTAATGCATGCCATACTCCCTTCTGATTTGCCCCAGAACCAGCGAGGGCCGCATCTAGCGGCCCTCAAATCATCCCTGCTGGTTCAGGATACCGGCACCCGGTAGCGGGCCTGCCGTCCTTTGTCCGGCTTGGGTAGCCGGATGGTCAGGACCCCGTGTTTGAGGTCCGCCGCAATCGTCTTGTCATCTATTTCGCACGGCAACTGGATACTGCGGGAAAAACTGCCGTACCTGCATTCTGAAATAAGGCACCCATCACCTCCTTTCCGTTCGCGTACGACGTTCTTTTCACCATGTATTGTTAACCGTCTGCCGACAAGCTCAACCGAGAAATCGTCTTTTTTCAGTCCCGGTACTTCTGCCCTGATGATCAGTTCATCAGCTGTTTCGTGCATGTCGAGCAACGGACCACCAAACTGCATGAAGGCTGGCAGGGTGTCGGCTGTGATCCGTTCCGGTGTTTGAACATCTTTTTTTAACGGATTCAGCTTGTTAAGGAAATGGCCGACTTTGTCATGAACCCGCTCCAGCGCCTCGCTCCACTTTTCGGGCAACAGGTTTGACATGGTGATCACCTCCTGAGGAGACTCCTTTCTCAAGCGACCTGGACAGCGATCCGTTTCGGTTTGGCGGCTTCAGCCTTCGGTACCCGCAGGGTAAGGATGCCGTTGACATACTCGGCATGGGCCTTTTCATGGTCGAGACTCTCGGGAATCGCGAACTGGCGGTAGTAGCTGGCCAATTCAAATTCCCGGTAGACCGGGGTTCCAGGTGTTGTGTGCTGGGCCGGAGCACTGATGGTCAGGATGCCTTTTTCCACGTTCACATCGAGAGCATCCTTGGAAGCGCCGGGAATGTCCGCGGTCAGAACCAGTCCTTCTTCGGTCTCTATGATATTCACCGCAGGGCGGATATAGTTTTCATTGGAACGAGTTTCCTCACGGGCCTGCACATTCCGTTCGTCGTTTCTTTCCGTCAAGCTGTTGGCTGCCATGATTGATTACCTCCTTTCCGTATCATGTCGTGCGGTATCACAAAAGTTTGATGTCGATTTTCTTCGGTTTGGCATGTTCGGCTTTGGCCAGGGTGATCTGCATGATGCCATCTTTGCAACTGGCCGTGATCTTTTCAGGATCGATGTCCACCGGTAGTTCGAGAGTGCGGGAGAACTTGCCGGAGCCCAATTCGGAGCGGTGCACGATCTGCCCTTCCTGCTCGACGAACGGTTTGCGTTCCCCGCTGATGGTGACCGTATTCCGCAGCACGGTCAGATCGACGTCCTTCGGATCAACGCCGGGAACCAACGCCTCGATGTAGACATGCCCCTCATCTTCGCTGAAGTTGACCAGCGGGAAACGACGGTTTGTTACCGGCGAAAGGAATGTCGGTCCAAACGGACGGTTGTAACCAGCGCCACGGAAAGCTTCGTCGATTTCCCTTCTCAGATTGTCCAGTTCTTTGAAAACATCCCAGGTTGCCATGTGGATTACCTCCTTTCAAAAAAGTGATTTTCTGATCAAAAAATAAGTACACACTTTTTGTGTGTCAAGGGGAGAATACTAAATTTTTATTCATGATATTGGTTCGTTAATGGGTTTATCGTGTGACGGCATGACGGCTTTTCAGAAGGTTCTCCCTCATTTGTAGAGTTCATTCTCAACGCAAAGGCTTGCTAGAGCGCTATGCCGAACAGCTCGATTAATGCAGGCTCAAGCCCCCGGATACGCTTACCGCTTGCCCCGTTACAAAACCAGCGTCATCAGAGGCAAGCCAGGCTGCCGTACCCGCTAAATCCTCAGGGTATTCAAGTCTTGGAATGGCAGAATTTTTTGCCAGATCCTCGCTCATCTGCTTAAAGTCATGTTCCTGAACCGTTTCGCTTTGCGTCAATCCGGGAGAGATTGCATTCACTGTAATGCCAAATTGTCCCACTTCGAAGGCAAGCGCCCTTGTGAGGCCAACGACTGCTGCTTTGGAGGTGACGTATTGAAGGCCGTTGCCGCGCCCGATATAAACTGTGTCAGAGGATATGTTTATGATGCGGCCCCAATTTTGCGAACGCATGTCCGGGAAGACCTCACGTGCGCACAACCACATCCCTTTGACGTTTACAGCCATGACCCTGTCCCAATCGGCTTCGTCCAATTCATAAAATGGCCGCACAGCCTGCTCTAACCCTATATGGCGCAGCATGATGGCTGCATTATTAACGAGGATGTCAACCTTGCCGAAGCGCTCGCGCGCTTTGGAAACCATTGCTTTTACCTGATTGGCATCCGAAACGTCACAGACAAGCGGCAGTACCTTGCAATCTTCAGTTGCAATCTCTTCGGCCGCTTGCTTTAAGACATCCTCCGTAGTACCACAGATTACAACGTCGGCCTTTTCCTGATAAAAACGCTTAGCTATAGCCTTGCCGATCCCGCGACCTCCCCCTGTAATAAGGGCTACACGACCTTTTAATCCTTCAAAACTCATTGTGTGTTTCCTCCTTTTAGCAAGCCCAACTTAAGAACTGCCAACCGCAGTTTTTATCCCGTCAGATCATGCCGGGTTACAACCGGTTTGCCACCCGTTTCAGCAGCAGCGAGTTCATCACCACCGAGACCGATGAAAAGGCCATGGCCAGGCCGGCATACTCAGCCTTGAGGGTGATGCCCCAGTGGCTGAACAGTCCGGCCGCGATCGGGATGCCCACCACGTTGTAGAACAGGGCCCAAAAAAGGTTCTGTTTGACCTTACTCAAGGTGGCCCGGCCCACCGTGATGGCCCGCACCGCATCCTGCAGGTCATCGCGGATCAGCACGATGTCGCCGGTCTCCTTGGCCACATCGGTGCCGCCGCCGATGGCGATGCCCACGTCGGCCGCAGCCAGGGCCGGGGCGTCGTTGATGCCGTCACCCACCATGCCGACCGTAAGCCCCTGTGCCTGATATTCCTTGACCAGCTCCTGCTTGCGGCCCGGCAACACCTGGGCCTCGAAGCTGTCCACCCCCACCTGTCTGGCCACGGTTGCAGCCACCGCCTGGTGGTCGCCG
Source organism: Geobacter sp. UBA5730 (assembly GCA_002419465.1). Lineage (GTDB taxonomy): Bacteria > Desulfobacterota > Desulfuromonadia > Geobacterales > Pseudopelobacteraceae > Trichlorobacter. Next base: position 93,667 of record DIGE01000014.1, on the reverse strand, counting down.
GTGATCATCACGGTGCGGATGCCCAGCCGTTTCAGATCGGCCACGGCCTGGGTCGAGGTGTCCTTTAAGGTGTCGCTGAAGGCGGCAACACCGATCAGGGTTGTGTCAGCAGCCACGTAGATCAACGATTTTCCTTGGGCAGCCAGCCGGGCTGCCGCGTCATCCACGACATCGCTAGCAACCCCTTGGGCCTGCATCAAGCGCTGGTTGCCAGCCACCAGCCTGAGGCCGTTATAGTTGCAGGTGACGCCGTGGCCTTCCTGTTCGTTGAAGTCAGTCACCTCGCCAGCGGCGATGCCTTTAGCCACGGCTTCCGCCACGGCGGCCTGGGCCAGGGGGTGGCTGGAGGAGCGTTCGGCAGCGGCCAGGTATTCAAGCAGGCGGTTGTCATCCACGTCGGGCACGGTGGCCAGATCGGTCAGGGCCAGTTGGCCGCTGGTGAGGGTGCCGGTCTTGTCCAGCAGCAGCACCTGCAGCTTGGCGATGGTCTCCAGGGCCGAGCCCTTTTTGACCAGGATGCCCCGGGCCAGGGCAACGCCACTTCCCACCATGATGGCAGTGGGGGTGGCCAGGCCCATGGCGCAGGGACAGGCGATTACCACCACCGCCACGCCGAACTTGAAGGCGGTAATGAACGGGGCGGCCAGCAGCAGGTACCAGGTGCTGAAGGTGGCCAGGGACAGCAGCACCACGATCGGCACGAACCAGGATGAAACTGCGTCGGCAAAGCGCTGGATTGGTGCCTTGTCGCCCTGGGCGTCCCGCACCATCCTGACGATCTGGGACAGCAGGGTCTCCTCACCGATCCGGGTGGCTCGCACTACCAGACGGCCGTTTTTGTTGATGGTGGCGCCAGTGACGCTATCGCCCGGCTGTTTGGCTACCGGCAGCGATTCGCCGGTGACCATCGCCTCATCAACGCTGGAGCTGCCCTCCACCACCTCGCCGTCCACCGGGATGGTGTCGCCGGGGCGCACCGCCACCAGGTCGCCCACCCGCACCATTGAGGCAGGCACCTCTTTTTCACCGTCCGGGGTCACCATGCGGGCCTTGTCTGCCTGCAGGTGCAGCAGTTTCTTGAGCGACTCGCCGGCCTTGCCGCGGGCCCTGGCCTCCAGATATTTGCCCAGCCGGATGAAGGTGATCAGCCAGGCCGAGGTCTCAAAAAAGACCTCATGGCTGTCACCCAGCAGGCCGAAGAAGGCCAGCAGCGAGTAGCCCCAGGCCGCCGTGGTGCCCAGGGCCACCAGCACATCCATGTTGCTGCTCTTGCTCTTGAGAGCTGACCAGGCGCCGCGGTAAAAGGCCAGACCGGCGCTGAACTGGATAATGGTGGCAAGGCACAGGTTCAGCCAGCCCACGCTGCGGTAGTGGTGCAGGGTCATGGTGGCCATGATCGGGATGGAGAGAGCCAGCGCAAACAGGAACCAGTTGCGCTGATGGAGCAGTTCCTGGTCGGCGGCCTCTTCCGCTGCGGAAAGCTCCAGCGGGGTGTAACCGGCCTCATGCACGATGGCAAAGATCTGCCCCTTGTCGATCAGCTGCGGATCGAAGCGGACAAATCCGGTTCCGGCGGCCAGGTTGACCACGGCGGTGGTGATGGCCTCATGCTCCAGCAACGCCTTTTCCAGGCGGGCCACACAGGAGGCGCAGTGCAGGCCGCTGACCCCGAAGGTCAGCTCTCCGGGCGGTTCGGGGCGGATCACGCCGTAGCCCAGGGATTGAACCTTTGCGCTGATGTCGTCAGCGGAAACTGACTGCTCGTCGAAACTTGCCGTCAGCTGGGCGATGGCAAAGTTGACCACAGCGCTCTGCACGCCGGGCAGGGCGGCGATTTCTCGTTCAATCCGGGCGGCGCAGTTGGCACAGGACATGCCGGTGATCTGGAGTGAGAGTGCGGTCATGGTTCGTTCCTCAGGTTGGCAAAGTCACCCTGCAGCCAGTGTTGCCAGGATATTTTGAGTGCGGCGCTGATCGGCAGGGCCAGCAGGATCCCCCAGAACCCCATCAGCTCACCCAGGGCCATCACCATGATGATGGTGAAGAGCGGGTTCAGGTTCATGGATTCCTTGAAGACCAACGGTTTGATCAGGTAGCCTTCGATAAAGTAGATCACGGCAAAGACCACCAGCACCTTGAACAGGATGGCGGCGGTGCCGATGGCCAGCCAGGCGAAGATCAGGGCCGGCAGCATGGCGATGACCACCCCCACGAACGGCAGGATTGAGGCAAAGCCGGCAAAGATGCCGCAGAACAGCGGGTGAGGTATGTCCAGCCACCAGAGCGCCGGCACGGTCATCAGGGCCACAATCAGTGAGACCATCACCTGGCCGCGCAGGTAGCCGCCAATGCTTGCATCAACCTCGTTGCCGATCTGCAGCACGATGTCACGACGCTCCAGCGGTATCCATGAGCAGGAGGTTTCGATGATCTTCTGTTTGTAGTATAGCATGAAAAAGACCAGGATCGGCGAGAGGATGATGTTGAACAGGTTGAAAAAGACGCCACGCGCAAAGCCGTAAAACCAGCTGCCGGTCTTTTCGACCATCTTGTCGGCGTTGGCGGTAAAATTGTCCACCATCCAGTTGATCTCTTCGGAGCCGTAGTGGGTAGGCAGGCGGTCTTGCCAGGAAAGCAGCAACTGCTTCAGCTTTTGCAGATAGAGCGGCAGATTTTGCAGGAAGTTGTACCAGCCGATGGTCAGTTTGGGGAGGAGTACCGTCAGGGTAAAGGCGGTGATCACACCCAGCACCAGATACAGTACGATGATGCTGCGCAGCCTGCTCAGTTTGCGACGTCCAAGCAGTTCCACCAGCGGGTCGAACAGGTAGGCCAGCACAAAGGAAAGCAGAAAACAGGAGAGGGTGTAGCGCAGGGCATAGCCCAGGCTGATGGTCAGCACAATCAGCAGCAGAATTGCGATCAGCCGGATGTAGCTGTCGGCACGCTGGTTGGCAAAGGGTTTCAGGGGGGACATGAAATCTCCCGGTCAGTTGACCGCCTGCAGGCTGGTGGTCATGGAAAAAAGCTCATGTTGTTCCAGCCAGGTTTTGACCCGGTTACTCAGGAAGTCGTCTTTAAGCTCCCCCAAACGCTCCTCTTCTTCAGGGAAAAAGGAGAGGATGTCGGCCGGATTGGCATAGGGGGGACGTCCAGTCAACGAGTGTTCCAGCAACCGTCGCAGGTCTTCATTGTTGTGGGTGCGGTTGAATCCCGACAGCAACTGACGCTCGACAGCGTAGTCGAAACGGGGGATTTCCAGAAAGCGGTCCTGGAGGTGATCCAGCTGGTGCCAGACGCTCTCCTCCTGGTCGAACCGCAGGAAGAAGATGTCGCCGGTGGCCCGGTCAAGAAAATAGACCCGGTCGGCTTCCATGTTGGTGAAGGCCTCCAGCAGTTCATCCCACAGTATGGCAACATTGTGCAGCATGAAAACTCCAATTCTCTGTTGACAGCTACCGGACAGGACGGCACAATCCCCGCCCATGCGGACCATTTTTCTTGCCGACGCTCACCTGCACGACCCTGCTGATCGTAACTACCAGCTGTTGCTCCGTTTTCTTGAAGATCTCCAGGGCACGGTGGATGTGCTGTGTATTTTGGGTGATCTGTTTGACTTCCGGGTTGGTCTGCCGGCTCTCAGTTTTGCAGAACAGGAGCCGGTGGTTGAGGCCCTGGCCCGGCTGAGCCGGACCGGTACCCGGCTGATCTATCTGGAAGGAAATCACGACTTCCACCTGGGGGCCGCGTTTGCCAAACGGATTGGCGCCGAACTCTATACCCGGCCGGTGATCATCGAGATCCAGGCCAGGCGGCTGTTACTCTGCCATGGCGATCTGGCCAATCCGGCCGATTGGCGTTACCGCCTGTTGTATCTGACCTTGCATAACCGGGGCGCTGCCCTGGTTGGCCGAATGCTGCCCGCAGCGTTTGTGCAGGGGCTGCGGCGGCGTCTGCAGCGGACCAGCCGGGGACGCGACACGCAGAACAAGCCCCGCTTGGCTGCCCGCGAGATCATCAGCGCCTATGGCGCTGCGATTTGTCAGCAGGGCTATGATGCCGTGGTGCTGGGGCACTTCCACCAGCCGCTGCTCGAACAGCGGCACCAGTTTACCCTGCTGGCCCTGGGGGACTGGATCGAGCAGTTTTCCTACGGAGAACTGCTCGACGGCGTTTTTTCGCTGTCTACCTACCAGCCTTGAAGAAGGCATCCAGGGCCTGTTCTCCCACCTGCGAGGCCTTGATTCTCCAGCGATCACCGTTAATCACCAGTGCTACCAGCGCGATCCGGGGTTTTTCAGCCGGGGCGTAGGCGGCAAACCAGCTGTAATGCCCTTTGGGGTTCGTGCCATCAATGCTGCCGGTCTTTGCTGCCACCGTTACCGATGCCAGCAACTGTTTGCCCTGAGGGTTGCGGAACGCACGGCGGGAGGTGCCGGTGGTGACCGTACTGGACAGCATGCGGGTCAGGTCGCCCGCGACCTGGGGTGAGGCCACCCGGTTCAACTCACGGGGCGGCGGCAGCGGCTGCTGCTGGTTGTCCCGGCTGACCCGGTCCACCAGGCGGGGGCTCATCATCACACCGTTGTTGGCAATGCCGGCGGTAATCAGGGCGGCGTGCAGCGGTGTAACCTGCAGGCTATGCTCCAGGCCTGAACCCATCAGGCGCAGATCGTGTGCTGTGGTTGGCGTTGGCGCCAGGCTGGTGCGGGTCGGCAGCCCCTCCAGCAGCGGGCGGTTAAAACCGAAACGTTCACAGGCGGCCTTGAGCCCTTCACTGCCGACCAGATCACTGGCGATCCTGCCATAGACCGGGTTGCATGATTTTCCCATGGCCTGGGACACGTCCATCTGACTGTTGCGTCCTTTGGGGCGGGGGTCCCAGGATGAAGGGGTTTCGGAGATGGGGCTGCCCCGGAACTCCAGCACGGTGTTGGGATTGATCAGGCCGTTTTCCAGGGCTGCCGCCGCCGTTACCATCTTGAACAGCGATGCCATGGGATAGAGCTGATAGGCGGCCTCGTGGGTCCAGTCCGGTGTCATGTTCGAGTAGCCGGTCAGGGCAAGTATGCGGCCGGTTTCCGGCTCCAGTGCAATCAGCAGGCCGTAGGGTACCTGGTAGAATTGCAGATACCGCTGCACCCGTTGTTGCAATACAGGGATGATGCTGTAGTGCAGAACCGTGCCGTCTACCGCAGTGGCTGACAGGCCGTCACCGGTTGTTTGGGCTGTTGGGAGCAGGCTGCTGGCGGTGCCAAACAGCTCATTGCCCAGGCTGACCGGGGCGGGTGCCGTTGGCTGGCCGTGCCAGCTGCTGTAGGCGTTGGCACCCTCACGGATTACCAATACCGCAAGAGGGATCAGAAACAGGGCTAGCAGCGAAACCAGAATCAGGCCTCGGCGATTTTCGGTGCGGGATGGACTGCTGAGATGTTTAAGGTCGTACATTGGCACCCTGAGCAAAGGTATTGCATTACTATAGGCTATTGCTGCGTTGCCTGTCAATCAGCCTCAGGCCAGAAGCGTTGCTTCAGCTCGTCCAGCAGCGAGGTAAGACTCTTGCGATCCACCGCGCTGACGCTGATGGCACGGTAGCGCAGCATGGCTTGGCGGACCCGTAAAAATGCGATCGTGTCCCGTTTTTTGAGGGGTTCCAGCTGGTCGATCTTGTTGAAGACCACCAGTTCCGGGATGGTGTCCAGCTCAAGTTCTTCCAGGATGGCGCGTACCTGGCAGACCTGATCCTCAAAGCGCGGGTTGGAGGCATCAACCAAGTGTAGCAGCAGATCGGCATCCCGCAGCTCCTCCAGGGTGGCCTTGAAGGCCCCCATCAGTGATTTGGGCAGTGAGCGGATGAAGCCGACCGTGTCAGTGATAATCACCTCCCGATCGCGGGGCAGGCGCAGGCGACGGCTGGAGGTGTCCAGGGTGGCGAACAGCAGGTTCTCGGTGAACACCTCGCTCTTGGTCAGGGCGTTCAACAGGGTGGATTTGCCGGCGTTGGTATAACCGACAATCGAGATGATCGGCACACCGGCCTTGACCCGGCGGCTGCGGCGCTGCTCCCGTCCACGGGACAGCTCCTCCAGCTCTCGCTCCAGGGCGGTGATCCGATCGCGGATTCTGCGCCGGTCAGTCTCCAGCTTGGTCTCACCAGGCCCCCGGCCACCGATGCCGCCCATCAATCGCGACATCTGAACCCCTCTGCCGCTCAGTCGCGGCAACAGGTATTTAAGCTGGGCCAGTTCAACCTGCACCTTGCCGTCCAGGGTGGTGGCCCGGCGGGCAAAGATGTCCAGGATCAGCTGGCTGCGGTCCAGCACCTTCAGTTCGGTCATGGCCGAGATGGCTCGTACCTGGGCCGGGGTTAGTTCCTGGTCAAAGATCAGCAGGGTGGCCCCCCGTTGCAGTGCCCGGATCACCACCTCCTGCAGTTTGCCCTCGCCCATCAGGGTGCGCGGATTCAGTTTGCGGGGCAGTTGGATAAAGCTGTCCAACACCAGCACCCCGGCGGTACGGGCCAGCTCCTGCAGTTCCGCCAGTGAATCCTCTACCTCGTGCCGCTCGCCACCAGCCCGCACCGAAATCAGGAGGGCCTGTTCCTGGCCTTCCCTGGCCGTTGTTCCGGCCTTGACGGCGCGTTCCAGCTCCCGCTCCAGGGCAACAACGTCGTCGCTGCCGTAGCCGATCAGCCGGTCGAATGATTGTGGCGCACGCAGATTTATACCGGATGGTGCGCAGGAGAGGTGTGCCAGCTGGATGGTCAGGCATTGGCTGCCTGGAGGTGCCGTCAGAGCTGCGATCAGATCCAGCCGCAGCAGTTTCAGGTCGGTCAGGTCATCTTCGCTGAGCGGTTCCTGCTTGAGATGGGTATGGATCAGGCGCAGGCCCAGCAACCGTTTGCGGCCCAGGGGGTAGTCCTTCAACTCCGGGATCAGCAGGCCTTTTTCATCACCGACAATCAGATATTCGACACTGCCGTGGCGGTTGATCAGGAGACCCAGCTGACGTCTCAGCTCTTGGGAAAGTTCCATCAGCCGCTGTGCCAGCTCAGCGGAACAACATTCGGTGGGTTGGACCCGGCGGCGGTAAAGCCGCTCCAGAGACTGGAGCTGACTCTGCCGCAGGCCAGCAAGGTTGCCGTGGATATCCTGAATGGCGGGGCTCCGTTAGATGCCGGTCACGTTGTAGCCGGCATCCACGTAGTGAATCTCACCGGAAACACCGCTGGCCAGGTCGCTGCACAGATAGAGGGCCGATTTTGCCACCTCTTCCTGGGTGATGTTACGATGCAGTGGCGCCCGTTCTTCGACGGTATTAAGGATCTGTTTGAAATCGCCGACCCCTGAGGCTGCCAGGGTTTTGATCGGTCCGGCGGAGATGGCGTTGACCCGTACGTTGTCTGTGCCCATGCCGGCCGCCAGGTAACGTACCGAGGCCTCCAGGGCCGCCTTGGCGACGCCCATCACGTTGTAGTTGGGAAATACCTTCTCAGCGCCGTAGTAGGTCATGGCCATGGCACAGGCATCACGGTCGGCCATCAACGGTTGTGCCTCTTTCAGCAGGGCAATAAACGAGTAGGCGCTGACATCCAGTGCGTTGGAAAAACCCTGACGGGTGGTCGAAAGGATGGTGCCTTTCAGCTCCTCCTTGTCGGCAAAGGCCACCGAGTGGATCAGGATGTCAATGCCTCCCCAGCGCTTTTTCAGGTCAGCCATCAAGGCGCTGATCTCGTCATCGCTGGTCACGTTGCAGGGTGCGGTCAGAGCACCCAATGACTCGGCCAGGGGGCGTACCCGTTTTTCTATGGCTTCACCGGCGTAGGTCAGCATCAGTTCGGCACCTTCGGCATGAAACAGCTTGGCTATCGCCCAAGCGATGCTCTTTTCGTTGGCGACTCCCAAAATCAGCGCCTTTTTATTGTTCAGCAGTCCCATCAAGTCCTCCGTGTTCAGTTGCACTGGAAATGGTTTTGTTGTCAGTAGATGCCGGTAGCGCCGATTGTGTGGCAAGCCGGTGCTCAAGGTCTGATATGCGGGTTTCAATCTGTGCAAGTTGTGCGGCAACCCGCTCAAGGCGCCGTCCCAGCCCCACAATCAAAATGGGCAGGCTGAACCAGACAGCACAGAACAGCAGTGTCAGCACCAGCAGCATGATCATGACACCGCCCATCACTTCCATGAAGGTTCCCCCCTAGACTCTGAGCCAAAGTTGGTAGGCTATAGCACGTCTCGTGATAAATGGCAATTAATGCAGAGGTGTCTGCGTTGCCAGACGGTGACCGCCCTCTGTAAAATACTGTGAAAATGCTGGCGGGCTGTGGTACAACTGCCAGTTATGGAGACCTTGATTCCAATCGATTCACCGTTTTTTTTGTCTGGAGCAGAGCTTGACGATCAGCCGGCCTGGGATATGATCTTCGGCACTGGCCAGCCGCTTGTGCTCGAGATCGGTTGCGGCATCGGAGATTTTGCTGTCACCATGGCCAACCGCCATCCCGGCTGGAATTATATTGCCCTGGATTTTTATAACAAGGGCTGCCTCAAGACCTGCCGGCGGGCCGAGCGGATGGGAGTGCAGAACCTCAGGGTGGTGCGGGACGAGGCCAGGGCTTTTCTCGCCCGTTGTCTGCGGCCGGCCTCCCTGCAGTCAATCTTTATCAATTGTCCCGATCCATGGCCCAAACGGCGTCAACGCAAACGGCGTCTGGTGAATGAGCAGTTTGTCGGGGGGCTGGCGGACTACCTGCTGCCAGGCGGTAGCCTGTATTTCACTACTGATTTTGCGGACTACGGCGTTGATGTCGCCCGGTTGATGACCCGTCAAAAACGGTTTGAGAATGCCCTGGCTCCTGACCTTTGGCGACATGATCTGACCGGGTATCCGCGCACCAAATACATGCTTAAGTTTATGGCCGAAGGCAAAGAGATCTATTTTGTTCACTACCATCGCACTGCCGAAGGGCAGGGGAGGGGGCTGTATGAGTGATGACAATACAGACCGCGGCATCAACATCTTCAAGCCGCAGGCAGGGTTGATGCGCGGCGAGGTGCGGGTAATCGTACTGGTCATGTCGGCCTGGTTGCTGGCGGTGGTGGGCTCACAGCTGGCAATCTGGTTTCTGGAGGATTCCCTGAGCGGTTTCTGGCTGACCGAACTGTTCTTCTTCAACCTGCCGATCCACTTCTGGCTGACGGGCCAGTTCCTGCCGCTCTGGTTTATTCTGCTGGGGGTCGTCTTCAACCTCTGGATGGACCGTCACGAGTCGCGCAGGATGGATGGGACCATCCGGCTCAGGACCACCGGACGACGCAAGGAGGAGCAGCAGCCATGATGACGACGTCCGTCCAATTGATACCTCTGCTGATCGTTGCCGCCATGTTTGCCCTGTTTATCCTGGGTGGATTGGGCAGCAAAATCCGCCAGGCTTCTGATTACGGCTTTGCCGGCAGTTATAGTAGCCGGATGGGGAGCGGCGCCGCCATTGCCAGTAACTGGATGAGCGCCGCCAGCATCCTGGGGCTGGCAGGCCTGTTTTACCTGAAGGGCTACTACGCCATGGCCTTTGTGATCGGCTGGACCGGCGGCTACATACTGCTATTGGTGCTGCTGGCAACCCAGATCCGGCGTTTTGGCAAGTTCACCGCCCCCGATTTTGTCGGTTTTCGCTATGAATCTGAAGCGGCCCGCACCGTGGCGGCACTGATATCAATTATGATTTCGATGATCTATTGCGTTGCCCAGTTTCGCGGGGTGGCGCTGCTGGTATCCTGGTTGTTCGGCATCAGCTATCAGGCTGCCGTGATTACCGGCACGGCGCTGGTGGTTACCTTCGTGGTGATTTCCGGCACCCTGGGGGTGGTTCGCAATCAGCGGTTGCAATATTTTGTGTTGATTGTGGCCTTTATCCTGCCTCTGATGTTCCTTACCAAAAAATTGGGTTATTTCTGGGTTGTACCGCAATTCGGCTATGGCCAGGCCATCATCGACCTGCAGACCCAGTTCGGTTTTTTCTGGTCCGAACCGTTTGCCTCGATTTCACTGTTCAAGTGGCTGGCGCTCTGTTTTACCCTGATGTTCGGGACTGCCGGTCTGCCCCACGTGTTGTCGCGGTTCTATATGGCTCCCAGTATCCGTGATGCCCGTTGGGGAGTGGTCTGGGGCCTGTTTTTCATCGCGTTGATCTACTGGTCTGCCCCGGCTTACGGTGTGCTGGCACGTCTTTATGATGCCCGCGCTGGCCTGGCGTTCCGTCAGCCCGACCCGATGACCGCCGATCTGGTGACCCTCTCGGCTGCCTTGCAGGGCGGAGTGCCGGTCTGGGTGGTGGGGCTGCTGGTGGCCGGCGGCATGGCGGCCGCGTTCTACGCAGTGTCAGGCCTGTTGCAGAATGGCGCTGCCGCTTTTGCCTACGATATTTACCCCCGCCTGTTTCGTCCCACGGCCACCGACAGTGACAAGCTGGTGATGGCCAAGGGCTTCTTTCTGGTGTTGGCAGCCGGTGTGCTGCTTTTGTCCTTCAAGCCGATGGGGATGATCGCCGAGATAGCGGCCGTTGCCTTTGCCCTGGCAGGCAATACCATTTTTCCGGCCTTCCTGCTGGGCATCTGGTGGAGCCGCACCAATGCGGCCGGTGTTCTGGCGGGGATGCTGTCGGGTGTGCTGATCAGTTTTTCAGCGCCGCTTTTCGGCGGGATGCTTCCGCTGGTGGAGACCCTGTTTCCTCTGACATCATCGGCTTTTCTGGGAGCACCGCTGGTGGTGCTGGTGATGATTGTCGTCTCCCTGGTTACACGGCCGCCTTCCTCCAAGGTGGTAGCCTTCCTGGCCCATGATGTGCACGATGTGGGAGAACGCTGATGGCGCTGCTGCTCGCCAAGGGTGATCATTTTGCAGAATGGCGCGGGGTGGATGAGTTCGTTACCGGCTACCGTGATGCTGCTATCAAAATGGCCGCAGGGAACTATCCCGAGGCGATCACCGCAACGCTGGGCGCCATCTGCGACGGTCTGACCACGCTGGCCGCTGAAAACAGGGAGTTAGTTGATCAGGTGAGCCGGATAACCGATCGATTGTCCGGCGTCCATGATCACGAAGGGTTGCGTACGCTGTGGGCTGACTTTTACGCCCATGCCTATGCCCATTTCCGCCGGCTTGCCTCGCCACCGGCTTTTTTCGAGGTGTCCAACGCCTTTTTGCAAGCCCTGGTCAGTCGTCAGGTTGCCGGTGTGTTGCAGCAGTCGTCTGAGGCGCTGCCACCGTTTGCCGTGCTTGTGCTGGGACCGGCCGGGCGTCTTGAGTTCACCCGTTTTTGCCGCATTCAGTTGGTGCTGGTGTGGGAGGGGAACGGAACTGCTGCCGAGGATGCGCTGATGGCCGACTTCGGAGTCGAGCTGGTGACCTGGTTGCGCAGCTGCGGCATGGCGTTGGAAGAGGCGGTTACGCCGGTTCACCACGCCTGGCGGGGTACCATTGATCAATGGCGCGAGCGACTTGCGGCTGGGCTGGAACAGGCAACTGCTGCCGAGCTGATCGAATTGCTGCGGCTGGTGGATCAGGCTGTGCTGGTGGATAGCAACGGTCTGGCCGACCGGTTCAGGGCCTTGTGCTACCGGCAGCTGCACGGCCGGCCGGCCGTGGCCAACCTGGTGGAACGCTGTGGCGCGCTTTCAAACGGACTTGGTATGATGGGTGGTTTCAAGCTGAACCGCAGCGGTCCGTACCGGGGGCGTTTCGCTCTGCTGGATCATGCTCTGGTGCCCCTGGCAGCCTGCGTGGGGGGGCTCTGTCTGCACCACGATATTGTGGAGGACGGAACGCCACGCCGTCTGAGAGAGCTGGTACGTAACGGCCGGCTTGACGTAGACTTGGCAGAACGGGCTCTACAGGCCTGGTATCTGTTCAGTCACCACCGCCTGACCCTCGAACTTCAGGCCAGCACCGGCCAGGATTGCCGCGATATCCTGAATCTGGATCTGGCTACGCTGGACCACCAACAGCAGGAGCAGTTGCGCGCCGGACTGGAAACAGTGGCTGATCTGCAACGTCATCTGCTGGTCGGCTTTGGACAGCAGGCATGAAAGGCGGGGTGAAAATATCGCTCTCCAGCGGCTCATTGTTTACCCTGCCGTTGCGACGTGCCTTTGAGCTGGCTGCCGAAGCCGGTTTCGACGGCGTCGAATTGATTATCAACCAGGATTTTCAGCGGGTAAACCCGGTCAAGGTAGTGCGGGCCATGCAGGAGATCTGCCCGATCAATTCGATCCATGCCCCGTTTATGCCGCTGGACGGTTGGGGCGGTCCGGTACAGTCGCTGTTCCATTCGGTAGATCTGGCTGCCGAAACCGGCATCCCGTTGGTTAATTTTCATCCGCCTTCCTGGCTGGGGGCCGAGTTCGGTTTCTGGCGCTGGCTGTACAAGATCAGAGATTTTCAGCGGGAAGTGGGCTTGGACGGCCAGGTGCAGGTTACCCTGGAGAATATGCCCTGGGTAGGCGGCAGGTTCAAGGTAAACCATACCATTCTTTCGTCAACGCGGGACATGGTGGCTTTTATTCAGGACCACAACCTCTTTTTGACCTTTGACACCACCCATATGGGGTCAGGCAAGGCAAATTTTATCAACGACTTCTATCTGTGTTACGAGTCGGGACGGATGCGCAATGTCCATTTTTCTGATTACGGTTTTGATCGTGAGCACCTGATCCCGGGGCATGGCCGCCTGCCGTTGACCCGTTTTCTCAACCACCTCAAGCATACCGAGTATCAGGGTTGTGTGACCCTGGAGGTCAGTCCCCATGAGCTACCCAAGGATGAAGAGGTGATCCTGCCGGCCCTGAAAGAGATATTGACCTACATGCGGGTAGAAACCGGCATTCTGCCGCCATCTGCCATGGAGCTGTTCGAGCCGATCCATCCTCTGGAGATCGAAGACGAAACATTGGCAGAACTACCTGATAAATATGGGCATCAACCCTACCGGAGCATGCATGACTGAGTCGGTCTTCTTCAGCACCTTTGCCCTGATCTTTGTGGCCGAGTTGGGGGATAAAACCCAGCTGACCGCCATGGCCCTGGCGTTGCGGTATCCCTGGAAACGCATCTTTGTCGGGATCGCCATAGCCTTTGTGGTGCTGAATCTTGGCGCCGTTGTCGTCGGCAAGGTGCTGTTCCTGCTGCTGCCACGCTTCTGGGTGAATCTGGTGGCGGCTTTGCTGTTTCTCTACTTTGGCGTGTCCACCCTGCGTAATGCCTGTGGCGATGAAGATGACAGCGCAGCGCCCGCCCCGGCAGCCAGTGCCATCCGCACTGCGTTCATCATGATCTTCATGGCTGAGTTGGGTGACAAGACCCAGCTGGTGACCGCCAGTCAGGCAGCGGTACATTCCGGCAGTCAGGCAGGGATGATCCAGGTGTTTGTTGCCTCCACCCTGGCCCTCTGGCTGGTCTCGCTGTTGGGGATCTTTGCCGGCAAGCAGCTGGTGCGCTATCTCCCGGTTTGCTGGATTCATCGGGCGGCCGGAGGGATGTTTCTGCTGTTCGGCGGGGTGATGCTGTGGCGGTTATTCCTCTAGGGAGGGACCGCTGACGATCTCCTTGAAGCGGCCCGGCTCGGAGTTTGCTGGGGTGAACAGTTCATGGGTGGCGGTGATGATCCGGTGGAGTGCCGGCTGAAGAGCTGATCAGCTAGGCGCTGTAACTGGCGTAGAGCTGTTTGACTCTGACCAGATAGTCGCGGGTCTCGCGAGGGAGTCGCTCGGGCCTGCGGTCCACGTTGCCGGGCCCCCAGTTGTAGGCTGCCAGGGCCGCGTCAAGATCACCCTTGTAACGATTAAGCAGATCTTTCAGAAATTTTGTGCCACCCATCACGTTTTGTTCCGGGTCAAAGGCGTTGTTGACCCCCAGACCCCGTGCCGTGGCAGGCATCAGTTGCATCAGTCCCTGGGCTCCGACAGGGGAAACGGCCCGCGGGTTAAAATTGCTCTCAGTCTTGATCACCGCCCTGATCAGGGCTGCATCAACACCGTACTGCCGGGAGGCCTTCTGGATGATCGGATCGAGACCGGTATGCTTGGCGCTGTCCTGCAACAGTGACAACCGGTTGAGCGGTTGGGGGCCGGGTTCTTCAAGAGGCGCTGGCAGCGGTAGCGTAGCTGCCGGTGGCGTAGCGGTACCCGTTGCGGATGGAGTTGCCAGATTGGCCAGGTAGGCCTGGATTGAAGGCGGGGCAGCGGGCAGGGGGCCGGGCTGTGGCAGACGCATGCCGTCAGACTGATCAGTCTGGTCGTCCAGCAGTTCCATGGAGTTGCGCAAGGTGTCCAGACGTAGCGCGTCGGCGGCCCGCTGTAACGCCTCGGCTGAGGTTGTATCCGGCACGATTCCCCGTTCCAGCGCCTGATCCAGCCGGTTGCTGAAAGCGGGCGAGGTGGTTCGCGTGCCTTCGGCAGGGCTGGTTTGCTCCCGCAGGATATTCTGCACGAGTGACAAGGTCTGGGTGGGGTTCAGCGACATGACTCGCTCCGCTTACTGGTCCAACTGCAGGTTCTTTTTCTTCAGCTTTTCAATCAGGGTGGTCCGTTTCAGGTTCAGCAGGCTGGCGGCCTCTTTCTTGTTTCCGCCGGTACGCTGCAGGGCCTGTAGAATCAATCTGTTTTCAAAGGCATCCACGGCGCTGTTCAGGCAGATTCCCTCCAACGGCAGATCCTCGTCAACGGCTGTCCTGGTAACCGGTGCTGACGGCACTGAGCGGGGCGTCTCCTTGCACGGCAGGTAGCGGTCAGGTAAGTCGTCCGGTGTAATAAAGCCATTTTCCTTAAGGGTCACCATCCGTTCCACCAGATTTTCCAGCTCCCGTACGTTGCCCGGCCAGTTGTAGTTGCGCAGTATCTCCAGCGATTCTCGTGAGAAGCCCTTGACCAGGCGCCGTTTGTCGTGGTTGAAGCGCCCCAGAAAGTGATTGATCAAGAGCGGAATATCCTCGCGTCGCTCCCGCAGCGCCGGGATGGTGATCGGTATTACCGACAGCCGGTAGTAGAGATCCTCCCGGAAGTCGCGGGTGCTGACCAGTTCCTCCAGGTTTTTGTTGGTGGCGGCAATGATTCGTACATCCGCCTTCTGTGAGCGGGGAGAACCCACCGGTTCGAACTCTTTGCTTTGCAACACACGTAACAGTTTCACCTGTAGATTGGCCTTCATGTCGCCGATCTCGTCCAGGAAGAGGGTGCCTTTGTCGGCCATCTCAAAACGTCCCAGCCGGTTGGCGTAAGCCCCGGTAAAAGCTCCCTTGACATGGCCGAACAGTTCACTTTCCAAGAGCTCGTCCGGGATTGCTGAACAGTTGACAGGCACAAAGTTTTTGCTGCTGCGGCTGGAAAGCTGATGTATGGCCCGTGCTGCAAGTTCCTTGCCGGTTCCCGATTCACCCTGTACCAGGACGGTGGCGGTTGATTCGGCCACCTTTTCGAGCATTTCAAACAGTGACAGCATCTGTCGACTGCGTCCGATGATGGTGGAGCAGAGGAAGTGAGGGAAATCCTCCGAGGTGGACGGCTGGCCGGTGTTGACCTGCAGGGCTTGGTATTCCCTGGCCCGCATCACCACGCTTTCCAGTTCATCCAGATTGAGCGGCTTGGGGATGAACAGCAGTCGATCGTTGTGCGGTAGTGTCCGGCCGACATCAGGCTGATCATAGGCGATTACCACCAGGTCCGGGCTGGTCTCCCAGGCTTTGGAGAGAATATCCGGGGTGCGGGCCAGCAGGGTGGGCAGGTCGGCAATCATGACCCGGTGGGGTTTACTGCTGATGGTGTCAAAAATATCGTCTTTTTCACTGAGCACGGTGGTACTGTAGCCCTGGTATGTCAAAAAAGCTGACACCAGATCTCTGGTTTTACGATCACTCTCAACTATCAGCAGCTCGCTGTGCATGGCTCATAACCTGTCTTTTAGTTTTAAATTCAAAAGTAAGCTGGCGGGACTGCTTGGTGCAGTATACCAGTCTTGCAATCAGTAAGTCAATAATCTGACTTGCGCGGCTGTTTTTTGAGGCTCTCTTGCGGTGTATCGAGGTCTTGATGAACGAAAAAAGAGGCTTCCTTTACTTGCGCAGTGTCGGGCAGCATGGTAGATTACAGGGCACGTAAACGCTCGTCAGGGCAAACGGCAGCGGTGCGGCCGTTTTAATGGAGAGTGATTTGACGCATGAGGAGGCTGTTCCATGTCGAATGCCCTGGCGCCGATGAAGCTTGATGATGTTCATAGTGGTGAGCATGGAAAACTGATTCAGCTGGTCAGTTTCAATCTCGCTCAAGAAGAGTATGGCGTTGATGTCCTGAAGGTGCGGGAAATTATCCGCATGCCGATCATCACACGGGTTCCCAATACCCCCAACTATGTGGAAGGGGTGATCAACCTGCGTGGCAAGGTGATCCCGATCATCGCCATGCGGAAACGGTTCTCCTTGGCCGACGCCGACCATGACAAGCAGACCCGGATTATGGTGATGGACGTAGGCGGCGAGCTGATGGGCTTTATTCTGGATGCCGTGTCCGAGGTGATCAGGATCGCCAGCAGCGAGATTCAGCCCTCACCAACGGTGGTGACCAGCGGTGTCGACCAGGAGTGTATTGCCGGCATCATCAACCAGGCCGAACGGCTGCTGGTGCTGCTGGACCTTGAAAAGATATTCACCCAAGACGAGCGGCGACTGTTCAGCAACCTGTAGCTGGCATTGTTGACGCTGAATCCCCATCCGTCTCAACCCGATAGAGGTGTGCGATGCCGATTGATTGTGAAGACCAGGAACTGCTTGAGGGGTTTTTGACCGAGACGACCGAGCTCCTGGAAAAGTTGGACGATGATCTGGTCACCTTGGAAAAAACCCCCACCGACAGCGATCTGCTGAACCGGATTTTTCGTTCGATTCATACCGTGAAGGGTGCTTCCAGCTTCCTGGGGTTCGACCTGCTGGTGCGGGTAACCCACAAGACTGAAGACGTGCTCAACCGGTTGCGCAAGGGAGAACTGCTGGTTACCCCGGAGATCATGGACGTGGTGCTGGAAGCTACCGACCTGGTCAAGACCCTGGTGTCCGATATCAAGGCCAGTGAGATCGTCGACCGGGAGGTTGATGAAACCATCAACAAACTGATCCCTTTGCTGTCCGAGCAGGCTGCTGCCCAACAAGCCCCCCCGGCTACAGACGCATCGGCTGAACCGGCTTCCGCTGTCGACACAGCCACGTCTGCGCAGGAAGAGCCGGTTTCTCCTGATCAAGCACCACAAGAGCCTCAGCCATCGCCTCCTTCCACGGCAGCATTGCCACCTGCGGTTACCCCGCCGCCTAGCGGTGCCGCAAAAAAAGCCGCAGCGCCCAAGCCGGCCGACAAGGGGGGGGATGACCTCTCCGACAGCTCCACGGTGCGGGTGGATGTAAAGCGTCTGGATGATTTGATGAACCAGGTGGGTGAACTGGTGCTGGAGCGGAACCGCATGATTCAGCTGAACCAGGATCTGCAAGGAGGAAGTTCTGATCAGATACTGTTCGGCGAGGAGTTCGGCAAGCTGACCAAGCGGATGAGTTTTGTAACCTCGGAGCTGCAGATGCAGGTCCTCAAGATGCGGATGATCCCGGTGGAGAAGGTCTTCAAAAAATTTCCCCGGATTGTCCGTTCGCTGTCCCGGGATCTGGGCAAAGAGGTGGATCTGCAAATCTTCGGCGAGGAGACCGAGCTTGACCGTTCGGTGGTGGATGAAATCGGCGACCCCCTGATCCACCTGATCCGCAACGCCATGGACCATGGTCTGGAGACGCCCGATGAGCGTATGGCCGCGGGCAAACCCCGCACCGGCACCTTGGTGCTGGCGGCGGTGCATGAGGGCAACTCGATCATCATCAGCATTAAGGATGACGGACGGGGGATTGATACCGACCGGGTGGGCCGCAAAGCGATCGAAAAAGGGTTGATCACCGAGGAACAGCTGGCCGCCATGAGTCAGCGGGACATGTTCGATCTGATCTTCCTACCGGGTTTTTCCACCAAGGACAAGGCCTCGGACCTTTCCGGCCGCGGTGTTGGCATGGATGTGGTCAAGACCAATATCAAAAAACTGAACGGTCTGATCGAGATCAAGAGTGAGAAAGGGCAAGGCTCAGAGTTCATTCTGCGGCTGCCGCTGACCTTGGCCATCATCCAATCGTTATTGGTGGAGGTTGAGGGAGAGGTTTACTCAATTCCGCTTTCCTCTGTTCTGGAGACCCTGCGGGTTGACCAGCGCCAGTTCCATCTGGTCGGTGGCCAGGAGGTGCTCAAGCTGCGGGAGTCGGTGCTGCCGCTGATCCGGCTGGAGCAGGTCTTCAAGGTGCAGCCGCGTAGTGAGCGGGGTGATTTCTGCTACGTGGTGGTGATCGGCGCTGCCGACAAGCGGGTCGGCCTGGTGGTGAGCCGCCTGGTGGGTCAGCAGGAGGTGGCTATCAAGTCATTGGGCAACTATCTGGCCAACATTCCGGGGATTGCCGGCTCCACCATCCTGGGTGACGGCAGGGTAACCCTGATCGTTGACCCGGTTGGCATGATTGACAATGGTGAAGGGGCCGCTGCCGGTCGATGAACGAACACAGTGAAGGGATGTAATCGTGGCTATATCAGATAAAGATTTCGAGCTGTTGCGCGACTTCATCTATAACCTTTGCGGCATGTACTTTCACAGCACCAAAAAGTACTTCCTGGAAAGTCGGTTGACCAAGCGGATGGAGGCCACCGGCGCCAAGACGGCCATGGATTATTATGCCCTGCTGAAGTCACCGCGGGGAGGCGAGGAGTTGCGCTTCCTGCTGGATGAGGTTACTACCAACGAGACCTATTTCTTTCGTTGCGTCCCGCAGATGAACGCCATAGAAACCAAGTTTTTGCCGGAGATCGTCGAGAGCAAGGGCAAGATGGGCTTCCGCAAGTTGCGGATATGGAGTGCAGCCTCATCCTCCGGCGAAGAGGCCTACACCCTTTCGATGCTGCTGCTGGAGAAGCGGTCCACCCTGCTGAAGGACTGGATCATCGAGATCGTCGGCACCGACATCAATGAGACCGTGATTAACCAGGCCAAAGAAGGAGTCTATAACGCCTATTCGGTGCGTAACGTGCCGGACCTCTACAAGCGGAAATACTTCAAGGAGGAGGGGGGCAAGTTCATCCTCTCGCCGGAGGTCAAGAAGTTTGTGACCTTCAATAAGCTGAACCTCTATGACGACACCAAGATGGTGTTCATGAAAAGTTTTGACTTCATCTTCTGCGCCAACGTGCTGATTTATTTCGACCTGGCAGCCAAATCCAAGGTAGTGCAGCATTTTTATAACAACCTGCAACCTTACGGGTATTTTTTTGTGGGGCAGTCCGAGTCGTTGCACGGGGTGAACGATAAGTTCAAGACGATCCATTTCCCGGGCGGCTTCGGTTATAAGAAATAACGAGGGTGGCGATCATGGATAAACAGGTGATGATGGAAACAGCCCGCCAGATGGTGGCCACAATTGACGACCTGCCCACCATCCCGGCAGTTGCGACCCAGGTTCTGCAGCTGCTCGATTCCCCTGATGTTGATGTGGATGAGGTGGCTGATCTGATGTTGACCGACCAGGTGATGACCGCCCGGGTGATCAAGATGGTCAACTCGCCGGTCTATAGTCCCAGTCAGGAGATCAGTTCTTTGAAGCGGGCTGTGGTGTACCTTGGTCTGCGCCATATCAAGGAGGTGGCCCTTACCTCCTCCTTCATCAACGCCTTTGAGGATAAAGGCGGTGTGCTGGAGGTGGTGCCCTGTTGGGAACATGCCTTCGGGGTCGGTATGGTGGCCAAGGTGATCGCTGATAAGATTCGCTACAAGGATTTGGAGAAAGCCTATATCGCCGGCATCATTCATGATATTGGTGAGGTGGTTTTGAGTTACTACCGGGCGGAGGAGTTTGCCGCAGTGCTGGAACAGACGCACCAGCGTCCGATCAAGCTGGTGGATGCCGAGGCGGAAAAATTCGGGACGACCCATGCCGAGATCGGCTACTGTATTGCCGAGAAATGGAACTTTCCCGAGGCGTACCGGGAGGCGATCCTCTTTCACCACGATCCCCGCTCGGCAATTTCCGATCCGGTACTCTGTGCCATCATCAACCTGGCCGATCTGTTCTGCACGGTGCGTGATCTGAATTATGGCGGCAGATCATGGGTCACCTTCAATCTGGTTGAAGAGCCCGGCTGGCAGATTCTCAGGGAGCAGTTCCCCAGTTTGGCACAACTGGATGTGGAACGGTTCTGTTATGAGCTGGATGATGCCGTGCCGGATGTAAAGGAACTGGTCAGTTCCATATTTTCCAAATAGGACGGGGGACTGGATGCTTTCTTCCACTGCGGGGACCAAAACGCGGGTCTTGATTGTAGATGATTCATCCTTCATGCGGATGGCGATCCGCGGGATACTGTCCAAGGATCCTGCCCTTGAGGTGGTTGGAACCGCCAATGACGGTGTGGAAGGGGTTGAAAAGGCTCTGGCACTCAAGCCTGACCTGATCACCATGGACGTGGAGATGCCCCGTCTGGATGGTATCTCGGCCTTGAAGCAGATCATGGCAAAATGTCCGACCCGGGTGATGATGGTTTCAACCTTGACCAATGAAGGTGCACGGGCCACCTTTGAGGCCCTGGATGCCGGTGCAATTGACTACATCCCCAAAAACATCACCGACTCGGCCGATGCGCAGAACGCCTTTAAGGAGGAGTTGCTTAAAAAGGTGCGCGAGGCCACCCGTTCCCGTTTCATGCGAGTTGCTCCCGGCCTGGGGGCAACAACAGGTATTGGCGATGTAGCGCGATCGTCTGTTGCTGCTGCTGTGCTGCGCAGTGGTGTCAGTTCCATAATTCATACAAAAAGAATCAGCTATGTCGGCATCGGTGCCTCCACCGGCGGACCGGTGGCCCTGCAGGAGGTGATCTCCCGTATCCCGATGAATTTCCCTTACGGTATCGTGGTGGCAATTCATATGCCCAAGGCCTTTACCGGTCCCTATGCGGACCGGCTTAACGCCAAATGCTCGATCACCGTCAAGGAGGCGGTGGATGGTGAGCCGGTCAAGCCAGGCACTATCCTGATCGCTCCGGGGGGGATGCATACCCAGTTGGTGCGCGGGGCTGGCGGGTTGGTGGTGAAAACTGCTCCGACCACGGCTTATCCGCAGTATGTCTACATTCCTTCAGTGGATCTGATGATCGGTTCCATGGCTGAGGCCACGGCCGGTGCCATGCTGGGTGTGGTTCTGACCGGTATGGGCAACGATGGTTTCAAGGGGATGCAGCAGTTGAAACAGAAGGGCGGGGTAACGATTGTGCAGGATGAGGCAACCTCCACCATTTACGGTATGCCCAAGGCCTGTGTGGATGGCGGCGTGGCCGATGAGGTGCTGCCGCTGGGGCAGATCGGTTACGAGATCGGCAAGTTCATGGGGTCGTGAGGAACCCGTCGGGTGTTGAGGTAACAGCAAAGGGCGACCCAAACCGGGCCGCCCTTTTTATCGTTGTGCGTAGACCACCAGCCCTTTGCTGGTGCTGTCCACCCGGCAGTTGGAAAACCCCTGTCGTTTCAGCTGACGCAGGATGAAAAATGCCGCAATCTTGTGGACGCCTGGCAGGATCAGCGGAAAGTGATCCGTGGGCAGGGCTGTTATCGCTTGCCAGTTGGCACGAAAAGGGGCTTTGCCCACCGTTTTCTTGCGACCATGTTGATTTGCGCTCAACATCTGGTCAGCTGTGTTCAGACGTGGAGTGGAATTCCAGGCCTTTCCAGTTCTCAATGGTGTTGTCCAGGCGCCAGGCGCTGGCAGCCATGTAGGTCAGTTTGCCCTCACCGTCAAGATACAGATTCATCTTCTCGCGTTTTTCAAATTCCTCGATCAGTTTTTTCTCACCGGTCACCCAGCGGGCAGTGGCGTAGGCAACCGCTTCATAGGAGATCTCCACTCCGTACTCAAATTTCAGGCGGTGCAGCACCACATCGAACTGCAGCATGCCCACGGCGCCCACCACCCATTCGGCCCCGAAGAGCGGTTTGAAGACTTGGGTGGTGCCCTCTTCAGCCAGTTGCACCAACCCTTTTTCCAGCGCCTTGGATTTCATCGGATTCAACAGGCGCACCTTGCGGAAATGCTCAGGAGCAAAACTGGGGATGCCGGTAAACTTGAGGTCTTCCCCCAGGGTAAAGGTGTCGCCGATCTTGATGGTACCGTGGTTGTGGATGCCGATGATGTCACCGGGATAGGCCTCTTCGACATTAGTACGGTCCTGGGCCATAAAGATGGTGGCATTGCTGATCTGGATGTCCCGGCCCAGGCGCAGGTGGCGCACCTTCATGCCGCGCTCAAACTTGCCGGAACAGATCCGGAAAAAAGCGATCCGGTCGCGGTGAGACGGATCCATATTGGCCTGAATCTTAAAGACAAAGCCTGAAAATGGTTCCTCGTAGGGAGCAACCAGCCGGGTAACCGTGGCCCGCTCACGGGGATGGGGGGCATACTCGACAAAGGTATCCAGGAGCTGTTGCACACCAAAGGTGTTGATGGCGCTACCAAAAAAGACCGGGGTCTGACGGCCTGCCAGATACTCGTGCAGATCGAAGGGGTGAGCGGCACCCTCCAGCAACTCCACATCGGTGCGCAGTTCTACAGCCTGACTGCCCAGCAGCTCGTCCAGCAGGGGATCATCCAGACCCTTGACGGTCACCACTTGTCCCACGCCGTTTTGGGCCTTGGGATCGAACAGCTGCACCTCCTTGTTGTAGAGGTGATAGGTGCCGCGGAAACGCTTGCCCATACCGATTGGCCAGGTGATCGGCGCGGTTTGCATGTCCAGGTTTTTCTCCACGTCGTCCAGCAGATCCAGTGGCTCCTGGCCTTCGCGGTCCAGCTTGTTCATGAAGGTCATGATCGGTGTGTCACGCAGCCGGCAGACATCCAGCAGTTTTTTGGTCTGGCTTTCCACCCCCTTGACCGAGTCGATCACCATCAGGGCCGAGTCAACGGCGGTCAGCACCCGGTAGGTATCCTCGGAAAAGTCGTTGTGTCCGGGGGTGTCCAGCAGGTTGATCTCATATCCATCGTAGGTGAATTTCATTACCGATGAGGTGACCGAGATGCCCCGTTGCTTCTCCAGCTCCATCCAGTCAGAGGTTGCGTGACGGCCACTCTTGCGGGCACGCACCTCGCCGGCCTGTTGAATTGCGCCGCCGAACAGCAACAGCTTTTCCGTGATGGTGGTCTTGCCGGCGTCAGGGTGGCTGATGATCGCGAAGGTGCGCCGCTTGTCGACTTCGATTTGATTGTGCAACATTTCCACAGTGCTGCTCCTTGCATGGAAAAGGCGGGCAAGGCCCGCCTCGGAATCAGTTTTTAAAGATGAGGCGATCGATACACCATCTGCCGCCACCGGCGATGGTCAGGTACAAAGCCATTCCCAACAGGGCCAGGGTGAATTCGATGCCGTGGCCGCGGCCCGCGATGCAGTTGGTGTTCATAAAAAATCCGTAAGACCAGTGGACCTTGTAGATTGCCACTGCCATCACCGAGGCGATGCCCGCAGCTGAAAAACGGGTCAGGAAGCCGGTCAGCACGCCGATGCCGCCGCCAAATTCGGCGATGATTGCCATCAGGGTGAAGATTGGCGGAATTCCCAGCTTCTCTTCAAAGATACGGAAGGTGCTCGTCAGCCCGCTGCCGCCGAACAGTCCCAGCAGCTTCTGGGAACCATGGGCTAAAAAGATCAATCCCAGGGGAATTCGGATCAACAACGGTGCAATGGCGTCGGACAACTCAATACCGCCTCTGGCCATGGTATACCTCCGCATCAGAAATAAGAAAGGGGACCAGAGGTCCCCATCATGCCGATTTGGCGGGCAACAGGAGACTCGAACTCCCGACTTTTGGCTTCGGAGTCAATCTCCAATTGTTTTCAATACTTGTATTATTTTGCGTTGTATTGAAAAAACGCCACGTTCAAAGCATTATACATTTTCATAGTGATGATGCAACATGATTGTTTTTCTGTCGCTACATTACAATCCTTCAGCGTAACTCCCGCCAATCACGTTCCCCCTGAGAGCAGTTCCCTTGGTAAGCCTCAGCATATGGTGACTCTTTCACATACCAAGGGTTCAAAGAACATCCAGCATTTTTATCACTTAATACACCATCCCGGTATTATTAGTAAATTACTCTTCAGTGCGCGTCTCTGATACTTGGCAGGTAACTTGCTATATTACAGGCATTGCATGCAGGTAAGCGGAGGGAGTTGTTATCAATTGCAAGGTATAAACCAAGTATGTACTGCGGCGCGTGATTTACTGACAGCAAAAAAGGAGAACTGTATGAACCTTAAAAATTATCCAGTAGCATTTATGAGCATGATCTTACTTGGGATGTTAACCGTGTTGGGCGGTTGTGCAACCACCGGTATGGAACGATCCACTGCAACGGTAAACTCGATTGATGATGTGGATGCCGAAATCAGAAAAATGATCACGAACGTTGATGTCACCGCTGCATCACTGGACAGTCTGACCAAGTCAGAGTCGGCAGGCCTGAAAAGGTCATTTGACAGCTATTCCGACAACCTTGCCAAGCTGGACGCACAGGGCAAGCTGGTGCTCAAGCGGGTAGCCGAGATGAGGTCAAACAGCAAAGAATATTTTGCCGAGTGGGAAAAGCAGGGCGATACTTATACCAACCCCAAAATTCGTCAACTGAGCGAGGAGCGTCGTACCAAGCTGGCTGAAATTTATACACAGGTACCGATTGCCGGGGCGGGCATCGAAGAATCGTATCAGTCTTATCTGACGAACCTGAAGGAGATACATCGCTATCTTTCAAACGATCTGACATCGAACGGTGTCAGCGCCATCGCACCGGTTACCCAAACAACCTTTCGTGATCTGGAACGGTTAAAAGAATCGCTCAAGCCGCTGATCCGTGCCCTTGATGATATCAAGGCAGAATTGTACAGCGCAAAGAACTAGTCTTGGATCTGTTGTGGGGCAGGGCCGAACGCAGGTTCGAACCTGCTCGTATTCCAACCGATCGAAAGGAGCATATAACATGTCAAAATTGTATCGTGTTATCTCATTAGCGGTCTGCATCGGATTTGCAACCATGTTTTTGGGATGTGCATCTACGAACAAGCATGAAAGCACCGGCGAGTACGTTGATGACACTGTCATCACCTCAAAAGTGAAAACGGCGATATTTAATGAAGAGTCATTGAAAATTTTGCAGATCAATGTCAAGACATACAAAGGGATCGTTCAGCTGAGCGGTTTCGTTGATTCATCGCGCAGTGCTGCAAAGGCTGGAGAGGTTGCAGCACGTGTTGAGAACGTAGTGCAGGTTAAAAACGACCTGGTAGTCAAATAGTTAGGAACTCATGGTGTAGTTGCAACCGGTTCCGATCTATTTTGGATTCTGTTAACTGGAGGTGATATTTTGCTTTGGACAATATGTGTCATTCTGATCGTGCTGTGGTTGTTGGGGCTGGTTACGTCCTACACTATGGGTGGTCTGATTCACATTCTGCTTGTTGTTGCAATCATTGTATTACTGGTAAGGGTTATTCAAGGCAAAAAAGTTTTGTAACTGCCAGATAGCACCTGAAACTGTTCCGGCTAAAACAAAGGGCGCATCGAGATGCGCCCTTTGTTTTGTTCATACTGGTAACCACTGATTTCAATCGGTCGGCTGTGGCTTGCCTAACTCGATTTCACGTTTTTTGTGGTAGAAGAACCGGACCATGGAGTACTCAAACGGATAGCCACTTTCATAGTAGCGGAAGCTCTGCTGGTGCCGTGTATCAATAGCACCCAATGTTGTTATGCCGGTATCAATCGGGAAGCTGTTGTCGGTGAATCCAAAGGGGTCGATGGCGGAGTATATGCCGTAATAGATGCCGCTATCCACAGCAAGCCCTCCTGCATCGCGCAGGGAGGAGGGACCAACGATCGGCAGCACCAGATACGGCCCGGAGTCTACTCCCCAGTAGCCCAGGGTCTTGCCGAAATCCTGGTCATGCCGATCAAGCCCGAACTCTGTTGCCGGATCAAAGAGTCCACCAACACCTATGGTGCTGTTGGTCAGGAAACGGCCGAAGGTAGTTGCCAACTCTTCCCCCTTTAACTGAAACAGGCTGTTGGTGAGATTTTTCACCTCTCCGAGGTTGTTGTAAAAGCTGGAGATCCGCTTCTGAATGACCGTCGGAGTGACAAATTCATAGCTACTTACTACAGGCAAAAACAGGTACTTGTCGAAGTAATAATTGAACCGGTAGATATTCCGGTTGAACCTCTCCCAAGGGTCATCCACCTCGGCAAAACGCTGATCACTGAATTCGCTGATGGTGTGCCGTGCCGGTTCCTCGGTCGTCGTGGGTTTGTCTCCGGTTGTTGCGCATCCCGTCAGGCCCAATGCCAGCGTCAGCGCAGGCAGCATCAGGACGGCCCGGCAGCGGTTGTCAGTTTTCATGGTGTTCTCCCCCTTGTTTAAAAAAATTCACTATATACGTTAGGTTGTCTTTGTATTCCAGGTTGCCCAGGTGACCGCCACGGGGGTAGATTTTGCCTCGTTCGCCGAAGAGTTGGCGCAGATAGTTAAGCTCAGCCCTAGTCAGGATAAAGTCATTTTCGTTGGTCATCATGCCGAACTTGGGGGACGACTTCAGGTAGCCTTCGATGCTCTGCAGGCTCAAGGAGTCAATCAACGCCTGTTTGGTCAAGCCGGGCTGCATGCTCTGGAAATAAGGATAAAAATACTCGTTGAAAAAATCGAAATAACTCAGATGGGTCGAGACCAGGAAGTAATCGAACAGCGGGTCTGTATGGTGCAGCACCCGGTTTTTCGGCACCACATAGCCACTATTCGTCATCACGTCAGAGGAGAAGATAATGCCGGCCAGACTGATGCGGAAGGTTAACCCGATCAGCCCTGCGGTTTCTTCGTGGGAAAAGAGTTCATTGGTATACATAGAATACAGAAAATCATCATTGATGGCGACAAAGTTGCCAGAGCGGTAGAACTGACTGAATCTGGACAGCATTTTGTTAAAAAAGACCCCTTGTTTTTTGGAGCCTCCCGGTATCTGCCTGATCATCTCTTCAATCCGGGTCACCGAATTATAGAGGCTCACCGGTGGGTTGATCAGCAATACCTTGCGGAAGTTGAAGATCTGGCGCTCTTCGTCAAGCTTGGCAACGAATGCGGCATGACTGGCGCCAAGGCTGTAACCTCCCAGATGAAACGAGGAGACCTCAATATCGCCCTTGACCTTTTGCCAGGCCGCTTCCATGGCCCGGTACAGATCAGCGGCGTCTTCGGTCAGGTGACCCGGCACCCTGCTGCCTGATGCTGAAACAATAAAGTTGGAGTTGGTCGGCGAGGGCAGTGTAATCACGTGAAAGCCTGCCTGATGCAAGGCTTTCATCACGGTCAGCAGCTTGGTGCCCCGGTCGCTGCCGCCGGCACCAGCAATCAGAAAGACCAGCGGCGCCTTCTTGTCTTGGTAGGCGAAGGTACAGCGCAGCCCCTCATCGTAAAAGAAGATCGGCGGTCTGATCCGGTCAGGGATGACATCGAGGACCAGTTGCCGTGTCGGTATCTTTGCAGGCAGTTCCGGTATCATATCCACCGGGGTTCCCAGGATGGTGGCCTCATATGATCCCGTAAGCGGGTAGCCGTAGTAACCCTCGTCCGCCGCATAGCCCGTCAGGGGCAGCAGGACAAGGCAGGCAATGTACAAAAATCGCAGATGCTTCATGCTGATCTCTCCTGTGTATCTGTTAGTTATGGTCCGGCTTGGGCCATGTCATGAACCACGAACGTGCTGCCTATGAAACAGAATATTCCAGCCAGCGCCATGGCAAGGGGCGTAACCAGGAGGGCGCTGCGCAAACTCCACAGGTCGGACAGCCAGCCGAGGAAGAAGGGAGAAACCGCGTCTCCCAGGGCATGGATAAAGAATATGTTCATGGCAAAGGCCATGGAGTGAATAGCCGGGTTGGTGACATTGAGGATGACGGTATTCAGCGGACCGGTGTTCAGAAAAAGGAAGAATTCTGCTAAAAAAATGGCGCTCATGCAACTGACCAGTCCGGGAGCAAGCAGTGCCCAGACAGCAAAGGGGGTCCCAATCAGGAATCCCCATCCGGAAAGCAGCAGATACCCTTTGCCGTTCCGCTTTTGCCAGTAATCACCGAGCCAGCCGCCTGCCAGGGTGCCCAGTATGCCGGCCAGCACGGTGGTTGCGCCGAACAGCGTATTCCCCTTGGCCAGATCAACGGCATGGACACGGTACAAGAACGAAGGGATCCACTGGGCAAGACCTCCGATGGCAAAGGTCATGGCGGCCATGGCCAGAGTATTCCAGACAAACGAGCGATTACGGAACAAGGATGCGTAGTTTGCAGAGGCTTTTTTTGCGTTAGGCAGTCTCAATGCGCCTGTTTCATCAGTGCCTCGGGAAGGCGTCCGTAATAAAAAAAGGGGAATCGCCAGCAGCAGCCCCGGCAGACCCACCAGCATGAACACTGTATGCCAGCCATAGCGCTGCCCCAGCACTCCGCCCAGGATATAGCCCAGCGCACTGCCAACCGGAATGGCGACATAGAACCAGGCCAGGACCCGGCTACCCTGGTCCTTTGGAAAAAAATCAGTGATCAGCCCCGGCGAGACCGTGCCGAAACTGGCTTCACCGATTCCCACCGTGGCCCGTGCTGCCAGCAAACTTTTGTATCCGGTGGCAAAACCAGCCAGGGTGGTGGCGAGGCTCCAGACCACCAGTCCACCGGAAGCCAGCCTGGTGCGGTTCCAGTGATCGCCCAGCCAACCAAACAGCGGGGCACTGAACAGATAGACAACCATGAAGGCGCTGCCAAGCAGGCCCAGCGCCGTATCGCTCAACTGCAGGTCGATCTTGATCAGAGGAAAGACTGCGAACAGCACCTGCCGGTCAATATAGTTCAGCAGGTTCACCGCCAGCAGCAATCCCAGGGCATAGTAACGGTAGGAATGTGAGATCGGGCCGGCATTCATAGGCGTGTCCTTGGCGAACTGTCTGTGCTGGTGCCGTGGTAGCAACTAACGCGCCAGGGCAAATCTCGTACGACCAAGCCGGCAATTGCCTGATTGCACGGAGAAAACGGAAATAAAATCGATTGAAACGACGGTATGTTAATGACCTGCCGAGCAGACCATTAACATACCGTAACATGGCTATTTACTTGATTTGCCCACGGATCTCGCCGTCAGGGTAGGCATCAGTCTGCACGTTGACATAGGCCTTGCCTGATTTGATAAGCTCAAGCAGCGCGGCAATTGATTTTCCGCTGAACTCGCCGTTCAGATTTTTATCCGTGAGACTTGACTGAGCAATGTTGCCACGGAATTTGCCTTCCTTTTTCGGACCGCTGTACAGGGTTGCTATCGGCGTGCCGTTTTGCTCGGCCTCACCAACATAAATGTATGCAGCGGTGGGGTTCTCAATGTCCCGAAGTACCAGTGTGTAATTCAATTTTTTGCCGTCATCGCTCAGGTTGAACTTGGCTTCGCCTTTGGCTTTTGTTTTTACACTCGGACAGGCATCTTTGCCTGAAAGGTTGGCTTTCATGGTTTTCCCGCCAGCAAACACGACTGAAACAGACAGCAGGGTGGTCAACATCGCAAGTAACAACAGGGTAGTTTTTTTCATTGTCCTTCTCCTTGTACGTTGTTCGTTGGCTGATAGAATCAGCCGGACGGATTTTCCACCAGGTAAGGTGGCGCCATTTGTTCTGCAGCAGACCATAACGCATTGTTGATCATCATCACTCCGGACGCTGACTAATGACCGGCTTGCCGATCTCTGCAAGATGGTACTTCGCAAGTAACGAGCCAGAGTCAATGAATTTTTTTAAGAGTATAAGGCTTTAATAATACGGGTATTTTTTTGTGTGGCAGGGGGGTGCGCTGGATAAAAAGATGCTGGATGCCATCATGCATGACATAACCGTA
The DNA here is from genome assembly GCA_002419465.1 of Geobacter sp. UBA5730. GTDB lineage: Bacteria > Desulfobacterota > Desulfuromonadia > Geobacterales > Pseudopelobacteraceae > Trichlorobacter. The sequence continues at coordinate 63,609 of DIGE01000014.1, read as the reverse complement.
GTATGTGACGGATTATCTCAAAACCTTCTGGTTTTACTGCTTGGGACGCTTGCTATCACCTGACACACACCCGCCTGATTTCGTGTATATCCGTAAGGCCATGCATTACCTTCAGGATGCCATCCTGCTTCAGGGTCGTCATCCCTTCTGCCATGGCCTGTAAACGAAGTTTTTCAGTTTCCGATCTTTTACGAATCAGGCTCTTCATGGCATCATTACAGATGAGCAGTTCGTGAATCCCGATCCGGCCAAGGTAACCAGTGTGCTGGCACTGGTCACACCCCACCGCCTTTGCCAGAAAAATTTTTTCCTTGTTGATTCCGGTAGCAGCAAAATCTTCTGTGCCGTACTCTTCAATCAGCTCACCCAGTTCCACTTCTCCCGGACGGTACTTCTCTTTGCAATGCCCGCAAAGACTGGCGGCAAGCCGTTGTGCCAGAACACAGAGTATTGAGTCTGAAAAGCTGAATGGATCCAGCCCCATTTCCAGAAGTCGCGTAACGGTTTCAGGAGCAGAATTAGTGTGGAGTGTTGAGAGTACCAGGTGGCCGGTCAGGGAGGCTTCAACAACGATGGATGCGGTTTCCAAGTCGCGCATCTCACCGATCATGATGATATCAGGGTCAAGGCGCAGGAATGAGCGCAGCACTGCGGCAAATGTCAGGCCGATCCTGGCATTGACCTGTACCTGACGCAACCCTTTTTGGGTGATCTCCACCGGATCTTCGGCGGTCCATATCTTGACATCCGGTGTGTTTGCCACGGCAATGGCTGAATGAAGTGTGGTGGTCTTGCCGGAGCCGGTCGGCCCCACCACCAGGATCAACCCGTAGGGCTTGTTGATAGCCGCTATGAGCGCTTCCCGGTTGCGTCGGGTCAGCCCCAGCTTATCGAACAACATTGGTTCCCCAAGGCTCAACAACCTGATTACCACATCCTCCAGGTGGCCGACAGTCGGCATAGTTGCAACGCGCAACTCCACATCTGCGGGTCCGAATCGCTTGAAATCGATCTTGCCGTCCTGCGGTCTGCGACGCTCCGCAATATCCAGCTCGGCCATGATCTTGATGCGGGAAGGTATGGCATATTTATACTTGCAGGGAAGTACCTGGTAGACTGAACATTTGCCATCCACCCGCATCCGGACGACAATATCGTTTTTGCCGGGATACGGCTCAATGTGAATGTCGGAAGCCTTGTTTTTATAGGCGTCATAGATGATTTTGTTCACCATCTTAACCAGCAGGCTGTCCTTTTCTGTTACTTTATACAGATCAAGGTCAAGGTCAGGTTCTTCTGTCTCTTCCGCCATCATATCCATCATGCTGTCCGGTAGTTCCAGCCCCTTTTGCTCAACTTCGTCGTTGACTGAAAAACCCATGAACAACTTCTGGGCCCTGGCTATCTCGCTTTTTTGGGCAATAACCGTGACTACCTTCAATTTGATCTGAGCCTCAAGCCGCTGCAACTCCTCGTGAGGCAGTGGATGGTTCATGGCAATGGTGATGAACACGTCATCCGTGGAAACCGGCACCACCATGAGTGGCGGAGTAGAGAACGAGATGATGCTGGCGGCCAGCCCTTTTTTAACATTACTCTTTACTAGCTTGAGATGCATAAAGGGTCGATCCACGTATGTTGCGATCGCCCTGGCAAGGGTCTCTTCGGTGACAAAGTCCAGATTGAGAAGGATCTGGTCCAGGGGAAGGAACTCGTTGCCACTCATCTCCAGGGCTACATCCAGATCCTCTTTGGTTATACAGCCCAGTGCAAGCAACACTTCGGTGAACGGCTGCCTTTTCCCGTGCCGGTCAAGCAACACCTGGAGATCTGCCTCCTTCACATAGCCCAGCTTTACCAAAAGTTTTCCCAGAAGCGGTGCTGGTGATAGGTTTTTCTGTATCTCCAGCACTTCTTGCAACTGCTCCGGAGTGATCAGCATCTGTTCCAGAAGGATATCGCCAACCTTCATATCATTCATACCAGCCCCTCGTTTGTTGAAACCGGAAACTACTTGCGAACCATCTGCATTCGCTCCATCAGTGCAGCAATGGCATCATTGCGGTCATCAAAAACCATGATTTTCTGGTCAGCACGGGTCATCGTAAAAACCCTCCTGACGTTTTCGTTCAAGCCGGTGCATGCCAGCAGCCCCACATTTACAGCCAGATCCCGCTTGATGGCAATACACGCCCCCAGGCCGAAACTATCTATGAAATCGACATTTTTCATATCCAGCAGCATAAACAGGTATTTCTTCTTGATCAGTTTGGCTACCTGCACCTTCAGGTCTTCTACCGTACTGGCCACCAGACTCCCGATCAGTTTCAGAGTAACCAGTTCATTGTCTACTTCGAGCTTGATTTCCATATCACTGCTCCTGCTCAGCAAGTCTCTTTCGCAAGCTTACGGTATTCCGGTTTTTCAAATGCTCATACTCCATGCCATTGGACAGCAACCGGATCAGGGCAATGCCGTACCCGTCGTCGGGAAACTCTCCGTCACTTTCAGTGCTCGGGAGCACGGTTTCTGCTGTTGGATCAGATGCATCGTCGGCCATTAGATGAAAGATCGCTTCGCGATCTGACAGCAGAAGCTCCACATCCAACACAGATGTTTTTGCATGTTTCACTGCATCGTTCATCAGTTCAGTTACAATCAAACAGAAATCCATGATGCTGGCAGAATTTTCAGGCAGTTGGAAAAAATCGGTGCAGATCCCCCTTATCGCAGCTCGCACCATGTCCACATTGCCAAAAGCCGGTTCGAGCGATATCATCAGTCTGCGGGTGTCGTTCATACCATCTCCTCTCTGATCCTCAATTGCTTTCCCCAAAAAAATCATTCAGCCGGTGCCAAGCCTGCGGGTTCTTGTGTCTCGTTTTTGCTCTGCCGCTCACGTAGCAACTCCCTTAATCGAGCGTTAATCTCGCCTCCGAGAAGAATCAGAAATGCGCTGGCATACATCCAGACCAGCAGTGCCATGACCGCCCCTATGCTGCCGTAGGTCTTGTTGTAGGAACCAAAGTTGTCTACGTAGAATGAAAATGCCAGGGTAACGGCAACCCATGCCACTGTGGCCGTGACTGCGCCGGGGGTGGTCTCCCGCCATGGCAGCGGTATGGCCGGTGCATAGCGATAAAGTGTGGAAAGGGCAGCCATCATTAGACCGAGTATTGTTGGCCAGCGCAGAAGCCTCCAGGCCACGGCAAAGGCATCGCCGAGGTTAGCCAGCGATGCCAGCCAGATACCGATAAGAGGTCCGAAGATAAGTAACAACAGAGATGTTATGATGAAGGAGGTGAAACCGATGACCAGATACACGGAAATCAGACGTACTTTCCAGTAGGGGCGTTGTTCTTCGGTGCCATAGGCCTCATTCATGGCGATCTGGACCGTGATTACCGCATTGGAAGAGGTCCACAACGATAACAGGACGCCGATGGACAACAGGCCTCCCTGTTGCACGCTTACCAGCGTGCAAAGATTGTCCTCCACCAGCACGAGAATATCATTTGGTACAAAACGCCCCAGGATGTTCAGCAGCACCTGGAACAGGTCGGGCACCGGCAGATAGGCCAGCAGGGTTGTCAGTGTCAGCAGACAAGGGAACAGCGCAAAAAGGAAGAAAAATGCTGCCTGGGCCGCATATCCGTCACAATTGTCCTTCAGAACACCTCTGGCAACGCGGCAGACCAATTCCCACATGGTCGTCCTGCCACTCAGCCGGTCTGCGGTTTCAGTGCTCATGGCCGCTTGCCACGGTTACCATTGCTTTCAAAGGTGGGAAGCAGCTCCGCGAAAAACGCGTTTTTCACCAGGCCAACAACAATCTGCCAAGTGCTGGTTTCCGGCTGGCCCAGTGTGCCGCTGATGTTTATTTTGGTGGCCACCTCCCTGTGTTGACTGTTTTCAAGCGTCCAGGCTGCCCCGTCGATCAACCGTTCATAGAGCTGGTGTGGTATCCCCTGATCTTTGTCCATGCGTTTGTCATAGACCTGCACCCCCTTGATGAACGGCTTGATATAGCCGGAGATACGGTTGTTTTTGCCATGCAGCTCAGCGACCAGGGAAACTATCCCGGCCGAGACATCAAAATCTCCATAGGTACGCAACAGATTTTGCATGGTTGTCAGCCGGGTTTTCTCAAGCCGTATGTAGAGGTCAAACTCAGGCCCTTGTTTTTTTGGTCTGAACTGTATGGTTGCCATTGTCGTGCCACTACCCATGAATTTCCCTTTCAGTGTCGCCTGGGCAGGCACCTGGGCGAGCCGGTTGGTAATGTTGCTGATGTTCAGGTCGGTTGATGAGATGAACAAACGGTACGGCCTGGACGCCGCCCTGTTCACCAGTCCGAGCGTACAGTCTGTCAGGGTGATCTGATCGGCATGTATCAGAATGTTCGGGGCGTTGTGCAGCTTTCCGGCCGTCTGCTTTAGCTGTGCCACACGTCGTTTTTCAGCAGCTGCGGTCCGTTTTGAATGGATATAGTCCAGGTTCATCCCCCGGATCACCAGATCATTCAGGTGGGCACTCTTCAGGTTTGACGCATATTCAACATCACCGGAGGCATGGAGCAGGCCACCCTGTATGGAAATGTGGGATTTTGCAATGATTGGTTTAAAATGATCCAATGCAATATTTTCCAGCCTGACATGCCCATTTATCCCCGGATGAGGTACTGCAAGGAAGTTGGCGGCCCCATCCACCGTGGCTCGGCCGTTGGTAAAGACCGCTGTGTCAAGATGAAACTGTGAGGGATACACCTGGTCTGGCTGGCGGATATTGCGGATATTGCTGGCCTGCAGATTCAGATGGCTGAGGACCAGCGGGTTTTTGAGATCCCGGTCGCTATAGCTGACACTGGCGTCGTGGATCTTCACGGAGTTCAGTTTCAGCGGATAGATGGCCTGCACCGCGCGCTGCCAGCCCTGTTCCTTGAGGGGTACCGTGTTGGCTGTTTCGCTGCGTAACTGTTGCAGGTTAATGTTGATCTTTGGCCGGTCCAGCACAAATTCGGCCACCAGCCGCCCCGACAGGATTTCACGCCAGTGGATGCTGGCCCTGAGGATAGGGAACTCTGCGATCGCCGGAGCAGGGTGGGCCTGCTGGATGATCGTCAGTCCTTTCAGGGTTACCGAAAGGTCCAGCAGTCGGAGATGCAGACCCGGCAGTCGGGCCGAATAGCCTTTCAGTTCTTGGTTCATTTTCTTTTCAATGCTGTTGCGAAGAGGCTCATCGAGCATAAACGACACGCTCACGAGCACAAGGACCAAGGCTACCAGTATGCCGACTGCCCAGCGCACAAGCCTTGATCTCTGCAATCTCACGAACAGTGAGCATTTCGTGCTGTCGCGCCGGATCATGCGGAGAGCCTCTCCACTGTCTGTTGCGTTATTTCCACGATCTCTGCCGGTTCCTCAAAGCGAAACCGCAGTTGCTTCCCGAAGGTTACGGTTACCCGACCAGGCCGGGGGAAACGGGCATCGTGGTGCAGCACCTGGTCGGTGCCGCTGATCCTTACCGGCACCACCGGCATTCCCAGATTCTTGACAATCACCCCCAACCCCGGCTGGAACGGTTGCATGATGCCATCCCGGGCATGTCCGCCTTCCGGGAACAGTAGGATGTTCAGGCCGGCATCGGCCAGCCTGCCCATGAATCTCAAGGAACCGCCAAAACCTCCTGACTGGGGCAGGGGAAACAGATTGAACAGTACCGAGGCGTACTGGTAACTCAACCGTCTCCACAGTCGGTCAAATCCGTGGTGGTCGCCGAAAAAAAACTCTTCCCATGCAGCGGTGGCGGTTTTGGAGCGGATATCCAGGGGCAGCGCGAACATGACCGCCAGCTGGTCCAGGTAGGAAAGGTGATTGGCCACAAATATGACCGGTCCGGCCTGGCCGCGCAGCGTCTCAAGCCCTCGCACCTCCAGCCTGACAAATATTCTGAACAACGGGCCGTGGCAGAGGGCATCCCAGACCCGCCGCACCCCCCTGAAGAACGGGGCGTTGGTCCAGAACCTGAAATGGTCGCGCTGATTCGGTTTTGCCGGTAGAGCGACCATCCCCCGCAGGTCTGAAACCCTTGTTTGGGGGCCGATAGCGGATTCGTCAATGTCACAGCGATATTCCTGCTCCAGCAGACTGACCAGCTCCAGCCGGTCAATGGAGGAGAGTCCCAGGTCGGCCACCAGCAGTGATTCTTCGTGAATAGCTGCTGCGCTGGAACCTGTCAGGCGGGCCAGCAGGTTCTGCAGTCGGTCCCCGCTGACGGTTGCTACTCCGCTCTGGGCGCCTTTCTCAACCGTTTCTTTGACCTCAAACTTCTTGGTCTTCATAGTGGTGGTCCGGGGGAACTCCGACTCGCTCCAGACAGTGTGGCCGGTGATCTGTTGCAGCGCATCCAATCCGCTGTTCGCAGCAGCAATGATCACTTCCGGAGCTGTACCGCTTCCGTCCAGCAGCAACACGGCGTGCACCTCTTCGCCACGTCCCCGGTCAATACCGATCACGCATGATTCCTTGACGCCGTTGATTCTGTCCAGCACCGTTTCCAGTTCGTCAGGCGAGACGTTCACCCCCGCACCGGTCACGATCAGATCCTTCTCTCGGCCCTTGATCCGCAACCAACCATCAGGATCGATTTCTCCCAGGTCACCGGTGCGGAACCAGCCATCCACGGTAAAGGCGTCGCGGTTCGCCTGTTCGTTCCCATCGTAGCCGCCAAAGACGTTATCCCCCCGCACTAGCAGCTTGTTTTCCTCAATCTTCAGCTCAACCCCCGGCAGCGGCGGACCGACTGAACCGGCCACCTGGCGCTCCAGGGTGTTGACGCACAGCACCGGCGAGGTCTCGGTAAGCCCATAACCTTCCAGCACCGTGAATCCCATGCTGTTCCAGAACGTGAAGGCATCCCTGTCCAGTGGCGCGCCGCCTGAAACAAAGGCGGTAAAATGGCGGCCGAACGAGCGCTGTACCGGAAAAAACAGCAGCCGACGCAGACCGGCCGACAGTTTGCCGCTGTGGTGCGTTGCTGCATGGAACAGACCGGCCAGGTGATGTTCCTCAACCGTCCGCTCGATAGCTGTTTCCAGCAGATGCAGCAGACGTGGCACGGACATGATGATGGCGATATCTTCATCGGCCAGCGCCTCCATGATGGCGGAAGGCTTGAGGGTGCGCAGATAGACGATGGATGCGCCACAAGAGAGCGGGATCAGAAATCCTCCCATCAGTTCGAACATATGGGACAGGGGAAGCAGGGAAAGGAAGCCGAACCGGTCGGTGATAATCGGGATCTGCTGATTGATCTGGGTGATGTTAGCCACCAGGTTCTTGTGAGTCAGGATCACCCCCTTGGGCGTGCCGGTGGTGCCGGATGTATAGATCAGTTCTGCCGGGTCTTCGGCTTTGGGGGATGCAAGGGCACCAACGGGCTGGCTATCTTCCAGCAGGAACTGCAGGTCTTCCAACAGCAGTGAACTGCCTGTCGTCATTCGCTCCGGTTTGAAGCGGCTCTGCAGGCTCAGCTTGGCCCTGCTGCGAGTGCGGAAATCCCCGGCACGCTCCGCATCAGACATGAAGTCCACCGGAACAGCGATTGCACCACGGATAATCACCCCCCACCAGGCGATAGCCCACCAGGACGAGTTTGGTCCCCAGATCAGCACCCGGTCCCCTGGTTCAACACCCTGCTGTTCCAGCAGCCCTGCCATTTTCAGGGCAAGCGTGTGTAACTCCCGGTATGAAACCGCCAGCCGTCTCACGCCGGTGCGGTTCACCAAGGCGGTCTTCTCCCCCAACAGCTCAAATGTCATAAAAAGATCAAGCAGTGTCAGCATGGATTCTCCGTTACTAGCGGTTCATGAGCAGGGTGCGGCCAAACAGGGAAAATCCGATGAATCCCCGTACTTCCAGCTGGTTTTTCGAGTTCAACTGCATCTTGCACTTGTAGGTTTTGCCGGTTTCAGGGTTGTAGCAGGCGCCGTTTACCCAGCGTTTAACACCTTTGGGTTTGAGACCCAGCATGACCGGAAGACCGAGAATCGGGCGATTTCTCAAAGATGACTGGGGATTCTTCCAGTCAAGTTTTGTTGTGTCCAGCGGCCCGTCGTTGCCGTTAATGTAGCGGGGCTCCTTCAGCCAGACGATCTTCCCGCAGACCGCCGAGCCACATGTGTACAGTTCCACACGGGAATCTCCTCCGGCTGTTTTCCACACGCCCAGAATGTCATGGGGGGCAGCGGCGCCAAAGGCAGCTGAGGTGAGTAGTAAGAGTATCAGCAGTGTCAGAATAGCGCAGGGTTTCATCGGTTTTCTCCCGAAACTGGTTTTATTTGATTTCATGGACGCACGCGTGGCCACTCCGGGATAAAGACGATTGTTGGACCTTCGACCCAATCATGGATAGGGGGAAAAAGAGTATAAGATAACGTCTACATACTCATTGTTGTTCATGCTAACCACCCTTGGGATGACAGGTATCTTCACCATGCAGCATTTCGCTCCAATTGATCTTTTCCGCAACCGTCCTGAAATGAAACCCATAGACCGCATAGGTGATGGCCAGCGGAAAGAGCCGTGGCCGCCGCGCAAGCGACCAGAAAAACAGTTTCCAGAAATGCAGCCGTTCCCTGCCAATGATCCCCAGAAAAAGCATCGATTTAAAAAGGGCTCCCACATAACCCGACTGGAGGCGACGTCTCCCCAGATACATCGGCTGGTACTCCCTGAGGAGTCTGATCACCCGCTGGTAGTAGTTTTTCGGCTGGTAAATAGTCTCCAGGATGTCCCGGTAGCCGCCGATCAAAGCATTTTTCCGCATCCGCGGGACAAAATTGAGATCACTGGCCGTATTGCTACCGGCACCTTCCCCCAACAGGCGTCCTTCCCGTTCCAGGCGCCGATACAGGCGGGTGCCGCGCATGGCGGAGAGCACTCCGACCATGGCAGTGACAATGCCGCTTTCCTGGATAAAATGGATCTGTTTTTCGAAGATCACCGGCGGGTCACTGTCGAAACCGACGATGAACCCTCCGTGCACCTGCATGCCTGCCTGCTGGATATGTCGTACCGATGCCAGCAGATCGCGATTTTTGTTCTGCAGTTTGCCGCTCTCGATGTGCCCCTCCTCGAGAGGGGTCTCGATGCCGATAAAAACTTCTTCGAACCCTGCCCTGACCATCAGTTCCATGAGATGGTCATCATCAGCCAGGTCGATGGATGCCTCAGTGTAAAAATAGAACGGACGTCCCCGCTCTTCCATCCAGCGGATAAGTCCGGGGAGTACCTCCTGCTTCAGTTTTTTGCGATCACCGATGAAGTTGTCGTCCACCAGGAAGATCGCGCCACGCCATCCACGGGTATAGAGACTCTCCAGTTCGCCAATCAGCTGCGCAAGTGTTTTGGTGCGCGGAGTGCGCCCGAACAGCACCGTGATGTCGCAGAATTCACAGTCAAAGGGGCAGCCCCGCGAATACTGAATGTTCATGGCGGCATAGGCCCCCATATCCACCAGCTCCCAGAGGGGCATGGGGCTGTCTTTCAGCTCCGTCTGCTGGTCGTCGAGATAGAGCTGCCGGGCTTCGCCGTTGTCCAGATCTGCCAAAAAGCGGGGCAGGGTGAGCTCTCCTTCTCCCAGCACCAGGTGATCCACCTCGGGAAAATCCTTGTAGTAGGTGGTAAAGAGCGGGCCGCCGGCAACGGTTTTGACCTTCAGCTTTTGACAGCGGGCCAGCAGCTCCCGCACCGATTCCTGCTGGATGGCCATAGCGCTGATCAGCAGATAGTCCGCCCACAGCAGCTCGTCATCCGCAAGTGGACGGACATTCATATCCACCAGCCGTTTTTCCCACGCCGTCGGCAACATGGCCGCCACGGTCAAAAGTCCCAAAGGGGGGAAACTGGCCTTTTTGCCGATGAACTTCATGGCATGTCGGAAGCTCCAGAAGGAGTCAGGACAGCGGGGATATACGAGGAGGATTTTCATGGTGTCTGCACCTTTAACGCAGTTTGTAGCCAATCTATAGCAGGAGGATACATATAAGCCACGGATGCAGGGTTCGTTTGGTTTCCCTTTAATGCCAACTCATGTTACCTCGCAACTAGCATGCCAGTGGATATCTACGGCGGCCAATGATGTAAGAAGCTGATTATGCATGGTAAAAACTGATTGAACACCACGGGTGGGAGATGCCGCTGTCACCATAATCCGTCATTATTGACGAAGCAGGTATATATAATGACCTGGGCCGTGCCCGTCCGACCTGCCTACCGGAGCGGACCCAAAACAAAGGGCATATCCCGTTTTAAGGATATGCCCTTATGATGTTCAATGTTTCTCTTTCCTCAGAAAGGCCCGGCTGACACGACTGATTCTGCATCCTTGCTACTCCAGGATGATCTCAAACAGCACCCGCATGTTTGATTTAGCCGCTGGTGAATACAGCTCTTTCGGTGCTGCTTCAAAGGTGGCCGGCAGCGTCTCGCCATACCCGATGGTGCTCAGTCGACTGGGGGTGATGATACCCTCGTCGATCAGGTATTGCTTAACCGCCTTGGCTCTTCGTTCACTCAATTGCTGATTGTACTCGGTGGTGCCGGAAGCAGAGGTATACCCGGCCACCCTGATTTTAGCCTTGGGGTTTTCTCTCAAAAGTTGGACGTTTCGTTTCAGGATCGTTTGAGCTTCCGGGGTCAGGGCTGACTGGTCAAAACCAAAATGCACATCCTCAAAGGCCAGAACGATCACCTCCGGCTCAGTGACCGCAGCCTTTTCCTTCACCTTCTCCTCTACCTTTGGCTCGGATACCAGAATGACCACCTTCTCGATGATAAACGGACAGCCATGCTTGCCAACCGTCACACCAGCGGGTGTATCGGGACACTTGTCAAGATAATCAGGTACGCCGTCCTTGTCGCTATCGAGTGGACAGCCATACTGGTCAACCGAAACGCCGGCAGGCGTGTTGGGGCACTTGTCGAACCGGTCGGTTACGCCGTCATTGTCGCCGTCCAGCGGTTTTTCTTCAGGAACAGGGGCTGCGACCGCCGATGTTCCGCCAAAGGCCAGTACGGCGCCCATGGTGATTTGAATGTTACTGATCTGTTCATCAATCGTCATGTTGTCCCTGACATCAAACCGCAGGGCGACATGCTCAGTCAGCCAGTATTTTGCGCCGGCGCCAAAATTTACCACCGACATATTGTGGGTGTTAATTCGGGGACTGTAGTTGACCGCACCGTAGCCGGCAACCAGATACGGGTTGAATCTGGTTTCCGGCATGAAGTGATACAGCAGATCGAGATGGAAAAAGGTAACATTGGTGGGGCTGGTGAACTGGCCTTCCCTGGTAAAGGCCTTTGATTTGTCATCAACGTGGCCCCTGACATATTCCGCAGAAAGATCGACGCCAAAACGGTTGGTGATGTTGTAACCGATCCGTCCACCGAATAGCGGGCCATCCTCCAGATTCTGTCGGTTCTGAAAGATGTTATAGCCCACGAACGGATTCAGTTCTACGCTGCCGGCCTTGATCTCGGCCTGAGCCGTCAGGGGGAGCAGAAAAACTAACATAAGCAACACCGGTGCCATTTTTTTTATGGCAGGAACGAGTGAAATTTTTTTCCCCATTGAAGACCTCCTTTGTATTGCTTGTGTGCGGTTTAGTCAGGGCACTGAAGGAAGGTCTACGAGGGGATGGGCTGAAACCGATCCCCTCGTTTCCTGTTCCATGTTCAGGTCGGACCGTTCATCTCTACGGTGCCGGTACGTTAATCAGGGTATTCACCATGGTGACTGAAGAGACCAGTGACAAGGCTCTGCCGTCCAGCGTTGTGGTGAGCAATTGGCCTGCTGTAGAGATGGTGACACCTGAATTAGCAATGATAGTTCCCACCATATTGCATCGGTCTTCAATCCTGGCTGCGCTACCGACCTGCCAGAAAACGTTCTGGGGCAGAGCACCACCGGTTAGTATAACGCTGCGCGGGAATCCTGGAGCACCGACCGTAAGTGAAGTAGCCATCTGGAAGACCCAGACATCTCTCGGGCCGCCATTCAGGGTAAGGTCTCCCGTCGTGATCGCAAAGGTGCCACCAGCAGCGGTATAGGTACCAGGGGCCAGGGTTTGTCCACCAAGTTCGCCAGCGCCAGGATCAGCGCCTCCCGGAAGTGTGGCAAGGTGGTTATATGCGATGAGCGCATCGGCTGCTGCCGCATCTGCGATCGCTTTTGTTGCAGCGGTTCCGCCGAAAGGACCTGTTGTGAATATTACTGGCGGAGGAGCGTCGGTATAGATTCTCCCGGTTACATTGCCGATATTAAGCGGGGTTTCCGTGTAGACATCACCGGTGCTATCGTGGAATCCGGTCATCAGCGTTGAAGCACTGGTGCTTCCGATATCGCCGGTGATCACGGTAAGGATGCCCTGGTTGGTCATCCCTGCGCCGCCACCAAAACCACCGTACGGAGCGGCTGCAACAAGGAGTGCCGGTGCTGGGCCCAAGCCAAGTGTTACGGTTACGGTATAGTTTACCGTTGAGCTGTCAGCCGCTGTTACCGTGTATACCACCGGAAGGGTGAAGTCGTTTGGGGTAACCGTGCTGGTCTGAGCCGCAGGGCCCACGCTGACAGCGGTTCCGATGAATGTAAATGTCGCAACCAGTGCGGTTACATCAGTGCCCGGCAGTAGGGTTACCTCGATGGTCTTGTTCACTTGATCGACGATTCCCGGCGATGAGGCAAAACCGTTAAAGGAATAGGTGGTAATTTCTTTGGCGTTGGCCGACGCAACAGTGACATTCACCGTGTAGGTCGCCGTTAATCCATCAGCACCCGTTACCGTATATATTACCGGACCGGTGAAGTTGTTTGGCGTTGTTCCGCTGGTCTGAACGGTTGCCCCTACCATTACCGTTGTTCCGGTGGTGGTGTAGGTCGCAATCAGAGCCGTTACGTCTGTGCCAAACGGCATGGTTACGGCTATTGTTTTGGCTGTCTGATCGATGGTTCCAGCAACCCCGTTCAGTGAATAAGCCGTTATGACTGGTGGAGTACCGGTCGGTGGAGTTGTCCAACTACCACCTCCGGCATCGTTTCCGCCACTGCATCCTGTCAATAGTGCAAAAATGCTCATAAGCAACGTAACGACAAACCACGCCTTCAGTGTCTCGTTTTTCTTCATAGCAGCCTCCTTGTATAACTTTTTGAACATCACTCGAATATGTATGAACAATTCATTTGAATTCATTGTTGTTCTCTATTCCACTAGATATCTTCCTGACTCTCGACTCAACGTGTCCCTCCTTCCACACAAGACTATATTCCAGCCCATTCGGGCGCAGAGCATCTGGTCCCGGCAAGGAGCAATTAGCTGGCCAATTACGGTGAATAGATAGTTTATTGCCTGATATTAGTGGTTTGCGATGATTTATGCGTAGGCTGATCGGTTGGGATGACCCATTTACCCACAACATGTCACGGAACCACATAATGCTGCGGACTGATTTGGTGGCACTGATTTCCGCCATATCTGGTGGCTTTGTCGCATATGACGGCCTGGGGAAGCTATCACGATCAACTACGGCCGCTTTGGGGACGGTTTTTTCATAATAATAAGGTGGTTATGCGTAAGGCGGGCATGGCCGGTCTCTGGCACGTTCCTTGATATATCTGATTGGCCACCTGCTTGGCCCGCCAGTCTCTGAAAAGGAAACCCCGCATGACCCAAAAACGGTTACACCAGCATGACACCAACGCCAGAAACCGGATCTTTTACGATCAGCTCTGGTCAGGAGCGGAACTTACCCAGCCGGAGCGATTCAATACCTGGCCGCTGATTTCGGGGCTGCTGGGTGTTTCCCCGCAGCGTCTGGAGATCGGACCTGGCTTGCGTCCACGCCTGCCGATAGCAGGGTCCTATTTTATCGATATCAGCCCGCCGGTGATCGAACAACTGACCATGCAGGGCGGTATTGCAGCAGCGTCTGATTCTGCCAGGCTGCCGTTCAAAGACCAGAGTTTCGAACTGGTCTGCGCCTTTGATCTGATTGAGCATGCCGATAATGACCGGCAGCTTTTGGAAGAGGTGGGCCGCGTACTGAAAAATGATGGCACCTTTATCCTTTCAGTGCCCCTGCATGCCGGACTCTGGACGGAGTTCGACGCGTTTGTGGGGCATGTGCGGCGGTATGATCCTGATGAACTGGCGCTCTTGCTGGCTGAATACGGTCTGGTGTTGCAGGCGAGCGCGGTGTACGGCATGCAGCCTGCCAGCCCGCAGCTGGCTGCTCTCGGGGTGTGGTGGCTCACGCACTTCCGGCGCGAGGCACTCTGGTGCTACAACCGGTTGTTGTTGCCGCTGGCCATGGCCTTTCAAAAACGGTTGAAATTCGTTGACGGGCTGGTCTGCCCGGCCAACGTGGACGAGGTGGTTCTGGTCTGCCGGAAACAGACGCCTTGCCCTGCGTGTTGAGGGTCAGACGCTGTTCGCGTGTTGTAATATACCGGATGGCTTGTCAGTGAGAAGGCTGCTATACTTCTAACTATGAGAAAACAGAAAAAACCAGATGTAGTCGACACACCAGTTCTTCAGGCACAACCTGAGCGTTCCGGGTTTCCCATTGTCGGCATCGGTGCTTCTGCAGGTGGCCTGGAGGCGCTGGAGCTGTTTCTGGGCCAGGTGCCGCAGGGCAGCGGCATGGCCTTTGTCATCGTCCAGCACCTTGACCCCACCCACAAGGGAATTTTGCCGGAACTGCTGCAGCGTGCAACCGATATGCAGGTTTTTCAGGTTAAAGACCGAATGAAGGTGCAACCTGACTGCGTCTATGTGATCCCACCCAACCGGGACATGTCCATACTGCACGGTCAGCTGTATCTGTTTGAACCGGCGGCGCCCCGCGGCCTGCGGCTGCCGATCGATTTTTTTCTGCGATCCCTGGCGGAAGATCAGCAGGAACGCAGCATCGGCATCATACTGTCCGGTATGGGGTCTGACGGCACCATGGGACTGCGGGCCATCAAGGAAAAAGCCGGGCTTGTGCTGGTGCAGACGCCCGGATCGGCCAAGTTTGACAGTATGCCCAGAAGTGCCATTGATGCCGAGCTGGCAGATCTGGTTGCCCCGGCTGATGAATTACCGCTGAAGATCATGGCCTGTCTCCGTCATCCGCCTATCCCCATAAAAAAAGGCTTGCCCCTGAAAGAGAAGGACCAGAGCGCCCTGGAAAAAGTCTTGATTCTGCTGCGGACCAAAACCGGCCACGACTTTTCGCTCTACAAAAAAACAACGGTCTATCGGCGGATAGAGCGGCGCATGGGGATTCATCAGATTGACGGCATCGCATCCTACGTCCGGTATCTGCAGGATAATCCCCAGGAGCTGGAACTGCTGTTCAAGGAGCTGCTGATCGGGGTGACCAGTTTTTTCCGGGATCCGGCGGTCTGGGAGCTGTTCCGGAACGAGCTGGTTACGATGCTTCTGGAGGGCCGGCCATCCGGTGGGCAGCTGCGCGCCTGGTCGGCTGGCTGCTCCACCGGGGAAGAGGCCTATTCTCTGGCGATTATCTTCAGGGAAGCCCTGGAACAGATAAACCCCAACGCTGGTTTTTCCCTGCAGATATTTGCCACCGATCTGGACCAGGACGCCATTGACAAGGCGCGCCAGGGCATCTATCTGCCCAATATTGAGGCGGATGTTTCCTCTGAGCGTCTGAACCGGTTTTTTACCAAGGATGAACGTGGCTACCGGGTTAACAAGGAGGTCCGGGAGATGGTGACCTTTGCCACCCAGAATGTCATCATGGACCCTCCCTTTACCAAACTTGATATCCTGATCTGCCGTAACTTGTTGATCTATCTGACAAATGAACTGCAGAAAAAACTGCTTCCGCTGTTTTATTACAGTCTGAATCCCGGCGGTATGTTGCTATTGGGAAGTGCCGAGACGGCCAACGCCTTTCCCGACCACTTCGAACCGCTGGAAAACAAATCAAGACTGTTCCGGCGACGTGATTCGGTCCGCCCGGCTGAACCGCCGCTGCTGCTGACTTCATTACCGATGACAGCGTTGGGAGTTAACAAGGAGCCCCAGATGGTAAAATCTGCCGTCAGCCTCCAGTCAATGGCTGATCATGTGCTTCTACAGCAGTTTTCTCCGCCGGCCGTGCTGGTCAACGACCGTGGCGATATCCTCTATATCAGCGGTCGTACCGGAAAATACCTGGAACCTGCGGCAGGCAAGGCCAACTGGAATATCTTTGCCATGGCCCGGGAAGGTTTGCGTTTTGATCTGGGAAACGCCTTTCAACAAGTGGTGCGGCATAAAGGCTCGATTACGGTCAAGGGGCTGAAAGCTGGGGAGGGGGAACACGGCCAGCTTGTTGATATCACGGTGCGGGCCGTTGAAGAACCTGAACCACTGAAAGGGATGGTGATGATCGTCTTCAGCGATGTCCCAACCCCGCCTAAAAAGAAAGCAACCGGTCGTCCAAAGGCAGCTGCCGCTGATAGTGAACGGGTGCTTGAGCTGGAGAAAGAGCTGAGGCTGGCCCGTGAGGTGCTGCAGACCACCCGTGAAGAGATGCAATCCTCCCAGGAGGAGCTGGTCTCCACCAATGAAGAGTTCCAGTCCACCAACGAAGAGTTGCAATCCACCAATGAGGAGCTGACCACCTCACGGGAAGAGATGCAATCCTTAAATGAAGAGTTGCAAACCGTGAACGCCGAGCAGCAGTCCAAGCTGGATGAACTGGCCCGGGTGAACAACGATATGCGCAACCTGTTGAACAGCACCGAGATCGTTACGGTATTCCTGGACAATCAACTGCACATCCGGCGGTTCACCAGCGGGGCGGATAAACTGTTCAAGCTGCTGCCTGGCGATGTGGGGCGGCCGCTTTCCGATATCGTCAACGATCTGCTGTACCCGGAAATGACCAACGAGGCCCAGGAAGTGCTGCGGACCCTGGTGTTTTCCGAAAAGCAGATCACCACAACCGATGGCCGTTGGTTCTCGGTGCGGATCATGCCGTACCGCACCATGGAGGATGTGATCGGCGGACTGGTGATCACCTTTACCGACATCACCAAGGCCAAGCAGTTGGAAACGGAACTGCGCAACGAGAACGCACGACTGAAAGGTCTGCTTGAGAACGGAGGCAGGTAGTGGCAGGTGTAAAAGCTAAAGGTTCGCCGGAAGCAGCCGAAATGCGTCAGCAGGCAGAAGAACGATTGCAGGGTGGGGCGGTGACGTATCGGTCGCCTCAACCCTTGCAGAGTCGGGAAGCGGTGCAGGGTCTGGTGCATGAACTTGAGGTCCACCAGATTGAGTTGGAGATGCAAAACGAAGAGTTGCGTCGGGCCTGTGATGAGCTGCAGGTGTCGCAGAACATGTATGAGGAGCTCTATGATTTTGCGCCAATCAGCTATTTCATCTTTGACACCGGCGGACTGATCCTGGGGGCCAATCTCAAAGGTTCGAAGTTGATGGGCATAGAACGGCGGCAGTTGATCAGGAAAACTTTCAGCAGTTTTATCGCCGACGCAGAAGGCAGGGATGCTTTTTCCGGCATGCTCGCACAGGCATTGTGCCGGAAGGAGGTGCAGCGATCCAGAATCACGGTCCGTAACAATGCCGGCAAGTTGATCCATGGTTTGTTTCAAGCGGTAGGTATCGGGAAATCCGCTGCTGAGGACGCCCATGTTTTTTGTTCGATCGTTGATGAAACCCTCAGGGTGCGGCTGACAACCGAGCTGCAAACCACCCATGAGAACCTTGAGCTGACCGTGCAGGAGCGAACCAGGGAGCTTACCAGCGCCAACCTGAGGCTTTCCCATGAAATAGAGGAACATAAAAAGGCCAAGGATTCTCTTCAGACCGCTTTTACGGAGATCCAGCTTTTGAAAGACCGGCTGCAGGCCGAGAATACCTATCTGCTGGAAGAGGTCGGCTTGAAGCACAACTTTGACGAGATCATCGGTCAAAGCAAACCGCTTGAACAGGTGTTTCATCTGATTGAACAGGTGGCCCGCATGAATGCGACCGTCCTGCTGCTGGGCGAGACCGGCACCGGCAAGGGAATTATCGCCCGGGCCACCCACAGCCTCAGTGCCCGCAAGGACCGGGCCATGATCACGGTCAACTGCACCTCGTTGCCGGCCAATCTGATTGAAAGCGAACTGTTCGGCCGTGAAAAAGGGGCCTTTACCGGATCGAACGCCCGCCAGATCGGACGCTTTGAACTGGCTGACGGCGGCACCGTGTTTCTGGACGAAATTGGTGAAATGCCGCTGGAGCTGCAATCCAAGCTGCTGCGGGTGATTCAGGATGGCGAGTTTGAACGGTTGGGCAGTCCGCGCACCATCAAGATTGATGTACGGATCATTGCCGCCAGCAACCGGAATCTGGAGGAGGAGATCAAGCACGGCCGGTTCCGTGAAGACCTGTTCTACCGTTTGAATGTCTTTCCGATCACCATCCCGCCTTTGCGTCAACGCAAGGATGATATTCCGCTGCTGGTCCAGTTTTTTATCAACAAGTTCAACAAAAAGATCGGCAAAAAGATCAGCTCGGTCACCAACGAGACCCTGGACATCCTGCAGGACTACCACTGGCCCGGCAACATTCGCGAACTGGAAAGTGTCATCGAGCGGGCGGTCATCCTCAGTCAGGGGTCTGTTCTGCAGGTGCTGGACCGGTTCGATACCTTCCGGAAAGACCCTGAAAAAAGCGACGAAGGCGATATCAAGGCTCTCGCTGATCTGGAACAGCACCACATTCTACAGGTGCTGAATAAGACCGGTTGGCGGATAGAGGGTAAGAATGGCGCAGCCAAGCTGCTGGGTCTCAATCCGAGTACCTTGCGCGCCCGGATGCGTAAACACGGCATCACCCGTCAGTAACCGGAGGCCTGCTCTCCCGGACCTGCCTTGTCGTACTCCACCATATATTGCTGTTACGTCAAACACGACGGATTCAGTAAACGTTTTTGCCATACCCTCCCACCCGATGTTTTCTGCTTTCACGTTTGTAATCGAGCTGTTGCAAGGTGTTTGTGCGCATTTTCACTCTGGCGCACTAGTTGCTGTAGGTACGGCTGTTGAGAAATATACCGTAGTTCTGCGTTCAACCCGGAGGGACCATGAAAGCCTTGATCATAAGCGCGGACAATTTTGAAGATACTGAGCTGTTGGTCCCTTATTACCGTTTGAAGGAAGCAAACCTGACGGTGGCCGTTGCCTCCATTAGCCGTGGGGTCATACAGGGTAAGCACGGGTACGAAGTGGCGGCGTACAAGACCCTCGATGATGTCAACCCGGATGACTATGCGATCCTGATTCTGCCCGGAGGTGAAGCTCCCATGCTACTGAGAAAAGAACCGAAGGTGCTGGAGATAGCCCGAAGTTTTTTTGTCCGCAACAAGCCGGTGGCCGCCATCTGCCACGGGCCGCAGATTTTGATCAGCGCCCAGCTTTTGCAGGGACGTCATGCCACCTGTTACCACCTGGTGGCTGACGAACTGAAGGAGGCTGGCGCACTCTATGAGGATCGGGAGGTGGTGGTTGACGGTAACCTGGTCACCTCGCGGCAACCGGGCGATCTGCCGGCATTCATGCGTGAAGCCATGAAACAGTTGGAAACCTCACGGTCCTGATCTGCGCTGGCCATCAGATATGACGGCTGCACCAGCGGTGAAGGATGCTGCGTGCGACGTCTGGATTTCCCGGTTTTTTGCAAGTATCCGATTATTCAAGTTGTTCTGGCTTCAGTGCTACGAATTGCAGTTTTTAGTTGTACTGGCATGTTAGATGCAAAAAATTCTAGGTAACAGAATGCAGGGATGCTTAAACGCTGTCCCTCCTTCGTGTGGTTTGGCCGACGGGAAACCGTCGGCCCTTTTTATGGGCTAAGTGTGGGGGTGTGAAATGTTTGACACGCTGCTGAAAACCAGATGGAGCATTATTCTGGTCGGCACATTTGTGGTGACAGCGCCGCTGCTCGGTTTGGCAATTTTTGTTTACGTCACCATCACCCATGAACTAACCAGGCTGTCCAGTGAACAACAACAGGCCTTCGCCTATACGGCCGCCAACATACTGGATGAAAAACTGCGGGGTGAAATCGCTTTCGGCAATTCATATGCCAGTAGATTTACGCTGATACAGGCGATTGTTGACGGCGATACCACTGAAATGCGCAGAAACCTGAAAGACATGCTTGACAGATCGCTTAGTACCGAGCGGGTACTGATAACCTCACCTGCCGGAACGCTACTGGCCGACTATCCTGAGGCCCCAGGCGTGATGGGCAGGAATTTTTCCGAGCGAGACTGGTACAAGGGGGTCTCCCGCTCCTGGACCCCCTACCTGTCCGAACTGTTTCTGCGGGAGGCCATTCCCCGTCACAATGTTTTTGCCATTGCCATTCCGGTTGTCTCCAGCGTTGACAAGGTAATTGCTATTCTCGTCATTCAACCCAAGGCCGGTTTTGTCAAAAATGTGCTGGAAAGCATCCCGCAGCCCCGTGGCATTACCTTCCTGGTGGACAGCAAAGGGACGATCATCTATCACCCCAACCAGACACAGTATACGCAGGAACGTATTACGGTAGCCCTTGGCACGGCAAAGAGCGGCATTAAAACAGGCAGTGATGCCAGGCAGATTGACGTTTTGAGCGGAAAAGAGGTGCTACGGGCGCACTCGGCGGTGTCAACCGGCAACTGGAAGGTGATCAGCGAAATCCCGATGGAAGAGGTACTTTCCCCGGTGAAAAAAGTAACCCGTGGCACCTACCTGTTCACCATCATCATGCTGGTGATCAGCGCCTGGTTTGCCTATTACCGTTCACAACTGATCGTATCTCTAAACAAATCCACCAGTACCCTCCAACAGGAAGATACGGTCAACAAGGCATACGGTTATGTGCTTACCCTGATCAACCATGACTGGTTTGCAGTGGAAGATTTTGCACAGGCGGCCTTGACACAGCTTGGCAGCCATGCCTCCTGCATGGCCGGAGTCGCCTACCTTGCACAGGAAGGATGTCTTGTGCCGGTTGCTGCCATGGCTGTTCCGCTTCCTGCAGAAGCGGGAGGGATGGCGCAGGAAACGTTGTCTCGCAACGAAATGATACGATTGCAGCATATTCCCGATGATGCATTGCTGTACATTGAAACCGTGGCAGGAAATCTGCAGCCTCGCGAGATTATTACGGTACCGCTTACCCTGCGCAATGAGGTGGTGGCCGTACTGGAACTGGCATCGCTGCACGGCTTTGATGTAATGGATCTGCGGATCATCAACCTGATCGCTCCGCAGCTTGCCATCGGCATCGACACCATTAGAAACAATCTGGAGCTGAAGCGACTTTCCAACGATCTGCAGCGCTCCAATCTGGAACTTCAGGTGGTGAATGAAGAGCTGCACGCGCAACAGAGTGAGCTGGCTGAAAACAATCAGCAACTGGAAAAGATTTCACGGACCAAATCTGACTTTCTGGCCAATATGAGCCATGAACTGCGCACCCCGCTCAACTCCATCATCGGCTTTTCCGAGGTGCTGCAGGACCAGCTTTTCGGCCCGATCAACGCCAAACAGCAGGAATACGTGCGCAACATCCTTTCCAGCGGCAGGCATCTGCTTTCCCTGATAAACGACATACTGGACCTCTCCAAGGTGGAGTCAGGCAAGATGGAGCTTGATCTGTCTGCCTTTTCTCTGCGTGAACTGCTGGATTCGTCTCTGATGATGCTGAAGGAAAAAGCGATGAAAGAGCAGATAGAGCTGTACCTTGAACTGGAGCCGCAGGCGGACGTGCGCATTGTGGCTGACCAGCGCAAGCTTAAGCAAATCATGTTCAACCTGCTCTCCAATGCGGTCAAGTTCAATTTGCCGGGCGGAGCTGTCCATGTCAATGTAAGAAAAGACGGCGGTTTTATCGAAATCGCCGTGGCTGACACCGGTATAGGTATTAGTCAAGAGGGCATTCCCAAACTTTTTCACCCGTTTTCACAACTTGAGACCGGTTACACCAAGGAGAACGAAGGGACCGGCCTGGGGCTGGCATTGAACAGACAGTTGGTGGAATTGCATGGCGGAAGAATCTGGGTGGCAAGCGAGCTTGGCAAAGGCAGTACCTTCAGTTTCACCATGCCCCTCACTCAGAGGCATGGTGCAGAACCTGTCATCAGCCCGCCGGATACTATCCCCGGCAGCGGCAACACGGTTTTGCTGATCGAAAACGATCCGCTAACGCTGGTGGCCATGGCCAACGTCCTGCACAGCAAAGGATATCGTGCACTGCGGGCCAGCAGCGGAGAAACCGGTCTGGAGATTGCCCAGCGTGATCAGCCTGACCTGATTGTGCTGGATCTGATGATGCCCGGTATGAACGGATTTGAGGTGGCTGATCGGCTGAAAGGAGAGACTACGGTGGTAAATGTGCCGATTCTGGTGCTGACTGCCATGGACCTCTCGGCCGCCGATCGGACACGGCTGGAGGGCAAAGTCTGGCGTATCGCGGGTAAGGGCAGTCTGTCAACCCATGAGTTTCTGAACCTGGTGGAAAAAGCCGTTGGGACTCAGAAAGAGTGAGCGCAGGAGGCACTATCATGTCGCACACGATACTGCTCGTTGAAGACAACGAGAACAACCGTAATCTGTTAAAGGATATTCTCGGCTTTTATGGCTACGAGGTGGCGATAGCCTTCGACGGTCAGGCAGGTGTGACCTTGGCCAGAGAGTTGCTGCCAGACCTGATCCTGATGGATATTCAGATGCCTGGCATGGATGGCATGACCGCCTGTAAGATCCTGAAGGGAGATCCGGTAACCAGCAGCCTGAAGATCGTTGCCTTAACCTCTTTTGCCATGCAGGGGGATCCGGAAAAATTTCTGGCTGCCGGTTTTGATGCGTACATCTCCAAGCCGCTCGACACCCGCGAACTGCCGGTGCTTCTGAAACAGTGGCTTTCAAATGGAGAACCATCATGAATCAGATCATGGCCAGAATCCTTTGTGTTGATGATGAACCGATCAATCTCAGCCTGCTTGATGCCATGCTTTCTCCGCGAGGCTATGACGTGGTGTTGGCATCAAGCGGTCCGGAAGCATTGGAAAAGATTCAAACCGAACGGATTGATATCTGTCTGCTGGATCTGATGATGCCCGGTATGGATGGTTTTGAGGTCTGCCGCCGGATCAAGGCCGATGAGGAACACGGCAATATCCCAGTGGTCATGATCACCGCCCATGCAGATATGGAAAACCGGATCCGTGGGACTGAGGCCGGGGCGGAAGATTTTATCTCAAAGCCGTTTGATTCAGCAGAGGTACTGGCCAGAATCAAGATGTTGCTGCATGTCAAAGGGCTGAATGACCGGCTGAACTCTGCCTATCACAATATCGCCAAGTTGAGCACTTTCGGCGAACAGATCATCACCGGGTTTGATCCTGCAACCTTCGATTTTATGGAAAAGCTTGATCGTATTGTGCAGCAGATCATCCGGCAACGATTTGATTTTACGGACAGTCCACATGTCGTTGTCATCGGCATGCTTGATCAGGCCGGTATCGCCCAGTGGATGCGTTATGAGTCAATCCGGGGTGAGATCGATAGAAGCGTTATCAAGATGAATATTGACCGAAAACTCGTATTCTCGGAAAGCGGGAATCCGGAAGTGGTTTACCATAATGAAGCCGACGCAGAGCTGGTTGAATCAACCCTGTTCAAGGAGCTGGGCAAGCTCCTGATACCGGTTTCAAACCTGGTGAGGTACTCAAACGACAGCTTCTGTCTGATCGCCTTGAATTACGGCAGGCAGGTTACCGGCTATGATGCGGCGGTGCTTAGCAGTGTTGTTATGCAAAGCCTCTTTCTGCGCTCCCTTGCCGCCCAGGTCCGGGATACGGAATCAGCTTTCGAATACACGGTGTTGGCTCTTGCCCGTGCGTCAGAGGCCAATGACGAGGATACCGGTGATCATATCCTGCGGGTCGGCACGTATTGCGCACTGATTGCCGGTTATCTCGACATGCCGGAAAAAATGGTACAGACCATTCGCATTCAGGCGGCATTGCATGATGTGGGAAAAATCCATGTTTCTTCGGCCATTCTCAAAAAAAAGGACAAGCTGACTGAAGATGAATGGCGTGAGATGAAGCTGCATACCGTACATGGCTCCAAAATAATCGGTGGGCACCATCGCATGGGGGCGGCAGACAGAATTGCCATCAGTCATCATGAGCGCTATGACGGCAGCGGATATCCCCATGGCCTTGTTGGTGAACAGATACCGATCGAGGCACGGATTATGAACCTGGCTGATCAGTATGATGCCTTGCGTAACCCCCGCTGTTACAAGGCTGCCTTTGACCACGTAACCAGTAGGCAGATTCTTTTGAAAGGTGATGGTCGCACCCTGCCTAAACATTTTGACCCCATGGTCCTGCAGGCCTTCAGGGTGCTTGAGGGGCAATTTGCAGATGTGTATGCATTATTGAACCACTGAATTGGCATCTGGCCCCGGTATGGCACTGTATGCCTGAACCTTGTATACTATCCGTCATATCCTGTAGCTTTGTTAAACCTGACGGATTCCGCCGAAGCATAGTCCCCGCCGCAGATTCTACCAGCACAATTTTATCTTGTATAATCAGCTTGTTATGCCTCCAGCCCCTGCTGACCTTCTCTGGCACGCTTGTTGCGCTCCCTGCGTTGGTCAGACAGCAGATGATCTGTTGAACAGGTTTGAAAATCTGAACCGTTACAGAGAGAAGGGGGTCGCTCAAGCTGGATGAATAGAACCGTCATGTCACTGAAGTTTAGAAGCGAAGTAAAAGATGTCCTGATAACACAACATCTAAAAGGAGGCATTATGAAAACAAAGAATTTGTTGCTTTTTGGTCTGACACTCGCTGTCATCGGTTTCAATGCTCCCGCATCGGCAGAGGAGCAAGCAGACACAACGGAGAAGCCGACAAACTATGTGCTGCTGAAAGGCGGTCTCTATTCTCCAAGCAAGTCATTCGACCTGGATAACTTCAATGCTGGCAATACAACCAGCCTGGACAGCAAGACCGGCTTTGCGGGCGAGGTGGCCATGGGCCATTACTTCACTCCGATGCTAGCTCTTGAACTGGGGGCTGGCTACATGGAAAGCGAAGGCTCTCCGGATGCCCAGCCGGGCGAGACAAAACTGAAAATTGTTCCCCTGATTGCCACCGGCAAGGTGTTCCTGCCGTTGGGCGTATTTGAGCCCTATGGCCTGGGAGGGATCGGGGCGTATATCACTGACCTTGACGTCAGCGGCAACACCGGCGATGCCCACGGTTCCACTGAAATCACCTACGGATTCCATGCCGGAGCTGGCTTCAATATCAATTTTCACAAGCATATGTTCGCCGGTCTTGAGGGTAAATACTTCTGGGCTGAGCCTTCCTTTGGTGGTGATCATGTCGCGCTGGACGGATTCGTGACCACCGCCACCTTCGGCTTCAGGTACTGAAACAGTCAGGCAACTGCAGACAACTACTACTTCACAAGGAGTATACCATGAAAACAAGCACACGAGATCAGGCAGAAGGCAAGCTGCATGAAGTAAATGGCAAGCTGAAAGAGGTTGCCGGCAAGCTCAGCGATAACCCCAAACTTGAGGTGGAGGGAAAAGTAGAAAAGATCTCCGGCAAGATTCAGGGGAAAATTGGACAGGTGAAGAAGGTGCTGGGCAAGTAATCGGCCCGAAGGAGAAACTTCATGAAAATAGTATATGCAGTGTCATTGCTGGTGGCAGGTTTGGTGATGCTGGCTTTCAGCGCACCCGCATCCGCCTCAAAGATGGATAGCCGCATCGAGTTGTCGGCCAGACAGTCCCATGTGTTCAAGACCTATCTCAAGGATGATGAGATCAAGATCAGATCCGCAGACGGCGTGGTCACCCTGACCGGGGTGGTTGCGGAAAGCTTCCACAGGGGATTGGCTGAGGAAACCGTGGCAGGCCTGCCGGGGGTCAAGTATGTGGATAACCGGCTGGTGACAAAGGGGGCGATCCCCACGGCGGATTCGGATGCCTGGCTCCGTGAAAAGGTCAAGGCCACCCTGCTGTTCAATCGCAGCATGAATGCCAGAAACATCGAGGTTGAGGTCAAAGACAGTGTCGTGACCCTGCGGGGTGAGGCTGCCAGTCTGGCGGTAAAAGAGCTGGCAACTGAATACGCAAAGGATGTGTCAGGGGTCAAGGACGTAAACAACGAGATGAAGGTTTCGAACGGCCAGCAAAAAGAGCAGACCATCGGCCAGAAGATCGACGATTCTTCCATCACCGCCCAGGTCAAGATGACCCTGCTGTATCACCGGGCCACCAGTGCCATCAACACCAAGGTTGAAACCCACCGCGGTGTTGTTTCCCTGTACGGCAAGGCCAGCAGCTTGACCGAGGTAAACCTCGCTACCAAGCTTGCCAACGACGTAAATGGTGTGCG
This sequence comes from Geobacter sp. UBA5730, assembly GCA_002419465.1. Lineage (GTDB taxonomy): Bacteria > Desulfobacterota > Desulfuromonadia > Geobacterales > Pseudopelobacteraceae > Trichlorobacter. The sequence continues at coordinate 37,129 of DIGE01000014.1, read as the reverse complement.
GGGTGTCAGAAACCGCATGACTATTGAGTAAACGGCGGTAGCATCATCCGGATCATGCCCCCCCTCCCGTCGGGAGGGGGGATATAACCGTCTGAACCCAAGACGACACGACAACCAACCGATGCCAGATGCCTTGTCTCTGGCATTCTTCGTGCTGACGCCCCCACCGCTCGGTAAAATTAATCACCCGATGCACCTTGTTCTGGAAATTAAAAACGTTCCGTGATAGTTTTTAATGAATTCGAATCAGCCCCCCTTTTTGGGGATTTTGGTTGCAATAAAACCGGCCAGCATATGGCTTGATCTGGTGAACAGACACCCTTCAAAATGAGCATTATTGGAGATCTGCGGTGCTTATGCCTCGACTGACTCACGAAAAACCCGTCCATAGCCACCCATACTATGCAACGTATTAAACTTTCCCTGACCCTGGTTTTTTCTGGCCTGATCCTGCTGCTTGTCGCACGGATGCTGGCTGATATCACGTCCTTCAAGCTTGGCAAGCTGGCTACGGGTGCCGGCACGGTTGCCAGCGTCCAGAAGGGTGGCCCTCAGCCGCAGGTGGCGACAACGCTGCAATCCCATGGGGTGATTCTTGAAAAAGGGCTGTTTGGCCCTGCCACCCGGGGGGCTCTGACACTGCTGGCCCAGCAGCAACCGGTCAACCTGCAAACCACCTCAGCCAGTGATCTGATCCTGCTCGGCACGGCTGCCGGTTCTCCCCGCAGCAGTTTTGTGCTGGTGCGCCGGACCAGCAGCAATGAAGAGCGTGTGTTCCGGCTGGGCGAGAAGGTGTTTGACCTGGGGGTTTTGTGGGTTGTCAGGAAAGAAACCGCAGAGCTGCGCTCGGGCAATCAGACCATTACCCTGCGGACCCCGGCTGCGCCGACCGATGCAGACAAACCGACCCCGGCCGGTCAGCCGGCAGCCGGGGTGATTCCGGCAGCTGGAGGCAGTGCCGGGATTATTGACCAACGGGCCTTGCATGAAGCGTTGAACAATATCGGGCAGACCATGACCGATGCCCGGCTGCTGCCGAGCATGAAGGACGGCAAGGTCGAAGGGTTCAGGCTTTCCGAGGTAAAACCCCAGGGCATATTCAATAAGCTGGGGCTTCAAAATGGTGATGTGCTGGCCAGAATCAATGATTTTCCGATCGATTCTCCTGAAAAATCAATTCAGGTATTTATGGCGCTGAAAGGGCAAAGCAGGATCAAGCTTGATCTGATCCGCGATGGCGCCCCCTCTTCACTGCTGTATGATATTCGCTAACCCTGGAGGTTATGTGTGATACGTCTTATCAAGTCTGGCATCGTATCGGTGCTGTTGTTGTCGCTGGTTGCCGTTACTCCTGCCGCTGCTGCCAACCAGGGCGTGGTGATGAACTTCAGCGATGTTGACATAGCCACGATGGTCAAGTTCATCAGCGAACTGACCGGAAAGAATTTTGTGCTTGATGAGCGGGTAAAGGGAAAGGTCTCGGTCTTTTCTCCCTCCAGGCTGTCAACCGATGAAGCCTTTGCCCTGTTTACCTCGGTGCTTGAGCTGAAGGGATTTACCCTGGTGCAGACCGGCAAGGTTTACAAGGTGCTGCCCACGGCAGGCGCAAAGCAATCCGGCATGAAGCTGTCGGACAGCGCGCGGTTACCACTGGGAGATGCGTTCATGGCGCGGGTGTTCCCGCTTGAGCAGATATCATCCCAGGAAGCACTGACCTTCCTGCAACCGATTGTTTCAAAAGAGGGGCATATCGGATCGTTTGGACCAGGCAACATGCTGTTGGTGGTGGACGCAGCCTCGAATCTGCAAAAGGTGGCTGATATTCTGGCCTTGATCGACACTCCCCAACGGCGGGAGGGGGCCGAACTGCTGTACCTGAAGCATGGCTCTGCTGAAGGGGTGGCCAAGGTGCTGCAGGATTGGCTTTCAGGCCGGGGGCCACGCCAGGCGGCCGGCGCTCTCCAGCAGGCCAGCAGCGGCTCGGTGCAGGTGCTGGCTGACAGCCGTTTGAACGCGATCCTGCTTTTCGGGCCTGAAAAGGATAAGGAAGGCATCCGCTCGCTGGTGAAGCAGCTGGATGTGCTGCCGCCGGAAGCCAGCAGTAAAATCAACGTCTATTACCTGGAACATACCGATGCCACCGAAATGGCCAAGGTGCTTGATGGTGTTGTCAAGGGCATTACGGCTTCAGCCGGCCCCGGTGTGGCTGCGGCAACTGCCGGGCTCTCTCCCCTTGATTCCGGCAAGGTTACCATCACCCCTGACAAGGCCACCAATTCGCTGGTCATCATGGCTGCGCCCAACGATTACAGCAATCTGCTGCAGGTGGTGAAAAAGCTGGACCGTCGCAGCAAGCAGGTTTTTGTGCAGGTGCTGATTGCGGAGGTGTCGCTGGATAAAAGCCGCGAGGTGGGAATGCAGAGCGGGGTGATCGGCGGCGCAGCCCTCAACAAATACCTGGCCGTGGCCGGCATGTATGATCCGATGGGTACGTTTGGCTCACTGCTCAACAGTATTAACAATACGCCAATTGCAAACTCGATTATTGAAGCACGGCCCGTCAACATCACCGCCATGATGAAGGCCCTGGACAAAAACGGCCTGGTTAACATTCTCTCCACCCCCAACATCCTGACCACCGATAACAAGGAGGCCGAGATCAATGTGGGCGAGAATGTGCCGTTCAAAGGTTCCACCACCAGTCTGGCTGGCAGCAGCACCGCCACTTACGAATCGATCGAGCGCAAGGATATCGGCATCAACCTGAAGATCAAGCCTCAGATCAGTGAGGGTGACTATATCCGCATGGATATCTACCAGGAAATCTCCGCCGTTAAAAACGATAAAGGCCAGGCCGTTGACCTGGTGACCACCAAACGCTCCGCCAAGACCAGCGTGGTGGTGAAGGATAATGAAACCATCGTGATCGGCGGTCTGATCCAGGATACCGAGGATACCAACATAGAGAAGGTACCGCTGCTGGGTGACATTCCAGGTCTGGGCTGGCTGTTTAAAACCAGCACAAAGACCCGCAAAAAGACCAACCTGATGATTCTGTTGACCCCCCAGGTGGTCAAGGATGCCCGGGACATGACGGCCATCACCGACCAGCAACGGGATACATTCACTGAGGCGACCAAAAAAACCGGCAAGGTGGACGTTCAGAAAGCGATCAGTGACAGCACTGGCGAGCCGGCCCAAAAACCGCAGGAGCCCACCAGCGATGGCAACTGATCACGATCTGCAAGGGTTGGCAGAGCGTTTGGGGCTGCCGTTTCAGGAGCAGATTGATGATGCCCTGGCCGATGAAACGCTGCTGAGCAGGCTGCCGCTTGCGTTTGCCCGTTCCCGCTGCCTGCTGCCCCTTGCCATTCAGAACGGCCAGTTGCTGGTGGCGGTGGGAAATCCCGCCGATCTGCTTGCCCAGGATGAGGTGGCCAAGCTGTATGGTTTGCCGGTCAGCGGCATCGTCGTGCCCCAGGAAGAGCTGCTTGCCGCCATCAACCGGCTCTACTCGCGCACCGCCGGGTCTGCCCGTGATGTGGTGGAAAACCTGATTGCCGAAGATCTCTCCACGATAGCCACCGAACTTTCCCGTCCCCACGATCTGCTTGACCTGACCGACGAAGCCCCGGTCATCCGTCTGCTGCATGCGATTCTGTTTCAGGCGGTCAAGGAGCGGGCCAGTGATATCCATATCGAGCCCTACGAACGGAGCCTGGAGGTGCGTTTCAGGATTGACGGCATTCTGCACCTGAAGCTGGAGCCGCCCAAGGTGGTGCAGGAAGCACTGGTCTCGCGGGTCAAGATCATGGCCTCACTGAATATTGCTGAAAAACGTCTGCCCCAGGATGGCCGCCTGAAGGTGCTGGTTGCCGGTCATGAGGTTGATGTGCGGGTTTCGATCGTGCCGACCTTTTTTGGCGAACGCACGGTGCTGCGTCTGCTGGACCGCAAGCAGGGGGTGCGTTCGCTGGGGGCGATCGGTTTCTCAGAGCGCGACACCACCATCATGGAGCGGTTGCTGTCGCGCTCGAACGGTATCATCCTGGTAACGGGTCCCACCGGTTCCGGCAAGACCACCACGCTGTATGCGGCCATCTCTCGCCTGAACCGGCAGGAAAAAAACATCATCACCATTGAAGATCCGATTGAATATCAACTGCCCGGTGTTGGTCAGATTCAGGTGCAGAGCAAGATTGATCTGACCTTTGCGGCCGGGCTGCGTTCGGTATTGCGTCAGGACCCCGATATTATCATGGTGGGTGAGATCAGGGATGCCGAGACGGCCAAGATCTCCATGCAGGCCTCCCTGACCGGACACCTGGTGCTTTCCACCCTGCACACCAATGATGCTGCAACCGCCATTACCCGGCTGATCGATATGGGGATCGAACCGTTCATGGTGGCATCATCGCTGGCCGGAATTCTGGCGCAACGCCTGGTGCGGGTCATCTGCACCCACTGCCGGGAAGCGTACCAACCGGAAGAAACCCTGCCGGGGATGCCGGAAATCCTGTACCGCGGCCGGGGCTGTGAGCGCTGTTCCGGCCAGGGCACACTGGGCAGAACCGGCATCTACGAGCTGTTACCGGTTGATGCCGAGCTGTGCGGCATGATTACCAGGTGTGCTTCAACCAACGAGATCAAGGCCTATGCCTTAAGCCGCGGTATGCGAACCCTGCGGGATGATGGCATGGACAAGGTGACTGCCGGTATTACCACCCTTGAGGAGGTGCTGCGGGTAACCCAGGAAGAATATGTCGACCTTCCAGTATAAAGGATATACGACTGACGGTCGTACCGCTGTCGGCACACTGGAGGCCGATTCAGTCCGCACCGCCCGGGAACAGCTGCGCAGCCAGAACATCCTGGCCTCTGAAATCGCACCGGAGCAGCAAGATCTGGCGACCGGACCGATCAGCCGTTTCCGACGTCGCATTCCGGTGGCGGAACTTTCTCTCTTCACCCGGCGTCTGGCTACCCTGACCGCCGCATCGGTACCGTTGCACGAAGCGCTGCAGGCTCTGCACCAGCAGGAACGCCATCCTGAATTACGGGCCGTGCTGGCCAGGGTTACCGCCCGTCTGGCCGAAGGCATGCCATTGGCGCGGGCCTTTGCGGAAGAACCTCAGGTATTCAAGGAAAACTACGTTGCCATGGTGTCGGCCGGCGAAGCTGGCGGCGCTCTGGACCGCGTGTTACTCAGGCTGGCTGACTTTCTTGAGCGACAGGACGAGTTGCGCCGGACCGTCAGCAGTGCCATGGCGTATCCTGCTCTGATGGCGTTGGTGGGCGGTGGCGTGATGCTCTTTTTGCTGACCTTTGTGATACCCAAAATTACCGGCATCTTTGCCGACAGCAAGGCGACCCTGCCGTTTCTGACGGTTGCCCTGCTGGCGGTCAGCAATACCCTGCGTACGTTCTGGTGGCTACTGGCGTTGGCCGTTGCCGGGATGATCTGGCTGTACCGGCGGCTCATACGTCGTCCTGACGTTATCGCCGCCCGAGACCGTTGGCTGGTGAGGCTTCCCCTGGTGGGCCGCCTGCTTCAGACGCTGATACTGGCCCGCTTTACCGGCATCCTGGGACTGTTGCTGAGCAGTGGCGTGCCGCTTTTGAAATCACTTGAGATCAGCTCTGCTGCGGTGGTGAACCGGACCTACCAGACGGCACTTACCAATGCCGGGGTTGCGGTTGCTGAAGGGGGGTCGCTTTCCGCTGCCCTGAGTAACCCGGCGCTGTTCCCGCCTTTGCTGACCCATCTGATTGCCGTGGGAGAGCGCAGTGGTACCCTGGTGGAAAATCTTGAAACAGCGGGACACAGTTTCGAACGTGAATTTGAATCATCCACCACCCGTCTGGTCAGCCTGCTGGAACCGGTCATGATTCTGGTGATGGGGCTGACGGTGGGCCTGGTGGTGGTGGCGGTGCTGCTGCCGATTTTTCAGCTTAATCAGCTTGTCAGATAACTGCAGGAGGAGACCATGTTGCACACAGCACTGAATAACCGTCGCGGCTTCACCTTGATTGAGATTATGGTGGTGATCGTCATCCTGGCCCTGCTGGCCGCCCTGGTGGGGCCCAAGATCATCGGCAGAACCGATGATGCCAAGCTCACCGATGCCAAGCTCCAGATCCGTAATCTTGAAACCGCGCTGAAACTCTACAAGCTGGATAGCGGCTTCTACCCCAGCACGGAACAGGGGCTTTCCGCACTGACCACCAAGCCGGTCATCGGCCAGATTCCCCAAAATTACCGGCCAGAAGGCTACCTGGAAAGCAAATCCATCCCGAAGGACCCTTGGGGAAATGAGTTTATCTATCTTTCTCCCGGCGAACAGGGCGATTATGGCCTGTGTTCACTGGGGGCCGACGGTGTCAAGGGGGGCGAGGGCAAGGGTGCGGACATCTGTAACTGGAATATCCAGTAGATCCGGCTTTACCCTGCTGGAGCTGGTGGTGGTGCTGGTGATACTGGCCGGCGTGGCTGCGCTGGTCGTGCCGCGCCTTTCAGCCTTGCAGGATGGCGAGACCCGCATGGCTGCCCGCAATATCGCAACCTTGCTGCGTTATCTTGATGAACGGGCCGTGGCTGGCCGTAAAAGCTATCGACTGCGGATTGATCTGAATGAACAGCAGTTAACGGTGCTGCAACTGAATGGGGCCGGCGAGGAACATCTGCCTGACGACCCCTTTTTACAGCGTAACCCGCTGGGGGCAGGTTCGGCACGGATTACCGAACTGACCACTGAGCGGCTGGGTACCGTAACCAGCGGCACGGTGACCATCCCCTACGGTGTGGGCGGGCTCTCCGAACCGCTGGTGTTGCATCTTGGGGAAACCGGATCCGGGCAGTATACGGTGCAGGCGTTGCCGATCAACGCTTCCGTCAAGGTGGTGGAAGGCCATGTGGAGATGATCCGGTGAGACGCTCGAACCGCGGATTTACCTTGCTTGAAGTGCTGATAGCGCTGGCCATTCTGGCAGGAGCCGTCACGACGCTTGTGGTGACCTTTAACCACCACCTGTCACTGGTGCTGCGCAACCGGGAAACAACGGCCGCCCTGCTGCTCGGCCGGGCAAAGCTGGAAGATCCCGGTTTTATCACCTCACAAGCCAGCGAAGGCACCTTTGCCCCTGAATTTCCTGCCATGTCCTGGAAACGTGAGCAGACCGAATCAAGTTTTCCTGGCATGAAACGGTATTTACTGACCATTTCATGGCAATCAGGGCGGGAAGCTCTCACCTTGGTGAGCTATGACCGCAAGTAGCCGGGCCGGTTTTACCCTGTTGGAACTGTTGGTGGCGCTGGCCATTGCGTTAGTAATTGTGCTGGCGGTTACCACAACCATGTTCTCGCTCAATCGCAGTTATCAGGCTGCTTCCCGTGATATGGAGCAGCGCCGCACCGTGCGCACGGCTCTGGATCTGATCCGTCGTGAACTTTCTTCAGTCCTGTATCGTCCGGCAGACCAGCAGCTCCGTTTCAAGGTGGATGATCGGGATCTCTACGGTAAACCGACCTCAACCCTTGCAATCACAACGCTGGCTCCTCCGCGTGAAGGTGAAATCTCAGATCAGATCCGGGTGCAGTACCTGGTTGAGGAGGCCGACGCCACCAGCTTGCGACTGACCCGCGGCAGCCGTGACTTTTTTCAGCAGGAAGATTTGCCCCTGAAAAACCATACGGTTCTGGATGGTCTGGAAGGCTTTCTGGTGGAATGTCATGACGGTTCCAAATGGGTGCGGAGCTGGGACACCGACCTCACCAGCCGGCTGCCTGCAAGGGTGCGGGTTACGCTGTCACTGCGGGACCGTGACAAAACGGTCGCCTACCAGATTATCGCGACCCCCCGGATAAACGGTCAATGAACAGCCAACGTGGATTTGTACTGGTGATTGTTCTGATGGCTGTGGTGCTGTTAACCGGACTGGTGACCGTTTTCATCAATGAGGTCTACCTTGAGATCGGATCGAACCGCAGCAGTGTTGACACCACTCAGGGCAGCCTGTTTGCTGCAGCTGCGATTGCCGGGGTACACGAACAGCTGAAACAAGCACATGCTCAGCGTTCCTATACCGCGCTGACCGATCTCTGGGCAAAGCCGATCCTGCTTGATGACCCACAGGGACAACTGAGGATCAGCATTGAAGAGGAAAACAGCAAGCTTAACCTGAACGTGCTGGCCCTGCCCAATGGCACCTATAATGAGGCCTACCATGCCATTGCGGTCAGGTTGTTCAGGCAGTTGAAGCTGCCGACTGACCCGATTGACGCCATTGCCGACTGGATTGATGAGGATGCGACCCCCCACCCCGGGGGAGCTGAAGCCGACTGGTATCTGGCCCGTAAGCAGCCCATCCGGCCGCGGAACAAGCCGCTTTTGACACTGGAGGAGGCCCGACGGATCAGAGGGGTGGCTGAGCTGTTTGATCAATTGCGTCCCTTTGTGACGGTGTACGGAGATCAGCCGGCGGGAGCGCCGGCAGCGACGATCAATATCAACACCGCCCCCCGTGAGCTGCTGGTGGCCCTGGATGACCGGATAACCGTGGCGCTGGCCGACCGGATTATCGCACACCGTACGGAAACACCTTTCCGCTACCCGGCAGAGCTGGCCCAGGTGCCCGGTATGGAGCAGATAACCACGACCCTGCTGACCAGAATCAGCGTGAAGGGGACGGTGTATCGCATTAGGGCGGAAGGGATCGTCAACGGATCTTCACGCGCTATTGAAGTGGTTTCACGGATCAATGGCGGGGCTGAACCATCCATCCTGTACTGGCGAGAGTATTAACCGAACAGACGCCGATAGCGGAGACAACGCATCATGATTATTCAGATAGTGCAACGGACTGGTGACATGCTCACCTGTGCCCGATTCAAACGCAACGGCCGGATGCTCACGCCGGTTTCAGGGTATCGGCGCAGCTTTCAGGATGATGCCGAATTCACGCGCATCTTGCAGGAAAATCCCCTGCCGCCAGGGGAGGAAACACGGATCATTCTGGCGCTGGCACCGGCTCAGGTCTCCCTGCGGGAGATGAGCCTGCCGCTGCAGGATCGCAAAAAACTGCGGGCAATTCTGCCCCTGGAGCTGGCCGGAGAGATCGCAGAAGATGCCGCCGAACTGGTCTGCGATGTCCTGCCGCTGAGCGATGGTTCTCTGCTGGCCGGTTGGGCTTCTGTTCAGTCAATCGCCCCGGTTATCCGGCTCATGGCTGAGGCAGGGCAGGAACCGGAAGTTGTCACCTGCTCCAGTCTGGCCTGGCACCTGGTGCAACCCCCCCAGCAACAGGGCGTGATCGCCCTGGTTGATGCTACCGCCATCATGGTCTGTGGCCAGGGGAAGCCGGTGTTCTGCCGGGGGATGGAAACCGATGCAACGGCACTTTCACGCACCCTGGCAGCCGTGGAGCTTGGCAAGGGGGTTACGGTGGAAACCGTGTACCGCCTTGAAGGTGATCCGCTGCCAGGAGAACAGCTGTTGCTCCTGCCGGAGCAGCTTGCCGGACAACAGGGCAGTGGCGACCTGCCGGCCAATGTCCTGATCTCACCCCTGGCTACCGCGATGGCCTACTGTTCCGGCGAGATCTTCAATCTGCGCACTGGCCCTCTGGCCTGGTCGGGAAAACGCTCGCATCTGGTCAGACAGTTCCGCACACCGCTGATCCTGGGAGCGGTGGTGCTACTGCTGCTGTTCGCTGAAACAAGCCTGCGCTGGCACCTGCTGGCTCGCGACATCACTGCGACAAACCGTTCGATAGCCACGATCTATCGCACGGTTTTTCCGACAAGAACCAAGGCGGTTGATGAGGTAGCTGAACTGAAGGCTGAGATTCGCCGTCTTCAGCAAGGGGGCTCAGGCAACGCAACCCTGGCATTTCTCACCCTGGTAGCCCAGTCAAAGGATGAAAAAATCATCGGTTTTAGTGAGGTTGAACTCGATACTGAGCGTTTTCAGCTCAAGGGTGATACCCTGGATGCGACTGCCGTTACCGCTCTGTCACGGAAGGTTTCTGAAGCCGGCTGGACCGTTGAACAGCCTGCATTGACGAATCGGCCTGGTGCAACGACGCTGTTTGTGCTGAAAGGCAAACGGGGGAGTACACAACCATGAACCTGCTGACAAACCTACGGGACCAGTATGCCGCCCTTGATGAAGGCGCCAGAAAGCTGATCATGATCGCCAGCGCTGTAGTCCTGCTACTGTTGCTCGGTTTCAGCGCCATGACGCGCCACGTGGCCCGCCTTGGGGTGGTGCAGGCATCACGGGAGCAGGTGCTCAAGGAGCTGCTGCTGTTACAGCAACGCCACCAGGAAGCTTCCGCCGGCGCACAACGCCTGACCAACCGGATGACCAGCGTTACTCCCAACGACAGTCCGGCCACGATCGTTGAACAGACCGGTATGGTTCCCAAGGGGAGCATGCAATCAAAACCGCTGCCGCGCAAAGAACGTGGGGCACTGATCGAAGACGGGGCTGAGGTGACGCTGAGTGGGCTCTCTCTAAATGAAACCGTTAACCTGCTGTATCGTCTTGAACAGGGGTCGAAGCCGGTGACGGTCAGCAAAGCCTCCATCAGAAGTCGTTTTGGCGACCCGGCCAAGCTCGACCTGGTCTTGCAGATCGAGCTGCTCAGGCCAGCTGCTCAGGGACAGCGGTGAGTCTCTGCTTCTCAAGGTGGCGGGTCGCACTGGTGGGTGTTGTCGGCCTGCTGATGCTCCCCCTGCTGACCTTTCACCTGATTCCCGCCAAGGTGTATCAGCAGAGCCTGCAAGGCCTGCTCGCTTCACAGGGGTTGAGCATGAAGGCCACACGGGTGGGAAAACGGTTCCCTGTCGGCTTGTACGCCACCACTCTTGCGATGCATGATGCAAAGGGAATCTGGTGCACGTTTGATCACCTGTCTGTGGATCTGCAGCTGTTGCCGCTGCTGATCGGCAGGGTGCGTGGTTCCGTCAACGGCCGGATCAACAGTGGGGAGCTCTCCGGCAACCTGACCATGTACCCGCAGAAAAGTCAGGGTGGCTCGCTGGTCATCAATAACCTCCAGCTTGAAACGGTCCCTGGCATCACTGTCCGGCTTGGGGCGCCCCTGCAGGGAACCGCCCAGCTTGATCTCCAGATGGGGAAACTGGGCGAACGCATGCAGGGGGGGGTCAGGCTGAAGATTGTGGCTGTTCGTTTACAGGGGGTACGGTTGGGCGGTGTTCGGCTTCCTGACCTGTCTGTGCCTGAAGTCCGCGGGCTCTTGAAGATTGAGGGCCAGACCGTACAGGTTGAAAACCTGGCATTGCAGGGGGACGGGATATATCTGCGGTTAAATGGACTGGTGCCGCTGAGTGCCACCACCCCGCTCAAGGCCACCCTGGAGTTGCTCCCCAGTGCTGAATTTCTTGAACAACAGAAATCAGTTTTTTTGCTGATGCTGCCCTACCAGACCTCCCCCGGCTCTTACCGGCTGCCGATTGTCGGCACTCTGGAAAACCCGCAGATAGCAACAGGAAACTGACCTGCTGTCTGCATTCCGGAGGGGGAGCACGTGGTATATCAACCCCAAAGTATCCTGAAATACACTCAATGATGACTGATAGTGTGGACTGCTGCTCTGGATTCTTTCGGCGATCCTAGCTAGCCGGCCTGTTTTACGACTACCCGTCCACGAATTCCACCTTGCAGGATGGACTGGATCTGCTCCTCAAGGCCAGCCAGGCTGACCTCCGTTGCCAGGGTCGACAGCTGTTCCGGTTTCCAGGGTCCGGCCAGTTTTTCCCAGACCTGCAGGCGTGTTACCGTTGGGCAGTTGACCGAATCAATGCCGATCAGACTGACCCCGCGCAAGATGAATGGGTAGACATTCAGCGGCAGCTCGATTGAACCGACCAGGCCGCAACAGGTAACCGCACCGCCGTAGCGGGTCGATTTGATGGCCGCGGCCAGGGTCTCGCCACCGACCACATCCACGACTCCCCCCCAGCGTTCTTTCATCATCGGACGATCGACCCCCTCGATCACCTGCTCACGCGGAATCACCTCGGCAGCTCCCAGGTTGCGTAAAAACGTTTCATCGGCGGTCTTGCCGGTGGCAGCCACCACTCGGTATCCGGCACGGGCCAGAATGGCTACCGCGATGCTGCCGACCCCTCCGGTGGCCCCGGTTACCAGAATATCGCCAGACCCCGGCAGTATACCGGCCTGTTCCAGCTTCAGTACAGACAATGCAGCCGTAAAGCCTGCCGTGCCGATCACCATCGCTTCCCACAGCGTCAATCCTTGGGGAAGCCGCACTGCCCAGGCGGACGGAATCCTGATGTACTGTCCCCAGCCGCCGTCGGTTTCCATGCCCAGGTCGTAGCCGGTGACGATCACCTGTTCGCCGGGCAGCCAGGCACCGTTTTGAGATGACACGATTTCGCCGGCTGCATCAATGCCGGGGGTGTGAGGGAACTGTCGGGTCACGCCGGGGTGGCCGGTGGCCGAGAGGGCATCCTTGAAGTTGAGGGAGGAGTAGCTGACCCGCACCACCAGGTCACCCGGGGGCAGCTCGTCGAGGGACCGTTCCCGGATTGTCCGCGTGAACTGTTTGTCCTCGCCCTTGTCTACCACCAGTGCCGTAAATGTCGGTAGTTTTTCCATTTGCACCCTCTTTGAGCATCGTTTCAGAAAGTTTGTTCAGGTTGTACAAGCACAACCGGTTAAGGCCGGCAGCATAACTCTTTTTTGCTGCCGTCTCTCCAGCCGCATAATGCGCTGAACGACAGCACAATCGTCAAGGGTCTCAAGGAGGCCTTGGCCACCGGTACTGAACGCGCCATGATCACTGTTGGTAAACCTGACGGCTATTTGGGCAACCAGCTGATCAAGATACTGCTGCCGGAGAAGATGGTGGCTGAGGAGGGGAAGAAGATCAGGACGAATCCGGCAGCCCGCACCACTGATCTGCTGCGCAGGGTGTTCGGAAGCAAATAACCGGGCCCCGGTTCAGGTGCGGAACAGGGTTACCTCGGCCTCGGCCATCACCTTGCCATCCAGTTCAAGCCGTCCCCTGGCATCCACCAGTCGGCGACGTTCGGCCACCACCTCGCCGATCACGGTGACCAGCGATCCGGTGGGGACCGGCGCCCGGAAGCGCAGTTTCAGCTCGCTGGTGACCACCTGAAGTCCGCTCCCCATGCAGGCCTGGGCGCAAATCTCGTCAAGCAGGGCCGAGATGATGCCGCCGTGGGTAATGCCCTGCCAGCCCTGAAACTCCTCAGCAATACGCACATGCGTTTCGGCACGCCGCTTTTGGGGGTCGATCACGAATTCGGCTTTCAGGCCGATCGGGTTGTGTTTGCCGCAGATAAAACAGCGGCCGTCGTCAACTATCTGCACAGGGCTCTCCTTTGTGTCGCATGCCGGGCGTTCGACGGCGTGGACTACTCAGCCGGTGGCGGGGCGGGTTGAACGGTGTCGGCATGATGCTGCTGCCAGTATTGGTACTCGTAGGTCCATTCGTGCTGGTAGAGCTCAACCAGCCGTTTCATGCGGGTCTTGAATGAAGCGCGGTAGCCGGCCTGGTCGGGAAAATGCGGTTTTTCCCTGAAACTGCGAAAAAGCTCCGCACCCAGTTCGCGGGCTTTGGCAAACAGTGCTTCCTCGCCGGGAAAACTGCGTGAGCCAGCCATGTTCGAGCCGATGGCGCCCACCGACTGCGCACCGATCGAATTGATAAAGCGCTCCATGTAGCGGATCACCTCTTCATCCTCCCCACCACCGGAGGTCTCGACCACTGCGCCGTATTTCCCCTCCAGGGGCAGGCAGTGGACCAGGCTGCAGCAACGATCAAACAGGGCCTTCAGCTGTGCGCTGACGCTGAAAATGTAATTGGGGCTGGCCAGGATAAAGCCGTCACAGGTCAGTAGTTTGTCCTTGATACCTTCAAAATCGTCCTTCAGGTGGCAGCTGCCGATCTTGTGGCAGGCATCACAACCAACACAGGGTTGTACCTTCATCCGGGACAGATCGATCAGTTCTACCTGGGCACCGCTGGCGCTGGCGCCGTTGATGACCTCTTCAAGCAGGCGCCCGGTGTTGCCGTTGATGCCGTGGGGGCTGCCGATGATTGCAACGATGTTCATGCATACTCCTCTGGTTTGTGTCTGGCATGACGGTATACCATAAAAGGCTGTACCTGGCCAGTAAAGACTCCCTGGAGACTCTCCGGCAGGCGGCAGACGTCCGTTGGGCGTACTCAACAAATGGTTGCAGCAGGAGACAATTTGCACTAGTTTTTCAGCAGGTGCCGGCAGCATTGCGCACCTGCAGATCACGGTAAGCCGGGGCAGGTTATGGAACGTTCACCGTTTGGCCAGTATTCAATTTATGAATTTATTCAGGAGTTTTTCAGGACCCTTTTTGAGATTCTGAAGGGGGTGACCTACGCCTTTCTGGATATTTTTCATACGATCGGCCCGCTGCAGGTTATCCTTGCCATCTACCTCTTTGTGCTGGCGCTGGCGGTGGTGTCAGAGCTGAAAAAGCATCAACAAAAACGGGAGGCAGAACAACGTGCCTTTGCTGCAGCATTGTCGGCCCGGCAGGCAGAAGCACAGCAGCGTAAACAGGAGCGGGAAGAGCGGATTTCCCAGTATAAGCAGCGGGACGCCAAAAAAAAGGGTGGTCAAAAGGTGCCGGCCGATGCAGTGCTGAACTATCAGAGTCAGAAGCTGGGGCAGCGTCCGAATCCGACCTTGCGGGGGCACTGAGCGCCTGGCCGATCAGGTGAAAGAAAACGGGGTCTTCCAGTATTGGAAGGCCCCGTTTTTTGTGTTGATTACAGCCTGCGGTGTTATGGTTCGGAGGTCATCATCGGCTCCCGTCTGGCTGAAGGCAGGTCGGGAGGTATCTCGGCCAGGGCCAGCACGGTGTCACCGTAGCTATCCACCACCGGCTCGGTGATCTGGAACAGCTGATACCAGCGGTAAAAGGCAGCCACAAAGACGATTGTCATCATTACCATCAACACCGCAGAGAATGAGATCAGGATTGGCATCTGGTGCTGCAGGGCCAGATCGGCCGGCAGCGGCTTCTGGCCCAGGGCAACGGCAGCCTCGATGGCTTTGTTTGCAGCTTGCAGTTTGGGGAGATAGTTGCCGGTGATGTTGAGATAGCCGGCGCTCATGGTGACCGGAATCATGAAAAAGCCTGGCACGGCGGTGATCCAGGCGTATCTGGCCTTGCCCAACCTGATCAGCATGGTGGTGCCGATGATCAGGCCGCAGGTGGCCAGCAGCTGGTTGCTCATGCCGAACAGAGGCCAGATGGTGCCGATGTCGCCGGTGTAGACCAGATAACCCCAGGCCCCGGTAAAGAGCAGGCTGGTGATGGCGATGCCCGCTATCCAGCGGTTGTCGGTAAAGCGGCTCCAGACCTTGCCCAGCATCTCCTGGAGCATGTAGCGGCCCACCCGGGTGCCGGTGTCGACGGCGGTCAGAATAAAGACCGCTTCGAACATGATGGCAAAGTGGTACCAGTAGGCCATCATCCCCTTCATGAATGGAATCGAGGAGAAGATGTAGGCCATGCCGACTGCCAGAGAGACAGCGCCGCCGGGGCGGCCTTGCACCTGTTCGCCTACCTGGGTGGAAAGTTCGGTCAGGTTGACGGTGGTCATGCCCAGTTTTTCGAATACGGCTGGGGCGGTGTTGATGGCGAAGTAGTCCGACGGCACCAGCACGCAGGCTGCAATCAGAGCCATGATCGCCACAAAGCCTTCGGTCAGCATGGCGCCGTAGCCTACAAACAGCACATCACGCTCGTTGCTGATCATCTTGGGGGTGGTGCCGGTGCCGATGATGGCATGAAAACCGGACAGGGCGCCGCAGGCGATGGTAATAAAGACGTAGGGAAACACCGCGCCGGGGATGATCGGGCCGCCGCCATGAATATACTTGGTGAGCGGCGCCATCTGCAGGTCGGGGTGCACCACGGCGATTCCCAGTGCCAGACAGACGATGGTGCCGATCTTCAGATAGGTGGAGAGGTAGTCGCGGGGGCAGAGCAGCAGCCAGACCGGCAGCACCGAGGCAACAAAGCCGTAGACCGGAATCATCAGGGCGATCTGTTTCTTGGAGAAGGTGAACATGGCGGCCAGGGTCGGATTGGCGGCCACCTGTGGTCCCGCCAGGATGGCGATGAACAGCAGCACCACACCGATCACGCTGGCCCCCTTGACATCGCCGGGGCGGATCACGTGCAGGTACAGTCCCATGATCAGGGCGATCGGGATGGTGCAGACCACCGTGAAGGTACTCCAGGGGCTGTTGAACATGGCGTTGACCACGGCGATTGCCAGGCCGGCCAGGGTCAGAATCAGGATGAACAGGATTGCCACCGAGGCCACCTTGCCGATCACGCTGCCGATTTCCACCTCGGCGATCCGCGAAAGGCTCTTGCCGCGGTGGCGCACCGAGGCGAACAACACGATCATGTCATGTACCGCCCCGGCAACCACCGCGCCGATGATGATCCAGAGCGCGCCGGGCAGAAAGCCGAACTGGGCCGCCAGTACCGGTCCCAGCAGTGGTCCTGCCGCTGCTATGGCGGCAAAGTGGTGGCCGAACAGCACATACTTGTTGGTGGCCACATAGTCGTGACCATCGGCCTGGGTAACCGCCGGGGTCGCCCGGTCGGCCTGCAGGTTCAAGACCTTGTTGGCGATGAACAGACCGTAGTAGCGATAGGCCAGGGCAAAGACACACAGTGCGACAAAGACCAGGGTCAGGGCATTCATGCTGCCTCCTCTAATAAAAATCTCCGGCCCGGTGTCTCAGAGCGACAGAGGTCGCCAGTCAACCACCGAAAGCCAGGAAAAGAAACTGAAGCCATGTTTGTCTATGGTCAGGTGCTGGGTGTCAGAAAGCGCCCGGTCGAGGTGGATGGTCAGGTCGTGGTGCTGAATCGTGAAAAATTCTGACGGCCGGCGAGGTGGGCCGAAGGAGATGTGGGGCGGTGGTGAGTAGGGGACGCAGCAGCTTAGGAGAGGCTTCAGTTCGAGGGAGAGATCAACGACTGACCGATGCCGCAGGTAGTCGCGGGCCTTGTCGGTCAGGGTGATTTCCGGGGGCTGCTGCATGCAACGGCCTTTCAGGAGAAAGTTACCGGCGATACTCAGCTGCTGAAGACGTTGGGGACTATAAAAATAATTTTTGATCACGTCAATTCATTAATGATTGAACGATAAAATATGGCAATATTTGCAGAGACGTTGACGGAGCAGCAACCGGCTGGTAGGTTAATGCACAACAGGACGGGAGGATTTCATGGCAACACAACCGCGCATCGTGATTCTGGATGGCTACACCATCAATCCCGGCGATAACTCCTGGCAGCCGGTGGCGGCCCAAGGCAACTGCACGGTCTACGACCGGACACCGCCGGAACTGGTTGTCGAGCGGGCTGCCGATGCCGAGATCATCCTGACCAGCAAGGTCAAGCTGGACGCCAAACTGCTGGCGACGTTGCCCCGGCTGCGGTTCATCTCCCTGTTGGCCACCGGATACAATAATCTGGATGTCGAGTATGCCGGGCAACACGGGATTGCGGTGGCCAATGTGCCGGCCTATTCCACCGACTCGGTGGCCCAGACCGCCTTCGCGTTGCTGCTGGAGCTGACCACCCATGCCGGTCTGCACGATCAGGCGGTGAAAAACGGCGAGTGGGCCCGTTCGCCGGATCACTCCTTCTGGAAGACACCGATCATCGAACTGGCCGGGCAGACCCTGGGCATTGTGGGGTTTGGTGCCATCGGCCGGGCAGTGGCCCGGATCGGGGCGGCCTTCGGCATGCAGATCATCGCCTATACCCCCCGCCCACCTGCTGCTTCCGAATTTCCCACGGTGCGATTTGTCACGATCGACGAACTGTTCAGCCAGGCCGATGCGGTGTCGCTGAACTGCCCCCAGACCACCGACAACGGCGGGTTCGTCAATGCCGCTCTGCTGGCGCGGATGAAACCGACCGCCTTTCTGATCAACGTGGCCAGGGGCGGTCTGGTGAACGAAGCCGATCTGGCAGCGGCCCTCAAGGGTGGCGTGCTTGCCGGTGCCGGTCTGGATGTGGTGGCGGTTGAGCCGATGCTGCCTGACAACCCGCTGCTGAACGCCCCTCACTGTGTCATAACGCCGCATATCGCCTGGGCCTCGCTGGCGGCCCGGCAGCGGCTGACCGCCATTGTGGCAGCCAACGTGGCCGGTTATCTGGCCGGTAAGCCGATCAATCTCGTCAACAGCCGCTGGCTCAACGCCCGGGACAAGGAGTAAGCCTGTGTCCAGAATTGTCGGAATGCTAGTGCTGATGGTGATCGTTTGTGGTGTCAGTCAACCTGGCTGGTCCGACCTGTTCCAGTACACCGATCGGGATGGCACCATTGTCATTGTGGATGACGAATCCAAGGTGCCGGCCAAGTATCGTAAAAAATCACAGGCCGGTCGCACCGCCGGTGGCAGCGCCGAACGGTATACCGGTGTGACGGTGCGGGGCAACAAGGTGATTGTGCCGGTCACCTTCAGCTACCGTGGCACTCTGGTGCAAGCCAGGATGCTGCTGGACACCGGCGCCTCGCTGACCGCCATTTTTCCCGGCCTGGCCAATCGGATGGGGATTCGCCCCGAGCATGGTGAACGCGCGGTGGGTCGGATTGCCGATGGCAGTTTCATCGAGGCGATCCATACCCGGGTGGAGTACATGCAGGTGGGCCCCAAGGTGCAGCAGAACTCCGAGGTGGTGGTGTTGAAGCAGGAAGGGCCCGCCATGGGCTTCGATGGTCTGCTGGGTATGAGCTTTCTGGGTGATTTCAGGTATCATGTCGATCTGCGCAACAGCACCATCGAGTGGCAGTAGATTCGTTTGATGGCGGTTTTACGGTTTACAATACAGTTTCCAGCTGCTGGAGGGTTGCTGCACTATCTGCTGTAAACTGTTTTACGTCTCAGCTGTAGCGCAACTCCTCACCGACAGCAGCCGTGCCTGCCAACGGATCGGCGTGGAAGCTGCTGCGTTTTCGCTCCAGCGGGATGATTCCCAGCAGCGTTGAGGAAAGCCAGGCCGAGAAGCGGGTGCCCCGGTCCGAGGGGCGGGTTTCCACCAGGGTGATGAATTCCCGCAGGGCCAGAAAGCTGACAAAGCCAAACAGCCAGGGAGCGAACGCTGCCCGCCAGGCGCTTAGGCTGAACAGGGCAATGATTAAAAGCCAGGTGCGGGAACGGATCAGGATTTCACTGTTCTTCAGAACCAGGCCGGCCAGCATGCCGGTTACGGCGCCAGCCACCATCAGCCCCAGTATCAGAAAACCGTGGGGCAGGCTGGCATAGCTGGAGTCGATCAACAGTCCTTCAAACGGCATGCCGTGCCTCCTGTATCCCGTTGCGCACCCGGTTGAAGAGGGTGACCAGCGCCAGCAGCAGAGCGATCAACAGGGCCCAGTTCATCACGATCCCGTGCAGATGCTGCTGATTGGTGAACACCGCCCAGGCCGTAAGCAGTCCCAGAATCCCGAAAAATACCGCCCGATCACTCTTGCCAAAAGGACCGTCGTAACGCCTTGACCCGCCGATGCTTTTTCCCATCACCCCCACAAACTCGGTCAAGCCACACAGGCCGGTCATGATCACCCAGCCCAGGCCCGGCTCCAGCAGATCCAGAAACGGCAGGTAGAGGGCCGCGTCCGAGACCACGTCTCCCACTTCGTTCAGGTAGGCTCCCAGAAGTGACTGTTGGCCATGCTCACGGGCCAGCATGCCGTCAATGGCGTTTAAAGCCATGCGGATGAATAGGAACAGCCCCAGCAGCAGGTAGGGGTACGGGTTGGGGCCGTGGTCGGCAAAGGGCTGATAGATCCAGACGCCATAGGCGATGGAGCCCAGCATGGCGGTGCACGTGACCATGTTGGCGGTGACGCCGATCCTGGCCAGCAGGCCTACCAAGGGGCGCAGCAGATTCTGGAACTTCGGTTTCAGGTCGTAGGCCGAGGGCATGGGATGATTCCTTTCAGAAGCCGGGCCGGATTGCTGAACACCTCGTGCGGTACGCCCAACGCTTGTTTCAGCGCCACATCCCGGCACCAGGGGTTGCCGATCCTGCACAGGCGAGCCACCTGCCAGGGGGCGATGGTGTGCAGGTGTCCCAGTGGCGAGACCAGCGGGGTGCAGGTCAGCGGCATGTCGGTGCCGTAGTGCAGCCGGCCGTGCAGGTGGTGTTGCTGGATCAGGCGACGCAACTGACCGGGCCGGTTGATCTGCGTCAGGGCCGAGATGTCGGCGTGCAGGTTGGGGTACTGGTCGCACAGCTTCAAGAAACGGGCGAAGTTGTGCTCGCCGTCGTTTTTGCCATTGGCGGCGGCATGGGCGGCGATTACGGTCACCCCTGATTCCAGCGCCAGCCGCAGCCGCTGCGGGTCGCCCAGCTCGTTGCGGGCATAGGTAAAGGAGGCCTCGTCGCCGGTGTGGGTCAACAGCGGCAGCCCCAGCTCCCGCAGGCGGTGGTAGAACGGGGCCAGCTGCTGATCAGCCGGATCGATATGCTGGATCGAGGGCAGCCATTTTACCAGCACCGCGCCGGCCGCTGCCGAACGTTCCAGCCGTTCAAGGGCATCAGGCCGGTAGGGGTTGATGCTGGCGCCGAAGCGCAGGTTGAGGTGCGGCTTGATCGCCTCGGCCAGGAACTCGTCCGGGATGTACATCTCGGTCAGACTGCGGTCCAGTTCGCCCCTGGCATCCAGCACACCGTCCATGGCCAGCACCACCGCAATATCTACGGCGGTTGATGTGGCCAGCGATTCAGACAGGCGTTGCAGCACCAGCTGGTCGCCCTGCTGTTTGATTTCTTCTTCCCGTACGCCGAAGGCCTTCAGGTAGACCCGGTACTTCCAGCTCTTCTGCAGGGCAGGGGAGACAAAGCAGCCGGAGTTGCCGGCGCCGATGCCGGCGGTGTGACAGTGAATATCGATCACCGTGCCGCAGGTACGGTTTGATGCAGGCATGATCAGTTACCACCCTCTGACGACGGACTGCCGCACTGCTGGCAGTACCTGCCATGGACATGCATCGGGCCGTTGCAGGTGCTGCACGGTTTGAACTGGGCCGCTCCGCAGAAGGGGCAGGCCAGGGCCCCGTCGGGCAGGTGCTTGCCGCACTGCTGGCACTCGCCTTTTGCGATCCTGCGTTCGATCAGCTTTTCACGGGAAAACAGTTTCTTCTGGAAGATGTAGATCAGAAACAGGGCCGCCGCGATGGCCAGGGCGATGATCAGGTAGTGCCAGATCGCCACCAGTTTGAGCGAGGTGAGCAGTGCGATCAGCTTGTGCAGCAGTTTCTTGGGAATGATGTCGTAGATGGTCTCGATCAGCTTGCAGAAGATCGGGATGAACGAAACCACCAGCAGGTGCGATGACACCAGGGTCTGCAGACCGCGGCGCTTGCTGATGCTGGCACTGTTCCAGAGATAGAAGACCGCAAACAGCGGCAGCAGGAACAGCAGCTGCATGGCCAGCTTTTTGACCGGATACCAGAAGTGCAGGGTGCGCAGCTCGCCCAGCAAAGCCTGGCGGTCCGTGGTTTGCGAGGTCTGCAGCTTTGTCCAGAGTGCCGCCACCTTCGGGTCGGCGTTAATGGTCTCTTCCAGCGCAACGATCCGGGTCTTCAGGCTGTTCAGGCTGCTGCTCTTCTGCTTGAACTCCGTGCGGGTGGCGTCAACCTCGGTTGCCGGTTCCGGCTGTTGGGCGATGGTCTCCAGCAACGAGGTGTCGTAGGCACCCTTCAGCTGGTCGATCCTGCGTTGCAGCTCCTGGGCCTCCCGTTCCGCCTTGTTGCGCTCCTCGAAGATACCGACCAGCGCCGTGTCTTTTTTGATCCGTTCCAACAGGTCGAGATAGGGCGAGCAGGCCGGATGCCGTTCACGCTGCTTGGTAACAGGCGGATAGTAGTAGCTGGTGCTGGAGGCAACCACCAGGTATGACAGGCTCTCAATCCGGTTGGTGGGGTTCCAGCTGCGGTCGATCACCATCTCCCGGCAGGCCTGGGGGATCAACTCCTCCGGCGCAGTAAGCTGGCGGGTATGTTCGCCCAGGCCGTTGAAGATGGCGGTCAGGATGAACAGGTCCAGGAACAGGATGATCACCAGCACCGCTTTGCCCAACGGCTGGCTGTCGAGGCTGGTAAGATGGCCCCTTACTATGCCGAGTCTGCTTTTCAAACCTGTGACGATACTCATGATGTCCTCCCTCGAGGATTGGCGAGAGAATCTCTACCCGTTACGCCGCCGCTTCCGCCAACTTCTTCAACCCCTTCAAATCCAGCTTGCCGCTGCCCAAGAGCGGTATCGCCTCAGCTGCCACCAGCAGCGACGGTTTCCAGAGGTTGGGCAGGTCGGCCTGCTCTATCGCCTGTTTGACCCGCGCCTGATCCAGCTGGGTCTGGTCAAAGACCACGGCAATCCGCTCACCCTTTTTCTCATCCGGTACAGCGGTTACTGCCAGCAGCAGGTCGGTGCTGGCCAGGGCTGTCAGCAGCCGCTCCTCAACTGCGCCATGGGGGATCATCTCGCCGGCGATCTTGCTGAAACGGGCCAGCCGGTCGGTGATCACCACAAACCCTTCATCATTGATGCAGCCGATATCGCCGGTGTTGTACCAGCCGTTACGGATCACCCTGGCGGTCTCCTCCGGCCTGCCCAGGTAGCCGGTCATCAGGTTGGGGCCGGCCACCTCGATCAATCCGGGCTGGCCATCGGCCAGCAGTTCGCTGCTCTCCGGGTCAACAATCCGTATTGCCACGCCGGGGATCGGCCGGCCCACACTGCCCGGCAGATGCCCCTTCTGGCGGATACCGCCGATCTCTACGTCCGGGATGTTCAGGGAGATCACCGGCGACAGTTCGGTGGCGCCGTAGCCCTCCAGCGGCCGCAGCCCGAATTTCTCTTCAAAGGCGTTGGCCAGCTCGCTTTTCAGTTTTTCCGCTCCGGTGATTACCAGCCGCAGTGATTTGAAATCCACCGGGTCGGCCTTGCGCAGGTAGGCGGAGAGGAAGGTGGGGGTGGTGATCAGGATGGAGGCCTTTTCGTTACGCACCAGCTTGATCACCTGGGTGGCTTCCAGCGGGTTGCTGTGGCAGGCGGCGGAGAAGCCGGACAACAGCGGCAGCCAGAGGGTGCCGGTGAAGCCCAGCGAGTGGAACAGTGGCAGCACGGCGGCCACACGGTCGTGTTGATCGGGCTGGAACACGGCCCGCAGCGATTCGATGTTGGAGAGGATGTTGTGGTGCGACAGCATCACGCCCTTGGGACTGCCGGTGCTGCCGGAGGAGAAGATGATGGTGGCGGTGTCGTCAGGGCTGGGGCGGCTCTCGCACAGGGCGGCGCGGGGGGCCAGCCGGCCAGCCGTCAGTGCCTTCAGTTTTTCAAAGGCGCCCAGTCCAGTCATCAACTCTTCCAGCAGGATGATCCGCTCTGGCATCGCCAGATCAGGCAAGCGCTCCAGTACCTTCTTCGAGGTGACCACACAGCTGATGCCGGCCTGTTCCAGTGACGAGGCAAAGGCCTCCTTTGATGCGGTGTAATTCAGGTTGACCGGCACCCTGCCCAGCAGGGTCAGGGCGATGTTGGCGGTGAAGCCGGCCACTGAAGGCGGCAGCAGCACACCGACGTTGTCGCCGGACAGCACCGGTTTGAGGCGATCCTTCACCAGCAGTGCGCCGGTCAGCAACCGGCCATAGGTTACTCCCTTGCCGGTGGTGTCGTTGACGGCCGGTTGTCTCCAGTTGCTGCGGGCGGTATTCACAAAGGCATCGGCCAGCGGCAGGCGCTGGGCCTTGCGGGCCTCGTAGTAGCGCACCGACAGTTCCATCACGGCGGTCCGCACCCTGGCGGTCTGCTCCGCTGCCAGCGGCTGGCCGAACAGGATATGCATCGGGTAGCGTTGCAGGTAGAGCCTGCGGTTTCGGGCGTAGCTGAAGATGTTGCCCCAGGCGCCGCCGATGTAGGCAGGGATGATCGGCACGCCGCTGGCCTGGGCGATCCGGGCAAAGCCGGGCCTAAAGGCGTTCAGGCTGCCGTGACGGGTGATTTCCCCTTCGGCGAAGATACAGACCAGATAGCCCTCATCCAGCACCTGCCGGGTGGTGCGCATGAACTCCTTGAAGCCGGCCACGCCATCCCTGGCAGAAACCGGAATCATCCCCATCAGGCGAAACAGCGGATTGAGGGCCGGACTGTCGTAGATACTGCGATCCATCACAAAGCGGATCCGGCGGGTCTGGGTGGCGATCAGCAGCAGGGCGTCGATCCAGGAGACATGGTTGGCCACCAGCAGGGCCGGTCCATCCAGCGGCACGTTTTCGCGGCCGTCCACCCTGATCCGGTACAGCAGGTTCATCACCGCCAGCGCCACAAAACGCAGCAGGAAGTCCGGCAGGTAGCGCAGGGTCAGCAGGGTCAGCACCAGGGTCATGACCCCCATGATGCTGAAGCCCTGGGCAGCGCTCAGTTTGAGGGGACCGCTGAACAGGAAGGTCAGGCCGGAGGCGATCAGGATGCCGACCCAGTTGATGAAGCTGGAGGCGGCCAGCACCTCGCCCCGCATGTCGGCATCGGCCCGCATCTGGATAAAGGTCTGCAGCGGCAGGGAGAACAGTCCGGCGCTGATGCCGAACAGCAGGATGATGGCCAGCACGGTGGGCAGATGGGCCGGGGCGTTGTGCAGCAGGATCGGGGCCAGGGTCAGGCCGATGGCTCCCAGCGGCACGATGCCGAACTCCACATCCCGGCCGGACAGCCTGGCCGCCAGCAGGGCGCCGCTGCCGATACCGAAGGCCGAGGCCAGGAACAGGTAGCCGCTCTGGGCCTCGTTCAGTCCCAACTGCTGGATGCCGTAGCCGATCAGGTTCAACTGGGTGAAGGCCCCCACCAGCATGAACCAGGCCAGGCCAATGATGGCCAGCATCAGCCAGCGGTCATGGGCCACCTGTCGCATGGTGCGGAAGATCTCGGCCGGGAAGATATGGATGGCCCGGTTGGGGGCTGCCGGCGCTACCTTGGGTAGCTGCAGGGCGCTGATCAGGCCGATGATGGCGATTGCCAGACAGAAACAGGCCGCCAGCCAGAAGCGGCCTGAAACCACCTGGGTCAGGGCCGAGGCCAGGGTGGTGCCGAAGATGATCGCCAGAAAGGTGAATGATTCGATTAGGCCGTTGGCCCGGGACAGTTCGTCGCGCGGGGCCAGTTCTGGGATGATGCCGTACTTGGCTGGTGCGAACAGGGCGCTGTGGGTGGCCATCAGGAACAGCACCAGATACAGCGCCCCCTCCAGCCGCAGGGCAAAGGCACCCACCGCCAGGGCGGTGACCAGCACCTCCAGCAGTTTGACCGCCACGCTGACCCTGGCCTTGCTGAAACGGTCGGCCAAGCAGCCGGCCGGGGCTGAAAAGAGCAGAAACGGCAGCACGAAACAGGCCCCGGCAGTGGCGGTGATGATACCGGCCCGTTCGCCGCCCTGAAACTGGATCAGCGAGAAGATGATCAGCAGCTTGAGGATATTGTCGTTCATGGCCCCCAGGAACTGGGTGGCATTCAGGGCGGTCAATCCGGCAGGCAGCTTGGACATTACAATCCTCTTTGAGTGAGATGATTACCGTGGTGCTTGCGAGCATACCTGATCCGGTGGTGTCTGATGGCTTCGGACAGGATGAAGCTGCCTGCCAGAACGGCCAGCGGGACGATTGCCGTCAGTATGCGTAATGTCACTGAGTTCATGGGATCCTCCTTGAGCTGTGTTGCTGCTCAGGCACTAGCAGGGAGGATGCCAAGTTCTGTCAGGTTCGCTCTCTAATCGTTTCTACAGGCATGGTTGGTGCTTTGGGCTATCTGGACGCTGGACGGTTGGCGGTAAGCTCTGAGCAAAAAAGGCTGGGGTGCTACGCAAAAAATGTAGCACCTAGAGCAGGTCCACCGGGTCGATATCCAGCGCCTCGCGCACATTGGCGTACCCTGTCCGTTCGCGGCGATAGGCCGTGAGCAGGCGGCGCAGATCAGAGCGCTGGTGCGCCTTCAGCAGAATCTGTTGCCGGAAACGGCCCCGCAGCCGGTAGATTGGCGCCTGGGCCGGCCCCAGTATCTCAACCCGCAGGCTGAGCCGGGCTTTGAGCAGGGTCAGCAGGCGGGCTGCCTGGGCGGCACTGTCCCGGGTGGCCCCTTCGGCGGTGCCGGAAAACTGGACGGCCGCCAGAAAGCCGAAGGGCGGATACCCCAGCTCCTGGCGGAACTCCAGTTCCTCGTTGCAAAAGCCTTCAAAATCATGGGTCAGGGCGCGGGCCACGGCATAATGCTCAGGATTGGCCGCCTGCAGCAGCACCCGCCCTGCTAGCTCACCCCGGCCGGCCCGGCCGATCACCTGGGAGAGTACCTGGAAGGTCCGTTCCGCGGCCCGGAAATCCGGCAGGTAGAGCGACCCCTCGGCCTGTAGCACCCCCACCAGGGTCACACCGGGGAAGTCGTGCCCCTTGGCGATCATCTGGGTGCCCACCAGGATATCCACCTCGCCCCTGGCCACTCTTGAGAGGATCCGGTTGTGGCCGTCCTTGCCGCCGGTAGTGTCGCTGTCCATCCGGGCGATGCGGGCCTCGGGAAAATGGGTGCGCAGCTCTGCCTCGATCCGTTCGGTGCCGGCCCCCAACTCTTTCAGTTCCGGTTCGCCGCAGGCCGGGCAGGTGCCGGGGGCCGGTACCCGGTAGTCGCAGTAGTGACAGCGGCTCTCCCCACGGCCACGGTGGTAGGTGAGGGAGACGGAACAGTTGGGGCAGGAGAGGGTTTCGTTGCAGGCCGGGCAGGAAAGCCAGGTGGCAAAGCCCCGCCGGTTGAGGAACAACAGTGATTGTTCGCCGCGTTCAAGATTCAGGGCCAGCTCCGCCAGCAGGGGGGCTGAGATCGGTTCTTCGTTGGTCAGCCGGGTGGTAACCGGCAGGATCTCCGGCAGGGGGCGGCCCGCCACCCGCTCCGGCAGTTCCAAAAGGGTCAGCCGACCCTCACGGGCAGCCTGGACGGTGGTGACCAGCGGGGTGGCCGAGCCCAGCAGCACCACGGCTCCCTCGTCGCGGCCCCGCACCAGGGCCAGGTCGCGGGCGTTGTAGCGCAGGCCGTCGGATTGCTTGAAGGATGCCTCGTGTTCCTCGTCAACCACGATGATGCCGATCCGCTCCAGGGGCGCGAAGATGGCCGAACGGGCGCCGATCACGATCGGGGCTTCACCCCGCCGAATCCGCCGCCATTCGTCATAGCGCTCGCCATCGGACAGGGCGCTGTGCAACACCGCAATGCCGTCACCGAAACGAGCCCGGAAGCGGCGGACCAGCTGAGGTGTCAGGGAAATCTCCGGCACCAGCACCAGGGCGTTTTTGTTTTGGTTGCGGCAGTGCTCGATGGCCTGCAGGTAAACCTCGGTCTTGCCGCTGCCGGTGACGCCGTGCAGCAGAAAGGGGGCAAAACCGCCGCTGTCGGCGGCGTTCAACAGTGCCTGTAGAGCTGACTGCTGGTGGGAGATCAGCGCCTTGGGCTGGTCCCGTTGTACCTGTTCGCCACTGAACGGGTTGCGATAGACCTCACGCTGTTCCAGGTGCACCAGACCCAGTTCGGTCAGCCGTTTCAGGTTGGGGGAACAGTCCCCGAAGCGGGCTTTTAACTCGGCTGACAAGGCCTCGCCGGACTCCGTCAGAAAGGCCAGGATTTCGGCCGATTTGCCCCGCAACGCTTTCAGCGGCGTCTGTCCGGTGGCCGCAAATATCCGCTGTCGGAGTACCTTTCTGCCGCCGGTCAGGCCTTCGCCGGCAGCAACCTTTTTACTTTGCAGGTTGATGCCGCTGGGCAGGGCGCTCTTCAGCACCTCACCCAGCGGGTGCAGGTAGTAGTCGGCGATCCAGCGGAAAAAGGTCAACTCCCGTTCGGTCCAGAGCGGTTCGTCATCCAGCACCTCCCGCAGATCCTTGAGACGCTGGCCCTCCGGCGGCTGGCTGAAGCCCAGCACGTAGGCGCTGATGGTGCGCCGTCCAAAGGGGACCAGCACCCGCACCCCGGTCCGCACGCGCTCGGCAAGCGAAGCGGGCACCCGGTAGTGAAAACTGCCCTCCAGCGGCAGGGGGACCGCCACCTCGACGGTCAGACCGTCAGTAAGTGGTTGAGTATATGCAGGCACTATGGTAGTCACAGACCAGCAGTATTGTGCAGGAGCACCCCGATGACAAGGGGAAAGTTGCGACAGGAGCCGGCAGGATTATGGGCCTCTTTATGTTGATATTTTTCCTGATCTATGGTTCGGCCCACGGCTATTTTCTGCTGCGGGCGAGTCAGGGGCTTGCATTGGGCAGGACCGGCACGCTGTTGCTTTCGTTCTGGTTGTTGATCATGGTGCTGGCTCCGCTGGCGGTGTGGTTACTGGAGCAGGGTGGTCATGAACAGACGGCCCGCGCCTGCGCCTACATCGGCTATAGCTGGATGGGATTCCTGTTCCTGTTTCTATCACTGATGCTGGTGTTTGATCTGCTGCGGCTGGTGCGTTACCTGGCGGTCTTTTTTGTGCGAGTACCGGCTGTTGGGCTGTTTGCGCCGCGGCCGCTCTTTCTGGTCTGCTGTCTGGTTGCGGCGCTGATTGCCGGTTATGGCTGGTTCGAGGCGTTGCAGGTCAGGACGGAACATCTGGTGATCCCGACGGACAAGCTGCCCACTGGTGTTGCCAGGCTGCGGATTGTCCAGATCACTGATCTGCATGTGGGGTTGATCGTGCGGGATGGCCGGGTGGCCAGGGTGGTGGAGGCGATCCGTCAGGCTGCGCCGGATCTGGTGGTGGCCACCGGTGATATGGTGGATGGCCATGTCGGCCATTTTGACGGTATTTCAGAGATGTTCAGGGGCTTGACGCCTCCCCTGGGGATGGTTGCCGTGTACGGCAACCACGAATACTACGCCGGGTTCAGTCAGGCCACCGGCTTTCTGCAGCGCTCGGGGTTTGAACTGCTGCGGTCCGGGCACAGGGAGCTGGGGGACTATCTCTCGCTGGTGGGGGTGGATGACCCGGCGGCTGCGCAACGAGGAGAATTTCACGCAGACGATGAAGGCCGATTGCTGGCGACGGTCCCTCCGGGGCGTTTTGTGCTGCTGCTGAAGCACCGTCCCGTGGTGGACCCTGCCAGCCGCGGCCGCTTCGACCTGCAGTTGTCCGGCCACGTCCACAAGGGACAGGTTTTTCCCTTCAATCTGCTGACCTGGCTTAATTTTCCAGTGCGGGCCGGTCTGAACCGGCTGGCTGAGGGTGGGGCGTTGTACGTCAGCCGCGGCAGCGGCACCTGGGGGCCGCCGATCCGTTTTCTGGCGCCACCGGAAGTGACCGTGATCGACCTGGTGCCTACCAGTACTTCTTCGGCGGTTCGGTATGGCCGATCTTCCTGATCTCACCGTCCTCGACCTTAAAGACGTCACCAACCTCGCTGGTCCACTGATCACCCTCTTCCAAAGGGCTGGGGAAGTTTTTGCTGCCCAGAAAGACCTCTTCGTCGTTGATATAGGCAAACCACTCCAGGGCGCCGGTCATCCAGATTCTATTTTTCAGTTCCATCGAAAAAAGTACTCCTTGTTTAGTAAAGAATGGTGCTGACTTTCAGGCAAAAGTGGTGCACAAGTCAACGCTTTTTTAACAGGGCGTCGTCCCCCAGCACCTTGACTTTCACCCGCCGAATGGTTACATCAAATAAAGATACATTGTCCGCCATCCAATCAGTTACACAGCGACTGCTGCAGGTGAGAACCATGCCACGATCGGGTGTCAAAAAACCGCTGTTTCCGGGGATGTATAACCGGCATCTCGATGAGATGCGCAAGTT
The DNA here is from genome assembly GCA_002419465.1 of Geobacter sp. UBA5730. GTDB lineage: Bacteria > Desulfobacterota > Desulfuromonadia > Geobacterales > Pseudopelobacteraceae > Trichlorobacter. The sequence continues at coordinate 7,227 of DIGE01000014.1, read as the reverse complement.
GCTGCACACGCTGGACCCCCGCAGTATGCCGGAGGATGAAGACCCGTTGGCAATGCCGCTGGACAGCTATGAGACCGAGGCCGAGGTGGTGCTGGAGTTTGACCTGCCTGGTGTCGCGGTGACCAATATTCGTGTGGTGCAGCGGGGCATGGTGCTGGTGGTGGAGGTGGAAAAACCGGCAGACCTGCAACAGGAAGGGGTTCGCTATATCTGTTTGGAACGCCATTTCGGCCGTTTCCGACGCACCGTGCGGCTGCCGGACCAGGTGGACAACAGTCACCTGCGAGCCGAGTACCAACGCGGCGTGTTGCGGGTGATCTGCCCCAAGGGGCGTGAACGTCGTATATTGATCAAGGAGCCAGGTTGTGAGTAAGACGAAAGAGGACCAGGAGAACAACGAAACCATCAGTGATGCGGTTGAAGAGCTGCATATCCCCGAAGAGTTGCCGCTTCTGCCGATCCGGGATGTGGTGGTGTATCCCTTTATGATTATTCCGCTGTTTGTGGGGCGCGAGGCCTCCATCAAGGCGGTGGATCAGGCCCTGGCAGGTGACCGGATGATCATGCTGGCCACCCAGCATGAGATTGGCGAAGAGGATCCCAGCCCGGACAAGATCTATCAGGTGGGAACCGTGGCCATGATCATGCGGATGCTTAAATTGCCGGACGGCCGGGTCAAGATCCTGGTGCAGGGGCTGGTCAAGGCCCGCATCAGCGAGTTTCTGGAGGAGAAACCCCACTACACCGTGCGGATTGACCGGATGGTGGACCTGCCGGCTCCGGAAAGCCTGGAGACCGAGGCATTGGTCCGCACCGTGCGGGAGCAGTTGGCCAAGGTGGCTGAACTGGGCAAACAGATCTCGCCCGAAGTGATGGTGATCCTGGAAAATATCGCCGATCCCGGCAGCATGGCCGATCTGATTGCCAGCAATCTGGGCCTCAAGCTGGTTGACGCCCAGATGCTGCTGGAGATTGACGATCCGGTCAAGCGTCTGACCAAGGTCAACGAACTGCTGGCCAAGGAGCACGAGATGCTCTCGGTGCAGGCCAAGATCCAGAACGCCGCCCGGGAGGAGATGGGCAAGAACCAGAAGGAATACTACCTGCGGGAGCAGATGAAGGCGATTCAGCAGGAGCTGGGCGACAACGACGGCCGTGAGGAGCTGGAGGAACTGCGCAAGTCGATCGAGGCGGCCAAGATGCCGGAGGCGGTCCAGAAAGAGGCCCTCAAGCAGTTGGGGCGTCTGGAGCGGATGCACAGTGATTCCGGTGAAGCCGGCGTGATCCGCACCTATCTGGATTGGCTGATTGATATCCCCTGGTCAAAGACCACCCGTGACTCGCTGGATATTGTGCGGGCCAAACAGATCCTGGACGAGGACCACTCCTACCTGGACAAGGTCAAGGAACGGATTCTGGAGTTTCTGGCGGTCCGCAAGCTGAACAAGAAGATGAAGGGGCCGATCCTGTGTTTTGTGGGGCCTCCCGGTGTGGGTAAGACCTCGCTGGGCAAGTCGATCGCCCGGGCACTGAACCGCAAGTTCGTGCGGATCTCGCTGGGCGGGGTGCGGGATGAGGCTGAGATTCGCGGTCACCGCCGCACCTATCTGGGCGCGTTGCCGGGCCGGATCATTCAGGGCATGAAACAGGCCGGCACCAAAAACCCGGTCTTCATGCTGGATGAGCTGGACAAGCTGGGCTATGACTACAAGGGTGATCCGTCGGCGGCGTTGCTGGAGGTGCTTGATCCTCAACAGAACAACGCCTTTTCCGATCACTACGTCAACCTTCCCTATGATCTGTCCAACGTACTGTTCGTGGCCACTGCCAACCATAGCGATCCGATCCCTTCGGCCCTCTACGACCGGATGGAGGTCATCAACATCCCCGGTTACACCGAGGAGGAAAAGCTGGAGATCGCCAAGAAGTATCTGGTGCCGCGTCAGCTGAAGGACAACGGCTTGAAAGCCAGGCATATCGCCTTTGAGGATGAAGCGCTCAAGGAGCTGATCGCCAAATACACCCGCGAGGCCGGTCTGCGCAACCTGGAACGGGAGATCGGTACGGTCTGCCGCAAGGTGGCCCGCAAGATCGCCGAAGGTTCCAATCGGCAGATGAAGATCACCCCCACCACTCTGACCACCTATCTGGGGGCCGCCAAGTTTCTGCGGGACGATGAGATGGATAAGAACGAGGTCGGTGTGGTGAACGGTCTGGCCTGGACATCGGTAGGGGGCGAGGTGCTGCATATCGAGGCCACCACCATGCAGGGCAAGGGAGGGCTGGCGTTGACCGGCCAACTGGGCGATGTGATGAAGGAGTCGGTGCAGGCCGCCCTGGCCTATATCCGCTCCCACGGCAGCGATTTCCATATCGCCCCTGACTGGTTTCAGGAAAACGAGATCCATGTCCATGTGCCGGCCGGCGCAGTGCCCAAGGATGGTCCCTCGGCCGGTTGCGCCATGGTAACCGCCCTGGTCTCGGTCTTGACCAAGACCGCAGTCAAAAAAGATGTGGCCATGACCGGTGAATTCTCTCTGCGGGGCAAGGTCATGCCGATCGGCGGGCTGAAAGAAAAGATTCTGGCTGCGGTACGGGCCGGTATGAAAACGGTGATCATCCCGGAACAGAACAAAAAGGACCTGGAGGATATCCCCAAGGAGATGCAGAAAAAGGTCCGGATTGTGCCGGTCAAGGAGATCGACGAGGTACTCAAGCTGGCCCTGGAACGCTATCCGATCCCGGCGCCAAAAGGCAAGCCCAAGTCAGCCACCCCCAAGATGGTGGTGCGGCCGAACCGCGAGATTACGGCCTGATGCGGCTGTGAACAGTCCGATGGGAGACGGGGCATGGTGTGTGACACCATGCCCCGCTTGTTTTCAGGGTGGCTGTACGTACAGTCAGAAAGACCGCTTTGCATACAAACTGCATCTGTGATAGTGTCATCTGGCTAGACTGGCTAGTTTGCGGAGGGTGGCATGAAAGCAACGATAAAAGATCAACATACCTTTGAACGGCAGTGGCAGTTGCAGGACGCCAAGAATCGGTTGAGCCAGGTGGTTGAGCGGGCCGTCCATGACGGGCCGCAGACCATCACCCTGCGCGGCAAGCCGACTGCAGTGGTTGTCTCCTTTGAAGAGTTCCGCCGGTTGAACGCCCCACAAGAGTCGTTGGCCAGCTTCTTTAAAAAGTCGCCATTGCACGGGCTTGAGCTTGACCTGCAGCGCAGTGGTGACCTCTCGCGTGAGGTCGAGTTGTGAAGTACCTGCTGGATACCTGCCTGATTTCGGAACTGGTCAAAAAAAAGCCGCATCCAGCTGTCCTGCGTTGGCTGGATGAGCAGGACGAACAGCGGCTGTTCATCAGCGTGCTGGTGCTGGGCGAGCTTAATAAAGGCGTTGCCAAGCTGGCTGCAGGGGGTCGTAAGCAGGCGTTGCTCTCCTGGGTTGAACATGATCTTGTTGAGCGCTTTGAGGGACGGATTGTCGGCCTTGATCTGGAGGCTGCGATCCTTTGGGGACGGATGCAGGGCGAGGCAGAAAAGGCGGGTGAGAAGCTGCCGGTGATGGATTCCCTGATTGCTGCAACGGCCATGCGTAATGGTTTTACGGTGGTCACCCGCAATGTCAGGGATCTGCAGCGTTGCGGGGCGCCGGTGTTTAATCCGTGGGAAGTAGAACGTCAGTAGTGAAAGGTCTTTCTATGCGAAACATTTTGTTACTGGTTTGTGCCGTTACTCTGCTTGTGCCTCTTCCATCTTTTGCCGAAGTCAAGGTTGTCACCCACACCGTACAGCAGCCGTTCGGCGGCAGTCAGTCGCCGGATGATGCCCGCACTGCCGGCATAGCCCGCGCCAAGCGTGAGGCGTTGGAGCAGTTCGGCACCTACATTGAAAGCTCCACTGTAGTCAAAAATTCGCAGGTGGATAGTGATGAGATTCTGGCCCTGACGGCCGGGGTTACCAAAGCCGAGGTGATCAAACAGAAAAACTACACCGATGGTGATGGCTTTGGTCTGGAAATCACCGTCAAGGTTGAACTGGATACTGCTGTGCTGGATCAAAGCCTGAAACGGTTGCTGCAGGATCGCAACCACCTGAAGGATTTGAAGGCAGCTCGAGTTAGGGAAAAAGAACTACTGACCCGGATTGCGGAGTTGGAAAAAGAGAACCAGCAAAAAGGCAGGACAGAGAAGCAGAAAATCGCTTTGAAAAAAGAGTTCAAGCAGACCAGGTTGGGGCTGACAGCGGTGGAGTGGTTTGATAAGGCGATAGCTTTGGGGTTTTCTGATCTCCAGAAAAGAATAGAGTACCTTACCCAGGCTGTCCAACTTAATCCAGGCTATGCAGATGCTTACTACAGCCGGGGGAATGCCTATACTTTTCTGCAACAGTACAAACAGGCAATTAGAGACTTCAGCCAAGTCATCCGGCTTGATCCCACTAATGCCTCTGCCTACAGCAACCGGGGGAATGCCTATGTTTTTCTGCAACAGTACAAACAGGCAATTAGCGACTACAGCCAAGCTATCCGACTTGATCCAAGCTATGCAGATGCTTACTACAACCGGGGGAATACCTATGTTGATCTGAAACAGTACCAGCGATCCATTGACGACTACACGCAAGCCATCCAGCTTGAACCCACCAATGCTTTTGCCTACGGCAACCGGGGGCATGCCTATACTCTTCTGCGACAGCACAAATATGCAATTAGCGACTACAGCCAAGTCATCCGGCTTGATCCTTCCAATGCAGCAGCCTACACGAAGCGGGGGCTAGTCTATGCTTTGCTCAAACAATATCAGACGGCTATGAGTGACTTTAACCAAGCCATTCAGATTGATCCAACATTTGCAACGGCTTACAGCAGACGTGCGATTGTTTATGGTCTGCTTGGGCAAGGGCAGGCTGCTTGCCGTGATTTGCAACAGGCCTGTTTACTTGGCGATTGTGGAGAGTATGAGGGGGCAAGGCAGCAAGGGGCGTGCAGGTGAGGTTGAAAGTGAATAATCCAAACGGAAAGAGTCTAACGCAAGCAAGACATCGGTACGCATGACAACTGACTAGCCCATCCACTTAAATGTAGTGTGTTTCGCTGTAAGCTTCACCTTTCAATTGACATTCAAGGAGAATTTCATGCGCCATAGTGGAGGTTCAGATATAATTAGGGCTCGACGTCTGCTTGCTGATTTTGAACTGAAGCAAACAAGTAACGGTGGTATTGCATGTCTCGTGGATGCTTTAGCCATACTCTCGGACATAATTGAAGATCCGGATAATGAGCAGGAGAAAAGAGTCGCTAGAAATTTGTTTGATAGTCATTCTCGTAGTCTAAAAGACAAGGCTATTAGCCTGTTAGCCAAAATTGACGATATGACTGACGAAGAAGTTGAAAAATGGTTCACAGCCCTGCAAGAATTTAATGGCCTACCGATACAAGTCTCAGATGAGTTTGGGGCGACTCTTCAACAGCTTATAAAAGCTCTGTTTGACCGATATTTCAGGCAACTATCTCCAGCTCGACAAGCTGAAATAATGGACGATTTGAAGCAGGGAATAGCTGGCAAGGGACTTTGACGCTAACGTATGAACCCATTGTGGGAAATTCGAGGCACTTCTCTATTTCTCTTTGATCACCAAGGATACAGCCAATGGCTTGTATTGAAAAACAGCAGATACGACAGCAGATACGGTCTGCTTTTGTTGATGACAGCAAGGTGGAAAAGGTAGTGGTGTTTGGTTTGTTCATTACTTCTGAATTTCCACAAGATATTGATTTGGCAGTGTTCTGTTACTCCAACGACGATTATCTGACCTTGGCGCTTGCCTTAAGAAAAAAGTTGCGGGGTATCTCGAATATCATTCCCATTGATCTGGTGCAGATTGCCATGCCTTATGATCCGTCAGCAGCATTTATGCAAGAAATCAAAAAAGGAGAGGTGTTGTTTGAGCAGAAGCACTAATACCTCCCTCTCATCCCTCGGTGAATTCGGCCTGATTGACCGGATTCGCGCCCGATTTCCCCAACCCGCCCCGCCGGAACTGGGGATCGGCGATGATGCGGCGTTGTTAAACCCCTCACCGGGGATGCAACTGGTGGTCTCCACCGATCTGCTGGCCGAAGGGGTGCATTTTGAGCGCTCCTTCGGCCCGTTGCGTTTGCTGGGGCGCAAGGCTTTGGCGGTCAACCTGTCAGACCTGGCTGCCATGGGGGCCAAACCCCGCTGGTTCTTCCTTTCTCTGGCCATTCCGGCCGGTTTCCCTCTGGAAGAGATCGAGGCGCTGCTGGATGGCCTGGCTGAACAGGCTGCCGAGCATGGCGTGCTGCTGGCCGGTGGCGATACCTGCGGTTCCAAGAGCGGTCTGGTGATCTCGGTCACGGTCATGGGCGAACAGCGGCCCGAGTTGGTGCTGCGCCGTAGTGGCGCCAGACCCGGTGACGATGTCTGGGTCAGCGGCACCCTGGGTGATTCAGCCCTTGGGTTACAGCTGTTGCTGGCTGGTTATGAAAAAAAAGGCGATGTTGCGACAGAGTATGTCGTGAGTAGACACCTTGATCCCACCCCCCGCTGCGAGCTGGGTCAAGCCTTGGCCGATGCCGGTCTGGTCAGTGCCATGATCGATATCAGTGATGGTCTGCTGGCCGACCTGGGGCACCTCTGCCACCAGTCCGGTTGCGGGGCTGAGATTGAGTTGACTCAGATCCCGCGATCAGCCCCGTTTGATGCCGTAACCGCCGGTGCATCCCCAACCCCCTGGCAGCTGGTAGTGGCCGGTGGCGAGGATTACGAGCTCTGCTTTACCGCCCCTCCGGCCGGGCGGGCCGCCATCCTGGAAACGGCAAATAGTGCTGGCGTTCCGGTCACGGTTATTGGTAAAGTAAGCGACTCTGGACAGGTGGTTGCCTGCCTGCCGGACGGATCGAACTTCCAGCCATCTGCTTCCGGCTATACCCACTTTTAAGGCCTCTTTTGAAAGGAATTGTACCGATGTCCACCCCGCTTACCCCGCAACAAGCCCGCCGCACTGCCGATACCATCCGTTTTCTTGCCGCTGATGCGGTTGAAAAGGCCAACTCCGGCCACCCCGGTCTGCCGATGGGGGCTGCCGATATGGCGGTGGCCCTGTGGGGCGGCTTTTTAAACGTGAATCCTGGCGATACCGCCTGGGCCAACCGTGACCGCTTTATCCTTTCGGCCGGCCACGGCTCGATGCTGCTCTATTCG
>DIGE01000003.1 GCA_002419465.1 Geobacter sp. UBA5730 | reverse complement strand
CCCACAAAGCCGACAATCCCGCCCAGGGCAACCGAGGCCGCGGTCAACAACGAGGCGGCCAGCACCAGCAGGGTCCGCTCCCGCCCCGGCTCCAATCCCAACCCGAAGGCCACTTCATCACCCAGGGTCAGAGCGTTCAGGCCCCGTCGCCGCGACAGCGCCAACCCAAACCCGCACAGCATCAGCAGACCCGCCACCGGCACCACAGACCAATCAGCCCCGGCCAGATCGCCGGCCATCCAGAGCAAGGCCCGTTTGACCCCGTCGGCCTGAGCCAGGGACATCACCAGCATCAGAATGGCGGAGAGGAAGAAACCGATCCCCACCCCGGCCAACAGCAACCGCTCCGCCCGCACCCCCCAGGCGTCCCGCCCCAGAGCCACCACCACCCCGCTGGTTGCCAAGGCTCCGCCCAGCGCCAGGCACGGCACCAGCCAGACCGTACTTCCCTGAGACGCCAACAGGCCGAAGGCCGCGGCCAGGGCTGCGCCGCTGGAGGTACCCAGCACGTAGGGGTCAGCCAGCGGATTACGAAAGACCCCCTGCAGGATCGCGCCGGCCACCCCCAGCGAAGCCCCCATCAGCAACGCCACCACGATTCTGGGCAGACGCAACTCCAGCACAATCTTCAGTTGCAACGGGTCAAGATGAAAGGGATTGATGGTCTGCTGACCTAGGGAGAGCGACAGCAGCAGCACCAGGCTCAGGCAACCCAGCATGATGAACAGGGGATGGCGTTTCACGGTCGCTGACCTTTACGAGCCAACTCGAGACAGCCCCGCAGTTCGGCGATCCCTTCCGGGATGCGGGGACCGGGACGGTACAGGGCATCGCTGACAATGCAGACCCGGCCTTGTTTGACGGTATCCAGTGAATTAAGGTGATTGAGCATGCGCTTCATCGGGCCGACCAGCTTTTCCCCCTGCCCTGCAATGATCAACTGCGGATTGCGCGAGATAACCGCCTCCAGCGAGAGCCGGGGATAGCCGGAACGGGCATCACCTGCGATATTGGTCATGCCCGATAGCTTCATGGCATCATCCAGCAGGGAGCCGGGACCGGCAGCCACCAACGGGTCAGGCCAGATGACGAATAGGGTCCGCACCGGCAGGATGGTTTTAAGCGGCTTGAGCGCCTGCTCGATTCGGGCCGCCAGCTGGTTGGCCGGTTGGGGTACGCCTAACTCCTGTCCCAACTGCCGGACCGCTGCAGCCAGTTTATCCAAACGCGAGCCATGGAAAACGACCGTTCTGATCCCCAGTTTCTGTAGTCGTTTTGCCAGGTTAGAGCCGACCCCCTCTTCATCCACCAACACAACATCGGGCCTCAAACTCAGCACCGCCTCCAGCGAGGGGTTGGCCGGCCCCCCCACGGTGGGCTTGCCTTTGACCGAGACCGGCCGGTCGCAGAAGGTGGTCACCCCCACCAGATTTTTTTCCAGCCCCAAGGCGCAGGCCAGCTCAGTCAGGCTGGGTGCCAGTGAGACGATCCGTCTGGGCGGCTCCCCGGCAAAACCGGGGGCCACCGCAAGCAGAACCACACAGAATATGCTGAGAAAAATAAGTCGCATTGCCTAAAACGATACCTTTACGCCGCCATAGGCACCGATACCGGGGGTGCCATAACCCAGCACCTCTTCATAGTGACGATCCAGCAGATTGTCGATCCGCCCGAACAGTTGCAGGTTTTTGGTGACATCGTAGGAAGCGGCCAGATTTACCACCAGGTAGTCCTTTAAGGTTACCGTCTGCTGGGCATAGGTAATCGGATCAAAGGTCAGGTCGTCTCTGGTGCCGACATAGACCAGGCCAAGATTCAGGTTTCCCGCGCCCAAAAAGCGGTAATTGATATCGCCGGTCAACTTATGTTTGGGGCGGCGCAGCAACTCTTCGCCGGTCTCTTTATCACGGGTCTTGGTGTAGGTGTAACCGGCGCGCATCAGGAGGCTGTCAAACGGCTGGTACGATGCGGTTAGCTCAACCCCCTCGCTTGATGCCTTGGCGATGTTTTTGTACGTGCCGGTAAACCAGATCGGATCGACGAGTTCCCAGTCAATCAGCTGTTCAAAATCATTACGGAAATAAGTAGCACCCAGATGGATCTGGCGATTGAGCAAGGCCTGTTCAACGCCCACATCCCAGCCGGTGCTTTTTTCCGGCTTGAGATCGGCGTTGCCGTTGGCGGGATCAAACAGCTGGAACAGCGAAGGCGCCTTGAAGCCGGTGCCATAACTGCCTTTCAGCTTGGTGTCGGTCTGTTTGATCAGATAGGCGGTGGTGAAGCGGTAGGTGGCCTCGGTGCCGAATTGGCTGTGATCATCGACCCGGACACCAGCTGTCGAGAACCAGCTATCCCAGAGATTGAGCTGATCCTGCAGATAGACGCCGGTGGTGCGGGCAAACTGCTCATCCCAGGTATTGGTATACGGCCCCCAAACGCCCTCTGAATAGTAGGTTGATTTGGCATTTTCCTCTTTGGTTTCTGCGCCGACAATCAGGGTGTTGGTCTTGTGCAGACGCAGGGTGTGCTGCCAATCGAACTTGACGGTTTGGCCGTGGTATTCGCTCCGCTGAAAATCAAGCGGGTGGGCGGCATCGCGGTCATTGTCATCGGATCTGGTCAGATCGTTGAGAGACACCCCCAGTTTTTGTTCCCAGAGATCGTTGAAAAGCGCCAGCGTCCCCTGGGCCCTGAACTGCAGCTCGTCAGTCCGCATGACCCGGTTCGGGTCATCGGCCCCCACCCCGCCGCCGTTATCAGCGCTGTTGCGCGATTTGGTATAGCGCAGGCTCAGGTCGATATCGCTGTTCTGGGTGGGGGTAATCCCCAGGCGGCCGGCAACGGAGCTGTTCTGATAGCCGTCTTCCTCGCTGTTGCCGGCGCTGGACGCAGCAGCTGAGATGCCGCTGCTGTCAAGCCGGGAAAGTGTCAGGCTATAATTGAACTGATCGGTGCTGCCGCTGATGCCGCCAGACTCCTTGGCCGTATAGAACGAGCCGCCTTCCGCCGAGGCAAAACCGGTCAGCCTGCCGCTGCCCCGCTTGGTGATGATGTTGATCACCCCTCCCATGGCCTGTGAGCCGTAGAGGGTACTCTGGGGACCGCGCAAAACCTCGATCCGCTCAATATTGTCCGTGGTCAGGAAACCGAAATTGTACTCGCCGCCGGTGGTGGAGGGGTCGTTCAACTCCACTCCGTCAATCAGGACCAAGGTGTGGCGGCTATCGGCTCCCCGCATGAAAATCGACGAGGATTGACCAGATCCGCCGCTGCGCACCACATCCAGGCCCGGCACCATTCGCAACGCATCCGCCACGGTCTGTTTCTGCTGCTGCTCGATCTGTTTGGCGCTGATCACGGTAAGTGAACTTCCCACCTGCCCGATCGGCACCTCGTCACGGGTGGCGGTCACCACCATCTCATCCAGCTTCGCAACCTGCTCCTCTGCAGCTGCGCTACTGCACAACGCCATCACCAGACCAATCAATACCGTGCATCTCTGTCTACTGCTCTGCATACGTGCTACCTCCCTCGGGTTTTCGGATGGAGCGGTATTCCGGCTTAAGGGCTTCCTACTGGTCCGCCTTCCCAGGATAATTCCCAGTGGCTGTTCGTGCATGGCACGATGGACGTTCGATCCCTTCACGGCTGCGGGGCAGCGGGGGTCTTGCACCCCTCTTCCTCGACACCATCCGTTGGAAACTATGACATAAAAAAAGTCCGCACCTGCACGCGCAGTATGCGGACTTTTCGTATTTAAAGTCTGATAATGGTTTGAAACTCCCTCTACCGCGGGGGATTGTTTCGTGCTGGAATCAAGGCAGGTCTTCTGGCTCGCGAATCATCCTCCGGGCGCCTTCCCGGTCTTTTAAACCAGTGGCGATCTGCCCTTTGTCCTCGCTCACAGCGGCGGGTCCGCGGGGGAATGACTCACTGTGAGCGTCACCCCTCTTCCCTATCAAGCCCTTGCGGGCACCGTTGATCCGTTATGTAGCTCCCGTACAACCGCTACGGGATATGTCGTGTAGCACACCAGATAGCACAGCGCACTCTGTTGAGTCAAGGAGACGATCATATGCATGCTTCCCTTGCGTCTAGGTACTTTTTGCGGATCCGGTTTCTGTGTCACGAGCCGCTGTATCAGTTACCAGCGGTTCCTCCGTAGCCCGGCGGAAGCCCTTGATGGCGCCCCCCAATGATGCGCCCAACTGCGGCAGCTTGCCAGGTCCAAATATCAGCAGGCACAGTACCAGGATGATCATCAGCTCCGGCATACCCAGTCCAAACATAGCTGTTCCTTCCTTACCTTATTTCGCAACAACTGCCTTGTAGGCCTCAATTACCTTGCGTACCTTTTCTGAAGGCGGGCCAACGGTGATCAACCCCAAAGGACGCTCAATCTTGTCGGTTTTTACCACCACCACACCCGCTTTGACAAACCCGGCTCCCAGTCCGCCGATGGCAGCAGGATCTTTGGCAACCTCGTCACTGATGGTGGCCACATTGACCGGCAGGGTCTCCTTGAGATACTCCTCATTCTTGAGAACCTGCTGTTTGATCAGCCCCCGTGTGGCGCTGGAGAGGGTGTCGGTGACCACCTTGATGGTCTGATCAGCACCACCCAGTGCTTTCCAGTTGGTGATCCTGCCGGTGTGGATATCCTTTAACTGCTGGAAGGTCAGCGTCTGCACCGTGTTGGCCGGATTCACTACAAAGACCACCTGATCCATCTGAATGGCATGCAGCTGCAGCTTGCTGGTATCCAGATCGCGTCCGGCAGCCTTGGCCCCCTTGGCAACGGTCTCAACCGAAGCAGAGGCCAGTGAGGCATCACACTTGCCGTCCGCCAGATCAATCAACCCTTTGCCGGCATTGCTCTTGACGATCTCAAGACTGTAGCCGGTGGCCTTTTCAACCGCGGCCTTATGGGGATTGATCAAGCTGTCCACCACACTGGCGGCGCCATACAGCTTGACCACCGTCTTGGCAGCCTCAAACTTACGGTGACAGGCATTGCAGTCGTTAAAGGCCCGTTTGCCGTTATGGCAGACAAAACAGGCCTTCTGCTCAAAATGGTTCTGCATGGTAATCAGGGCCTTCTTCTGGGTGTCAAAAATCGCACTGTGGCAATCTTTGCAGACCATTCCCTTGGAAGCGTGCAGCCTGCCGTCAAAAATGACCCGGCCCTGACCGGCACCGCCATACAGCAGGGCCTTGTCATGGGTGGCAAACGACAGGCTGGACAGGGCCAGCAACAAGCAGATCGTCAACATGAATGTTCTGTACATGGGTCGCTCCTGATGCAGTTCCGGCAGCAGCTACCCTGCCGGAACCGGGAAAGAAAAGCTTAAACCAGAATACTCCGGCTGACCTTCTTGACATCAGCCGTACCGGTCAGGGTCATGGCAACCACCAGCTCCTCCTGCATCTTCTTCAGCATCAGGGCAACACCTTCCGGACCGCCACCCACGGAGCCACGCACCAGCGGACGGCCCACCAGCACTGCATCAGCACCCAACGCCAGCATCTTGAGCACATCGGCGCCATAACGGACGCCACCGTCGGCCAGGATAACGATCTTTCCTTTCACCTTGTTGCTGATGGCCGCCAGCACCTGGGCCGTGCCAGGGGTATGGTCCATCACCCGGCCGCCGTGGTTGGAAACCACGATTCCGGCTGCGCCGACATCAATCGCCTGTTTTGCCTCTTCAACGGTCATAATCCCCTTGATGATGAACGGCATCCTGGTTGCTTTGGCAAGTTCCCGCAACTGCTTCAGGTTTTTGGGCTCAACGGTTTTGCCCGGCAGGGCCCGCGAGGCGCGGCCGGCAGAGTCGATATCCATGGCAAAGAACGGTGCACCGGCAGCTTCAAGCAGGCGAATCCGCTCAATGATCTCGGCCTGGGTGCGGGGCTTGATCTGGCCCGCTGCCTTGCCGCGGTATTTTGCCACGGTCTGCAGGCGGGTCTGGTAGACGGAGAGCGGATCACCGATTCCGTCAGCAGCAAATCCAATCGTACCGGCCTGAATACAACCGGCGATGATTCCTTCAATGTACTCCTCTTCAGAGACCTTGCCCTGCAGCCCCATATTGTAGGTTACGCCGCCGGTAATGCCGGAGAGGATCGGCATGGCCAGCTTGACCCCGAACAGGGTCAGTGAGGTGTCCGGTTTTTTGACCTCGTGGAAGGTCCGCATGTTCAGTTCATACTTGGCCAGGGCTGCCAGGTTGTTACGGAATGCCTTGCCGGAATCGATGCCACCCATGCCGGGGACTTCACCTGAACAGGCCACACCGTCACACTCCGGGCAAACCCGGCAACGGGGGTACATTTTCTCACGGGCCACCTTCAGTACCTGATCCAGTTTAAGGGCGCTCTTGCCCGTAGCAGCTGCCGTTGCACCGGTTGCAGCCTTCTTTGCCTCTTCGGCGGCATTGGCCTCCCGTGGGCTTGCCACTGCCTGCACCGCCAACACGCTGGCACCAACCACTGCTGCGGTCTTGATGAAGTCACGCCTGCTGAAACCACTTTCCAAGATACTTTCCTGCTCCTCATGGATCTGTGACATAGCCTTGCCTCCTTTGGTGTTGGTGCTGACAGCCATAAAGAATGAAGCTGATGGTGATACCGGATGATGCCAGCGTAATGCGTCGGTGCAATCAAAGGAATGACAACCTGCTGAACAGCAGATTAAGGGGCTGAATGGCACAAGACAGGGGATGAACGGTTTCCGATTCCATTGCAAGGCGCAATCTTTGTTGCACTGGAACTGGAACGAACTTGTCAGGAGGCTGCCGAGGTCAGGTCTGGGAGATGAGATGTTTCTTGAGGTCTTTGGCGTGATAACGGCTGGCCAGGATCTCGGTGCGGGCCGGGTCGTTCATCACCAGTTTGCAACTGCCGCTGAACCAGGGGATGATCTCTGACACGCAGTTGAGATTGACCAGGGAGTTGCGGTGGGCACGGAAGAAGCCGTACGATTCAAGCTGTTCCTGCAGGGCGCTGATGGTATGGCTGGTCTGATAAACCCGTGTCGCGGTATGGATATGGGTGATCGTCTCAGTGCACCTGATAAAGACGATAGTCTCCGGCGCAATCGGCAGGATCTTGCTCCCTTGACGGGCAGCCACCCATTTGCGGTCATCATGGGGTGGTTCAGGCAGTGATTTTTCCGTAAGGTGCAGCGCCGGGGCCACCTGTTTGCGCACCTTGTCAATGGTCTTGGCAATCCGCTCCAGGGTCACCGGCTTGAGCAGATAATCAAAGGCCTCGATACTAAAGGCATCTACCGCAAACTGGCTATAGGCCGTGGAAAAAACGATCAGCGGGCGTTCCGGCAGTTCCTGCAGGATCTGGGAGAGCTCGATACCGGTCAAGCCCGGCATCTGGATATCCAGAAACAGTAGCTGCGGCTTTAATTGGCGCAGCAGGCGCAACCCCTCCGCTGCCGTAGCTGCCTCGCCGACGATCTCAATATCACCCAGCTGCTCCAGCAAAAAGCGCAGTTCGCGCCGTGCCGGTGCCTCATCATCAATCAGAAAGACCGTCAGTTTCATGCGGCCACCGGTATGGAAAAAGAGATTACGGTGCCGACCCCCGGTTCGCTTTCAATCTGCAGTGCCCGATCCCGGCCATAAAGCGCCACCAGGCGGGCATTCACATTTTTCAGGGCGATCCCCAGCCCTTCCCGCACGCTGCCGCCGGCCTGTTGTTCGTTGAACAGGCTGGACAGTTTTTCCTGATCCATGCCGACACCATTGTCCTCAATCCTGATATAGAGCTCCTGATCCTCTTTACGGGCGCTGATCGTGATTTCACCGCCCCCCTCACGGGGCAGGATACCGTGGCGGATACTGTTTTCCACCAGCGGCTGGAGGATCAACGGTGGTACCGGGCAGCAGAGGGTGTCGTCATCAACCGCATACTGCATCTGAATCCGCTCTTCAAAACGGGCCTTTTCAATGGCCAGATAGGCCTCACAATGTTCCAGTTCAACCGACAACGGCACTTCACGGTCGGTGGTGGCGGTGCTATTTCTGAAAAAATCCGCCAACTTGACCAGCAGATTGGACGCTTTTGCCGGTTCGGTGCGGGTATAGCTGATGATGGTGGAGATGGCATTAAACAGGAAATGCGGGTTGATCTGGGCCTGCAGCGCCTTGATCTCGGCTGCGGCAGCCAGACGGCGATGATTTTCGATCTCACCCAGCTCAAGCTGGTTGGCAAACAGCAGTGACAGGCCGGTTGCCAGCTCCTGGTCCAGTGCGGTTATACCCTGTTCAGCAGCCCTGAACAGGCCCAGTACGCCGATAATCTGATCCTGTTTTTTCAGCGGCACCACTACGGCGGAGCGCAGACCGCACCCGACAGCGGCACAGCCTACCTCGCCACTGGTCATGGCCAGCACTGCCTGGCCGGAATCATAGACCTGCCGGATCACGGCAAGACTTGCCAGTCCGTCAGGCGTGCCGTTACTGCTCAGCCCCGGGCCATCATAGGCCAGCACCTGCTGTTCACCGGCAATCAGCACAGCATCGATACCGGCCATCTCCCTGATGATCGCAGCGGTCTGCTGCGCAGACTCAGTGGTCAGGCCGTTGCGTAAAAACGGAAGGGTTCTGAAGGTGATTGCAAGGGTTGTCTGGGCCTGTTCCGCCTTGGCCAGCTGCTGTTCGCGAAAGACACTGGAGATCAGTTGGATAAAGACGGCAATCCCCAGCCCGTTGACCAGGATAGAGGGAAAGGCCAGTACGGTTACGAGGTTAACGGCTGAACTGAAGGGGCGGGCCAACAGCAGGATCAGCAGCATCTTGAGGCATTCATTGATAGCACCGACGGCAAAGGCTGCCAGTATGTCGTATTCCCGCCGCTGCAGGCGATGGTAAAGCCAGGCCGCCAACCCCCCTTGCAAAACCGTGGCTATGCCACAGGAGAGGGCGGTCAGGCCGTTTATGTCAAAGGCATAGCGGTGAATCCCGGCAACCAGCCCGGCCGCCAGCCCCACCAGCGGGCCGCCAAGAATGCCGCCCAGGGCCACCGCAACCCCTCGCAGGTTGGCAATGGCACCATGAAAGGCAAAACCGCCATAGGTTGCGACAATACCGGCTCCGCCAAAGAGCAGCGACAGCACCAGCTTGTCGCGATTGCTGGCAACACCGGTCAGTAGACGTTTGAAGGCCTTGAAGCGGATCAGAAATATAAACAGGATGGCAAATAGACCAAGACGTTCAAACAGATCAAGAAAGAGTCCCATGGATGCTCCTGATCGGTGGCTGGTTCATAACTGCGGGTTGGTTGATTGTACCTGACCGGAGCACTCTTTGCCAGCACTACCGGGGAGGGGGTAGATTGCTCAGGCAAAAAAGCAGATAAACGCTGCACCAAGCACCAAGACAAACTGAATCCAGAACATCAACATCGCGAACTTCCTATGGTTGTACTGCGAATCGGACAACAAAACCTTTGCCCTCAACGGAGCATCAACGGTGCCAAGTTGTTCAAAAAACATTAACTTTCAGCAACAACTCTAGTTATCAGATTGGTGGACCGTTTAAAATTGATGATTGCTCAGCAGGTTACTCTGGAACGTCGGGTTAAAATAGGCTATAAAGCCTCATTACGTATCCTGAAAGGCAGGCCATGAAACGACTTGTGTTGTCTTTGCTCTGTGCCAGTGCATTACTTATCGGCCTTACGGCCAACCCCCATGCCGCCGAACAGCCTCCGGCAGCCGCAACCAATTCCGGCCCACCCCAGCTGACCCTGCTACCGGCCCTGCAACCGATGCCCCCCGCAGCCACGACGACGACCACCGCCAGGCTGGGCCTGGTGGATATCAACCGGATTTCAATGGAAAGCGCCCTGGGCAAAGCCGCCCAAGCCAAGATCAAGGCGCAGCAGAGCAAGCTCCAGAAGCAGGTGGATGCGAAAAAACGCCAACTGGAAAAGACCAAGGCCGATATTGAGCGTCAACTACCGACCCTTTCCCCGCCACAACGGGAGGCCAAGGCCAGGGATTTTCAGAAAAAAGTCGAAGAGTTCCAGAAATTTGGCATGAACGCCGAAAAAGGGATGATGGAGACCCAGGAAAAACTGACCAAAGAATTGCTGGCCGCAGTCGAACAGGCCGCAACCGCCCTCGGCAAACTCAAAGGACTCTCGGCGGTGGTGGTGAAACGCGAACTGATCTACCTGGGCAGTGGTGTTGAAGCTCTTGATATATCTGAGGATGTAGTCAAACTGGTCGACGCGACCAGCAGTAAAAAATAGCCGTTGGAGCCAGGTACCATGAAATCCATACTCAACCTTTATCTGCACCTCAAGATCAAGACCCGCATTTATCTGCTCTGTTTCTGTTACAGTCTCTGCATCGTCTTTGCCGTTGGCGCCGGCCGTACCACCTCGTTAGGCGTGGCAATCATCGCCACCAGCGCCTTCGTCTCTGCCGGTGCCTTCTTCGGCGGGCTGCTGTTCTGGTCAGTCAACGACGCCCTGCAACGGATCATCGCCTACCTCACCAACATGACGCAGGGCAATCTCCGCCAGACGATCTCTGCCAAACGCAACAACGAGATCAGTACCATCATCCGCACCATCGACGCCCTGCAGACCGCCATGCGCGGCATGATCTCCGGCATCCAGACCACCTCCAGCCAGGTCACCAGCGCCTCAGGGCATCTGCTGTCAACGGCCGGCACCATCGCCCAGGGCACCGAACGGGCGGCCAGCCAATCACGTTCGGCCAGCGATTCGGTGGAACAGATGGCAACGGCCAGCGCCGACATCTCCCGCAGCTGCTCGGAGATGTCCAGCATGGCCACCGATGCCGAGCAGGTCTCCAGCAACGGCGAGCAGGTGATTGCCACCATGGCCAACACCATGGCCAGTATTGAGACCCAGATCGGCGAGACCACCGAGGCAGTCAAATCTCTGGGGGATACCTCCACCAGGATTGGCGATATTCTCGAAACCATTGGGGATATTGCCGATCAGACCAACCTGCTGGCCTTAAACGCCGCCATCGAGGCGGCCCGGGCCGGTGAGCATGGCCGCGGCTTCGCCGTGGTAGCCGACGAGGTCCGCAACCTGGCAGAGCGGACCACCACCGCTACCCGCGAGATTCAGACCATCATCACTGCCCTGCAAAACGATGTCAAAACCGTAGTTTCAGCCATGGAGCAAAGCTCAACCCAAGTCCATGAGGGAGGGGAAGGGGCGCGGCTCTCCTGCGAGGCGATCATCTCCATCCGCCAGAAGATCGGCGTGCTGCAGCAGCATGTGGCCCAGGTGGCCCAGGCAGCTGACCTGCAATCCTCCAGCACCTCCGGCATCTCCGAAAACATGCACCATATCACCAGCGTGATCAGCGAGGCAGCCAGCGGGGCAGAAGAAACCCGCACCTCCGCCAACCAGCTGGCCGGTTCGGCCACCGAACTGCAGCAGATGGTGGCCCGCTTCAGCCTTTAATTCAGCAAGTCACAAATGCACAACAGCCGGTCATGGGGCGTTACCCTCATGGCCGGCTGTTTTTTCAGAAGAATCTATTTCTGTGCTGTTTTCAATTTAACAGCCGCCTGAACAATTTCGTCAATACACATGACCGAGAAATCATTTACAGGTCCCTGTTTACGCCACCCTGATTTCTACCTTGCCGTTAACCGCTTGGGCATAGCGCTTTAAAGAACGCAGGCTGGGCAGAGGGTGTCCCGATTCCAGCCGTGCCACCACCGACTGGGTTGTACCCATCCGTTTGGCAACATCCTCCTGGGTCAGGTGCGCTCGTTTCCTAGCTTCAATCAACTGAGCCGCCAACGCAAATTCGTCTTCAAGTTGGATATATTCACTCTGAAACTCGGCATCCTGGAGCAGCTCCTGTTTCAATTCTGACATTTTTCTACCCATGATTAATCTCCTTTACTCTGGACAACGCCAAGGCGATTTCCCCCGGCGGCGTCTTCTGGCTTTTCTTCACAAATACCCGCACAATCACAACTCGCCTGCCGACCACCGTTACATACAGGGCACGAGCTATGCCAGTGGCGCCTTTGCCGCGAATTTCCCACAGTTTGTCTTGCAGATGCCGCACATACGGCATACCAAGATTTTCAA
Organism: Geobacter sp. UBA5730; assembly: GCA_002419465.1. Lineage (GTDB taxonomy): Bacteria > Desulfobacterota > Desulfuromonadia > Geobacterales > Pseudopelobacteraceae > Trichlorobacter. The sequence continues at coordinate 949 of DIGE01000003.1, read as the reverse complement.
GTCCGTGGGATTCTATCAGTTCAGTGATCCGCACCAGACGGGCCTGAATGTCCTTGGGAACTGCCAGGAATTCTGCTTCAACAGCATTATTCAGAAATTCAACCGTCCAGGCCTTTTTCATGCCTTTACTATAGCAAAATAGCGATATTTGTCGAGCACTAACTACAGAAAGCGGCAGCCTACTGGCTGCCGCTTTCTGGCGTAGAGACAACTCGATGAAACAATTGAAGTACGGTTAGCGCAGCCCCTCCAGCTGCTCCCAACGCTCATACGCAGCTAATAACTCAGCATCCAGCTCTTCCAGCCGGGCATTGAGGGTGACCACCTCAGGCCCGGCATTTTTATAGAATTCCGGGTCCGCCAGGGTGCCATGAATCTGTTCCTGTTCCTGCTCAAGGGAGGCGATCCGGTCCGGCAGCGCCTCCAGTTCCCGCTCTTCCTTGAAGGACAGTTTGCGGGGCCGTTCCTTCTGGGGTTTGCCCTTTTCCGCTGCGGGTTTTGCGGCCGACACCGGGCTGGCCTCGGCCAGCTTCTCCCGCAGCCAGTCGTCATAGCCCCCCACCGCCTCCCGCACCGTGCCGTCCGGCTCAAGGGAGAGGGTGGAGCTGACCACGTTGTTCAAAAAATCCCGGTCATGGCTGACCACCAGCAGGGTGCCGGAGTACTCCACCAGCAGATCTTCCAGCAGGTCCAGGGTCTCGACATCCAGGTCGTTGGTCGGCTCGTCCAGCACCAGCACGTTGCCCGGCCGGGTGAACAGCTTGGCCAGCAGCAAGCGGTTGCGCTCACCGCCGGACAGGATGCTGACCGGCGAACGGGCACGCTCCGGTGAAAACAGAAAATCCTGCAGATAACCGATGATATGACGGGATTTACCGCCGATCACCAGGGTGTCGTTGCCTTCCCCCACGTTCTCGGCCACGCTCTTCTGGGGGTCCAACTGCTCCCG
>DIGE01000002.1 GCA_002419465.1 Geobacter sp. UBA5730 | reverse complement strand
GCGCAAAAGGGAATGGTCGTTCAGGGTAACCATGGCATGCTCCTCCGTTGCGGTCAGTAAAAAAGACTCTCATAAACAGCCCCCACACCGAGAGATGTGGGGCTGTTTTGAAGTCTGGAGCCACTTAGCGGAATCGAACCGCTGACCTACTGATTACGAATTTGTAAAAACAAGGATTCATGTTGTTTCGATTTGTTCCAATCAAACCTAAAAAAACTATAAAAATTAATACGATAAACAAATTATTGTTTCGATTTGTTTCATGTGATATCAGTCAAGCACGATGATTTATTACAACATTATTACAACACGAATACAACACGGGATACGAATATGAGCAGGGCGAAATTTGTTTTTACCGATACCATGATTCGGAAGCTAAGGCCAGAGTCAAGTGAATATCGCAGAAGTGAGGGCAACGGGTTTACGATCCGTGTCATGCCATCTGGCTTCAAGACTTGGCTTTACTTGTATGCTTTTGAGGGCAAGAGGCGTTGTCTCAACTTGGGCCAATACCCAGAAGTAACACTGGAAACTGCGCGTACAAAATTTGAGGATGCTCGCAAGGCAGTTAAGAATGGTATTGACCCTATAGCCTCAGCTGAACAGGCAGCAATAGAAAGACGTAGCGCACCGACAGTAATCGAGCTTTTTGAGGATTACATGCGTCGTCATGCAAAGCTTAACAAGCGCGAGTCGTCGTGCTCTGAAGATCAGCGCTTGTTTAGGGCTAATGTTGAGCCAGTGTGGGGTAAGATAAAAGCTGCTGATATCAGAAAACGAGATTGTGTTGAGTTGCTTGACCGTTATACTGACCGTCCTGCCTTATGTCAAAATCTACTTAGTCTGATGCGGAAAGTTTACAATTTTGCGGTTGAAAAGGATGTTTTGGAGCGTTCTCCCTTTCTAGGGGTGCGCTCACCAGTTAAGGTTGAGTCAAGGACACGTGTACTGACAGAGGAAGAGGTTCGAGAGCTCTGGACAAATGCATTGCCAGATGCGGCTATGAGCGAAGATATCAAGAGAGTTGTAAAAATATTGCTGTTAACTGGGCAGCGTGTTGGTGAAGTTTGTGGCATGACGGCAGATGAGGTTGTTGGAAGATGGTGGACTATCCCTGCTGAACGTTCGAAAAGTAAAACAATACATAGGGTTTATTTGACTGATACTGTTATGGATATATTGGGCGTACCAACCAATGGATTTTATTTTTGTTCTCCTACAAATAAGTTTGATGCAAATGGTAATGCTATATATACGCATATAAAAAATAATGCTGTAGCACTTGCATTAAGAAGGAGCTTTAAAAAATATGAAAGACAATTTGAAAATAAAAAAATAAAAATAGAGAGATTCACTCCACACGATTTAAGAAGGACGGTTTCTACATTTCTTGCAATGTTGGGCTGCTCAGACGAAATTAATGATGCAGTACTAGGTCACAAAAAAATTGGAATTGTAAAAGTATATAATAGACATAAATACGATAGTGAAAAAACTGAAGCATTAAAGAGGCTTGAGTTAAAGTTGTTATCAATAATTAAATTATAATTTGCTAGTGCTACTAAAATCTAAAAATAACAATTCAATGTTTTTCTTAGTAGATTGTGTTCCTAGTTTAATGTTTATAAATTTATTTAAATATTTATCATAGAATATTAAATATAGTTTCTTGCCTATGTCAGCATGGAGTAGTTTTATAAAATGACGTAAATCAACTTCAGCTAGCCTCTTTTTGTATAACAAAAATCTAATATCTCCATGGTTGGTAGTAGCTGATAAAATTATTGCCTTGTGAACTGATTTAACTGGTTGTATTGGATCGTTAAAAAATTCACCGCCAACAAAGCACGTGCTAATCCAAACAATCTCTTGCTTGTTTTTTTTAGTTTCTTTTAAAATTAATTTGTAATCATACTTTAGCCAGTTTAAGTATTCGTTATCAAAATTTATTTGTCTTGATTTAATTGGCTTTTGTACGCTTAATCCCCATCTTTTTATGTAATCAGTTACTAGTCTAATTGGTATAACAATACCAATTTCTTTTTTTATTATGATCTTGATAGCCTTTCTACTCCAAAAATAGTAATTAATGTTGTAATTCGTAGGTTCCTTTTTTAGTAAAATATTTTTTATTATTTTTTCATGATCAGGCGATAAACGCCGTTTATCGCCTTCCTTGCGCCCCCTAGCCCCAGGTTTAAGAACTTCTTCGTCATACTTCGCTTTTACATATTTTTGCCAAATAGTGCTTACATGCGTTGGACAGCACCCTACCAATTCAGAAATTTCTTTATTGTTTTTTCCTTTTTGACGCAATTGAATGATTTTTTTGCGCCGCTTGTACTGATCTTTTTCATCCAGTCGCCTTCCGTCAGATTTTCGCACAACTCACCTCTCATCAGTATGGGTCATAGTGTTGTCAGGCTTGGTCGTCTCTTGCTTATGCAGCACTATATTTGCGTTGCGGATTGATTTCAATAATTAACACCCGCATACGAGCAATTCGGCGCATTGATGGTCAAGCTATAAATTTCATTATTTATCACCCGCATAATAGAGTGATTTTTTTGTATAAAAATATTTGAATATTTAGAACCCACATGTTCACAAAAAGCACTAGAAATCAAAACTGTAAATAGCCTCCAGATCAACTTTAGGGGGCTTTTATGCCAAAGAAACCTAGTGCAAAAATGACATTTTTAAATGGGCAATTGTCGAGAGCAAGTCCTGGTAAAGGCGTTCATGTTGATGAGTCGGATGATGTTGATGATCTCGTGAAAATTGAGTTATTTGTTGGTCGTTTGGTTGCCAACCTATTGGCTGATTCAGAGAACATCAGATTAATTGTCGAATACCTTGGGCTTCCCAGTAACACGAGTTTTTTAGCGAGGGGGCAAGGCGGTGTCCAGTCTTGCAAGGGCACACAAGCAAGGAGTGTTGCTCATTGCGAGATAATTAGGCCTCGTGATCTTCCAGTCGTGACAGGTCTAAGTCGCACGCAATGTTGGCGGTTGTCTCGTGATCCTACTTCAGGCTTTCCTCCTAAAATCAGGCTTAGTTCTGGAGCCGTTGGGTATTCTCGTGAATTGCTAGAAAAGTGGTTAAAAACAAGAGAGGAAATCTAATAATGAAAAAGTATATCGATAGGTTTGTGGAAAAAGCGTTTAAGGTGAGTAGCATTCGGCTAAATGAAGATGATGTGGTCGCAGATGAAAAATTTCATTTAGTGGACGGTAAACACTTTTACGTTCTTAGTGTAGTTAAACCACAAGTTGGATTTTTTGGTCATATTGACTGTATTAAACCAGAAAAATGGGCTCTCAAAAGTAAGACTGCTAAAGACAAAACAGCTTATGAAAAAAAGTGCAAGGCGTTGTCAGAAACGGTCAATCGAGGACTTGGTAGCTTACGTGGTGGGCATCAGACTTTATTGCCGTCAGTTCCTGATAATTCAGGCGATGAGGCTGTTGTCAAGCGCCTTTCTTGTCTGACATCGTGTGAATATGACCGTGTTCGCAAGCATGAGGCTGCCAAGCTTGGTGTGCGAGTCTGCACTCTCGATAAGTCTGTGGACAAGGCGCGGAAGTCAAGGGGGCCTGGCAGGCTATCTCCGGCCCATGCTCAGCTTGAGTTTGAGCTTTGATAATGCTCCCTCTCTCGGGTGCCTTCAGACGCCTGAGAGAGGGAGGCAACGGCCCAAAACTGAAAATCATAATTTATAAATGAATGCATGTTTGATGCTGGATAAGGCGGCGCGGGTGCCAAATTGCAAAACTGTAAATATCAATCACATATGGAACGCACACAAAATGACTCTTTCTCGTATTGCGGTTAGGTCGTGCGGACTACAATAAATATGCGTTAAAACGAGTCAGATTTATACTGTCTTGATGGTAGAGCTATATCAAATATATCAATAATAATAATAATTAATTATATGGTATGTACATGAATGAATATAAATTAAATAACGTTATTAAATCATCAAATATTAGATCGTTAAATCCTACAACACGAGAAAATAGTGATAACTTAAATTATGGTGACGGTATAGGTGCACAATTCAGTAAATTTATTTATGACAACAAGCCATATTCTCATTTCATAACCATAACGTTCGCAATTAATATTAGCATGGAAAAGTGTTGTAAGTACACAAGCATGCTGTTGAGATGGGTAAATAGAAAAATATTTGGTAGGAGTTGCATTGCTAAAGGTGAGTTTATCGAAGGATTTGCTTTTGTTGAAAATCATAAAAGCGGCATTTCCAAAAATGACTTGCACCTTCATCTGCTCTTGAAGCCAAGCTACAGATTCAATGATTTCAGGCAACATGAATTAGAGGACATAATCGAAACGTGTGCAGCAAAAATATACCACGGCAATAAGTTGCATGTCTTTAATGCTAAAGGCATTGACGTTACTGTCCCATGGGATGATGGAGTGATAGGGTATTGCTTAAAGCAGATTCGACATCAGAACTTTGACAGAATCAAGCTACTTGGGGAAAGTGGCTTGTCTGACGAGCTTTGAGGCTTATGCTGTGTTGGGGTACGCTTGTTTTCAGAACCTGATCGTTGCCGCAGTGGCACGACATAGTCTGAAAAGTACTCAATGTGTGTCGGGAATTGTTCTGAATGGGGCGGATGGCTCTATCAGCCTACTACCCCTCCTCAGATTGGCAGTATTACAAGCACACTGGCTATATTGTATGGCCAGGCACTAAATCAATTGTTCAGGCCTAAGCCTGATCATCAGGAGATAATGTATGAAATTAAAATATTATGGTTCTATAGAGGATCTTAAATGGTTGGTTGTATCGGCCACGATTTCAGGAGATTGGGAACAGCAAGGTGACAAGTGGGTTTTCCGTTCCAGTCGTGGTGGCATTCTTAACTGGTGGCCCTCAAGTGGAACGGTTCACTTTCAAGGTAAAGATCCTGGTAAAAGTCAACTACAGGAGGCTTTGGGTAAGAGTCTGACAAGCACCGCTTACGATAGTGCTGGGAGGCCTACTATGGGCTCGATACATCCACCAGTGGCAACGGATGCAGTTGGTTGTTCAGAACCATCAGCACTGCAATCACATGGGCAAGACAACGCCATCAGCTTCAAAGTAGACCTGTCAGCCCTATTGAAGGATTTAGCCGACGTGTGTGCCAAGCAGCGATTGATTCTTATGGTAGTAAATGGCGTGCCTCGAATTGTTCAAGAACAGGCAACAACAGTTCCAAGGCTGGCTTAAGCTGCAAATTAGGGCTGGGAATTGCCAATTTTAGCATGTTTGGCGTGTTGTAAGGCGTAAAAATGTTTTAAGGCGAAGGGGCCTTGTTTTGGAGGCCCTATGCTTCTAAATGCCTATTTCCCAAACCTGATAGCAACCCCTATGGCGCGATATTCTGTGGCAGGGAATGCGGGGAAAACGACGATGTCGAGTTGTTTGCTGGTGACTTCAGGTAGGATGACGGCATCAGCATTCAGCTTGCCTGCTTCTTCACGTAATGCCTGTGTTGCCCATTCATGCAACTGGGGTGGTGCGGCATAGTCAGAGAAGTAAACCTTACGGGTGACTTGAATCCGGCCTATTTTTGTGTAGGGCTGGTTGAGTTCTTCCATCGACATTACTGGCGGGAGATTGCCGCTATTACCAGCTATTGGAATAGCGGCACATCCTCCTGTCATTACCATCATCAGCAGTAGTAGCAGCGACCCCCTGATTTTCACTTCACACCGTACACGACTTTCCGGCCCACACAGGAGTAATCAAGCTCACGTGTGACCATTTTTGTGACATGGCCGGTGGTCGTGTTGATCCGTCGCACAAAGAGCACAACCTTGCTGTTGTTGAGGTAGTTATATGTCCCAACCACAGCTTCGGGCTGTGGATATTCATCTTTCTTTATTTCACTGACTCGCCGTGTCAGAGAAACCAATCCGTTCTCGTTAAGCTTGAAATACCTGCCGAACTCGGCCTGGACGATTTTGTAGCAGCAGACCTGATTCAGGCTCCCTCGCATCATTTCGCCCATCAGCAGACCCGAGTCCCCCGGCACATACGACTTGAGGTCCACGAAATCGGTCACAAGCACTGTCTGGCGCTTGATCTCTTCAAGGCCACAGGCTTTAGGCGCTATGGTCAGTTTACCGTCAGGGGAACGAGTTGCGCAGTCAGTGCAGCTGTCCGTGCATAGCTCATAGGCCATCTCCTGGAACAAGGGCTTGAGTTCAGTGGCATCCAATAGCTGGGGGAGAGTCTTGCCGTGGCACGGGCCATAGACCACGTCAGTGACGCAACCGTTCAGCAGGCATACACCTGCCAGTAGTACAAATAGGCGGCTAATCAACGTACCACTCCGTTGATCTTGACAGGTGCAGCTGTTGCATCTGCACTTGTGCAGGTGCCAACTTCACGGCAGCTATAGGGAGTATCACCAACCACCTTCATGGTTCTAAGGTGGTCGTCATTGAGTAGCAATTCATCGGTAAACCAGTTCACCGGCAGATGTATCTGGCCTGATGACACGACAAGCCCGGTATTGATGTCAACCACCCTGCTGTTAACGATCACATGACCGCCTGAAACGGAGTAGGTGCCAGTCACGATGCCGCCGATCTTGTACTGATCCCGCAGCTTCTTGATGTCACGGCTTAACGAGAACTCGCCAGTCTCGTTGATGACGATGTCCTTGGTCAGACGGACCTCAAAGACCTGCCATTTACGTACCTGCAACTCGTGGATAATGTTTTCTGCAACCAGACGACCAAAAGGTGTCGTTTCGGAGAGACGGTTCAGGTTAACGAAGCTGGTCACGATGAATGTATTGGAAAGGCTCTTGCGATCTGCGTTCCGCTCGATTTGATCCGCTAAGAAAATCATACGTGCGTTAAAGCGTCCTACAGTACTACCACTATCCTGGACACTGATCGGTTCGCTCACAATATAGCGTTGCCCTGGTTGCAGGGTGGTAACTTCACCCGCAGGAGTGGTCCCTGCTGCCGGGCTAGTCGGATAATTGGTTGTGGTTGCCATGCAGCCGCTTAAGGTTGTCGCAAGCAACAGGGCTGCTCCAATGCCGAATACTCTCATGCGCCCCTCCATTATTGCACCACCAAGTTGCGGGGCATGTAAATGTACTCGACGCGATTTGTTTCGTATTCCCAGTTTTTAGAACGGTAGGAGACCGGGTAGTCACGGCGGCAGGCAACATCACCTGGCAGGCAATTGGGTGGGCACCAGACATCTTTTGCTACTTCATAGGTATTGCGAACGCAGAGTGCATCATTCGTACACGGCACAAGAACCCTGCTTTGAGTACCGTTGTCCACCACCACCGGTGTTGCCACACAGCCACCCATGATGGTTGTCATCAGTAGCGCTACAAGCATAAGACAGATTCTCATGGAGCCCTCCAGTTTTAGATTTAGGCTAAATTACATCATCATATTTCAGATATAGCCTAAATTGTCAAGGAGTAGGGCTGCTAATGACGCCAATCGCCTATTACATTTTTTTAGGTTTCGCCTATGTTGCACCCTCATGGAATCACAAGAATTTCTTATTGCTATCGGCAGTATCATCAGAATGCGTCGCAAAGAGCTCAGGTTGTCGCAGGAGCGCTTGGCGGAGCTGTCCAATCTCCATCCTACCTACATCAGTGAGATCGAGCGTGGTAAGGTCAATGCGTCGATTTACTGCTTTCACACCATTGCCAAGGCATTGGGCCTTGAATTCCCTGATTTCCTACTCCTGCCAGAAACTCCTGCCGACAAAGCCTTTGACCACGAGTTAAGCCACGTCTTTGATCAGATTCGCCATCTTGAGCCAGCCCCGAAGCAGTTGGTAATGAATGCGTTAAAAGGAATGCTTGCGGGACTATCGGATTAACGGTTCGATAGCTTTCTGGGCATGCAGAAACCCGAGCCAGCGGCAGCATCCTCCTCACAAGCAGGCATCTGGTCAAGAGCGATACATGCCAGCGCCGCTTAACAAGCTGTGCTTTGTTGTGTGAAACATGCCTGAGGGGATAGCCGTGTTATTAATGTGCTCTATGGCAATTCTGGCCGCTCTCTGCTATGAATAGCGCTTAGCTGCCACACGTAGCGTTTCCATCACTGGTTGCCCATAGGTGCGTGTTATATGGCAAACGAGGCCGATACCTGTCGAAAACATGTCCTTCCTAAGCTGATTGAATCTGGTTGGGACAGCGAGCCCCACCGGATCAACGAGCAGATTACCTTCACTGATGGCCGAATTGTGTTGGCCGGTAATAAGGTCAAGCGGAGGCCTCAAAAACGTGCAGACTATCTGTTGCGTTATACGCGTGACTTTCTGATAGCAGTTGTCGAGGCAAAGGCCGATTACCTCTCTGCTGGCGACGGCCTGCAACAGGCCAAAGAGTATGCTGAAATTCTGGGACTAAAATTTGCGTATGCAACCAACGGCAAAGAGATTGTTGAGTTTGATTACCTCTCCGGACAAGAACGCCTAGTTTCTCAATTCCCTTCACCTGAAGAGCTCTGGAATCGGTTGCATGGCGGCCAGACGATCACCGCAGAAGCCTCGCAACGGCTACTCTCCCCTTACTATCACCATAGCGGTAAAAGCCCGCGCTACTATCAGGAAATTGCCATTAACCGGGTTGTGCAATCGGTATTGCAGGGTAAGAAGCGTAATCTGCTCACTATGGCAACCGGTACAGGTAAAACAGTGGTGGCGTTCCAAATTTGCTGGAAACTTTGGAGTGCCCGCTGGAACGCTACTGGTGAGCATCGTCGTCCCAAGATTCTCTTCCTGGCGGATCGAAACATTCTGGTGGATGATCCCAAGGACAAAATCTTTGCTCCCTTCGGTGATGCACGCTGGAAGATCGAAGGCGGCGAAGCAAATAAAAGCCGGGAGATGTATTTCGCCATCTATCAGTCATTGGCCAAGGATGAACGCCGGCCAGGGCTTTACAAGGAATACAAGCCCGACTTCTTTGATTTCATCATTGTAGACGAATGCCACCGGGGGAGCGCCCGCGACAGTAGCAACTGGCGCGAGATACTTGAATACTTCAGCCCTGCTTATCAACTGGGCATGACTGCCACACCATTGCGTGAAGACAACCGTGATACCTATCTCTACTTCGGAAACCCGATCTACCAGTACAGCTTGCGCCAAGGTATAGAAGACGGCTTTCTTGCCCCCTATCGAGTCCACCGGATAATTACCGATTATGATGCAGCTGGTTGGCGTCCCAGCAAGGGGGAGCTTGACCGTTATGGTAGAGAGATCCCCGATGATGAATACCAAACCAAGGACTTTGAACGGGTCGTTGCCTTAAAGGCACGAACCGAGGCCATAGCACAACACCTGACTGATTTTCTGAGAAAGACGGACCGCTTTGCCAAGACCATCGTTTTCTGCGTTGACCAGGATCACGCCGATGAAATGCGTCGCGCAATTGCCAACCTTAATCAGGATTTAGTCAGTAAATACCCTGATTACGTCTGTCGGGTAACTTCCAATGAAGGTGATATTGGGCGGGGACATTTGGGGCGCTTCCAAGAGCTAGAAACCGAAACACCGGTCATCCTGACAACTTCACAAATGCTGACCACAGGTGTTGATGCTCCTACCTGTAAAAACGTCGCTCTTGCCCGTGTGGTCGGTTCCATGTCCGACTTCAAGCAGATTATAGGCAGAGGCACTCGGGTCCGGGATGATTACGGGAAGCTCTGGTTCAGTATCCTTGACTACACGGGCAGTGCCACCAGACAGTTTGCCGACAAGAACTTTGATGGTGATCCCGCTCTGGTTTCGGAAGAAAAGATTGATGAGACCGGCAAGACCTACGAGACCGAAATAACCGAGGAAGCTCCTGTTATCGGAGACGGTGGTGTTGAAGATGATTACGGCCCACCAGATGTTGACTTTGGTGATGATGAAAAGGAACCACGTAAGTACTTCTTTGATGGCGGACAGGTGTCAATAGCCGCTCATTTGGTCTACGAGCTTGATCCAGATGGCAAACAACTACGGGTTGTTAAATTCAGCGATTACGCCGCAGATAAGGTTCGCACGCTCTTTACTGGTGCTATTAGAATGCGTGAGCAATGGGCCAATCCCAAGGAACGGGCAGAGGTGATCCAGCAACTGGAAGATCGGGGGATCAACTTCAATGAGCTGGCTGAATCAGTAGGGCAACCAGAGGCCGATCCTTTCGACCTACTCTGTCACTTGGCCTTTAACGCCCCACTCCGCACACGTAGAGAACGTGCTGAACGCCTGAAACATGATCGGAAAGATTTCTTTGATCATTACAGCCCCGAGGCCAAGGCTATTCTGGAAGAATTGCTTGAGAAATATGCCCAGCACGGCACGGCTCAGTTTGTTGTACCAGATATCCTGAAAGTACCGCCCATTTCGGAGCGGGGGAATGTGATTGAGATTGCCAACTACTTCGGCGGAGCAGAACAGCTGCGGGAAGCAGTAAATGAGCTGCAGACGTTGCTTTACGCTGGATTTTGATTCAAAGGAATACGGATGTCATGATCAAGTTGGATTGGCACGAATTTGATTCGGATATTAAGAGGTGTGATGTTGGAAAAATGTGTTTTGAGGTGACCGTTTTGCTGAACTGACTCAACTGATGTATCGTTTTAATGTTCACAGACAAAATATCCCATTTGGGAAGATCACCAGTTCACGCGCACGCGCACGTGAACTGGGCAATAACGAGTTATCCAAAAGAGAAAATAATAATGATTCAAAAGTACATTGGCTTAAATAGAGTGCTTAGAGCACTCAATGCAAACACCAGAGAACTGATAGATGCTCATTTCCAAGAGGGTGAAGGCTTTGCGACAGCTTCGCTTACAAGTGTTCTAACAAGATCGCTATCAGATATTGAGCGAATATGGCCAGTTGGCCTTGAGGCTTCAGTTTTTGGTGAAATTGAGCAATTGATCGCAACAGGGGACTATCAAGCACTTTGGAAGATTGTCGAAGATCTCATACCGAAGCTTGAGAATGCAGTTGATGATTATTTTTCAGCACAACCATATTCGGATATTAGCTACTCTATCTTGGATCTACTTCATCCAAGGGTGGTGGTTTCTTCTTATGCCCACTTCAAAACTGGGCACTTTAGAGAATCAGTTTTGAATTCAGTGGTAACAGTTTTCGATCTTATAAGAGAGCGTACAGGTCTTGATAAGGACGGAGCTGAGCTTATAACGGAAACGTTTTCACTTCAAAGACCGCTTCTCGTCGTCTCAACTCTTGATACTGAATCCGGCCGAAATGATCAAAAAGGGTTTATTCAAATGTTACAGGGCGTTTACCAAGGCGTTAGAAATCCCAAAGCCCACACTCTGAATATGAACCCAAGTCAATATGTTGCGGCACAGTACCTTGTATTTTCAAGCTTGCTATGCCGAAGGGTAGAGGAATCAATATTGCAGTAAAGAATTGGCGAACCATCGAAAACACCGATTAAGTCAGTAGTGCCTCAGTCCCGTTGAACAAATAATTTAAACGTAATGAGGTTCTGATGGAACAGACAGATGTTACTCGCACCTTTTTTGTCCTCAGATATACGATAGTAGAGGAGGCTCAAGTTCAGCTTTTCTCCGAACCGATGCCAGTGCCAAAAGGAAAAGCAGTTGTGAAATCACTTGGCATAGGGGAGCCTGACAAAAACTTTCGAAAGAACGGCGTGGGATATAGCTTTGTCGGGTTCAAATGGGTTTATCCGAACCATGAATTAGATTTTCCACCAGAACGGTACATTATAGGCAAGCTTGCAAAAAGACGATTAACAGAAACTGGCGTACACGTTCCAGGTGATATCGTTATGAGCCACATGGAAGATTGGATTGGCCTCATTGCAATTTTTGATACGGAGACACAGCACATCGTAATTGAGAAAAACTGGAGATTTGGGACACCTGAACAAATCGAAACAGCTCTGCAAGCAGGCCTCTTAAAAGATATTTTTGAAGCATATAATTGCAAGGTTTTTGTCAAAGGAAGGACGAAGGAGCACCTGTTTTGGAGTCTTGTTAATGAGAGTACCGACATCTACGCACTAGAATTGAAGCTCATTTCTCCAAACATCCTTGATGCAAATAAGCGAGCAAGAAAAGCCCTTGAAGATCTAAAGGACATTTTTCAGCAGGATGAAATTGATATAGCTCTTAAAAATGATGCGGGAAAACTCGCAGTTCCAGCGGAACCGGTTGGCGATTACATCAGCTATATTGCGGAGGGCGAAGGAAGTTGGAAAATTACAAGCAAGAAACAGGGCGGCAGTAAAAAAACTTACTCTAGTTTCCAAAACACAGACACTTTGGAACTACCTACGCCGGAGCCATCAACAGCCGCTCACGGTGATATCGAAGTTGAATCAAAAGAAATACCCAAAAGTGACGTGCTACAGCTTGTTTCAGTGGTACACCGTGCACTAGAGAGATATCCTGATGAATAGAAATACTTTCAGGGTAATTTGGTGTTTGATAGGTTGTGTAATTTTTTCGGCGGTGGCTATAGCCATTAATGAGTCTATAGTTTTGCCTCTATATTCAAGCGTATTACAAATCTTCCCAGTTTTAGTGACTGTTGTTGCCACGCTTTCACTTGCTTTCTTTACCTACACTGACAATATCGATCAAAAACTATCAGAGTTATACAAAAAATATAATGAATGCAAGATTGATCAGGCTCATGAATCAATAGGTGCACTTAAAAAAGAAATACTTCTAAATGCTACTTTTATTCTGATCCTATTCATATCAGAAAAGTTTATATCAGGTGTGGCACTCGAAAATTTCATCTTAGTTATGGCTGAGTACAAAATACAAGGAAATTTAGTTGGTTCAGTGTGTCGCATGGCAATGCTTTTGCTAGCTTTACTTGTATTTATTGATCAAATCAGAGCTTTCATTTCAGCAATTCAATACAGGCAAGTTGTATCCAAAGGCATTGGAAAGTAACCTCAAAGACCCGCTAAACAGAATAGCCTTCAATACCCAAAGGAATCTCATGGCTCGCACCGTAAAAACTACTCAACCTCTCACTACAGCCCAACAGCTTGGCTCAATTGTCAAATCCTCTCGTGACATCATGCGTAAGGATAAGGGGCTTTCCGGCGATATAGACCGCCTGCCAGTCCTTACCTGGATCATGTTTCTCAAGTTTCTTGATGATATGGAGCGAATTCGGGAAGAGGAGGCTGTTCTCTCAGGTGAAAAGTTCAGGCCAACCATTGAGGCTCCTTATCGTTGGAGAGATTGGGCAGCCAGGGAAGATGGCATTACTGGTGATGAACTGATTTCCTTTGTGAATAATGATGAGACAAACCGTCCTGATGGCACAAAGGGGGCTGGTCTGTTTGCCTATTTGCGTGGTCTGCAGGGGACCAATGGCGGTGATCGGCGTGATGTAGTTGCTACGGTCTTTAAAGGCACTATCAACCGGATGATAAATGGCTATCTGTTGCGGGATGTCATTAACAAGGTGAATGCCATTCACTTTACTTCATCAGACGAGATCCACACCCTGAGCCATCTGTACGAATCAATGCTCAAGGAGATGCGGGACGCTGCCGGTGATGCTGGTGAGTTCTATACGCCCCGAGCAGTAGTGCGTTTCATGGTTGAGGTGCTTGATCCTAAGCTGGGAGAGACTATTCTTGATCCTGCCTGTGGTACAGGCGGCTTTCTGGTTGAGGCGTACAGTCATCTTGAAAAACAATGTAAGACCGTTGAAGATCGGAATGTCCTTCAATCGAGCAGTATCTATGGTGGTGAGGCCAAGCCGTTGCCGTACCTGCTGGTACAGATGAACCTGCTGCTGCACGGTTTGGAATACCCTCAGATTGATCCTGACAATAGCCTCCGCTTTCCACTAAACGAGATTGGTGACAAGGATCGAGTAGACCTGATTTTGACCAATCCCCCTTTTGGCGGTGAGGAAGAAAAGGGGATTCTCAACAACTTCCCGGCAGAAATGCAGACATCGGAAACGACACTCCTTTTCCTTCAGCTCATAATGCGCAAGCTGAAGCGACAGCCTAAGCCTGGGAGGGCCGGTGTAGTTGTTCCCAATGGCGTACTTTTTGGTGATGGCATCTGTGGACGAGTAAAAGAACGTCTGCTCAAGGATTTCAACTTGCATACGATTGTTCGTCTGCCAAGCGGAGTATTCGCCCCGTATACGCCAATTACTACAAACCTAATATTCTTCGACCGTAGCTGCCCCACAAAAGAAATATGGTACTACGAGCAGCCACTTCCAGAAGGTCGGAAGAATTATTCCAAAACTCGACCAATCCAGTTTGAGGAGTTTGAAGCTTGCCTTTCATGGTGGTGTAACCGGGAAGAGAACGAGCACGCCTGGCGGATTCCAATAGAGAAGATTGTTACGAGCGGGTACAACTTGGATATTAAAAACCCCAATAACACTAAGGGCTTTACGCATTTGCCGCCTGAACAGCTAGTGGAGGATATTGTCCGGAAAGAACAACGGATTCTAGATATTATGAAAGAGATTCAACAGGTGTTGGCTGGAGGATTCAGTGAGTAAGCCTTGGCCATCAATTACACTTGGAGAGATGCTCAGGAAATCAGGAGAATCAACGTTTATTGATCCAAATGTCACCTATCGGGAAGTGACTATAAAACTCTGGGGTAAGGGAGTTGTGCTCCGTCGAGAAGCAGCCGGCTCTGAGATTGCAGCTCCTAGGCGCTCAGTGGTACGAGCTGGACAGTTCATTCTTTCGCGTATTGATGCTCGTAATGGCGCATTCGGAATTGTCCCATCAGCCCTTGATGGCGCTGTCGTCAGCAACGATTTCCCGTCGTTCGACCTTGATACACAGCGGATTATTCCAGAATACCTTGGATGGCTCAGCAGGAGTGCCGATTTTGTTGATCTCTGTAAAGCAGCCAGCGAAGGGACAACGAACCGGGTTCGCCTCAAGGAAGAAAAATTTCTTGCTGCTTCAATACATCTCCCCTCGTTACTGGAGCAACAAAAAATAGTAAACAATATTAATGCATTAACTTCAAGAATCAGTGAAGTGAAGTCTCTGAAAAACAGTATAACTAGTGATTATCAGCAATTGCTTATGAGTTCATTTACGATACTTTTAAAAAAATCAAAGTATATGAAAATGGGAGATATTGCCCCTATTGTTCGTAGACCGGTAATAATCGATTTTTCAAGAGGTATGTACCCTGAGTTAGGAATTAGATCATTTGGCAAAGGAACATTTCATAAGCCAGCAATAACTGGTGCTGATGTTGGAACAAAGAAATTGTTTCGTATAGAACCTGGTGATCTTGTTTTCAGTAATGTCTTTGCTTGGGAAGGGGCTATTGCTATTGCTAAAAAGGAAGACAATGATAGATATGGTTCTCACAGATTTATTACGTGTGTTGCTAAAGATGGAGTAGCTGTCGCTTCGTTTATACTCTTCTATTTTCAGACACCCGAAGGTTTTCAGAAAATAAAAGATGCATCTCCTGGTGGTGCTGGTCGCAACAGAACCCTAGGACTTGAGCCACTTAAAAATATTGAAGTTCCTTTGCCATCTTTTAACCAACAGCTTTGGTTTAATCAATTGTGTCATCAGGTTGACTCCCTTAAGCGTATCCAGGGAGACACAGCCACCGAACTCGACGCTATGATGCCATCAATCTTGGATAAGGCATTCAAGGGAGAGCTGAAGTAATGAGTTTAGAGAATTATGGACTTCGATGAATTCGTAGAGAATACTCCATTCGACCCATGGACATTGATGAATATGGGTGTGTCTCTGCAGCCTATCTCTGGCATTTTTCAAGAGATGCCTTCATTGAAAAGACAGCTTGAATCTTTTCATCCCTTAAAATCTGCTTCTATTGTTGCTGGTCTCCTTTCAGACCCTGCATTTCATGCAAACACTCTCCGTCTGGAATTGCTTGTTAAGCTTTTCGTCGCCTACTCACGGGGAAGCCGTCAGCCAAGCACTGGTGATTTGGACTTGCTTCTGAATCAAGAGCTTGGTTCATCATCATTTTCTATGATGGAAGATCCGATCGAAGACGTATTTATTTCAAATGTTACAACACCATACGGAAATAGAAGGATATTTGAGGGTACGTGGGAAAGCAGCGATTTTTATCTGCAGAAGATTCTGAATGTAATCGAAACGCTACCTGACGACCAAGATACGATCCAGTTATTACGGCAGGTTCATGCTCTATTACGAGTGAGCGATAAGATTGCTGACCGGTTAGGTCTAGAAAGATATTGTCAAGGGTCGGGTGAGGATAAAGGTACGATTCGAATTCCTTCAGCCGCTCGCTTAAGAACTTTGAAGCAGGCAATTACATTTTCGCATGAGGAGCTTGTCCGTCTTGGAATTTCACCCGCAGACCTTACACCATTTATATTTCAGCCTAATTGCCGGGAGGCTTTAAAAGAACAAGAATTTGGCGATAATGACCTCATACGTCATCCTATAGTACATGATGAAGATAATTGGATTGTACTTCTGCCACCAGCAATCAGTGTTGCTATTCGACAACATGTTTTGATGTGGATGTGTTCTAAAGGCTACCAGGACAGCTTCGACAAGCAACTGGTCATGGAGTATCGCGACTTTTTCCGCGAAGCGCCAATTTTCGGAGCAGCAGTTCCAAAACAGATTCCTCTTCCTTCAAAGAAGGCTGAGAATAAGGTTTTATTGGATGTCAGTAGGGAGGTGGACAAAGGAAGATACGTCCACTTTCTGGCCGTTATTGACAGCATTACTAGCTATCAATCCTACGGATTTTTAACTCCGGATCATGACCCAACTAAAGTCAGCAACATTCTGGAATCTCGCATTAAAACGACTCAAGATCATTTTCGTAAAATCCCCGGATTCAAAAAAGGTCTGACCTTAATAATTGGTTGTGGTTATGGAAGACCAACCGTCTTTTACCCTCCTGAAAAACCTGATGATTGGATGATCGAGTTTGTCTCTGCTCCAGATTTTCAATCACTATCCTGGATACCTGGCGCATCATCATTAAGTCTCTGGAAATTGATTGAGCATAAAACCTTTTTGAATAGCCACAACGTTTCTATAGCAAATGCAAACGGTTTATTGAATCTTTACGGATGGTGGGTTAGCTCGGAGCATTTTATAATTCATCCGGATATATATTTCCCTGATGATAAGACTCATACGCATATTGCCATCCCAACAGACTGTTTAGCTGATATTCGTCTCAAGGTACGCCGAGGATGGGATTTACATGCTCTGCCATCACCAGATGGGCAATTCGTAAAGGTGCAACGCACTACAGCACAAAGCTATTTCCCTGACGATAAAGATAAGCCGCAGTACGCAGCTATTGATGCAGCACGTTCAGGACAATTATTGGTAGCATGGGTAGGTGATAAGAATATCTGGTGGTTGACGGCCGAACACGATAATACAAGCCTTTCAAGAGACCTAATTTATCGGGCATGGGATGCAATCAGTAATTGGATGGAACGGGTGGTCCCGGTACTTGAACATTACTCGCCGCATTCGGGGATTGGCATTCTCTCAATAGTTCTTGATTTTAATAATGCGCATCATGAACAAGAAAAGCCTGTTGAGGACAGCGTGTTGAAGTCATCAATTTCTGTCTTGAGTGATAGGGGGGGAAATAGCATTAGTATTTCTTTTCAAGATCCTTTTTTTGCAGGATTTAGGAGCCCAAGGAATATTGCAGAACGGACAATTCTCTGCAAACTCGTTGAAGGATATTTCAGTCTCATTTCTGAAACAACCGAAGAACAGTTCATTGAAAAAATTACCGACGAAATTGTGCCCGATGATAATGCTCGGTACCTTCATTTTTTCGAAGCAATCCACTTTCGTGATCATATCCATTTATATGATCGGGCTAAGAAGTTGTTCATCGATGAAGCAGCATGGCCTGAAACAGAGAATCGGGTTCTAAGTCTGATAGTGAGGGAGACAGGCATGAAGGCAGCATTTCGAGAACAGGCAACTGAATATGACTGCGTGCCTACCAGTTTTATCAATGCATTCTGCTATCTGTTCCACCGAAATGAGATACCCCCCGGTGTGATACGGAAGATTTACAAGGAATGCCTTGATCTGGAAGCAGCACGTGGCACCTCGGGGCGAGCCATCAACAGGTTGGCCAGATGGCTCAGTGGCTATTACGAAAAAAGTTACAAAAAGTTTCAGGTGACATCCAGCTACCTCAGAGGCAAACAGGTCCACTTGGGGGAAGACAGTGCGATCATTCAGTGTCTTAACCAGGAAGGGGTGGCTTTGCTGCGGGTTCATTCCAGCAATGATGCCTGGCACTACATCCTGGGGTTTCAGAAACAGGAGGAGTGGTTGTACTGCTTCGATCCCTTGCCCCGTTCCAAGCGATTCATCAATAACGAGGCCTTGCAGTTCCTCGAACCGGTCAGCCGGCATGAGGCAAATCTGAGAATACGCTGCGACTGGATTGACCGAACCTTTAAGGCCGCACCTACACCTGAACAACGCAAATACATCTTCGGCACACGCTACCTGCGTGAATGCCTGCTGCTGCAAAGAATCAACCCGTAGTCCGCACCTTACCAACACGCTACCCCACACACTATAGCAAGCCACCTAATGTGCATCAGCGCAGCGGGATAGGTGCGTCCATTGTTATTGCATTAGCAGAACGACACGAAACCATCATACCTAAGGCCCAACCGATCAAGCGGTGGGCCTTTGTCATGCAAGGAGGTGAGCTGCAATCAGCCATGAGAAATGTTGTCACATTGCGTAGCAGAAACCAATTAACAGAAAGGAGCTCGCTATGAGTACCGCAGTCGCAAAGATTGAGTTTGACAAGGAACAGATGGCCGTCATCGAATCACAGTTCTTTCCCCAGGGGGCCAGTAAGGCGGAACAGTCCTACTGCTTTTCAGTAGCCAGGGAGCTGTGCCTGAACCCCATTACTAAAGAGATTTTCTTCGTTAACCGGCGTCAGAAGGTGGGGGACAAGTGGGTTAACAAGGTGGAGCCGATGGTGGGCAGGGATGGTTTCCTGACCATAGCTCATCGCTCTAACCAGTTTGCCGGTATTCAGACCAGCACCAGCATACGTGAAGTGCCAGTGCTGGAGGGCGGAAAGTGGCAGTTAACACAGCAGCTGGTTGCGGAATGCAGTGTCTGGCGCAAAGACAGCCCCAAGCCGTTCACCGTGCAGGTTGCTTATAACGAGTACTGCCAGAAGACGACAGAGGGACAACCAACCAAGTTCTGGGCTGAGAAGCCGGAGACCATGTTGAAGAAGGTTGCCGAATCCCAGGCTCTGCGCAAGGCGTTCAATATTAATGGTGTCTATTCCCCTGAAGAGTTGGGGGCCGGTATCGAGTTGGCAAACGGGGACGTGATCGAGACCGAGTACACCAGGATCGAGCCCGACAAGTCTCACCTCAGCGTGGTCAAAAGCAAATCTGAATCGTCACGTAGGCCCAAACCAGTACCACCAGCTCCCGAACCTGATCCAGAGCCTGAACCTGATACCTATGGTGATGACGAAGGCTGGCCTGCGCCACCACCTGGTAACGGTCAGATCGTACATGGGGCGACCTTACAGTTGATCGACCTGCTTGAGGGTAAGCATATCGCCTATGACTTACGTTTTGATGGCAATGAAGGGATCATATCGGCCAGCTCATTCAGCGAGAAGGAGCTGTTGAAGGCTAACGGCTTCCGCTGGTCAACGGAACAGAAGCGCTGGATCTACCGTTTCATCAATGAGCCAGTCTGAGAAAGGAGCGCACTCATGGACCTGCTATCGTTTATCGAGCATGCCCTGGTTGAGCTGAATCACAGCAAGAGTGCCGAGCTGGGCAATCGGATGCAGTACATTGGCTCAAGTGATGTGGGGAGTTGCCCCAGAAAAGTTTGTTTGCAGAAGACCTGTCCCGCTGGTCTGCCTGATCTGAGTACCATGCTCAAGTTCAGCAGGGGCCATGTTGCCGAAACACTGCTGATCGAAATATTCAATGCCGGTGGTGTCAAGCAGTTGTATGACACACAGGTTGAGGTATGCCATCCGGTCTATCCGCTCAAGGCACATATCGATTTCCTGTTCTATGCTGACTTCAATGGTAAGCAGCAGCTGCATATTGTTGAGCTGAAATCGGTCAGTGGCATTCCTGATGAAACGTACCCGCAATGGATAGATCAGATCAATTTCCAGATTGGCCTGCTGAAACTCAAATACCCCAAGCAAAAGGTTGGTGGCTCCATCCTGGCCATTGACCTGAATGCTGGTGAGCTCAAGCAGTTTGATGGTTTCGAGTATAACGAGACCCTGTTCAGCTATCTGGTGGGCAAAGGGGCACACCTGTTAGACTGCCTGAATGGCATAGAGGAACCACAACCAGCCCCGTCGTTTCTCTGTGCCTACTGCAACTATCGCTCTGACTGCCCCTCAATGACCGTACCGGAGGTGGAGTTGCCTCCTGAGGTTGAAGCTCTTGCCAGCCGATATCTGAAGCTAAGCGAGGTCAGGCATGCTGCTGATACCAAGCTAAGGAATATCACGGAGGGATTGCTTGGGTTTACCGGCCCGTCATTCAGAGGCAGAAGTGACAGTATTGAGCTGATTGCATCAACAGTTGGCCCCACGGCGATGGTTGATGGCAAGCTGCTGAAGCTCCAGTACCCTGATGTGTACCCGGCAGTATTGAAGGAACGGGCAGGCTTTACCAAGCTGGAGTGTCGACCGGCAGCATAACGGATCAGCAGTAGTAATAGGAATGAACGCCCTTGAGCCGATGGTTCAGGGGCGTTTGTCGTTTAAAAAGTTTATATGCGAAAGGAAAGACAGCCATGCACGATAAAGATGCCAATAACCAGCAGAGCAACACCAGGCGCACAATCCGTATTCGTCAGATTAAGGCGGTCTATGAACCCCTGATTATCAAGGAAGAGGATGGGCACTACCTGCCGCCCTTTGCCAGATACACCAGTCCTGAACAGGTAGCAGACACCTTCAGCTTTCTTCAAAAGGAGACCAAGGAATATTTCTTCTCCATCCATCTGGACGGCAAGAATCGGATCAACTGCGTTGATGAGGTGTCAGTCGGTTCGTTGAATCAAAGCATCGTCCATCCTCGTGAACTGTTTAAAACAGCCCTGCTCTCATCGGCAGCGGCAATCATCCTGGTCCATAACCATCCCACCGGTGACCCGACACCCAGCAGAGAGGATATCGAGATCACCAAACGGCTCAAAGAGGCTGGGGAAATTCTGGGGGTGAAGTTGCTCGACCATATCGTCATTGGTAGCAGCTACATCTCTTTTGTGGAAAGGGGGCTGCTATGAATGCAAAGTTCGATTCGGGTCATGTGGTGGTGACAGGAGGGGTGCATACCTTCATGGAGAACAACCCTCAATTTACCCTGCATGTCCATCATTCACTGGCCTGCCATCTTTCTGGTGATTGGGGGGATGTCTGTAAGGAGGATTGGGCCACCAATGAGGAGGCCCTGCTGGACGGCTACCGACTATTCTCCGCCTATAAGCAGGAGGGATTGCCGCCTATCTGGATCATTACCGAGGCGGACCGTTCAGTGACTACCGTATTGCTGCCGGATGAGTATTGAGGAAAGGAGACGAATATGACCTGCAAACAGAGGATTCTTGAAAAGTTGAAGGAACAGGTGGTCAATCAGGTGGCAAACGATGATGCCCTGATTCGGCGGGTGGCGCGATCAGTTGTTAATGATCTGGATTATGCGGATATCGCCTCCATATTGGATATCAGCAACTCTGATCTGGCTGGCGAGATTGATTCGTTTGAGGTGCTGACGGAGATCGTTGACAACATCGACATGGACTACCTGCGGGAAGCGATTGTTGAACGATGCGACATGGATGACCTTGCCAGCAAGGTTGCATCAATGCTGCCCATCAACTTCCTGGATGACATAGCCATTCAAGCAGCGGAGGAAATCATTGCCGAGGTAGCCGGTGGTGACATTACCGCATAAGTGGGTGTAAATCTGGGGTTTACCGCAACCAACACAGCTTGGAGGTGCCTGGAACTGTCAGTCTAGGGTCGCCTCCGGGCTTTTTTTGACATAACTGTCAGGAGCCACACATGCGTGGACAGAAAATCGGATACATAAGGGTGTCATCTACGGACCAGAACACAGAGCGGCAGTTGGATGGGATGGAACTTGATCGGGTATTTACCGACAAGGTCTCTGGTAAATCAACCGACCGGCCGCAGTTACAGGAGATGCTCCGTTTCGTCAGGGAAGGGGATCACCTATTTGTGCATTCCATGGATCGGCTTGCTCGTAATCTGATCGACTTACGGCAGATGGTGCAAGAACTCACCAAGCGAGGAATCAGGATCACCTTCGTCAAGGAGGGACTGACATTCAACGGAGAAGATGCCGCCATGTCGGTACTGTTCCTGTCAGTCATGGGGGCCGTTGCCGAGTTTGAACGGGCAATCATAAGGGAACGGCAGGCAGAGGGTATTCGTATTGCTAGAACGAAAGGAGTCTATAAGGGAAGAAAGGCCGCATTGACCAATGAGCAGATTGAGGAGGTCAGGCGGAAGGTTGCGGAGGGAATCCCGAAGGCAAGGATTGCGAGGGAGTATAAGTGTTCAAGAGAGACAATATATAAGAATATCGATTGATTATTGATTGTTAGAAGCTTGAGTATGCTTTTAAAACACTTTGCCCAAGAATTTTAGCTGTGGCAAGATATAAAAATTGTTTTGGCTGAGTATTTAAAAATTCACTCATTAGCCACTGTTCTTTATCAGAAAAAATTTCATCAAACATGTAAGGGTGGTAACGAGTAATTGATCCTAAATAGAACATGACCATATATATAATTGATTCTTGGCTATATCTTCCGGTTGTAGAGTTTGATAAATACATTGTATATCCACTATTACCAATAAAATACCAAATTCCGCGTTGCTGAATAACTGAGCTCAATGCAGCAAAATCTTTTCGTATTGGAGAATATGAAGATATTGCAACTTCTTCTGAATAAATAAAACTCTCATTTTCTTGTGATATATTATAACCACAAGCCAATAATGATGGTATGTCAGATGAATTACACTTAACTTCAGCTTTAAAAATTAGATGTCTACCATGTTTGTATAATTTTTGATTGCAAAGTCTAAAGAATATTTCTGTTTGGTTATATATTTCAGAGTAAGCACGATGAACACCTACACAATGATTTAAAAGTTCCCTAACATTTATCGTTAAATCATCATTTGTAATATTTTTGTCTAATATAGAAACAATTTCGTGTGCTACTTGAACTATATTTATTTTCTTTTTTTGCTTTGTAATTGTTGAGTGTAAAAATTTGTTATTGTGATTTTCATTTATACCATGCATATAAAGTTTGCGATGGCCATGTTTTGATTCTAAGTTAATAATTATTTTTGAGAAATTCAGAAAAGAATAATAAAATAAGAGCGGTTGACTTTTGACTGGGCTAGATTCAGCCGTGATATAGAAATGTTTAGCCTGCTCAAGAAGAGACTTAAGGAAATCTTCTTCCTTTCTGTCTTTACTTGCTTTCTTTATGACATAATCCCAAAATGCCCAAATATCAGAAATAACTACTTTTTCATTTTTCCCCAAACTGACGAGTGACGACTGTTTGGTAAACAGAGGAAAACCATACTTCATCTCAATTTCAGTCAACTGCAACCTCCTGCAGTAAATTCAATCGTTGTTTAAGGAATTTGCTAGTGAAACGTCTCTGTCGTTGATTGGTAAGGAGCGTGGTACGAACAGCTAAGAAGTCTTCCACAAAAGAACAAACTACAACCAATTTCCTTACTGGGTAGCATGAGGAATCCCCTCCGCGCACGAGGCCACTCCAGACAGCTTGGAAATCCATCGAACAACGGCCCGAATCGTCAAGCATCTCAGGCGGGTCGAGAGTTTTGTGAATTGACACCGGAATTAGCATGCAGCCACTCCACCGGCACCAACTTCAGCCCATCCCGCCACTCTTCCAGCTCTGCAACATAATCTATACCGTCCCACACGTCACGCGGAGCATGGTCAAGAACAATCACCTGCAACTTCCCTTTTGCTGCGCCAACAACCTTACTTAAAACTGTAAAAACTTTGCGTACTGCCTCAACATCCTCATCCTTAAACTTTGGTTCTTCGATAGGCTCATTTTCTCGCAACACCACTTTCTTAGGGAAATAGACCTGGCTCGGCTGATCGATGACCACGAAGCCTGGGACCGGGCTGTGACGAAGAGATATGAAAAATTGCTGCAGTGCCAGAATTGTGGCCACATGGTAGGAGAGCCAGTTTGAGCCGCTACCGATTTCGGACAGATAGTCGGCTCGATCCGCACCCGAAACCTTGACGGTCAGTTCCCTAATATCCAGTGAAACCGGGTCATTTGGTCTTTCGGTGTCAAGATCAGGTAGCAGGCGAGCGGCATTAGTGTTGACATGCTCCAGTGCCTTTCGTTTGCGCGCTTCAGGGTTGCCCTGACGCAGTTCGGCTTCCAACTGCTGCACTCGATCGCGCAGCTTCACAACTTCGGCAGTCAGCTCACCATCATCTGCCAGCCGTTTGTGGAGTTGCAGGGCATTTTCCAGTCTGCCGATGAAGCGTTCTGCCATTTTTGTCTGATAGTTTTTCTTTCGTGCCTCGGCTGATCGTTGTGTTAACGCCCGTTTGCGGAACTGCACCGCCCGCAGCTTTTCCGTTGTAGTGGCAACCTCTCCGGAAACCCGCTGCATCTCCCGGTCGAAGGCCGCCGGAATTTCAAATGCACCGCCTGCTTCCTCTTCAATGGCAACCAGTGAACGGTTTAGTTGTTTCAGCTTCTCCCCGCTCGCCTCCAGATGACCGCCGCATACCGGGCACTCCTCATCGCCGCTGCGCTGCGTTGCCAACCATGAAGAGACCTGTAACCGCTCTCGCTGAATCTGCATACCATGATGATAGTTTTCTGCCCCGTTACGAATTCGCTCCATCTCTTCCAGACGTCTCCGCAAGGAAGAGAGTTCCTGAGATATTTCCGACTCTTCCCTTTCCAGCCCTTGCAACTCTTTCACTGCATCGAATATCGTCGTTTCAGTTACGGCAATGGTTATATCCGTCGCGTCCACCAACCTCTGCAATTGCTGGAGCATCTCTTCCAGTGAAGGTTCACCGGCCTGATCCGTTATCAACAGCCCCAGTTCCCGCGCCTCACTCACCTTGGCCCGCAGTTCTGCAAGCCATTGGGTAGAGACATCCTGCGCATTCTTTATTTCCCGCTCTTTCCGCTTTAATTCTGTTTGCAAACGTTTCAACTCATGCTGCTTGGCCAAGAGCTCAGGTGTTATTGCCCCCAGAATATAAGGGAATATTCTTATTAGTTTCTCCCGGTGGTCATAGGTGTTGGTCTTGTAGAACAACACATCCGGGTTGGCGATGACGTTTTGCGGCTGAAAAATGAAGGCGCTCAAGTCGCGGAATCCGGGGCGGGCATCAAAACCGTTTTGCGATTCTCCAACACCGAAATCCAGATTAGTCAGGCCGGCAAGTTCGTCAAGAATAGAAAGAACTTGTTTCCGAGAGGTGTTTTTTGACGGAATTTCCGGAATTTCGTCGATTGTTGCCGCTTCTAAAATATACATATCGTCGGTGGAGCGCTGCTCACCCGGTTCGGGGCGGGCAAAAAGCTTCTCACCGGCGCTGGTCTGCACAACCACACCAAACCAGGCGCAGGCGTCACGAATGGTATTGACCGGTATCAGGCACTTGCTTGAGCCGAGACAGTAGTCGATGATCGGGATAACCGCAGATTTGCCAGTGCGAGATGCACCGCTGATAATATTGACTTTGCCGATAGCAAATGGGAGCCGACGCGCCTTGAATGCCGGGTTCTTGGGCCAGAGGATTGTTTCTTTAATCTGAAAATACATGTCAGAACCTCACCTTGAGAGTCATAGCGATCTCGTGCAGAGTCAGCAGTGCACACCACGCTCCCAGTTTCTCGGCGTTATTCAGCATTGTTTTTATCTCGTCCGGAATGCCGGAACCGGCCTTGGTTTTCGACAATGGAATCAGGGTGGCATCGGTTTCGAGATACACCAGACGGGTAGCAAGGGCCATGCGCAATGATTCAGTACTCAACCCTTTCAGCTCCAACATCCGATGATTGATGGCAAGTAGCAAATCCTGCTTGCACTCTTTTGCTGCCCCGAACTTGGCAGCGCAGACGCGCAGCCCGGAAGCTTTATTGGTCCGCTCGACAAATTCCGCAGTTTTACGATGCAAGAGAATCGGCAGGATGAGGAAAACAAGAGGTAGCGGAACAGGATTTCGGGTTGGATGTACAGCAACATAGCCACAGACAAAACGCCAGACAAGACCGGCCCCTAAAGCCGGATTCTGGATGTTGCGAACTTCGGCGGACAAGCCCCTCATTACACCGCAACCTCGTCAGTTTTTGTCAGGAGTGTTACAAAGTCAGGATGCCAGCCGATGTGCCGCACATCGGCCAGCAAGTGGTAGCAGCCGGGTATAAAATAATCCGGCGGAGTCATATGTTGGACTGTAAGACGATGTTTCTTGCATTCATAGTACAGAAGCTTCCCTTGTTCAAGCGCCGGACGGGCAGCATGGACAATAGCGTTCGTCTTTTTCTCATTTTTCCAAGCCTTGCAAAGAGCCTCATCAAGCTCATAGAAAGAGCTTTCTTGTACTTCGCCGGACTGACTCCAACGCACCCGATCCCAGCAAGCCATCAGCAGGTCACTGACCGCGTCCAGCTTTTCATCGTAATCCTCGTCGATCAATTCAAGCTGCCGAATAAAGGTATCTCCCAGATGCTCCTTGATTTCGGCCTCGGTCGGTTTTGGCGTAAAGCTGGTCAGAATCGATTCCTTATCAACTTTACGGTGCACAGCCAGATATTCCCGGTGAAAATCATCCTTCAGAATAATGGCTGGCAAGCCCTTTTCAATGCTGAGATCAACTTGCTTCTTCACCCAGCCGAGCAAGTTGTTCACAATCAAGGGTACATACTGGTGAGACACCGGATCATTGGCAATCAGCTTTTCAAAGTCATCAATCGGGCTGCCACTCTCGCTACAGGTCAGGCGGAAGTTACGGATAATGGGAATAACCAGAGCTGTATCTGCTTCAAGCACCGGATTTGCATATTGCTTCAGTGCTTGCGAAATTGTTGGCTTGTTTGTGTGGTTTGGAGCCATTCCCCAGAGCAGGTCGCGTGCGGCGCTAAGTGTCTGTGCGGCAGCGATGTTGTTAGCTGCATTATGAAACAGCTCTACAAGGTCGCCAGAAACAGTCCGGGAAACATAGATTTCAAAAGTGGTAGTGTCAGCATCGACGAGATTCAGCTTGACCAACTGAAGCCAATTGTAAAGCGTTTTCCAGAGCGCCACCGCCCGGTCGGCAACGGGGTTATCCGTCAGGGCGCTTTTGCTTTGGGTAAGATGGATAGTTCCGTCAGTAGACTGTTCCGCAACATCGTCAAGAACTTCCAGACTGCAAGCCGAACCAGCTGGAGCTTGGCGTAGCCTTGTTGCCAGCAGGGTTTGCTGCAGGCTGTAGCCGAGATATTGGCCTGCAGCGGTCGCGGGAGTGGTAACACCTTGAGGTGAAGTGGAACTGATAACACTGTGCATTAACATTTATCCACATTTCCAAGCGTTATTTGCGAAATCAACGATTAATAATAACAATTAATAGCTGGCTCTCAATGTTTATTTGTCAAAACCACGAGTTTTTATCAAGATTTCCTGCTTTACAGCCTATTTTTCATCAACAACTGCTATTTTATCGTCAGCAATCAATTTGCTCTTACGGCATTAATTTTAATTTTCGTAGTTATATTAGTAGCTATTAACGATATTCGAGCCCGCGGCCTGCAGCTTTGGAAGTTTACGGTATTTCATCACCAAGGATAGTTGACTGCTTCTTTACCGAATCAAGAATACTCAAAGCCTTTTCCTGATCGGCCCTGGCAGCACGTTCCTGAAAGAAGGCAGCCGTCTTCAAAGCTGAGACCTTTTCTGCAAGCGCTACCACGATAAACTGGTTAAGTGACACGTTATCCTCACGGGCCAGTTCTTTGGCATAACCGGCAAGCGAGTCGGGGATACGAAGGGCATATTGGCTCATATCGGTTCTCCTATAAGTTTGATGCATTCACTTGGCGTTGCCAGCTTTAGGGCAAATCGTTTAGCAGCTTCTGCAAAGTCTTTGGTGTTGAAAGTAACCAGTGCATCAGCTCTGGCATTTAAAGCAGTCTCCAGAACCATTTCGTCATTGGGGTCTCGCAGTTGTGGACGCCAAAGGTAGCTCAGATGAACTGACTCAACGTGTGCTGCAAGGGTATCAAGAACCACATCTAAATCTTCAGGTGCAATTCCATGCCGCAACCTTATCTCTGGTCGTTTAAGGACCGCCTCGTACTCCAACCATAATGCCGGTGATGCCAGCAGCACAATTCTATCGGCCAAAGCCCAGCGAATAAGAAGATGCGATGCACCATTCTGATTGCACATGGCTGTTATCAGCACATTTGTATCGAGTACAAGCCTTGGTTTCATATGACATACAATATCACGATTTGGTGGTTAGGCAACATTGAATTTGAGGTATCAAGAGGGGGAAGGAGATAGATTTCTTAATCGTTTTGTTTCAATTGGTTTCATAAAATTCCATGTTGTATGCAAATTTATTACAACATATAATACAACATGAAACGAAAAAGGACCTAGCTGGTTTTAGCTAAGTCCTTGTATTTAATGGAGCCACTTAGCGGAATCGAACCGCTGACCTACTGATTACGAATCAGTTGCTCTACCATCTGAGCTAAAGTGGCCTGCTGAGGTGTTATCTTCTATACTAACCAACGACCCGCGTCAAGTCTCTCGCCGCACGGGGCACCGCCGCAAACCCGGCCAAACATCAGGCGTAGATCATGAAATTATGAAAAAATAAACCCTTGTTATTGTGTTGCTGCTTGTTTGCTGAGGCATATAAAATAGCTGTTTACATGGTGATCTGTTAATTGATATATTCATATACGAAGGCTATTTTTTACTTGTGGTGAATAAATAGAAAGCTGTTTAACCTGATCGGGGGTGACCTATGCAGGTAAACACGGTGTTGCAGCAGACAGCTGCTGGCTTTGATGGCGCAGTAACCGGCATGGATCTGCTGGAACTGCTGCAGTTCAAGGGCCTGTCCCGTTTTACCGGCAGGATAGCCGTTGAACGCGGAGGGAAGACAGGGCTGTTGTTTTTCCGTGATGGCGAGGTGATCCACGCCGAATTGGATCAGCTTGAGGGCAAGGCTGCCTTTGACGCCATCGTCGTATGGGGTGGCGGCAGTTTCAGCGTTGAGCCAAAGGTCACCACCACCCGCCAGACACTCGGCGAGAGATTGCAGTTCTTGTTGCTGGATGCGGTCCGCATTCAGGATGAGGTGGCTGCCGGTCTCCGGCAGGAACAGGCAGCAACGGGTGCAGCGCCGCAGCAGGTGAAAGGAGTGACCGTGAAAGATCGTCTTGGCTCTATCAACGGTTTGACGGAGGCGGTGCTGACCACCCGTCAGGGTGAGGCCGTGCAGTCGATTGGCGTCAATAGTGAGAGCTTGGTGGCGCAAGGTATGTACCTGGTGACGACTTCGGGCCGTGTCGGCGAAAGCATGGGACTCGGCGCTTTCAAGGGGGCGGTGATTCAGGGGGGCAAGGCCCATCTGGTTGTGCTGGAAGGTCCGAAAAACTACCTGTTTGCCGAGGTAGCAGAGGCCAGTAAGCCATCCGTTGTCGAGAGCGAAATCCGTCGAGCTTTGTCCGGACAGAATTAGGAGGCAGCCATGGAAGCGGTGCTGAGCGGTGTGCTTACCTCACAAGGGGTAATGGGCGGGCTGGTCATGGACGACAGCGGGCGGGTGCTGGTTGAGTCCTTGCCGTCCTTGTTCGATAAGGATCAGGTGGCTCATGCCGCATTGGTTCTGGCAGAACAGGAAATTGGCCTGGAAGAGCTTACCGGTGGCGTGCGACTGGCTGAACTGCGCTTTGAACTGGGGAAGCTGATCGTGCGGCCGATAGCGGAACGGTCCCTGGTGCTGATTTGTGAGCATGGGGCTAACCTGCAGATGCTTTCAATCGCCTTGAATGTGGCCGCTAAAAAGATTGAAAAAATCCCGCTGGCTCCGGCAGCCAGCAGCGCAGCAGCGACAGCGCCCCGTGAATTGACGCCGCCGACCCCCTCCGGCACCGGCTGGACCTTCATGCCACTGCCCGTTCAAAACGGCAAGCAGTTGTTGCGGGTGTCGATCCTTGAAAAAACCGGTGGCACCTTCTGGGAGTCGATGGAAGAACATATCTCGGTCAACCGGGCCACCTGTCGCAGCATCTGGCGTCACTCCAGCAGCAACCCTTCCAAAAAGTTCATTCTGGCCAATCTCAAGACCGGTGTGTCTTCAAACATCCCGTTACAGATCATCGAGCATGACAAGGAGAGCCTCTATGACGGGATGGTGGTGTTGACGCTGGCGGCCGCCGAACATCTGGGTGTCAAGGAGGGTGATCAGGTAACGGTAGAGGTGCCGAAAGGCACCGGTTTGTTCGGCTGGGAAGGTATTTGACCGCTGTATGAGCATCTTGAAATCAGGGGGCTGGCCGTATTCCCCGTTGTCCGCACTGTGGCGGGGTCAGCCGTCCCAATATCCTGATGTTTGGTGACTGGTCATGGTTGCCGGATCGCACCCGTCAGCAGGAACAGCGTTCTCAACAGTTTCTGGATGATCAGGGAGACAGGCGGATTGCGGTGATTGAGCTGGGGGCAGGGACGGCTATTCCGACTATCAGGGCCACGTCGGAACGGCTGGGCCTGCACAGTGAAAAGGCCACCGTCATTCGGATCAATACCCGTGAACCGGAGATTCAGGCTCCCCATATCGGACTGGCCTGTGGAGCTTTGGAGGGGCTGCGGAAGATAGACCTGCTCTTGTGCTAGTGGTCCCGGCGCCAGCAGTCCCCCGCAGTCTAGCGCAGTGTAAAGCGGACCGGCAACACGGCCCGGACGGCAATTGGTTTACCGTTGTGCAGGGCCGGCGTGAAACTTGAGTTGCGGATTGCTGTCTGGGCCGCCTCGGCAAAGCCAAAGCCCGGGTCCTCAAGCAGTTCGAGCCGGGTTACGTGGCCGGTTGCGCTGATGCTCAGGCGTAACAGGACAACCCCTTCTTGTCCGCGTCGTTTTGCCAGAGAAGGGTAGATCGGTAACACCTGTTTGCTGAACCTTGGACCACTGGTGCTGCCAAAGGCCATGTCCAGCGGTTGGGTCTGTTCGCTGGAGGCCTCACCTGCAGGAGCTGTTGTCTGGTTCGTGACTGCGGATCCGGTAGCGATGCCGGCCTTGACATGGCTGACGCTGACCGTTGGAGCAGCTGGTGGCAGCGGGGCTGGTTCACTCTGGCGCGTCGGGAGTGTGCTGGTGCTTGGTGCCGGTGGTGCTGGAACAAGCGTCCGGATGAGTGTTGATGGTTGTATCGCCGGAGCGGGCCTGGATGGCGGAGCGGTTTTCCGGTTGGATTTTACTGGCGCAGGCGGTGATGCCAGATCGGCCAGCAGCAGGCTCTGGGTTTTTGGCTGCTCTGCTCCCCCCTTGGGAAGTTGCCCGAGCAGTGCCAGGGTGATCAAGCCATGCAGCAGCAGCGAGCCCAGCAGGTATGGCCGGATGGTTTTCCGGTTTTTGTGGGCAGCCACCATGGTGCTAATGCTGTTCGGGAGTTGCCGAGGTGACAAACAGTTTGCCGTGCTTGACGCCTTTGACGCCCAACAGTTCATCAGCAATCCGGTTGATCTCGGCACTGCTGCCTTTCAGCACCAGTACTTCCAGGCAGTTGTGGGCATCAAGGTGGACATGCAAGGCAGAGATGACCTGTGTGTGGTGTTGATGCTGGTGTTCCGTCAACTTGTCTGCCAGGTCGCGGACGTGGTGATTGTAAACCATGGTAACGGTCCCAACCATCTGTTCGTGGCCGGCATCCGTCTTCTCCTCCACAATGGCTGCCCTGATCAGGTCACGGATCGCCTCTGAACGGTTCTGGTAGCCTTTTTGTACCAGAAGCCGGTCAAAACTGGCCAGCAGGTCGCTGTCGATCGAGATACCGAAGCGGGTGATGTCGCCCATGACCAGCCCTCCTATTTTTTCATGGCTTCGTCCATGACCTTGTACGCGCAAAACGCTCCGCACATGGTGCAGGCGCCATGGTCGGAAACCGGTGAGTTGGCACGGTATTCCCTGGCCCGGTCAGGGTCCAGCGCCATGGCGAATTGACCCTCCCAGTCCAGTTTTTTGCGGGCTCTGGCCATGGCCAGATCCTTTTCGATGGCCCCGGGGACACCCTTGGCGATATCAGCGGCATGGGCGGCGATGCGTGACGCCACCACGCCGTTGCGCACATCCTCGATCTCCGGCAGGGCCAGATGTTCCGAAGGGGTGACATAGCAGAGGAAGTCGGCACCGGCCGCACCGGCAATGGCGCCGCCGATGGCGCAGGTGATATGATCGTAGCCCGGTGCGATATCGGTCACCAACGGCCCCAGCACGTAGAACGGCGCGCCGTGGCAAAGCCGTTTCTGGAGCTGGATGTTGGTCTGGATCTGGTTCAGGGGCACATGGCCAGGCCCCTCGATCATCACCTGTACACCGGCATCCCAGGCCCGCTGGGTCAACTCCCCCAGGATGATCAGTTCATGGATCTGGGCCCGGTCGGTGGCGTCGGCCAGACAGCCGGGACGGAAGCCGTCTCCCAGTGACAGGGTGATGTCGTACTCCTTGACGATCTCCAGCAGGCGGTCAAAGTTCTCGAAGAGCGGGTTTTCCCTGTTGTTATGCATCATCCACTCAATGGTGAAGGCGCCGCCGCGGGAGACCACGTCCATGACCCGGCCTTCGTTCTTCATCCGCTCGACGGTGGAGCGGGTCACGCCGCAGTGCACGGTGATGAAGTCCACCCCGTCATCGGCATGTTTGATGATCCCTTTGAAGATGTCATCCACCGTCATCTCAACCATCGCCTTCTTGTGAATCCGCACGGTGTCGGTGGCGGCCTGGTAAAGCGGTACCGAGCCGATGCAGGCGGTTGTTTCTGCGATGATCGCCCGTCGAATCTCGTCCACCGGACCGCCGGTGGAAAGGTCCATGATGGCATCGGCTCCGTATTTGACCGCTACCCGGGCCTTTTCAAGTTCCTTGGTGATATCGGTGTCGTCGGCCGAGGTGCCGATGTTGGCGTTGACCTTGGTGCGCAGACCGGCGCCGACCGGCAGGGGAACGCCGTGCTGGTGGGTCTTGTCGTTGTGGCAGATGATAATGGTGCCCTTTGCAACACCGGCGCGGATCAGTTCAGGCTCAACCCCTTCGCTGGCGGCGGCGGTTTTCATCTTGTCGGTGATAATCCCTTTGAGGGCGTATTCAAGTTGGGTCATTGGTCTGATTCCTTTGCAGCGAGATAATGGTTGATTGGTCCGTGACCCTTGCCCAGGGGGCGGGCCAAACGGATGGCGTTGGTAATGAACAGTTTAGCGCGGCGCACCGCTTCGAGCAGCGGTTCACCTTGGGCCAGGAAACTGGCGATGGCCGAGGCGTAGCTGCAGCCGGTGCCGTGGGTGGAACTGCTGAAGATGCGCTCGGCGTTAAACCGGTGCAGCGTGGTGCCATCGAACAGGATATCCATGGCATCGGAACCGGTCAGGTGCCCTCCCTTGACCAGCACATTGGCCGCGCCCAGTTCGTGCAGCTGACGGGCGGCCTGTTCCATGTCGTGAACGGTCAGGATGCGACGATTCAGCAGACGCTCCGCCTCCGGCAGGTTGGGGGTCAGCAGGTAGGCCTGGGGCAGCAGTTCACTGATGAAAACCGCCACGGCATCCCGCTCCAGCAGGTGCGCGCCGCCCTTGGCCACCATCACCGGGTCTATCACGGCCGGTAGCAGGCGGGATTTTTCAGCGAGCTGTTCGGCCAGCATGGAGATGATGGCCGGGGTGTGCAGCATGCCGGTCTTGATCACATCAATCGGCAGATCAGAAAGCACGGCAATAAGCTGATCCTTGACGAAGCTGGGGGGCAGGCCGTGGATCGACTGCACGCCGCGGGTGTTCTGGGCGGTCAGGGCGGTCAGGGCCGAGGCGCCATAGCTGCCCAAGAGCGTAATGGTCTTCAGGTCGGCCTGGATGCCGGCGCCACCGCCGGAATCACTACCGGCTACCGTCAAGACGGCGCCACGGGGGAATGCGGCAGTCCGGTTGAAAAGAAGTCGCAGCTCAGCCACGGCCAGGTCCGGCCGGGCCGCCGAGAGGACCGATGAGATCACCGCCACAGCGTTGGCGCCGGCCTCAATCACCCGGCAGGCGTTGGCCGGGCTGATACCGCCAATCGCCACAATCGGCAGTTTGACCCTGTCGCGGATGGCAGCCAGGCCTGCAGTGCCGGGCATCTTGGTCACCGACTTGCTGCCGGTGGGGTACATGGCGCCGAAGCCCAGGTAGTCAGCCCCTTGTTCCTCAGCCTGAAGCGCTTCTTCCAGGTTATGGGTGGAAACCCCGATGATCTTGTCTGGCCCCAGGAACTCTCTGGCAGCGGACGGGCTGCCGTCATCCTGGCCCAGGTGGACGCCGTCGGCATCCAGCTCCCTGGCCAGCTTGAGATCGTCGTTGACGATGAATACGACGTTATTGGCGCTACAGAGCTGCTTGAGGGCAGCCCCTTCTGCCAGACAGGCCTCATGAGGCTTGTGCTTGGCCCGGTA
Organism: Geobacter sp. UBA5730; assembly: GCA_002419465.1. Taxonomy (GTDB): domain Bacteria; phylum Desulfobacterota; class Desulfuromonadia; order Geobacterales; family Pseudopelobacteraceae; genus Trichlorobacter. Next base: position 83,889 of record DIGE01000002.1, on the reverse strand, counting down.
TTGCAGGATGCTGATCCCGCCGCGCAGTGCGATGCGGACCCGCTCCAGCAGATCGTCCTGCTGATCGGTAATCAGGTACACGCCCCCGATCGGTCGTTCTGAGCCACCACCCTTGGGCGGTGGGACCAGTCGCAGCGGTGAACGTTGTGTGGTGGACATAAATTGCCTCGTGACGAAAAAGGGCCGCTCTGCGGATACAGAACGGCCCTGGAAACTGCAAACAGGCCGCTTTCCTCCGCCGGCATTACCCGGTTCAGGTTCAGGGGTTCAGCATTATCGCTGTCTCAGCCAGTTGCTACGGAAACGGCTCCCCCAGGGCGAGTGTCACCATACGCTAAAACGTTTATTGCGTCAACTGCCCCAAAACATTGTTTTCTCGTTGCCCGTCATCAGGAGCCGTGGTAAGAATCCAGACCATGTATGACAGCCGCCCAACCTTTGCCGAAATCAATCTGGCCGCCCTGCGCGAGAATTATCGTACCGTGCGGGCCTCGGTACCTTCGCGGGCCGGGGTGCTGGCCATAGTCAAGGCCGATGCCTATGGGCATGGCTTTCTTGAGGTCAGTCGAGAACTGGAACAGCAAGGGGTTGATGCTTTTGGTGTGGCCTTTCTGGCCGAAGCGATCCAGTTGCGCAAGGCCGGCATCGACAAGCCGATCCTGCTGCTGGGAGGGGTGTACCCCGGCCAGGAGCGTAAATGCGTCGGCTATAACGTCTCCACCGCGGTATTCTCGCTGGAACAGCTGAAGGCCCTGGACCAGGCGGCCGGCAAGCTCTACCGCAAGGCGTTGGTGCACCTGAAGGTTGATACCGGCATGGGACGCCTGGGGATACCGTACAACGAGCTGCCGGCCCTGCTGGAGGCCATGAAGCTGCTGCCCAACCTCTTTCTGGAAGGGGTGGTCTCCCATTTTTCTTCTGCAGATGAGCTGGATGAATCGGGTCAGTACTTCACCCGGATGCAGGCCGAGCGTTTCGAGTGGGCGGTCAGGCAGGTGCGTGCGGCTGGTTATGCGCCACGCTATGTACATATCGCCAATAGCGCCGGCGCCCTGTTGAAGGATTACCCGTTCTGCAACCTGGTGCGGCCGGGGATCGCCCTGTACGGGGCGCTGCCTTCGTCCGACTTCCAAGGCAAGCTGGATTTGAAGCCGGTCATGCGGTTGAAGAGCAAGATCGCCATGCTGAAATGGGTGGAGCCAGGCACCGCCATCAGTTACGCCCGCCGTTTCACTGCCGGCGCCAGATGTCTGATCGCCAGTGTTCCGGTGGGCTATGCCGACGGTTACTGCCGTGCCCTGACCAACAAGGGGCAGGTGCTGGTGCGGGGTGAGCGGGCGCAGGTCTCCGGCACGGTCTGTATGGATTGGTTCATGCTGGATGTCTCCCATATTCCCGATGTGGCGGTGGGGGACGAGGTCACCCTGATGGGTTGTGACCCGCAGGGCAACAGTATCCGGGCCGAAGAGCTGGCCGGGTGGGCCGGTACCATCCCGTACGAAATCTTTTGCGGCATCTCAAAGCGGGTGCCGAGGGTGTATCTGAAATGACCAACAAAAAAATCAAACTGACCCAGACGGTCAAAGCGGCCGGCTGAGCGGCCAAGCTGGGCCCGGAGGGTCTGGAAAATGCTTTGTCGGGGCTGAAACGCCCGGTTGACCCCAATCTGCTCGTGGGACCTGAGACGTCCGATGATGCGGGAGTCTATTGCCTGACACCGGAGCTGGCCCTGGCTGAGACCTGCGACATCATCACCCCGCCGGTGGACGATCCATATCAGTTCGGCCGGATTGCCGCTGCCAACGCCCTGTCCGACCTCTATGCCATGGGGGCGCGGCCGGTCACCGCCATGAATCTGGCCTTTTTCCCGGCTTGCAGCATGGAAGACTGGGTGCTGGCTGAGGTGCTGGCCGGTGGTCAGGAGGCCCTGAATGAGGCTGGCTGCTGTCTGGTAGGGGGGCACACGGTTGAGGATGATGAACTGAAATACGGTTTGTCGGTGAGCGGCACGGTCCATCCCGGCCGGATCATCCGTAACAGCACCGCCAGGCCTGGCGATCAGCTGATCCTGACCAAGCCGCTGGGGAGCGGCATCATCTCTACCGCCATCAAGGGGGAGCTGGCGGCGCCAGGGGCCGAGGCCGAGGCGATCAAGTGGATGACGCTGTTGAACAGAGCGGCCGGTGAATTGATGCTCATGCACGCTCCCAGCGCCTGTACCGATGTGACCGGCTTTGGTCTGATCGGCCATTGCTGCGAGATGGCCAAGGGGGCCGGGGTGACGGTCGCCTTGCGGGTTGACGATATTCCCTTGATGAGTGAACTGTCTGGCCTGATTGGTGATGGTATGGTGCCGGCCGGTTGCTACCGCAACCGGGATTATTACCTGCAGCAGCTTGATTGCGCCCTGCTGGAGCCGGATCGTTTGCTGCCGTTATTCGATCCACAGACCTCCGGTGGCCTGCTGATCGCCTTGGCCCCTGCCGATGCGGACTGTTTTTTTGCTGCGGCCGGTGAGGCCGGCATCTTTGCCCGGATCGTGGGTGAAGTCCTCGAGCGGCAGTCCCTGCCGGTCAGAATTCGTTAAGCCTGTCTGCTGATGTACGCCATCGCCTTTGACCTCGGCACCACCACCCTGGCCGCGTCGCTGTTCGAACGGACCACCGGCCGGCGGCTGGCCATGGTCGGCAGCCTGAATCCTCAGCGCGAGTATGGAGCCGATGTGGTCTCGCGGCTGGATGCGGCGGTGCATGACCCTTCAGCGGCAGCGGCCATGACGACACTGATCTGCAACGAGCTGGCCCGGTTGGGCCAGGCGGTACTACAGCAGTCCGGTGTCGGGATGCAGACGGTCCGGCTGGCGGCGCTGGCCGGTAATCCAGCCATGCAGCACCTGCTTTTGGGCTGGCCGGTGGAGAGTCTGGCCCGGCCGCCGTTCCGCCCCCGGCAGACCGCTGGACTTACCATTGCAGCAGCGGAGCTCGACTGGACCTTTTGTGAACAGGTGTATCTCTTTCCCCAGCCGGGTGGTTTTGTGGGTGGAGACACTGTTGCCTTTCTGTTCGGCTGTGCCGCGGCGCAACCGGTTGCTCCTGCCCTGTATCTGGACATGGGCACCAACGGCGAGATGGTGCTGGATGATGGTGTCACCCTGTGGGCCACCTCGGCTGCAGCCGGACCGGCCTTTGAGGGGGGCAACCTGGCCTGCGGCATGGCTGCCCTGTCCGGCGCCATCTGCGGGGTAACGCTGGATGGCGATCGCTTGCGGATCGAGACCATCGGGAACAGCAGGCCGCGGGGTGTCTGCGGTTCTGCGGTGATACAGCTGGTGGCGGCGTTGCGACGGGATGGCATCATCGACCGGTCGGGCCGTTTGCTTGCCGCTGCCGAGGTGGAGTCCAATCTGGCAACCAGAATCGTTGACCAGGGTGAGGGGCTGGCCTTTGTACTGTATCGTGACGCCCAGGGGCAGGTCTTTGTATCCCAGAACGATATCCGTCAGCTACAGCTTGCCAAGGGAGCGGTGCGGGCCGGCCTGGAGGTGTTGCTGGAACGGGCGCGTATACGTTGTGACGCCTTGCAGGATCTGATTTTGACCGGTTCCTTCGGGGCTGTTTTGGAGCCTGAGGCCCTGAAAACCGTTGGCATCTTCAGCGAGGAAATGGTAGAAAAGTGCCGCTTTGTCCGTGAAGGTGCCCTGGCCGGCGTCGAGCAGCTCCTGTCGCAGGTCAACGGTATCCCGTCCGTTGAGCAGCTTGCCGCGCGTTTCAGGGTGATACCGCTCTCCGGCACGCCGCTGTTCGAACAGAAGTTTCTTGAACAGATTGACTTTCCCGCATAACTTCCCGACATTTATAGAACCTTATAACAAGCAAAGAAGGGGTCTGGTATGGCAAGAATTACCCGTGCATTAATCAGTGTTTCCGACAAGACCGGTGTGGTCGAGTTTTCAAAGGCCTTGGCTGACTACGGCGTGGAGATCCTCTCCACCGGCGGTACTGCCAAGCTGTTGCGTGACGCCGGACTGACCGTGAAGGATGTCTCCGAGTTTACCGGGTTTCCCGAGATGCTGGACGGCCGGGTCAAGACCCTGCACCCCAAGGTGCATGGCGGTTTGCTGGGGATCCGCTCCAACCCGGAGCACCAGGCCAAGATGCAGGAACACGGTATCCAGCCGATCGATCTGGTGGTGGTGAACCTCTACCCCTTTGAGGCCACAGTGGCCAAGCCGGACTGTTCACTGGAAGACGCCATCGAGAACATCGACATCGGCGGCCCCACCATGTTGCGCTCGGCTGCCAAGAACAACCGCGATGTGACGGTGCTGGTGGACTGCAAGGATTATCAGCCGGTGCTGGACGAGATGGCCGCCAGTGGCGGAATTGTCTCGGAGAAGACCAACTTCCGACTGGCCGTGAAGGTCTATCAACACACCGCCGCCTACGATGGTGCCATTTCCAACTGGCTGGGCGCCCGGCTGGGTGACGCCGTAGTAGAGTATCCTGAAACCTTTACCCTGCAGGTCAAGAAAGCCCAGGACCTGCGCTACGGAGAGAATCCCCACCAATCGGCCGCCTTCTATGTTGATCCGGGCGTGACTGAACCCTGTGTTTCCAATGCGGTGCAGTTGCAGGGTAAGGAGTTGTCCTTTAACAACATCATCGATCTGGATGCAGCCATTGAGACTGTCAAGGAGTTTAACGGCAAACCTGCCGCAGTTATCATCAAACATACCAACCCGTGCGGTGTGGCCTTGGGGGATTCGCCGCTGAACGCCTATCTGAAGGCCCGCGAGTGTGACCCGGTCTCGGCCTTTGGCGGGATTGTGGGCTTCAACCGCCAGGTGGATGCCGATGCAGCCCGTGAGTTGACCTCCACCTTCCTGGAGGCGGTGATCGCCCCCGGTTATACCCAGGAAGCGCTGGATATCTTTACCGCCAAAAAGAACGTGCGGGTGATGCAGGTGCCGCTCCTGGGCGATCATGCACAAACCGGCTACGATATGAAGCGGGTGGTGGGCGGGTTGCTGTTGCAGGGGCGTGATCTGGGGATGGTGGCTGCAACTGACTGCCGTGTGGTGACCAAGCGTACCCCCAGCGCCACAGAGCTGGCTGCCCTGGATTTTGCCTGGCGGGTCTGCAAGCGTGTCAAGTCAAACGCCATTGTCTTTACCAATAACGATCAGACCGTGGGGATCGGCGCTGGACAGATGTCCCGGGTAGACTCCTCCAAGATCGCGGTGCAGAAGGCGCTGCTGCCGATCAAGGGAACGGTGCTGGCGTCGGACGCCTTCTTCCCGTTCCGTGACGGGGTGGATGCCGCGGCCGAGGCCGGGGTGACCGCCATCATTCAGCCGGGCGGTTCGGTGCGGGATGAAGAGGTCATCCAGGCTGCCAATGAGCATGGGATCGCGATGATCTTTACCAATATGCGCCATTTCCGCCATTAGACGCGCGTTGATAAACGCCCGTCTGCTGCGTTGCCTTCGTCGCTGCGCGGCTCACATAGTATTCAGCTATGCTCCGCTGCTCGCTCCTCGGCGTCTGGCATCCGGGCATTTCTGAACGCGCTTGATGAATTTGATACCTGCCGTGAGGATGGATATATGAAAGTTTTGGTGGTAGGCGGCGGTGGCCGTGAACATGCCCTGGTCTGGAAGATTGCCCAGTCGCCCTTGGTAACTCAGGTGTTTTGTGCCCCTGGCAATCCCGGTACGGCTAATCTGGCCCTGAATGTGCCGATCAAGGCCGACGAGATCGATAAACTGCTGGGATTTGCCAAGGCGGAGGGGATTGACCTGACCGTGGTGGGGCCGGAGCAGCCGTTGTCCTTAGGCATCGTTGATCTGTTTCAGGAGTACGGCCTGAAGGTATTCGGCCCCAGTCGTGCCGCTGCCCGGATTGAGGCCAGCAAGGCTTTTTCCAAGGATCTGATGAAAAAATACGGCATCCCCACGGCCGCCTACGGCGTGTTTAGCGATGTTGAACCGGCCTTGGCCTTTATCCGGCAGACCGGGGCCCCGATTGTGGTCAAGGCCGATGGTCTGGCCGCCGGTAAAGGGGTGGTGGTTGCACAAACGGTTGCCGAGGCCACTGACGCCGTTTACGAAATGCTTTCCGGCAACGCCTTCGGTGCTGCCGGTTCCAGGGTGGTGATTGAGGAGTTTCTGGCAGGCGAAGAGGCCTCATTTCTGGCAATTACTGACGGAAAAGAGGTAATCCCGCTGGCCTCGGCCCAGGATCACAAGGCGATTTTTGATGGCGACCAGGGGCCCAATACCGGTGGCATGGGGGCCTATTCACCGGCACCGGTGGTGACCCCAGAGGTGCATGCCGCTGCCATGCAGCAGGTGGTGCAGCGGGCGGTGGACGGCATGGCTGCCGAAGGATGTCCCTACCGCGGCATTTTGTATGCCGGCCTGATGGTGAAGGATGGTCAGGTCGAGACCTTGGAGTTCAATGCCCGTTTTGGTGACCCCGAGTGCCAGCCGTTGCTGATGCGGATGAAATCGGATCTGGTGCCGCTCTTGCTGGCAGTGGCCGAGGGTAGTCTGGCCGGTAAGTCTATTGAATGGTACGATCAGGCTGCGGTCTGTGTGGTGATGGCGGCTGAGGGCTATCCCGGTGAGATTGCCAGCGGAGATGAAATCAGTGGTCTGGCGGCTGCTGCGGCACTTGAGGACGTGACGGTCTTCCATGCCGGCTCCGTCGAGCGTGACGGCATGATCGTGACTGCCGGGGGCCGGGTGCTGGGGGTAACCGCCCGCGGCGCCACTGTTGCGGCTGCCATTGAGCGGGCCTACCAGGGGGTGGCCAAGATCAGTTGGCGTGGCGTGCAGTTCCGGCGTGATATCGGACGCAAGGCACTTGTCAGGGGCTGATTGGTACGCTTAATGCTTGACATTATTGAAGGAGCTATGGTTAAGTTCCACTGATTTTGAACCCAACACAGGAGGTAGTACCGATGAAAAAGACTGCACTGACCCTGATCGCTCTGGTTGCCTTTGCCACTTCCGCTTTTGCCGCTGCTCAAGAAAGCTATGAGTACAAGGGTGGCGCCATGGGTAAGGTGGCCTTCCCCCACAAGGCTCACATGAAGCTGGGTTGCGCCAAGTGCCACGAGGGCGCCCCCAAGAAGATCGAGATCAACAAGGCCGTGGCCCACGATGTTCTTTGCAAGAAGTGCCACATTGAGCTGAAAAAAGGCCCCCAAGGCTGCAAGGATTGCCACAAGAAGTAGTATTGTCAAAGATCTTGGCTGTGAAAGGGGTCGGCATTTGCCGGCCCCTTTTTGTGTCCAGGGAGAATGGTTTGATCATTAAAAAAGCTCTACCCTTTTTGAGGAGGATACGTTATAAGTCAAATAGTAATACAAGACATAAATGGTCTGGTATTATGAGTCTGTCTTAATCCACCTTCGGAGTGACCATCTTGAGCGCCAATGAACGTAGCTTTATGCAGCGAATCTGGGATTTTTTCTGCTCTCTCAAGCTGACGATTTCCCTGTTGATCACCCTGGCGATCACCTCGATCATCGGAACGATCATCCCGCAATTCCCGAACATTGACGAGCGCTACTGGGGCACCATCAGCCCCACCAAAAAGGCACTTTACGAACAGCTGGGCTTTTTTGACATGTACCACTCCTGGTGGTTCCTGGCCCTGCTGGCCCTGTTCACGGTCAATCTGATCGCTTGTTCCATCAAGCGACTGCCCCATGTTTTCACCTTCGTCAGTACGCCGGCCACCATTCTCTCGGAGGCCCAGCAAAAAATCTTCCCGGCCCGCGACCTGAAACTGACTGGATCTCTTGAGGAGAACAAGCAGTGCCTGGTAAACCTGCTTTCCAAAGAGTTTGCAGCACCGGTCGTCACACAGGTTGATCACCACTACCACCTGTTTGCCCAGAAAACCCCCTGGTGCCGGTTGGGGGTCTACGTGGTGCATTTCAGTATTGTGGTGATCTTTGTCGGAGCCATCATCGGCAGCCTGTTCGGTTATAAAGGGTTCGTGGCGATTGTGGAGGGAGAGACGGTAAACGCCATCCAGGCCCGTAACGGCAAGACCATCCCGCTGGGATTCGAGGTGCGTTGTGATCAGTTCACGGTGTCGTTCTACGATGCCCCTGGCGGTGGCGGGCCGAGCAAGATGCCGAAAGAGTTCAAGAGCATCGTTACCCTTACGGAGAACGGTCGTGAGGTGCCTGGCTACAAGCATGCCCGCCTGATCGTGAACGAGCCGCTGACCTATAAAGGAATTACCTTTTACCAATCCAGCTATGGACAGGCCAATGACCCGGCCGCCTTCTTCTTTGCCGTCCGTAACCGTGAAAACGGCAAGGTGGAGCAGGTCACACTCCGTCCTGGTGCCCAGACCAGGTTGACTGACGGACGCAGCGTCAGCATCGTTGATTTGACCGATGAACCGGGTGAGGGGCTGGCAGCCACCCTGCAGGTGACTGGAGCGGGCGAACCGCAGTTCTTTAAGGTTTACAAGGAGCAGCCGTCGCTTGACGAGCTGCGTGGGGATCGTCTGGTCTTCACCTTTACCGGCACGGACGCCCGGATGTACACCGGGCTTCAGGTAGCCAAGGACCCCGGTGTCTGGGTAGTCTGGATCGGTTGCATCATGATGTGTCTGGGGCTCTGTATCGCTTTCTTCATGTCCCACAAACGGGTCTGGATCGTACTCAGTCCCGGCCACGCCCGTGTTTTCGGTAACGCCAGTAAGAACCAGCCGGCCTTTCAGGCTGAATTTGAAGCTCTGGTCGAAAAACTGCATAGTCAGAACATTTAACGGAGGAATCACCGTTTATGCTGAGCGCCAAACTTTTCAACATCACCACCATCTTCTACATGGCCTCCACGTTGGCCTTCTTCGTGTATCTGGCCGGCCGTAACAACAGAATCGGCCTGTCCGGCTCTATCCTGGCCTGGATCGGCTTTGCCGTCCAGACCGTCGCCACCGGCCTGCGCTGGAAGGAATCCTACGATATGGGGCTTGGCCATGCGCCCCTGTCAAACCTCTACGAATCGGTCGTCTTCTTTGCCTGGAGCATCGTGCTGATCTTCGGCATCATCGATGCCAAATACAAATACCGGGTGATCGGCGCCTTTGTGATGCCGTTTGCCCTGTTGGGGATGACCTGGGCCCAGCTCTACCTGCCGGCCGACATCAACCCGCTGATGCCCGCCCTGCAGAGCAACTGGCTGACCTACCACGTGATCACCTGCTTCCTGGGGTACGCCGCCTTTGCCGTGGCCTGCGGGGTCTCGATCATGTACCTGATCAAAGCCAGAAGCGAGGCAGAGGGCAGCGATGCCGCCGGAGGTCTGCTCTCGATCTTCCCGCCCACCAGGGTGCTGGACGAGCTGAACTACAAGGCGATCATGGTGGGCTTTCCGCTCTTGACTCTGGGCATCATCACCGGCGCGGCCTGGGCCAACTACGCCTGGGGCACCTACTGGAGCTGGGACCCGAAAGAAACCTGGTCCCTGATCGTCTGGTTCATCTACGCCGCCTTCCTGCATGCCCGTTTTACCAAAGGCTGGGTCGGCAAGCGGGCAGCCTGGCTGTCGATCATCGGTTTCGTCGCCACCATCTTTTGCTACCTGGGGGTGAACCTGCTGCTCTCCGGACTCCACAGCTACGGCGGGATGTAAAACGATCTTTTTCCGCCCTGGGCACGTCTGTCTACGGCAGGGCTTGTGCGGCGTACTGAGCAGTACGCCTCCGCGCCCTTCCTAAGCAGCCGCACCCAGAACGAAAAAATCTTCGTTTTCATACTACAAACCAGGAAAACCGGGTCCGCCCGGTTTTCCTTTTTACGCGAGGGATTCTTGACCATCACCATTGTCATACCGATCAAGCCGGGGTTGGTGCCGCAAGCGGTGGAGCAGGTCAGTCAACTGGCCTGGCCGCAGGGGCAGCTTGAGCTACTGGTGGCCGAAGGGACCAATCCCAGCTGCCAGCGCAATCAGGCAGCGCAGCAGGCCTGCGGCGAGATCATCTATTTTTTGGATGATGATTCACGGGTGTTGCTCGATTGTCTGAAGCGGATCGAAGAACATTTCCGTGATCCGAGTGTTGTCGCCGTCGGAGGGCCGTCGCTGACTCCAGCAAGTGATTCTTTACTGCAACGGGGTTTTGGCGCGGTGCTTTCCTCACTGCTGGGGGCAGGCGGGGTGCGTAACCGGTATCGTGCCGTAGGGACTGTGCGCGAAAGCGGTGAACGTGAACTGATTCTGTGTAATCTCGCGGTTCGCCGGGATGCCTTTCTGGTGTGTGGCGGGTTTGATGAACGGCTGTATCCCAATGAGGAAAACGAATTTCTGGACCGCTTGAAAGCAGCTGGCGGCCGGTTGTTGCATGATCCCCGGCTTGCGGTGGAGCGCAGTCAGCGCCCATCACTGGTTGCCTTTGTCAAGCAGATGTTCCGATATGGTCGCGGACGAGCGCGTCAGACCCGGATGGCCGGATTCTCCGGCTTGATGCCGTTTGCGCCGCTGGGGCTGCTGATCTATCTGGTGAGTGTGCCGCTGGTAACCGCACCACTCTGGCGCTTGCCGTTGGGCTGCTATGGCGTTGTTTGTCTGTTGTGCGGCCTGTGGGGGGCGCTTAAGGGGCGAAACCCTCTGTTTGCCGTGCTGCTGCCGGCCCTCTACCCGCTACTGCATATCGCTAACGGGGTGGGTCTTGCAACCGGGTTTCTGCTCCCCCTGCCTCAGCAACCATGCTATAACTCGACCAGCGTGACCGTACGTCGCCTACCTTTGCCCGAGCAGCTGTCAGGAGTCGCCTGAATGGACTTAAGCGTTGTTATCCCGATTTATTACGAAGAAGAGAATATCCGCCCGCTCTACGATGCTGTCACAACGGCCCTGGAGCCGACTGGTTTGTCCTATGAGATCATCACGGTGGATGACGGCTCCGGTGATGGTTCCTTTGCCGCACTGAAGGAGCTGGCCCTGACGGACAAACGGTTGCGCATCATCCGCTTTCGCCGTAATTTCGGCCAGACCGCCGCCATGGCGGCCGGCTTCGAGGCCGCTCGCGGGGCGGTGATTATTCCGATGGATGGTGATCTGCAGAACGATCCGGCTGACATTCCACTGCTGCTGGCGAAGATCGAAGAGGGCGTTGATGTGGTTTCCGGTTGGCGCAAGGACCGTCAGGATGCCTTCTTGAGCCGCACCTTGCCATCCCGCATCGCGAACGGTTTGATTTCTCGCATGACCGGGGTGCATCTGCATGACTATGGCTGCACCCTCAAGGCCTACCGGCGCGAAGTGCTGGAAGGGATCGGGCTTTATGGCGAGATGCACCGCTTTGTGCCGGCCCTGGCCTCCCGGGTGGGTGCAAAGGTGATTGAACTGCCGGTGCGGCATCATCCTCGCCTGCATGGCCAGAGCAAGTACGGCATATCACGCACCATGCGGGTGGTGCTTGATCTGATCACCGTGCGTTTTCTGCTCTCATACGCCACCAAGCCGATCCAGCTGTTTGGTAAATGGGGTATCTACGCCCTTTTGTTATCCATGCTGACCGGCAGTACCGCCCTCTACATGAAGCTGTTCAATGATTACAGCATGAACCGTAACCCGCTGCTGATCCTGACGGCTTTCCTGGCATTCATGGGGGTTCAGTTTATCGCTCTGGGTCTTTTGGGAGAGTTGAATGCCCGCACCTGGTATGAATCCCAGGGCAAGCCGGTTTATACCGTCAGAGAACGAGTAAACGAGCCGGATGTCCACGCCTGATTCCCTGACCCAAGCCGGTTTGCGGATCCTGATGATCGCGCCCACTCCTTATTTTTCGGACCGGGGCTGTCATGTCAGGATTTATGAGGAGGCCCGCGCCCTGATAGCGCGCGGCCATCAGGTACGGATCGTCAGCTATCATCTGGGACGCGACCTGGAGCCGGTGCCGGTCGAGCGGAGCGTGGCGGTGCCCTGGTATGACAAACGGGAGGCCGGTCCTTCCTGGCACAAGCTCTACCTGGACATGCTGCTCCTGATAACGGCGCTTTCTGCCGCGTTACGCTTCCGACCCCAGCTTATCCACGGTCATCTGCACGAGGGGGCGCTGGTGGGCTGGCTGGTGGCGAAATTGCTGAAGATTCCGTTGGTGTTCGACTACCAGGGCAGCCTGACGGGGGAGTCGCTCAATCACCGCTTTTTCAAGGCCGGCTCATGGCTGCACCGCCTTTTCATCGCGATCGAGCGCAGTATCAACCGGCTGGCTGACCGGGTGATCACCAGTTCCACCCCTGGCAGGGATGAGCTGCTGGCTGCGGGGCTCTCGGGAAAACGCGTCGAGGTCTTGCCCGATGGGGTGGACACCATGACCTTTCGGCCGCTCTCCCGTGGCGAAGCCCGCCGTCGGCTTGCCATCAACGAAGATCTGCCGCTGGTTGTCTATCTGGGGCTGTTAAGCCGGTATCAGGGGACTGATCTGCTGCTTGAGGCAGCAGTGCTGCTCAAGGAACGCCGCTGTACGTTCCACCTGCTGGTGATGGGGTTCCCGGACCAGGAGTACCGTGTCAAGGCCCAGGAACTCAAGCTGGGCGGCTTTGTGACCTTTACCGGGCGGGTTGACTACGCCGATGCGCCATTACTGCTGTCGTCAGGTGACCTGGCGGTGTCTCCCAAGCTTTCAGTCACCGAGGCCAACGGCAAGTTGCTCAACTATATGGCCTGTGGTCTGCCCACGGTTTGCTTTGACAGCCCGGTCAATCGGGAACTGCTGGGTGAAGACGGTATCTATGCCGAGACCGGCAGTGCCGACGATCTGGCTCGTTGTATCGAGCAGGCTTTGGCAGACCGTGAAGACCTACAGCTCAAGGGGCAGCGGTTGCGTTTGCGGGCTCGGGAGGAACACAGCTGGAAGCGGCGGGTTGCGGACCTTGAGACGATCTACGCACAGCTGATAGCAGTTGCAAGATGAACTTGACTGGGGTACTGTTCGGGCTATGAACAAGAGGGTGGTTGCATCACTTGATGACTATACGGTGTTCCGTCTGCTGTGCGAGCTGGACAAGGGGGACGTGACCTCTCAACGTGATCTGTCCCGGCGGTTGTCCAGCGCCCTGGGGTTGGTCAACGGGTATCTCAAGGTCTGTAGTGACAAGGGCTGGGTAAAAACCAGGGAACTCGCAGCCAATCGCATCAGCTATCAGCTGACGCCCAAAGGCGCGTTGGAACGCCGTCGTCTGGCGGTGCAGCATGCCCGCTATCTGGATGATCTGCTGGCTGTGGTGCAGGATGAATATCAGCTGATCGCCGATCGTCTGCACGCGGAAGGGGTGGAACGGGTGGCGTTCTGCGGTATTGATGGCGTCACTGCGCTGGTCTGGCTGACCCTGCACAAGGCCGGGCTTGAATTATCGGTGGCCATGGATACGTGCGGTATCGGCGAACCGTTCATGGGGTGCGAAGTGGTCTCGCTGGCTTATGCCCTGTTGGGTGAAACCCACCGGATTGTGATCACCTCCCTCAAGCGCGCAGCTGAACTAAAGGCCACCTTGCTGGAGCTGGGGGTGACCCCTGAGGCGATCCTGGTGCCAGCCCTTTTTCTGGAACAGCGCCATGCAGCGTGATCTGAAGCTGTCTGGTGACATTCAGCAGGCCTGAACACCAGGCCATGGTCGCTGCTCTTCTCAGATATCTGCCCTCCGCACTGCGGTGCCGTCTTGAATCCACTCTGCAGCATCCCGGTTTTGCCAACACCCTCTGGCTGTTAAGCGATCGTTTGGTCCGCATGGGGGTGGGCCTGCTGGTGGGGGTCTGGGTTGCCCGTTATCTGGGGCCTGAGGGTTATGGTCTGCTCAGTTTTGCCGGTTCCTATGTCATGCTGTTCTCAGCGATCGCCCTGTTTGGTCTGGAATCCCTGGTGGTGCGTGAGCTGCTCACCTGCCCTGATCAACGGCCCCAGATCATGGGCACCACCCTGCTGATGCGTCTGGGAACCGGTCTGCTTGCGTTGGTTGCCGCAGTGCTGCTGATTCCGCTGGTGCGTCCCGCTGATCCGATTGCCCTGGCGCTGGTGGCGGTGCTGGGCAGCGCCCTGCTGTTTCAATCCCTCGAGGTGATTGACCTCTGGTTTCAGCATCGGGTTGCCTCCCGTTATGTGGTGATTGCCCGCAGCAGCGCTTTCCTCTTCTCATCAGGCGCCAAGATTGCGGTGGTTCTCACCGGGGGAGGTGTTGTGGCAATCGGCGTTGCCACAGCCCTTGAGGCACTGTTGACTGCAATGGCTCTGCTGCTGGCCTATCGGCTGAGTGGAGAGCGCGCTTCGCAGTGGCGCTGGGATCGTGGGTGGTATCGCCGGTTGCTACACGAAGCGGTGCCGATGGTGCTGTCCGGTGTTGTCCTGATGATCTATCTGCGGATTGACCAGGTCATGCTGGGGATGCTGGCTGATCAGGCCGAGGTGGGCTTTTATGCCGCTGCGGTCAGGATTGCCGAGGTCTGGTATTTTGTGCCGACCGTGATTGTGTCGTCGGTTTTCCCTGAGTTGGTCAAGCTGCACAGCAGCGATCAGGTGCTGTTTCAGCAGAAACTGCAACGGCTGTACTCTCTGCTGGTTTTTCTGGGATACGCGGTGGCCCTGCCGGTGACCCTGCTGGCACCCTGGCTGGTACAGCTGCTGTTCGGCGCCGCCTACCGGTCTTCGGCCCCTTTGTTGGCCGTACTGATCTGGGCCGGCCTGTTTGCCAACATTTCCGTGGCACGCAACAGTTACCTGATCGCCATCAATAGCCCGCAGGCCCTGTTTTGGTTTTCAATCTGCGGCGCTGTCAGCAACATCGTGCTCAACCTGGCGTTGATACCTCTTCTGGGGGGGATGGGGGCGGTGCTGGCAACGCTTTTTTCCTACTGGTTTGCCGCCCATGGCGCCTGCTATCTGGTTCCGGCATTCCGCCCGGTCGGTGCAGTCATCACCCGCAGTCTGCTCTGGCCCAGGTTCTGGTAGGCGGCGCCGATGGAACACGGATCGATCATGACAGGCCAGAAGGTTGTGCTCCTGTTCGGCAACCTGGAGATGGGCGGGGCTGAACGTCAGGGACTGCTGGTGGCGCGTCACCTGAAGGATGTGTGTGGTGCCGTTGTCGAGGTCTGGGGGTTGGGGCGGCTGCGTGGCCCCGTGGCTGACCAGTGCGAGGCCTGGGGGATTCCCTGGCAGGCAGTGCCGTTGCATTGGGGCCTGCGCCGTCGGCTGCCGCACCTGCTACGGCTCTGGTACCGCCTGCGACAAGCGCAACCGACAGTGCTGCTGTCCTACACCAAGGTGCCGAACCTGGCGGCGGCATTGCTGTGGCGAGTATGCGGTGTCCGCCTCTGCATCTGGAACCAGGCCGATGCTGGGCTGCTGTTGGCTCCTGGTCTGCTGCACCGGCTGGCAATCCATCAGAGCACGCATTTCATTGTCAATGCCGAGGGGGGCAGACGCTTTCTGCAGGATACGTTCGGGCTTCAGCCGCAACAGCTGCAATTGATTCGCAATGGCATCAGGCTTGAGGATCCCCGGGCGGATCGACGGACCTGGCGGGAACGTCTGGGGGTCGCGGAAGGCATCTGCATTGCCGTGATGGTGGCCAATTTGAGCAGCTATAAGGATCATGACACGTTGCTTCAGGCCTGGCGGCTCGTGCTGGACCGCTGGTCAGGAGCGCAGCCGGTGCTGGTTCTTGCGGGACGGTTTGATGACCGGGCCGAAGCACTACAGCGGCAAGCCGCCCAGCTGGGAATTGCCGGGCAGGTACGTTTCCTCGGCGGGGTGGCAGATGTCAGCGGACTTTTGGCAGCATCAGAGCTGTGTGTGCATAGCTCTCCCAGCGAAGGCATACCCAATGCCGTACTGGAGGCAATGGCTGCCGGGTTAGCGGTGACCGGCAGCGATATCCCTGGTATGCGTGAAGCGGTTGGTGACGAGGGTGTCGTGTGGCTTGCACCGGTTGCTGATGCCTTCGCTCTGGCGCGGTTGCTGGAGCGTTTGCTGCTTGATCCGGCTGTGCGCCGTCAACAGGGTGCGTTGATGCAAAGCCGTGCCGCTGAACAGTTCGGCCTGGAACGGATGTGCCGCGAGACGGTCGACTACCTGCAGGCCGCCCTGGATGGTACCCCATGAAGACCTCGTTCCATACTCATCCGCTGATGGTCCTGCTGGTCAGGCTCGGCGTTGGCCTCGGCCGGCTGTTGCCGGTTCGCAACCGGTCGGGCCTGTTTTTCTTTTTCCCGTTCTATCATACCGGCGGGGCGGAAAAGGTGCATGCCGAAATTGTAAACTGTTTTACAGCGGAGCGGCCCTGGGTCTTTTTTGTCAAGCGCTCCCGTGACAGGCAGTTTTGGCAACAGTTTACCGTAGCTGCCCGTTGTTTCGATTGCGGCTGGTTGCTCAAATACACCTATCCGTTCAGCGCCGGCATCCTGGCCGGCCTGATCGGCAGGCACGCCAATGCGCGGGTGTTTGGCTGCAATGCACTGTTTTATTACCTGTTGCTGCCGTACCTGCCGCCCACCGTGCGGGCCACGGATCTGCTGCATGGTCTGGGGGGGGGCGCGGAACAGTTTGCCTTGCCGGTGCTGGACCGGCTGGATCAACGGGTGGTGATCAGTGACTGGGTAAAAGGGGAACTGCTGAACTTTTACCGGAAGAACGGGATTGTTCCGTCTTTTGATGAAAAGGTTACGATTATACCAAACCGGGTGATGGTGCCGACAGAGCAACCATCCAAGCCCCACGATGGTCCGATACAGATCTTGTTTGTAGGGCGCGGGAGTGAAGAGAAAAGGATTCATCTGATCGGCCGGGCTGCACGACGCTGCGTTGAAAAAGAAATCAATGTCAGTTTTACCCTGGTGGGGGATCTGGATCAGTGGCTTGAAGATGGTGATGCAGCATACTGCAGCTGTACTGGCGGGATCAGTGACTTTGCTGTATTGCAGGCCTTGTATGCGACATCGCATCTGGTGGTAATTGTCTCAAGCCGGGAAGGCTTCCCACTCACGATCATGGAAGGAATGGCCCAGGGCTGTGTGCCGGTCTGCACCGCGGTGGGTGGTATTCCGGAACACATTCGACACCTGGAGAACGGCTGGCTGTTGCCGGCCGGAGATGAACAGGCCGTGGTCAAGGCTCTGTTTGATGCGGTTGTGTATCTGGCTGGAAACCGGCACCAGCTGGCCGGTCTCTCGTCTGCAGCTGCGTGCTATGCCCGGGACCGGTTCGCCGGTCAGCGGTTTTGCCAGCAGTATCGCCAGGTGATACAGAGGTGACTATGCCCCTCATCTCCATCATCATACCCTGCTACAACCAGGGGCGGTATCTGGCCGAGTCGATCGGCTCGGTGCTGGCTTCCGATTTTACAGAGCTGGAGATCATCGTGGTGGATGACGGCTCCACTGAGCCTGAGACCCGCCGGATTCTGGACATGCTGGAGTACCCCAAAACCAGACTGATCCGCCGGGCAAACGGCGGTCTGGCCGCTGCCCGCAACAGCGGCATTGCAGAAGCCCAGGGGCGCTACATCCTGCCGCTGGATGCCGATGACCGGATCGGTCCTGAGTACCTGGGGCAGGCGGTGGCGGCTCTGGAGGCTGATCCGCAGCTGGGCGTCGTTTACTGCCGGGCAGAAAGGTTCGGCGCCGAGAGTGGGCCCTGGCGGCTGGCCCCTGCCTCACGGGTGCGGATGATGCTCGGCAATGTGATTTTTTGTGCTGCGCTCTATCGGCGGGATGACTGGCAGATGGTAGGCGGTTATGACGAACTGCTGCGGCGGGGCTGGGAGGATTGGGATTTTTGGCTGTCGCTGCTTGAGCTGGGCCGGACGGTGTGTTGCCTGCCACTGGTCGGTTTTTTCTATCGCAAGCACCCAGCCTCCATGGCTGCCGGCATGGCTGCGTCGTTGAAGGCACAGTTGCATTGCCGGTTGATGGCAAAGCACCCCCGCTTTTTCGGCGGCTGGTCGGCATGGTTGCTGCCGCTGCTGCCGCTCTACTATCGGCTGGCAGGCGGTGAGCTGTACCGGGGTATCAAGAAAGGTCTTGGGCGTTAGCATGAGAATTGTTTTTCTTGCACCGTTCGGTATCAGGCCCAAGGGATCGTTGCAGGCCCGCATGCTGCCCCTGGCTCAGGCGCTGCACAAGCATGGCCATGAGGTTGTGATCATCGCGCCTCCCCATACCAATCCGGAAGATGCCGGGTTGGTGGAGGAGTGGGACGGGGTAGAGGTGCGTAACGTTCTGTTGGGGCCTACTGCCGGGGCACTGGCAGCACCGTTTATTGCCCTCAGGATGTTGCGTGAGGCTCTGGATCAGCAACCAGCCTTGATACATCTCTTCAAGCCGAAGGGTTATGGTGGTCTGGCTGCTCTGGCCCAGCTCGGCCTTCGACTGGCCGGTGTACGGATGCCGCTGCTGGTGGTGGACAGCGATGACCGGGAAGGCACCGGCGGTATGAATGATTTGCACCCCTACAGTTGGCCGGAAAAGCGTCTGTTTAGCTTTCAGGAACAGTATCTGACCCGCTGGGCCGATGGGGTGACGGTGGCCTCCCGTACCTTGGAGTCACTGGCTTGGGGGATGGGAGCCAGGCGGCAGCAGACCTTGTATCTGCCCAATGGCCCTCTGCTGCGTCCTGCCGGTGACCGTTTGCAGGGACGTCAGCGGTTCGGTATTCCGTTGGATGCGCCGGTGCTGCTGCTGTATACCCGTTTTTTCGAGTTCAGCCAGCAGCGTTTGTATGCTGTGCTGGAGCGACTCTGCCGGCAGTTGCCGTCGGTCAGGGTGTTGGTGGTGGGGCAGGGGTCACGGGGAGAGGCGCAGCAACTGGTACAGGCCGCTATCCGTTCGGGGTTTCATCGGAATCTGGTGTCTGCCGGATGGCAGGAACCGGCTGTGCTGGCCGATTGCCTGGCTGCTGCTGACGCGGCAATCTACCCCTTTGACGACACGTTGGTGAACCGGACCAAATGTCCGGCAAAGCTGGCTGAACTGGCGGCAGCCGGAATTCCGGTAGCCGCGGAGCGGGTTGGCCAGATCAATGAATATCTGGTTCACAATGAAAGCGGTTTGCTGGTGGAGGCGGGCGATGTCAACGGACTGGCTGATGCGGCAGAGCGGCTGCTGATTGATCATGAACTGGCACTACAGTTGGGGCTGGCAGCCGCGCGCTGCTTGCGCACGGTGTTCGGTTGGGAATATGCGGCGCTGCGACTGGAGCAGTTTTATGAAGGATTACGGGTGCCATGACGCAGAACCGTTTCCGTAACTGGCCTCTGCTGGTACTGCTGCTGGCGATCATGGTGGCCCTGTTCAGCCCGATCCTGTTTACATCAAAGATCGTGCGGGCCCCGGATATCCTCAACGAGTTTTACTGGGGAGTATACGACGCCTACGGCAAGCCGCTCTGGTCCCTGTTACGGATCAACCTGGCCAGCGCCGGCTGGGACCCCTATATCAATAGTGGCCATACCAATGATGGTGGCATGGTCTCGATGCAGTTCCTCTACCTGTATCGTCTGATTTTTGGCTTGATCCCGGCCCCGGCCAGTGTGGCCTGGTTCATGGTGCTGCATCTGTTTCTGGGCGGGGCGGGAACCTATCTCTACTGCCGGCTGGTGGGCTGTTCCCGTTGGGCTGCGCTTTTCGGCGGTCTGTTGTTTGCGTTCTGCACCGAGAATGTCTCGTTGATCAATGCCGGCCATGTGATGAAGATCGCCACCATCGCCCATGCCCCCTGGGTTTTCTACTTCCTGGAAAAAGGTTTTACGTCCCGTCGCTGGTTACACTATCTGACTGCAGGGCTGGTGCTGAGCTTTCAGTTTTTCAACACCCACTGGCAGATCGCCTTCTATACCTGTCTCGGCGTGGCGGCCTATGTAATGATCCGTCTTTTGTCCGGGGTATTCAGCGGCGAGGGGCTGCGGGAGAATGGCCGTACCCTGTTGATGACGCTTGGCATGACGCTCTTTTTTCTGACGGCATCGGCAATCTCGCTGGCGCCGTTGGTTGGCTGGTCGCAGGACACCAACCGGGGCGTGCATTCCGGTGCTAATCAGGGCAGGGGAGGACTTGAGCGCGACGAGGCCATGATGTGGTCGTTGCCGCCTGAGGAAGCCGTCGCCCTGGTAATCCCCGGTCTGTTCGGTCTCTCACGTCAGGAAGCCGGTGACCGGCCTGTCGCCGGGCAGGTCTATTACTGGGGCAGAATGGTCTTTACCCAGACCGCCTCCTACTTTGGGCTGCTGCCCTGGCTTTTGCTGCCGTTGCCGTTACTGTTCCGTAATGACCGGATCACCAAGGCTGCGCTGCTGGCGGTGCTGGGCGGGTTGCTCTTTTCCATGGGCAAGTACACCCCGTTCTATCAGATTCTGTACGACTACCTGCCGGGAATCAGCCGTTTCCGGGTACCCAAGATGATGCTGTTTATCACTGCCCTTGGTCTGGCTGTGTTGTCTGCGCGCGGGATTGACCTGTTGCGGGATGAAAAGGTGCGACGCTCGACACATCTTACGCCGTGGCTGTTCTGGGTCTGTTCAGTCCCGGTCGTGTTGGCGCTTTTTTTAGGGATTGAAAAACTGTTCGGGGCAGCGATCAGAACCTGGCTGTTGGAGCTGTTGTCCCGCCCGACCCGTTATCAAAGTGGCGTAGGGTTAGTCGCGCACCGCTGGTTCAATGTCGAACAGGAAACCGGTATTGCGCTGGCCTTTGCCAGTTTATATGCGTTGGTGTTGCTGGCAATGGTTCGCCGTAGACTGGCGGTCTGGCTGGGGCTACTGGTACTGCTGGCGACTCTGACCGGCGACCTCTGGCGGGTCAACCGTCAGTTTCTGGTGCTGACCGAACCTCCCAACCGGCTGGAAACCATCGCCAGCCCAGCTTTGCGCTGGATCAAGGGGCAGCAGCAGACGAAGGCCGGCCAACCGGTGCCGCTTGAGCGGACACTTCTGTTGGGCTCCAGTGATCCGATGCGTTATGCAGCAGCTAAGGTACCGGTGCTGTTCACCGCCAACGCCGTGCAGAAACGCCGTTGGCAGGAGTACCTGGATGCCTTTGCACTGCAATCTGCACTGCCTCGGTTGATGAACGTCCGTTGGGTCGTGTACGATCAGCAGCTCTACCACCGTGATGCGGCACACTTTGTGGATCAGTATCGTCTGGTTTTCACCGCTGGTGACGAGGTGGTGCTGGAAAGCCGGCAGTTGTTACCCAAGGCCTGGCTGGTGAGCAACGTCGAGCTGGTTGCTGACCCTGTGCAGAGGCTCAAGCGGATGCAGCAGCCGTCCTTTGATCCGACCAAAACCGCCGTGGTTGAGTCCGCTCCGGTGATTGCCCTTGGCAACGCCGCCGTCGATGCCAACCAGGTCCGGATTGCTCGATTTGAAGCTGAGCAGATCATGCTCACCGCCGAGCCAAACGTCAACAGCCTGCTGGTTGTGGGGGAAAAGTTTCAACAGGGCTGGCGTGCAACCGTTGATGGCAAGCCGGTTGCCATCGTTCCGGTCAATCATATTCTGCGCGGTGTTTACCTGACACCTGGCAGGCACAGCGTCGAGTTCCGGTTTGATCCGCTGCCGTTCAAGCTTGGCAAGTGGCTGAGCCTGGGGGCTTTTGGTCTTTTCGCAGTGGTTGCCATACGCGAGTGGAGGCTACGGAGAAGAAAAAATGCTGGATTATACTGACCTGACCCGGGATGAGCTGAAGCGGTTTGATCTGGTGCTGCAGCAACCCAAGGCCGGCTACCGGTTTACCCTCGACCCGTTGCTGTTGTGCGATTTTGCAGGAGCAGCGGCACAACAGGTGATCGCCGACCTGGGCACCGGCTGCGGGGTGATCGCGTTGGTGCTGGCCAGGATGGCGCCGCGGGCACGGGTGACCGCGTTTGAGCTGGATCAGGGAGCGGCCCGGCTGGCCGGTGAGAATGTCCGGTTGAACGGACTGGAAGATCGTGTGCGGGTGCTGCATGCTGATGTGCTGCAGATCCGGCAGTACCTGCCGGTATCCTGCTGTGACCTGGTGGTCAGCAATCCTCCCTATCACAAGCAGGGGCGGGGTCGTTTGAATCCGCATCCCGGCAAGCGGGCGGCTCGTCATGAGACCACCGCCGGTCTGGCTGATTTTCTGGCTGCCGCCAAATATCTGGTGAAACCGTCAGGCAGGATCTGCCTGATCCATCATGTCGAACGCTTGGCAGACCTGCTGATCGCCGCAACGGCACAGAAACTGGCGGTGGTGCGTTTGCGGATGGTGCATGGCACACCGGGGGCGGAGGCCAAGGTCTTCCTGGTGGAACTTGTCAAGGGAAGAAAAAACAGCGATCTGCAGGTCTTGCCGCCGTTGATTATCAGGTCTGGTGAGGAACAACAGTATACGGATGAGTTGAAGACCATGTTCCAGGGTAACTAAAAAGGGCGCCGTGCCGGGCGCCCTTTTCTCATCCAATACATCTGAATCACTATTGTTTGATAAGAAGTCCCAGTTCCATCACCTCGCCATCGCTGACATGAATCGGGAACAGCAGGCCACGGTAACCGTCAGGCACCGGCAGGCCGCTTTGCGGAGGATGGATGGTGACGGGCGGGGTGATCTCCAGGTTTGTACCCGACTGGGAGACCTTGGCCACCACGTTGCCGCAGATGATGTTGACGAATTCCATAACCGTGTCCTCGAGGATTTCGTCAGACTCTGTTTCAACATCATCTTCTTTAAGAATGGCCTTGGCAATGGTCTTCTGGAGCCCCTCGGAAACCGAGAGCAGGTAGCGCACGGTGGCATCGCCGCTGAAATCCATGCCGGCAATCATCCGGTTGGTGGAGAGCAGGTTTACCTCCTGGCATTTACCGGGCCGGAACTGGATGCCCAACACCCGGGTGATCAGCTTGTAGGTCAGGTCAACCGCGGTCTCACAGAGTTGCGGGGTGATCAGCCAGGCAGGCAGATCGATATGGTTTGAAACATACGGGGCCTGGTCTGCCTTGAAGGCTGCCAGGCAGCTGTCCAGCTTATCCGGGGTCAGGGCCCCCACCTTGACCAGCGCCTCGCCGATAAAGAGGTGGGTGGCCTTCTGCCGGTCAATCACCTCTTGCAGCTGGGCAGGGGAAAGAATGGACAAATCAACCAGCAGGTCGCCCAGTTTCATGTCCTTTGAAAGTTGTGCCGCGTGGGCCCGTTCAATGTCCTGGGCGGTAATGTAGCCCATGGCCATCGCCATCTCACCCAGTTTGAGGTTGGTCCGTTCCTGTAGTTCAATGGCATACAACAGGGATTCGTTGGTTACTGCACCCTGTTCTACCAGAAATTGTCCGAAAAATTTTACCGCCATAGGATTTGTCCCCTTTGATGGTCTTCCGTACGACAGTCTGCCGATGTTACAGAGACCGCAGTATGTTCACCACGTTTTCAGCCTCAAACGGCTTGGAGATCACGCTCTTTGCCCCCAGCTTGAGGGCCTCGGTGAATTTGTCGCCGACCCCCCCCAGGGAGGTGACCATTACGACCTTGACAGTCTTGTCCAGCACCACCAGACTGCGCAGGGCGGTCAGACCGTCCATGCCGGGCATGTTCATGTCCATGCAGATAATGTCAGGGTCTTCGCTGTGATTCATTTTAATCGCCTCGGCTCCGTTTTTTGCATGGCCGACGCAGACGAGATCACCGGATTCATTGATGATCTTTTCAAGTTGACGTGCAACGGAGAGGCTGTCGTCAACAACGAGCACCTTCTTCATGGACACCTTACCTCCCAGAGTAGTGTTCTGGGCAGTGCCGGATGGCACGGCGCGCAAGAACTCTAGCCCAATATGGCTGAAATGTCAAAAATGAATCTGACGAATTTTCCGCTTTTTCCGGCTTTGACGTCATGTTATACAAAAGCAGTGTCTCTATTCATCCCAAAGGAGAAGTAGCTCTTATGAACCTGCAACGTTTTTTTAGCGCTCTTGTGACGATTGCCATGTTGACGCCTGCTGTCTGTCTTGCAGTCGAGCTTACCCCAAAAAAAATGCCGGTTGCTGCGTCTAAAGCGCTTTCCGACCCTGTGGCGCGGGTGAATGGTGTGCCGATCGCGGCTGCTGATTTTGCCAAGGCCTACAAGGCCCTGTCCGCCGCACAGGGTGGCGCCCAGGTTCCGCCGGGTAAAGAGCAGGAGGCTCAGCAGTTTGTGCTGAATCAATTGATCTCTGCCGAACTGATGTACCAACTTGGCCAGAAGACCCCGGTAGCGGATATGGACAAAAAGGTGGATGAAACGATCACCCGTTTGAAGGGGCGTTTCAAGACAGAGGATGAGTTCCGCAAGGGACTGGACCAGCAAGGACTGAACGAGAAGGAGTTGCGGGAGCTGATCCGCCGCAATGTGGTCATTGAGAACCATATTGAGCAAACCATCGCATCCAAGATAAAGGTGACGGAACAGGAGATCAGGGAGTTCTACGACAAGAATCCCGAAACCTTCACCATGCCGGAGCAGGTACGGGCCAGCCACATTTTGATTACCGTTGATTCGAAGGCTAGCGCTGACGATAAACAGAAGGCCCGCGCCAAGGCCGACGAACTTTTGAAGCAGGTGAAAGCCGGTGCTGATTTTGCCAAGCTGGCCAAGGATAACTCAGGCTGCCCGAGTAACAAGCAAGGTGGCGACCTGGGCTACTTCAGCAAAGGTCAGATGGTCAAGCCGTTTGAGGACGCTGCATGGGCCATGAAGCCGGGTGAGGTGAGCGGCGTGGTGGAAACCCAGTTCGGGTATCACATCATCAAGGTGACTGAAAAGCGGGCTAAGGATAAGATGCCCTT
The DNA here is from genome assembly GCA_002419465.1 of Geobacter sp. UBA5730. Taxonomy (GTDB): domain Bacteria; phylum Desulfobacterota; class Desulfuromonadia; order Geobacterales; family Pseudopelobacteraceae; genus Trichlorobacter. The sequence continues at coordinate 59,099 of DIGE01000002.1, read as the reverse complement.
TGACGCCCTGAAGGGCCGGATCGAGACCAGCCTCAAGCAGCGCAAGATCGGTGAGCAGGTCAATGCTGCTCTGGATACTGCCAAAAAGGCGGCCAAGATCGAGATGTATCTGAAATAGTTGTCCGGCCGTTGTGAAACACACAAGGGGCTGTCTTCTCGATGGGGAGGACGGCCCCTTGTTGTGTCAGGGACGGTTGGTGATGGGCAGTACGGCGTTGGCCACAGTTGCGGGGAGTGTGACGGTACCCAGGTATTCATCCTGGCTATAGACCGCTACCAGTCCTCCTGGCAACGGCCCGGTAGCGGTGTTTTTCAGGGTGACGGTGAAGCTGGGTAGCGGACCGGCAGTGACCCGTTCGTGTTCTATCGGTAGCTGCCAGGTTGCCAGCCGTGTGGCCGGGCCAGGCAGCAGCGGGTAGGTCTGTTCGGGGGGGCCGGCGGTCAAGGATGCAGGGGCGACCCTGGCGCTGAAGCCGGTCAGCAGGCCGTCTACCTCGGCCAACTGGATCAGTACAGCAGTTGCAGATCCGTTGCCAGTCAGGCGCAGCTCATAGCGTGGACGCCAGCCGTTGTCGGACAGTACGGCAGCAACCCTGACCCGGGTGGTGCCCGGCGTGACTTCTGCCCTGACGGTGGGACCGCCTCCAGAGTTTTTATGGAGTTGAGCAATGCGGGCGGTGATTCGTTTCAATTCCTGCTCACTACGGCGGCGGGCCGTAAAGACCGCCTCCAGCTGGGCAATGGCAAAGTCGGTGCCCTGGCGGACCGAAGCCAGCGGATCGGGGTTGGTCTTGGTCTTGCGCGGAGCCTTTGAGCTCTGCGATTTGGCTGCTGCCTCAAAGATGCCCTCGCGGGTTTCCAGGGCTTTCAAGCGGTCTTCCTGGCGGTTTTTCTGTTCCTGCAGACCGTCCAGTTCTTTTTGCAGTTTGTCAGACAGTCTGAACGGTATCAGTTCCACTCGGCCGATGCTGCCGCCGCCCAGTGCTTTGACCCGCAGTGTGCCATCACGAATCGGTGCCGGCAAGGCCAGTTCTGCGAGCCCTTTATTGACGGTTGTCTCGATCTCCACCAGCCTGCCGTCACTGAAGATGGTTAGCTCGCGTTGTGCTGCCTGTACTGGAGAGGTCACGACAAAAAAAGTCAGAAACAGGTGCAGGCAGCGCAGCATCATGACAGGCCTCCCAGCTGAATCAGAATATGGTACTGCTCTGAGGTGAGCGGTTGAATCGAAAGCCGGCTGCGGTTGAGCAGCGGCATGTCGCCAGGCAGGGGGTGCTGGCGGATCACTGCCAGTGGTACTGCGTGCGGTAACGGCTGGTCGGCCTGTACGTCCACCATGTACCAAACCGGTTTGTCAGGGGAGGCCTTGGGATCGAAGTGATCGCTGGCCGGATCGAGGGCGGTATGGTCCGGGTAACCCTGCCGCATCACCGTGCAGAGCCCCACGATGGCCGGTTCCGGGATAGAGCTGTGGTAGAACAGCACCCGGTCGCCAGTTTTGATATCGTCCCGCAGGAAGTTGCGAGCCTGGAAGTTGCGTACGCCGTCCCAGTGCTCGGTGGCGTTGGGACGGTTCCGCAGGTCCTGGAAGGAGAAACAGGACGGTTCCGACTTGAAGAGCCAGTAACGCATAAAGCACAACCCTCCAGAAGACTTACGCAGCTATCACGGAAAAAGACCGCTTCTTACGACAACAGGTGAACGAACAGGCCACTGCGCAGCTTCGGCTCAAACCAGGTGGATTTCGGTGGCATGATCTGGTCATCGTCCGCCAGATCCATCAGCTCGGAGATGGCGGTGGGGTACATCGAAAAGGCCACGGCGTATTCACCGCCAGTTACGAGTCGCTCCAGCTCTTGAACCCCGCGGATGCCCCCGACAAAACTGATCCGTTTGTCGGTACGTGGATTTTCTATTCCCAGAATTGGGTGCAGCAGATGGTTCTGCAGGATTGAGACATCCAGTCGCGAAACGGTTGAATCTTCGTCAAACAGATTGGGTTTTGCCTGCAAGCGATACCAGGCGCCGGCCAGGTACATGCCGAAGCTGTGCCGCGCAGTGGGGCTGACCGCCGCAGGTACAGGGCTCATATCAAAGACCGGTTCCAGCGCCTTCAGAAATTCGGCTGCAGAACGACCCTGCAGGTCTTTGACCACCCGGTTATACGGCATGATGTTCAGCTGACTCTCCGGGAAGATCACGGTCAGAAAGAAGTTGTACTCCTCATCACCGGTATGGGCGGGGTTGGCTGCCTTGCGCAGGTCACGTACCCGTGCTGCCGCAGCACTGCGATGATGACCGTCAGCTACGTACAGGGTGGGGATCTCGGCAAACAGACCGGTCAGATGGGTAATCAGGGCCTGATCAGCCACCACCCACAGGCTGTGGGAAACCCCGTCCGGGGTGGTAAAATGATACTCCGGCGGTTCATACACGGCGCTGGCCAGAATCTCCTCCACGGCAGGATTGCTGCGAAAGATGTAGAAGACCGGCTCGTCGTTGGCATCCAGGGTGGCGATATGCTTGACCCGATCCTCTTCCTTGTCGGCCCGGGTATGCTCATGTTTCTTGATCACGCCGGACTGATAATCGTCCACGGCGGCACAAGCCACCAGGCCGGTCTGGACAATGGCGCCCATCCGCTGACGGTAGATATAGTAACAGGGGGCCGGATCCTGCAGCAGAACCCGCCGGTTCAGGAATGCATCCAGATTCTGCTTGCCCTGGCGATGCACCTCTTCGTCATGGGGATCCACCGTTGCCGGCAGGTCGATCTCAGGGCGGGAAATATGCAGGAATGAATCGGCATTGGCCCCGGCCATGCTGCGGGCTTCCTCCACATCCATCACGTCATAGGGCAGGGCCGCCACCAGAGAGGCCAGGTGGATCGGCGGGCGGAGTGCTTGGAACGGTCTGATAACTGCCATGGTCAGGCTCCTGCTTAGTGGAAATAACGTCGTGCACCGACAAAGCGACGTTCGAAATAGGATTCGTCAATGGCGGCGGTCTTGATATCCTCACCCCGTTTGGGAGCGTGGACGAACTTGCCGTTGCCGACATAGATACCGACATGGTTGATGGATGTCTCGGACGCGCCGAAAAAGATCAGGTCGCCATCCTTCAGGTCATCCTTGGCAATCGGCGAACCGGCCTTGTATTGTTCCCGCGAGGTGCGGGGAATGCTGACTCCGCACAGGTTGTAGACCGCCCGCACAAAACCGCTGCAATCCAGCCCCTCCACCACGGTGTCACCGCCCCACTGGTAAGGGATCCCCACAAACCGCTCGGCGGTACGGGCAGCGATGAAGCCCATATCACGCTCGACGCCGGGTTTGCTGGCAGGCCGTGGCTCTTGGATCTCCGGCGGTTTTGCCGCCTGATAGGAGGGGAGACGGGTGTCGGTGCTGCCACGTACCGGTTTGGGCGAGGTAAAGACCACCTCGTTGGGCGGCGCAATGTAGTAGCTGTTGATCAGGCCGTCGTGGACCAGTCGTTGAGCCGCTGCCCGGGCCTTTGCCTTGCTGGGGAAATCGCCGAAGCGCACCGCGTAGATGCCTGTGTCCTTGCGGAAGTAGAACGCCTCGATCCCTTTGGCTTGCAGCATGGCGGTGAATCGTTCGGCGTTTTTTACCTCAGAAAAAGCGCCCATCTGGATGGCATGGCCCAGCCGGTTGACTCCCTTGCCATACTTGACGCCGGTGCCGGTCAGACTTGTGTTGCCACGGTTGCCGGCTGGCGTGGCGCAACCGGTGGCAGCGTTCAGGCCGGACAGCAGGACGGCAATCACCAGCAGATGTCCATATCGTTGCATAGTCTTAATCCTCATCCTTGACATCGCGTCGCACGCCCATCAGAAACGGGATCACAAAGTCATCCAGCGCCCCGTCCAGCACGGCATCCGGGTTGCCCGACTCCACCCCGGTCCGCAGATCCTTGACCATCTTGTAGGGGTGCAGCACGTAGGAACGTATCTGGCTGCCCCAGCCGATCTCCTTCTTCTCACCGGCGATCTCGGCGGCCTTGCTGTTGCGATCGGCAAGTTCACGTTCATAGAGCTTGGCCCGCAGCACCTTCATGGCGGTGGCGCGGTTCAGGATCTGGCTGCGCTCACTCTGGCAGGCCACTACGGTGTTGGTGGGGAGGTGGGTGATCCGCACCGCCGAGTCGGTGGTGTTGACGTGCTGGCCACCGGCCCCGCTGGAACGGTAGGTGTCCACCCGCAGGTCCGATTCCGAGATGCGGATATCGATCTCCTCCTCTTCGATCTCAGGAAACACGAACACCGATGCAAAGGAGGTGTGGCGGCGGTTGTTACTGTCAAAGGGGGATAGCCGCACCAGACGGTGCACACCGGCCTCGGCTTTCAGGTGGCCGTAGGCGAACTCTCCGCTGACCGCGAAGGTCGCTGATTTCAGGCCGGCCTCTTCACCATCCAGGTAGTCGGTGATCACGGTTTTCCAGCCTTTTTTCTCGCAATAGCGCAGCAGCATCCGTAGCAGCATCTCGGCCCAATCCTGGGACTCGGTGCCGCCAGCGCCGGAGTTGACCGAGACAAAGCAGCCGTTTTTGTCGTGGGGACCGGACAGCATCCGTTGAAATTCGGCGGCCTCAACCCCCAGCCGGAGACGCTGGTTCATCTCGTGGACCTCTGCCAGGGTGGCCTGATCTGCAGCCTCCTCACCCAACTCGATCATCACCCGGACATCGTCGGCCTGACGGGTCAGTGAATCCCAGCTTAGCAGCAGTTTTTCGAGGAAGGTGCGGGTTCTTAAGACCTCTTGTGAGCCGGTGGGGTCATCCCAGAAACCGGGGGCTGCAATACGGGCATCCAACTCCTGTAGCTCCTCCCGCTTGCGGTCGAGGTCAAAGAGACCTCCGGAGGGAGGTGATGCGACCGGACAGGTCGTCGAGTAGTGCGGTTTCTTCGCGGTACATGGGGTCTCCTGCAGGTTTGTTAAACGAAGCTTACTATCGTCCGATCAGGGGGGACAGGTCAAGGGGTTTGTGGCGTCGGTTGTCGTCTGCGCTGTCGCCACCATGGTACTAGCAGGATCAGGCCAGATAGTCCCAGACAGCCTTGGGCAAACAGATCACCGATCCGCAGATAGGGCGCATCTGCCGAGCCGGGGACCACCTCGCCCAGCATGACCGCTTCCTTGAAAAGTGAGGTCATCCCTTTGATATGGCCGTTCTGGTCAACAATCGAGGTGATACCGGTGTTGGCGGCCCGAATGAGCGGGGTGCGGGTCTCCACGGCACGGAAGGCCGCCATGGAGAGGTGTTGATAGGGGGCTGAGGAACGGCCGAACCAGGCATCATTGGTGATATTGACCAGTACGCGGCTACCGCTGTTGACATGAGCCCGGCCCATTTCGGGAAAAATCGCCTCGTAACAGACCAGCACCCCCAGTGGTGCGCCACCCGGTTCAAGCGGCTGAATCTGTTTTCCCGGTACAAAATCACCGATGCCATGCACCAGTTTGTGTACAAAGGGAAATAACCGTGCCAGAGGCACGTACTCGCCGAACGGCACCAGGTGGGTCTTGTCGCTGCGTCCCAGCAGGTTGCCGTTACGGTCCAGCAGGAAGGCGCTGTTGAGATAGGCCAGTTTGCCGTTCCTGATTTCAGTGGCTGGACTGCCGAACAGCAATGATGCGTTAAGCTCGCGGGTCAGCGTACGGATGCGGTTCGCGGCCGGTGTTTCGTCCTGAAAAAAGAACGGGGCGGCGCTTTCTGGCCAGACCACCAGGTCCACCGGGCCACGATCTGCTGCCTGTCTGGAGAGGGAGCTGTAGATGTCCAGGGTTGCTTCCCGGAAGGCCGGAGACCACTTGTTTGATTGATCAATGTTGCCCTGGATCAGAGCCACTCTGAGGGGTGGTTTTTCTGGCAAGGGGCTGTTCAGGCGGTGGAAGCCATACCAGAAGACGGCTGCCATGAACAGCACCAGCGTAATGGCGCTTTTAGCCGGATACGGCACCTGAGCACCGGCCAGGGCACGCATGATCCGGTAAAAGACCGCATTAGCCAGCACAATCAGAGCGGTAATGCCGTAGACGCCCGTGATGTCAGCCACCTGAATCAGGGGCAGCAGCCGGTACTGGGAGTGCCCCAGCATGGTCCAGGGAAAGCCGGTCAGCAGCATGCTGCGCAGGTAGTCTGCCCCCACCCAGACCAAGGGAAGCAGCAGCACCCATTTGACCCCCTGTTGCTTGCCCAGGACGGCGGTCCAGGAGGCCAGGCCGTAGAACAGAGCCAGCCAGGCAGACAGCAACAGCCAGAGCGGAATACTGGCAAACAGGGGCAGGTGGCCGTAGTCGGTCATCACGATGATTACCCAGTAGAGCAGGCCGGCATAGGCGCAGAGACCGGTAACAAACCCCAGCCTGAAGGCCGAGCGAGATGATTGGCCCTCCAGGGCGATCAGCAACGGAATCAGGGCGATCCAGGCTAGAGGCGACCAGCCGGGCAGCGGGAAGGAGAGGGCGATCAACAGACCAGACAGCAGCGCCAACAGCAGGGCTCGCCGCTGACTCAATGGTGGTTGAGGATGGGGTGGTGTCTCGGGCCCGATCACGGACTGGCGGATCCCTGTTGATCGTTGTGACGGGCGATCAGGACACGTTTGAGGCGACGGGGGTCGGCATCCAGTACGGTGATCAGCAGGCCGTCACCTTCGATAATATCGCCAATCGACGGGATGGTGCCTGCCAGGTGGAACACCAGCCCCCCCACCGTATCAAACTGATCCCGTTCGATGCTGATATCAAACAATTCTTCCAGTTCTTCGATCGGCAGTCGCCCGTCGGCTGTCAGGGTGCCATCGCTGTTGAGAGCAAACAGCTCTTCCTCCATATCGTACTCATCCTGAATGTCACCCACGATCTGTTCCAACAGGTCTTCAATGGTGACCAGGCCGGAGGTGCCGCCATATTCATCAATGACGATTGCCAGGTGGACCCGCTTCTTTTTGAATTCCTGGAGCAGTTCCTCCAGATTCTTGCTTTCGGGAATAAAGTAGGGGGGATGCATCAGATCGCCGACCCGGATGGCGTCATCATCCATGCCCCAGCACTTGAGCAGGTCTTTGGCGTACAGCAGACCGGTGATATTGTCCACGGTACCTTCGTAGACCGGGATACGTGAGTGACCGCAGGCAATGATGGCGTCCAGGGTTTCGCGGACCGATGCCTCGGCGCTGATACAGGCGATTTCAGTGCGGGGCACCATGATTTCGCGCACCATGGTGGAGTCCAGGGCAAAGATGGCGCGAATCATTTCGCGCTCTTCGCCGCCAACGATCCCTTCTTCCTCGCCAGCCTCGATCAGTTCTTGAATCTCTTCCTCAGTTACCCGGTGGCGTCCACTTACCAGGCGGGTCATCATGCCGAACAGACCCGATCCCTTGCGTGAACTGCCGCTTTGACTACCTTCTTCCACTTCCGGCTCCTTCGCTGATTTTCGTTAAGCCTGCTTCTACAAGCAGGGTATACAATTCTTTCTCTTTTTTTACCATCCGGCGGGCTTCGGCCTCGCCGCTTCGCTCGTGGTCATAGCCTGTCAGGTGCAGGATGCCGTGTAGCAACAGGAATGCTACCCGCTCCCAGCTGCTGACCTCAGCTGCTTCAGCCTCACGGGCTGCCGTGTCGGCCGAGATGACCACATCGCCCAAGGCAGGAGAGAGGTGACCAAAGGCTCCCTCCTGTAACGAGAAGGAGATCACGTTGGTGGGACGATCCTTGCCGAGGTACTCACGATTAAGGCGGTGTATGGCTCGGTCGCCGACAATCGAGATGGACAGTTCCGTGTTCTCAGGACATCCCAAGGCGTTTAAGATCGTCACCGCTGTTTTTTTGAGCTGACGGAGCGGTGTGCGGTGTCTTCTCTGGCAGTTCCTTGCCTGAATCTGCATGCTGCTTTTTGCCTCCGTTGGTCCCTTTATGGACCGCCTCCGGGTAGTCGATCCGGTGGTGAAAGATGGCGCACAGGATCCGGTTGAAGCTTTTGGCGATCTCGTGCAGATTTTTCAGGGTCAGTTCACACTCATCCAGCTGGCCGTCACTGAATATTCGGTTGATCAATTTCTGCACCATTCCCTGGATTCGGTCCGGGGTGGGATTAATCAGCGTGCGGGAAGCCGCTTCCACAGCGTCGGCCAGCATCACCAGGCCGGCTTCGCGGGTCTGGGGCTTGGGACCGGGGTAGCGGAACTCCTGGGCATCTACCTGCTGTCCGCTGCTTTCGGCCTGCGTCTTGGCTTTCTCATAGAAAAATTTGATCAGGGTTGTCCCGTGGTGCTGGCGAATGATGTCTATGATTGGTTGCCCCAGGCGTTTTTCACGGGCCAGCGCCTCTCCCTCCTTGACGTGGGAGATCAGGATCAGGGCCGACATGTGGGGTGACAGTTTGTCATGACGGTTTTCTCCGCCGTGCATGTTTTCGATGAAGTAAAGCGGTTTTGCGGTCTTGCCGATATCGTGGTAGTAGGCTGCCACCCGCGCCAGCAGGGGATTGGCGCCGATCGCCTCGGCCGCTGCCTCCACCAGGTTGCCGACCACCACACTGTGATGATAGGTGCCCGGAGCCTTGACCATCAGGTCTCGCAGCAACGGCGAGTTGAGGTTGGCCAGTTCCAGCAGTTTAATGTTGGTAGTGTAGTGGAACAGGGTCTCAAACAGTGGGGTGAAGGCTGAGACCAGCATGGAGGAGAGCAGGGCTCCGACCACCGCAAAGACGGCCACATAGAGTGTCTGCACCGAGAGCAGGGAATTGTTCAGGGTCTGAAAGCATAACCCCATGGCCAGGTTAACCACCATCACCTTCAGACCGGCGGTGTAGATTACGCCGCGGTCCTGGCATTGACGTACTCCGTGGGCACCTACGATGCTGCCCAGTAGAGCATAGACCATCACAAACATGTTGCTATTGAACAGGATGCCTAAGAGCGGCGCCATCATGGCGCAGTAGACCAGTGCCACCTCGGAGTTGAGCAGGATGCGGACCATCATGGCGCCGGCGGCAAAGGGGAACAGGTAGTAGTAGGAGTCGGCCGCCACGGTCGGGAAGGCGGAGCCGATGTTGGAGGAGACCAGCAGAGCCAGTTTAAACAGAAACAAATTCCCCACAATCAGCAACGCCATGGCCAGGATGTCACGGTTGGTTGGGTTGAATTTGCGGATGTTCTTGCAGGCAAAGCGGTAGGGGAAGTAGAACAGTAGCAGCACAAGACCGAAGATTCCCAGGCCGGTGGAAAACGTCACCCCTCCATGGCTGGCCAGGTAAATCATCTGTAGTTTTTGGGCTTGCTCAGGACTTACCCGTTCCCCGACCCGGACGATCATCTCGCCTTTCTGGACCTTGAACAGCACCGGTCTGATACCATCCAGCGCACTTTTTTTGCGAGCCTCGCTGGCCTCACGGTTGGAGTACAGGTTGGGTTTCATGATCTTGGCCACCAGGTTCAAGATCAACTGAGCATCGCCAGGGGCTCCCAGGCCGGACAGACGTTTGCCGTGCAGTGAGGCACGGGCATCGCCGATCTCCATGAACGGAGCGCCGGTTTCAACCTTGCCCACGACAGCTCCTGCGTTGTCCTGCAGTTCCACTCCCCGTTGGGTGTCGGAGCGGAACACTCTGGCATCCAGGACGATCCGATTATGGTAGAGCGTGGTCAAAAGCCGGTTCAAATCAGCCAGCAAGGACTTTTCGTTACGGACACGGATCAAGGCACGCAGCTCGGCATCGGAGAGCTGCGTGTCCAGGATTGGCAGCAACAGGCTGCGCAGATCACCGCCGGAGCCGGCCTGTCTACCCTGGTTTCCCCGGATGACTTGCAGGGCGCGCGAGATGGCTGAAAGGTGGTCGTCAGCCACCCGGTCGCTGAAGGTGTAGACCGTTGGAGCTGTTTTTTCGGCTTCGGCTCGCAGTTGACGGGTCAACTCTTTGTCTTCCAGCAGATAATCCTGGGTGGCGCGAATGTCTGAGGCGGCGATTTCGCCCGGTTGATAGCGTGCCGTCGTCAGGTGCTGGCTGGGGAGCAGGATCAGGGTCAGGAAGAGCGAGGTCAGCAACAACAGCAGGAAGCGGTTGCGCCGGGCCGTCTCCGGATTGGAGAAGCGGCGGACAATCGAATCCAGCAGATTGTCACCCAGTTTGCGCAGGTATGTCAGGGAGGACTGATCCTGGATATGTCCGGAGGGTTCAGGCATGGTGTCCGTTACGGGAACGGGGCAAACCGTATGGTGTGAGATGGTCAGGAGTCATAATGGAAGTTTACAGTATACTCGGCAGGTATAACGGCTGTCAATCAACGAACATCAGATCAGAGTTCATTGATCTGTGAGGCGGTAATTTCCACGTCGGGCCAGCTCTCGTAAATCCAATCCTCAAGCCGTTCCAGCGTCTTTCTGGCGATCACCTTGTCCGGGCTGATCGTGATGAATCCAAGTACTGCCATGCCGCAGTTGTCCTGACGGTCTACCTCGGCGCAGGCAATGTTGAAACGATTGCGTGCCCGGCCCAGGATACTCTTTACGATGCCCCGCTTTTCCTTAAGGGAATGGCAGGGCAGTGACAGCTGCATTTCGGTGCAGAAGATGAACACCGTTAGAACTCGGCATGGCGCGGTGTGCGGGGAAAGGGGATTACGTCGCGGATATTGTCCATGCCGGACAGGTACATCACCAGCCGCTCAAAACCCAGACCAAAACCGGCGTGGGGGCAGCTACCCCAGCGGCGGGAGTCCAGATACCACCAGAGCGGTTCCTGAGCTATGCCCAGTTCCTGCATTCTACGTTCCAGCTGATCCAAGCGTTCCTCACGTTGACTGCCGCCGATGATTTCGCCCACCTTGGGCACCAGCAGGTCCATGGCGGCCACGGTTGCGCCATCACCGTTCTGGCGCATATAAAACGCCTTGATCTCTTTGGGATAGTTGAGCACAAAGAGCGGACCTCTTACCACCTCTTCCGTCAGGTAGCGTTCATGTTCCTTCTGTAGATCAAGCCCCCATTGCACCGGGAACTGGAACGAAACCGGTGCTTGTTCGAGATGCCGGATCGCCTCGTCATAGCTCATGCGGGCAAACGATGCCTTGGCCACCGCATGAACCCTTGCCAGCAGCCCTTTCTCGATATGCCGGTCAAAGAACGTCAGCTCCTCGGCGCATTCCTGTAACGCAAAGTTGCACAGATAGCGGACAAACTCCTCGGCCAGATCGGCATCGTCAGCCAGATCGGCAAAGGCCATCTCAGGCTCTATCATCCAGAACTCGGCTGCGTGGCGGGGCGTGTTGGAGTTCTCGGCACGGAAGGTGGGGCCAAAGGTGTAGATATCGCCAAAGGCCTGGGCGAATAACTCTCCTTCCAGCTGGCCACTGACCGTCAGGCCGGTCTTACGGGCGAAGAAATCCCTGGTGAAATCGATTTCGCCCCCTTCGTTGCGTGGTGCCGAGTTGGGGGGCAGGGTGGTAACCCGGAACAGTTCGCCGGCACCTTCGCAGTCACTGGCCGTGATGATCGGCGTGTGGACATAGAGAAAGCCGCGCTCATCAAAAAAACGGTGAACTGCCTGGGCCAGTCGTGAGCGTAGCCGGAAGACCGCGCCAAAGGTGTTGGTGCGGGGCCGCAGGTGGGCGATGCTGCGCAGGTACTCGAAGGAATGCCGTTTTTTCTGGAGCGGGTAGGCGGAGTCGGCTTGGCCAACCACGGACAGTTCTTGCACCTGCAGTTCGTACTGTTGACCTGCTGCCGGTGAGGTGACCAACTCCCCGCTGGCACGCAGGGCCGCGCCGGTGCCTATCGTGCAGAAGTCGTCAAATGACGGCAGGCGATCCCGTTCCAGCACCAGTTGCATGCCGTCCAGGTTGCTGCCATCATTGATGCTAATAAAGGCCACATCCCCGGAGGCCCGCAGCGAGCGGACCCAGCCACAGACCGTAACCGTGCCGCCGGGGGTTGGGCGTTTTAACAAATCACCAATACGGGTGCGACGTGACATGACAGGCTCCAAACGGGTAATTAGACGTGATAAGCATACAGAAAGCGTTGATAAATCGGCAAGGGAAAACAACAGACTTCAAGTGCCAGGGACGGCAACAATCAGCGCAGACACCATGCCAGACAGCACAAAGACCTTGCAAGCGTGCAACTCTCTGATAAGATGCATGTAAACTGTATATAAGTTTACATGGGGTGCGACATGTTACATGAATCCTATCTGAGTTCTCTTTCAGGCCTGACTGCCCGTCAGCGTCAGGAATTGGCCCGCTATTATGCCTCGCTGGATGAAGAACGCCGGGTCTATGTCCACTGGCAGCAGCGCACGGCATTCAAGCATCTGTTGACCGATGGCAGGGCTCCGTCCGGCAAAGGGGGGGAGGCTAACTACGCTGCCTTGCTGATCGCCTTGAAGGAGTTGTGGGATGAAGAACAACGCGGGATGGGCAGGATGCCGTCGCCATTGGCTGAACAGCCGAAACGGCAGCGCAAACCCAGGAAGCAGCAACTGCGGGATTCATTGGAAAAACGGTTTATGGATGCGTTGATTCAGTTGCGGGAGCAGGAGCAGCTTTCCTGGCGGCAGATTTCAGTTCATTTCAAGAAGCAGTTCCGCAAGCAGGTTTCCCATACTTATCTGAAGAAGATCTATGATGCACGCTCCCTTGCATCCCCACCGGCATAAACTTCGTATAATTGTGAAGACAAAAAAAGGGCGACCGGTAAACGGTCGCCCTTGGTCGGTCAGATGACCGGATTGAATTAGAACTGAGCCTTCAGGTACTCGCGGTTCATCCGTGCGATGAACTTGACGTTGATCCCTTTGGGGCAGGCCACTTGGCACTCATAGTGGTTGGTACAGTTGCCGAATCCGCATTCTTTCATGGTGTTGACCATGTTTTTGACCCGCTGTTTGGCTTCAAGTTTGCCTTGCGGCAGCAGGGCAAGCTGGGAAACCTTGGCGCCGGTGAACAGCATGGCGGCGCTGTTGGGGCAACCGGCTACGCAGGCTCCGCAGCCGATACATTCGGCGGCATCCATCGCCTCGTCGGCAATCGGCTTGGCGATCAGGATGGCGTTGCCGTCGGCAACCCCGCCGGTATGGCAGGAGGTGTAGCCGCCCGCTTGAATGATCTTGTCCAGGGCCTCACGGTCCACGGCCAGGTCCTTGACGATCGGGAAGGCCTTGGCACGCCAGGGCTCGATGTAGATGGTGTCGCCGTCATGGAAGGTACGCATGTGCAGCTGGCAGACGGTGGTGCGCTCCTGGCCACCGTGGGGCATGCCGTTTACCACCTGTGAACACATGCCGCAGATCCCTTCGCGGCAGTCATGATCGAAGGCCACCGGATCTTTACCGGCCTTGATCAGGTCTTCGTTGAGGACGTCCAGCATCTCCAGAAAGGAGTGGTGCTCGGTGATCCCGTTGACGGTATAGTTCTCGAACTTACCCGGATCGTTGGCGTTCTTCTGGCGCCACACAACCAGGTTGATGGTCATGGTGTTGTGATCTTGGTGTGCGCTCATTATTTGTAACTCCTTACGGCGAGATGAACGTTCTCAAATTTCAACGGTTCCTTGTGCAGCTCGGGCTCCTTGTCGTTACCCTTGAACTCCCAGGCGCCAACGTAGCAGAAGTCTGCATCGTTACGTTTGGCCTCGCCGTCGTCGTACTGGTGCTCGACGCGGAAGTGGCCACCGCAGGACTCTTCACGGTGCAGGGCGTCGCGGCAGAGCAGTTCGCCGAACTCCAGGAAGTCGGCGGTACGGCCGGCGTTCTCCAACTGCTGGTTGAACTCGGCGCCGGTGCCGGTGACCTTGACGTTCTGCCAGAACTCTTCCCGCAGGGCAGGGATCTTCTTGAGGTTGGTCTCCAGGGACTCCTTGGAGCGGGCCATACCACAGTTTTCCCACATCAGGCCGCCCAGTTCGCGCATGAATTCGCTGACGGTTTTCTTGCCGTTAATGGAGAGCAGTTTGTTCTGCTCGGCGTTTACATCCTCAACCGACTTCTTGAACTCGGCATGCTCCGTGGAGGTGCCGGAAGGCTTCACGCCGACCAGGTAGCCGCCGATGGTGTAGGGGATGACAAAGTAGCCGTCAGCCAGGCCCTGCATCAGGGCCGAAGCGCCCAGACGGTTGGCGCCGTGTACCGAGAAGTTGGCCTCACCCAGTACGAACAGGCCGGGGATGTTGCTCTGCAGGTTGTAGTCAACCCACAGGCCGCCCATGGCGTAGTGTGGGGCAGGATATATACGCATCGGACGCTTGTAACCGTCCTCGGCAGTGATTTTCTCGTACATCTCGAACAGGTTGCCGTAACGCTCCTTGATGGTATCGGCACCGACCCGCTTGATAGCGGTAGAGAAGTCCAGGTAGACACCACGACCACCGGGGCCGACGCCACGGCCGTCGTCGCACTGCTCTTTGGCCGCACGGGAGGCGATATCGCGGGGGGCCAGGTTGCCGAAGGAGGGGTATTTGCGCTCCAGGTAGTAGTCGCGATCCTCTTCCGGAATCTCGTTGGGGTGTTTGCCCAGGTCTTCCTTCTTCTTGGGAGCCCAGCAACGGCCGTCGTTACGCAGCGATTCGGACATCAGGGTCAACTTGGACTGATAGTCGCCAGCCTGGGGGATACAGGTCGGGTGGATCTGGGTGTAGCAGGGGTTGGCGAAGAAAGCGCCTTTCTTGGCAGCCTTCCAGTTGGCCGTAACCGAGCAGCCCATGGCGTTGGTGGACAGGTAGAACACGTTGACGTAACCGCCGGTTGCCAGGCAGACCGCGTCAGCAGCGTAGGATTCGATCTCGCCGGTCACCAGGTTACGCACGGTGATACCTTTTGCCACGCCGTCAACCACCACCAGGTCCAGCATTTCGCGGCGGTTGTACATCGTGACGGTACCGGCCTTGATCTGGCGGGACAGGGCCGAGTAGGCCCCCAGCAGCAGTTGCTGGCCGGTCTGGCCACGGGCATAGAAGGTACGGGAAACCTGGGCGCCGCCGAAGGAGCGGTTGTCCAGATAGCCGGCGTAGTCGCGGGCGAACGGTACACCCTGGGCTACGCACTGGTCGATGATGTTGTTGGAAACCTGGGCCAGACGCCAGACGTCGGCCTCGCGGGCGCGGAAGTCGCCGCCTTTGATGGTGTCGTAGAACAGACGGTAGATGGAGTCACCGTCGTTGGGATATGCCTTGGCAGCGTTGATGCCGCCCTGAGCTGCAATGGAGTGGGCCCGGCGGGGGCTGTCCTGGTAGCAGAAAGCCTGTACGTTGTAGCCCAGCTCACCCAGCGAAGCGGCGGCAGCGCCACCAGCCAGGCCGGTGCCGACCACGATCACGTTGTATTTACGCTTGTTTGCCGGGTTGACCAGCTTCAGATCGAAGCAGTGCTTGTCCCAGCTCTGTTGAATGGGTCCGGTAGGACATTTACCATCGAGTATCACGTGTACCCCCTTAACCTTTCAGAACGCCGAAGAAAATGGACAGCGGAATAGCCACGAAGCCGAGGAACACAACCAGTGCCACCAGGTTGCCGATCTTGGTGACAACCGGCTGGGTGCAGTCATTGTTCCAGCCAATGGTCTGGAAAAAGCTCTGAATGCCGTGGAACAGGTGCAGAAACAGCACCACCATGGCGGCAGCGTAGATGCCCACGCCGGCAAAACCGGAGAAGCTGGAGGCCACCATGGCAAATACATCGAAGTGGCCGGTGACATCGTTGGTCAGGGTCAGCCCGGGGGTGACCCGCAGGGTGAACTGCAGCAGGTGATAGACGATAAAGGCCAGCAGCAGCAGGCCGGTCCAGATCATGTTCTCACTGGCGAAGGTGGCCTTGCGGGTTGCCTTGACCGCATAGCTTTGGGGGGTGGCGGCCCGGTTTTCAATGGTCAACTGGATGCCAAAGATGACGTGGACCAGTAAGAGGGCCAGCAGGCCAAGCCTGAACCCCATGATGATCGGCAACGGCAGGCTGTGCAGGTGCTGTGCGTAGGCATTGATACCGCCAGCTCCGGCAAAGATGGAGCTGTTGCCGAGCAGATGGACGATAGCGAACAGGACCATACAGCACCCTGTTACCGCCATCACGATCTTTCTGCCAATGGATGTGCTCAGAAATTCCATAAACTCCCTTCCTTTGTACGTAATGAGTGAGTATCCCTCACGAAATTCATGTTTTAGCCGGTGGTCGGTGCTGTCTCGGTGTTGCAGCCTGTCCCGCTTGAATGGGGGTTGAACGCGGACCTGTAGATGTGATTACCCGGGACAGATTCGAGGCATAGTAAACATCGTTTTAGAAAATTTCAAGGGTTTTGTGTATACAACAGCGGAGAAGAAGGCCTGGAGCCGGTTTCTGTCGGGCGAAGGCTGGCCTGTTGCCAGCCTTCGCCGAGGTGAGGTTAGTGTGAGCAACTGTGTTCGTGGCCATGTGCATGCTGATGGGCACCACATGAGGGGGCCAGGTTCGTGTTGAATGCGCCACTTTTAAAGAGATCCAGGTTTTCCCTGACGGTGGCGGCCTGGGCGCGGAATACCTGGATGCCGGCTTGCTGTAGCTTTGCCATGGCGCCGGCGCCGATACCGCCCACCACGATGACATCCACACCATGGCCACCCAAGGCGCCCACCGGGTTGCAGGCGCCATGCTGGTGACCCAGGTCGCGGTTGTCAATGGCAGTCAACTGGCCAGTTTCGCTGTCAACCACCACAAATTGGCGGGCGGAACCGAAATGGTCGTAAACCGTGCTCTCAAGTCCTTGCTCTGCTGCTACCGGGAAACAGATCTTCATTGATGTTCTCCTTTGTCTGATTCAGCTTGTATGGTCTGTGCATTAATGACCAGAGCAGCCTGTCGTATCAGGGCTGTGGCCACCTTGCGGCGTGCTTCGGATACCAGGCGCTGGACAGTACCCCGGGATACTCCCATGCAGGCCCCGGCCTGCTCCTGGGTCATCCCTTCGCCGTCACAGAGGTGCAGCGCCTCCAGTTCATCGTGAAACAAGGCGATTTTTTCCATAGTTGCCAGCGGGGTACCGGCCGGTTTGTAGACCGCTGTGTACTCGGCCCGGTGGGGGCAGGCGCAGTGCCGTGGTTTGCGTGGTCGCACCATGGTTAGTCCTCCACGCAGATGGTTCCTGCCAGAACAGCTTTGATGGTTTTGAAGGCCAGCACCACGATGATCAGCACCAGGGCCAGTACAAACAGCCATGAGAGGCCCTGTATGAGCGGCAATCCGGTTTTGCTGTACATCAGCATTGAGGCGATACTGATGGCTGCAACGGGGAAGGAATAGGCCCACCACGACAGATAAAATTTGATGCCGTAAAATTTGCGGCAGAGCGCCACCAGCAGCAGCACGATGAACAGCGCGAAGTAATACAGGATGCGGGCAAAGCTATCGATCCCGCCGGTCAGCTTGACGTACGCGATAAAGCCGATTGCCGGTGGTGCGATCAGGATGAAAAAGGTGGGTAGCAGTTTTTCCGGCAGGGGGTGGTGAAAGATCACCCGGTTAAAGATAATCGCCATCAATACCAGCCAGAATACCAGGCCGATACTGAAGAAAAACCATGAAATCTCCATCATTCCATATTCCATGCCCGCGATCGGCACCAGGATGTTACCCACTACGGGAATGAACCAGGAAGGGTTGGAGTGGTGGACTTCGAAGCTGGTCTGTCCGATCCAGCGTGAGAGCACGAACAACGTGAAGATGAGGTGGAGCGGCGCGCCGGCAATGAACAGGGTAAAAGACAGCTGGGGCTGGACGGATATGAAGGCGATGCTCATCAGCAGCATGCTGATCGAGATGGTTGGAAAAAAGCTTAACTTGACCGGATGGCGCAGTTCGCTCAGGACTTCATGCCGGTAACGAAGCAGCTTGACCAGGTAGATCGTCAGCAACAGCGCAAAGGTGGCCAGGGCGACCCAGCTGAGCAGTTCGCCGGCGCCTGCCGGCAGGCCGAGGACCTTTTCGGCCCGTTGCAGGGCGATGGCAAGGCCACTCAGGCCCATGATTATGGCAAAAAATGAAATGGAAAAAAACATGAGGCGTGGCGTGTTCTCCATTCGAATACTCCTTGTCTGTAAGAACCTGCGGCGTTTAGGCCGACTGGAAGCTGATCGGCGCTGCTTCGCCGGTGATGGTGCTCAGATATTGACTGATGGCGGCATGTACTGCCGAGGCTATCAGGTTGGAGCAATGCTCCTTGTCATCGGGAAGCCCCCCCAGCGCCTCAGTGACGGTGGTGTCCGTTACCAGCAGGGCCTGATTGAGGCTTTTGCCTTTGACCAGTTCGCTGCCCATTGAGGCGGTGGCAATGGCAGCGCCGCACCCTTTGATCAGAAAGCTGATGTCTTTAATGCAGTCCTGTTCAATCTTCATGAACAGCAGCAGGGTGTCACCGCAATCCGGATCGCCCACCTGCACCACCACATTGGCATCGTCAATACTGCCGACGTTGCGGGGATTGCGGGCGTGGTCCAGCACGGTTTCGGTATAACTGGCGTACATCGCGGCGGCTCCTGTCGGGGCGGGGGATTGATAATTTGCATATGCACATTACTGGCCCGGCGGGAAGTTGTCAATCTTTTTGTGCATATGTGCAAAGCGGCGGTAAGCCGAGGAACTCAACCGGCTCAGAGAAACCCATACCGCAGTAACTGTTTCAGACGTCGGTAGTCTGCCGGGGTTAAGGGAGACTGATGATACAAGGACCGTGCGTAGATGCTGACAAATTCATGGACCTGCCGGTTAGTGGTCCGGCTGAGGATATCGAAGAGGCCCAACGGCATAGTGCGGGGGATGGCGCAGTCGCGCTCCAGCAGCAAACGGAAGCGACGCAACAGCCAGGTTTTCCTGTCAAACAGGCCGCGTCTGCGAAGTCGTAGCACCAGCCAGATCAAGCCAGCAGCGGCCAGCAGCAAGCCAAGCAACAGGGGGAGCCCGTTCAGATTACGCAACCTCAGCGTCTGCAAGCGAGAGTGAGCACTGCTGGCCATTTGCAGCTGTCGCTCAAAGTCGTAGGCAATGATGGCCGAGTTCCAGCTGTGATCAAGGGAATCGAGCAACAGCCGCAGCCGCATGGCCAGCGAACGTTGGCGTGGTTCCCCCAGGGCCGTGTCGGCATTTACCGCCAGACTGCTGGGGTCGTAGCGCAGCCAGCCAGCGCCGTTGATCCAGATCTCCACCCAGACATGAGCCCGTTCTTCGCTGACCCGGTAGTAGCCGCCCAGTTCGTTGTACTCGCCACCGTAGTAGCCACCCACCAGCCGGGCCGGCAGGCCGGCTCCCCGTGCCAGCAAGGCGAAGCCGGAGGCAAAGAATTCGCAGTGGCCGCTTTTGGTGTCAAAGAGAAAACGTTCCAAGGCATCAGCACCCGTCGGCAGATTCGTGCGGCTGTACCGGAACCCGTTGGTGCGGAACCAGTTTTCCAGGGCATCCAGCCGCTGCTGATCAGTTGAGCCGGCCTGGCGCAATCTGGCAGCCTGTTGACGCAGGCGCAGCGGAGTTGCATCCGGCAGGAGCGTCAATCGTTGCGTGACCGGCGGCGGGCCCACCAGCAGCCCTCCGGTGGCGGAAATCACCCCATACCGAATTCTGCGGGAGGAGGGCAGTGGACGGTTCCAGGTAGCAGAGGGGATGGAACTGCCGTTCTGGTACGCGAAGCTGAGCGGCAGGTCAAGCCCCAGCAGGGCGCGGGAACTGCCCGGTTCCATGGTGATGATCTGGGTGATCTGGGCTACGCCGGCGGGGGGCGTGAGTGGGGGAGCAGGAAGATCTTTACGCCACTGCAACCCCTCCAGACGGCTGAAGGTGTGGCCGCGCCAGTAAAGACTTCGCGGTTCCTGGCGCGGCAGCTCCGCTCGGAAAACCAGCAGGCCACTTGCCGACACCTGGGGGGTGCTGCCCGGTGTGACGGTGTCGGACAAACCGGCTGGCTGGCTGCCGCCGGATTGTTGCAAGAAGTTCCAGAGCGGCAGCTGGGTGCGGGGCAGAATCGGGAAGAAGAGTGGTGTCAGGAGCAGGGCAAACAAAGGAAGAGCCAGCCCCACCATGACGATCTGCCGCAAGCTGGATCGACCAAGTGACTGCGCACCAGCCTGTTGAAAGGTCAGCGCTACAAGCATCATGGCCAGCATCGGCAACATCAGGGTCAGGAACAGCAAAAAACGTGGTCCCAGGTCAAACAGCGAGGAGGCCGACAGGCAAAAAAGCGCAATGCCACAGGTCTGTAGCCAGGTTCGGGGTGTCTTCCCGGCGGCCAGTCGCGTACCAAGCAGCACCATCAGGATGCTGACCACCGGCAGGACCGGGTTGGCCCGGCTGAACTGAGCCGCATACCAGAAAAACCATAGCAGCGAGCTGACGGTCAACACCAGGTGAGGAACGAGTGGCTTGACGCGACGATCTGTCACCAGACCGGTTGCCAGGCCGATCAGAAAGATCAGTCTGGGTAGCAGGGGCAGGTGAGGAAAAAGCGGGATGGCACCCAGCAAGGCGATGGTGTAGCCCAGCAGGGCTATCAGTCGGGGCAGGGTAAGGCCCATGGCCGGTTTCTAGCGTCTCCGCTGAGCTGATCCGGACGGTTTGCTTCGTTCGGGTCTGGCCACTCTGGGGGGTGGGGCGTCTGGGACTGCCGGTTTGATCCTCTGACGCGCAGATGGTGCCGGGGGGGCATCGAGGCCGGCCGCCTCTTCATTGGTGAGCAGCCGGTATTCGCCCGGGTTTAGTCCGCCCAAGGTCAGGTTGCCGTAGCGAATCCGCCGCAGACGCACCACAAACAGCCCTACGGCGGCGCACATGCGGCGTACTTGGCGGTTGCGCCCTTCACGGATGGTGATCGACAGCCAGTCATTGTTCTGATCTGCCTTCAGCAGACGAACCGTGGCGCCGGTTACGGGCCCATCCTCAAGCTCCAGGCCGGCAGACAGCCGCTTGATCTGCTGGAGGTCGACCTTGCCGCGCACCCGCACGTGGTACTCCTTGTCAACCTGATGGCGGGGGTGCATCAGCCGGTTAGCCCAGGCACCGTCATTGGTCAAGAGCAGCAGGCCTTCGGAATTGTAGTCCAGGCGGCCAACCGGAAAGAGACGTGCCCCGATTTCAGTGATCAGGTCGGTCACCAGTTGACGTCCCTGGGGATCCTTCAGGCTGGTCACGTAGCCGGCCGGTTTGTGCAGCAGCACATAGTACAGCTTGTCAGCCGCCTTAACCGGTTTGCCGTCCACCGTGATCAGGTCGGTTGTCAGGTCGGCCTTGGCCCCCAGTTCGGTTACCGGCTGGCCATTTACGGTAACCCGGCCGGCCAGGATCAATTCTTCAGCAGCCCTGCGGGAGGTGATCCCGGCGGCGGCAATGATCTTTTGCAGACGTTCCATCATATCTTGTCCCCATGCTTATCTTGTTTGGATTCTCCCGGCACCAGGGCAAGCAAAAAACCGGCAATGCCACCGTACCAAGCCCCTGACCAAGGGCTGCCCAGCAGTGCTCAGCCGCTGCCGGTGCATTTGGCCAGCCAGCCCAGCAGCCCGCCAGCCAGAGAACCCGCAACGATCAGAAACAGAAATTTCAGGATGTGTAGTTTCACGGTTGTTCCGGTCGGGTTGGCACGCTGAGCAGGGAGCAGCTGATGGCCAGGACAAGCAGCATGGGTAAAGCGTCAAGCCACCATCGGTGCCAGCGGCAGGTGCCGGTGTGCCATGTCAGGCTCTTAACAAGACAGGGGTGCCGAGGCACCCCTGTAGCTGTCAACAGCGTGACCATGTTACGGATTACTCCGCCATACGGGTCATGGCCCGAAACTTTTGATAGCGGTCTTCAACCAGCTCGTCCGGGCTCAACTTTTTCAGTTCGGCCAGGTGACTGCGAATGGCGGAAGCCATTGCCTGGGCGGTTGCCTCATGGTCGCGGTGGGCGCCGCCGACCGGTTCGTGGATGATCTCGTCGATCACCCCCAGGCCGATGATGTCCTGGGCGGTCGGTTTCAATGCTTCGGCAGCCTGGGGCCCCTTGGTGCCGTCTGACCAGAGAATGGCGGCACAGCCTTCCGGCGAGATGACGGCGTAGACCGAATGCTCCAGCATCAACACCCGGTTGCCGATCGCAATGGCCAGTGCCCCGCCGGAGCCGCCTTCACCGGTAATGCAGACGATGATCGGCACCTTCAATTCAGACATTTCGCGCAGGTTACGGGCAATCGCCTCGGCCTGTCCCCGTTCCTCGGCACCGATGCCGGGGTACGCTCCGGGGGTGTCCACAAAGGTGATGATCGGCAGGTTGAACTGTTCAGCCATCCGGAACAGGCGCAACGCCTTGCGATAGCCCTCCGGGTTGGGCATGCCGAAGTTGCGGAACACTTTTTCCTTGGTGTCGCGACCCTTCTGGTGTCCCACCACCATCACCGGTTGCCCGTCAAAGCGGGCCAGTCCGCCCACGATGGCGTGGTCGTCACCATAGTTGCGATCGCCGTGCAGTTCGTTAAAGTCGGTGAAGAGATGCTTGATGTAGTCGAGGGTAAAGGGACGGTTGATGTGGCGGGCCACCTGGGCCTTCTGCCAGCGGGAGAGGTTGTTGAAGATTTCCTCACGCTCCTGCTCAACCCGTTTTTCCAGGGAGGCGATATCATCGGATAGATTCAGATCGCTGCCACCGTTCAGGGTGCGCAGCTCCTCGATTTTTTTCTCCAGCTCGGCAATCGGTTTTTCAAACTCAAGGTAGACGGTAGCTGCCATCAGATGACCTCACGTAATACTTATTAAATTGTGGAGTACGTCGCACAAGTAAATCTGCCGCTTGACGCGGCCAGGGCGAAAAAAGACTATTCACTCGAAGATCGTGGCATTATAGCCGACACACCGTTCTATCGCCACCTTTAATTCATCGCTGGCCGCAACGTTCAGGGTGTCGGGCAGACGCAGCGTGGTACGGCTGCGGTTGGGGATGTCGAATTGCAGCATCACTGGTATGGTGCCGGCATTGCGCTCCAGCGCTTCACGCAGGGGGATCATCTGCAGGGGGGTCAGTTCAGCCAGTCTCAGGGCCAAGCGTACCTGTTTGGTGTGCTGGGCCTGGGCTTCCTTGAGCGATACAATCTCATTGGCGATCACCTTGCAGCCCTTGTCATCGTTGGCAACGGTCCCTTTGAACAAGAGCGGCTCATCGCTTTTGAGCAGGCTCACCACCTGGCTGAACAGGTCGCTGAACACCACCACCTCGAAGGAGCCGGAAAGGTCCTCTACTGAGGCAAATCCCATCCGGTCACCTTTTTTGGTGGTAATCTCCTTGAGGCTGCTGACAATGCCGCAGACCCGCACCTCGGATTTGTCCGGCATGTCGGCCAGGCCCGCCGCATCACAGCTGCAACGGCTCTTCATGTCGGCCTCGTAACGCCCCAGTGGGTGCCCGGTGATGAAGAAACCCAGGGCCTCCTTTTCGAACCCCAGCTTTTCCTTGTCGTGCCACTCATCAATCTCCGGCATCCTGCGGCCGTTGCCGTTTTTGGTTACGGCCGGCAGGTCGCCGAACAGGGAGACCTGGGCGCTATCGCGTTCCTCCTGGAATTTTTGGCCGGTCGTGACGGCATCGTCCAGCGCAACCATCACCGGGGCCCGCCATTTGTGGAGCGAATCAAAGGCGCCGCACTTGATCAGCGCTTCCATGACCCGTTTGTTGACCCGGCGCAGATCCACCCGTTCGCAGAAATCGTAGAGGTCACAGAAGGGCCCCTCCTGCCGGGCTTCCAGGATTGACTCCACCGCACCGCCGCCCACTCCTTTAATGGCTCCCAGGCCAAAACGGATCGAATGTTCCAGTACCTTGAAGGACTGCTCCGAGGCGTTGATGTCCGGCGGCAGCACCTCGATCCCCATCTCCTTGCAGTCGCTGATATTTTTGAGCACCTTGTCGGTGTTGTCCATGTCCTCGCTCAACAGGGCCGCCATGAACTCCACGGGGTAATGGGCCTTCAGGAAGGCGGTCTGGTAGGAAACCAGGGCGTAGGCAGCCGAGTGGGATTTGTTAAAACCGTACTCCGCAAATTTGGCCATCAGGTCGAAGATCGCCTCGGCCTTCTTCAGATCAACCCCCTGCTCTTTGGCACCAGCCAGGAACTTGTCCTTTTCCTTGGCCATGGCAGCCGGGTCTTTTTTACCCATGGCGCGCCGCAGCAGGTCGGCGCCTCCCAGGGAGTAGCCCCCCAGGGTCCGGGCAATCTGCATGACCTGCTCCTGGTAGACGATCACTCCGTAGGTGTCTTTAAGGATCGGTTCCAGCTGGGGCAGGTCGTAGCTGACCTTCTTCTTGCCGTGTTTGCGGGCGATGAAGTCATCCACCATGCCGGAGTTCAGTGGGCCGGGGCGGTAGAGGGCCAGTACGGCGATGATGTCCTCAAAACAGGACGGTTTGAGGCTTTGCAGCAGGTTACGCATGCCGCTGGATTCCAGCTGGAAGACACCGGTGGTGTTGCCGGACTGCAACAGTTTGTAGGTCTCGTCGTCATCGTCCCGCAGGGTGGTGATATCAAAATCGGCCTGCTTGCCGAACCGGATATGCTTGACGCAGTTGGCGATCACGGTCAGGTTCTTGAGACCCAGGAAGTCGAATTTGACCAGGCCGATCTTCTCCACATATTTCATGGAAAACTGGGTGGTGATCGAACCGCTCTTCTGATCCTTGTAAACCGGGCAGTACTGTTCCAGTTCGTTGGGGGCCACCACCACGCCGGCGGCGTGGGTGGAGGCGTGACGGGTCAGCCCCTCCAAACAGCGGGCCGTCTCCAGCAGATCACCCACCCGGGGGTCTTCCTTGGCTGCCTCGGTCAGGCGCGGTTCCTGTTTGATGGCCTGTTCCAGGGTGATCCCCAGGTCGTCCGGCACCAGCTTGGCGATCCGGTCCACATCGCCGTAGGCCATGTCCAGCGAGCGGCCCACATCCCGCACCACCGCCTTGGCCTTCATGGTGCCGAAGGTGATGATCTGGCAGACCTTGTCGCGGCCATACTTCTCCGCAACGTACTGGATTACCTCTTCGCGGCGATCCTGGCAGAAGTCCACGTCGATATCAGGCATCGATATCCGTTCCGGGTTAAGGAACCGTTCGAACAGCAGGTTGTAGGGCAGCGGGTCCAGGTCGGTGATCCGGGTGGCGTAAGCCACCAGTGAGCCGGCGGCAGACCCCCGGCCCGGTCCCACCGGGATGCCGTGGTCCTTGGCCCAGGTGATGAAGTCGGACACGATCAGGAAGTAGGCGGCAAAGCCCATCTGGCTGATACAATCCAGCTCGATCCGCAGCCGGTCACGGTAGCCCTGTTCCTGCTCGGCGGTAAGGTACGGATTCTTAACCCGGACACTCTTCATCCGTTCGACCAGTCCCTCCTCAGCCAGCTTTTCCAGCAACTGGATATGGGTCTGGTCCTGGGGGGGCTCGAAGTGGGGGAAGTGATAGGTCTTGAAGTCGAACGCAAGGTTGCAGCGCTCGGCGATTTTGACCGTATTGGCGATCGCCTCCGGGGCGTAGGCAAAGGCGGTGGCCATCTCCTGCGGTGACTTGAAATAAAACTCTTCAGCCGAGAAGCGCATATGGGTGGGGTCGGCCATGGTTTTGCCGGTCTGGATGCAGAGCAGCACCTCGTGGGCCTTGGCATCTTCCCGTTTCAGGTAGTGGCAGTCGTTGGTAGCCACCAGCGGCAGGTTCAGCTCTCTGGCCACCTCCATCAGGCGCTGGTTGGCAATCGCCTGCTCCGGCAGGGTGTTTTCCTGTAGCTCAAGGTAGTAGCGGTCCGGAAACAGATCGGCATACCAGCGGGCTGAAGCAAGGGCCTCCTCCATCCGGTCCCGGCTGCAGTGCATGGCAATCTCACCTTTGAGGCAGGCCGACAGGGCAATCAGGCCGGCGCTGTGCTGGGCCAGTACCTCTTTGTCAATCCGGGGGCGGTAGTAGAAACCCTCCTTGAATCCCACCGAGGTCAGCTTGCAGAGGTTGCGGTAGCCTTCCATGTTTTCGCAGAGCAGGATCAGGTGGTAGGCCGCTTCGGATATTCCACGGGTACTCTCGCGGGAGAGGCGGGATTCGGGCGCGACATATAACTCGCAGCCGATGATCGGCTTGATGCCGGCCTCGTGGCATTTCTCGTAAAACTCCATGGCGCCGAACATGTTGCCGTGGTCGGTGATGGCCACCGCCGGCATTTGAAACTCCTTGGCCCGTTTGATCAGCTCCTTGACCCGGATGGCGCCGTCCAGCAGCGAATATTGGGTATGCAGGTGCAGATGGACAAAGGGGGTGCTAGCGGTGGAGCCGGTTGATACTTCCATGGAGGCCGTCCAAAGCAGAACGGGAACTCATGATGAGGTCCCGTTCTGGTGAATTTTGCGGGTAGTATGCCCCAGTGCGCCCGTGCCTGTCAATCACGCTAAAAGCCATGTTAACACGAGGTTGAACGTACTGCGGCGGAGTGATTGGAGTTATTTTTTTAAGGCCTGTGCCATGGCATCACCCATCTGGGTGGGAGAGGTGGAGACCACCACTCCGCACTCCTGCAGGGTGCGGATCTTGTCCTCGGCCTTGCCTTTGCCGCCGGTGATGATTGCGCCGGCGTGGCCCATCCGTTTGCCGGTCGGTGCAGTCACGCCGGCGATGAAGGCAGCTACCGGTTTTTTCATATTTTCTTTGATCCAGAGGGCAGCCTCTTCTTCGGCCCCGCCGCCAATCTCACCAATCATGAAGACCGCCTCGGTGCCGGGGTCTTCGTTGAACTGTTTCAGCACGTCAATGTACTTCATGCCGATGATCGGATCGCCACCGATGCCGACGCAGGTGGATTGTCCCAGCCCCATGTCGGTCAGCTGTTTGACCGCCTCGTAGGTCAGGGTGCCGGAACGGGAAACCACGCCGACCGTGCCGGGGGTGTGAATGTAACCCGGCATGATTCCCAGTTTGCACTGGCCGGGGGTGATCACACCGGGGCAGTTTGGTCCCACCAGCAGGGTCTTGCTGCGTTCCTGGATGGCCCGGGCCAGGACCATGTCCCGCACCGGAATCCCTTCGGTGATACAGACCGCCAGTTCCAGACCCGCCTCACAGGATTCCAGGATGGCGTCGGCAGCACCGGGCGGCGGGACAAAGATCATCGAGACCGTGGCGCCGGTGTAGTGCACCGCCTCGGCCACGGTATTGAAAACCGGGATTCCTTCAATATGCACTCCACCCTTGCCGGGGGTGACCCCCGCCACGATCTGGCTGCCGTAGGCCCGGCACTGCTGGGTGTGGAACAGCCCGCTCTTGCCGGTAATACCCTGAACCAGTATCTTGGAATCCTTATTGATCAGAATGGACATGGTTGCGTACCCCCTTACGCCTTGGCCAGCATGGCAACGATTTTCTGCGCGCCATCACCCAGGTTGTCGCCGATCTGGATGTTCAGTCCTGACTCCAGCAGCAGTTTTTTGCCGTCCTCCACGTTGCTGCCATCCATCCGCACCACGATCGGCAGGGCGCAGTGCACCTCGCTGGCCGCTTCGATGATCCCCTGAGCAATCACGTCGCAGCGCATGATGCCGCCAAAGATGTTGACAAAAACCGCCTGTACATCGCAGTCCTGCAAAATGATCTTGAACGCCTCGGCCACTTTCTCACGGGTGGCCCCGCCCCCTACATCCAGGAAGTTGGCCGGCTCACCGCCGAATTCCTTCAGCACATCCAGGGTGGCCATGGCCAGGCCGGCGCCATTTACCATGCAACCGATGTTGCCGACCAGTTTGATATAGGCCAGGTCGTACTTGCCGGCGGTGATCTCCAGCGGGTCCAGCTGCGAGTAATCCACCATATCCGGGTATTCCCGGTGGCGGTAGACCGCGTTATCGTCAAAGGAAAACTTGGCATCCATGGCCAACAACCAACCGGCCCTGGTCACCACCAGCGGGTTGATCTCAACCAGGGAACAGTCCTTTTCCAAACAGCACTTGTAAAGATTCAGGACCAGCTCGACGCAGTCCTCACAGACACCGCCGGAGAGGCCCAGGGCCAGCGCGATCTTGCGGGCCTGGTAGGTGCGCAGGCCGGTGAACGGGTCAATCGGCAGGACGTGAATCTTTTCCGGTGACTTCTTGGCCACCTCTTCAATCTCTACCCCGCCTTCAGCCGAGGCGATCAGGCAGTAGCGGGAGCTTTCGCGATCAAGGGTGATGGAGAGATAAAATTCGCGGGCGATCTCCACCGCTTCCTCTACGAGGATTCGGCGTACCTTGAGTCCTTCCGGGCCGGTCTGGGGGGTGACCAGGCGTTTGCCGAACAGTTCCTTGGCAAGGTCAGCGGCCTGTTCGGGATGGTGGACTACCTTGACACCGCCAGCCTTGCCACGGCCGCCGGCGTAGATCTGGGCTTTAACCACGCAGTGGCCGCCCATCATCTTGGCGGCCCGCTCCACCTGGTCGGCGGTAAGGGCCACCCGGTTGCGGGGTACCGGGATGCCGTAGGTGTTTAAGATTTCTTTGGCCTGGTATTCGTGGATGTTCATGGCTACACCTCACCGGTGGGATAGGGGTGAGTATAGCAGTCTTTTGCTGTGCTACAAGCTGATTTTAGTCGTGTTAAAAAGATATTGTGTGGCTAAATCTTTTGTTGGCGGGACAATTCAGCCTCTGACTGACGCAGGTAGTTGGGTAACAGCTGCTCAGGTTGCTTTGTCCGGCCTGCATGATACAGGTTTTCGACCAGCTGGATGCCATGCGAGGCGCGAGGGGCCATCTGGGCTGATGGGGCAAAATGGGCCTTTGAACCGAGTGTTTCGGCAATCAGGTTGCGATAACGTTGCGCACCGTCACCCAGGAAGATGATGGGGCCGTCCAGCAGTTTCAGTAATGCGGCCGGGGTCATGGCGCAGTCTTCCATCAACGGGGCGGGCAGGTCGGTGCACCGGTAGAGACCTGCATAGACCTCGTCCTTGCGGGCATCCAGCATTGGGCAGACCGGATGGGCGGCGTAGGGCAGGTTGCCCGCCAGCAGTGCCAGAGTGGAAATACCGATGCAGGGTTTGGCTCCCGCCAGGGCAAGCCCCTGGATGGTGGCTACCCCGGTGCGGACGCCGGTAAAGGAGCCGGGACCAATGCTGCAGGCAAATAGGTCGATCTGGTCGATTGTCAGCACACAGCTTGTCAACAGACGTTCCAGTTCCGGCAGCAGCCAGGCACTTTGTCGTTTAGCCGGGGCAGTCAGCAGGGATTCCGCAAGTACCTGGCCATCCCGGCTGATGGCAACGCTGCTGGGGCCGGTGGTGGTGTCCAGGCAAAGGGTGATCATGCCTTGCTGATGAAGTAACGCATGATATCGTTGTAGAAGGCCAGCACCATCAGGCCGATCAACAACACCATGCCGGCCTGTTGGGCGTATTCCCGCACCTTTTGCGGCACCGGCCGCCTGATGATCAGCTCAATGGTGTAGAACATCAGGTGCCCGCCGTCCAGTACCGGTACCGGCAGCATGTTGAGCACTCCCAGGTTGATCGAGACCACCGCCAGCAGCATGAAAAAGGTAGCGCCACCGGATTGGGCTGCCTTGTTGGCCATGTCGGCGATCATCAGCGGTCCACCCACGGTCTTCAGCGGCACCACTCCCTGAAACAGCTTGACCATTGAAAGTACGGTCAGCCGGGTTACTTCGACCGCCTTGGCGTTACCCATCTGGATCGCCTCGATCACGCCGAAACGTTGGGTCTCAATCTGATAGGCCGGGGTGACCCCGATGATCGGTTTTTTGATGCTCTCACCAAACAGGCTTTTGGCATCGCTTAGTTCAGGCGTGATCCGCAGGGTCTGGTGCTGGTCCTTGCGCGCAATGGTCAGTGAAACCTCGCCCTTGGCCCTGGCCATCTCGGCGGAAAAATCCTCCCACTGACGAACCGTGCGACCGTTCACCTCGGTGATCAGATCCCCGGCCTGGAGGCCGGCCCGGGCCGCTGGCTTGTCCTTGAACACCTCTCCCAGGGTGGCCTTCATGATCGGCATACCGGTCATATAGAGCAGAATCAGCAACAGCCAGGCGAAGATCATGTTGAAGCCAGCACCGGCGACCACCACTGCCATCCGCTGCCAGACCGGCCGGTGGGCAAAGGATTGGGCCCGGTCCTCGTCGCTGAGCTGTGCTGCAGGGATCTGAGGTATTCCCGCCGGGTCCTGTTCGTAATCATTTTCGATCATCTCGGTCTCGTCAAAGCCGCCTTCACCAAACAGCTTGACATAACCACCCAAAGGAAAGGCGGAGAGCAGATATTCGGTGTCGCCCCAGTGCCAGCCGAACAGTTTTGGACCGAAGCCCAGAGAGAATTTTTCAACCCGGATGCCGAGCCACTTGGCCACCAGGAAATGACCCAGTTCGTGGACGAAGATCAGGATGCCGAGGACGAGGATAAAATAGAGCAGGATCATCAGGGTTACCTTGGGAGTGCTGCGCAGATGGAACGGGCCGTATCGCGGCCCCGATTATCGGCTTCGAGGACCTCTTCGAGGGAAGCCAGGCGATGGGCCTGATGGTTGTCCATGGTTTGTTCGATCACCCGTGCGATCTGCAGGAAGCTGATCCGGCCCTCCAGAAACGCTTCAACAGCGATTTCATTGGCGGCGTTCATCACCGCCGGCATGCTTTCTCCCTCGCCCAGAGCGCGGTAGGCCAAACCCAGGCAGGGGAACCGCTCCAGATCAGGCTTGGAGAAGGTCAGCCCGGCCAGCTTGGTCAAATCCAGCGGCTTGACCCCGGTGCTGACCCGTTCCGGGTACGAGAGGGCGTAGGCGATGGGGGCCTTCATGTCCGGCATACCCAGCTGGGCGATCACGCAGCCGTCAACATACTCTACCATGGAATGGATGATGCTCTGGGGATGAATATTGACGCTGATTTTTTCGGCTGGCGCGTCAAACAGCCAGCGGGCTTCGATTACCTCGAGCCCTTTGTTCATCATGCTGGCCGAGTCGATCGTGATTTTGCGCCCCATGCTCCAGTTTGGGTGATTCAGGGCATCTTGCACGGTGACGGTTTTCAGTTTCTCAAGCGGCGTTTCGCGGAACGGCCCACCGGAGGCGGTCAGGATGATTTTGGTGATATCCTGGTTGCGGTGCCCTTCAATGGATTGGAACACCGCGCTGTGCTCACTGTCCACCGGGTAGAGTTTAACCTTGTGCCGCGCCACCAGCTCCATAAACAGGTGACCGGCAGTCACCAGTATCTCCTTGTTGGCCAGGGCGATATTTTTGCCAGCCCGGATGGCGGCGGCGGTCGGCACCAGGCCTGCTGCTCCCACAATGGCTGCCACCACCATTTGAACGCCATCGGCGGTGGCAACGGCGCATAACCCTTCCACGCCGCCGGTGATCTCAACTTCCTGACCATGCAGCAGCTCGCGCAGACGGGGAATGTCGGCGGTATCTGCCAGTGCAACCAGTTTGGGTCTGAATTGGCGCACCTGGCGGGCGCACAGTTCCAGGTTTTTCCCGGCGCTTAAGGACAAAACCCGAAACTTGTCCGGATGGGCAGCCACGATTTCCAGCGTACTGACCCCGATGGAGCCGGTGGAACCCAGAATGGCGATCTGTTTCATCATGCAAACCTCCCGCAGAGGTAGATGGCAAAGTAGTAGGTGACCGGCGCAGCAAAGATGATGCTGTCCAGACGGTCCAGTACCCCGCCGTGACCCGGCAGGATGCTGCCGGAATCCTTGACACCGAAACTGCGCTTCAACAGCGATTCAAACAGGTCCCCCAGCTGGCCGATGGTGCCGATCAGCAAGGCCGCCAGCACGGCATCGGCATAGCTTAAGCTGCTGAAGAAGGTGAACTTGGCCAGCAGGGTGCCTCCCAGGCTGCCCAGCAGTCCTCCCAAAGCGCCTTCAATACTTTTTTTAGGGCTGACTGCCGGGTAAAGCCGGTGTTTGCCGATGGCGCTGCCGATGTAGTAAGCGGCCGAGTCATTGGTCATTACGATCAGCATGATCAAGAGTAGCCAGCTGCTGCCGTCGGGCAACAGGCGCAGCAGCACCAGATGGACCAGCAGGAACGGGATGTACAGGTAGGCGGTGGCCACCAGCGAGATGTCGCGGGCAACCGTTTGCAGGTCCCGCAGCCTGAACAGGAAGTGCAGGGCAGTCAATAAAAAAGAGCCGGCGCAGAGCATGACAACCAGCCGTCCATCAGACAGGAGCGGCGCAAAGAGCGTCAGTGCACCGTACAGGGCAAAGGGCAGCAGTTCTCCCTTGCGGTCCGGCAGGGCCATGGCAAAGAACTCCAGCAGCCCCACGAAGGTGAACAGGGCCAGCAACAGGGCAAAGTGCCAGGGCGAACCCTTGATGATGGTCAGGATGACGATCGGCAGCAACACAAGGGCGGTCAGCAGGCGTTGGATAGGTCAGCTCCTTTGGTCAGCCGGATCTGGGCACTGGTTTTGCCGAAACGGCGTTCACGGGCCTGGAAGTCCGCCAGGGCCCGGTGCAGTTCGATCATGGTAAAGTCGGGCCAGTTGATATCGGTAAAGTACAGCTCGGTATAAGCCAGTTGCCAAAGCAGGAAGTTGCTGATTCGCATCTCGCCGCTGGTACGGATCAAAAAGTCAGGATCAGGCAGACTGCCGGTATCCAGGTAGCTGCCCAGCAGGTCGTCGTTCACCTGGTCGGGGTGCAGGGTGCCACGGGCCACCTCGCGGGCAATCCGGCTGGCTGCCCGGGCGATCTCCTGCCGGCCGCCATAGGACAGCGCCAGGGTTAATACCATGCCGTTATTGCCGGCTGTCTTGGTCAGGGCTTCATCCAGAGACTGATTAATGTCTTCGGGTAGTTCCAGCCGGTTGCCGATCACGTTGAAGCGGATATTGTGCTTCATCATCCGGGAGGTCTCACTACGCACGAACCTTTTTAGCAGGCCCATCAGTGCCCGTACCTCGGTTTTGGGGCGGGACCAGTTTTCCGACGAGAAGGCAAACAGGGTCAGATAGCGAATTCCTAGCAGGGAGGCCTGTTCCACCACCATTCGCACCGTCTCCACGCCGCGCTGGTGGCCCACAATCCGTTTGAGCATCCGCTGTTGCGCCCAACGACCGTTGCCATCCATGATGATCGCCAGATGATTGGGCAGTTTTGTCGGATCGAGTTCCAGCATGTCAGACTTCCATGACCTCCTTCTCCTTGTGGGAGAGGACCTCGTCGAGGCGCGTGATAAATGAATCCGTCAGGGTTTGGACTTCTTTTTCATATTTTTTAAGATCATCCTCGGTGATGGCCTTGTCCTTCTCAAGCTTTTTCAGGTCATCAATCGCCTTGCGCCGGATGTTGCGCACCGCCACCTTATGATCTTCATCCAGCTTTTTCAAGCTCTTGACGATCTCTTTGCGACGTTCCTCGGTCAGTGGTGGCAGGGTCAGACGGATCAGCTTGCCGTCGTTGCCGGGGGTAAGTCCGAGGTTGGCGTTCAGAATCGCCTTTTCGATAGCGCCGATCATCTTGGGCTCCCAGGGGGAGATGGTGATGGTGCGGGGCTCGGGGACCGCCATGTTCGCTACCTGCGAGAGCGGGGCAGGATTGTCATAGTATTCAACCCGCACATCATCCAGCAGGGCTGTGTTGGCGCGGCCGGTGCGAATTTTCTGGAACTCTCTGCGCAGGTCCTCCACGGTCCTGTCCATGTGGGCCTTCATGTCAGTGAGGACGTTTTTGGGCATGACTAGTCTCCTTGAACAATGGTTCCGATGGCCTGACCGCTGATGACACTCTTGATGTTGCCATGGGTGGTCAGATCAAAGACGATGATCGGCAGATTGTTGTCCATGCAGAGCGAGATGGCAGTGGCATCCATCACCTGCAGACCCTGCTGGAGGACCTCGATGTAGGTCAGCTCCGTATAACGCTTGGCAGTGGAATCCTTTTTGGGGTCGGCTGAGTAGACCCCGTCCACCTTGGTACCTTTCAGGATAACCTGTGCGTTGATCTCCATCGCACGCAGGCTGGCAGCTGTATCGGTAGTGAAATAAGGATTACCGGTGCCGGCGCCGAAGATCACTACCCGACCCTTTTCGAGATGACGGATGGCGCGGCGGCGGATATAAGGTTCCGCCACCTCCTGCATATCAATGGCCGATTGGACCCGGGTGGAAACCCCCAGCTTCTCAAGGGCATCCTGCATGGCCAGCGAGTTGATGACGGTGGCCAACATTCCCATGTAATCGGCACTGGCACGATCCATCCCCTTGGAAGAGGCGGCCAGGCCGCGGAAGATATTGCCGCCGCCGATTACCAGGGCCAGTTCAGTCCCGGCATCCACCACTTCCTTGATCTCGGCAGCTATGGAGCTGATGGTGGCGGGATCAATACCGTACCCCTGGTCGCCAGCCAGAGATTCGCCAGACAGCTTCAGGAGTACGCGCTTGTAAGACTGTCGTGACATGCAGATTCTCCCTTGATACCTGATTTGACAGACTGGCAGGCATGCCGTGCGGCATCAGTTTCGTCAGCCCGTTCCGATGTGCTCAGCTGAACGTAAAAAGTATACAAAAAAAGCCGGCCTGGTGGGGCCGGCTTCTCGGCTGCTTAGAGTCCGGCCGCCGCCGCCACTTCGGCGGCAAAGTCAGATTCCTTCTTTTCAAGTCCCTCCCCCAGGACAAACTTGGTAAAGCGCGTCAGGGTGATGGCACCCCCCAGCTCTTTGCCGGTATCGGCCAGATACTTCTGGACCGTTTTGTCAGGGTCTTTTACGAAGGCTTGTTCTAGCAGGCAGATCTCACCGTAGAACTTGTTGACCTGACCTTCGAGAATCTTTTCGATAATGTTATCCGGCTTGCCGGTCTGGCGGGCCTTGTCGCGATAAATCCCCTTCTCCCGCTCCAGCACATCACCCGGTACTTCGTTGCGCTGCAGGTAGGAAGGAGCGGCGGCGGCCACATGCATGGCCACGTCGCGCAGAGCAGCTGCCAGACGTTGATCGGCTGCGCCGTCAAAGGCAGCCTCAACCAGGACACCGATCTTGCCGCCGGCGTGGATGTAGGAACCGACCATGCCGTTGCCGGCAACGCTGAAGCTGGCAAAACGGCGGATCTGCATGTTTTCGCCGATCAGGGCGATGGACTCGGTCAGCAGTCCCTGGACAGTCTTGGCTTCGTCAGCAGCAAAGGGTTGAGCCAGCAGAGCCTCCAGGTCGGCCGGATCCTTCTGCAGGACATGGTCGGCCACCTGCTTGACAAATGCCTGGAATGTGTCGTTCTTGGCAACGAAGTCGGTCTCGCTGTTGATCTCTACCAGCACGCCCTTTTTGCCGTCGGCGGAAATGGCAGTTGCCACCATCCCTTCGGTGGCGGCGCGGCCGGCCTTTTTGGATGCAGCAGCCAGGCCTTTTTTGCGCAGGTAATCGACGGCATGGTCCATCTCGCCGCCCATCTCTTCAAGCGCCTTCTTGCAATCCAGCATTCCGGCGCCGGTGGTCTTTCTCAGTTCATTAATCTGTGCTGCGGTGATGGCCATGATCTTCTATCCTCCGAACCACACCAGGGTGGTCAGTTGTAATCTGTTGCGTAAACTAGTCTGCAGAAGCCTCACAGGTCTCGTTGTCGCCCATGGCGGCTGCCAGATCATCGGCGCCTTCAGCGTTGCTTTGCAGAGCGGTGTTACGGGACTCGTTGCCTTCCAGCACGGCATCGGCAATCTTGGAGGAGAGCAGACGGATAGCCCGGATGGCGTCGTCGTTACCAGGGATCACGTAATCAATCACGTCCGGGTCGCAGTTGGTGTCAACGATGGCCACCACCGGAATCCCCAGCTTTTGGGCTTCCTGAACGGCGATTTCCTCATTTTTGGGGTCGATCACGAACATCAGGCCGGGCAGTTTGTGCATGTTTTTGATGCCGCCCAGCACCTTCTCCAGCTTTTCACGCTCCTTGTCCATCTTGAGCGCTTCTTTTTTTGTGTAGGCATCAATGGTGCCGTCCTCGAACATGGCGTCCAGCTTCTTCAGGCGCTCGATGCTCTGCTTGACGGTGGAGAAGTTGGTCAGCATGCCGCCCAGCCAGCGCTGATTGACATAGTACTGGCCACAGCGCGATGCCTCTTCAGCCACCGAATCCTGGGCTTGCTTCTTGGTGCCGACGAACAGGATCGTGTTGCCCTGCTCAACGGAATCTTTGACAAAGTTGTAGGCGGATTTGAAGTAGCGGACGGTCTTCTGCAGGTCGATGATGTAGATGCCGTTCCGTGCCCCGAAGATGTAGGGTTTCATCTTGGGGTTCCAACGTTTGGTCTGGTGGCCGAAGTGGACGCCGGCCTCCAGCAGTTCCTTCATGCTGATGCTTGACATACTGATTCTCCTTTGGTTTTTCCTCCGCTTCGTCTGAATCCCTGCACGTGACTAAAGGGACACCGCCGGTTTTTGCTCGAAGCGTGTGAATTGAAAAGCAGATTTTTTTATCACAATATCGTTAGGTAAATCAAGGAGAAAAAGCTGGATGGGGCGTTTGGACAGGTTTTGTTTGAGGCTGATCGTGAGGGGCAGGTTGCTTGCAGGTAGCCTTGTTGGAGCGGTGCAGAACGACAAGGGGGCCCGTCAAGGGCCCTCTTGTCGTGGAACGCTCGCCGGCTTGTCAGCAACCGGCAGTTTTCTGGGCTCGCTTGATGATCTTGGTGTCGCTGTCGTAAATGATCCGCAGTTCGTCTCCGACCCTGATTTTTTTGTCTTTGTACTTGTCCAGCTCCATCGGGTTGGTTACCTTCAGGGCGATCGGTGCCTCAGTTTTGCGATCTTTGAGGGTTATATCGGCTCCGTTACCCTGGATTTTGATCCCGGTAACCGTACCGATCATCTTGATGGTTCCTGCAAAGGCCGAGGTACTGCATGCCAACAGGACCAACATTACAACCAACGTGCTCAGCTTCTTCATAAATTCCTCCTGTGGTAAGCCGCACCTGGTGCGGCCGGGTAAGATGAGGCTGAAATTATCTGTTGCAGGTGCCGTTGCAAAAAACCGCTTGCGGTGATGGTGGCGCGGTTCGATAGTTTTTTGGTGGCACTGTTGCTGAAGAAGTATACCGCAAAAATCTGAAACGTCAAATTTTCTGCAACGTTGAAAGGATAATAGTTTTTTATTAATGCGAATCAGGTTTTTGTCGAGGGTGCTTGATCGTCAGGGGGAGCAGGACCGCTGAGTGGGCAGGCCGCAATACAGGCTCCGCATGCGGTGCAGCGCCCAGGATCGGTGATTACGGCCTGTTTACGGTGATTGTGCAGCGTAAGGGTGATGATCCGCTCAGGACAGGCTGCCACGCAACGGCCACAGCCGGAACAGCGCCGCACGCCATGGAGCGGGAGTTGTCGGCCCTCAGGCATCGACGAACAGGTCCTGTTGTTTCCACTCTTTGACTACCTGCTGCTTTTTGTGCAGCGGGTAGTAGCGCGGGCAGGAGGCGACCACTGCAGAGACCGGTTGTTTGCAACTTCTCCTGCAACGGGCGCAGAGCTTGTTGGGAGTGATAGTCTCCTGCTTCTGTCTTTTTTTCTTAACTACCCCGGGGGCCACTGTAGCTCTCTCCCGGCCAGCAGGTGGATGTGCAGGTGCAATACGGTTTGCCCGGCATTGACCCCATTATTTTGCACCAGCCGGAAGCCCTCTGCTGACAGGCTCCGTTCGCGGACCAGCTGGCCGGCCACCCGGAACAGGTGTCCCACGGTGGCGTCATCCTGTGCTGCCATGTCCAGGCAGTTGCTGAAGTGCCGCTTCGGCATCAGCAGCAGGTGCAATGGCGCTTTGGGGGCAATATCCTCGATCGCCACCATCAGGTCATCTTCGTAGACCTTTGTGGCCGGGATTTCGCCGGCGATGATCTTACAGAAGATACAGGTACTCATGCAGTTGCCTCCTTGATTCGCAGCCCCATCAGGAATTCCCGGTTGCCATCAGCCCCGGTGATCGGTGAATCGCAGATACCCAGCAGGTCGGCTCCCAGCTCGGCAGCCAGCGCTCCCATCCGCTGCAGCACCTCGTCGTGCAGCTTGGAATCCCGTACGATACCGCCTTTGCCTACCGCTCCCTTGCCTACCTCAAACTGGGGTTTCACCAGGGCCACCACCTCGGCTGGCCGGGTCAACAGTGCCAGGGTGGGGGGCAGCACCAGATTCAGCGAGATGAACGAGGCGTCGATCACTGCCAGATCAGGCAGAGGCTTAAGCTGCTCCGGTTGCAGGTGGCGAATGTTGGTCTTTTCCATCACAACCACCCGTGCATCCTCACGAAGCTTCCAGGCCAACTGGCCATAGCCCACATCCACCGCATAGACCCGGTTGGCCCCGCGCTGCAACAGGCAGTCGGTGAAACCGCCAGTTGAGGCGCCGACATCAATGGCAATCCTACCTGTCACCTGGATAGCGAAGGCATTCAAACCCTTTTCAAGCTTAAGTCCTCCCCGGCTGACGTAGGGCAGCAGCTCGCCCTTGATCCTGATCTCGACCTCGTCAGTCACCTGCTGCCCGGCTTTCTCAGCCGCATGGTCGCCCACCACCACCTGGCCGGCCATGATCAAGGCCTGGGCTTTCTCGCGTGAAGGGGCCAGGCCTCGTGCCACCATCAGTCTATCAAGGCGCTGCTTGGTGCTCATGCACCTACAAGTTGACTTTTGGAGAAAATGGCTTTCAACCAATAGCCTTCCGCTTCGATGTTCTCGCGGCCGCCTTCTTCGCGGTCCACCAGCGAGACAATTCCCAGCACGTCCAGCCCTTCCTCTTTGGCGCGGTTGACCGCCTTCATGGAGGAACCGCCGGTGGTGACCACATCCTCGACAATTACCACCTTGGTGCCGGGGGGCAGGTTCTTGCGGCCCTCCAGCCACTGGCCGGTGCCGTGGCCTTTGGGTTCCTTGCGGATGATGAAGGCATGCAACGGGTTGCCGTCCAGGCAGGCGGCGATGGAGGTGGCAGTGGCGATCGGGTCGGCCCCCAGGGTGATGCCGCCCACGGCCTGTACGCCGGGTACGTCCTTGATCGCTTCATAGAACAGCTTGCCTACCAGCAGGCCACCTTCGGCATGCAGGGTGGTCTGCTTGCCGTCAAAATAAAAGTCGCTCTGACGGCCGGAAGCCAGGGTGACCAGACGTTTTTCGTAGGACAGCTCCAGGATGATCTGTTTCAGCTTTTCACGGTCGGTCATTGTTCGATGTACTCCTCATCTTTGGAAAATAGTCCCATTTGGGGAATCTGGGTTGGCATCGGAAAGTTGATCGGGTACTCGCCGGTAAAACAGGCGGTGCAGAAGCTATGCTTGAGGCCGGTGGCCTGCACCAGCCCGTCTTCCGAGAGATAACCCAGCGAATCGGCAGTGATGTAGCGACGGATCTCGTCCAGGGTATGTGACGAAGAGATCAGCTCTTTACGGTTGGGGGTGTCAATGCCGTAGAAACAGGGGTAGCTGGTGGGGGGGGAGGAGATGCGCATATGGACCTCCCTGGCCCCGGCGTTGCGGACCATCTTGACGATCTTGCGGGAGGTGGTGCCCCGCACGATCGAATCGTCCACCACCACCACCCGTCTGCCCTCCAGCAGCTCACGCACCGGGTTCAGCTTGATCTTGACCCCGAAGTGGCGGATCGCCTGGGCCGGCTCGATAAAGGTGCGGCCCACGTAATGGTTGCGGATCAGGCCCAATTCAAAGGGGATGCCGGACTGTTCGGCGAAGCCCATGGCCGCCGGTACGCCCGAATCCGGCACGGCGATCACCACGTCGGCCTCCACCCCATGTTCACGGGCCAGTTGACGTCCCAGTTCTTTTCTGACCTGATAAACGTTCTTGCCGAAGATGGTTGAATCGGGCCGGGCAAAGTAGACAAACTCGAAGATACAGGGGGTCGGTTCGAGTTTTTTGAACGGGAACAGTGACTGCATCTGGCCGTCTTTGGTGAAGACCAGCATCTCGCCCGGCTCAACCTCGCGCACAAAGGTGGCTTCAATCAGGTCCAG
This sequence comes from Geobacter sp. UBA5730, assembly GCA_002419465.1. Lineage (GTDB taxonomy): Bacteria > Desulfobacterota > Desulfuromonadia > Geobacterales > Pseudopelobacteraceae > Trichlorobacter. Next base: position 19,146 of record DIGE01000002.1, on the reverse strand, counting down.
GGCACAGCTCTCCGAGGCCACGACCCAGCCATCACCCAGCTTGCCCAGGCACAAGGGACGGAAACCGTGGGGGTCGCGCACGGCGATCATGCGGGTCTCGGTCAGAAACAGCAGGCAGTAGGCCCCTTTGACCCGGTTCAGGGCATCACCGATCCGTTCCACCAGCGAATGGGTCCGTGAGATGGCCAGCAGGTGGATGATGATCTCGGTATCCATGGTGGTCTGGAAGATGGAACCGTAGGCCTCCAACTCCGCCTTGAGCAGGTTGGCGTTGACCAGGTTGCCGTTGTGGGCAACCGCAATTGAGCCGCGGGAGTAGTCCACCATGATCGGCTGCACGTTTTTTTCCACCGAGGCACCAGCCGTGGAGTAACGCACATGGCCGATGGCTGATTTGCCGGGCAGCTTCTCAAACACCTTCGGGTTGCTGAAGACATCGGCCACCAGCCCCATCCGTTTGTGGGCGTGTAGCTCATCGCCGTCGGAGGAGACGATGCCGCAGCTTTCCTGGCCGCGATGCTGCAGGGCATACAGGCCCAGATAGGTCAGGTTGGCGGCTTCTGGGTGGCCGTAGATGCCGAATACGCCGCATTCTTCTTCGGGGCGGTTGAGTTTCATAGCAGGTTTTCCCTCACAAATTCCGCTGCGTTTTTGTACAGGATCAGGCCATCCCCTTCTTCCGGCAACTGTTCACGGGTCCAGCGGGGATGCTGGGTATAGTGGACAAAGGCCTCCGGGTGAGGCATCAGGCCGAACAGGCGGCCGGTGGGGTCGCACAGACCGGCGATGGCGTTGGTGGAGCCGTTGGGGTTGGCCGGAAACTGCATGGTGGGCTCGTCAAAATCGGCGGTGCTGTATTTCAGCACGGCCAGGTGATTGGCCTCGATCCGATCCAGGGTTTGCGGCATATCGGTCAGAAACTTTCCTTCACCGTGGCGCACCGGCAGGTAGATCCCTTGTGCGATCCCTTTGGTAAAGACGCAGGGGGATTGGGGATCGGCTTTCAGGTAGCACCAGCGGTCCTGAAACCGGCCAGAATCATTGTGGGAGAGAGTGACGGTCTGGGTCAGGTCGTTGCCGTCCAGGGCCGGCAGCATCCCCATCTTGACCATCAGCTGGAAGCCGTTGCAGACCCCCAGCACCAGCTTGCCGGCGTTGATAAAACGGGTGAACTGCTCCACCAGTTTTTCAGTGCCGCCGCTGATCGTCGCGTTTTTCAGCCGGTTGGCCTGGGCCTTGGCGCTGCCCAGATCGTCGCCGTCCAGAAAACCGCCGGTCAGGTTCAGAAAGTGATAGTTGTCAAGACGGACCTCGCCGGACAGAATCTCGGCAATATGGACGATCCTGGCCTCGTCAAAGCCACCCAGCCGGCAGGCGTGGGCCGCCTCCATCTCGCAGTTGGTGCCGTTGCCGGTAATTACAATAGCGCGGGTTGTACTCATGTTAGTTTTAGCCTTTTTCTAAATAGATTATTCGAGAGAGATTATTTTGCATTGTACTTAGGTGCTCTTTCAAATAAACGAGGTTGTGGTGGTTCAATTATTTTTTGTTTGTTCCAGATGACACCATTGCGTTGAGTACCTTCATCGGAAATTTCATTACCCCATGCAACCCAGCCTGGTTGGGGGTGACGACAAAAAAGTTCAAGATAAGGACCTGGACTACATGATTCAATGAGTTGATACTGTTCATCCGGCTTGCGAGAGTGTTCCCGTTTGTTTGAAGAAATGATGTTAACTTGACGTCGGCCAGGATCTAACGTCCGCATCTTTCCTCGAATACCAAATAGAATCAGTTCTGTGACATTTCTGAAATAAAAACCAACCCCCCGGCCATCCGGTCCACCATCTTTTCTTGTCTTGTACCAAACAAGATTGCTCTTATAGGTAAAGCCCCAGCACTTCATGACTTGAAGTCCTTCAGCAAGCAATGCATTTGGTACCCAAAGATAGAGATGGCTTTGCGGTGATGCAACATCTTGTACTGGCAGTGCCATGATTTCTTGCATGGTCATTGTGGGATAACGAAGCAGACGCTGATGCTCTGGTGCCATTTTACCGGTACGGTTATTGAACTGCCAAGGTGGATCAGCGAGTATGGTGCTGAACTCTCCAGAGATCCTTCTTTTGAAATCTTGTATAGCCTCATTCATTAGCAATCCTCAAGATATAGCGATTTTTTGATTCCAAAAACCAGAAGTGGACAGCCTGCGCCGCCACCGCCTTCTATTCTGGGTAACAACTTACTCATATGAGTAGTGGATGAACCGTACGATGAACCTCGCTCTAAACTGTCAAAAACAGCTTGCAGTTCGTCGCAGCGGGTTATGATGATTCCTGCACAGATTGCTCTGAGGTCAAAAAGAAGACGAAAGTTATTGAGATCTCTGTCAAAAAAAGGATCTTTATTATTCCACTCTATTTCGAGAGCAACACGATTCTTGTAGCAGTCAACCTTATGAGTGGGGGAATCCATCTGGTGAGCATCCACGATTACCTTTGTTTCAAATGATTTTTCTATCCAACCTCGCTGCATGAAAGCATTGTCAATTGATTCAGCTACTTTTGATTTTCTTCCACCTCCAACTGTAATCCAACTTTTTTTAAGCCGAAAGTTAGTTAGTACGTTGATGATGTCGTTCCATTCTTTGTTAAAATCACTTTTCAAAATGGCAGACGCATGTTTCCATTCGTGCACTTCATAGTTTTCAATGATGAATTCAGGAAGTAATTCAATACCCATAGCAGACTCCCAATGCTGGTCTATTCATCGCTTACAGCTCCTTCAACGGCCGTTGCCAGGCCTCTTTCAGTTTTTCAAGGTCACTCTGCAGCACGGTTTTGCCTGTCAGGCCGGCAATGGTGACCGTGCCATTGCCGGTCACCTGGCCGATCTGGCTGAAGCCGGTGTCGGCCATGACCGCTTCAAAGGCCGGCCATTGGGCCGGATGGACCGTCACCAGCAGGCGGGAGGCCGACTCTGAGAACAACAGCACTTCGTCGGTGCGGTAGCGTCCGTCACCCGCAAAACGGAGATTGGACAGCTCAATCCGGCAGCCGAAGCCGCCGGAGAAGGCGCTTTCCGCCACCGCCACCGCCAGGCCACCATCGGACAGGTCATGACAGGAGGCCACCAGGCCACTCATGATGGCCTGATGCAGCGCCTTGTAGCGGGCCAGGGCGGTGATGATATCCACCTTGGGCACCTTGTTGCCGATGTAACCCTGCATGGCCAGGTATTCGGAGCCGCCCAGTTCATCTTTGGTCTCACCCAGCAGGCAGATGATGTCACCGGCCCGTTTGAAGTCCATGGTGACGGCGTTCCTGATGTCCGGGATGGTGCCGATCACCGAGAACAGCAGGGTCGGCGGGATGGATATCTTGGTGGTGCCGTCGTAGAAGTCGTTCTTCATCGAATCCTTGCCGGAGATCAGCGGCAGGTTGATCGGCACGCAGAGGTCCAGCAGGGCCTGGTTGGCCCGCACCAGCTGGGCCATCTTGTAGGGGCCGTCCGGCGTTTTTTCGGACAGAACCGGGTCACACCAGCAGAAGTTGTCCAGGCCGGCCCAGTGGTCAGGGCTGCCGCCTACCGCCACATAGTTGCGCAGCCCTTCATCCAGGGCGTTGGCCGCCATATGGTAGGCGTCGATATCAGAGTAGCGCGGGCAGATGCCATGGGAGACCACCACCCCCTTGTAGGAATCGAGGATCGGACGGACCACAGCGGCATCGGAGGGGCCGTCATTGGTGACGCCGGTGAACGGTTTGACCACTGAACCGCCTTGCACCTCATGGTCGTAGCGCCGTACCACCGACTCCTTGGAGCAGATGTTCAGCTGTCCCAGCAGGACCAGCAGGTCAGGGGTCCAGTCATCCTTGTCCTGGGCGGGCGGCTCCGGGTTGAGCGGCGGTTGCCACTTGGCCGGAATCTGCATCGGCGGCAGACCTTCGTGCATGAACGCCATCGGCAGCCAGGCCACGGTGGCTTCGCCGTACTGGATATGGAAAATCCCGTTGTCGGTGAACTCACCCAGCACCGTGGCTTCAACACCGAAACGCTGCGCCATGGCCATGAATTCGTTGATTCTATCCGGCGGCACCGCTAGCGACATCCGTTCCTGGGCCTCGGAGATCAGGATTTCCCACGGGTTGAGCCCGGGGTATTTCAGGGGGGCCTTGGCCAGGTCCATCCGGCAGCCGTTGCATTCGCCGGCCATCTCACCGATGGATGAGGAAAGCCCGCCGGCGCCGTTGTCGGTGATAAAGCGGTACAGACCCTTGTCGCGGGCACGGATCAGGAAGTCGAACATCCGCTTCTGGGTGATCGGGTCACCGATCTGGACGGCAGTGACCGGTGAGTTTTCGTTCAGTTCTTCAGAGGAGAAGGTGGCGCCGTGGATACCGTCCTTGCCGATCCGGCCGCCAGTCATCACGATCAGGTCGCCTGGCTGGATGCTCTTTTCGTGGCCGGCAATGCCGTTGACCCGGGCCGGCATCATTCCGGCGGTGCCGCAGAACACCAGCGGTTTTCCGGCAAACCGTTCGTCAAACACGATGGAGCCGTTCACGGTGGGGATGCCGGACTTGTTACCACCATGCTCCACCCCTTCCACCACCCCCTCGAAGATCCGGCGGGGATGCAGCAGGCGTGAGGGCAGCGGCTTGTCGTAGAACGGATCGGCAAAGCAGAACACATCGGTGTTGAAGATCAGTTTGGAACCCTGGCCGGTGCCGAACGGGTCACGGTTAACCCCCACGATGCCGGTCAGCGCCCCGCCGTAGGGGTCCAGTGCGGAAGGGGAGTTGTGGGTTTCCACCTTGAAGACCAGCGAGTTGTTTTCATCAAAGGTGATCACCCCGGCGTTGTCCTTGAAGACCGAGAGACAGAAGTCCTGGTCTCCCATATTCTCCCGCACCTCTTTGGTGACCCGCTGGATGTAGGATTTGAACAGGGATTCGATCTCCTGTTTGGTGCCGTTTTCATCCTCATACTGCACCGTAGCAGCAAAGATTTTGTGTTTGCAATGCTCCGACCAGGTCTGGGCCAGGCATTCCAGCTCAACATCGGTGGGCTTGGCCCCCAGGCTCTGTTTAGCCCGCTCGGCCAGTACCTGCGGATCACGGTAGTGGGCCTGGATGATCCGCATCTCCTCCAAGTTCAGGGCCAGCACGCCATCCTTGCTGATCCGTAGCAGCTCCTCGTCGGAGACCTCCAGATCAACCGCATTCACCTGCCCTTTGGTCTGGCCGGTCACCTTTGGTACGCTGGTGGGGAAGCCCCGTTTGGCAACGAAGTCGGCGGCGGACATGACACTATGGCGTTGAATCAGCGTGTTGCAGAGCAGACCGGTGGCGATCTTTTCGATCTGTTCGGCAGATATCTGGCCTGAAAACAGGTATTGAATCGACGAGTAGACCGCTTCACTCTCGGTAAGGCGCCGTTGCAGCAGGTACGATACCGCTTCGCCGGCGGTACGGCCCACGTTGTCGGTGACGCCGGGCCGGAAGCCAACTTCCACCGCCCAATCAAAGCCGACCGCCTGGGGCAGATCAATGCTCCAGCTCTGGATCACCGGATCGCAGAACGGACCTGATGCCGCCGCCTCCAACTGGTCCCGCGACAGGTCGGCATCAACGGTATAGACGTCAATGGTGCGCACCGTGGTGACATCCAGGTGCAGGAACTGTTCAATCTCGCGCTTGATCCGCTCACCACGGGAGTCGCGCACCCCGTCTTTCAAGGCAATTTCTATTCTGCTGGGCATGATGATCCTGTTTCCGGTTTTTATGGGATGGCTTACTTTACAAAGATGAACTCAACGCGGCGGTTGCCTTCCACGTTGGCCTTGGAATACATCGGTTCAGCAGTGCCGACCCCCAGGGCTTCGACGGTGGCCGGTTCCAGCCGGCCGGCCGTTAGCAGGGCTTCACGGCTGAAACGCGCCATCTGATCGGTGGCCGCGATGTCTTCGTTGCGGGTTGGCTGACCAAAACCATGCACCCGCAGCTTGATACGGTATTCAGGATAGGCTTTCAGCAAGGCTGCCACCTTGCTGAGGATGGTTGTTCCGCCGGGGGTCAGGGTGGTGCTCTTGCTGGTGGTTTTCAGTAGCTGTGAACGGGGGAAGGTGACGCCCAGCCCGGTGGCGGTCGCCTTGACGATGCCACCCAGCTTGCCCACCTCGGCTTCAAACTCCTTAATCCGTTTTTCCGCAGCCAGTTGCTCGCCGCTTGCCTGCAGTTGGGCGGTCTGCTGTTTCAGAGCCTCCAGTTCTCCTGTCAGGGCGGCTACCCGCTGTTCTGAGGAGGCGGTGGCTTTTTTTTGCTCATCCAGCGCCTTCAGCAGACTGGCGGTCTTCTGGCCGGAGCTGGTCATGGCGGTGCCTTTTGCGGCCAGCTCAGCGTTCAGTGAGGAAACCTTGGCCTCCAGGCTGGCGATCTTTGCGGCCTGATCGGCTGACTGTTTTTTGAGATCCTTGGCCTGGAGCACCAGATCGTCAAAGATCTTGATTTTGGCCTTGGTGGCCCGGATCAGCCCTTCCAGCCGGACGCGCTCCTTGTCCTGGTTCTTTGCGCCAGCCTTGGCAATCACCAGCGAGGCCTGCAAACGGGCTGTTTCGGCCAGTTGGCGGACCAGCGGCTCAGCCTTGGTATCCAGCTTGCCACTGAAGGCCCCCAGGTTCTTGTCGTATTCGATGTTGGCGTTGCGGATGCTGTTCTTGGCGATCAGGATGTCATCAGCCAGTTCAGGATAGCTGCCACCGGCGGTGGCGGCAGTCGTTACCGCCGTATTGGCTGTTTCAAGAAAGTCGGGCAGCGGTTCCTTGGCCCAGATTGCGGGTGCGGTCAGGGCTGTCACCAGTAGCGTTGCCAGAGCCAGGCGGATCAGAAATGATGCTTTCATGGCTGCTCTCCTTTCCCGGCCAGGATGGCGTTTAAGCGCTGTTCAAGAGCCGCCAGCTCCTTTTGGGCCGCAGCGGTTTTTTCGGCCGCGATCCGCTCGTCACTGACGGCCAGGGCCAACTTGGCCTGTAACAGCGCCTGTTCAGATGATTCGCGGGTGACCCGGTTATTTCCGGCTTCCAGCCCTTTCTGGGCCTGGTCGAGGCTGGTCTTGGCCTGGCCGATCACCTCGGGGGCATACTTGGCCGCTGCTGTGGTGTTCAGTTTGTCGACCTGTTCCCGGGCGGTCCGGTAGAGGCTGGTGGTTTCCGGTTTGACGCCCGCCGATTCATCAGCGCTCCACACCGCTGCCGGCGCGAGGGCCAACAGCACTACCAGGGGCACTACTCTCCAGTGTTTCATTGCACGCTCCTCCTGATAACGGGTTATGTCCGTTGGGACGGTTGCGGTGCTTCCTGTGGCTGCATAAGTATCGTGCGGATGGGGTAGGGGATCTCGATCCCCTGTTCACGAAAACGCCGCAAGATCAGGGTGTTGATCTGATCAGTGGTCGCAAACAGTTTGCCGTATTCATCAACCCAGAAGAACAGCGCCAGACTGAGAGACGAATCGCCAAAGGCGGTGAAGAACGCCTCAGGGGCTGGATCAGCCAACACCTCCGCCACTTCTTGGGCGGTTGCCACCAGCAGGGTTTTTACCTGGTCGATATCGCTGCCGTAGGCCACCCCCAGATTGATCCGACCCTTGACCCGCTGGTCTGGGAAGGCCTGGTTCAGCACCATGGTGTTGCAGAGATCCGAGTTGGGGATCACCAGCAGCTGATTGTCCAGGGTCTTGATCTTGGTGCTGCGCAGGCCGATATCCTGCACATCGCCCACCTGGCCGCCGATCAATTGAATCCGGTCGCCGAGCCGAAACGGACGGTCCAGCATCAGCGTGAATCCGGAGATCAGATGGGCCAGGGAGTCCTTGGCCGCCATACCGATGGCCAGTGAACCGATCCCCAAGGCGGTTACCAACGAGAGGATGTCGTAGTGAAAATGTTTGAGCACCACCATCAGCGCCCCGCCGATGATGAAGATCATGGCCACCTTCTCGGCCAGGGGGGTCATCTGACGGGACAGCAGGCTGTCCTGTTGATCCTGGCAATGTTCCACATACCAGGCCAGGGTTTCATTCAGCACCCGGTACACCAGCACACAGACGATCACCACGTTGGCCACATACAGGCCGCCGGCAATCAGCTTGAACAGCTTCTCGTGCAGCGGCAGGCTGCGGAAGCCCAGATAGATGCCGGTAAAGGTGATCAACAACGAAACGGACGGGGCGATCCGTTTCAGAATCCGGTCATCCAGATCGGTACGGGTAAAGGAGGTCAGCCGTCCCACCCAGTGCCTGAAGAGATAGGCTACCGCCTGGGAGAGCAGCCAGAAACTGGCAATCACCAGCGTTGCCAGCAACAGGTGTTTAGCCCAGAGCGTCGAGGTGCCGTCGCTGGCGCTGGGGACAAACAGGGCTATCAGCAAGGTCAGTAGATTATCCATTGAAGACCCGCTTGAAGATGGTATCCACATGTTTCAGGTGGTAGCTGAGATCAAAGGATTCGCGAATCTTGGTTTCGCCCAGGGCTCCCACCACCTCAGGGTCGGCCAGCAGCTCGGTCTGAAAATCCTTGCCCTCCTCCCAGACCTTCATGGCGTTCTTCTGCACCAGTCGATAGGCGTTTTCGCGTGAGACGCCGGACTGGGTCAGGTCCAGCAGGATTTTCTGGGAGAAGACCAGCCCCTTCATCTGGTTCAGGTTGCGCAGCATATTGTCCGGGTAGACCACCAGATTCCTGACCAGCCCGTTCAGACGACGCAGCGAGAAGTCAAGGGCCACGGTGGCATCGGGAGCGATGTAGCGTTCCACCGAGCTGTGGGAGATGTCACGTTCGTGCCAGAGGGCCACATTTTCCAGGGCCGGGATGCACATTGAACGGATGTAACGGGCTTGGCCGGTCAGGTTTTCGGACAGGATCGGGTTGCGCTTGTGGGGCATGGCCGAGGAGCCTTTCTGGCCCTTGGTGAACTGTTCCTCCGCCTCCAGCACCTCGGTGCGCTGCAGGTGACGCACCTCAATGGCGATCCGCTCGATAGACGAGGCGATGATTGCCAGGGTACAGAAATACTCGGCATGACGGTCCCGGGGGATCACCTGGGTCGAAACCGGCTCCGGCTTGAGGCCCATCTGTGCGCAGACATATTCCTCAACATAGGGGTTGATGTTGGCAAAGGTACCCACGGCACCGGAAATGGCGCCGGTGGCGATGTTTTCGCGGGCCGCCTTGAGGCGGGTGCGGTTGCGCTCCATCTCGGCGTACCAGGTGGCCAGTTTGAGGCCGAAGGTGACCGGCTCGGCGTGGATGCCGTGAGAACGCCCCATGCAGACCGTATCCTTATGTTCAAAGGCGCGCAGTTTAATTGATTCCAGCAGCAGATCCAGATCGGCCAGCAGTTCATCGGCCGCTTGCACCAACTGCACTGACAGACAGGTGTCCAGAACATCGGACGAGGTCATCCCCTGGTGGATGAAGCGGGCCTCAGGGCCGACAAACTCGGACACCGAGGTCAGGAAGGCGATCACGTCATGCTTCACCTCGGCTTCAATCGCATCAATCCGGGCGATATCAAAATTGCCCTTGGCACGGATTACCGGGATGACCTCCTTGGGGATCACCCCCAGTTCAGCCTGAGCCTCGCTGGCCAGGGTCTCGATCTCCAGCCAGATCCGGAAACGGTTTTCCGGTTCCCAAATCTGGGCCATTTCGGGGCGGGTGTAACGTGGAATCATGTGGGTAAATCCTCGCTTTTATTGTTTTATTATATCTAAGTCGTTTTGAACGTCTAAAGTTCCATCATCGGACCGATCTGGTATTGGTCGCCGATCACGATGCGTGGTGCGCAACAGGTCTGACCCTGTTGAAACGCGGCAGCGGTTTCCGCCACCTTGTCAGGGTGATTGTTGACCTCCGAGAGGTGAGCCAACACCAGCGCCTCCAGCCCCTCATGGGCCAGGTCATGCAACAGCTCCAGCGATTCCTGGTTGGAGAGGTGGCCGTGCCGTGATTTGATCCGTTGTTTCAAATGCCAGGGGTAGGGGCCGTTCAGCAGCATCTCCGGATCGTGGTTGGCCTCCAGGTTCAGCCCCCGGCACCCCTTCAGTTTTTCGCGTACCAGGCGGGTTACCACCCCCAGATCAGTGGCGCTGCCAAAGCGGCCTTCGGTTGACTCCACCAGAAAGCCCACCGGGTCGCTACAGTCATGGGTGATCGGAATGGGATCGATCATGCAATCCCGGAAGGTAAACGAGTAACCGGTCTCAAACTCCAGCAGCGGCGCCTTTTTCAGGTAGGCAGACGCTGCCTGGCGGGTGGCGTAGCTGACCAGCACCGGCACCTGGTGGCGTCGGGCAAACGATCCGGCGCTGCGGATGTGGTCAATATGTTCATGGGTTATCAGCACACCATGGATTGCATCGGGCTCAACGCCCACAGCGGCCAGCCGGGCGGTGATCTCCCGCAGCGAGAGCCCGGCATCCACCAGCAGCCGGGTTTCGCCGGTCTCCAGATAGAGACAATTACCCTTGCTGCCGCTGGCCAGTGAACAGATTTTCATCCGAATATATATACAGGAAGTTCCCTTGCCGTGGCAAGGCAGACGTGGAAACCGTTGAAATGGTTGTTTATCCTGATAGTCTCGGCACGCGATGCCGAAGTTTTTGAGGTGTTACGTCCAGGCTCGTCCGGGCAAGGACGAACCGCTACTCGGAATTGACAGACTGGTGCCAGCTGTTTATGTATAGTCGTATGACTGAACAAAGCCTCGATACGCAGACGTGGGATTCGCTTTGTTGCAAGTGCGGCCGCTGCTGTTTTGAAAAGATAGAGGATCGGCGCGGAAGGGTGGTTTATACCACAACCGCCTGCCGCTACCTTGATCTGGACAGCCGCAGCTGTAAAATCTTCGAAAATCGTTTCAGGATTAACCCGGAGTGCATCGCCCTGACCCCTGCCCTGGTCTGCACCCTGGACTGGCTGCCCGATGACTGCGGTTACCGGCAGGCGCTGCAGAGTGTTCCGCCGGGGCCGATCCACCAGCCCAGGCAGCGTCGGGGGCGGGGAAGGCGGTAGGGTTCCTACCCCCTGGGATGCAGCTGCCGATGCAACTGTTTCAGCCGCTCCTGGGTGACATGGGTATAAATCTGGGTGGTGGAGAGGTCGGCATGGCCCAGCATCATCTGCACGCTACGCAGGTCGGCGCCGCCCGCCAGCAGGTGGGTGGCAAAGGAGTGGCGCAGGGTGTGAGGCGAGATGCTGGTGCGGACACCAGCCAACAGCGCCCGTTTCTTGATAATGTTCCAGAAGGCCTGGCGGGTCATCCCCCCGCCCAATCGGGAAAGAAACAGGTAGGGCTGGACACCCTCCGGGTCCTGGCGGCTGCGCACCCGCTCCAGATACTCATTAACCCGCTCACGGGCCGTTTCTCCCACCGGTATCAGCCGCTCCTTGTTGCCCTTGCCAACCGTCATCAGGTAGCCCACCTCAAGGTTCAGCTCCCGTTTTTTCAGGTTGACCAGTTCCGAGACCCTTAAGCCGGTGGCGTAGAGCAATTCCAGCATGGCCCGGTCGCGGATATCCTCCGGCCGCTGGCCGGCGGTGGCGGCCAGCAGAGCATCCACCTCGGCAGCCGTTAGAAACGAGGGCAGCTTTTGCAGGGTGCGGGGCGCCTCGATCACCGTCACCGGATTAACGGTGGCGTAGCGTTCGATCAGCAGGAAGCGGTGGAACATCCGGATGGCGGACAACAGACGGCCCCGGCTGCGAGGGGCCAGGCCCCGCTCACGTTCCTGAGCCAGGAATTCAGCGATATCGGAGGAGCAGATCGTGTCAGGTGACAGGCGTTGGCGGGCTTCCAGAAAATTGAGGTAGCGGCCCAGATCGGCGGCATAGGCGCTGCGGGTGTTGGGGGCAAGCCCTTTTTCAGCCACCAGCCAGGCCAGAAACAGGTCCAGGAAGCGGTTCATTGCCAGTCATCAATGGCCTGGGCCAGGCTGGTGCGAATCTCTTCCAGTTTGTCATCAGCAACAATCTTGTGGCCAAAGATGTCACGCACGTAAAAGACGTCAGCCACCTGATCCACCTTGGTGGAGATCTTGGAGACGCCGATGTACAGCCCCAGCTGATTCAGGGTGCTGGTGATCAGGTACAAGAGGCCCACCTTGTCGTGGGCGTAGATGTCGATGACGGTGTACTCTTCCGAGACCTGATTGTCGATCTCGATCCGGGTGGGGAACTTGCGGGCAGCCTTGGCCTGGAGCAGGGTGGGACGCTGGCGTTTTTCGACCAGATCTGCCACCTGTACGGTGCCGTGCAGCACGTTGGCCATATCGGCTTCGACCTTCTGCCAGCGGGCCTGATCGGTAATCAGGAATCCCTGGGCCGAGTTTACCTGCAGGATATCCAGGATCTTGCCGTTTTTGCCAGTGAAAATCTGGGCACCCAGGATGTTGATGCCATTGGCCGCCATGACGCCGGTGATCTTGGCAAACAGCCCATAAGTGTCAAAACTGCAGATGGTGAAGGTGGAGTAGTCGGCATTGGGTTCGGGGTGAACCTCCATCACCAGATCCTTCTCATTCAGCTGTACCAGCAGCCGCAGATGGTCGGCAATGGTCTGTAGCGGGGCTGACAACAGATAGCGGGTTGGCAGGGCGCGCAGTTCTTCGCGGGCCACGGTGGCCGGTATGTCATATTCCACCATCTCGCGCACGGTGCGGCGGATGGCCCGGGCCCGTTCTCCGCTGGCCTCCAGCTCGAAGTTGCCCCGTTCCAGGATGTTGAAGGCCTTTTCATACAGCTCGTTGAGCAGTGATGCCTTCCAGCTGGTCCAGACATCGGAGCCTACGGCCCGCACATCGGCCACGGTCAGCAGATAGAGCATCTTCAGGTTTTCGCTGGTGCCCATCTGACGGGCAAACTGCAGCAGCATCTTTTCATCGGACAGGTCACGGCGCTGGGCGATATGGGCAAACAGCAGATGCTGCCGCACCAAGAATTCCAACCGTTCGGTCCTTTCTTTGGAAAGCCCCATCCGGCGGGCGATGGTGGGGATCATGGCGGCGCCCTTCTCGGCGTGGCCACCCCCTTCTCCCTTACCGATATCGTGGAACAGCACCGCCAGCAGCAGCAGTTCCCGTTTGCCGATCTGGCGGGCCACCTCGCAGGGCAACGGCAGGCTGTCGGCCAGTTCGCCGGTCAGGATCTGTTCGGCCTGCTCCACCGCGAACAGGGTGTGAATATCCACCGTATAGATATGGTACAGGTCGTGCTGCACCTTGCAGTAGATATGTTCGAACTCGGGGATGTACTCGTTCAGGAACTCCAGGTGGTGCATCAGCCGCAGGGTGGCGGTGACCCCTTTTTCCGAACGCAGGATCGCCAGGAAAGACTGGTTGACCTCCCGGTTGCGGCGGAACTTGTCGTTGACCAGGTGCAGCGAACGGCGGATCAGCCATTTGACCCGGATGTTGAGGGTCACGCCATGTTTCTGGGCCAGCTCGAAGATCCGCATCAGCACCGCGGGATCCTTCTCCACCACGGACTCATCCGGGATGATCAGCTCACCCTTCAGGACAAAACAACCGTCACCCACCGGACGACGCACAAAGTAGCCCAGAATCTTCAAGGCCCCTTCATCGCGCCAGACACAGCGGGAAACCAGGGTTGAGGCAAAGTGTTCCACCCGGGCCGAATGGCGGTAGTAATCCCGCATGAAATCTTCCACCGCCAGCACCTTGCCGTGCCCGGCATACCCGAGGAAGCCGGCCAGGTGGACCTGCAGGTCGAAGTTGAGTTGGTCGGATTTGCGGTTGGTGTGGAAGTGCAGTTCATTGCGCAGGCGCCAGAGGTAGTCCAGGGCTGCATAGTACACCTCCAGCTCTTCCTCCGAGATGATCCCCTTGACGATCAGCTCCCGGGGATGCTCAAACTTGAACTTGACCTGGGTCACCCACAGGGCGGTCTGCAGATCCCGCAGCCCCCCTTCGCCCTCCTTGATGTTGGGCTCCAGCAGGTAGATGGTATCGCCGTACTTCTCGCGGCGGCGTTTCATCTCGGCAATCTTCTGCTTGATGAAGGTGTCGCTGGATTTTGTCAGGATCTGGGAAAAGACGGTCTTGCGGAGGGTTGCGAACAGAGCCGGGTGCCCGGTCAGCAGGCGGCAGTCGATCAGGGCGGTCTTAACGGTGGTGTCGGCTGCGGCCATCTCGACACAATCGGCAACGGTGCGTACCGAATAGCCCACATCCAGCCGCAGATCCCACAGAAAGTAGAGCAGCTTCTGGGCAAACTCCTCCACCCGTTCTGCCGGCAGGGTACCGTCGTGCAGGAACATGATATCTACGTCGGAATAGGGGTTCAGTTCACCCCGGCCATAGCCACCGATGGCCACCAGGGCCAAGTGTCCCTCCAGCATTCGTCCGGTCGTTCCCAGCTCGTTCAGGATGCCCTGGAACAGGGCGTTGACCAGCAGATCCATGGCGGCCGAGAGCTGGTGTACGATCTCGGTGCCGCTGGCGCCGGCGTCATGCCGCTGGCGGATCTCGTCATGACTGGCGGCAATATACTGCTTGCAGCCCTCCAGAATCTGGTTGCGACGCTCATCAAAGGAACGTCCGTCCAGGGGCGGAAATAACCGGCCAACAGTGGACTGGTTGCTGGGCGTGGCAGGTTGGACAGAGGCAGACATGCGCGCTTAGAGCCAGCCCTTCTTTTTGAAGATATACAGCGGCAGCACAGCGGAGATCACTATCAGACAGAGCGCCAGTGGATAGCCATACGGGAGCGCAAGTTCCGGCAGATACTTGAAGTTCATGCCGTAGATGCTGGCGATCAGGGTTGGCGGCAGGAAGATCACCGACATCACGGTAAAGATCTTGATCACCTTGTTCTGCTCGATACTCATAAAGTTCAGGAACAGGTTCTGCAGGTAGTCCAGTCGCTCGAAGTTGAAATTGGCGGTGGTCACCAGTGAATTGACATCCTTGATCATGATGCTGAAGTCACTCTTCAGGGAGCTGGGCATCTTGCTGCTCTTTAAGAGCGACGAAAGCACCCGCTGCTTGTCGGTCAGGTTCTCACGGATGGTGATGTTGGTGGCCTCAAAGTCGGCCATATAGGAAAGAAACTTCTTGGTGTCATCAAAGTTATTCGGATTCAGCCGGGCGATACCGGCAATCTCACGGGAAACCGCCTCCAGGGTGTCGGCATCATCCTCGATCCGCATCTCCAGAATCCCGCCCATCACCCGGGCGCCATCGGTGTAGTGGCTGGGGTTCAAGGCCAGTTTGCGGGTAAAGTCGCCAAACACCGGCAGTTCCCTGAAGCGGATCGTGATGACAAAATTGTCCTTCAGGGTAAAGGAAACCGACTCATTGCTGGCCACGGTGCCCTGTTTGACCAGAAAATAAGTGTTGATGGTAATGCCGAACTCATCCTCCCAGTAGCGGGCTGAGAACTCGATCTCCTCGGTCTCCTGCCGGGTGGGCAGGTCCAGGCCCAGTTTTTTGTCCAGCTCACTGACTTCGGTCATGCTGGGCGAGAGCATATCCACCCAGATCAACTGCTTGGATTCAATCAGATCGATCTCGTCGCCACTGATCAAGTGGCTGGAGATCACGCCGTTGGCATTATAGTAAACCTTGATCATGGTGGAATCCCTCCGGAACATCCTGGTTGGGCGCAAGAAACCCGATTAATTTTGTATAGTCTGCTCTGCCACTGCTTGTCAACCGAAGAGGTGCCTCCGGCCGAGCTGCCCTGGTCAATCCTGCAACGTTTCCATCGTTCCCTTTTTTGACGGGCTCTGCTACAGTCGAAACGCTATGTCTGAAAAAATGATCTGCGCAAACAAGCGCGCCTTCCACGAATATCATATTGAAGAGCGGTTTGAGGCCGGCATCGTCCTGGTGGGCACCGAGGTGAAATCCCTACGATCCGGCAAGGCCAACCTGTCTGATGCCTTTGTGCTGGTCCGCAATGGCGAGGCCTGGCTGCACAACCTGCATATTGCCCCCTATGACTTCGGCAACCGCCAGAATCATGAGCCCGAGCGCAACCGTAAGCTGCTGCTGCACAAGCGCGAGATCGAAAAACTGCACGACCGGATCAGGCAGGACGGCTGCACCGCCGTGCCACTCAGGCTCTACTTCAAAGCCGGCAAGGTCAAGGTAGAGGTGGGGGTGGCCAAGGGCAAGAAGCTGCATGACAAGCGCGAGGATCTGAAAAAGAAGGATTTAAAGCGCGAACATGCAAAAGACTTTAAAATTAAGGCGCGATAGAGTACACTATTTTTGTAGGGTTCTTTGACAATTGGGGGCGTAAAGGTTTCGACGGGGGAATGAACTCCTGGGTTGCACCGGGTCGGGGCAGGTGGCCGACCTTAATAAACCTGCATGGCATTAATTGCCGACAATTATAACACTCCTGTTGCACTAGCTGCTTAACAGGCGGTCCCGACTGAGATGTCGGTGGTAGGAAGGGACCGTCATTCACTACCGAATTGGATTGCGTACGCCCGCTACGCCGTCTGAAATCCAGGGACCGTTGTCATGCTGTCTTGTCCGCTGTACAGCATGCTGACTAAATTGATCAACGGACTAACGGTGTAGTAGCTCTGGTCGTAGGTCTTTCGGACGTGGGTTCGACTCCCACCGCCTCCACCAATTGCAACGTAAGGCATTGATTTTATTACTCAATGCCTTACTTCTTTCGCTTCGGATGGTCATTCTGGTCATTTCACTGGTCATCCGGAGGCGCAAAGTGTCAGAAAAATATCTGTTAGCAACCCCGCACGGCTGGTACTTCCGACGAGCCGTCCCAAAGTCTCTTCAGCCGATTCTTGGCAAGACTGTCTTGAAAAAACCACTAAAAACAGCTACCTTCACTGAAGCTAAAGCTGAGGCCAGATTTCTGGTGGCCGACAGCGAAAAACTTTTCCAGAAATTGCGAGATTCCATGTCAGACCCTCGTATATGGCCTATTGGGTTCACTCTATCTAAAGCCTCAATTGACCAATCAGGCAACGTGACAGTTGAAGGTCTTCAGATGGACCCCGACAAGATCGAAGCTGAAACGGCTGCTCTCCGTAGTTTCATGGAGACGCTAAAATGTAACAACGCAAAAGCCGGGAACACGCTGAAGCTGTCTGACGCGATTGAACAGTTCATCGCGGAGAAGTCCAGTGACGGTAGTTGGAGTGGCAAAACGAAAGATGAGATTCAGGCCGCTCTAGACCTGATCGCAGAGATACTAGGGGATCAGTCGATATCCGAACTGACTCGTGAGAACGCCCTGTCAGTACGTAAAACACTGATAAAGCTGCCGGTCAACCGTTCCAAAGATCCACTATACCGTGACAAGTCCGTAGCTCAAATTCTGAAGATGAAGACCCCGGCTCAGTGCCTGTCAACTGCCTCGGTTAATAAATGCATCACCCGTGCTTCAGCGCTTTGGGAATGGGCTCTACAATTCAACTACGTGAACTCAAACATTTTCAAGAAGATGCAACTGAAGACCGGGAAAGCATCCCGTGACCTTCGCGAACGGTTTACTAGTGACCAAGTAAAGCTGCTGCTGGATAATCTTGACCCATCTTCCGAAGACAGATATTGGATTACCTATATCGCCGCCTATTCCGGGATGCGCCTAAACGAAATCTGTCAACTCGACATAAAAGACATTGTCTGCAAGGACAACGTTTACTCATTCTCGATCAATGCTATCGACAACGACAAGTCACTGAAAACCCTGTCCAGCAAACGTCTGGTCCCGATTCACGATCAGTTAATCTATCTGGGATTCTTGAAATACGTCGAGTCCCGCAAGAACAGCACCAAGTTATTTCCAAATTTGAAATTGACCAAAAACGGGTTCGGGGATGCAATCTCGAAATGGTTTGGCGGATACCGTCAGAAGCTCGGCTTCGCTAAAAAAGGTCCAGTCTTCCACAGCTTTCGTCACACCGTCGCCGACTCGCTGAAGCAGCTCCGTGTTGACCAGACTATTATTGAAGATATCTTGGGCCATTCAGGAAACAACCGAAGTGCGACCGCAACAACATACACGAACCGTTTTACGCAGGATATTTTGAAGATTGAACTGAATAGGCTCACATATTAGGCACGTGTATTAATCACATATTGTATGAACACGCGCGCTCCCGAATAAAATTCGGGAGCGAATATACATTCAATTATTTCAGTAAGGCTTCCCCGTCACCTGCAAGCAAATTCAGTGGAATTTCAGCGGTCGGCCGAGTCTCCGCCTCTTGAACCTCAGTCTCCGCCGCCCGCTCGAAAGCTGCCTTCAGAAGCTGATAGCGACCCGCTGACTGCAACACTTGCTGGTCACTATCCACCAACGACGACACCGTCTGAATCGAAAAGGCATTCAGGATCGAGAACGCCACGTTTCGGTTCTGGTTGAAGTGTTCCAGTGTCTCTTTTTCCGACATCACGTACTGCGGGTCCTTGATGATGCGTAAGATATGCTTTGGATCATGCACTGTAAAGTTGCTCGGGAAGACATAATAGAAATTCTGAAGATTTAACTTAATTGAGGCTTGGAAGACCACAAAGGCAATCTGCGGCAATATTCTTGATGCCGTGTCTAGGACCAGGAAACGATAGTTAATTTCCTCGTCTTCAAACTCGGCTATTTCCTTGCCGAGCTGCTTACCGATGGTGCCTTTCGCTCCGTAGGCTGAATTCCGAACTCTCCGTGTTGCTCCTGCTACATAGTTGGTCAGTTCATCTTTCACGGTCTCGGTGAATGTCTCTCTGTCCGTTACTAAGCCGATAAACTCCAGAGCGACCTCACGGCTGATTTTTTCTTCTCGCTCCATCACCATACATAGCAAATCGGTTACGTCATCCCAGAGTTCGTTTACGCGTTCTTTGGGAGTCAATGACTGAAACTGTTTCTCAGCTTCGGTCCAATCAAAGTCGACGACGTACGGGCTAAGGTCACGGGGTGCCGAGTTAGAGTTGGGCATATTCCGGCCTTGAGCATTTTGTTTGATCTGCTGCTCAATAGGGATTGGGAAAACCGGGTTAAAATCAAATGCTAGATACATTTTTGACTCCTTTCCTTGCTGTTAGTTGGTCAAGTTCGACCCTAATTGTGAATCGGCGTGCAAAATTGACC
>DIGE01000001.1 GCA_002419465.1 Geobacter sp. UBA5730 | reverse complement strand
CGTCAGCGCAATTATCGAGTAAGGATCAAGCGAGGAACCGATGCAGAGCCAGAAGATCAGAATTCGCCTTAAGGCTTATGACCACAAGTTGCTTGACGTGTCTGTAACTGAGATTGTTGACACCGCCAAGCGTACCGGTGCCCGGGTTGCCGGCCCGATCCCGCTGCCAACCGTCATCAACAAGTATTGTGTGCTCCGTGGACCGCACGTTGACAAGAAGTCCCGTGATCAATTCGAGATCAGGACACACAAGCGGCTGATCGACATTCTAGATCCGACCCAACAAACTGTCGACGCACTGATGAAGCTTGACCTTTCTGCCGGCGTAGACGTCGAGATCAAGCTTTAACCGAAAACATCCAGATAGGATTGTCTGTCATGATCAAAGGGATAATTGGAAAAAAACTGGGTATGACCCAGATCTTCCTCGAAGATGGCACCCGTGTACCGGTTACGGTCGTTCAGGCCGGTCCCTGTGTCGTTATTCAGAAAAAGTCAGAAGCTACTGATGGTTATAGTGCAGTTCAGGTCGGTTTTGAGACTACTGTAGCCGCCAACGCCAATTCAGCTGATCGTGGCCATTGTGTCAAAGCCGGTCAGGGAGTCTTTCGGCACCTGCGTGAATTGAAGCTCGATCAGACCGCCCAACTGAACGTTGGCGATGCGTTGACCGTGACCCAGTTTGAGCCCGGTGATTTGATTGATGTTACCGGCACCAGCATTGGTAAAGGCTTTCAGGGCGTGATCAAGCGTCATAATTTCAAAGGCGGCCGTGCTTCCCACGGTTCACGCTTCCATCGCGCACCTGGTTCCATCGGCTGCTCGGCAACCCCATCGCGGGTCTTCAAGAACAAGAAGATGCCTGGCCAGATGGGCAATGAGCGGGTAACGGTACAGCGTCTTCAAATCGTGCGCATCGATGCCGAACAAAACCTGCTGATGATCAAAGGGGCAATCCCCGGCAGCTCGAATAACGTTGTCGTGATCAAAAACAGCGTAAAAGCAATCAAGTAACCAGACCGGAGTAGTGACGTATGCCTACCATAGCACTCTATAACATGAACCGTGAGCAAGTCGGTGAAGTGCAGCTGAATGAGCAGATCTTCGCTGCCGAGGTGAAAGAACCTCTGATTCACCAGGCCCTCAAGATCCAGCTGGCGAATCGACGTGCCGGTACTGTTGCAACCAAGACACGCTCTGCAGTGTCTGGCGGCGGCAAAAAGCCTTTCAAGCAAAAAGGTACCGGTAATGCTCGTCAGGGTTGCAGCCGCGCTCCCCAGTATCCCGGCGGTGGCACGGTGTTTGGCCCGCAGCCAAAGACCTACGCCCTGAGCATAAACAAAAAAGCTCGTAAGGCTGCGCTGCGCTCGTTGCTTTCGATGCAGCTCCAGAGTGAGCGGATTACCGTGTTGGACAAGCTGGATTTTGAGCGGATATCCACCAAGGATTTTTCCGGTTTTATGAAGAAATTCGACCTTGAGCGTTTGCTGATCATTACCGAAGAACCTTCTGCCAACCTGCAGCTTTCGTCGCGTAACGTACCGTATGTCAAGCTGCTGAAGGCAGACGGTCTGAATATCTATGACATGTTGAAGTATAAACATATTGTCCTCACCGAGAACGCTGTTCGTCTCGTAGAAGGAGCGTTGCAGCAATGAAAATCTATACAATCATCAAACGGCCCCACGTGACCGAAAAAACCTCCATGGGTGCCGCTACAAATGCCATCACCCTGGTGGTTGATCGCGACGCCAACAAGATTGAGATCAAGCAGGCGGTCGAGACTCTGTTCAAGGTGACTGTCACCGGCGTACGTACCGTAAACGTAGCTGGCAAGGTCAAGCGCTTTGGCCGTACCTTCGGCAAGCGTCAGAACTGGAAGAAGGCCTACATCACGCTGAAGGATGGCCAGACCGTCGACTTTTTTGAAGTGTAACGGACTAACTCATTACTGAATCGGGGTTCAGGTATGGCAATAAAGAGCTACAAACCCACATCCGCGGGGCGCAGACATCAAACTTGCTCGACGTTTGAGGAGATCACCTCCACGACGCCGGAGAAGTCCCTGCTGGCAAAACTGAAAAAGACCGGTGGTCGTAACCATTTCGGTCGTGTAACGGCACGTCACCAGGGTGGTGGTCACAAGCAGAAGTATCGCTTGATTGATTTCCGTCGTGATAAACGTGGCATCCCTGCCACGGTGGCAACCATTGAATATGACCCGAACCGCAGCGCTCGGATCGCCTTGTTGCATTACATTGATGGTGAGAAGCGCTATATCCTTGCGCCGCTTGATCTCAAGGTTGGTGACATGGTGCTGAGTGGCCCCGAGGCCGACATCAAGCCGGGTAACTGCTTGCCGCTACGCTCGATTCCGTTGGGTACCATTATCCATAATGTCGAGTTAAAGATTGGTAAGGGCGCACAACTGGCCCGTAGCGCTGGTACCTTTGCACAGTTGATGTCCAAAGAGGGCAAGTATTCTCAGGTCAAGCTGCCTTCCGGTGAAGTTCGCATGGTTCTGCAAGATTGCTACGCCACCATCGGACAGGTCGGAAATATTGATCACGAAAACGTGAACCTCGGCAAGGCTGGTCGTTCTCGTTGGCTGGGCAAGCGTCCCAAGGTTCGTGGTGTTGCTATGAACCCGGTTGATCACCCCCATGGCGGTGGTGAAGGTCGTACTTCCGGTGGCCGCCATCCGGTAACACCGTGGGGTATCCCGACCAAAGGTTACAAAACCCGCACCAACAAGACGTCCGACCGCTTCATTGTGAAGAAACGTACGAAATAACATTAAAGAGGCTCGTACCCTATGGCACGTTCGATTAAAAAAGGTCCATTTGTAGATGATCATTTGATGAAGAAGGTTGTGGCTGAAAGCCCCAATTCCAAGAAAATCATCAAGACCTGGTCACGTCGCTCCACCATTACCCCCGACTTCATCGGGCTGAACTTCGCCGTCCATAACGGCCGGAAATTCATGCC
This sequence comes from Geobacter sp. UBA5730, assembly GCA_002419465.1. Classification (GTDB taxonomy): domain Bacteria; phylum Desulfobacterota; class Desulfuromonadia; order Geobacterales; family Pseudopelobacteraceae; genus Trichlorobacter. Next base: position 65,647 of record DIGE01000001.1, on the reverse strand, counting down.
GGTGTTTGTTACGGAAAACATGGTTGGACACAAACTGGGGGAATTTTCACCCACCCGGACCTTCCATGGTCACGCGGCTGACAAGAAAAGCAAGGTCAAGAAGTAATAAAGGAGTAATGGAATGGAATCCAGTGCCAAATTGACATTAGCACGGCTGTCTCCGCGCAAGGCTCGTCTTGTCGCCGACCTGGTGCGGGGTAAGGGAATTCAGGAAGCCTTGAATACCCTCGGCTTTCTCCCGAATTCACCGGCTCAACTCATCCAGAAGTTGCTTAAGTCTGCGGTGGCCAATGCCGAGCAGAAGGGCGTGGGTGATGTCGACAAGCTGTATGTCAAAACGATTTTTGTGGATGGCGGCGCCGTATTGAAGCGCTTTGTACCCCGCGCCATGGGGCGCGCCAGCAAAATCCGCAAACCGACCAGCCACATTTCCGTGGTGTTGTCTGATACGAAAACGCGATAAGGCGGAGGTGTAGTCTTGGGACAAAAAGTAAATCCGATAGGTTTCAGACTCGGCGTCATCAAGACCTGGGACTCGAAATGGTATGCTGAGGCAGATTATGCCAAGAACCTGCACGAGGACCTCAAGATCCGCCAGTTTTTGAAGAAACGCCTGTATAGCGCAGGTATTTCAAAGATCGAGATCGAGCGTGCTGCCAACAAGACCAAGATCAACATTCATGCAGCGCGACCAGGCCTGATTATTGGTAAGAAGGGTGTGGAGGTTGAACAGCTCAAGAAGGACCTGGCTGGGATAACCACCAAAGAGGTGTTTATCAACATCATCGAGGTGCGCAAGCCTGAGCTTGACGCCCAGTTGGTCGCTGAAAACGTGGCTTTGCAACTGGAGCGCCGGATAGCTTTCCGCCGCGCCATGAAGAAAAGCGTGACATCTACCCTCAAGTTTGGTGCAAAAGGAATCAGGATCACCTGTTCCGGCCGTCTTGGTGGTGCAGAGATGTCCCGCACCGAGTGGTACCGCGAAGGTCGGGTACCGCTGCACACCCTGCGGGCAGATATAGATTATGGTTTTGCCGAGGCCAAGACAACCTATGGAATTATCGGGGTTAAAGTTCTTATCTTTAAAGGTGAAGTACTTCCCGGACAATAAGCTTTGAGGTGCACGTCACATGTTAATGCCGAAGAGGGTTAAGTATAGAAAACAGATGAAAGGGCGGATGACTGGTGCCGCCTGCCGCAGGATCACTATCGCTTTTGGTGAGTTTGCCCTGCAGGCAACCGAGTGTGGTTGGATCGATTCCCGTCAGATCGAGGCGGCTCGTATCGCCATGACCCGTTACATCAAGCGTGGTGGCAAGATATGGATCCGTGCCTTCCCGGATAAGCCACTGACTGCAAAACCTGCCGAAACACGGATGGGTAAAGGAAAAGGTTCCCCTGATTCCTGGGTTTGTGTGGTTAAACCCGGCATGGTCCTTTACGAAATGGAAGGCGTGACGGAAGAGATTGCTCGCGAGGCGTTTCGTCTGGCAGCTCATAAATTGCCCCTCGCCACCAAGTTTATTAGTAGGGAGGCTCTGAATGAAGCCCAGTGATATCCGTAAATTAAGTGGTGCTGAGCTGCAGAAAAAGCGTGACGAGTTGACTCAGGAGCTGTTTAACCTCAAGTTCCAGAAAAATACCGGACGGCTTGAAAATACTGCCAAGCTTGGCGAGATCCGCAGCGACATCGCCCGGATCAATACAATCCTTACAGAAAGCAGGGGTTAGTACGGTCATGGGTGAGCAAGGAAACAGACGGACACAGACCGGTGTTGTCATTAGTGACAAGATGGAGAAGACCGTGGTCGTCAAGGTTGACCGCCTGGTGAAGCATCCGCTGTATAACAAGTACATCAAGCGGAGTGTGAAGTATAAGGTCCATGATGAACAGAACAGCTGCAAGGCCGGGGATAAGGTTCAGATTGTTGAATGCCGCCCTTTAAGCAAGGACAAGCGCTGGTCGCTGCGCCAGATTCTTGAAAGCGCTGCCTAGCAGCCCCCAGAGAGGATACGAGCATGATTCAGATGCAAACAATACTTGATGTTGCCGACAACTCCGGTGCGAAGAAGCTTTTTTGCATCAAGGTACTAGGTGGCTCAAAGCGCAAATACGCAGGGATCGGTGATGTTATTGTTTGTTCGGTCCGCGAGGCGCTGCCTAACTCGAAGGTGAAGAAGGGGGATGTGGTCAAGGCAGTGGTTGTCAGGACTGCAAAGGAGCTTGGCCGTCCAGATGGCTCTTATATCCGTTTTGATGATAATTCGGGTGTGGTAATCAACAACGCCAAGGAGCCGATTGGTACCCGTATCTTTGGTCCGGTCGCACGGGAACTGCGGGCCAAGAAGTATATGAAGATCATTTCCCTCGCTCCTGAAGTACTTTAAACGTCAACTGGAGAAACAGATGCAAGCTCAAAAGTTTCATGTAGCCAAGGGCGATACGGTAATGGTCATTGCCGGTAAAGACAAGAGCAAGACCGGTACGGTACAGAAGGTTCTGCCCAAAAAGGACGGGGTGATTATCGAGGGTTTGAACATGGTTAAGCGCCATGTACGAGCTCGCGGCAATGAGCCAGGTGGCATTGTTGAGAAGGAGGCCGCGCTGCATGTCTCCAATGTACAGCTGTACTGCTCCAAGTGTGCCAAACCAGTCCGCACCAAGATCAAGGTGCTGGAAAATGGTGACAAGCAGCGTACCTGCGTGAAGTGCGGCATCTCTCTGGAGAAATAAGCGGAGGAATTTGACCAATGGCCAGACTGAAAGAAATATATCAACAAGAAATAGTGCCAAAGCTGCGCACCGAGTTCAACTACAAGAGTTCGATGCAGGTTCCGCGTATCGAGAAGGTAGTGGTAAACATGGGTCTCGGCGAGGCAATCCAGAATATAAAAATTCTTGACTCCGCCGCAGCCGAGTTGTCTGCAATCACCGGCCAGAAGGCTGTCATTACCAAGGCCAAGAAATCCATCGCCAGCTTCAAGCTTCGTGAAGGTATGCCGATCGGCTGTATGGTGACGCTGCGTCGTGATCGGATGTACGAATTTCTTGATCGTCTGATGAATGTGGCCCTTGCCCGGGTGCGTGACTTCAAGGGAGTGTCCGGCAATGCTTTTGACGGTCAGGGTAATTATACCCTGGGCATCAAGGAGCAGCTGATCTTCCCGGAAATCAGCTATGATCAGGTTGACAAAATTAAGGGTATGAACGTCACCATCGTGACCTCTGCCAAAACTGATGAAGAAGGCAAAGCACTTCTGAAGCATTTTGGGATGCCTTTTAGGAATTAAAAAGTAGAACGAGAACCAACGGGAGGATTTCGTGGCAAAGGTCTCGATGATCAACAAATCGCAGCGTACGCCAAAGTTCAAGGTCCGTCAGCATAATCGCTGTCCGGTCTGTGGACGGCCCAAGGCATACTATCGGAAATTCCAGATGTGCCGTATCTGTCTGCGCAAATATGCGTCCGCCGGTCAGGTCCCCGGCGTTATCAAGTCCAGCTGGTAAGGCTGATACAACAAGGAGTGCGTCTCGATGTCAATGACTGATCCCATCGCCGACATGCTGACCCGGATTCGTAATGCGAATATGGTTAAGCAACAAAAGGTCGATATCCCTTCCTCCAACGTCAAGGTGAATATTGCCCAGGTGTTGAAGCAGGAAGGTTACATTAAAAACTACAAGGTTATTGCTGATACCCGTCAAGGTGTTCTCAGGGTTTACCTGAAGTTCATTGATGAAAAAGAGCCGGTGATCAACGAAATCACCCGAATCAGCAAGCCCGGCAGTCGTTCTTATGTGGATGCTGAGTCCATCCCTACGGTCAAAAACGGCCTTGGGATCGCGATCCTCTCAACCTCACAGGGGATCATGACGGATGCCACCGCACGCCAGTCTGGTATTGGCGGCGAGCTGCTTTGTACCGTCTGGTAATCACCGCAACAGTTCTGTAAAGGAGCCACTGCAATGTCACGCATCGGGAAATTGCCGATTGAAGTACCTAAAGGTGTTACGATCACCTTAGCTGACACGGTTGTCACGGTCAAAGGGCCAAAGGGCCAGCTGAGCCGTCAGATCATGCCTGCCGTCTCCATTGTTATCAAGGATAGCTCGGTTGCTGTGGAGCGCCCTGATGATTCCATCGCCTCCCGCGCAGCCCACGGTCTGACCCGCACCTTGGTTAATAACATGGTGATCGGTGTTACCAATGGCTATCAGACCGACCTGGAGATCAACGGCGTTGGTTATCGGGCAGAGCTGAAAGGTTCCGATCTTCATCTGAGCCTTGGCTACTCACACCCGGTCATTTATCAGTTGCCCGAGGGCATCACGGTGGATGTTGACAAGATGACCAAGCTCTCGGTTAAAGGCATTGATAAGGAGCTGGTAGGTCATACCGCTGCCAAGATCCGTTCGTTCCGTGGTCCCGAGCCGTATAAGGGCAAGGGGATCAAGTACGCCAGCGAAACGATCCTGCGCAAGGCTGGCAAGACAGGCAAGAAATAGTCACCTGCAAGGTAAGGAGTAGACCGTGGGAAAGACATCACAAAAGACAGTTACGCGTCTCAAGCGTCAGGTCAGGGTCCGTAAGAAGATCAAGGGTAATGCAGAACGCCCGCGCCTGAACGTATTCAAGAGCGCCAATCATATCTATGCGCAACTGATTGACGACACCACAGGGGTGACTCTGGTCGCAGCTTCCACCCTGGCCGACGGTGTTGCCACTGCTGGTGCTCATACAGGTAACAAGGCCTCTGCAACAGCGGTGGGCACGGCAATTGCCAGGGCAGCCTTGGCAAAGGAGATCCGTTCCGTGGTCTTTGACCGTAACGGTTTTCTGTATCATGGTCGCATTCAGGCCCTCGCCGACGCCGCGCGGGAAGCCGGTCTGCAATTCTAAGTTTTTACACAATCAGGGAGGTCGGTAGTGAGCAGGGTTAATCCGAATGAATTGAACCTGACTGACCGGGTCGTCCACATCAGCCGTGTGGCCAAAGTGGTCAAGGGGGGCCGTCGCTTTAGTTTTTCGGCTCTCGTAGTGGTGGGTGATGCCAATGGTCATGTCGGATATGGGCTGGGTAAAGCCAATGAGGTCCCCGAGGCCATCCGTAAAGGTGTTGAGCAAGCCAAGAAAAATCTGATCAAGGTGCCGGTTAACAAGAACCAGACGATTCCGTATGAGATTATCGGACGTTTCGGCGCCGGTCGGATCCTGATGAAACCTGCTTCGCCTGGTACCGGAGTGATCGCCGGTGGTGCTGCACGGGCCATCTTTGAGGCGGCAGGCGTTAACAACATCCTGTCAAAGTGTCTGGGGTCGAACAACCCTCATAACGTTGTCAAGGCAGCATTTGAGGGCTTGCGTCTACTCAAGACCCCTGAAGAGCTTACTGCGCGGCGCGGTATTACTGAATAGCCGTCCGTTGAATCCCTGAACAAGGAACAGAAGCCATGAGCAATATGCTGGAAATTACCCTGATAAAGAGCACCATCTGTTCTTCAAAAAAGCAGTGTGCTGTCGTTCGCGGACTTGGTCTGCGCAAGATGCACCAGACGGTTTCTTTGCAAGATACCCCTGAAATCCGGGGTATGGTTCGCAAGGTAAGCCATATGCTGAAGGTCAAGTAAATGACGGAGACCCCCATGGAACTGAATAGTCTGCGGCCCGCCCTCGGGTCCACCAAGAATAGAAAGCGGATCGGTCGGGGTATTGGCTCCGGGCATGGTAAGACTGCCACCAAGGGCCATAAAGGTCAGAAGGCACGCTCCGGCGGAAGCATCAAGCCGGGTTTTGAGGGCGGCCAGATGCCGCTCCAGCGTCGGTTGCCCAAGCGCGGCTTCCGTCCTTTGGTGCGTTCCGAGTTCGTGTTGATCAACCTGAGCCAGTTGGATGTGTTTGAGGCCGGTTCCTGTGTCGATAGGGATGCCATGGATGCCAAAGGTCTGCTGAAAAAATCCTGTCTGCCGGTCAAGGTGCTGGCAAATGGTGAGATCAGCAAGGCACTGACCATCAAGGCCGATAAATTCAGCAAGGCTGCCGCTGAGAAGATCAAGGCTGCCGGTGGCAGCGTTGAGGAACTCTGCGCGTGCTAGAGGCATTTCAAAACATCTTTCGTATCCCGGAGTTGAAGAAGCGCGTGTTTTTCACCCTCGGGATGCTGGCTGTCTATCGGGTAGGGTGTCACATCCCTACTCCAGGGATTGATTCAGTTGCGCTCTCTCACTTTTTCAAGCAGGCACAGGGCACATTGCTCGGTCTGTTTGATATGTTTTCAGGTGGCGCTCTGGAGCGGATGTCGGTGTTTGCCTTGGGCATCATGCCCTATATCTCCTCCTCGATTATCTTCCAGCTCTTGACCGTGGTTGTGCCGACCATTGAGAAGCTCTCAAAAGAGGGCGAAGCCGGTCGCAAGAAGATCACCCAGTACACACGTTACGGCACCATTCTTTTGAGTGTTGTGCAAGGTACTGGTATCGCTATCGGCCTGGAGAGTATGCGTGGCCCGGCTGGTGAGCTGGTTGTTCCGGGGCCCGGTTGGTCTTTCAGGTTGATGACCGTGATTACCTTGACCGCTGGTACCGCATTTATCATGTGGCTGGGCGAGCAGATGACCGAGCGTGGTATCGGTAACGGTATCTCGATGATTATCTTCGCCGGTATTGTGGTTCGTGTCCCCGCGGCATTGAGCAATACGGTCAAGTTGGTTAACAGCGGCAACTTGTCATTGTTTACCGTTATTTTAATTGGTGCGCTTATGACCTCTGTGATTGCGGCCATTGTGTTCGTTGAACGAGGCCAGCGCAGGCTGCCAATCCATTATGCCAAGCGTGTTACAGGTCTGAAGACGTTCAGTCCGCAGACCTCCCATCTGCCGCTTAAAGTAAACATGGCTGGCGTGATACCACCGATTTTTGCCTCATCGATCATCATGTTTCCGGCAACCGTGGCAAACTTTATTAATGTTCCTGTCGTACAGCAGTTTGCGAAGATGCTCACACCAGGCAATTGGTTGTATGATATCTTTTATGTTGCCTTTATCGTTTTCTTTTGCTATTTCTATACAGCTGTCACCTTTAATCCGGTGGATGTCGCTGATAATATTAAAAAGCATGGTGGCTACATCCCCGGCATCAGGCCTGGCAAGGAAACCTCGGATTATATGGATAGCGTGCTGACCAAGCTGACGTTTGCCGGTGCGATCTATATTTCGTTGGTCTGTGTACTCCCTTCGATTCTGATTGGTGGTTTTAATATGAACCTGCCGTTTTATTTCGGTGGCACTTCACTCTTGATTGCTGTCGGGGTCGGTATGGACACGGTGTCACAGATTGAGTCTCATCTGATCACCCGGAACTATGAAGGGTTCCTCAAGGGTGTTCGGATTCGAGGCCGTCGCTAGGTGGCTGCTATGAATCTAATATTATTTGGGCCACCTGGTGCTGGCAAGGGAACCCAGGCGCAGTTTTTGGTTGATGTCTACAAGATTCCTCAGATATCAACCGGTGATATGTTGCGTGCAGCGGTAAAGAATCAGACCCCGCTCGGTTTGAAGGCTCAGGAAATCATGTCGCAGGGCGGGCTTGTTTCTGACGAAATCGTGCTCGGTATCGTTGAGGAGCGTCTGGCCCAGGAAGATTGCCGTAACGGGTTTGTTCTGGACGGTTTCCCCCGTACGATCCCGCAAGCTGATGCTCTGGCTCTCTTGTTGCAGCGGGCAGGTCGCGCCATTGAACATGTCGTTTCGCTCGAGGTCGATACGGATGAAATTGTCAAGCGTCTCTCCGGTCGTCGTTCATGCCCTGCTTGTGGTAAGGGCTATCATTTGACCTACGATGCGCCGAAGCAGGCCGGTGTTTGTGATATCTGCGGTGCGGTGCTGGTGCAGCGTAATGATGATCGTGAAGATACGGTGCGTAATCGATTGCATGTCTATGATCAGCAGACAGCCCCGCTGAAAGGTTTTTATCGTACCCGGCATCTCCTGCGTGAGATACCCGGAATGGGACCAATTGCCGAGGTGCAGCAACGGATAGCTGCCGCATTGGCAGTCTAGCATGATTGTCCTGAAATCTCCCCGTGAGATTGAACGGATGAGGGTCCCCTGCCGTATTGTCGCTGAGGTGTTGGAACGGTTGCGTAGCTTGGTTAAACCAGGTGTTACAACACTTGAGCTTGAAGCCTTTACAATAACTGAAACCAAAAAGCATAAGGCTGTTCCCGCTTTTAAAGGGTATGCCGGTTATCCGTACGCTCTTTGTTGCTCCCCGAATGATTGGGTGATTCATGGAATGCCAAATGCTGAACCACTCAAGGAAGGTGACATCCTGAGTGTCGATTTTGGTGCGCTGTACGATGATTTTTATGGCGATGCCGCAATTACGCTGCCGGTAGGCAAGGTGAGTAACAAGGCCCATGCCTTGATGGCGGCAACCGAAGAGTCGTTGTATCAGGGAATAGATAAGGCTGTGGCGGGTGGCAGGTTATATGATATTTCCAGCGCGGTGCAGCGTCATGTTGAATCCCGGGGATATTCTGTTGTGAGAGATTTCGTCGGTCACGGTATCGGCAAAAAACTTCACGAGGACCCACAGGTTCCAAATTATGGTGTCGCTGGTCGGGGCCTTTCATTGAAGCCTGGCATGGTTTTGGCGATTGAGCCGATGGTAAATTGTGGCGGCCATGCCGTCAAGGTACTGCAGGACGGCTGGACTACAGTTACAACCGATGGTTCATTATCGGCACACTTTGAACACACCGTCGCAGTGACGGAACATGGACCGGAAATACTTACACGTCTTGCATGAGGCGTGGTTGAAAGGTGAATGCACATGAAAGTTCGGGCGTCTGTCAAGAAGATCTGCGATAAGTGCAAGATTATCAAGCGTAAGGGAGTGGTGCGGATCATCTGCGATACTCCTAAGCATTCTCAACGTCAAGGTTAACCAAGGGGAGGACGAGCAGTGGCACGTATTGCAGGTGTTGACCTACCAAAGAACAAGCGTATTGAGATCGCCCTGACCTACATTTATGGTATCGGGCGGACCACCGCGCAAAATATCCTTGCCGCTACCAAGGTAGACGGTAGTACCCGTACTGACAAGCTGACCGAGTCTGAGATCGGCAAGTTGCGGGATGAGATTGACAAGAACACAAAGGTTGAAGGTGACCTGCGTCGTGAAGTGTCAATGAATATAAAGCGGCTGATGGACCTGGGCTGCTATCGTGGTCTGCGCCACCGTAAGGGGCTGCCCTGTAACGGTCAACGTACCAAGACCAACGCTCGTACCCGTAAGGGCCCGGCTCGTACTGTTGCCGGTAAGAAGAAGTAATTAACCACAGAATTTGTCTGGAGGAAGCATGGCTGCTCCCAAGAAGGTAGTCAGGAAGAAAAAAGAGAAGAAGAATATCACCAATGGCGTTGCCCATATTCAGGCAACGTTTAACAATACCATTATCACCATTACCGACCCGGTGGGTAATGTGGTGGCTTGGTCCACCTCGGGTGCCAAGGGCTTCAAAGGCTCCCGTAAAAGCACTCCGTTTGCTGCCCAGGTGGCTGCAGAGGATTGCGCCCGCAAGGCTCAGGAACATGGTATGCGGAATCTGGAAGTGTTCGTCAAAGGTCCCGGCTCCGGTCGTGAATCAGCACTGCGCGCTCTTCAGGCAACCGGTTTTTCCATCAGCTTTATTCGTGACGTCACTCCGATTCCTCATAACGGATGCCGTCCTCCCAAGCGCAGAAGAGTTTAATTCATACGCTATTCTTTGCCTGATACTGTTATAGGAGGTTGCCTTGGCTAGGTATACTGGACCATCCTGCCGTTTGTGCAGAAGAGAAAACATGGAGCTGTTCCTGAAAGGGGACCGCTGCTACACTGACAAGTGCGCTATGAAGCGCCGTAACTATCCTCCGGGCCAACATGGCCAAGGTCGCACTAAGATATCTGACTACGGTACCCAGTTGCGTGAGAAGCAGAAGGTTAAGCGTCTGTATGGTCTGCTTGAGAAGCAGTTCCGCAGCTACTTCGGTCGCGCTGACCGGATGAAGGGTGTTACTGGCGCCAATCTGCTGTCGCTCTTAGAGCGCCGTCTCGACAACGTCGTTTACCGTCTGGGGTTTGCTTCGTCCCGTGCAGAATCCCGTCAGCTGGTCCGTCATGGTCACTTTACCTTGAATGGCCGCAAAGCCACCATCCCCTCCATGCAGGTCAAAGCGGGTGATGTGGTTGATTTGCGCGAAAAGAGCCGGACGGTAGCAGCCATCAGCGACTCCATGGATGCCGTGGTGCGTCGCGGTGTACCCCAGTGGTTGGAGCTGGACCGCGATGCCTTTAAGGGGACAGTTAAATCGTTGCCGGTGCGTGAAGATATCGTGACGCCGATCCAGGAACAACTGATCGTCGAACTGTATTCCAAGTAAGTCACGGTAGCCTGTAACACTGAACACGATACAATTCAGTGTATGACCCCTTGAGGGGAGGAAATAAATGTATAAAAATTGGCGTGATTTGATCAAACCGAAACAACTGCAGGTTGAGAAGGAGACCCTTTCCAGCACTTATGGAAAGTTCTACGCCGAGCCGTTTGAGCGCGGCTTTGGTACTACGCTGGGTAACTCTGTGCGGCGTGTATTGCTCTCGTCGTTGCAGGGCGCTGCCATTACCTCGGTTCGGATCAAAGGCGTACAACACGAGTTTTCATCCATCCCCGGCGTAACTGAGGATGTCACTGATATTATTCTGAACCTTAAAGGTGTGCGTTTACGGTTGCACGGCTCAGACCAGGCCACCATTCGTATCATCCACAAAGGCGAAGGCCTGATTAAGGCCAGCGACATCATGGTCCCTCATAATGTTGAGATCATGAATCCTGATCATCATATCGCCACTTGCGGCAAGGATGCTGTCCTTGAGGTGGAGATGTCCCTGAAGATCGGCAAAGGGTATGTCCCGGCAGACCGTAATCGCGACGAGAAGGCTCCGGTGGGTACCATTCCGATCGATGCAATCTTTTCGCCGATCACCAAGGTTAATTTTGTGGTTTCCAACGCCCGTGTTGGCCAGATGACTGACTATGATAAATTGACCATGGAAGTCTGGACCGATGGCAGTGTCAAGCCTGAGGATGCTATTGCGTTTGCAGCCAAGATCGTCAAGGAGCAGCTGACCATCTTTATCAACTTTGATGAGGAGTCCGAGCCCCAGTATCTGGAAGAGGCTGCTGATGATGATGCCAAGGTAAACGAGAACCTTTACCGCACCGTTGATGAACTTGAGTTGTCGGTTCGTTCTGCCAACTGTCTCAAAAATGCCGGCATCAAGCTGATCGGTGAGCTGGTTTCCAAGTCTGAGGCAGAGATGTTGAAGACGCAGAATTTCGGAAGGAAGTCTTTGAATGAGATCAAGGACATCCTGACCGATATGGGCCTGACCTTCGGTATGCGTCTGGATAATTTTCCTGACCCTGAAGTGATCAAGCGGTTGCGCGGCGAGCAAAAAGAAGAAGAATAGGTCCACAGGACCACAGTACGTACCAATTGCAGAAAGGAAGAACCGATGCGTCACAATAAAGCAGGCAGAAGGCTTGGCCGTACTACTAGCCACCGGATTGCAATGTTCAGGAATATGGTCACTTCCCTGCTCAATCATGAGCGGGTGGTTACCACTGATGCCAAGGCAAAAGAGATTCGTTCCGTAGCTGAGAAGATGATTACACTCGGCAAGCGTGGTGATCTTCATGCCATGCGTCAGGCTGCAGCCTGTATTCGCGAAAAATCGGTGGTCACTAAGCTGTTTAGTACCATTGCACCTCGTTACAAGGACCGTCAGGGTGGTTATACCCGGATCATCAAGCTGGGGCAACGTCTGGGTGATGCTGCATCCCTCTCGGTGATCGAGTTGGTTCAGGAAGAGGTTGCTCCCAAGGGAAAGCAAGCCGCCTAGTTCGCTATGATGGTTAAAAGTCAAAAAGCCCGACAGTTATTGTCGGGTTTTTTTGTTCCGTTTTTTGAATGTTCATGTCACCAGATCAACGACTAACCCTTTGATACCGATCACCGAAGCAGTGATAGCCATCCGGTCCTTCTGCTCGCTGACAATCAACTGATACAGTTTATCAGCCTCCTTATCAATCACCGTGATGATTTCATAGTAGCGAGGATTCATCGGTGTGCCACCGACCTTCTCGAGGCGGTAGGCCTCGTTTGAGATACGTTTTGCCAAGCGGCTCAATAGTTCTCTGAAACGTTTAAAGTTTGGGAGTGTCGGTTCACGTTCCAGCATCTGGCCTGCAACGTCGATCTCCTTGCGCAGTTCACTGATGTCGTGGTCATAATTGGCTCCTTCCACCTGTATCGTTTTAAGCTCCGAGGCAAAGAGTGAGAAGAGACCGCTGCCCTCCCTGCGGGCAGCTGGTGTAGATGCATTGTTTCTTCTGAGTGGGTCAGGACTCGTGTCTCGAATCTTCATGATTGCTCCTCAAACGCCATACCCTTTGTGAAGACAGTATAGCAGCCGCTTTACGGTTTGCAAGGCTATCCTGTTGTGCTACTCTAACAGCCATATGGGCAGATAACAACTGGGCGGGGCATGGTATGCAGTTAACCGGAGTTGAGCGTAAAAAACGGATCAGGGAGGGCGCCATTATACTGATGGCAATCCTGCTGATTGTGTTGCTGACCGGTGTGGAGATTCGCCTGACCCAGCTCAGCTCTAATGCTCCGCTGGCCAGTAACGTCGTTATCTTCGTGATGATTAATGTCATTATTTTACTGGTTGTACTGCTGGTCTATCTGATTAGCCGTAACATGTTGAAATTACTGGTTGAGAATCGCTCAAACCCCCTGGCTAAGCGTCTGCGTACCAAATTGGTCATCTCGTTTGTGGGGCTTTCACTGGTTCCCACCATGCTATTATTTTTTGCTTCAGCCAGTTTCATCACCAACAGTGTTCAAAACTGGTTTAACGTCCAGGTGGAAAGTGCGCTGAATGAGTCACTGGAGGTTGCACAGACCTATTATCGTAACTCAGCCAGTAACGCATTGTTGTATGCCCGGCGGCTTAGCGAGGTGATTCAGCATGACCGGTTACTCAACGATGATAGCTTGCCGCAACTCAAACAGTTCGTCCGGGAGAAACAGAAGGAATACAACCTGGGGATCGTTGAGGTTTTTTCCTCCCAGCGGGAGGAGCTTGTACGGGCATCAAATCCGGACGTGCCTCGTGCCGAAAACACCAGCCCAAACTCTGAAGATATAAAGCAGGCTTTGGCAGGGCGAGAGCTAACCAAGATAAATTCCGTTGGCAAAGCCGACCTGATTCGTGGCATTGTGCCGATCTTCTCCACCTACAATGATCGTGATGTGGTGGGAGTGGTGGTGGTTAACTACTACGTTCCTTACTCCCTGGTCAGCAAGATGAAGGAAATATCCTCGTCCTATCAGGAGTTCCGCCGCCTGAAACTGCTTAAAAGCCCGATCACCGGTGGATATTTGCTGACCCTGTTTCTGATCGCCTCGGTGATCGTTTTTTTAGCGTTCTGGATCGGAATCTATCTCGCGAATAGTATGACGAAACCGATTCAGGAGCTGGTGGAGGGCACCCGTGCTGTGGCAGAGGGTGATCTTGACGTCTGGATTGATGCGGAAGGCGCTGATGAGATCGGCATGCTGGTGCGTTCTTTTAATATTATGGCTGCCGATTTGCGTGGTAAACAGCGAGCGCTGAACAGTTCGAATCTCGAGTTGATCCGTATCAACCATGAGATCGAGGCCCGGCGTCGTTATATGGAGATAGTATTGCGCCACGTTGCAGCCGGTGTGATCTCGGTTGACCAGGCAGGCATGGTCACGACCATTAATAAATCTGCTGAACGTTTATTGCATATCAACACCGCCCAGGTGTTGGGTTGTCACTTTCGTGACGTCCTGCGGGATGCACACCTTGACATCGTCAAGGAGTCGTTACGGGACATGGCGCTCACTCGTCAAGACTCTATTGCTCGCCAGATCAGCCTTGAAATGCGTGGTGAACGGCGGGTGTTGCAGATGAACCTGACGATGTTACGGGACGAACAGGGGGAGTTTCTTGGTTCGGTACTGGTGCTTGACGACTTGACCCAAATGATGAAGGGGCAGCGGATGGCTGCCTGGCGTGAAGTAGCCCGCAGGATTGCCCATGAGATAAAAAACCCGTTGACTCCGATCCAACTTTCGGCCCAGCGTTTGAGAAAACGTTTTTTGGAGAGGTTCCGCAATGATCCTGAGGGTGTTGTCTTTGATGAGTGTACGGCCATGATCAGCAAGTCGGTGGATGAACTCAAGGTGCTGGTCAACGAGTTCTCCAATTTCGCCCGGATGCCCGCTGTGCAGCCGACCCCTAACGATCTGAACAGTTTGGTACGGGAAACCCTGACACTCTATCAGGAGGCCCATCGTGAAGTCTCGTTCAACTTCACCCCTGATGAACTACTACCGGCCATCAGGTTGGATCGCGACCAGATTAAGCGGGTTCTTATCAATCTGCTGGAAAATGCTCTGGCTGCCATGGAGGGGAGAGGGGCTATCACCATTACCACGCTCTATGATGCCGAGTTGAAGATGGTCTCGTGCAGCATTGCTGATAACGGTCCCGGAATTCCAGCTGAACTCAAGACCCGGATTTTTGAACCCTATGTCTCTACAAAAAAACATGGTACCGGACTGGGATTGGCCATTGTCGCCAGTATTATCGCCGATCATAACGGGTTTATCCGGGTTCGAGACAACCGGCCCAGCGGATCCTGTTTCGTGATCGAGTTGCCTGCTGTACAATAGATCTGAGGAGGAGCACAACGTATGTCGAATCAGATCCTGATTGTGGATGATCAAGAGGATATCCGCCGTTCCTTGACCGGCATCTTGGAGGATGAAGGGTATCAGGTGCTGACCGCCGATAACGGCACCGAAGCCCTTGAAATAGCACGTGAAGAAGTACCCGATCTGGTGCTGCTGGATATCTGGATGCCTGGGTTGGATGGTATTCAGACCCTGGAACGGTTGAAAAACCTGCTGCCTGACCTGACGGTGGTGATGATGTCCGGTCACGGTACTATCGAAACGGCGGTCAAGGCCACCAAGCTGGGTGCCTATGATTTTGTTGAAAAACCTTTCTCTCTGGACAAGGTGCTGATCACCATCACCAACGCCCTCAACTTCAAAGAGCTCTACAAGGAAATCGAGGTCTTACGCCGGGCTTCCTACGAAGAACATGAGCTGGTCGGATGCTCGGCGGCTGTGAAACAGCTGCGGGACCAGGTGCACCGCGTAGCGCCGGCCGGTACTCCGGTGCTGATCTTCGGTGAGGCAGGTGCAGGTAAGGAGTTGGTGGCCCGGTCGATTCACCAGTATAGCCCGCGTCGCACGAAGCCGTTTATTGCCGTGAACTGCGCCGCCATTCCAGGTGAGTTATTGGAGGGTGAATTGTTCGGCTATGAGAAGGGAGCCTTTGCCGGCGCCACCAGTCTGCGCAAAGGTAAATTTGATCTGGCAGATGGCGGTTACATCTTTCTGGATGAAATTCATGAACTGCCGATCAAGGCGCAGGGCAGCTTGCTGCATATCCTGCGAGAGCGTAATTTTGTGAGACAAGGCGGCAGCCGACCGGTATGGGTGGATGTCCGGGTGATCGTTGCGACAGCTCTGCCACTCGCTGACTTGATCCACAACGGCCTGTTTTTGCGCGACCTCTTTCAGCAGTTAAATGTTGTCCCGTTGATGGTGCCTCCGTTGCGGGAACGGCGTGAGGATATTCCCCATCTGGTACGGCATTTTGTCAATCAGTTCCATCGCCACGAAGGCTGGGAACCGCGGCAGTTTGATGAAGAGGCCATGGTTCTGTTGCAGCAGTACGGCTGGCCCGGTAACACCCGCGAGTTGAAGAATATCGTTGAACGGATTTTGATTATGGCATCCTCACCGGTGATTACAGCTGAGGATATCCCTTTGTTGGTTGATTCAGAAGAGATCCCGGCGCATGACCTGTTGCCGGAGCACGGCTGCAGTTTCAGAGGGGCGCGGGAACAGTTTGAACAGCAGTTTCTGAAGGACCAGCTACAAGCTCATCAATGGGATCTGGCTGCAACAGCCCGTGCTGTTGATCTGGAGCGTACTGTTTTACAGCGCAAGCTGTTGCAGTATGGCTTGACACCGTCAGATAACCGTTAACAGCTGGAAGGAAACCAGGCAGGCCTTTCTCGAAAACGTATGCCGGTTTTTAGGGGGGGCGCTGGTAAGTCATAACAACATGGTCTGAATGGTTTTACATCAAAAGGGGGATGCGATTTCGCATCCCCCTAGGTGTTTCAGGTGTAGCAGACGGTGCCTAGTTGCGGCCGCCAGCTTCAGCCCACTTCTCCAGCATTGCAGTAGTAACAGACTTCGGACGCTCCAGAGCGTAACCAAGACCGCGGTCCCAGGTGATGTTGGCCATGCAGCCCAGCGCGCGGCCTACACCGAACAGCACGGTGTAGAATTCAAACTCGGTCAGACCGTAGTACATCTGGATGACACCGGACTGTGCGTCAACGTTCGGCCAGGGGTTCTTGGTCTTGCCGTGCTCGGTCAGAACGCCAGGAGCAACTTCAAAGATCATGGCGATAACCTTGAACAGCGGGTAGTCTTTGAGACCCGGGGTGTTGAGGCAGAACTCACGCTGTGAAGTATAGCGCGGGTCGGTCTTACGCAGAACAGCGTGGCCATAACCTGGGATAACCTGACCGGCGTTGAGTGTATCCCAGAGAGCAGCTTTGATCAGCTCTGCGGTTGGCTCTACATCCTTGCAGTACTTCTCCTGGAACTTCAGAGTCCAGTCCAGAACTTCCTGGTTTGCCAGGCCGTGCAGCGGGCCTGCCAGGCCGTTCAGGCCTGCGGAGTATGCATAGTAGGGGTCAGACAGCGCGGAGTGCACCAGGTGAGTGGTGTGTGCCGATACGTTGCCGGACTCGTGGTCGGAGTGCAGGATGAAGTACATGCGGGCAACATCCTTGTACTCTTCTTTCTGACCAATCATGTGGGCAAAGTTTGCGCCCATGTCCAGGCTGGGATCGATGGCAACCTGCTTGTCGCCACGATACTTCAGGTTGTAAATGAAGGCAGCAACCACCGGGATACGTGCCACGATGTCGCTGGCATCTTCGTAGACAGATTCCCAAGCAGTCATCTTGTTGAACTTGCCGGAGTTGTAGAAACCGGCAAATTTTGAGTCTTTCTGCATGGCCAGGAGGCCTACAGACAACATGACCATCGGATGGCTTTCGCGGGGCAGGGCACGAATGGCATCAAAGACATACTGGGGTACTTCTTGACGGGTCTTCCACTCGGCAACCACTTCGTCAACCTGAGCTTGAGTCGGCACGTCACCGGTAAGCAGCATATACCAGAAAGACTCAACGGTAGGATACTTTGAGCCGGCTGCCTTTGGCAGTGCCTCAAAGGTTTCGGGAATGGTCTTGCCACGGAAACGGATACCTTCCTGGGGATCAAGGTAGGAGATGTCGGTTACCAGGCAGCGAACATCGCGGGCGCCGCCGATGCACTGATCGATGGTTACCTCGTCAATCTTGACCTTGCCGAATTCCTTGACCAGACGTGCGGTACGGGGACGATGTTCCTCGATCTTCTGCTTGAGAGTTTCCTTCAGAGTCATGCTTCTTCTCCTTTCAGGATGATTGTGCAATTTTAGTTGTTTGCACTGTTATTTCAATAGTTATGAAATACTGTATACATAATTGTGGCTTCTTATAACACCGCCGAGAGCCAATTACAACAGATTTTTTTAACGCTCAAACGGGATTATAAAATGACCAGGGAATCGTCTGAATGCGTTAGCTGCTTGAGTCCTTCGTTACTGAGATAGAAGGTGTTTTCTATCCCGACGGCTCCCTCACCCGGGAAGACCACCTTCGGTTCAAAGGCCCATGCCATGCCGGTTTCTAATGTCTGATCCTTGAACCCCTTGGCGATGAAGGGATACTCATCGATCTCCACCCCCAGTCCGTGCCCGATAAAGGAAACCTGGGCACCCTTGGCGCCCATGAAGCTGTTGGCGTAGCCCATCTCACAGGCCAGGCTGTGGCAACGGTCATAAACTTCTCCCCAAGGGGTACCCGCACAGGCGATCTGTTTCATCAACTCCTGTACCTTGAGCATATCGTCAAAGCCTTTGCGCAGGCGATCGGACAAGCCGCCGATGGCAAAAACGCGGGTCTGGTCCACCAGATAGCCGTCAATGCTGCCGGCGAAGTCGATGATGATCGGTTCATTGCGACCGATCGGTTTGTAACTGGCCCCTTGACCAAAGGAGGGGGATGGCCCCATCCCGCCGAAGGGGGTGTCGGTGTAGGCCGGTACAGCACTGTCGCTACCGGAGAAGGTATGACCGAACAGCATCTCGCCATTATAAACCCGCATCCTGATCAGCCCCAGGTGCCCATGTTGGCGGGCGACATATTCCAGTTCCGCAGCCAGTTCCAGGTCGGTCATGCCGGCCCGGATCACCTCCTTTGCCCGTTGGTAGACCTTATCAACCTGATCGGCGGCGTCCTGCATCAGGTGAATCTCGTAGTGACTCTTGATCATCCGTACCAAGCGAATCAACGGGGTGGCGTCAGAGAATTCGGCCGCTGGCCAGACCTTACGGTAACGCTCAAACATCCCCACCGGCAGTACATCAAACTCCATGCCGATCCGTTTGGCTTCCGGGTAGCCGAACCCGGCCACGATGCCGGGGATATCCTTGGGTGAGCCGAAGGCCAGCACCTCCCTCAGCCCCGATTCCATACGGGCCCGGGCTACATCACGACGTACCAGGTAGACTGGCTGGCCCTGCCGGGGCAGGTAGAGGCAACCGCTCTGCACGGTTCCGGTGAAATAGAACAGGTCAGCGTTCTGGGTGATGATCACGGCATCCAGGCCGTTTTGGGACATCAGTTCTTGCAGCCGTTTGCAACGGTGTTCCAGTTCGATGGCGGGGGTCAGACGCATGGCAGCAAAAATTCCTTTCAGGCTATAGGTTACATGATGAGATGGTGGCAAACGTTTTTTGTGTGTGTGGCACTTGACCTTGTGGCCGGAACCGGCTAGGGTGCCGCACCATGTCAGGAAGAATTTTTACCTCATTTTCGGTCGGTCTGTTCAGCATTGTTCCAGCCGGTGATCCATACCCAAATCCGTGCGGCCTGCCGATCGTGCTGGGCAAGAAGGGGGCCTTCGGTTCCGGCGAGCATGAAACCACCGCCTCATGTCTTGAGATCATGCCAGCTATCCCGGGGATGAAAGGTTGCCGCGCTCTTGATCTGGGAAGCGGCACCGGGATTCTGGCTTTGGCTGCAGCACGCCTGGGGGCCGAGGCCGTCGTTGCGGTAGATATGGAAGAGGCGGCAACCGTTTCCTGTCAGCAAAACGTGGCTTTCAATGAACTTGAAAACAGCATCACCGCCATCTGCGGCGAGCTTGAAGCCGTTTCTGGACAAACCTTTTCGTTGGTGCTTGCAAATATTTATGCTGATATCCTGCTGCCGCTGGCCGGTCAGCTGGTTGGCATGACGAGCCCCGGCGGTCATCTGTTGCTTTCCGGCATTCCGTTACAGGACAAGTTTGATATAGTACACTGCTATGTCCGCCTGGGATGCAGTGTTGTCGACAGCCGCATCGGCGAGGAGTTCGCCACCTATCTGTTCGTCAAGCCATAGCTACTGTTTCTAGGGGGCATTTCAGAGTGGATGCGCTGGGCGCATACTCGAGCTTGGCGCCGCAGGCGCCGCAGGGGAACTGTTTGGCCGTAGCTGTCAGCTGGTTTTGAGGGGTCATGGTACCCGATCCTCCGATCAGGCCGGCGGTATTGACGGCGGCATTGTGCCGAACACCACTGCCAGTTCAGCCATACTTCCGGCAGCAGACCAGGCGGCCATCCCCTGTTTCCAGACCAGGGTCTCGCGGGTCAGTTGGCCCGACTGGGCCATCTGCTGCAGGGCCGGCAGATCAAAGGGGCCGGCCTGCTGGCCGTTTAAAGCTACAAACAGCTGTAGCGGGGAAGGCAATGGCGGCGGTGTCAAACCGGCTGGTGCTTGCTGCGGTTGCGTCTGACCGCCGAACATACCGCCCATGGCGCCGGCCATCTGGCCTCCCATGCCGAGGCCCATCCCCACGCCGACCCCGGCCGCAGCCAGCCCGCCCGGATTGTTGGCGGCGTCCTTGATGGCGTTGGCGGTCTCGTACTGGGTGAAGGTCTGCATGTTGCCGATGGCCCGCATGGCGCCGGCCTTGTCAATGGCCCGTTCCACCTCTTCCGGCAGCCCTACGTCCTGCACCTGCACCTCGGTCAGGGCTATGCCGAACCCCTCGAAGGCAGGAGCAATCCGCTCTTTGAGCATTTCACCAAGGGTCACGACCTTGCTTTCAAGGTCGATCACCGGAATCTTTAATTCCGGCATAACCTCCTTGACTCGCATACCGATCTTGCCTTTCAGGTTCTCCTGAATCTCCTCAGTACTGAAGTTGCTATCCGTGCCGGCGATCTCCCGGATGAAGACCGCCGGGTCTTTGATCTTCATGGCATAGATGCCGAAGGCGGTTACCCGCACTGCGCCGAATTCGGGGTCCCGCATCGTGCAGGGGCCAGGGGTGCCCCACTTCAGATTGGTGAACTGGCGGGTCGAGCAGAAATACACCTCGGCCTTGAAGGGGGATTCAAAGCCGTACTTCCAGCCTTTGAGGGTTGCCAGGATCGGCAGGTTTTTGGTTTCGAGGGTGTAGGTGCCGGGGGTAAAGACATCGGCGAGCTTGCCTTCGTTGATGAAGACCGCAGTCTGGCCCTCCCGTACCACCAGCTTTGCGTTATACTTGATCTCGTTGTTATAGCGGGGGAAACGATAGAGCAGGGTGGCGTTGGTATCATCGAGCCACTGGATGATATCAATCAGTTCGCCTTTCAGCTTGTCCCAGATCGCCATCGGTCTGTCTCCTTTTGAGCGCATGTTCATGGTTCCGAACAAAAATTTTAGACGGTTTTGTCAGTAATGCAAGGCAAGCTGAGAAAAAGGCAGCTTTTTCACACCAGGCTCTCGGGGCGTCATGAGGTCCCTCCTTTTACGCCGTTGTCTCAGACTCCTCCAGGTGGAGCTCCTTGATAGCCATCTCCCGCAGTTTGAACTTCTGAATCTTGCCGCTGGCAGTCATTGGATAGCTGTCCACAAACTTGACATATTTGGGGATCTTGTAGTTGGCAATCTTGCCCCGGCAGAACGCCATGACCTCTTCCTCGGCCATCGCCACTCCTTTTTTGAGGATCACCGCAGCCATGACCTGCTCGCCGTATTTTTTGTCCGGCACCCCATAAACCTGCACATCTGAGATGCTGGGATGGGTGTAGAGATACTCTTCGATCTCCTTGGGGTAGATATTTTCGCCACCCCGGATGATCATCTGTTTGATCCGGCCGGTGATCTTGCAATAACCGTTCTCGTCCATGATAGCCAGGTCGCCGGTATGCAGCCAGCCGTCCTTGTCGACCACCTTGGCGGTTTCTTCCGGCATCTTGTAGTAGCCCTTCATCACCATGTAGCCCCGTGCGCACAGCTCACCCTGTTTGCCGGGCGGCAGGGTCTCGCCGGTCTCGATGTCGATGATCTTGACCTCGGCGCCGGGCAAGGCGCGGCCCACGGTGGCTACCCGCAGTTCGATCGGATCATCGGTGCGGCTCTGGGTGATGCCGGGTGAGGACTCGGTCTGGCCGAACACACTGGTAATCTCGGTCAGGTGCATATCCTTAACAACCCGTTTCATCACCTCAATCGGGCAGACCGAGCCGGCCATGATGCCGGTGCGCAGGGTGGACAGGTCGAACTTCGCGAATTCTGGATGCTCCAGCTCTGCGATGAACATGGTGGGCACCCCATGGACTGCGGTGCAGCGCTCCTTCTCAATGGTCTGCAGCACCTTGAGCGGATCAAATATCTCTACCGGCACCATGGCGGTACCATGGGTAACCGCAGCCATCACCGCCAGCACGCTGCCGAAGCAGTGAAAGAACGGCACCGGGATGCAGAGCCGGTCCTGGTCGGTAAATTTCATGCATTCGCCGATCTGAAAGCCGTTGTTAACCAGATTGAGGCTGGTCAGCATGACCCCTTTGGGGAAGCCGGTAGTGCCGGAGGTGTACTGCATGTTGATGGTGTCGTTGCAACCGACGGTTGCCTCTACTGCCGTCAGTTCGGCATCGCTGACGGACTGCCCCAGGTCTGCAATCCGGTCAAAGTTCAACATGCCGTCCGGTGTGCCTTCACCGATGAAGATGACCTGCTTCAAAAAGGGCAGTTTGGGGTTGTTCAGCTTGCCCGGTTCCGAGGCTGCTAATTCCGGCACCACTTCCTGCAGGGTGGCTACATAATCAGTATCTTTCCAGGATTTGACCATGAACAGGGTGGTTGAGTCGGATTGCTCCAGCACATACTCCAGTTCGGCTGATTTGTAGGCGGTGTTGACGGTCACCAGTACCGCGCCGATCTTGGCGGTAGCGAACATCAGGATTACCCATTCCGGTACGTTGTGTGCCCAGATTGAGACATGATCACCTTTTCTGATCCCCAGCTTCAGCAGTCCCTTGGCCACCTGGCGACATATCTGCTTGAACCGGGTATAGCTGTAACGCAGCCCGCGTTCTGGATATACCAAGGCGTCGTTGTCAGGAAACCGTTGTGCGATATCGTCGAGCAGGCCGCCAATGGTAAGGGTAATCAGTTGTGACATAGTCGCCTCCGTGCTGATGCCGAATGTATGTTTTATACGTGCCGCGATTGGGTTGTTTAAGGGTTCATCGAAGTGTGATCTGAATCTGCCGAACGTGCGGATCACGCATGCGACGGGGGTAAGGTAGTGCACTATAAACGTGAACTCTCCACGATAACAAGCGAAAAACTGCTGATAGGACGAGCTGCTGCCCAGGGTAAGCGGCCCTGCGGTAGTTCTGTTGTTTTTATGCCGGAATAGCGGCTTGGACAGTTTTTAATCCAGGCCAGCAGGGCGGCAGCGATGTCGCCTTGCTGGTTTGCGCAGAGTTTGCCGGTAAATCCAGGCCTGTCAGGTCGAACAGTGTTGAAAAATACCAGGCCAATGGCTCGCTTATTGATCGAATAAAACAATGATTTCTGGGTGGCCAGGTCCTTTGGTTTTTTATTGTTTTGAAAGTTGTAAATTTTTTAACTATATGTAATTTAATGTTTAATTTTTGATTGCGGCGCAGTAAAAAATTTTTTGTTGACGGTTTTTAGAACGACGTGATAAAAAGTTGCAACGTGCGATGTATACATTTTTAAAACAATCGCTGGTTTCGGTCTCATGAAGTAACCACGAGTTCCTGTTCCTCGTATATGGCGGATACCTGAGTCTAAGATCTGAATAAAAAAGAGAATAGATTCGAAAGGAGGAATGTACAGAAGGAGCAGTTTGGCGTTGGTTTGTAAAATTCCCACATTTTCATGGAAAGGAGTAACTAATCATGGCGGAAAAGACGTACGACTGGTCAGCGATAGCCAAAAGTCCCAAATTTATCGAGCTGCACCACAAGAAAACGGCCTTCCTGTTCGGCTGGTGGATTTTTTCTTTAGTGTATTACTTCCTGCTCCCGATCGGGGCAGCCTATGCACCGGGTCTCTTTAAGATCCAGATCCTGGGGCGGGTTAACTTTGGCTACATTTTCGCATTGTCGCAGTTTTTTGTGTCCTGGGGGCTGGCCATGTACTATGCCCATGTTGCCAACAAGGACTTTGACCGCCTGACCAGAGAACTGGTCAGTGAACTTCATTAGGAGGTGAATCCATGAAGAGACTTTTAATTGCCCTTGGTTGCGTCCTCTCCTTAAGCTTCGCCGCCTATGCTGCAGAGCCCGCCGCTGCCCCTGACACCAAGCCTGCTGTTGCTGCTCCGGCTCCTGCCACTGCAACTGCTCCTGCAGTTACTCCGGCAGTACCGCCGGTTGCCGCTGCCCCGGCCAAAGCTGCCACCCCGACCACGCTGAAGGCCAACCCCAAGGTCACCATCCCGATCTTCCTGATCATCATTGGTGCAACCATGTGCGTAGTTGTCTGGTCAGCCAAAAAGACCAAGTCAGCTTCCGACTTCTACACCGCCGGTGGTGGTATCACCGGTACTCAGAACGGCTGGGCCATTGCCGGTGACTATATGTCGGCTGCCTCCTTCCTGGGTATTTCCGGCATGATCTCCCTCTACGGTTATGACGGGTTCATGTACTCGGTCGGCTGGCTGGTGGCTTACATCACCGTGCTGCTGATCGTGGCCGAGCCCTGCCGCAACGCAGGCAAGTACACCCTGGGCGACATCCTTTCCTTCCGGACTGACCCCAAACCGGTGCGCGCCGTGGCCGCCATCTCCACCGTTGCCGTTTCCACCTTCTACCTGACTGCCCAGATGGTTGGTGCCGGTAAACTGATGCAACTTCTGATCGGCATTCCGTACAAGACCGCCATCATCGGCGTCGGTATCCTGATGGTTGGTTACGTGGTGTTCGGTGGTATGACCGCCACTACCTGGGTTCAGATCATCAAGGCTGGTCTGCTGATGACCGGCACCTTCGTGCTGTCGATACTGGTTGCCATCAAGTCTGGTTTCAGCCCGCTGCAGTTCTTCAACGACATCGCCACCAACCAGAACATTATTGACCATGTCAAGCTGCTGCCGATCTACCTGAAAGAATCTGCTGCCGGTACAGCCACGGCCGATGCCGGACAACGCTTCCTTGAGCCCGGTCTGTTCCTGACCAATCCGCTGGACCAGATCTCCCTGGGTATGGCGCTGGTGCTGGGTACTGCCGGTATGCCCCACATCCTGATGCGCTTCTTCACCGTCCCGACTGCACAGGCTGCCCGTAAATCGGTTATCGTGGCGATGTTCATCATCGGCTTCTTCTACATCCTGACCACCCTGCTGGGCTTTGGCGCTGCCATCAACGTCACCCCGCAGGCCATTAAATCAGTCGACGCAGGCGGCAATATGGCTGCCATGATGCTGGCAAAACAGCTGGGCGGCGAGTTTTCACCGTTCCTTGGTGACCTGCTGCTGGCCTTCCTCTGCGCAGTTGCCTTCGCCACCATCCTGGCGGTTGTCTCCGGTCTGGTTCTGGCTGCCTCCGCTGCGATTGCCCATGACATCTACGTCAACGTCATTAAAAACGGTCATGCCGACCAGCATGAGCAGGTTATGGCTGCCCGGATCACCTCCTTCTGCGTAGGCGCGGTTGGCATCGCCATCGGCATTGCTGCCGAGAAGCAGAACGTTGCTCACCTGGTGGCCCTGGCCTTTGCCGTTGCTTCCTCCGGCAACCTGCCGGTCGTTGTCATGTCGCTGTTCTGGAAGAAGTTTAACACTGCCGGCGTGGTTGCCGGTCTGGTTGTGGGTACCGTGGCTTCCATCGGCCTGGTGATGATCTCCCCCAACATGACCTACCCTGAAGTGGTTGCCAACAATGCCAAGGCAGCCTACACCAAGCTTGAGGGTGACATTGCCGCAGGCAAGGTCAAGCCGGAAGCCATGGAAAAAACCATGAATACCATCGAAGCCAAGAAGGCTGAAGAGATCAAGAACCGTGGTGGCAAGTCCATGCTGGGACTTTCCAAACCGCTCTTTGGCTTGAAAAACCCCGGTATCCTCTCCATACCGCTGGGCTTCATCGCTGCCATCCTGGCAACGCTGGCCTTCCCCAGCAAGAAGGCAGAAGAGATGTGGGACGAAGTCTATGTCCGTCAGAACACCGGCCTGGGTATGGCCAAGGCTGTCGACCACTAGACCTTTCCAATTTCATGACCTGTGCTATAGTGGGGGAGGCGATGGTGCCTCCCCCTTTTTTTGTGATTGCGAGGAAGCCTGTGGACACACAACCCCCCCCTCAAAACCCACTAGCGGCCCTGGATAGCCTGCCCGCTTTGACGCAGATCACGCGGGTTTGCACTGCCGAGGAAATCGGCCTGGTGCTGGAGCGTCTGCGTGAGTCTTTGAGTAGTGAACAGCGCCGTTTTGCTGACTGGGATATTCAGGCCGACCAGCAGCGGTCCCTGATTGCCACCGCCGAAGCAGCGGCCTTGCGCGATATTCATGAAGAGCTTAACCGGATTGAGCTGGAACGTTTTATTCTGGCCGGCTCGGTTGCCCATCTCCATCAGTCCTGCACCCACTACCGTGATTTGCTGGCTGAACGAGCACTCCAGATTGTAGTTGATGAGATGCAAGATGCCGGCAAGTCGGTTCCACCGGTCTCTTTTGCCCTGATCAGCATGGGGAGCGACGGCCGTAAAGAACAGACCCTGATCACCGATCAGGACTACCTGATTGTCTATGAGGACAATGGTGGAGAACAGGCCGATAGCTGGTTCGAGGAGTTCGGCAATCGGCTGGTCGATTGTCTGGAGGCTGCCGGTTTCAAGCGCTGCACCGGTGACATCATGACCAGTAATCCTACCTGGCGCGGTTCCTACTCCCAGTGGCGCAAGCGGCTGTTTGCCATTGTGCGCTACGAGGTGGAGGATTTTGCCAAGAACATGATGGATCTGATCGTACTCTCCGATGCCCGTCATGTGGGGGGCAACCAGCTATTGGGCGAGCGTTTTATCGAGTTGGTGCGGGATATGGAAAAAGAGCATTTCCGGGTGTTGTGGGGGATGGCCCGCGCCGCTACCGAGATGAAGCTGGCTCTGGGCTTCATGCGTCGGCTCTGGACAGAGCCCAGCGGCGATCACAAGGGCGAGTTCAACATCAAGCTGCTGGCCTGGGCTCCGCTGGTGATGAACGTGCGGATTCTGGCCATCAGCCAGGGGCTGGCGGCCACCAGTACCGTTGAGCGCATCAGGATGCTGGAACAGGAGGGCAGCTTTTCTCCGGCCGTGGCCAAGGGATTGCTGGATGCCTATGAGGTCCTTACCCGCTATCGCATCCTCTTGCAAATCAAGGCCATCAAGGGGATCCAGAAAGACTCCTACTACCTGGACCCGCTGATGCTGGAGCATGAAGAACGGGAGCGGATCCGGCAGGCGGTGCTGCGGATTGAAGACCTGCAGAAGTCGATCCACACCACCTTTAACATCATGTAAAACTTGACATGGCGGGGTAACTTTGCTACTTAACAAACTTCACGCGCGCTTAGCTCAGCGGGAGAGCACTGCCTTCACACGGCAGGGGTCACTGGTTCAATCCCAGTAGCGCGCACCATAAAAATCAAGGGGCTTTGCTGTCAGGCATAGCCCTTTTTTAATAGGTGTGCTAAACAACTCGTGCTTGCCACGAATTTCATGGCTGTCCGGTGCCGTTATGCTCGACAGATAAGGCTTTACATGGGAAATGATCACTATCAGCTGGTAACCATCAATGATGGCAAGTCAGATGCTGACGCCATCATCAAGGTGTTTTCGGCCA
The DNA here is from genome assembly GCA_002419465.1 of Geobacter sp. UBA5730. GTDB lineage: Bacteria > Desulfobacterota > Desulfuromonadia > Geobacterales > Pseudopelobacteraceae > Trichlorobacter. The sequence continues at coordinate 38,194 of DIGE01000001.1, read as the reverse complement.
TGCAGGACGGACGCCTGAAGTGCGATCTCAGTTTGCTTAATTACTGTAACGAGGTGCCGGTCTGTTACAGCGCCACCATCGCAACTGTTGAAGATGACAGTGTCGAGCTGTCGGTGCACGAACACCAGGCCCTGATTATGAAGCAGAACAACAGCACCCTGATTAAAAGCCAGCACTTTGGCAAGGGGCTGGGGGTGCATTGTTACGCAGCCTATGTCAATGTACCCAAAAAAGCCGCTATCCTGCACAACTTCGCCTATGCCCAGATCAGGGCAGATCGCCGGGAGGCGGTTCGGGTCAAGGTCACCGGGGCTTTGCCGGTAACCTTTATCTGCGGCCAGGTGGTTATCACCGGAACCATGATTGATATCTCCGCTACCGGTATTTCCCTGCTTTCTAACGGCATCGTGCCCGCAACGGTCGAAGGTGCAGGGGTGATAAGCTTTCCGTTGGAGGGCACGCCACTGACCATGCCGGCACTGTTTGTCAGGGCAAAACCGAGCAACAACGACAACCAACAGGTCTGTATCTTCACCATCGCTCCGGACAGGATCACTGACTCGGCCATCGGCAGGTTCATCTATCAGCGCCAGGTAGAGATAATTCTGGCGCTCAAAGAGGGGATGGTCATCGAGTAAGCTTGTAAGCTGCTGTTGGAGTATTGATCCAAAGGCCCGGTCAGTGACCGGGCCTTTTTTTGTTTGCCGAAGCTACCATGGAACTGGACGGGTGCAGCTCAAGCGTGTATACAACTACGTAGAGTTAAAGGTGTTTTGTTGTCGGTGGCAGATGGCGCCGGAGGGAACTCATGACGGTTCGGATTGTCTTCCTGCAGAATAATCATGGCTACACCTATCTGCTGGTCCTGTTGGCGGTGATGCTGATGGGGATCATGCAGAGCGTATCAGCGTTCGAAATCGTGCTCGTAGGTTACGGCTCCAGGATAGCCGCTGTAGGTAAGATAACGATTCAGATTGTAGCCGAATGCCTGTTGCAATTCAGGATACGACCAGTGGTGGATGCGCATGAGCTCGAATCTGCCGGCCAGGCTTTCGGTAAGACCTTGCTGAATCTGAAGAGCGCTTGAGCCAAGCACTACCAGACGGACACCGTGGTTGCCTTTGTCTCAGAGCGCTTTAACGGTTTCCGTCCAGTTGGGGACTTTCTGAATTTCGTCTATTACCAGTATGCCGGCTGAGCCACGTGCCATGGCGCGTTGCCATTGTTCAAGCAGCGGCCTCCTTGGATGAGTTGCGCCAGTGTGCCGTATGTTGCAACTAAACGAAATATGAAATGTTACGCGGTACTAGCATATCTATTGAGTTTGTTCAATGCGTAGTCGTCTCTGAGGCCAGTTTGCCGGCCTCCAGGAGGTGTAGCCCTGCTAGCACCATCCAGAGGCTGTTGACCGGTGCTTGCTGCAGATTACCCTGATAGCTCCGTAGCAGCTCTTGAGCCTCCTTGCTCCATGCTTCATCATCGGTTTGTTCTGCCAGACGGACCAGGTTCATGACCAGCACCGAGGCGCCGCTGGGGATCACGCCGTCGTGCAGGTCGGGCAGCGTTATCGGCAACTGTTCGGCATCGTTACCGGCGGTGCGCAGGCGGCCGTCAGAGGAACGAAACAGGCACAGCGCCTCTCTGCATAGGTTGCCGGCCTGTACGAGATCTGTCGGCTCATGGCTGGCCTGATGCAGCTCAAGGTATCCCCAGGCCAGGCAGGCGTAGTCTTCCAGAAAGCCTTTGACAGGTGAGGCGGTGACCAGATAGCTGCGTAGCAGGCGGCCATTGTCGGAGCTGAGTGTGGTGGCGATGAAGGCCGCTGCACGACGGGCTGCGGTCAGCCATTCCTGCTTGCCGGTCAGGGCGGCTCCCCGCGCCAGTGCGGCAATCATCAGGCCGTTCCAGCTGGTCAGGATTTTCAGATCCCTGAGCGGTTGTTCCCGCAGGGAGCGTTGCTCCAACAGGCTACGGTGGCATTGTTCCAGGCGGCTGGTGACATCGGCTTCACTCAAGGAGTGGCGGGCTGCCAGTTCCGGGAGTGGCACCGCCTGAAACAGCACATTTTCTCCCGGTTCTTCGAAGTTGCCTCCGGCGGTCACGCCGTAATAGTCGCAGAACAGTGCGGCAGTGTCTCTCAGTAGCTGATCAATCTCCTGTTTTCGCCAGACATAGCAGGCCCCTTCACGTCCTTCTGAATCGGCATCCAGCCCGCAGTAGAAGCCTCCCTGTGGCGAGGTCAGTTCCCGCAGCACAAATCCCAGCAGGTTGTCGGTCATCTCCCGATAGGTTGTATCGTTGCTGATGTGGTAGGCCCCCAGGGCGGCATAGGCCACCAGGGCCTGATCGTAGAGCATTTTTTCGAAGTGGGGCACCAGCCACTGCCTGTCGGTGCTATAGCGGTGGATGCCGCCGCCCAGCTGATCCCAGATGCCGCCGGATCGCATGGCTCGCAGGCTTTTGAAGGCCAGTTCGTGTAGCGCTGTGTTTTCACGTTGCAGCAGAAACAGCAGGTAGGGGGGCATCGGAAATTTGGGGGAGTTGCCGAAGCCGCCATGTTGGTGATCGCAGATACGCTGCAGGGTGGTAGCGGCTTGGTCTGACAGGGTCGTCAACAATACGTTAGGATCTGGAGGCGGTGGGCTGGCCATTTGGGAGAGCGCCTCCATCAACGATCCGGCGTTGCGATCCACCGCATCCGGCTTGTGTTGCCAAACCGTGGCGATGTTTTCCAGCAGTTCCAGAAAGCCGGGCATGCCCCGGCGGGGTTCTTTGGGCAGGTAGGTCAGGGTATAGAAGGGGGTGCCGTCCGGTTTGAGGAAACAGTTCAGCGGCCAGCCGCCGCTGCCGGTCATGGTCTGGCAGGCAGCCATGCAGAATTCGTCCAGGTCGGGCCGCTCTTCCCGGTCCACCTTGACCGGCACAAAGGCATGATTGAGGATGTCGGCCACCTCCTCGTCCTCGAATGATTCATGGGCCATCACATGACACCAGTGACAGGTGGCGTAGCCGATGGAGACGAATAGCGGCAGGTTGCGTTGGCGGGCTTCATTCCGTGCCTCGTCATCCCATTCCCGCCAGTTTACCGGATTTTTGGCATGTTGCAGCAGGTAGGGGGAGCTGGCAAAGATCAGGCGGTTGTAGAGCGGTCGCCCGTCATGTGAGAGTTTTGAGCGGTCAAGGGCCAGCAGGGTCTGTAGTTCGTGGTTGGTCATAGGTTTAATCCTAGCATAGTTTCAGGAAAAAACTTGCCGATGGGGGGTGCGGATAGTACTCTTTCTGTAGCTTATCCACGGGGGAGTTTTGTGATGTTCGATTACAGTGAACGGCCCGACCTGGCCGCTTATGCCTGTAAGAGCACGGAATCGCGAGGGCGCAGGTATCCAGAGGCATCCAGTGATCCACGACCTGTCTTTGAACGGGACCGTGACCGGATCATCCACTGTGCCGCCTTCCGTCGTCTGGAGTACAAGACCCAGGTCTTTCTCAATCACGAAGGGGACTATTACCGCACCCGCCTGACCCACTCGCTGGAGGTGGCCCAGATCGGCAAGGCGATCGCCCGCCGCCTGCGCCTGAATGAAGACCTGACCGAGGCGCTGGCGCTGGCCCATGATCTGGGTCACACCCCCTTCGGCCATACTGGTGAAGAGGTGCTGAACCAGTTGATGCAAGGTTTTGGCGGATTTGAGCACAACTACCAGTCCTTTCGGGTGGTGGACCAGCTGGAGGAGCGCTATGCTGAGTTTGATGGTCTGAACCTGTGCTGGGAGGTGCGCGAGGGGATTCTGAAACACTCCTCGCCCCACGATCTGCCGACCAGGATCCTTGATGAATTTCTGCCTGGCGTGGTCCCGTCCATTGAGGCACAGTTGATCAACTATGCCGATGAGATCGCCTATAACAACCATGACATTGATGACGGTCTCAAGTCGGGCTATCTGACTTTGGAGTTGCTGAAGGGGGTGGAACTCTGGCAGCGGATGTCCCGTCGGGTGCGGGAGCGTTATCCGGCCATTGATGATAAGCGGCTGGTGGCCCGTACGGTCAGTGCCCTGATCGGCATGCAGATTACTGATATCTGCGAAACCACCCAGGCTAATATACAGAAGCACTCAATCGACTCGCTGGACGACCTGCGGCGGGTTAACCAGGTGCTGGTTCACTTCAGTCCCCAGGTTGAGGAGGAAAATCTGATGCTGAAGCGGTTTCTGAAGGAGAAGCTCTACCGTCACCACAAGGTGGACAAGATGCGGGTCAAGGCCGAGCATGTGCTGTCGCGACTGTTCGAGACCTATGTCAAACGTCCCAATCTGCTTTCACCCAAGTACCATCGCCGGGTTGAGCAGAACGGTGTGGAGCGGACCGTGGCTGATTATCTGGCCGGCATGACCGACCGGTATGCCCTGGATGACTACAAGACCTTGTTTGAGACCTTTGAGCGCATGTGACCACCGGGAGGTTTTGTTGTGAGCGAACTATCCGATGTGTCGCATGTGAACCTGCCGGCGGGGAGAACAGAGAGCATGCCTGTGAAAAAAAACGGTCATCAGGACCGCCACGACTTCTTTGCCTTTCTGGCCCGGATGCAGTACATCAACCGCTGGGGGCTGATGCGCAACACCCAGGCCGAGAATATCAAGGAGCATTCCCTGGATGTGGCCATGTTGGCCCATGCTCTGGTGGTGATCCGCAACAGTTTTTTTAACGGTGCGCTGGACCCTGGGCAGGCCGCCCTGTATGGCATCTTCCATGATGCCAGCGAGATATTTACCGGCGATATGCCCACCCCGGTCAAGCACTTTAACCCTAACTTCAAACGTTCGTTCCACCAGCTGGAGGACCGCGCCCGTCGTAAGCTGTTGGCCATGCTGCCGGCTGAGTTGGCCCAGGTCTATGAGCCGTTGTTCTTTTTTGAAGAGCAGGATGCGGAGTACCAGCCGATTGTCAAGGCGGCCGACAGGATCGCGGCCCTGATCAAGTGTCTGGAAGAGGAAAAGTCAGGCAACCTGGAGTTTAAACGCGCCGGTCAGGAGCAGTTGGAAAACCTGCGCAACAGCCCTTTGCCCGAGGTGGGCTATTTTTTGGACCATTTTTTGCCCGGCTACCGTCTGTCGCTGGATGAACTGCACCTGGGGTGATCATGAATCAGCAAGAAACAACACTGGATGAACAGGCAGGCTTGAAAAAAGCCGGGCAGGAGTACCAGCGGGCGTTGAACGAGCTTGAGGCAGGCACTGTACTTGGCGCCCTGGCCCGCTTGGAGGTGGCCCTGAAGCTGCATGATGATCCCGAATGGCATTCTTTTCTCGGTTTCTGTATCGCCAAGGAGCGGGGTCATGTCAGCAAGGGGCTGGAGCTGTGTCAGGCTGCCATTGAGCGGCAACCGGGGCACCCCGACCATTACTATTTTCTTGCCAGGGTACAGTTGGTGGCCGGTAGAAAGCCGGAGGCCATGCAAACCTTGCGTCACGCAATGGCCATGGGCATGAGCACCCAGATCAAGCAGTTGTTGCAGGAACTCGGTACGCGCAGACCGCCGCTGATTTCCTGGCTGCACCGCGATAATCCCTGCAACAAGTATCTGGGCATCGTGTTGAGCCGCATCGGGTTGCGTTGAGCCGTTGCTTGTCGCGGCTGTTTTCTGCGGTGCGCTGTAGCTAAAACGGAACGCGGAGTTTCCATGAAGATTCCCAAGGTTCTGCAGGCCACCAGGCTGACTGTCGGCATCATCACGCTGCTGTTGATGCTGGCCTGCCTTGTGCAATGGTATCCGCTCCAGGTTCTGGAGTACAAGAGCTACGACCTGCGGGCCAGGCTACGCGCCAAGAAGCCCCAGGCACCGATTGTGGTCGTGGCTATTGATGACGCCAGCATTGAGCGGTTGGGGCGCTGGCCCTGGCCGCGGGGTTACATGGCAGAGTTGATGACCCAGCTGGCCGCGTATGAACCTGCCTTGATCGGCACCAACATCCTCTATACCGAGGCGGACAGGAATTCAGGATTGGAGGAGTTGCAGGAGCTGCGGGAGACGGTGGCCGGCCTGGGGGGCAGCCCGGCAGTGCTGGGCGCCATCAGCCAGTCAGTGCAGCGCCTGGACAACGATGCGCTGCTGACCGCTGCCCTGGCCAGTACCCGGCAGGTGATCCTGCCGCTGTTTTTCACTCTTGGCGACCAGGCCGGCAACCCGGACCCCAACCTGGCCGCCTATCTGCAAAATGCATCCAAGGAACAGGCCGTCCCCGGCCGCCTGCAGCAGGCCAGTGAGGCTGCCGTTCCGATCCCCCCCTTTGCTGACGCCGCACGCTCCCTTGGTCATATCAATATCCAACCTGATAGCGACGGGACCGTGCGACGGGAGTCGCTGCTGATCCATTATCGTGGACGGCTGTTTCCCTCCCTTGCTCTGCAGTCAGCCCTGAGCTACCTGCGGATACCACCACAGGAGGTCCGGGTTAGCGATGGCAGGTTGACGGCCGGACGGCTTGCTGTTCCGGTGGATGAGCAGGGCCGGATGCTGATCAGTTACAACGGCGGGTTCGGTTCCTTTCCGACCTATTCGTTCTTTGATGTGGCGGCCGGCAATGTCAAACCGGATATGTTCAAGGGCAAGATTGTGCTGATCGGGCCGGTTGCCACCGGGATAGCTGGTTTTACCGTGACCCCCTTTCAATCTACCTATCCGGGGATCGAGGTGGTGGCCACGGTGGTTGAGAACCTGCTGAATCGGAACGTGATCACCCGGCCAAGCTGGGTCCGCTGGCTTGAACTGGGGGTGATGCTCCTGTTCGGTCTGTTCCTGGCCCTGGGCATGCCGCGGTTGAAGGCCGGCATGAGCGCTGCCATTGCGGCCGGATTGTTGCTGCTCTGGAACGGCGCTGCGGTCTGGCTGTTTGCCGGACAAGGGCTCTGGCTGGGGATGGTGGGGCCGACCCTGCTGATGGTGATCGGTTACACCGCTCTGGTTTCGATGCGATTCAGGGTGACCGAGCAGCGCAACGAGCTGGTGGAGAGCGACAGTATCGAGACCAACAAGATGCTGGGGCTTTCCTTCCAGGGACAGGGCCTGTTGGATCTGGCTTTTGAGAAGTTCCGCAAGTGTCCGGTTGAGGATTCCACCGTCCGGGATCTGCTTTATAACCTGGCTCTGGATTTCGAACGCAAGCGGATGTTCAACAAGGCTGCTGCGGTGTATGAGCAGATACTGACGGCCGGTGATTACAAGGATATCAAGCAACGCATCGCTACCATGAAGGTGGCGGGTGAGACGATGATCTTCGGCGGTAGCGGACGCCGCGAAGGGACTATTCTCGCTGGTCCCGGCGGGGTGGATGTTTCCACTCCCACCATCGGCCGCTATCAGGTTCAGAAGGAGCTGGGTCGTGGTGCCATGGGGGTGGTCTACCTGGGCAAGGATCCCAAGATCAATCGGCTGGTGGCGATCAAGACCGTGCGTTTCGAGGAGGTGGACCCGGGCCTGCTGGAGGAGACCAAAAAGCGCTTTTTCCGCGAGGCCGAGGCGGCCGGTACCCTTAGCCATCCCAATATCGTCACCATCTACGACGTCGGTGAGGAGGAGGATCTGGCCTATGTGGCCATGGAGCTCTTGGACGGTTCTGACCTGACCCCGTACATCAAGCAGGGCAAGCTGCTGCCGGTCAAGGAGCTGCTGCGGATTATCGGCTGCGTGGCCGGGGGGCTGGCCTTTGCCCACGACAGGGGGATCGTGCACCGCGATATCAAGCCGGCCAATATCATGCTGCTGAAAGACGGCTCGGTCAAGATCGCCGACTTCGGCATCGCTCGCATCTCGACCTCGTCAGCCACCCAGACCGGCACCGTGCTGGGTACTCCCAGCTATATGTCGCCGGAACAGGTGGCCGGCCAGAAGGTGGATGGCCGCTCCGACCTGTTTTCTCTGGGGGTGGTGATGTACGAACTGCTTTCCGGACAGAAGCCGTTCTCCGGCGAGAGCATCGCAGCCTTGATGTATGCCATCGCCAACAAGCCGCCGGTGCTGATTACCCAGCTCGATCCCGCTATTCCGCAATGCTGCGCCTATATCGCCCATCGGCTGATGACCAAGGATCTGACCAAGCGCTATCAGCATGCGCGGGAAGTGGTGGAGCATGTCAGGATGTGCCTGGCGAAGTTGGGGTGATCTATGGAACTGACCGCTTGTGGACTGACCGATGTGGGGCTGGTACGCTCCCGCAACGAGGATGCGATCCTGCTGGAACCCTCCCTGAATCTGTATGCCGTGGCTGACGGTATGGGCGGCCATAAGGGAGGAGAGTTCGCCAGCAAGATCTGCCTGGATACCCTCAAGGATTACCTGACCCGGGCTGCCCAGGGGCGGGCCCCTTTGGTGGGTGATCTGGACAGCGCACATTCCCCGCTGGCCAACCTGCTGGGTTCGGCGGTAGGGTTCGCCAATCGGGCGGTATTCGAGGCGGCCTGCGCCAAGCCGGAGTGGCGGGGCATGGGTACCACTCTCGTCGCCGTGACCATTGCGGACAATCGGGTCGCGATTGCCCATGTAGGGGACAGCCGGGCCTACCTGTTGCGGAACGGACATTTTGAGCAGCTGACCCAGGATCATTCCTGGATTGAGGAGCAGGTGCGGGCCGGTCTGATGAACCGTGACGAAGCGCTATTCGCCAAGGGGCGGAATCTGCTGACCAGGGCCATCGGGCAGGATGCAACGGTCAAGGTCGATCTGGATGAGTTGGAGCTGCAGGACGGGGACTGCCTGTTGCTCTGTTCCGATGGGCTGTATGGCATGGTGGCGGATGAGGAGATTGCGGCTCTGGTCAGTGCGGCAGCGTCGCCGCAAGCGGCCTGCCGCGAGCTGGTGGCCTGTGCCAACGGCCGGGGAGGCCGGGATAATATCTCGGTGATTCTGCTGACGGCTGAGGCGGGAAAAGGGTTGCTGGCAGGGGTGAAACGGCTGTTTACGGAAGGTTGATGGTTTCAACCACCAAAATGGTCTGACCGATGCCGATCAGGTCGCCCTGTTTGAGGGCAGACTGGGTGATCGGCTCACCATTCAGGCTGGTGCCGTTGGTGCTGTTCAGGTCCATCAGCAGCAGCTTGCCGTTGATGTTCTGAACCGCAGCATGGCGTTTGGAAACCATCGGGTCATTGATGATGATGTCGGTATCCTTGCGGCCCATTACACAAGGGAACGTTCCGCCGAAGGTCATCCCGCTCTGCTGGCCTTTCACCACCCGCAACACCAGTTGGTCGTTTGTGTGGGGCGACAGCCTTCCCGGGGCGATGGTCTGCCCGCCTTCTTCGATGTTGCCGAACAGCCGCACCAGCCCTTCCAGCGAGATGTTGGCCGAATCACGGGACTCCATGGTGGTGAGGGTCTGGTAGATGATGGCGTTGACCGGATTGGTGGTGTCCTGAAAGGCATACAGCAGCATCTGTTCTTCTACGGCGAGTCCGTCCATGCCGGAGGGCAGGTTTTCTGCCCAGTAGGCGGCGGTTTTTGTGCCATCCAGGAAGAAGAAAAAATTGTAGTTGTCCTGCCGCTCAAGGATCACCAGCGCGTCGGCAGCCTGTTCCTGGATTTGACGGACCATCCCTTCCAGGTTGATCAGACTCACCGGCCCTTTGGCGGTCGGTTCGTCCTGGATGAAGACCAACAGACTCTTTAAGAGCACCGGGTCGGTTTCATGCAGGGAGAGTGCGGCACTGCCGTCACGCAGGCCGGCAATCTGGGCACAGAGGTTGGTAATGGTCAGCGGGGTTGGCCGTTCTCCTGTGGCAACTCCTGCAGCGTAGGGGCGTCCCTGAAAGAAGAACAACAGGTAGACCCGTTCAGGGCTGGACAGGGCCAGATAACCGGTGAACGGTACAGGCCGGCCGGCAAGTTCCTGTAGATGCGTCACAAGGGTGGCGCGACTAAAGGCTGCCGGCGTTGCTGCCGGACGTCCTGCTGGCAAGGTGATCAGTGGCATGTTCAAGACTATACGGTGACCTGGGGTGGCTGTCAAGGCAGGCCATATCACAGGGGTTTACGCAGGGTTTTGCTTGCCCCTGACGGTCTCTAATGGTACTCTGCTCAGCCGATAGACAGACTTGGAGTGAGGCATACTATGCGTTATTTTACGGCAGGGGAGTCCCATGGGCCCCAACTGACCGCCATCATCGAAGGATTGCCCGCAGGCCTCGAGCTTGCATCTGCCATGCTGGATGAGCAGTTGGCACGGCGTCAGCAGGGTTATGGCCGGGGCGACCGGATGAAGATCGAGCAGGACCGGGTTGAGATACTGTCCGGGGTTCGCTGGGGCAGAACCTTGGGATCACCGGTGACCCTGGTGGTCAAGAATCGTGATTGGGAAAACTGGCTGGAGAAAATGTCTCCTCTGGTTGAGCATGAAGGGTTGGCAGAACCGGTGACGCGTCCGCGTCCGGGCCATGCCGACCTCGATGGCGCCATGAAGTACAACCACCGGGATGTCCGGAATATCCTGGAGCGTTCAAGTGCTCGTGAAACAGCTGTGCGGGTGGCGGTGGGGGCGGTGGCGCGACAGTTTTTGAAAAGCCTGGGCATCACGATGGGCGGTTATGTAACCGAACTGGGGGGTATCGTGGCTGCGCCGCCGGCTGCTGCATACCCGACCTTGTGGCAGCAGGCTGCCGTCTCGGAGCTGTTTTGCTGCGATCCGTCGGCTGAGGCCGAGATGAAGCACCTGATCGATCATACCAAGGCTGCCGGTGATACCCTGGGGGGCGTGGTGGAGGTACAGGTGTTGGGTCTGCCACCGGGGCTGGGCAGCCATGTCCAGTGGGATCGCAAGTTGGATGCCCGCTTGGCCATGGCGCTGATGAGTATTCAGGCCATCAAGGGGGTTGAGGTGGGCCTGGGTTTTGAAGCGGCCCGCCGTCCCGGTTCCCAGGTACATGACGAGATTACCTACAACCCTGCCGTGCTGGGACAAGGTGCTACCACCGCCTATCTGCGCCCCACCAACCATGCCGGTGGTCTGGAGGGTGGCATGACCAATGGTGAGCCATTGGTGGTGCGGGCAGCCATGAAGCCGATCCCGACCCTCTACACACCGTTGCGTTCGGTCGACCTGGTCACCCATCAGCCCTACGAGGCCTCGGTGGAGCGTTCCGATACCTGTGCCGTACCGGCTGCCCTGGTGGTGGCCGAGGCGGTGGTGGCCATTGAATTGGTCTGTGGGTTACAGGAAAAATTCGGCGGCGACTCGGTTGAAGAGTTACGACGTAATCTGAACAGCTACCTGACCGTGCTACGGACCTTCTGATGCTGCAGTCTGTTGTGCTGACCGGCCCGATGGGCAGCGGCAAGACCAGTGTGGGCCAGCTGCTGGCAGACCGTCTGGGTTGGGCGTTCGTTGATCTTGATGCCCTGATTGTCGAGCGGGCCGGCAAAAGCATCAACGCCATCTTCCACAGTGCGGGCGAAGCAGCCTTCAGGCAGCTGGAGCAGGAGCAACTGGCTGCCCTGGTCGGACGTAAGCAGATCGTGCTGTCAACCGGGGGGGGCGCGGTGATTAACCCCGAAAACCGTTGCCTGATGAGACTGATCGGGGTGGTGGTTAACCTGACCGCCCCGCTGGATGTGCTGGTGACACGGTTGGACACCGCCGATGACCGCCCCCTGTTACAAGGTGAGGAACCGCGGGCTGTCAAACTTGCCCGGCTGTTGGCGGAACGCGAGGGCTGCTACGCTGATAGCGACATAAGAATTGACACCGCTGCGAAATCAGTGGAAGATGTGGCCGCCGAGGTGCTGGAGCGGCTTTCCGAGGGCTAGTGATGTCTTTGATTACGGTCCAGCTTGGACCGCAGAGTTATACCATCTTGATCGACGCTGGCATCCTTGCAGGGGCTGGTGAGCGTTGTCGTGCGGTGGGCCTGGCAGGGCGAGCGGCAGTGGTAACCAATCCGACCGTAGCTGCCCTGTACGCCGAAACCGTCCTGTCATCCCTGACCGCGGCAGGCTATCAGCCGCTCTTGATCGAGATACCGGATGGCGAGGCCTACAAAACCGGTCAGACCCTGAATACGGTTTATGACCGGTTGATTGAGGGCGGGCTTGACCGCCGTTGTTTTGTCGTGGCTCTGGGTGGTGGTGTGGTGGGTGACCTGGCCGGTTTTGCCGCGGCCACCTACCTGCGGGGCATACCGTTCGTCCAGGTGCCTACCACCCTGTTGGCCCAGGTGGATAGCAGCGTGGGGGGCAAGACCGGCATCGACCACCCCCGTGGTAAAAACCTGATCGGCGCCTTTCATCAGCCACGGTTGGTGCTGGCAGACGTTGCCACACTGGCAAGTCTGCCGGAGCGGGAATACCGGGCCGGTCTGGCCGAGGTGGTCAAATACGGTGTGGTGCTGGACCGTCAGTTCTTTGAATTGTTGGAACGTACTGTGGTTGGTCTGCTGGCCCGGGATCAGGGGGTGATTGCCAGTGTTGTTGAACGCTGCTGTGTCCTTAAGGCCTGGGTGGTGGAGCAGGATGAACATGAGGCTGGCCTGCGAGCCGTGTTGAATTATGGCCACACCCTGGGGCACGCCTTTGAGGCTCTGGCTGGCTATCAGGGGTTGGTGCATGGCGAGGCGGTGGCTATCGGCATGGTCCTGGCCGCCAGAATATCGGTGGCGGAGGGATTGTGCACAGCTGCCGAGCATGACCGGATAGTGGCCTTGTTGCGCGCCTTGGGCTTGCCAACCGTTGCACCGCGGGCTGAGCGTGACACATTGATCGCCGCCCTGACCCAGGATAAAAAGAGTAGGGCTGGTGTAATCCAGTATATCTGTAATCAGGGCATTGGTGCCCACGCCGTGCGAGAGTTCGCCCCGGCCCAACTGGCCGAAACCTGTGTTGCGGGGAGGTGACGGGACGTATGCAGCAGTCAACTGAAGCGTTACAGCAAGAAATCAGGGCTCTTGAAGAGCGTTTGCAACAAGCCAGGCGTGCACTCCAGGCACTGCGCCCCGGTGGTATCGTTGCTGCCTTTGACGAGGAGCTTGAACTGATTGAACTCAGCGAGAGTGATATCATTGCCGAGCCTGACAGCGATCAGCTGGTGGAACGGGCAAAGGCGCCGTCCCGGTCGGTTGCAGATCCCTGGTCCGGTGTTTCCGTCGGTCAGTCTGCACCGACTGCTGCTGACATTGCGATTCCCGAGGCATCTGAAGCCTCTGTCTGGCCGGAGCAGGCCCCGGCTGGTCGTGATCCGTTGAAGACCGGGACCCTGGCTGAGCTGTATGTCTCTCAGGGGTTCACCGACAAGGCCCTGGCCATTTATCGTGACATTCTGGCGGATGAACCAGGCAATGCCACTGTTGCTGCTCGTATCGCCGAGTTGGAGTCGCCGCAGTCCGCTGGTGCGGTGGTGATGTCTGTCGATGAGCTGCCTGATGCGGTGGCAGCGCTTCCGGTACAGGGAACTGCAGATGACCGCACTGTCCTGCCAGTGCTTGAGGGATGGCTGAAAAACATCCGGAGGATACGGGAATGTCGCTAAGAGCGTTGCTGACATCAATGGTACAGCAGGTAGAAGGAGCCTATGCCGTTATGCTGATGGGCTACGACTGCATCGCCATTGATGAGGTCCACCAGGGTGATGCCGGTTTTGATGTGCAGATGATGACGGTTGAGTATGCCACGGTGATCAAAGAGATCGGCCGCACAGTCGAAGTGGTGGGGGCTGGCGATATGGAAGAGATCACCATCACCACCAAACAATCACGCATGATTATCCGGGTGCTGAACGATGAACTGTTTGCAGCCTTTATCATGAGTCGTGACGGCAATGTCGGCAAGGCGCGCTATCTGCTGCGGGCCAATGCCCTGGCCATGATTACGTCGATCGAGTAAGCCGATGCGTGTCCTTGTCATTCATGGTCCCAATCTGAATCTGCTCGGCCAACGGGAACCCGAAATCTACGGGGCGCTTTCCCTGGACGATATCAATGTCGCCCTGTCAGCATTGGCTGCCGAGTTTGAGTGTACCCTTGCCACCTTCCAGTCAAACTGTGAAGGAACTCTGGTTGATCAGATTCAGCAGGCGCCCGGCAGTTACGACGCAATCCTGATCAACCCGGCAGCCTATACCCACACCAGTGTCGCTCTGCGTGACGCACTGGCCGCAGTCGGGCTACCCTTTGTCGAGGTCCACCTCTCGAATATCCATAGTCGCGAACCGTTCCGGCATCACAGTTTTCTGGCTCCACTGGCCCTGGGTCAAATTTGCGGGTTTGGGGTGGATAGTTATCTGCTGGGTTTGCGTGCGCTTTTTAACCACATTAAAAATTGAAAGCCACTGAATATTCGTTTGATTTCACCAACTAATCAGAATTCGGTTGAGGAGCCGCTTTCAGTTATGCTAAAAGACAGGCGCTCTCGACTGACCCCGTTTTTTGATCAGGAGCGGCTGGACTGTCTGATTGTGGAGCATCTTCCCAATCTGCGTTACCTGAGCGGCTTTAGCGGTTCCACCGGCAGCCTGCTGTTGACCCGTGACCAGGGTTGGTTTATCTGCGATTCCCGTTATACACTTCAGGCTCGTGAGGAGGTGGCGGGGGCACGGATTGTCGAGCACGGGCAGCGGTTGGAGGCTATCGCGGCATTGCAGCAGGGGCAGGGCTGGCAGCGGATCGGCTTTGAGGCCACCCATACCATGGTCAGCAGTCATCAGGAGCTGGTCACACGGCTGTCTGATGTGGCATTGATTCCGATTGGTGCAGAGCTGGACGGGGTGCGCGACCGCAAGGACCACCAAGAACTGGCTGCCTTGGAGCGGGTGGCTCAGTTGTCGTCGGATGCCATGCTTGCGATAGTTTCCCGGATTCGGCCCGGTATGACGGAAGCTGCGTTAGCCCTGGAACTGGAATTCGAGATGCGTCGCCGTGGGGCAGAGGGACGTGGTTTTGATTTTATTGTAGCCTCCGGTGAGCGTGGAGCGATGCCACACGGACGGGCCAGTGCCAAGCAGATTCAGTCCGGTGAATTGGTGACCCTTGATTTTGGTGCCGTGCTGGACGGTTACCATTCGGATGAAACCGTGACCGTGGCGGTAGGCTTCTTTGACGGCCGTCAACAGGAGGTCTACAACGTCGTGCTGAACGGCCATGACCGGGTGATAGCGGCGGTCAGGCCGGGGATTACCTGTAGGGAGTTGGATGCCATAGCCCGTGATTACATCAAGGAACAGGGTTTTGGTGATTTTTTCGGTCATGGCCTGGGCCATGGCGTTGGCCTCGAGGTTCACGAAAAGCCGACTCTATCGCCACGGAGTGATGCAACACTGGCAGCAGGGATGGTGGTTACCATTGAGCCAGGCATCTATATCCCCGGCTGGGGCGGGGTGCGGATTGAGGACACCGTTGCGGTAACTGCCGACGGTTGCCGGGTTTTGACGAAGGTACCCAAGAAGCTGATGGTTGTCTGACAGTGCGGCATGGCCGCTACTAAAGTACGTTATCTATGTGATTGTGAGGGAAGGAGATGGGAATGGAAATTAAGGATCTGAAACTGTTGATAAAAATGATTACCGAGACCGACATCACCGAGTTCGAGATGGACAACGCCGACGAAAAGATCGTCATCAAGCGCGGCCAGCAGGCCGAGATGATTCAGATGGCGGCTCCTGCCCAGGCCTATATGCAGGCACCGATGCAGATGGCCGCTCCGGTGGCCGTCGCCGCACCTGCGGTGGTGGTTGAGCCCGGTGAAACCATCAATTCGCCCATTGTCGGTACCTTCTACCGTTCACCGTCCCCTGATGATGCCCCCTTTGCCGAAGTCGGGCAGGTGGTGGAAAAGGGGCAGGTGATCTGTCTGGTAGAGGCGATGAAGCTGTTTAACGAGATAGAGGCCGAGTTCAGGTGCAAGATTGTCAAAGTCTGTGTGGAGAACGCCCAGCCGGTTGAGTACGGGCAGCCCCTGTTTGTTGTCGAGAAAATCTAGGAGCCACCATGTTCCATAAAGTACTTATCGCCAACCGTGGTGAGATAGCCATCCGGGTGATACGGGCCTGCAAGGAGCTGGGAATCAAGACCGTTGCGGTCTACTCCACGGCCGATGCTGATTCGCTGCATGTCAAGCTGGCAGATGAATCGGTCTGTATCGGTCCGGCGCCCAGTAGCCAGAGCTACCTGAATATCAACGCCATCATCAGTGCCGCCGAATTGACTGACGCCGAGGCAATTCATCCCGGTTACGGATTCCTGTCGGAAAATGCCAAGTTTGCCGAGATCTGCGAGCAGTGCGGCATCACCTTTATCGGTCCCTCTGCCGAGAGCATGCGGATCATGGGAGATAAAATCTCGGCCCGTCAGGCCGTGATTAAGCATGGTGTGCCGATTTTGCCCGGTACCAAGGAAAATGTGAAGTCGGTGGATGAGGCGGTCAAGATCGCCAAGCAAATCGGTTTCCCGGTGATCATCAAGGCCACGGCTGGCGGCGGTGGCCGCGGTATGAAGATTGTCCACTCTCAAGCCACCCTGGCCAACGCCTATGCCACAGCCAAGGCAGAGGCCCAGGCCGGTTTCGGTAACCCTGACGTCTATATCGAAAAATATTGTGAGCAGCCCCGCCACGTTGAGATTCAAATCCTGGCCGACAAGCATGGCAACTGCATCCATCTGGGCGAGCGGGACTGTTCTATCCAGCGCCGCCATCAGAAGATCATCGAGGAGGCGCCCTGTCCGGTGCTGAAGCCGGAAACCCGTGCTGCCATGGGCGAGGCTGCGGTCAAGGCTGCCAAAGCGGTCAACTACTGCAGTGTCGGTACCGTGGAGTTCCTGTTGGACAAGAGCGGCGAGTTTTTCTTCATGGAGATGAACACCCGGATTCAGGTTGAGCATCCGGTGACCGAGATGATCACCGGAGTTGACCTGATCCGTGAACAGATCCGTTCGGCTGCCGGCTTGCCGCTGCGCTACAAGCAGGAGGATATCAAGATCAACGGGCATGCCATCGAGTGCCGGATCAACGCCGAGGACCCTTTTAAGTTCACTCCCTTTCCCGGCAAGATTACGACCTACCATCAGCCTGGCGGTCTTGGGGTGCGGGTGGATTCATTTGTCTACGATCAATACACGGTGGTGCCTCACTACGATTCGATGATCGGCAAGTTGATCGTGCATGCCGAGACTCGTGAGGATGCCATCCGTCGCATGGCCCGCGCCCTGGACGAGTATATCATCGAGGGGATCAAAACGACGATCTTCTTCCATAAGCGGATTATGGCCAACAAGGATTTCATTGAGGGGAACGTCGATACCTCGTTCCTGGATCGGATCGTGCTGGAGTGATCTATGGAATTTCCTGAAGAACTCAAGTATTCACGTGAGCATACCTGGGTCCGCGTGGAAGGCCGCCGTGCCGTCGTGGGACTTACCGACTACGCTCAGGAAGAGTTGGGGCTGGTGGCATCGGTGGAGTTGCCGGAGGCCGGGGATGAAGTGGAGCAGGAGGACTCGATGGGTGCCATCGAGGCCCGCAAAACGGTGGCCGAGTTGTATGCCCCCTTCAGCGGCACCGTGTTGGAGGTGAACCACGAGGTGTTCGACAACCCGTCCCTGGTCAATGATGACCCCTACGACGGCGGCTGGCTTGTGGAGATCAGCCTGGATGACCCTGATGAGCTGAAAGGGTTGATGTCGGCTGATGACTATCTGGATTATGTTGACAACAAAGACATGTAAAGCTGAATATCTTCTGTGATATAAGGGCGGGAGCCGATCCCGCCCTTATTGCGTTGTGGGGGGATTGTTGGTGCATGAGGTGTTGAACGTGAGAAAACGTATTGTATTCTGCCTGCTTTTTGCTGTAGCTGTCCCACGGGTGAGCCACGCCGTGGAGTCCTCACCGGTGCGTCTGACCATGGCTGATGCAGTCAAGGCGGCGGTGGAAAGGAATCTGGATGTGCGGGTCGAGCGGTACAACCCGGCCCAGCAAGAGGCAGAATACCAGAAAAGCCGTGCTATCTACGATCCTAACCTGCAGTTGCTGGCTGACTATGCCGATAGTACGAGTATCCGTTCATTTACGCTTTCACCGCCGGAGCGGATGGCTGATCGCAGCACACAATTGAATGCCGGGCTGAGCCAGCTTTTTTTCACCGGTGGCACGGCTATCCTGGGTTTCAATAACACTTATATCCGTGGCGATGCCTCCGGCACTACGGGGTTTTCTTCTTATTGGCAGTCCAGTCTGGGAGTAACCATTAGCCAGCCATTGCTGAAAAATCTGGGACGCGAGGCTACCGAGCTGGCTATTGATACGGCCAGACTTGGCAAAAATACCTCGCTTGAACAGTTTAATGCCAGGTTGAACACCGTGGTAGCCCAGGTGCGTACAGAGTATTACACGCTGTACAGTCTGCGTGAGGAACGGCAGGTGAAAAAGATATCCCTGGAGCTGGCACGTAAGATTCTGATTGAAACCCAGGCCAGGGTCAAGGCCGGGGTAATGCCGGCCATGGAGATTCTGAATGCGGAGTTTGGGGTGGCCACACGGGAAAAGGAGCTGATCGACGCTGAGCGGGCGGTGAGTGACCAGATCGACCTTTTGCGGCGACTGTTGCAGCTTGAGCAGGCTGGCGAACTGGAGATCGTTGAAGCGCCATCCAGGGCCGCTTATCAGCTTTCCGAGCAGGAGCAGATCCAGTCGGCCATTGCTCGCCGACCAGAGGTCAGAGAGCTGAAGCGCACGCTTGAGCTCCTTGAATTGCAAACGCGGGTTTCAGGGAATCGGACCCTGCCTGATCTGACCCTTTCGGCCTCTGCGGCTGCCACTGGTCTGGCTACTACCTATTCCAGGGATATGGATCGCCTCGGCTCCGGCGATTACCCCAACTGGAGTGTCGGGCTGGCTCTGGCGTTTCCGTTGGGCAATCGGGCAGCAGAAAATGAATATCGTAAAAACCGTCTCAAGGTGGATCAGGCAGTCCTCAAGCTGCGGAATCAGGAGGAACTGGTGGCGAATGAGGTGCGTTCTGCCGTGCGGGCCGTTGGTGCCTATTACAAGCAGATCGAGGTGACAGATCGGGGCAGGGCCTTTGCAGAGGAGCGTTTCAAGGCTTTTGCGCGTAAGGCTGAGGTGGGGTTGGCCACCAACAAGGAAGTGCTGGATGTGGAAAACGAGCTGGCCACGGCAAAAAATAACCAGATCAAGGCACAGACCGCCTATGCAAATGCCGTAACCCAGCTCTGGAAGTCCACCGGGGAGCTGCTGGAGCAGCAGCAGATCCGGATGGTTGAGCAGGATGCCGAGGCACTCTACAGGCAGGTGCGCTGATGTTGAAGGTCGGCTGGATAGATTATGCCAATTGCAGACCACTCTTGCTGCAGATAGAAAATCGGTTGCCGGGCACGGGGATTTCGCTTGATCACGGTGTGCCGGCGCAGCTGAATGCTGCTTTGGCTGCCGGGGAGATTGACCTCTGCATTTCGTCATCCATTGAATTTGCCCGTCACGCAGATCAGTATTGTGTGCTGCCAGGCCACTGTATCGGTTCTGATGGACCGGTGCAGAGCGTGCTGCTGCTGACCAACCGGCCGGTGCAGGAACTGGGTGCCGAGCGTTTGCTGGTTACCTCCGAATCTGCTACGTCGGTGGTGCTGCTTGAGATTCTGCTGACACGCCACTGGGGACTTTCGGGGTGCAGTATTGAATCCTCCCGTTTGCCCTGGCGCGAAGCGTTGACTCTGGCGCCAGGGGTGCTGTTGATTGGCGACGCCGCCTTGCGGGCAGCAATGGAAGGGGACGCGCCCTACTGTTATGACCTGGGAGCTGCCTGGAAAGAGATGACCGGGCTACCGTTTGTCTTTGCACTCTGGCAGGTTACACAATCGGCTGTAGCACGGGAACCGGAAAATCTGCACGCGTTGCTGGCCCTGCTTGATCAGGCCCGTGACCAGATGCCCGGACGATTGGAGCAGCTTGCCGCTGTTGCTCCTGAGACCCAATGGATGGGGGCAGGACTTTTGGCCGAGTATTGGCGGCACATTACCTATCGGCTTGATGAACGGCATCTGGCTGGTCTGAACCGTTTTTATACCTTGGCAACGGAGCTTGGCCTCATCAAGGCTGCCGCCCAGCCACTCTTTCTGAAAGTGTAACGAATCATGGAACCACTCTTCAATCTTTCAGAAGACTCCCCGAATCGTCCAGCCTGGTTTGGCTCGCTGTCGCGTCTGTTGCAGAACAGTACAGACCAGCGTTCGTTCAGGGATCGTCTGGATGAACAGTGTGTGCGGGTCAGTATCATGCTGCGAGCCCGTTGGCTCATGCTGGCACTGCTGTGGTTATATGTTCTGTTTGCCGAGTTTTTGTTGCAACCTGCCGGTATTGACCTGCCGATCTTCCATTTTGAACAGTGGAGTAGTTCACTCAAGCTGGTCACGATCTTTTTTGCTCTTGCGTATCCGTTAATATCGATGCCTTGCAAGTTTTTGCAGAGCTGCCGTTTGTTGATCTATCTGCAGGTGATACTCGATCTGTTGTTTGTGACTGCCGCTGTACACTGGAGTGGTGGTGTCGTTAGCTGGTTTTGGCCAGCCTATCTGCTGGTCTCCCTGGAGGCAGCCTTCCTGTTTGAAAAAAAACGGGAGGTATGGGGAATCGGGGCTATTGGTGCGTTGTTGTATGGGCTGCTGCTGAGTGCCGAGCAGATGGATCTGATCCCCTCCATCAGGATGCCGTTTATGGAGGAGGACACCCCCTCAGTGCTGTTTGAGGTGCTGATGTGGTTTTGGGTGGCGGGACTGAATACCATCATCGCTTTTTTCGGCGCTTTTTTGATGGGCAAGATCCGTGCTGATCAACGCAAGGTGCAGGAAAGTGAAGCGGCGTTGCTAGGTTTTATCACCTCTGCCCATGATTTGATCTTTTGTTGCCGTCTGGATGGTACCCTGCTCTACCTGAATCAGGCCGGTTGTAATCTGCTGGGATTGGGACAGGAGGCAGTCGAGACCTCTAGCATCTTTGACCTGGCCGGTCCCGATGGTCAGGAACTATTGTATCGGCATTTTGCAAAGGTGCTTAAAGGCGAGCCGGGCGGCCATTTTGAGTTGCAGTTCGTCCCTTCCGGGTCTGATCGTCCGATTGATACCGAGGTAAGTCTGACGCTCTGCCATGAAGGGGGAGTGGAACAGGTTGTCTGGGGAGTTTGTCATGATATCTCCGAGCGGAACCTGGTCCAGAGAGAGTTGGTCAATCTCGCTCACCATGACATGCTGACCGGTCTGCCCAACCGGATGCTGTTGTATGACCGGATGCAACAGGCCAAGGCTCTTGCCCATCGGATGAACTCACGCTTCGCCCTGATGTTTCTGGATTTGGACCGTTTCAAGATCATTAACGACACCCTGGGCCATGCGGTGGGCGATGAATTGCTGCGTATGATCGCCCAACGTCTCAAAGGGTGTCTGCGGGAGACCGATACCGTGGCCCGGATCGGTGGTGATGAGTTTATTCTGCTCCTGGTGAATGTTGCAGACCAGTCCGACGTTCGGCATCTTGCCGATAAGCTGTTGGCTGAGTTGATGCAGCCGTTTTCGATCCGCAATCATGAGCTGTTTGTTACCACCAGCGGGGGAGTCTGCGTCTATCCTGACGATGAAGATGACATGGAAACCATGATGCAGAAGGCTGACATCGCCATGTACCACGCCAAGGCCCTGGGGAGGAATAACTACCAGTTCTACGCCAATGATATGGATCAGAACGCTTCCCGGCGTTTTACCATCGCCAACTCCATGCGCAAAGGTCTGGATCGAGGTGAGTTCCGGTTGTATTACCAACCCAAGTTGGATGTGTCCAGTGGCCGGATCATGGCTTTGGAGGCGCTCGTACGTTGGCAACACCTCGAGCTGGGGTTGTTGGCGCCGACTGAATTCATTCAACTGGCCGAAGAAAGTGGCCTGATTATGGAACTGGGCGAGTGGGTGCTGCGGGAGGCCTGTCGACAGAATGTTGAGTGGCATGGTCAAGGTATGCAAGGGTTACGCATGGCGGTAAACCTGTCTGGTTATCAGTTGCAGCATACCAGTTTGATGGATCTGGTCCGGACTGTCCTGGCGGAAACCGGCATGTCTGGCGACTGTCTGGAGTTTGAAATCACCGAAAGTGTTATTATGCAGAATCCCGACTATGCAGTCACGGTTCTGAATGAAATCACTGCGCTGGGAATTCATATCTCAATCGACGATTTTGGTACCGGCTACTCTTCCCTTGCCCACCTGAAACGGTTTACGGTCAACACGCTCAAGATCGATAAAAGCTTTATGCGTGACGTGGAGAAGAGTGCCACCGATGCGGCCATCGCCACTGCCATTATTGCCATGGGCAGCAGTCTTAAGCTCAAGGTGATCGCCGAGGGTGTGGAGACTGAGGAACAGATGGAGTTTTTGCGGGAAAACAATTGTGACCAGGTGCAGGGGTTTCTGTTCAGCAAGCCTGTGCCGGCCGAGCAGGCGTATCAGATGCTACTTCAAAATTGGCATTCAGTCAGTAGCGAAGGGCTTTCCAGATAAGGTAGTCCTGTAGCATTCGGCCATGGTCAAAGCAGAGTTTTTCCGGGAGTTGATCCGGCCTGAAAACCCGCACGTTCAGGGCATCGGAGGCTGCCTGCGGCGTGCCGGATGCCTGCGCCACAAAGACGGTCGAAATGGTATGCATCCGGCTGTCTCTGACTGGATCGGAATAGCAGCCCAGTAGTTGCAGGTTCCTGATTATCAGGGCTGTCTCTTCCCGAGCCTCGCGGCTTGCCGCCTGTTCCAGCGACTCGCCATACTCCACAAAGCCGCCCGGCAGAGCCCAGCCAAAGGGCGGATTTTTTCGTTCGATCAGGACAATTCCGCCGGCAACCTCGATAACAATATCCACGGTGGGAATCGGGTTGCGATAACGGCGGACCAACGTGCCGCACGCAGGGCAGGTAAGGCTGTCAAAGGACATGGCTGGTTTCTCCCCGTAAAAAAAGGGGAGCCATGATTGGCTCCCCCTGGATGGTACACACCTGCTGTCGGGTTCGCTTACTTCTTTTTGCTGCCGCCCGAAGCCTTTTTGGAAGCCTTAAGGGGGTTAACCTTGAGGTCTTCAATCTTGATTTCAACCTTGACGTGGGTGGCAAAGTTGCAGATGCCGTTGGCCCATTTTCTGGCCGGAGCCGGATAGGCGCCACACACCTGACCGATGGTGCCAGTGACGATTCGCTCACAGCCTTCACAATTTTCAACAATGGTCTGACAGGATCCTTCGGGAAATACACACCCTTGTTTACCCCAAAAGGTACACTCGGTACCTGCAAGTACGGTTTGACACTGCATTCCTTCTTCCTCCTCCGATATGATTCAGCTAAGACAGAAGTAAACTGTAGCAATTTCGAAAAGAAAAAGTCAACATCAAAAAGAGTTTGCAGTGATGACCGGCGAACTGTTTTGAGCTGTCTGTTTGTCTTGACGGCGCCGTCATGCTGTATTAGTCTTTAAAGATAAAAGCTGTCCTATTATGTTTTCAGGAGGCGGCATGAGTCACATCACCTTTGGCACATCGGGATGGCGGGGGATTCTCTGCGAGGATTTTACGTTTGATAATGTCAAGATCGTAACCCAGGCCATCGCTGATCACCTGCGGGCAGCAGGAGAGGCTGATAAAGGAGTTGTGATCGGCCGCGACACACGCTTCATGGGAAGCAGATTCGCCGAAGAAGCGGCCGGGGTGCTGGCGGGTGCCGGCATCAAGGTTTTTTTGTGTGGCCGGGATGTACCGACGCCGGTGATTTCTTTCGAGATTCTGCGGCGTGGCGCTGCTGGCGGCATCAATTTTACTGCCAGCCACAATCCGCCAGAGTACAACGGGATCAAGTTTTCACCAGCCTGGGGCGGGCCGGCTTTGCCGGAGACCACCAAGGATATCGAGCAGCGGGCCAACCAGATGTTGGGTGAGGTTTGCTATCGCGAAGTTCCACTTGCTGAAGCAAAGTCTCGCGGCCTTGTGGAAACTATTGATCCCCGGCCGGCCTATCTGGCCGCCTTGGAACAGAAGGTGGATTTTGATGCCTTGAAGGGTATCGGGAAGCTGGGGTTAAACCCGCTGTATGGTACGGCCCGTGGCTATCTGGACCAGCCGCTCAAAGAACGCGCTATTCCTTACACCATTATCAATGACCACCTCGACCCGTACTTTGGCGGTCAGCCGCCTGAACCGTCTGAAGCCCATATTCCTGATTTTATCAGCTTGGTGAGAAACGATCCAACCATCCGGCTGGGGTTGGCTACCGATGGTGACGCCGACCGATTCGGTATTCTGGACGCCGATGGCAGCTATATTGAACCCAACTACATCATCGCCCTGTTGCTGGACTACCTGATCCGGGTTCGCAAGTTGAGTGGCGGTGTGGCCCGCAGTGTCGCAACCTCGCATTTTGTTGATGCCGTGGCCAAAAAACACGGGGTGCCGGTGTACGAGACGCCGGTAGGGTTTAAGTACATCGGCGATCTGATCAGTCAGGACAAGATCGTGATTGGCGGTGAGGAAAGTGCAGGGTTGACCATTAAGGGACATGTACCGGAGAAGGACGGCATTTTGGCCTGCTTCCTGGTGGCTGAAATGGTGGCGCGTGAAGGTAAGACGGTACGAGAATTGCTAGAACATCTCTATGGGGAGGTGGGCCGTTTTATTACCCGCCGTGACAACCTGCGGCTTTCTCAGGAGCTTGAGCGGGCCTATCCGCAAAAGGTTGCAGCAATCCCTGGTGAAATAGCAGGCAGTAGGGTTGTCAATGTTGTAACGATGGATGGCGTGAAGTTGTTGCTTGAGGATGGGGCCTGGCTCTTGTTCCGCAAGTCCGGCACCGAACCGGTGGTGAGGCTGTACGGAGAGGCCGCCAACGAGGCCCGTTTGGCTGAGGTAATGGGTGCCGGCAAGCAGTTTATTCTGGGGTAGGGTTGACTGGTTTGTGGCAGATCACACGTCTTTACTTGTAATAGGCACCTGTTGTGTTTGCGTTTTACCATGAACAGCATTGCTACCAACTGGAGGAAGTATCATGTGGGACTACACACCAATAGTAAAGGATCATTTTTTAAATCCCAGAAATGTGGGGGATATACCGGAAGCCGATGCTGTCGGCGAGGTAGGCAGCCTGGCCTGTGGTGATGCACTGAAGTTGTACCTGAAGTTGGATGAGAAGAAGGAAAAGATTGTTGACGCCAAGTTTCAGACCTTTGGTTGTGCCAGTGCGATCGCATCTTCCTCGGCTCTGACCGAGATGGTCAAGGGCAAGACCCTGGACGAGGCTCTGGCGGTCAGTAACCAGGATATTGCCGAGTTTTTGGGCGGCCTGCCGGAAGAGAAGATGCATTGCTCGGTAATGGGCCAGGAGGCGCTGGAGGTGGCGATCTTCAAGTACCGTGGTCTGGAGGTGCCTGAACACGACGCCGAGCATGATCACGGCCATGCCTATCCCGACTATGAGGGGACGCTGGTCTGCAAATGTTTCGGTATTACGGATACCTTTATCAAGAAGGTGATTGAAACCAACAAGCTGACCACGGTCGAACAGGTGACCCATTTCACCAAGGCTGGTGGCGCCTGTGGCGGTTGTATTCCCAAGATCAAGGAGCTGATTGCCGAGGTGCTGGGCCAGCAGGCCAACCAGCCGCAGCCCAAAACCGGCAAGCTTTCCAATCTTAAGAAGATGCAGCTGGTGCAGGAGGTT
Source organism: Geobacter sp. UBA5730 (assembly GCA_002419465.1). Classification (GTDB taxonomy): domain Bacteria; phylum Desulfobacterota; class Desulfuromonadia; order Geobacterales; family Pseudopelobacteraceae; genus Trichlorobacter. The sequence continues at coordinate 12,476 of DIGE01000001.1, read as the reverse complement.
CTGGAACGGGATATCCGTCCGATGTTGCTGGCAGACGGCGGTGATCTGGAGCTGGTGGATATCGAAAACGATACCGTGCAGATCGCCTTCCGTAAGGCCTGCGCCGGTTGCGCCTCCTCCGGCAATACTGCCAAGTTTGTAGAGATGAAGCTGCGGGAATTGGTGCATGACGACCTGCGGGTTCAGGAGGTGGCAGCATGAAAGAGATCTATCTGGACAACAATGCCACCACCAAGGTGGATGAAGCGGTCTTTGAAGAGATGCGCCCTTACTTCTGTGAACTATACGGTAACCCAAGTTCAATGCATTTTTTCGGTGGTCAGGTGCAGGGTAAGGTTACCGAAGCCCGCAAGCGGGTGGCCGAACTGCTGGGGGCCACCCCGGACGAGATCATCTTTACCGCCTGCGGCACCGAGAGCGACAACGCCGCCATCCGCTCTGCCCTGGAGGTGTTGCCGGACCGTCGTCATGTCATCACCAGCCGGGTCGAGCACCCAGCGGTACTGACCCAGTGTCGCAACCTGCGTCAGAAGGGTTACCGGGTTACCGAAATCGGGGTGGACGGTGTCGGCCGTCTGGATATGGATGAGTACAAGCGGGCCATTGATGACGATACGGCCATTGTCTCCTTCATGTGGGCCAATAACGAGACCGGCGTGATCTTCCCGGTGGAGGAGGCTGCCGCGATTGCCAAGGCCAACGGCGCCCTGTTTCACACCGACGCAGTCCAGGCTGTGGGCAAGATTCCGATCACCATGGCTACCTCGCAGATTGATATGCTGTCACTCTCCGGCCATAAGCTGCATGCTCCCAAGGGGATCGGCGCCCTCTACCTGCGCCGGGGTACTCCCTTCCGGCCGTTGCTGGTGGGGGGACATCAGGAGCAGAGCCGTCGGGCCGGGACCGAGAATGCTGCTGCCATCATCGCCCTGGGCAAGGCTTGTCAGCTGGCTGGCCAGCATATGCAGGCCGAGAATACCACGGTCAAGGTCAAGCGTGATCGGCTGCAGGATGCCCTGATGGCCGCTATTCCCAACGCCCGCATTAATGGTGACGGTGCCGAACGGTTGCCCAACACCACCTCGATCGCCTTTGAGTTTGTAGAGGGGGAGGCGATCCTGCTCCTGTTGTCTGAGCTGGGAATCTGTGCCTCTTCCGGTAGCGCCTGCACTTCCGGTTCGCTGGAGCCATCCCATGTATTGCGGGCCATGGGGGTGCCGTTTACCTGCGCCCATGGTTCGATCCGCTTCTCATTGTCGCGTTACACCACCGATGCGGAAGTGAACGCTGTCATTCAGGAGATGCCGCCGATCATCGCCCGGCTGCGCCAGATGTCTCCCTTTGGCCGGGAACACCTCGGCAAGAGGTAGGGATTTTAAAGTAGAACGGTTACGCCAAAAAGCGGGGGTGTCAGCACCGTTTTTTGTTTTTCTTGACAACGTGTCACGCAAAATAGATGATGGCACCAGATGGAGGTGCGACCATGCAAACCATGACCGTAGCAGAGGTAAAATCCCATTTTTCAGATGCTCTTGATCTGGTGCAGAAGGGTGAAGAGATTGTAATAAGTTTTGGCAAACGGAAAGAGAAGGTTGCGGTGCTGGTGCCTTTCTCCCGTTATGCCCAAAAAAAGGAGCGCAGCCTTGGTCTGCTGTCAGGCAAGGCAACCTGTGTTATCAAGGATGACTTTAAGCTCACTGATGATGAGCTGCTGGCGTCATGAACTGCCTGCTTGATACCCATGCAGTGCTTTGGTCGCTTTTTGAGCCAAACCGGCTTGGCGCTGCTGCCTTGCACCTGTTGAAAGACCCGCAGCAGACGGTTTATGTCAGCGTGCTATCTCTTTGGGAAATTTCCCTTAAATACTCCATTGGCAAGCTTGATCTGCAGGGGGTAGTGCCGGATGCCTTTCCTGATCTGATCCACCAAACCGGTTTCGAGCTTCTGCCGCTTGCAGCAGAGGATGCTGCTACCTTTCATAACCTTCCAAAATTTGAGCATAAAGATCCCTTTGATCGCCTGCTGATCTGGCAGGCCATCAGCCATAAACTCACCTTTGTGTCGCAGGATAAAGCCTGTGCGGCGTACCGGAAGCATGGTTTGAAGGTGGTGTGGTAACAGCACTATGGGGTGTTTTGGTGTCACGTATGTATGCCGCCTTCCTTGACGCCCCACTGAACCAAAGGTACTGTATAGCGACACCTGCCGGAGGTTTCACGCATGCTTCGTTATCTTTTGTTGCTCTGCTGTTTGTTTCCCTTGGCTGCCCACGCCGCCGACACCCGTGGTCTGCGGGTGGTTGCCAAAGACCCGGCCAGTGATCAGACCGGTGAAGTTCAGCTCTACAACAAATCCTACGCCGTGATCATCGGCATTGACCGCTACAAAAACCTCTCCCCGGATCGACAATTAAAGAACGCAGTCAAGGATGCCCGGGGGATAGAAGCCACCCTCAAAAAACAGTACCGCTTTGACCGGATATTCACCCTGCATGATCAGCAGGCCAGTCGCGATGCCATTATGCGTCTGCTGACTGCAGAGCTGCCGGGGATCATCAGCAAGGATGATGCCCTGTTTATCTTCTGGGCCGGACACGGCAATCAGGTCAAAACCCACGACGGCGACCTGGGCTATCTGATCCCCTACGATGGCAATAGCGAAGGTATCTACGGCAATATCACCATGAGTCAGTTGAAGGATGATATCTCCCGTGCCATCCCGGCCAAACATATCTTCTACGCCTTTGATGCCTGCTATTCCGGCCTGCTCACCACCCGGGCAGTTGACCGCACGCCGCGTCGCGACCTTTCCTATCTGAAAAACATCACCAACGAACGGGTCCGGCAGATCCTGACCGCCGGCAGTAAGGGGCAAGAAGCCCTGGATGGCGGCCCCCGTGGTCACAGCGTCTTCACCGGCCGGTTGATTGAGGTGCTGGAGGCCACCGGCGATTACATCACCGCCAACGAACTCCAGAGCATTTTGAAAGAACGGGTCTACCAGGACGCCCGCGCCCGTGGCCATGAACAGACCCCCGGTTTTGGTGCGTTGTACGGTGGCGGAGATTTTGTGTTTATCCCGGTGCAGCAAAACAGGCTGGGCGACATCACGGCTACCTCTGCCGCGCGACAGAAAGAGCTTGAACAGCTGAAAAAGGCAGAGGCTGAGGCAGCAGCGGCCAAGCAAAAGGAGCAGCAGGAGCTGGCTCGCAAGCAGGCCGAACTTGACGCCCTTGGTCGGCAGATAGCAGAGATGAAGAGCCGATTGGGCAGCGGCACTGCCCGTGCAACCGATAGTCTTGATACCATGGTGGCACTGGTTGAACAGAAAGAGGCCCAGGCAAAACGACTTGAAGAACTCAACCAACAGCGTGAGACTGAAGAACACAAGCGCTTGCAAGAACTGGAATATCTGAAGCAAGCAGCAGAGACAAAGCGTCTGAATCAGATCAAGACCGATGTTGCCAAGTACCAGAAGGTGGCTGCCAGTAGCTACGGCCAGGAGCTGAAAGGCACCGCCTGGGATGCCTTGATCAGCAGCTACCCAGCGGCAAAGGAGGCAGAGCGGTACAATATCGATGCCTTTCTTACAGGGGCTGGTGGTAGACAAAGGCCAGATACTGACCAGGCAGCAGAAACAGCAACAGGAAGAAATTTATACCGACCCCCAAACCGGCCTGCAATGGCTGCGGGATGGCAACAGAGCCGGCAAGCCGATGATCTGGCGCCAGGCCATGGAGTGGGTAAAGTCCCTGCGTGTTGGCGGCTACACGGACTGGCGGCTGCCCACCAGGGAAGAGCTTGAAGCCTTTGCCAACCAGGGGGGCGAGCGGCCGGCTGGGTACTTCAATAATAGCGGTTTTCGTGACGTCCAAGCTGGCCACTACTGGTCTTCCAGTATTTACGCCAGCAGCGCATACGACGCCTGGGGCGTGTACATGGGCTACGGTTACGTGGGCAGTTACGAAAAAGGCAGCTACTACTACGTTTGGCCGGTTCGTGATGCCAAATAATACCCATCTTGTCATGTTGCGTGGTTATAGGAGTGTCAGATGCTAATTATACGTACTGTCCTGTTCATAATGCTGTTGTTAGTTGCTAGCTCCCCATCCTTTGCTTTCTGGTCATCCGAGCCTGCCTCGCTCAAGGAGCTGGCCTCTGGCGTAGCGATGGAGTTGAAGGATACGTCCGGGGGGGCAAAAAAACTTTATCTGGACAAGGCCAATGTCAAGGATACGGTGACGGGTGAGAACTCAAATCTGTCAGCCTTTCTGGTGAACGAGCTGGAGAGCTCACTCTCGGCAGCCGGGTTCAGCTTCAGCGATTTCATGGAAGAGGCTGATCTGGCAGTGGGGGCCAGCTACCAGCGGGATGGTGACAAGTTGCGGGTGTTTGTGAAGTATTGCCCCGCCAAAGACAGCAGTGGCTGTAAAAGTTTGGCGGCGGCCCTGCCGATAACCAAGCTGCCCAAGGACAGTTTCAGCGAATCGCTGGATAGTCGGGTCAAGCGGCTGGTTCAGAAGACCAGTGGCAGCCGCAACGGTCTGAAGGTGTTCATCAATCCGGTGGTGGAGCGCAAGGGACGGTACGCCTCTGAATTCTCCGAATACGTGACAGCCAAGGCCAGGAGCTATCTGGTCAATAGCCAGCAGTTTGAGGTGCTGGAAGAACAGCCGGTAACCCGTTCTCTCTCCAACACCCGTGGCCTGGCTGTCAAGGCCAAGCAGGTCAAAAACCTGGAGACCAGTGCCGCTCTGTTCAGCGGTGCCGACGTGGTGCTGGACGGTTACTATCTTGAGGGGACCGGTCGGGTGACGGTTGCCATGACCCTGAAAAACCTTAAGGGGGGGGTGTTGGGGAGCGCGGAGGAAACCATCGAGCGGGCCCTGATCCCGTACAGTACCGTCAACCAGACGGCCGGTGCCTTGGCGCTGGTCGCCGATGTGGCCGGCCAGGGCAGTCAGCAGATGGTCAAACTGAATACCACCAAAGGGGATCGTTTTCAGGTCTATCGGGCTGGTGAGAAGGTCCAGTTTCTGATCCAGGTGGCGAAGCCGCTGTATGTTTATCTCTATGGAATCAATGCGAAAAACGAAGTCAATCAGCTGTACCCGGGGCCAGGTCAACAAGAGGAGCCCTTGGCCAGTGGTCGGATCCACACCGTGCCGGGTGAACGGGATAGTTGGGAGATTGTGGTGGAGCCGCCCTTTGGTACTGATGTAGTCAAGCTGTTTGCCAGTGAGCGGCCGCTGCCGGTGCCGACCATCTCGGATAAGATAGCTGCCAAGAGTTTTAGCGGTGGCACCCGGACCCTGGCGCGGCGTGACGTGATCCAGCAGGAGCTCTCAACCCAAAAGACCATCAACGGTTTTGACCTGGTTGATTACTACAAAGGCATCGCCATAAACTTCGGGGTGACCTTGTATGAGGACAGCCTGTTCGTCCAGACCAGGCCTCACTAGGAGCTGACCATGGATATTCGGATTCCAGCTGTGGGCGAATCAGTGGTTGAAGCATTGCTGGCCAAGTGGCATAAGGCCGACGGCCAGCTGGTCAGTAAGGATGAGCCGATCTGTGAGATTGAGACTGACAAAATCACGATGGATCTGGTTGCAGAGGTCAGTGGTACGCTACATGTACAGCTCCCGGCGGGTGCTACGTTGATGGTCGGTACGCTGATTGGCAGGATTGATGAGGCAATGGTCTCCGGGGGAGTAACGATAGCTTCTCCTGGCGATGCGACGGGTGCTGCCCCGGCCACCTCGCCGGAGGTGCGGCAAGTCCTGCGTGAAAAGGGCCTGGAATCGAGTCAGATTGTCGGCAGCGGTCCAAATGGGCGAATTTTGCTTGAGGATCTGAAGCGTGCCGGACAGCCGGGTGCGGTACGGTCAGAAGAACCGCCCCTCTATCGCCCTTCACCGTTTTCTGCATCGCCGCAGTCTGCATCGCTACCAGTTGATGGCGAGGAGCGCGTCAGGATGTCGCCACTTCGCAAACGGGTTGCCGAGCGTTTGGTGCAGGCTCGCCAGCAGACTGCCATGCTTACCACCTTCAACGAGGTTGATCTGACGGCGTTGCAGGCCCTGCGGGCTCAGCTCAAACAGCAGGCGACGCCGATCGGTATTCTGCCGTTTTTCGCGCGGGCCTGCTGCGATGCTTTAAAAGCCTTCCCGGCAGTCAATGCCCGGATAGAGGGTGATGAGATTGTCTACCAGCAGTTCTGTCATCTGGGGATCGCCGTTTCCGGTGAAAAAGGGTTGGTGGTGCCGGTGCTGCGTACCGCTGAACGACTTGGTCTGCGTGAGGTTGAGCAGACCATCGCCGGTTTTGTGGTGAAGATCCAGACGAACAAGCTTGCCATCGCCGATCTGGAGGGTGGCACCTTTACGATTAGTAACGGAGGAACCTATGGTTCGTTGCTTTCCACGCCGATCATTAACCCTCCCCAAAGCGGAGTGCTGGGAATGCATGCGATTCAGGAGCGGCCGGTGGTCCGTGATGGCCAGATCGTGATTCGGCCGATGATGTATCTGGCGTTGTCCTACGATCACCGGATGATTGACGGTCGTGAGGCGGTGGGATTCCTGAAGCTGGTGAAAGAGAGGATTGAGGACAGCGCGTGGCTGGATGGGTTGCGGTAACGCTATGACCATTATGCATTGGTATACGGCCGGTTGGTTACTATTATGTTTCGCGGCTGTGATGTTGGCCGTGAGGCATCAGGCCGGTTTTTCACTACTGCAACGTAACTACTGGCGGATGGTTTTAGAACCATGGAAGTTGGCGACGGCGCTGGTTGCAACTACTGGCTTTATGGTGATGGCCCCCTACACCGGCGATCCAACCTGGGACTACGTGGATGCTTTTTTCATGTCTGCCCTGACCTATGCCACTGCTCCCTGGTGTGTAGGTGTTCTTTACCGCGCCCTGCGGCGTAAAGAACCGTTGCGGGTGGTGTATGTTGCTTGTTGCTGCTGGTTTTTCTCGGTCAGCTGGTCCTATGATCTCTACATCTGGGTCAGGGATGGCTACTATCCGCTTACCTGGGCCCCAAACATTGTGGCTTCATCTTTTCTGTATCTTATGGCAGGCTTGTTTTGGAGCCTGGAGTGGCGGCCGGGCAGAGGGCTGCAGTTCGGTTTTGTGGCTGATGACTGGCCGTTGCCTGCTCCTCAGCGTTCCTGGCGGATTGTCTGGCTGGCGTTTCCGATTGTTTTGCTGGTGGCGTTACTGATGGGGCGATTTTTGATGGAACCCTGAACCCCTGCTGATGGGAGGTTGGTTATGGCGGAACAGTTTGACCTGATTGTGGTAGGTGCCGGTCCTGGCGGTTACGTGGCGGCCATTCGGGCCAGTCAGCTTGGAATGAAGGTAGCGGTGCTTGAAAAACGGGTTACCCTGGGTGGGGTCTGTCTTAACGAAGGTTGCATCCCCAGTAAGGCGTTGCTGGACTCCAGTGAACATTTTGCCGTGGCGCGGGATAGGTTTGCCGGTCATGGCATTGAGATTGATTCGCCCCGGCTGAATCTACCGGTCATGTTGGCCCGCAAGGATGAGGTGGTCAAGCGTCTGACTGATGGGGTGGCGTATCTGTTCAAAAAAAACAAGATCACCCTGTTTTACGGGATTGCCAGGCTGAAGGGGCCGGATGGTTCCGGGCTTCAGCAGGTGGCACTTGAGCCGGCCGATCAATCCGGAGACCAGCCCGTCTTTGAGCCGGGGCAGCTGTTGACCGCCCCCAGGGTCCTGCTTGCCACCGGCAGTGAGGCGCTGGCGTTGCCGAACATCCCCTTTGACGGTGAGCTGGTGGTCAGCGCAAAAGAGGCGTTGGGGTTTGAACGGGTTCCTGAACACCTGGTGGTGGTTGGCGGCGGCCCTATTGGCTTGGAGCTGGGATCGGTCTGGCGCAGGTTGGGGGCCCGGGTGACGGTGTTGGATCTGCTGCCTGACCTGCTGCCTTCCATGGACCGTCAGGCTGCCGCTGCCCTGCAACGGGCCTTGAAAAAGCAGGGCGTCGAATTCAGGCTGGGGGTGCGGGTCAGCGGCCTGCGCCGACTGGGTAGCAAAGGGCTGGTGCAGTTTACTGCCGGTAACGACAGTGGTGAGTTGGATTGCGACCGGCTGCTGGTGGCTATTGGTAGACGACCTGTGCTGGCCGATTTGGGGTTTGAGGCGCTGGGCGGCAAGCTGTTGGAAAACGGCAGGATATCCGTGGATGCCGACTATCAGACATCAGTTGCCGGTATTTATGCAATCGGCGATCTGATTCCCGGGCCGATGCTGGCCCACAAGGCCTCTGAGGAAGGGGTGGTCTGTGTGGAGCGAATGGCCGGCAGCAGGGCAGCGGTGGTTGAGTACGACTATCTGCCTGGAGTGGTCTATACGTGGCCGGAAGGTGCTTCAGTGGGTAAGACCGAGGAACAGTTAAAGCATGAGAATGTGCCTTACAAGGCTGGCAGCTTCAACTTTCTGGGCAACGGACGTGCTCGGGCCATGGATGAAACCGAAGGTTTTGCCAAGGTACTGGCCCATACCGAGACCGACCGCATTCTGGGGGTGCACATCGTTGGTCCCCGCGCATCGGACATGATTGCGGAGGCGGTCACTGCCATGGGCTTCATGGGCACTGCACGCGATATGGGCATGCTCTTTCATGCTCATCCAACCTTGAGTGAGGCGCTCAAAGAGGCAGCATTGGATCTGCACGAGGAGGCTATCCATGCCTAAGAATTTAACAACCAAAATTATTGAGGCCCATCTGGTTGCCGGTGAGCTGGTGGCGAACCGGGAAATCTCCATCAAGATTGATCACACCCTGCTGCAGGACGCCACCGGTACCATGGCCATGCTGGAGTTCGTCGCCATTGGTCTGCCACGGGTGACGGTCGATCTGGCGGCCCAGTATATAGATCATAATTTGCTCCAGACCGACTTCAAAAATGCCGATGACCATGCTTTCCTGACCAGTGCGGCCCAACGGTTCGGGGTACACCTTTCCAAGCCGGGCAACGGTATTTCCCATCAGGTGCACCTGGAGCGATTTGGCAGGCCGGGTTTGACCCTATTAGGCGCTGATTCCCACACACCAACCGCAGCCGGGCTTTCCATGCTGGCCATCGGGGCCGGTGGTCTTGATGTGGCTCTGGCCATGGCTGGCCACCCATTCAGTCTGCCCTGTCCCAAGGTGTTCGGGGTTAAGCTGACCGGCCAGTTGCAACCTTGGGTTTCTGGCAAGGATGTGGTGCTGGAGATGTTGCGGCGCCATAGTGTGAAAGGTGGTGTGGGTAGGGTAATTGAATACTACGGTCCCGGGGTTGCGACACTCTCGGCCACGGATCGGGCCACCATCGGCAACATGGGGGCCGAATTGGGAGCCACCTCGACCTTGTTTCCATCCGATCAACGGACCAGGGAGTTTCTGGCTGCGCAGGGCAGGGAGGACCATTGGCAACCGTTGGCTGCCGATGAAGGGGCCGGTTATGATGAATATGATGAGATTGACCTGGCTGCACTTGAACCGTTGATCGCCTGCCCTTCATCTCCGGACAAGGTGGTTAAGGTCTCTACAGTGGCTGGAACCAAAGTGGATCAGGTGATCGTCGGCAGTTCGGTCAACTCTTCGTTTCGCGATCTGATGACCGTCTGTCGAGTGTTGGAAGGGCGGCGTGTCGCCCCAGGAGTAGCGTTTCACATTAACCCGGGCAGTCGTCAGGTATTGGAAAATGTGGCGCAACAGGGTGGTGTACTGATGCTGCTGATGGCTGGTGTCAATATCCACCAGTCTGGTTGTCTGGGCTGTATCGGCATGGGGCAGGCGCCGGGCACCGGTCAGGTGTCGCTGCGGACGTTCCCGCGGAATTTTCCCGGACGTAGCGGCACCAAGGATGATCAGGTGTACCTCTGCTCACCTGAAACAGCCGTGGCCTCCGGGCTGCACGGCGTTATTACCGATCCGCGTGACTTGGGGGCGTTGATGCCGTGGCCCGCAGTGCGCAATCCTGACCGCTATCTGGTGGATGATTCCAGTCTGATCTATCCGTTGACGCCTGTCGAGGCTGACCGGATCGAGATCGTTACCGGACCCAACATCGTGCCGTTCCCTCGTTTTGAGCCGTTGCCAGAACAGCTCGAGGCCAGCGTGGTACTGAAAGTCGGCGATAATATTACCACTGATCATATCATGCCAGCCGGCAACCAGATTTTGCCGCTGCGCAGCAACATTCCGGCCATTGCTGAATATGTTTTTGAGCGGATAGATGCCGAGTTTCCGGCCCGGGTCAAGTCCATGGGGGCCGGTGTGGTAGTAGGGGGTGAAAATTATGGGCAGGGCTCTTCGCGTGAGCATGCGGCTCTGGCTCCGCGCTACCTGGGCATCCGTGTGAAGCTGGTGAAGGGGTTTGCCCGGATTCACAAAGCGAACCTGGTTAATTTCGGTATCGTGCCACTGATCTTCAAGAACCCTGACGACTATGATCGGGTCAAGCAGGGGGATAGCATCAGTCTGCCGGCTATACGGCGTCTGATTGCAGAGGGGGCACGTGAAATCACGGTTTTGGTGAATGGAGCCGAGCTGGTAACCGTTCTGGATGTTTCTGACCGGCAGCGCCAGGAGCTTTTGGCTGGCGGCACTCTGAATATGGTCGGGAAGGGGTAGGGTGTGCATAGAGAAAAGCGTAAAACCAAGATAGTTGCCACCTTGGGCCCGGCCAGTAATACACCGGAGACGATCGGACGACTGCTTCAGGCCGGGGTGGATCTGTTCCGGCTCAACTTCTCCCATGGCGACCATATCGAAAAAACACGGCTGATCGAGTTGATTCGGGCAGCATCGTTGCGGCATGGCAAGCAAGTGGGCATACTTGCCGACTTGCAGGGTCCCAAGATTCGCACCGGCAAGATGCTTGGTGATGGGATGCGGCTGGAGAAGGGCCAAGAGGTGATCATAACCACCATTGATTGCCTTGGGGCGGATGGTGTCATCCCGACTATCTATCAGGCGCTGCCACAGGATGTTACGGCAGGGTCCCGAATTCTGCTGGATGATGGGCTGATGGAGCTGAAGGTGCTCGATGTGCAGGATTGCCAGGTGCGTTGTCTGGTGGTGAGTGGTGGCCTGCTGAAAAATAACAAGGGTATCAACCTGCCGGGAGTAAAGGTATCAGCGCCATCGCTGACAGAGAAAGATCTGTTGGATCTCCAGTTTTGTCTTGAGGCTGATATCGATTTTGTGGCCCTCTCCTTTGTACGGACTGCTGAGGATGTTGAGGGAATCAAGCGGATCATCTACCAGGCCGGTAAAAATCTGCCGGTGGTGGCCAAAATAGAAAAACCCGAGGCCCTGCGAAGCTTTAACAAGATTCTCAAAGTGGCGGATGCCGTTATGGTGGCGCGGGGAGATTTGGGAGTAGAGATACAGGCCGAGAAGGTCCCCCTGATTCAGAAAAAGATTATTCAGGCCTGCAATGCAGCCGGTAAGCCGGTGATCACAGCAACCCAGATGCTGGAATCGATGATTGTCAACTTTCGTCCTACTCGGGCCGAGACCTCCGATGTGGCTAATGCCATCATCGACGGGACGGACGCCATTATGCTTTCCGGTGAGACCGCTTCAGGCAATCACCCGGTTGAAGCGGTGGAGACCATGGTTCGTATCGCCCGCGACGTCGAACAGGCTGGGTTTGGCAGCCGGGCTGATGCTCCGGTTCTAACTACGCCCAGCATTGCCCAGGCTGTGGGAGAGGCCGCCTGTCGTGTCTCCGCAAGTCTTAAAGCCAAGGCGATAGCAGTATTCACCCAGTCAGGCAGCACGGCAGCGTTGATCTCCCGCTTTCGCCCCCATATTCCGATTATCGCTTTTACCAACACCTCACAGATTCAGCGCAAGCTTTCGATCTATTGGGGGGTGCAGGCGCAATCCATTGAGACATTGGAACACATGGACCAGCAGATCAGTGTGGCTGAGCAAAAGCTGTTTGCAGCCGGGTTTCGCAAGGGTGACATAGTGGTGATCATCATGGGGACGCCGATTGAGGCGCGGGGTTCTACCAACCTTATGAAAATCCACAAGTTGGGCGCTGGCAGGTTTTTTGAAATTTTTTAGTCGTTTTTTTGTTGACGGAAGTAGGGGGCTGTGTGTATAAAACCCGTCTGTTTGCAGCCAAGGAATTTTTGCTCTTGAAAAAAATGTGTTGACAGTCAAGAGTTGTTTTGCTAGATTCCATTTTCCGCTGTAACGAAGTTCGGTCTTTGACAACCAGATAGCAGTTTAAGTTGATTGCGGGCAGCAATCTCTGTTTTTAAATTTGAGTTAGTGTTTCATGATACAGGTAATTCAAACTGGAGAGTTTGATCCTGGCTCAGAACGAACGCTGGCGGCGTGCCTAACACATGCAAGTCGTAAGAGAAAGTCCGCTTCGGTGGATGAGTAAAGTGGCGCACGGGTGAGTAACGCGTGGATAATCTACCCTTTAGTCTGGA
>DIGE01000009.1 GCA_002419465.1 Geobacter sp. UBA5730 | reverse complement strand
GCAAGCGCCTGATCACCTTTATGAACAGGCTGACCAAGGATGTCGGTCGCAAAGTGTACCTGATCCTGGACAACCTGCGAGTTCACCATAGCGAACTCGTCAAAAAGTGGCTGAAAAAACACAAGGACAAGATCGAAGTGTTCTACCTGCCATCGTACTCACCGGAATTGAATCCTGATGAATATCTCAACAACAGCCGGAAAGGTCGAGTCCATTCAGGGGAACGAGCAAAGAACAAAGAGCAGCTTGAATCAAAGGCCAGAAAACATATGCGGTATCTTCAAAACAGACCTGCCAAGGTCAAAAAGTTTTTCGAGCATCGCTGCGTGAGCTATGCAGCATAATTGATCAGTTTAGTTGCCGGAGTAATATGCGTAATGAGATGCAAGGCGTTTTTGATGAACGCCTGATGAACATCATGGAAGGACTGGTCTGTCTTGAAGACGGACCACAGATGGTACTCTGACAGAGGATGGCAGGCATGGAAAAACAGATTTACGTCATCGGTCACCGCAACCCGGACACCGATTCAATAGCATCGGCAATCGCCTATGCCGCCTTGCGGCGCAGCCTTGGCCATGAGAATGTGATCGCTGCCATGGCCGGCAGCCCGAACCCCCAGACCAGCTATATTCTCAACCGGCTGGGGATCGCCCCGCCACTCTATCTTGCGGATGTGCATCCCAAGGTTCGTGATGTGATCGGCCGCAATCCGATTACCGCCCACGCCGATCTGCCGCTCAAGGATGCCCTTGAGCTCTTTCACCAGCATGCTATCCGTTTTCTGCCGGTGATAGATCAACAACGGGTGCCCCTCGGGGTCGTCTCGTTGCTGAAGCTCTCGGAAAAATACCTGGTGGCGGGCACCGACCGTCGTCGTGGCGTGGACAGCTCGCCTATGTCCCTCTGCCACTGCCTGGAGGCGACGGTGCTGGCCGGAGAGCTTAATCAGGCAGTCGAACATCTGCACCTCTTCATCGGCGCCATGACGGAAGAATCGTTCAACAAGCGGATCGATGGGTACGATCCGGCCAGCCTGCTGATCCTGACCGGTGATCGCCCTTCTATTCAGCAGTCGGCCATTGAAGCCGGGGTGCGTTTGCTGGTGGTGACCGGAGGCCTGCCGGTCCGGAATGATCTTGTTGCCTTAGCACGTTGTCGCCAGGTGATCATTCTTTCTACACCCCATGACACGGCAACGGCAGCCTGGCTGGCGCGTCTCTCGACGCCGCTTTCCAGTTTTATCGAGCAAAGGTTCGAACGGATCGGGGTGACCGAGCCGTTGGAACATCTGCGGCTCAAGCTGCTGCATTCCGGCGAACCGGCCGTGGTGGCGGTGGAGGAGGATGGCAGCATCGCCGGGGTTGCCACCAAATCATCCCTGCTGACTCCGCTGCCCTATGCCCTGATCCTGGTTGATCATAACGAACTTTCCCAGGCGGTGCCGGGTGCCGAATCAGTGGAGATTCTGGCGGTCATCGATCACCACAAGCTGGGCAATCCTCCCACCAATCAACCGATCACCTTTATGGCGGCCCCGGTGGGCAGCACCTGCTCCATGGTGGCATCGCTCTACCGCGAGCGGGGCATGACCCCTGAAAAACCCATTGCCGCACTCCTGTTGGCCGGCATCATGTCCGACACCGTGATTCTCAAATCTCCCACCACCACCAAGCGGGATCATGAGCTGGTGGCCTGGCTGGAGCCGATTGCCGGCCTGGACCATGCCAGCTTTGGCCGTGATATCTTCGCCTCCTGTAGTGGCTTCTCTGCCCACGCCACCCTTGAAAAGGCGGTGCGGGCCGATTTTAAACAGTTCAGCGCTGGTGAAACGAGTTTTGGGGTCGGTCAGGTTGAGGTGGTGGGCTTTGATGAGTTCTTTGAGCTGAAGGATCAACTGCGGATCGTCCTGCGGCAGGTCAAGGAGGCCGACAAGCTGGATATGGCCGGATTGATGGTGACCGACATTTATAGCGAGACCACCCTTTTTCTGGCTGAGGGGAAGAATGAGCTGGCCCACCTGATGGGCTACCCCCAGCAGGAACCGCATCTGTATGAGTTGAAGGGGGTCATGTCCCGCAAGAAGCAGATGGTGCCGCACTTGCTGAAGGTGCTGGGGGCACTGTAGCGCCATAAGCCTGACCGGCTGGTTTTAGCCCGGTCTTGGCGCAAGTTGGACATCTTCTCCGCATCATTCCCGTGGTTACTGCTGACGACGTGTTTTGGAATATTCCTTGATGACCGGCAAACGCCATCTGTAATCCCCAGAACTCCATTGAAACGACGAGGAACCAAAACCATTGACGCAATCTCATTCCAGGTGGTATACAGTCTGCTCTAAAAATCAAATTCCTAGCCCCTCCTATCCCCTATCCCCATTTCAACCGCCGTGTTCAGGAGATCGATCTGACACAGGCGCAATGGCAGGCGTTGATCCATATTTCCGTAATCAGGGCATGAAACAAAGTAAATTGGCCGAAACTCCTGAAGTTCAGCCAATCAGCGTTGGGCGTCTGATAGATCGGATGGAAGCCGCGGGATGGGTCAAGCGCTGCCCTGATCCCTCCGACCGCCAGGCGGTCAATCTGTATCTGACGGATAAGGCTGAGCCGATTTTAACGAAAAGGCAAGGGCACGGGAGCGCGCTACGGGCGAAGGCCTTGAGCGGAGTCCCGGAAAAAGAGCAGGAATATGCTGCACGCTCTTTTTGTGGTGCGCAAAAACCTGATTGGAGAAGAAGGATAAACAAATGAGTGAAAACAATAAAAAACAAAACGGGTGGAAAGGTTTTACGCGCCGCATCCTGATGTTTGATAAGATACACAAAGCAGCGAGTGAACTAGCATGA
The DNA here is from genome assembly GCA_002419465.1 of Geobacter sp. UBA5730. Taxonomy (GTDB): domain Bacteria; phylum Desulfobacterota; class Desulfuromonadia; order Geobacterales; family Pseudopelobacteraceae; genus Trichlorobacter. Next base: position 86,041 of record DIGE01000009.1, on the reverse strand, counting down.
GTGTCTATGCACCGCGCCAATGGCTTGCCCATGAAAAACCCATGCTGCCCGGTTCGCCGTCAACGCCGCATCACCCCACGCGCCGCCGTATCACCTACCTGATTGTGGGCATGCTCTTGTCCATTACGGGAGGGCTGGGGAATGCGCTCGTAACCGTCAATGTCAATTATCTGCAAGGCACGCTCGGTGCAAGTGCCGTGGAAATCGCCTGGCTTCCCGCCGCCTATATGATGACGAATGTTTCGATCAATCTGCTGCTCGTCAAGGTGCGCCAGCAATTCGGCCTGCGGGTGTTTACAGAGCCTTTTCTGATCCTCTATGCGTTCATCACCTTCGGACATCTTTTCGTCAATGACTTTAGTTCCGCTATCGCGGTTCGCGCGGCTCACGGTATTGCCGGCGCGGCCCTCAGCACCCTGGGTCTTCTTTATATTATGCAGGCATTCCCCGCGAAAATCCGTCTGAACGGACTGGTTCTGGCCTTGGGTGTTTCCCAGTTGAGCACGCCGCTTGCGCGTATCATTTCTTCCGAACTACTGGAATTCGCGGAATGGCGCGGGTTGTATCTTTTTGAAATGGGTCTCGCGCTTATATCCCTTGCAGGGGTTTTCTGGCTTAAATTACCGCATGGCGACCGGATACGCGCCTTTGAAAAACTGGACTTTCTTACCTTTGTGATGCTTGCCCCCGGTCTGGCGCTGCTGGTGGCAGTCTTATCGCTTGGCCGCATCGTATGGTGGCTTGAAGCGCCGTGGATCGGCATCTGCCTTGCCATGTCCATTTTCCTGATTTCGATTGCCATTGTCATTGAGCATAATCGGGAAAACCCCCTTATCAACACGCGGTGGCTCAAGACTGGCAGGATTGCGCGTATTTTTATCATTATCATGCTGATCCGGATTGTGCTGACCGAACAGACGACGGGCGCTGTCGGTTTTTTGCAGGCTGTCGGGCTGAACAATGACCAGATGAAAGATCTTTTTACATTCGTTCTGCTCGGTACGATAGCGGGCGTTGCGACCAGTGCCATGGCCTTCAATCCCAAGCATCTGGTTCCGCCTGTGATTATCGCTCTTCTTCTCGTTGTGACAGGCGCCCTTATAGATTCTTTTGCAACGCATGACACGCGCCCTGTGAATATGTATCTCAGCCAATTCCTGATCGCGTTTGGAAGCACGCTTTTTTTGGGACCGATGCTTGTCATGGTCATCCGCGACGTCAATGCCAAAAATATCGTCAGCTTTTCCGTGATTTTCAGTGCGTCTCAAAATCTCGGCAGTCTGCTCGGCGCGGCTCTGCTCAGCACGTTTCAGATTGCGCGCGAAAAATATCATTCCGCTCATCTGGCGGAACATCTTACCTTGCTTGATCCGCAGGTTGCGGCCCGCATCAAGACTCTGTCTTCACCTTTTTCCAAAATTTTTGCAGATCCTGCGCTGTTGCAGACGCAAGGCGTGGCGGCCCTGAAAGCCACAGAAACGCGCGAGGCCAACATTTTGGCCTATAATGACACATTTATGATGGTGGCAGGCATCGCCATGGCCACTATTCTCTGGATTACATACCACATCATTCGCATAAAGTTAAACGCAAGAAAGACCGTGGCGGAAAGCCGCGCCCAGAAAGACGCAACAGTCCCAGCCGAGGCAGGAGCATAGTATGACAGGTGACACTCATCAGATGACACAGAAGGAAAGCCAGTCCGAAAGCAGGAAATTCATTTCCGGTTTCATGTTTCTTTCCATAGCCGCCGCAGGAATATTGATCGTGCTTTATGCCTGGAGGTTGCCGCCATTCCATAGCCATATTCAGAGTACGGAAAACGCTATGATCAGAGGGCAAATCACGCTGATCAGCCCTCAATTGAGCGGATACGTCACCGGCGTGTATGTGCAGGATTTCCAGCGCGTCAAGAAAGGCGATCTTCTGGTTCAGATAGACGAGCGGATTTATCGTCAGAAATACGATCAGGCCAAGGCGCAAATCGCGGTGCAGGAAGCGGCGCTTGAGAACAACGGGCAGGATCGCCTGAGTGCTGAAGCCAGCATACGACAAGGCGAGGCCGCCCTTACAAACGCGCAGGCACAGGAGGTCAAAACCAAAAACGATTTTAAACGCACCAGTGAGCTTGTCTCGTCCGGCGCGGTATCAAAAAGCGTCTATGATTCCGCCAAGGCTTCCCACGCCCAAAGCGTGGCGCAAACCAGGCAGGCTGAGGCCACGCTTGAAATTGCCAAACAGAATCTGCAAAGCATCATTATCAAACGGGCTTCCCTTGAAGCCGAGGTAGAGAACGCAAAGGCGGCCTTGGAACTCGCGCGGATCGACCTTGACAATACCCGCATCATTGCGCCTGGCGATGGTCAGTTGGGGCAAGTTGCTGTGCGGCTCGGCGCTTATGTAACCGCTGGAACGCAATTAACCGGGCTTGTTCCCGATCATGTCTGGGTCATCGCCAATATGAAGGAAACGCAGATGGCGAATATCCGCATCGGCCAACCAGCTGCTTTCACCGTGGATGCGCTGGATCAGGCCGAGATGCATGGGCATGTCGAGCGCATTTCTCCTGCGTCCGGATCGGAATTCAGCATCATACCGCCTGATAATGCCACCGGGAATTTTGTCAAAATATCGCAGCGCATTCCGGTGCGGATCAGCGTTGATCCCGATCAGCCACTGTCGGAACGCCTGAAACCGGGAATGTCCGTGGTGGTTAGTATTGAAACGAAGGAGTAATAGTGAAATTCGTAATTCTGGATTAGGTAGTGACCGGCCCGTGTGTCAGTTCTGGCTTCGTTGCGCTGGTACTTCTCAGCATTGCAGAGTCGATCAGCTTCAGAATCCAGCATGCTGTTGACCATTTCTCCGGGGTGGTCGCGTACTACGCTCTCATTGAGCTGGATTATTTGCGCCTTTTGAGTAGAATGTTTGTCCACGACAGTGTCCTCCTTTTGGGTCTAATTTCCGTTTGGCGACGTAATTTGAAGCGATATAAAATATAGTTGTTGAATACAAGGAGGTTGGATTTATGCCCTATTTACTGAAACCATTGCAAGTAGGCCCATTAACACTAACAAACCGTTTGGTGATGCCACCGATGGCTACCGCGAAAGCAGAGCCCGACGGAAAAGTAAACCAATCTATCCTAGACTACTATGCCGAAAAATCTGAAGGCGGCAATCTCTCCTTGATCATCATAGAACATAGCTTTATCCAGTTAGATGGGAAAGCAAGTGCCCTACAGCTTTCCGTTTCTGACGATCACATGGTTGACGGACTAAAGAAATTAGCGGAGGTCATTCACCGTAATGGATCAAAGGCCATGATGCAAATAAACCACGCCGGAAGCAATACCACCTCAGAAATTACAGGAACTATTCCGAGAGCACCTTCAGCTGTATCGCACCCACGTAGAGGAATTATGCCCATGGAACTTACCCATGAGGAAATTACGAATATCATCATGGCCTTTCAAGATGCAGCTCGACGTACTAAAGAAGCCGGCTTTGATGGCGTAGAAATCCATTCCGCCCACGGTTACCTTCTCAACCAATTTTTCTCTCCCCTAACCAATAAACGCACGGACGAATATGGTGGAAATGTCCATAATCGTATTCGCCTTCACCTCCAAGTCATAGAAGCGATACGCGTCGCCGTAGGTGACAATTTCCCCATTCTTTTACGATTAGGTGCGTCAGATTTTCGAGAAGGCGGAATTACTATTGATGACAGTCAGATTGCAGCCCAAGCATTTGAAAAGGCCGGTGTGAACATTCTTGACATTTCCGGTGGTTTCTCAGGATATATGGTCCCTGGCCTAAGCGGTCAAGGTTTTTTTGCACCCCTCAGCGAAGCTATCAAAAAGGCAGTCTCCATTCCAGTCATTCTCACGGGTGGAATTACCGAAGTGCAAGCAGCTGAACAATTGCTAACTGACGGGAAAGCAGATCTCATTGGGGTAGGAAGAGCGATCCTTAGTGATTCCAAATGGGCAGAGAAGGCTATCAATAGCCTCCGTTAAACAAAGTGAAACAGGGGGACAGGTAGACTGCTGCATAATCCGGAGTACACTGGACACCGAATCCGGAAGTAACTGAATTACGGGAATTACGAGAATTACGGGGACAGTATATAAAACTATTTTGTTTTTTGTTTCGGACCGGGTTTTTGCGAGGAGAATAGCAGATGCAAGTTGCTTGTCAATTACATATACTGTGCCCAGAATTCTATAGTGTTCTCCTTTGGTGGAACAATTATTAATTTGATGCCTTTGCAAAAATCCACAACGGCTCGGGAGATCACCGGGCGGCATTTCGGCCCGGTGCATCTTCCTGGTTGAACTTGCTCTGTCCGCTACTTTTGCTCGTCATTTTCAGTTCCTGGCTTCTCTTCCAGCTTCTCTGCTACGTCCATAGATTGCTCATGTTCAGATACGGCCTTCGATTTGGGGGTGCTGGTAGGGACAGCAAATGTTGAATCATAGGGCATAGCTATTTGTAGTGCTCTGCGAATCTCCTCGTTGCTTGGAACGGAGGTAAATGCTAATGCGCGCCGGATTTCTTCTGGTGATATGGTTGCCTGAGCTAAAGCTCTGCGTATATCCTCACCTGGGACGGTTGCAAATGCCAAGGCCCTTCGGATCTCTTCAGTTGAAATAGATGTTTGGGCGAGTGCCCTGCGTATTTCTTCTCCAGGACTGATAGCTAAAGCTTTTTTCATCGCTTCAGAGGAGAAGTTCATTCGAGCAAATGTCTCTCGAATGCTGTCAAGACTGGTGGTCCTTGCCTGCGCAATGGCTTCGACTGCAGCAAATGTATCATTAGCTTCTCGAATAGTGGTTCTAATTTTCTCCTGTTCTACATCCTGCTTCTCGATTACTTCAGCTTCTTTAATTACCTCCGGTTGCACATCCACTTGTAGGTATTCTTTGGAGTACTTAAGAAATTGTTCTGTCGAATACATATAGAACCACTTATTACCTCCAGTTTCAGACATGAATTCTGCCATTAGATCAGGTTTCGGTCCTAGCTTTTCGCCCTTAACCTCTCTCCACCAATCTTCCTTTGCATCGTCAGTAACAAGTATAATGGGACGATCTTCAGTTTTAGCGTAATCAATTATCTGTAACCACAGTATTAGGTCACCATACTGATCGGTATCATTTGGGTTATTGCTTTTATCCTTATAGCCAGGTGGTATTTTATTTTCGTATCGTTCTTTCCCTTTTTTATAGATCGCTTTATATTCTTCATGACTATACGGCTTCCCAACTTTTCCATCAAAAAGTTCTGTAATAAATCCAAATAAAGTGTCACCTGTCATCAAATCAGGTTTCTGCTGCTTCATCGGCTGAAGCTTCTTCTTTGTCTTAATTAGGTCATGCTTTATTTGGTTAGCCATAGCGTTGACCGCAAACCGGCTTGACCTTTGCAATTGTTCTAGCTGTTTAATTGCGGAATCTACAATAATCTCAAATTCCTCAGATAAGCCATTTTGTTCCAGAAGCACATCAGTTCTTCGCCGCTGATACTCGAATCCTACCTGATGAGGTAGCCAAACCCTATCGCTAACGGCTTGAAGTACTTTAATCAGATTGTCTCGTGATTCAGAGGTGTATCGATACAAATTGAGCAATACATTTGTATCAAAACAGAAAATGCATACTTTGAAATTTTCAGCAAATGTCTCTGCACCTGGAGAATAATATCCTGGAAATTGATTTCTCACCTTTACTCCCTCTTATAGTTCAACTCGTTATTGACCACCCCATGTGGGTATCTAATATTATATTCCCGTATCTATTATTAGATGATTGCATCTAATAATAGATATCTCGGAGTATATAACATTAGATGCTTTTCTGTTTCTGTTGAGCATCTAATAGTATATGCTTTTCCAGTTCCGTACCTTTGATGTTTCCGTATCGGATGTACCATAGCTTGACATCAGCATCCCAGTTTCCACCTGCAGATCGCGCCATTTTGCCCAGTTCTTTTGCACCGTAGGCAATTTGTACCGGTACAATGGCATTGTCCGGTGTGTTTTGTATGGGGGCTAGCTGCTTCTTTTCAACAATAATCTCTACCGTCTTTATCCGGGTGCGGCTTGTTTTGTCGTAACGGTAGCGGACGCAGACCAGATTCTCGCCATATTTTTCAACCAGCGCTTTGGTTCCTTTTTGGCCCGGTTTCAACTTCAGTCGCGTGATCAATAATCACCTCAAACATAGCGATCATGTGGATTGGTATGCTATACATCCACTGCTTGCTTTCTTCAATTACAATATCGTGATTCCACTGGCAACGGGGGTCTTATGCTTCTCATTCCGAAAGCAGTGTATGCCCACTATATGAACCATTTGAAGAAAAATGGCATTGCTGCAGATCAGCATCAAACCTATGTAAAATGGTTGCGTTACTTTCTCGACTTCTGCGCCAGACATGTCATTGCTCAAGACAAAGTGGAGCGATTGCGTCTTTTTACTGAAAAACTTCGTGAAAAGAAGCAGGGTGATGCGCAATGTCGACAGGCTACCCACGCCGTAACACTTTACTTTGAGATGCAACCTCATGATCCCCTGGCACAGGAAAACAGACCTGTTGTGGATGAACAATCTTCAATGATGCTGGAACCTGTTTTGTCATTACCATCAACCACCCCGCAGCGGCCATTCCAATTCCACTTGGCCGGTTACCAGGAGAAATCAGATTCGCCGGAATGGGATGCAGTGTTGGAAACCATGGCAGGTGAGATCAAGGTGCGCCACTATTCACGGAAAACCCTGAAAACCTATGCTCATTGGTCAAGGAAGTTTCAACGGTTTATGAAAAACAAGCCCCCACAAGAGCTGTCTGGCGAAGATGTGAAGGCGTACCTGACGTATCTGGCAGTTACCTGCAAGGTTGCCTCGACAACCCAGAATCAGGCGTTCAATTCGCTGCTCTTTTTCTTCCGACATGGCCTTAAACGGGAGTTTGGTGAGCTGCGGGATGTGCCACGCGCTAAGAAGTCACTGTACATCCCGACGGTCCTGTCACGAGCTGAGATCGACGCCATTCTTGCCCAGCTTTCCTATCCGTTTGATCTGGTGGTGAAGTTGCTGTTTGGTTGCGGGTTGCGACAGTTTGAATGCCTGCAACTGCGGGTACGTGATTTTAATTTTGACGCCGGTATCCTGACGGTGCATGGCAAGGGGAAGAAGGATCGCACCGTGCCGATTCCCGAGGCGATACGGCCGGAGCTGCAAGTGCAGATCAAGGCGGTAGGTGAGCTGCACGACCGGGACCTGGCCGCCGGTTACCATGGTGTGTTTCTGGATGATGCCGTGGAGAAGAAGTATCCCAAGGCCCCCAGGGAGTTTCTGCATCAGTGGTTTTTTCCGCAGAAGAGCTTGACGACGATTCAGGAAACCGGAGAGCGGCGGCGCTGGCATCTGCACGAGTCTGAACTTCAGGAGGCGCTCTATCCTGCCGTTCGTAAGGCGAAAATTCCCAAGCGGGTTACCTCGCACACCTTCCGTCACTCCTTTGCCACCCACCTGCTACAGGCTGGGTACGACATCCGGGTGATCCAGACGCTACTTGGCCACTCAAGTTTAAAAACCACGATGATCTATACCCACTGCGTACCGGTCAGGACGGTGAAGGAACCCAAGAGTCCGCTGGATTTTCAGGAGTGACAACCGCAGCACGACAGTATTTTGTTTGACCTGTGCCGGCCTAACTGGTACTCTTACAATCATTACAAGCTGTTCCAGGAAGATCACGAGTACAACCGCATTCGTCAGCCCCGGAAAACCCTCGGGGCTTTTTTCTTGCGAAACACAGAAAGAGGAAGTGTATGCCGTTTCAGTTATTCAGTTTTCACCCCAAGGTGGTTGCCGGAGTCACGGCGGCCGGCTATACCAACCCCACGCCGATTCAGGCTCAGGCTATCCCTAAGGTTTTGGCAGGTCGGGATGTGATGGGGCTGGCCCAGACCGGTACCGGCAAGACCGCAGCCTTTGCCCTGCCGATCCTGCACCGTCTGATGCAGGGACCGCGCAAGCAGGTCCGCGCTCTGGTGATCGCCCCCACCCGCGAACTGGCCGAGCAGATCAATGAGGCCATCCAGGAGCTTGGCAAACAGACCCAGTTGAAAAGCATCACCGTCTATGGCGGGGTGGCGGTTAATCCCCAGATTGCCAAGCTGAAGGCTGGCGTCGAGATCGTGGTGGCCTGTCCCGGCCGTCTGCTGGATCATATCAATCAGGGGACCATCGATCTCACCAATCTTGAGGTGCTGGTGCTGGATGAGGCAGATCAGATGTTTGATATGGGCTTTCTGCCGGATATCCGGCGCATCCTCAAGCAGTTGCCGCCAGAGCGCCAGACCCTGCTGTTTTCCGCCACCATGCCGACCGAGATTCGCGGGCTTGCCCGCGAGATTCTGCGGGATCCGGCCACCGTGCAGGTCGATAACGTTGCCCCGGCTGCCACCGTGACCCACGCGCTCTACCCGGTGCCCCAACACCTGAAAACACCTTTGCTGTTGCAGCTGCTGCAACACACCGACACCGAATCGGTGCTGATTTTTACCCGCACCAAGCACCGGGCCAAGCGGTTGGGCGAACAGCTGGAAAAGGCCGGTTACACGGCGACTTCATTACAGGGCAACCTTTCCCAGAACCGTCGTCAGGCTGCCATGGACGGCTTTCGTAACGGCAGTTTCCAGGTCCTGGTTGCCACCGATATCGCGGCGCGGGGGATTGATGTCTCCCTGGTCTCCCATGTGGTCAACTACGATATCCCGGACACCACCGAGGCGTACATTCACCGGATCGGCCGTACCGGCCGGGCTGCAAAAAACGGTGATGCCTTTACCTTGGTGACCAGCGAGGATGATGCCATGGTGCGAGCCATTGAGCGGATCCTGGGCACAACCATCGAACGTCGCGTGATTTCCGGTTTTGATTACGCCGTCGCAGCGCCGCGCAAGGATGAAGAGTTTGCCCGGCCGCCCCGTCAACCACAAAATCGTCGCAAGGTGGCAGCTGAACCTAAGAAAACGACGCGTCCGGCCGCCGCCGCACCTCGTGGAGCCAGACCCGGCGGGCGTCCAAGCCAAACCCGTCAGGGGCGCTAAGCCGTCACCCCGCGCAGGTTCTGGCTCTGCGCGGGGTGTAGATTTTTTTGTTATTTCCACTGGAATTTGTGGTATTTTACCTCCCCTCCAACTGAACGCACGAACCTGCCGGAGAGGTTTTTCTTGGTACGGGAGTCATCAGATGCATAGACTGCAGCCTTGGCTGAAAAAACTGCTTGTCCCGGTCACGATCATGCTGATCCCCCACACCCGGACCGGCCCGCTCAATCTCAAGATGCCGTTGGCTGCGCTGGGGATGCTGGTGGTTTTTGCCGGTGTTGGCGGTGTTTACACTGTTTCGTTGACCTACCATGCCGTTGATTACTTCGTGATGAAGCGCAAGTACCATGCGATGACCGGACAGTTGCAGTCGGTGCAGGGCACGATTGACTCACTGAAGCAAGCCGAGGCCGAGTTCAGGCGGATTCTGTCCCATGGTTCCCGGAAACAGGTGCTTGATGCCGTGGTGCCTGATAAAAATGATGGTTCAATTGATATCAATGAGTTGAAGAAGCAGATTGACGCGTCGATGAAGTCGGTGGCCGGAATTCGCCAGTATCTTGTGCAGCAACGGGATGTCTATCGTGCCACGCCGCTGGGAATGCCGGTTGCGGGACGCTTCAGTTCCGGGTTTGGCATGCGTGTGCATCCCACGTATGGCAGCCAGCGTTTTCACAGCGGTGTTGACCTCTCGATCCCGCGGGGTACACCCGTGCATGCTACTGCCGATGGTATTGTCAGTGTTTCCAGTTTTGGCGCTGGCAACGGTAATGTCGTGGTGATCGAGCATGGCCATGGGTTCAGTACGGTCTATGCCCACAATGACCGCAACCTTGCCCGGGTCGGGCAGACCGTCAAGCGGGGAGAGCGGATCGCCCTGGCCGGTGCAACCGGCACCGCAACCGGTGTACATGTCCACTACGAGGTCTGGCGGCAGGGACGTCCGGTCAATCCGGTTGACTTTAGCAGAGAGTCTGGCGCGTAACGGCCATCCAGGAGGATCATCTCGTGTTTTCATCGGTAAAGCAGCAAAAATTGGAAGTGATCATTGGAACAGATTCGGCTGTGCGTGGTGATCTGACCTCCAAGGGAACCGTCAGGGTGGATGGTGCTGTTGAGGGAAACATCACTGCCGACTGTGTCATTATTGGTGAAAAAGGGTTGGTTACCGGGGATGCCATGGTGCGGCAGTTGATCGTAGGTGGGCGGATTGCCGGGCAGATCAGGGCTGCTGAGGGTGTGGAGATTCAGCGTACCGGTGATGTCTGTGGCGATATCAGTGCCGCTCGGCTTACCATTGCCGATGGCGGCCAGTTCGATGGCCGGTCAACCATGAAACGTTCCAAGGAGATCGCCTATAGCGGCACTGAGGAGTTGGCCGGTACCTGATACACTTTGTCTTTTGGATTTTAGGATGCGCAAACGCCCCGTCAGAAGTCTCTGACGGGGCGTTTTTACGACGTCTGGGGAGGTTACTCGCTATTTGTTGTGGCCTTTACCTTTGCCCTTACCCTTGCCTTTACCACCGTCGCCACCACCGCCCTGCTGGCCGGTGTAGCGCAGATTACCGCTCTTCAGAGCATGGAACTCAGCAGAACCTGGCTTGATCCCCAACTCCTTGGCCATGGCACCCCAGCCCTTACTCTTGCTGGTACGATAGGTTTGTAGCACCGTCTGGGTGGGCATGTTGGACATCTGGCCCAGTTGGAAGGTCATAAAAACATCAGCCGGTGCGGCTACCTGGGCAAAGACCGCCTCAACCTGCGGTAGTGGTACGCCAAATTGAGCCGAGATGCCAGCCCTGAAACCTGGTAAGTCAGCTTGAGCCTGTACGTTCAGGTTGGCGAGAAAGCCATCCAGGCTGGCCCAGGCAGCGGTGCTCAGGCTCAGGATCATGGCGCAAAGTGACAGGATCAGGATACGTTTCATCAGCGGACTCCTTGGTTTTGATAGTTGCAGATACACTATACCAGTGCCCGTCAGATTTGCAACAGAGGCACAAGCATACCCCCGGCAACACCGTTGCCGGGGGTATGCTTACTTCAGGTTGCCAGCGACTACAGACCCAGCTGTTTGAAGAAGTCGTTGCCTTTGTCATCCACCAGGATAAAGGCCGGGAAGTTCTCCACCTCGATCTTCCAGACCGCTTCCATGCCCAGCTCAGGGAAGTCGATGCACTCAACCTTCTTGATGTTCTCTTCTGCCAGAATGGCAGCCGGGCCACCGATGGAGCCCAGATAGAAGCCGCCATAGTTTTTGCAGGCGTCGGTGACCTGCTGGCTGCGGTTGCCCTTGGCGATCATGATCATGGAGCCGCCCTTGCTCTGCAGCAGATCCACGTAGGAATCCATCCGGCCAGCCGTGGTGGGGCCGAAGGAGCCGGAGGGCTTGCCGGCCGGGGTCTTGGCCGGACCAGCGTAGTAGATCGGGTACTTGGTCAGGTACTCGGGCAGCGGTTGGCCTGCGTCCAGGATCTCCTTGAACTTGGCATGGGCGATGTCGCGGCCGACCACGATGGTGCCGTTCAGCAGCAGGGCATCACCCACCTTGAGGCCGGACAGTTCCTTCAGGGTCTCAGCCAGGGGTTTGGAGAGGTCAACCTTGTGGCCATGCTCATGCTTGGCCATGCGGTACTGCTCAGGCAGCAGACGGCCCGGATCACGGTCCAGCTGCTCGATGAAGAGGCCGTCTTTGGTGATTTTGGCCTTCAGGTTACGGTCTGCAGAACAGGAAACTGCCATACCGACCGGGCAGGATGCGCCGTGGCGGGGCAGGCGGATCACGCGGACGTCATGGGCAAAATATTTGCCACCGAACTGGGCGCCGATCCCCAGCTTCTGGGCGGCTATCAGCAGTTTGTCTTCCAGCTCGACATCACGGAAGGCCTGGCCGTGGGCATTGCCTTCGGTGGGCAGTGCGTCGATGTCGCGGGCAGTGGCCAGCTTGACGGTCTTCATGCAGGCATCGGCAGAGGTGCCGCCGATCACAAAGGCGATATGGTAGGGAGGGCAGGCGGCGGTGCCCAGATACTTCATCTTCTCGATCAGGTACTTTTCAAGTTTATCAGGAGTCAGCAGGGCCTTGGTCTCCTGATACAACATGGTCTTGTTGGCGGAACCGCCACCCTTGGCCATGAACAGGAACTTGTAGTAATCGCCGCTGGTGGCTATGATGTCGATCTGGGCCGGCAGGTTGGTGCCGGTGTTGACCTCATCGTACATATTCAGAGCCACGGTCTGGGAGTAACGCAGGTTTTCTTCGGTATAGGTCTTGTAGACCCCTTTGGAGAGATATTCTTCGTCGTTGCCGCCGGTCCAGATCTGCTGACCTTTCTTGGCCACGATGGTGGCGGTGCCGGTATCCTGGCAGAGGGGCAGTTCAAATTTGGCAGAAACCATGGCATTGCGCAGGAAGGCCAGGGCAACGCCCTTGTCGTTTTGGGATGCCTCTGGATCGGCCAGGATCTTGGCAACCTGCTCGTTGTGGCTGGGGCGCAGCAGGAAGGAGAGATCCTTCATGGCCTGATTGGCCAGCACGGTCAGCGCCTCGGGATCAATCTTGACCACCGGCTTGCCGTCAAATTCTGCAACGGAGACATACTTCTCCGAACCTTCAATCTTGTAGTAGCTGGTTTCATCCTTGCCAAGCGGGAACGGCTCCTGGTACACGAACGGTTTGGTTGACATGCGTAAAACTCCTTTCGATAGAAGGTTCGGAACACTGTCCGATAGTGTATACAAAATCTTTGGCATAGTATGAAAAACAGCGGTATTTGTCGAGTCTTAAGTTGGAGTAGTAAAGTTGACTCATTTTGTCCGGTATGCTACGTAGCAGTATCTCGAATAGATGAGGTGGCGCCTATGTTTCGCCAAATCCGTGATGATATCAACTCGGTCTTTGATCGTGATCCGGCCGCCCGCAGCGCATTGGAGGTTTTGTTCTGCTATCCTGGTCTGCATGCAGTCTGGTTTCACCGTTTTGCTCACTGGCTCTGGATTCACCAGCTGTACTTCCTTGGACGGTTGATGTCGCACCTGGGACGGTTTCTGACCGGCATCGAGATCCATCCCGGGGCCACCATCGGCAAACGTTTTTTTATTGACCACGGCATGGGTGTGGTGATCGGTGAGACCGCTGAAATCGGCAATGATGTGACCCTGTACCATGGTGTCACCCTGGGTGGGGTTACCTGGGATAAGGTCAAACGTCACCCGACCCTGGAGGACAAGGTGGTGATCGGCTCCGGGGCCAAGGTGCTGGGGCCGTTCACCGTCGGGCGGGGTGCCAAGATCGGTTCAAACTCAGTGGTGGTGCGGGAGGTACCCCCCAACGCCACGGTGGTCGGGATTCCGGGCAAGATCGTTTTGGCGTCGGAAGGCGCCAGGGATGGCCGGCCTGATCTCGAACACGGCAAACTGCCTGACCCGTCGGCCACTGCTATCGCCTGCCTGTTTGATCAGTTAAAGGGTTTGGAACAGAAGTACGATGCCTTGCACAAGGAACACCAGGAGTTGAAGCAGCGCTTCGTTGACGCTAACCCGAAATCATGAGATAAGCACCTATGATCAAACGCCAGACCACCATCAACCGTATCTTTAAACTTTCCGGCATCGGCCTGCATTCCGGTCACCCGGTCAATCTTGAATTTTTGCCCCGCCGTGAGCAGGGGATTGTTTTTGTGATGAATGGTGTTCAGATTCCGGCCCGTTATGATCAGGTGGCCGATACCCGGCTTTCCACCCTGATTGCCAAGGATGGTGCAACGGTCTCCACCATTGAGCATTTGATGGCAGCCCTCTACTTTGCAGGCATTACCAACTGTCTGGTTTATATTGATGGTCCCGAGGTGCCGATTCTGGATGGTTCCGCCTGGGAGTTTTACCAGGGGATGTGGAAGGCCGGCATCTATGAATTCCCCGAACAGCAAGTCTACCTCAAGGTTATGAAACCGGTTGAGGCCAGTCATGGCGACGCCTGGGTGCGGATCAAGCCGCTCAATACACTGGATATCACCATGACCATCGAGTTCCGTCAGCCTGTTGGGCTACAGCGCAGGCGGGTACCCGACGTGGAGAACGCCTTCTCGATCCTGAATTCACGCACCTTTGCCATGCTGGAGGAGATTGAGGCGATCAAGAAGATGGGACTGGCCAAGGGGGGCTCCCTCGACAACGCCGTGGTGGTGGGTGAGGATCAGATACTGAACCCCCAGGGGTTACGCTATCGGAAGGAATTGGTCAATCACAAGATTCTGGACCTGATCGGTGACCTCTATACCAGTGGCTACCGGATCCTCGGTAAGGTGGAGGCCCACAAGACGGGCCATCATTTGAATAACCTGCTTTTGAAACAACTCTTCAGCGATCCTGCCAACTACCAGATTTACTAACGTTACTACTCCTGCTTGGCCTTTGGCCGTTCCTTCTGGTTCCCCAGAATCACCTCGCCACTATCGGTAAACAGACGCACCGGCAGTTCAAAGACCCGTCTGAAGATGTTCAGGGTGCCACTCGCCATGCTCTTGACCGGGATAGCGGTGACCTGCGGATCGGCCCAACTGCCTTTCGCCTCGAAATAGGTGGTGATCAGGCTGCCATCGCCGCCGGTCAGTATCCAGCCCACCACCGGTATCCGGCTGATGACCTTGTCCACAGTTTGCAGTGGCTGGACTCCAATCAGCAGGTCCATATCCTCCTTGATGAAGTTGATCTTGCCCACCATGGAGAGATGAATGGCGTTGCTCTCGATGAAGAAATCGCGGGTGGTCACGAGCCCATCCTTGATGCCGACGGTGGTCGTAATCTGGTTGAACGGCATACCTTCGGTTGACATGTCTGGCAGCTGGAATGTCAGCAGTTGTGAGACATTCAAGAGTGAAAACACCTTGGAGAGAGAATTGAAACGCCGTAACACGCCTCGTTCGATCTTGAGCGAAAGGTTCCCCGCAGTTGTCCGCTTCAGTTCTTCCAGGGTCTCCCCTTGCGCTCGCAGGCTGCCCTTGATGGTCGTTAGCCCGCTTATTTCGCGGCTGATCCCCAAACTGTGCAGTAACTCATCAGATTTTACCCGGTCCAGCGCCATGGTCAGCGCCCATTTCAGCGGCTGCCCGGTGACCTGTTCCAACTGGCCTTGCGCAGCAAGCTGACCACCAAATATCCTGGTTTCGAGGTTCTGCAGGCGCAGTAAATCACCATCGTTCAAGAAAAGTGCCCTGAGCTTGCTGAAGTGCAAACCACTGAAGCTGCCGGTATCAGCCGTCAGCTGTCCGTGCAGTTTGAATGGTTTGACCGTGTCACGACGTTCAGCTGTAGCAGGAGTCGCCGGTTGTTGTGGCATCAGCAGGGGCAGCCATTCATCGATGTTGAGATGGTTGGCGGTTAAACGCAGGCTGATGTCGGGTTCCGGGGTCGGACGGATCGTGCCGGCAGCACTGAAGATGGTTTCCCCAAGGTGCCCAGACAGATTCCGGATGGTGTACAACCCCTTGCGGAACGCCAGGCTGGTGCTGAACTGGCGAATAGAGAGCAGTTCGTTCGTCTTGAGGCCGAAATCTCCCAGCTGCAGTTCGGGAGAACTGATGAATAGTTCGGCTTCCGGGCTTTTCAAGGAGGCGATCCGGCCGCGCAATTCCAGGGCGGTCTTCCCGTAGCGCACGGCGATGCTGGAAGTCGACAGGCTGTTGCCTTTGAAGGAGATCTGGCCGTTGATGGCGGAGAGTGGGGGGTGGGTTGCCAGCGGTCTGACCGAAAAACCGCTTAGCCGGATGGCGCCATTGTACAGCATGGCACTGAAGTCGCGTGGGTCACCAGTGCCGAAAAGGTGTGCCTGAACCACTCCTTTCGGCTGGAACTGCTGCCAGTCCGGCAGGATCGGCACCTGCGGGGACAAGGCAAAGCTGTTGGTCTGGACTTCGAACGAGAGGTGCGGAGCAGCAGCGCCGTAACGGAAGGTGGCCAGCCCTGAAAGCTGTAAGGGGGGCAAGCTGTAGGCAAGAGCCGTCAGGCGGGTTTCCTGTTTGTTGATTTGACTGCTGAAGCTCAGGTTGTTTGCGATGCCGGCCGGCTTGCGGATTACAGACGGGAACTCGTAGGTGGCCTGGTTAAGCTGCCAGTCCCCGGAAAGACGATACGCTTTGAGCTCTCCTTCACCGGTCAGGCGCAGGCTTGAATTGCCTGAGAACGTCAGTTTGTCCGCGCCCACCTGTCGCGCTAACCAGGCGATCTCTGCTGGTTTGGGGGTGATTTCCATCTGAAACGGGTATGTTGACGGCACATTCTGGGTGGAGTAATCAGTGATGCTGCCCTGCATGGTGAACGGTGAACCGCCAAAGGCACCGCTCATGCCCTGCAGATTGAAATTGCGGCCCTTCATCTCCAGATTGCCTTTGAGATTGTTGAAGCTGGGGGTGGGTGCCCCGTAGCTGATGACCGCCCGCTCAGCCGTGCCGTTGATGAACAGGGCATTGGCGTTATCGCCCTCGGTAAAGTGGACCAGTTTTGAGAAACGTCCCTCCAGGGTGCCGTTTACCAGCTCGAAACGTCCGGCCCTGATCTTGTATTTGATGAAGTCTGTCGCCTCATCCGCGATGATGCCGAAGGGGATATACGAACGGACCTCCTGATACTCGAATGGTTCGGAGATCCCTTTGGCTGCCAGGTACGGATCGCTGGACAGCAGGTCAGAGAGTTTGAGGCTGCCACGGAAGGCAAACCCGTCTGCATTGAGCTGGATAACCGGCAGATCGATACTGGTTGGCGTTCGTTTCAGCTCGAACTGGACCTGTGCCAGTTTGGGCGCCACCGGCCCGTGAAATACCGTGGGCCAGACCACTTTCGCAGTGTGTAGTCTCAGCAAGCCTTTGCCCGTAAAACGGTCCGGCGTTCCCTTCATCTGGACTTCCAGGTCGAGAGTGCCGCCTGGGCGGTCAAAGGGGATATACTGACCATAGTAGGGCCACAAAGCGCCATAGTTCAGCTGTTTCAGTGCGAGGTTGCCGTTGACCTGCAAGGCTGTCTTGAAAGGCTCACCCGTCTGCGGAAATTTGATGGAACCTGCACCCTTGATACTCCCGTTACCCAGGGTGGCAGACAGTTTGTAGGTACATTTTTTGCCGCGGCTGAGGCGGCCCAGAGCAAGCTCAATGTTAGACAGGCTGAGTTTGTGCACGCCGTCGTCACAGGCATGATCCTGCCAGGCAATACTGCCTTGGTGCAGCTTGATGCTGCCGACTTGCAGATCAACGCTGCCAGCCTGCGGTTCCAGCAGATCACCGATGTTCAATGCACCCTCTGCATCGCGGACAATGCGGGCCTGCAGACCGTCTACCACAATTTGGCGCAGTGCCACCTGACGCCGCAGCAGCGGTAACAGACCCAGCCGAATGGTGACCTTGCGGGCAGTCAAAAACTCATCGGTTGAGGTCCGTTCACGCACGTGCAGGTTTTGAATGACAAATTCCGGTCCAAATCGCCAGGCGAAACGCAGCTCTCCCAGGCTGATCTTGCGTTTGAGTGCATCTTCCAGCAGGGTGATGATCTGCTGCTGATAGGTGCTGATATCCACCAGGCGGGGCAGCAGTGGTCCAATCACCAGAAAAAAAACGGTGACGGTTATCAGCAGCAGTCCGATAATCTTCAGATACAAGCGTTTGATAGTCATGGGCGGTGCCTGTTAGGGGGTCTCTTGGCTAAGCGGGATAATCCGTACCCGCAGGACCGCTGTGCGGGTCACCTCGTCGCAGACCAGCTGATAACCTTGCCAGGTTACCGCCTCACCCTGATCCGGGAGATGCCCCAACTCGTGCAGTACCAGGCCGGCCAGTGTGTCATAGGGCAGGTCGTCATCAAGTTTGATGGCTAACAATTCCTTTAAATCAAAGACCGGCAGCATGCCGTCCGCCAGCCAGCTGCCGTCATCCAGCTGTTGCAGCATCTCCGGCTCGCCAGCATCGTGCTCGTCCTCGATCTCGCCAACCAGCTCCTCAAGCAGATCTTCGGTGGTGACCAGGCCAGCCAGACCACCGTATTCGTCCACCACCAGGGCCATGTGGTTGCGGGTGCGCTGCATCTCTTTCAGCAGGTCATTGACCTTTTTTCCCTCGGGCACAAAGACTGGTGGTCGCAACAGTTCGGCAAGCGGAACCGGTTCGCCTCGTACCAGCCTGCCCAGCAGGTCCTTGGTATGCACTACGCCGACAATATCCTCGATGCTGTCGCGGTAGACCGGGTAGCGGGAATACTGGGTTTCCAGTAAAACCTGCAGAATTTCAGCACGTGGGGATTTCTGGTCCAGAGCCACCATCCGGGTGCGTGGCACCATCACCTCACGGACGCAGGTGTGGGTAAATTCGAAGATATTACGGATATATTCGTGTTCTGCCTCACTAAACACGCCACTTTCCTGCCCCTCCGCCACAATGTGCTGCACCTCTTCGCGGGTGACAAAGGCGTCCTGCTCACCCTTAAGTCCCAGGACAGCCAGGACGGATTTGGTTGAGCAGGTCAGCACCGCTACTGCCGGAGCGGTCAGACGTGCGGTAATCTGCATGGGACGGGCCAGTCGTAAAGCTATCCGGTCAGCATACTGCAGGCCGATCGCCTTGGGGACCAGTTCACCGATGATCAGGGAAAGATAGGAGACCAGAGCCACGATCAGCAGGGCCGAGAGGGGTTCAGCTGTCTGGCGCAGCACTGGCCAGGGCAGGGTGGCGATCACCGGCTGCAGGTGCTGGATGGCAATGATGCCGCCTACTGTGGAGGCAGCGGTGCCTGCCACGGTGACGCCGATCTGGATGACTGCCAGCAGAGGGTGGGGGTCTTGCTGGAATCCCTCGACAATCCGCGCACGCTCGTCACCCTCGGCAATCAGTTGGGCGATACGCCCTTTGCGGATCGAGATGATGGCGAATTCGGCCATGGAAAAAAATCCATTCAGGCCGATCATCACGAGGATGACAAGTACTTCAAGGGTGACGGTGTCCATAGCCTCGGTATTTTCCCCCCTGTCTGCCGGGTTGTCAACAGCTCAGGGCTTTCAGATACAAAAAAACCCGCCACAGGTGGGTGGCGGGTTGAAAATTGCAGTAACGGTACGGATCAGGCAGCAATTACCTGTACCTTCAGCTTGGCGGTTACCTCGGGGTGGATCTTCACCGGCACGGTGTAGTCACCCAGCTGCTTGATCGGTTCAGCCAGCGTCATCTTTTTGCGATCGATCTCCAGGTCATGTTCCTTGAGGAATGCCGCAATCTCCATGGTGGTAACGGAACCGAACAGTTTGCCTTCTTCACCGGACTGGTGCGACAGGGTAACGTTCAGAGCTTCCAGTTTGGCAGCCAGTTGCTTGGCAGCCTCCAGGGTCTTGTTCTTCTTGTAGGCCAGTTGGCGCTTGGCATGCTCCATGGCCTTGGCGTTTTTCACGGTGGCCTCAATGGCAAACCCCTTGGGGAGCAAGAAGTTGCGGGCATAGCCGGGGGCTACCTTGACGAGATCGCCGATCTGACCCAGAGTTTCAATGTTTTCCTGCAGAATCACTTTCATCGGGTGCTACTCCTTTCGAGCCTGGTTTACAGGTTTTCTTCCTGCTTGGTGCGAGGGGTGCGGAATTCACCCCAAAGGTCAAAAATGCCCAAGATGCTAATCAATGGCAGTAAATAGGGTTGCAGCAGCAACAGGAAGGTCAGCAGAACCTTCAGGATGCCAGTGTAAGGGGTGCGCTCAATCAGGGTGATCACGACTGCCAGCCCCTGGCAAAAGTATAGTACTGCCAGCAGTGCCAGAATATTCATCGCCGGCGTGGTCACCAACGGGGTTTTAGCCAGCAGGCTGAAACCGGCTGTGATCAAAAACCAGATCAGGGGTTCCGGCACGCGGAATGTGCGAAAAGGAGCAAATCCCAGCGCCAGTCCCTGTTTAGCCGCCATCCGTTGCAGGAACAGCAGGCTGATTGCGCTGACCAGCAGCAGATTCAGGCTGGCCAGGGCAGGGAAGATGCGCAGCAGGGTGGTGCTGATCGTCTGCATGCCCTGCTTGATGGTTTCCAGATCCTCTGGTGACAGACCCTGTTGTTGCTCGTAAAGACGCAAAGCCTGGTTCATGCCGGTGCTGATCTCTTGCTGGGCCATGGCCAGCAGTTCCTGCCCGGCTGTTGCAGCCATGCTGAACGCCACAAGCGCAGTGCCAACCGTGGCTGCTGCGGTGGTCCAGAGCAGTGCCCGGGATGATGTCATGCCCCGCAGCATCAGTTCGGGCAGCAACAGGCCGATCAAACCACACTGCACAAAAAACCACAGTCCGGCCAGCGGCTTAAAGCCGAGCCCCACCAGGAGGGCGGCAATCAGAGCGGCCAGCACTGCCGCCCGGCGTCCACCGGTCAGGCGGGTGTAACAAAGCGGCGTCGCTGCCAGAAATCCGGCAACAAAGCCGATAAGCGGAACCGCCATGCTGGCGCTGAACAGCACACCGGAACCAGCAGCGCCGAGCAGTACCGCACGCAGGTACTGCCCGGCGCCTGTCCGTGGCTGAAAAGTGGTGCTCAAATCTCTGTTCCGTTAGGGCATTGCGTGGCCTGCTGCCAGGGGCAGCAATGCCAGGTTGCGGGCCCGCTTGATCGCCTCGGTGATCTCGCGCTGGTGTTTGGAACAGTTGCCGGAGATCCGCCGCGGTACGATCTTGCCACGCTCGGTGATGTAATAGCGCAGGGTGCGGGGGTCCTTGTAGTCGATGGTCATTTCCTTCTCTGCGCAAAAACGGCACACCTTGCGGCGTTGAAAGGGACGTTTTTTGCGGGGGCCGCCGGGGCCGCCACGATCAGGGCGGGGACCGCTGGGGCGTGGGCCGGAAGGACGGGTATGTTCAGGTGCAGCTGTCGTTGTCGTGGTCTCACTCATGGGTATCATCCTCCAGGAACGTTATTCGGCCGCGGTTTCGGCAGCTTCGGTCGTTTCGGCTGCCGGCTTGCGCTCGGCCACCTTCTTCTCCGGCTCATCGGTGATGTTGACGGTCAGGTAGCGCAGCACCTTTTCGTCAAGACGCAGCCGGCGCTCCAGTTCTGCTACCAGGGCGGCCTCACCATCAAAGCGCAGATAAAAATAGCGCCCACGGGGGAACTTGCGGATCGAGTAAGACAGCTTGCGGGATCCCCAGTCGTCCAGCCGGTGGAAATCACCCTTGTAGGATGCAACCACATCTTGAACCTTGTCGGTGACGATCTTGACGTCGTCCTCACCAAGGTCCGGCTGGAGGATGAAGATGGTTTCGTACTTCCTCATGATAAATCCTCCTCACGGATTTGATAGCCCCGGTCTGCCCGGAGCAAGGAGTTGGCGGCGAATGGCCGCTTTTGGCGAACGTTCTTTATAGGTCAAACTCTGTACAATTGCAAGCTAATAGTCTGGTTGCATAGAATCTGTTGACAGGTGTGGCTTGAACTTGACGTGTCGTGCAGCAACAGCCTGATTATTAAATAACATTTTGCATTTCTGGTATATTAAATTATTTTATTGTTACTATTTGACAAATTATAATTATACGGTAGCTTGTACGGGTTTTGATTTCATGCAATGCGAGTGTGCCAGTGCAGCTTTTCAAAACCACCAAAACGCCTGATGCCGGTCATGACAACGCCCAATTCGCTGACCCCGACCTGCTCTGGCTGCTGGGCAGCCTCTGTCAACTGCACCGCATCCCCTTTGATCCTGTCCTGATCCAGCGGCAATTCCCCCCTCCATCAACCCGTGTCACCCTGACCACCGCCTTGACCGCCCTGGGTTTCAAGGTGGGTGGCTTGCCGATCCCTGCCAGCGGCAGTCTGCAGGATATCCCACTGCCAGCCATCGCCTATCTGCAGCCGGAGCAGCCTTCGGCTGAGCCGGATGCTGCTGATACCCAGGCAGAAGCTGTTGAGGTGTTATGCCCCATACTGATCATCAAGGCCGACAGTGAACGGGTTATGTACTTCCGGCCAGGATCTCATACCCCGGTAACCATCGATAGCAGCGCCATTGCAGAGCGTCTTCTGCCGCAACTGACCATGATCTCGCGGGATGAGTCACGTCAGAAGACCGGCCTGCAGGACGACGATGCCCCTGCCGGGGGGGCTCAGCAACAGCGCTTCGGTTTTACGTGGTTCATCCCCGAACTGCTCAAGCACAAAAGCATCTGGCGGGATATCCTGCTGGCCTCGCTGCTACTTCAGTTGGTCGGTCTTGCCACGCCCCTCTTTACGCAGGTCGTCATTGATAAGGTAGTCGTCCACCAGAGCCAAAGTACCCTGATCGTGATCGGTGTCGGCATGCTGATCTTCATGGTCTTCAGCGCCATCATGACCTGGATGCGTCAGTATCTGGTGCTACATACCGGCAACCGGATTGATGCCGTGCTGGGTACCAAGGTATTCGGACATCTGCTTAGGCTGCCACTACCGTACTTTGAACACCGCCCCACCGGTGTACTGGTGGCCCGTATGCAGGGGGTGGAAAACATCCGTCAGTTTGTCAGCGGTGCCGCCGTCACCCTGCTGCTTGATTTCCCGTTTCTGTTGATCTTCCTTGGGGTGATGTTCTGGTACAGCTGGCAGCTCTCCCTGATCTCGGTAGGCATGCTGGGCTTGATCGCCTTTATCAGTCTACTGGTCACCCCGGTCTTCCGTGATCGTCTGAACAAACAGTTTCTGCTGGGTGCAAGAAACCAGGCCTTTGTCACTGAATACGTCTCCGGCATGTCCACCGTAAAATCACTGCAGATGGAGCCGGTACTGGAGAAACGCTATGGTGACTACATCGCCTCCTACCTGGCAGCCGGGTTCACCACCCGCCAGCTCTCCAACGGTTACAACGTGGTTGCCAACAGCCTTGAACAGGCTATGACCCTGGCCATACTGGTGGTAGGTGCATTGCTGGTTATGAGGAACGATGGCTTCACCATCGGCCAGTTGGTAGCCTTTCAGATGTTTGCCGGAAGGATGAGTCAGCCGATGCTGCGACTGGTTGGACTGTGGCAGGAATTCCAGCAGGCTGATATTGCGGTCAAGCGTCTGGGCGATATCATGGATATGCCCACAGAGCCCTATGCCCTTACCCCGGCCAGGGCACAATCAACCCAGGGGGGCAGCATTGAGCTGAATGATGTCAGCTTCCGCTACTCACCAGAGCACCCCTACCTGTACCGCAATCTAAACATTTCCTTCAAAGCAGGTCACCTAAGCGTTCTGATGGGGCCATCAGGTTGCGGTAAGAGCACCCTGGCCAAGATGCTGTTGGGCTTCTATAAGAAGCATAGGGGTCAGTTCTCCATAATTCACGGAATTTCGACTAGCTGAACCAAGATACGAGCGAACCAATGGCCCGTCCACTACGCATTACATACCCCGGCGCTTTTTACCATGTGACCTCGCGTGGCAATGAACAGCGGGATGTATTCAAAAGCAATCGAGACAGGGAAAAATTCCTTTCCTACCTTGAATCATCAACAGTCAGATACGGCGCGGTGATCCATGCTTATTGCCTGATGAGCAACCACTACCACCTACTGCTTGAAACACCACAAGGGAATCTGTCCCAGATCATGCGGCACATAAACGGCGCATATACCACTTATTTCAACATCAAGAGAAAACGGACCGGACATTTGTTTCAAGGCAGATACAAGGCAATCCTCGTGGAAGCGGATACCTATGCACAAGAGCTGTCCCGTTACCTGCACCTTAATCCTGTGAGAGCAGCAATGGTGGCGCAACCAGAAGAACACCCGTGGTCAAGCTATCGATATTACATCGGTACCACTACTCCACCAACATGGCTTAACACCGGCTTCATCCTCGGATACTTCGATAATTGCAGAGACAACTATCGGCTGTTTGTTAAAGAACGTATCGACAAAACATATGAAAGCCCGCTCAAAGAGACGGTGGCAAGCACGATTTTAGGTAGCACCGCCTTCATTGCAAAGACAACCAAGGATCACATTCCTGGTGATCGGGCAGCAGACGGCATACCCGCGTTACATCAGTTGAAGAGCAGACCGTCACCGGACAAGATCATGCAAGGCGCAAGAAATATTGCTGTTGGTGACGATAAACTGGCCCGTCAACTGGGCATATATCTTTGTCACCAGCACAGTGGATTGCGACTAAAGGAAATTGGAAAACTATTTGGCATGCGTGAATCAGCGCTATGCGAAGCAAGCCGTCGGATAAAAGCCAAGATTGCGCTGGATGCTGCACTGCAGAAGCAGGTTGAAGCAATCAGGAAGGAATTGAAAATATGAAAAATGGAGAACTGACCCCTGCTGATCACTGACATCGGTTTGGATACTGCTGTAGTTGCAGGGAATGACAATATCTACGGCGGTAGCGGCAACGACATCATTTATGCCGGTGGCGGGACGGATAGTGTCGACGGCGGCAGCGGTGATGATGTGCTGTATGGCGAAGGCGGTAATGATTCGATTGTTGGCGGCTCCGGCAATGATGTAATCCAGGGTGATGCCGACGGGCAGGCTGCCAGCACCCATGGCAACGATTACATCGACGGCGGTGAGGGGAATGACCTGATTGCCGGCCTGGGTGGTAATGATGAGCTGTTAGGCGGGATGCTTTGTTTTGCCGACAACTACGCTGTAGCATCTGAAAGGGTGGTGGCGTGATGGCCGGATTACTGGTCTTTGCAGTTTTGGGCGGCTATGTCCTCATATCAGTTTTGATTGTTTATCGCGTTCTACGCGCAGCTCCTCAAAAAAAGCTGGTCGCCGGAATTTTGGCTGCCATCGTCGTCACCCTACCGGTTACCACAATGTTCTGGGAGTACGTGCAGACTAAACGTACTTTTGAGAAATATTGTCGGGAAGAGGCAAAGGTAACGATCTTCAAGACCATTGAACAGTGGAAAAAGGAAAACCCAGGCGTGGCGGAAACTTTAATGCCTTACAATGACAAGAATAGACCGGAAAAACGCCCAGATATAAATAGTAACCTAGATGAAGAAATAGGAATAAATGAGTATATAAATTCTAGGTTTATATGGGTGGTTAAAGAAAAAGGTCCAATTGAAAACAATGTAATTAAGCGAATATCTGAAATTATAGATATAAAAACCGGAAAAATTATAGTTCGTTGGACTGATTTTAGCTCTGGTTATGGCAATCCATTTTTAGGAACACCCTACGGGTGGAAAAGTTATAAGGTGTGGCTAACAAACTCAAAATGCAGTCATTCGGATGAAAACGAAATTATGTTCTTTAAAAATATTGAACTTATAAAAGAATTCGGGGGATATAAACGTGATAAATAATAATGATATTTATCAATTAACACAATTAGCTGAAGCAAGTTATGCTGACTTTTGGCTTTCAGGAGCTGAAAAGGTTGTAACGCCAGATATGGTGTTAGGGCGTTTGGAACGGTTAAGCCCAAAGATAAAAGGCGACCAAGCCACCTCAATCACCTCTCAATGGTCAGTTGCCAGTCATCAGAAGAACACAGAAAACGGCTTCTCTGCCACCCTGTTTCATGCAAAGGATTCAAACAATCCCGACCAGTACGTGCTGGCGTTTCGTGGTACCGAAACAGGATTGACAACGGTTTATGATGATCTGGCAGATGCCGATCTTCTTGACATAGTCCGTGATGGTCTGGCCATGGACCAGATTGTAGACATGTACAACTACTGGCAGCAACTGAAGGCACCAAAAGGGTCGGCATATCAGGTTGCCATTTTAGAAACAGATTACACCTTAACTGCTGCCTATGCTGCTGCCATAGCAGGGGGGCCGCTTGCTGTGCTTGCTTATAGGGAATATCTGCAATCTCGCACTGATATTGTAATTGATGAACCGCTGGGCAAGGTCCGTAAGATAAACTTTAACTATCAATCAAATCAGGTTTTCAATGACGAACGCAGTGCAGGCCTCGGTATTAACCCCTCATCTGTTACCGTTGTTGGGCACTCCCTTGGTGGCCATCTTGCGGCAGCCTTTTCGCGACTGTTCCCAAATGATGTAACTGAAGCTCTCATGATCAACGGTGCCGGTTTTGGCGATGGTTTGGCAATCGGTGCTGGCGGGAATGGCCCAACGAACGTAGATCATCTTTTCAGCCTGCTGGGTGGGGCAAGTTCATTTAACCCCGACATTATTACCAACCTGATCGGTTCCGCCGGATGGGACTTTGTGGCCCAAGACTGGTGGATCGGCCTGCATCAACCCGGTGCGACACAGCACATACAAACCGAAACAATGAAAGGCAATGCTGGGGGGCACGGTTCCTCACAGATGACTGATGCAATGGCAGTTTATGACCTGTTCTTGCGATTAGATAAAGGCCTTGCCAATAAGTCTCTTGGTAATTCAATGGCTTGGCTTGAACCCATCTTCAAAGCCATCAGCAACACAGCCGACTACACCTTTGAATCCCTGGTCAACACCCTCAACAAACTGCTGGTATCGAGCAGTTCCGCACCGATTGCCAAAAACAATCGTGAAGCGTTGTACTCAAACATTAAGAACATTCGTAAATCCATCGACACGATACCTTCCTCGGCAGTAATCACCGTCGATCCTCTGCCAATCTACCCTGCCAGCACCATCATCAACATGGCAAAGGGTATTGACCTTAACACCAACGATTCCTTCGCCTACCGTTATGCCCTGAAAGAACTGAATCCCTTTGCCATACGTGGCCTTGACTACAGCAATGCCAACAAAAACGGTGAGCTTGACCTGCTTAACCTGACCACCGATAAGGGCAGTCTTTCTGATTCCTGGATCGCTGATCGTGCAGCCATGCTCACCTGGGTAATGAAGGCAAACAGTGCAGACACCCAATCTGTAAGTGGTGGTTCGGAACTTGAAGGCAGATCTTGGTATTTCCAGGATTTGGCAACACGCAAGAATCTGCTGGCATATCCATCGGGCAGCATAATTACGACTGCCAAAGTGAGTCATGTTATTTTTGGAAGTGAATCAAGTGATGTAATGGCCGGTGATAGCTACACTGATCATTTTTATGGCGCTGGAGGAAACGATACTCTCTACGGCGCTAATGGCGACGACTACCTTGAAGGCGGCACCGGAAATGACAAGCTGTATGGCGGTAACAACAACGACCAACTCTATGGCAACAGCGGCGATGATACACTTGTCGGCGGTGATGGTGACGACGTTGTTCTTGCCGACAACTACGCTGAAGCATCTGAAAGGGTGGTGGCGTAATGATCGGATTACTGTTTCTTTTGGCCTTTGGCATCTATTTGGCTGTTTCAGTCTGGATAGTCAAAGCAACAGTCCGTTGGGCTCGAAAAAACGGGCGTGGCGTCAAGCGTTGGGGAATTGCCGCTGCATTTTTTATGTATCTGTTGGTTTTCTGGGATCACATTCCTACACTGCTGCTGCACAAGTATTACTGTGCCACCAAGGCCGGTTTCTGGGTGTACAAGACCCCTGAGCAGTGGAAGAAAGAAAACCCCGGTGTGGCTGAGACGCTAACGTGGAGTGAACATTCAGCAGCATATGATGCGCCAGGAGTAATTCTAGGATATCGGCTAAACGAACGCTTTGTTTGGTATGACCAAAAAATTGAAGCACCTTTGTTACCAATAAGACTAATCAAAGAGTCAGTTGTTGACAGTGTAAAGAATGAAATTGTTATTCAGCTTGTTTATGTCGCTTCCGGCTATGGCAGTTTGCTTACAGGTTCTGGCGAGGATTGGAAGTATCTTAAATGGTGGGTAGGGTCGGAAGTGTGTAAGCCAAATATTGAAGAATTTGGAGATTATAAATTAGCCTTTGAAAGAATGGGGAGGGAAGTTAAATGAGTGATCTCACAAAAGCTTATGATATGGCAGCGCTGGCCGAAGCAAGTTATGTGCTTTTTCATAAGGTACCAAAATTGTTAGTTGATGATAAGGCTGTAATAAAAGCTCTTCAAGACAAGGAGCTTAACGGCAGTTTTTCCGCTACGCAGGCAGCCGATTTTGTAGCTACGTGGCAAATTGTTGCTCATCAGCAAAACACTGGCAGCAACTTCTCTGCAACTCTTTTTAAGAATAAGAAAACAGGTGAGTATGTTTATGCAGCGAGGGGTACGGAAGGGCTTGGTCAGGATCTTTTTCTTACCGATATAGGCGACATTGTAATTGATGGACTGGCTTTTAAGCAAATAGTTGATATGTATAACGATTTTGCGCGTCTAAGAACTCCTGAAAAGCAAAGTTATCTGGCTGCCAACCTTGATCGTCTTAACATGGAAACAGGGCTATTGGCGGCAGAAAGAGCCGTCCTCTTAGGGACGGTAGCTGGGCCTGTAGAACTTGGGCTGCGTCAACGCAGTGATGTCTTCATCGACGAGCCATCAGGGACAGTGTACAAGCTTGAACTTAAACCATCCAGTGAAGTGTTTAATGATAAAAGAGCCGAAGGGTTGGGCGCACTGACTTATGGCCTTACTCCTCTTTCTGTAGCAGGGCATAGCTTGGGCGGACACCTGGCAGCAGCTTTTACTCGACTTTTTCCTGAAACAGGGGCTTTGGCATACAGCGTAAACGGTGCTGGATATCCAACAGGTTTGCTTCCCGGGTTAAGTGGCAACGCAGAATCAAATATCAGTAAGCTTTTCAGTATACTAGGCGGCAGAGATAGATTTGACTCTGGAAGTATTACAAACTTTTTCGGTTCTGCTGCACCAAATTTTGTCACAATGGATAGCTCTTTTGGACTGAAGCAGCAAGGGAGCCATGTTGAAATATATACTGAAAGTGCAAGTCCAATGCCTGGCATTGTGTTTGGCCACGGTTCCTCACAAATGACCGATGCCCTTGCCGTGTACGACCTGCTCATCCGTCTGGACAAACGCTATCAGACTGGAACAGCTACGTCAGTGCTAGGTGAGCTAGAGACTATCTTCAAGGCCATCAGCGGTACAGCCGACTACACCTTTGAATCTCTGGTCAACACACTCAATAAACTGCTGGTATCGAGCAGTTCCGCACCGATTGCCAAAAACAATCGTGAAGCGTTGTACTCAAACATTAACAGTATTCGTAAAGCCATCGACAAGATACCCGTTTCTGCCGTAATCACCGTTGATCCTCTGCCAATCTACCCTGTCAGCACCATCATCATCATGGCAAAAGGTATTGACCTTAACACCAACGACTCCCTCGCCTACCGCTATGCCTTAAAAGAGCTGAATCCCTTTGCCATAACGCCGGAGAGATTGCAGAGAGTATCAACACCAAGGGCGATCTGCTCTCGGCCGGCAGCGGCGACGACCAGCTCTATGGCTCAAATAAAAATGATGCCCTGTTTGGCGGTGGCGGTAATGATCTGCTGGTAGGTGGTGGTGGCAACGATACCATCCTTGCCGATTCGAGCGTGACTGCCGCATTGCGTGATTGGGGTGTGAACAATTCAAACTTCAGTAATCTCGCTTATACGAATGCTGCTGTTGGCGGGGCCGATAACATCTACGGCGGCAGCGGCAACGACACCATTTATGCTGGTGACGGTACGGATATCCTGAGCTTTGGCGACGGCATCACACGCAACGACATCACTATGACCGTGGATGGCGACGACCTGCTGATCAGCTACGGCTCGCTTGGCGATCACGTACGAATCAACAACTACAACCCGACCGGCGCACGCGGCGACCTGCCTATCAGCGCCCTGCAACTGGCCGACGGTACGACCGTTTATCTGCAGGAGATGCTTAATCAGGCGCCGTTGGCCGGCGGCGAATCCATTGATCAGACCGTTGTCGAAGACACCTCCTTCAGCTTTAAGCTGCCGGATGACGCCTTTATCGATCCCGAAGGGCTGGCCATGACCTACCGGGTTAGCGGGCCGGACAATACAGCTCTGCCGTCCTGGATCAGCTTCAACCCGATCACCCGCACCTTCAGCGGCACACCCGACAACAACGCCGTCGGTGTTCAGGAACTGGTGGTAACAGGAGAAGGCTTATGCCGACCTTTACAGGGACGGCATGGTGGCCAAACTCCAGGCTGCCGAAAAACAGCGTGAGCGGATTGAAAAGGAGCATGATCTGCGTTCCCAGGAGTTCAACATCAAAAGCGCTCAGGCCACTATCAACCAGGCCCAGAAAAAAGCGGCCCAGATCACGGCTGACAATCGTCGTCAACTTCAAATTGAGCGGATTGAGGCCATGGGGCAGTTTGAAAAGATCAGGCAGGAACTGGCCAAACAGCAGCATCGCCATGACCTGCTGGAGCTGAAAGCTCCTCAGAATGGTGTAGTGAAGGACCTGGCCACTCACACCGCCGGTACCGTGGTGACACCGGGAACGATCATGATGACCCTGGTGCCAAGGGATGAGCCGCTACAAGCTGAAGTCTGGGTCTCCACCGAAGATATCGGTTTTGTACGTCCAAAGCAGCCAGTCAAACTGAAACTTTCTGCCTTCATCTTTCAAAAATACGGTATGATTGATGGTACTGTTGATCAGGTTAGTGCCGATGCCAGCGAGAACCAAGGGCAGGCCAAGATGGGGGAGCAGGGGATTGTGCCGACCACCAAGGCCAGCACGCAACTGCACTACCGTACCCTGGTGGCCTTGTCAAACCAGCAGCTGATTGCGGATGGCCTAAAGCACAAACTGACACCCGGCATGCAGGTGACTGCGGAAATCAAGCTGGGGACACGGTCGGTGCTGGAATACTTCTTCTCGCCAATCAGCAAGGCGTTTCAGGAGGCGGGACGGGAGCGGTGAAAGTAAAATTTTTTCAGTAAAAAGCAGCTAAGCACGAAAAATTAAGTGTTATTTCTGTCAACTAAACAAATGTTGGGCTCCTCTACTGATATGAGTAGAAAACTCGTAACGCCGGTAAATGAAAACAGGAGCGATGTCATGAAAAAATTGTTAAATCGTAAGATGTTAGCTTGTCTGCTACTGGTAGCGGGGGTGTTGTCAGCCTGTGCCCCCACCGATCTGGTGCTGAAGCCGTCCTATCAGCCGGCCAGTGAGATCAAGGGGGCTGGAGGCACCGTGCTGTTGGCATCAAACCTTGACGGCATGACCGGCCTTGGGCGGGTACAGTTTATTTATGGCGAAGTCAAGGATACCGATGGCAGG
Organism: Geobacter sp. UBA5730; assembly: GCA_002419465.1. GTDB lineage: Bacteria > Desulfobacterota > Desulfuromonadia > Geobacterales > Pseudopelobacteraceae > Trichlorobacter. Next base: position 54,835 of record DIGE01000009.1, on the reverse strand, counting down.
GTCAAGGGTAATGTGGTCAGTTCGGTTGCGCCGGCTACGTTGGTGCGTGATGCTCTGCAACAGGAACTGCTCAGGGCCGGCTATACGGCACAAATTGTGGCGGGTTTGCCCAAGGATGTCCAGCAGGGGGTGGTGCTGACCGGCGCCACGGTCTCGCTGGACGAGGTGAGCTCATTGGTCAAGATCGAGGCGGAATGTAAGATCCAGGTCGTGCTCGAGCTCTGGAAGAACGGCGCCTTGGTGCGTAAGCTGACCTATGGTAAAAATGTCTCTGATTTTGCGGTCAGGGATCGTGAGAAGTTGCATCAACAGCTGCTCCAGAAGGCGTTGGGGGCGGTGATGAAGGATGCTACTGCCGACCTGGTGACCTATCTGAAATAAACGGGACGGCGAGCACAAAACATTCGCTGAAGCCCGCTTCTGTTCTTTCTCTTGCCCGTACTCTCCGCCACGCCGTTCGTTGGCCGGGCCTGTCTGGATTTGCCCCCTGGTTCGTGGTGAGTGCGGTCATGTTGAAAGCCATCCGGGAAGGTTGGATCGGGTGACAACGTGCGCACGGCAGTCAGCCCACGATAGGATAATGAACAAATTTACTATACGGTGAGAGGACCATCGCATGGCCATAGCAACCAAGATAGCTGGACATATTTCTCGTTCGTCATGGATTCGCAAGATGTTTGAGGAGGGTGAGAAGCTGCGCCAGCAGTACGGCGCTGAGCATGTCTACGACTTTACCCTGGGCAATCCGGACGTGGAGCCCCCTGCTGCGTTTGGCGAGGTGCTGCGGCAGCTGGCAAATCATCCGCTGCCGGGAATGCATCGCTACATGAACAACGCCGGTTATCCCGAGACCCGGGCTGCCGTGGCAGCCAGGTTGACGCGGGACGCGGGTCTGCCGGTGACGGCCGAACAGGTAATCATGACCTGTGGTGCCGGCGGCGCTCTGAATGTGGTACTCAAAACCATCCTGAATCCCGGTGAGGAGGTCATTATCCTGGCCCCTTACTTTGTGGAGTATAAGTTTTACATCGATAATCACGGCGGGGTGCCGGTGGAGGTCTGGACCAACCGGGAGACCTTTCGTCTTGATCTGGCAGCCATCGAGGCGGCCATAACCACCAAGACCCGGGCTATCATTATCAATACTCCCAATAACCCCACCGGGGTGATTTACCGTGCCGAAGAGCTGGCTGCCCTGGGGGAGCTGGTAAAGCAAACCCAGCTGCGCACCAGTCACCAGATTTACGTTATTTCAGATGAGCCCTATGCCCGCCTGTCCTATGACGGACAGCAGGTGCCCAATGTCTTCCCGTTGATCGAGAATAGTGTGATCGTCACCTCCCATAGCAAGGATCTGGCCCTGGCTGGTGAGCGGATCGGCTATCTGGCGGTTAATCCGCGTATGGCCACGGCGACGCAGTTTGTTGAAGGCGCGGTGTTCTGTAATCGCACACTCGGTTTTGTTAATGCGCCGGCCCTGATGCAACGGTTGGTCACCGGTCTGCAGGATGTTTCCGTCGATGTCGCCGCTTATCAGCAGAAGCGGGATCTGTTGTACGACAATCTGACCAGGCTCGGTTTCAGCATGGTCAAGCCGGACGGCGCTTTTTACCTGTTTCCGCAGTCGCCGCTCAAGGATGATGTAGAATTTGTCAAGCTGGCCCAGACTCATCAGATCTTGCTGGTGCCGGGATCGGGCTTTGGTGCGCCGGGCTACTTCCGGATCGCCTATTGTGTTGATCAGGGGATGATTGAACGGAGTCTGCCGGCTTGGCAGCGGCTGGCCAAGCAGACCATCGGCCAGCCGTAAGGATGAGCGGGTTACAGCAGATCCAGCCAGCCGTCGTCCGCCGGCCGTTCAAGCTCTGTAGCGAAGGCCCGGTCGGTTCTGGCCGTTACCAGCGCCAACTCTGCCACCCGTCGGGACAGGGCCGCCAGATTTTCGGTGGGAGCGGCCATTTCCAGCCGTTCGGCGGTTGCTGCCAGTTGGCTTGCCCCTACCGAACCTGCAGAACCCTTCAGGGCATGGGCAGTTTCTGCCAGGGCAGACCGGTCCTGATGCTTCAGTGCATCCTGAGCAGCGGATAAATATTCAACAGCCTGTTGTCGCATGGTAATCAGAACATCACGCAACACGTCGCCAAATCCCACCGACAGGTAGTTATCCCGCAGGTAGGCATGGTCCAACAGGGGGGCGTTGTCGGGCATGGTCGTGTGTTTCCTCGTCAATCCCGAAAGCGTTTTAAAATATCCTGGTAGGCGTCAATGCGCCGGTCGCGCAAGAAGGGCCAGACGCGGCGGACCTGTTCGCTTCTGGTCAGGTCCAGTTCAAGGGAAAGAATTTCTTCCTGGTCGCTGGAGGCGTGCGCAAGGATTTCTCCCTGGGGGCCGGCAACAAAGCTGTTGCCCCAAAAACGGATGCCGCTGGCGGCTGGATCCGGCGACGCCTCGAAGCCGACCCGGTTGATGGCCAGTACCGGCAGACCATTCGCTACGGCGTGGCCACGCTGGACCGTTTCCCAGGCCACGCACTGACGCTGCTGCTCTTCAGCAGAATCGCCCGGGTCCCAGCCGATCGCGGTGGGGTAGATCAGCAGATCAGCCCCGGCCAGGGCCATCAGGCGAGCAGCTTCGGGGTACCACTGATCCCAGCAGACCAAAACTCCCAAATTGCCCAGCGAGGTGTGGATCGGCGTGAATCCAAGGTCACCCGGGGTGAAATAGAATTTTTCATAAAAGCCCGGATCGTCGGGGATGTGCATCTTGCGATAGGTGCCGGCAATGCAGCCGTCTGTTTCAAACACCACGGCGGTGTTGTGATACAGCCCGGCAGCCCGGCGCTCGAACAGGGAGGCCACCAGCACTATCCCCAACTCCCTGGCCAAATCTCCCAGCAGGGTGGTGGTTGGGCCGGGGATCGGCTCAGCCCGGTCAAACTGGGCCGTTTCCTCGGTTTGACAGAAATAGGGGCCGCTATGCAGTTCCTGTAATGCAACTAAACGTGCTCCCTGTCTGGCCGCTTGACGTATCTTGTCGCAACTGGCCGCGAGGGTGGCCTGAGTGTCAAGGCTACAGGTCTGTTGGATCAGGGCTATTGGCAGACTGCTCATGGCAGTACTCCTCGGGGCAGCTGCATGGTAATGCAGTGCAGTGAACCGTGCTGTTCAAGCAGCGGCAGGCAGTTAATCCCGATAATTTCACGTCCAGGGAAGGCCAGGCCAATCATGGCCAGTGCACCGTTGTCGGTTGGTTGCCCATAGGTGGGGACCAGCACGGCGCCGTTGATCACCAGAAAGTTGGCATAGGTGGCAGGCAGGCGCCGGCCGTCGCCGTCATGGCAGGGACGTGGCCAGGGCAGCGGTAACAGCCGGTAGGGCTGGCCGGTCAGCGTGCGCAAGGCACCCAGTTCTTGCTCCATCCGTTTGAGCGGCTGATAATGCTCGTCATCAGGGGTATCGCAGGCCGCATACACAATGGTGTCGTTGGGGCAAAGCCGTGCCAGGGTGTCGATGTGGGCGTCGGTGTCGTCACCGGCCAGATGCCCATGCTCCAGCCAATGCACCAGACGGGCGCCTAGCAGGGATTGCAGTGCCCCGGTCAGTTCATCCTGATCCAGTTGGGGGTTGCGGTTGGGTGAGAGCAGGCACTGGCTGGTGGTGAGGATGGTGCCGTTGCCGTCGCTTTCAATGCTGCCCCCCTCCAGAATCAGGCCGATGGTGTTGACCCTGGGCTTCAGCGCAGCTTGAGCCTTCAGGCAGCGGGTAAGCTGATTGTCGTGCTGGGCGGGAAATTTGAGCCCCCAGCCGTTGAAACCAAAATCAAGCAGGACTGGCTGGTTGTTGACCATGACGGTGACCGGGCCGCAGTCCCTGGTCCAGGTGTCATCAGTCGCAGCGGGGATGATCCTGACCCGTTCCAGGGGGGCGCCGGCCTGTTGCAGCCAGCTGCGGGCCTCGTCAGGGGCGGGCGCCGCCAGCAGTACCGCTTCAAAACGGGTGATGGCGTTGATCAACTCAACGTATACCCGGCGCACTTCGGGCAGCAGAGGAGCCCAGTCGCTGGCCTCGTGGGGCCACGCCAAAAGTATGCCGTCCTGCTCTTCCCACTCGGCTGGAAGACGGATTGCCATGGACATCGTAAGTGGCTCCTTTAATAAGTATATCGGCGGAAGTATAGCCGTGAATCTGTCTATCCGCAAGGGCTTTAGCCTTGATTTCCTGTGCCCGTTTGGGTAAGACAAAGGCTCCCGTGTTACCTATCCTTGATTGTATGAGCGGAGAACAATCCATGCTTCAGACCATCGTTGTGCAGGCTCCGGCCAAGGTGAATTACCGTCTGGATGTGGTGGGCAAGCGCCCCAACGGGTATCATGACCTGCGGATGATCATGCAGCGTGTCAATCTGTGTGATGAGGTTACGATCAGTCTGGTGACACAGCCCGGTATCCGGGTCAGCTGTGGTCGCGCAGGAGTGCCGGAGGGCGAGGGGAATATCGCCTGGAAGGCGGCCCGTGCGCTGCTGGAGCTTGCCGGTAGTGACCAGGGGATTGCTATCGGGATTACGAAAAACATTCCGGTTGCGGCAGGTCTGGGCGGCGGCAGCAGCGATTGTGCAGCGGTATTGTCGGGGCTCAATGAGCTGCTGGGCCTGGGGCTTTCCTGTAAGCGGCTGATGGAAATCGGCGTAACACTCGGGGCCGACGTGCCTTTTTTTGTGTTTGGCCAGACGGCATTGGCCGAGGGGATTGGTGAGCTGCTAACTCCGTTGGCCAAGGTGCCGGATGTCTGGGTGGTGCTGGTTAATCCCAATCTGCCGGTTTCCACTGCATGGGTGTACCAAAATTTGCAGTTGACACAACGAGATCGGCTGGCTAAACTCTCTAACTCTTTTGAAAATCTGGTCGACTTGTGCAAAATTCTTGGCAACGACTTGGAATCAGTTACCATTCCTGCCTTTCCGGTGATTGCCGAGATCAAGCGCTCATTGCTGGAGCTTGGTGCGGCTGGATCCCTGATGTCGGGAAGCGGACCGACCGTTTTCGGACTTTTTGAGGATCAGGCAACCGCCCAGCAGGCCGGGGCGGCGTTGCAACAGCGCCAGGATTGGTTTGTGGCGGTGGTAGAAACCGTCTAACCCGCTGGCTGACTTCAATGGGGTGTCGCCAAGCGGTAAGGCACCGGATTTTGATTCCGGCATCCCCAGGTTCGAATCCTGGCACCCCAGCCATTTTTTCGTTCGAAAGGTAGCGCACGCCATGTACGACAAGATCAGGGTCTTTACCGGCAATTCCAACCCCGCACTGGCACAGAAAATCTGTGAAGCGCTGGGGGTGCCCCTGGGTAACGCCCGGGTCAAGACCTTTTCCGATGGCGAGGTGCTGGTTGAAATAGGCGAGAATGTACGCGGTCGTGATGTTTATGTGGTACAGTCCACCTGCGCTCCTACCAATAATAATCTGATGGAGCTGTTGGTGATGACCGATGCCCTGAAAAGGGCTTCTGCAGCCACCATCACCGCAGTGATCCCTTACTATGGCTATGCCCGCCAAGATCGTAAGGCGGCACCCCGTACCCCGATCTCGGCCAAGCTGGTAGCCGACCTCGTGACGACAGCCGGGGTGGACCGCGTTGTGACCATTGATTTGCATGCCGCCCAGATTCAAGGTTTTTTCAATATCCCGGTCGATAACCTGTTTGCCGCACCGGTGATCCTTAATCACTTGAAGGAGCGTTTTGCGGGCCAGGATCTGGTGATGGTAACCCCCGATGCCGGAGGCACCGAGCGTGCACGGGCCTTTGCCAAGCGTCTTGAGTGTCCCATGGCGGTGATTGATAAGCGCCGCACCGGTCCCAATGTGGCCGAGGTGATGCATCTGATCGGCGATGTAAAGGGCAAGATTGCCATCATCCTGGATGACATGATCGATACTGCCGGGACTCTGACTCAGGCTGCCGGAGCCCTTAAGCAGAACGGCGCTGCCTCTATTTACGCTGCTGCAACCCATGGGGTGTTATCAGGCCCGGCCATTGACCGGATCAATGGCTCGGTCATCGAAGAGATTCTGTTGACGGATACTATTCCGCTGGGCGATAAGGCTGAGCGTACGACCAAGATTAAGATGCTGAGTGTTTCCGGCTTGCTGGCAGAGGCAATCCGCCGGATCCATGAGGATGAATCAGTCAGTTCACTGTTTGCCTAACCTGTAACCATAACTAAACTTCGTGCGGCACAGATTGCAATGCCCACGCTTGGAGGAGACCCATGCAACAGACCCAGATGAAGATTGAAGCTCGTACCAGCACCGGTAAAGGCATCAGCCGCAAGCTGCGTGCTGCCGGACGTATTCCCGGTGTTGTCTATGGACGCGGTATGGAACCGGTGCCGGTCAGCCTTGAGCCCAAGGCGTTGTCTACTGCCATAGCCGGTGAAGGTGGCATCAACAACCTGATTACCCTGCAAGGCGGGGGCAGCCTCGACCAGACTGTTGTCATAGTTGCCGATATCCAGCGTGACGCGCTGAAAGGCACTGCTGAGCATGTGGATTTGCACCTGGTCAACATGAATGAAAAGGTGCGGGTGAACGTGCCGGTGAGTCTGAAGGGCACTGCTGCTGGCGTGAAAGAGGGTGGTTTGCTGGATTTTGCCCATCACACCTTGCATGTCGAGTGCCTGCCCGGTTGTATCCCCGAGCATATCGAGATTGCCATTGATGACATCAAGATCGGTCATTCGATCCATGTGAAGGACATTACCCTGCCGGCCGGGGTCAAGTGCCTGGACAACCCAAAAACACAGATTGTTGGCGTACTGGGCAAGGTTAAGGAAGAAGAAGCTCCGGCTGCTGAAGCCTAGGAGAATCCGCGTAACCGGGCCGCAGGTGCACTTGCACTGCGGCCCGGTTACGTTCTCATCTCATGGAGACGCTTCTCATCGCAGGTCTGGGCAATCCAGGCCCCAAGTATCAATGGACCCGCCATAACGCGGGTTTTCTGTTTCTGGACCGGCTTGCCCATCTGGAAGGACTGTCGATTACCCGTAAGCAGTTCGGCGGACTCACCGCGGAGTGGGAGCGCAAGGGAAAGCGACTGGTGTTGTTGAAACCCCAAACCTTCATGAATCTCTCCGGTCGCTCGATCATGCCGGCGCTGCAGTTCTACAAGCTGAAACCAGAACAGCTGATCGTGGTTCATGACGAGATTGACCTGCCGCTTGGCACCGCCCGCCTCAAACAGGGGGGGGGGCATGGCGGTCAAAACGGGCTGCGCTCGATTATGGAACAACTGGGACGAGCTGATTTTATCCGTCTGCGACTCGGCATCGGCCGCCCGCTACAGGGCGAGGTCACCAACCATGTCTTGAGCAGTTTCACCCCGGTGGAGATGGAAGGATTTGCCAAGGTGCTGGATGGTGCCCTTGAAATGCTGGAAACAGCCCTTGACGAAGGTGTCCCCAAGGCGATGAGTCTCTACAACAACAAGAAGTATCTGGAAGGATAGCGGACCATGGGTTTCAATTGCGGTATTGTCGGTCTGCCCAATGTGGGCAAATCCACCATCTTTAATGCCATCACCAGTGCCGGAGCCGAATCGGCCAACTACCCGTTCTGTACCATCGACCCGAATGTGGGGATTGTGCAGGTGCCGGACCCGCGTATCGATCAACTTTCCGTCATCGTGAAACCCCAGAAATGCCAATACACCACCATCGAGTTTGTCGATATCGCCGGGTTGGTGAAGGGGGCCAGCGCAGGCGAGGGGCTGGGCAATCAATTCCTGGGGCATATCCGTTCGGTGGATGCGGTCGTGCACGTGGTGCGCTGTTTCGATGATGACAACGTGGTGCATGTGGCCGGCAAGGTCTCGCCGGCTGACGATATCGAGATCATCAATACCGAATTGGCCCTGTCTGACCTGGAAACCCTGGATAAAAAGGTGTTACGGGCTGAAAAACTGGCTCGCAGCGGCGACCAAAAGTCCAAGGACGAAGTCGCGCTGTATGAGCGGATCAAGGGGCTGCTGGAGCAGGGTAAAAAGGTGCGTGGTTGCGCTGAGAACGAGGATGAACGGCTTTGGTTGCGCGATCTGCACCTGCTGGCGGCGAAACCGGTGCTGTATGTCGCCAACGTGGCTGAGGACGATCTGGAAGGGAAGCATCCCTTTGTGGCCCAGGTGCGCGAGATAGCCAGCGCAGAGGGGGCGGGGGTCGTGGTGATTTGCGGCAAGATTGAGGCTGAGATCGCAGAGTTGGATGCCGATGAAAAACAGGCCTTTCTGCAAGAGATGGGTCTGGCTGAATCTGGACTTGATCGTTTGATCCGGGCCGGATACGAGTTGTTGGGCTTGATTACCTATTTCACCGCCGGTGTGAAGGAGGTGCGGGCCTGGACTATCACCAAAGGTACCAAGGCTCCTCAGGCTGCCGGTGTGATCCATACCGATTTTGAAAAGGGTTTTATCCGGGCCGAGGTGATCGGCTTTGCTGATTACCTTGCCTGTAACGGTGAATCGGGTGCCAAGGAAAAAGGGCTGATGCGGTTGGAAGGCAAGGAGTATGTGGTGAAGGACGGCGATGTCATGCATTTCCGGTTTAACGTCTAACTGGCGAACGAATTTGTTTCTTGACTGTTGTGGGTACTACAACTGCAAGCTGAAGCAATATCGGATAACTGGGGTTGCTTTATTTGCTCGCAATATGAGTATGTTGTATTGTTTTAGGGAGGGCGACAAAGAGGACCAAAATTATCTTTTTACTTGCAATACAGGAGAAATGCGGTACATAAGTATTACATACCTTGGCCCAGGGCCTTAATCAATCTCAGGAGGAAACGAGCATGCCGAAGCGTTTTGACGTCTACAAGTGCCAGCACTGCGGTAACATCATTGAAGTTCTGATTGGCGGTGGTGCCAACATCGTCTGCTGTGGTGAAGAGATGCAGCTCCAGGCTGAGAATACCGTTGATGCAGCCAAAGAGAAACATGTCCCGGTGATCGAGCGAGGCAACGGCACCATCACTGTCAAGGTGGGCAGCGTGGCTCACCCGATGGAAGAGAAGCATTACATCCAGTGGATTGAACTGATCGCCGACGGTGTTGTGTACCGGCAGTTCCTGCAACCGGGCCAGGCCCCGGAGGCCACCTTCTGCGTCACGGCCGAGAAAGTCAGCGCTCGTGAATACTGCAACCTGCACGGACACTGGAAGGCATAACCGGGCTTTTAAATTGTCTAAAGAATGCAGGTGTTGAAAAACTGACGCCCTCTTGATTTTTATCAGGAGGGCGTCTGCCGTTTTGGCCGCTCACAGTAGCGTTGCCGGAAAAGTTCGGGTAAGAGCGGTTTGCTGAAATGGAACCCCTGCAACTCGTGGCAGCCCAGTTCAGTCAGGAGCGCTGCCTGCCCGGCGGTCTCAACCCCCTCGGCCACCACCGTCAGAGCGAGGCTTTCCGCCAGCGAGAGTACGGAGTTGATGATCGCAACCGCGTTTTTATCGCCAGGCAGGTCCTTCACAAAGGAGCGGTCTATCTTCAGCTCATTCAGTGGCATCCGTTGCAGGTAGTTGAGCGAGGCGTAGCCGGTGCCGAAGTCGTCAATCGACAGCTTTACCCCGAGCGCCCTCAGTTGATGCAGGGTGTCAATGGTCTGGTCAATATCCTCCATCACGATACTCTCGGTCAGTTCCAGACAGAGGTCACCGGGTGTGATGCCGGTCTGTTCAATGATCTGGTTGACGATTTCCGGCAGATCACCGGCATGAAACTGCACCGCAGAGATGTTGACCGACAGCTGCAGGTGTTGGTTATGCAACGCCTGCCAGGCCATCAGTTGTGCACAGGCAGTTTCCAATACCCATCTGCCCACCTCCACAATCATGCCGGTTTCTTCGAGAATCGGTATGAACTCCGTCGGAGATACCAGTTCGTGCCGTTGATAGGGGCGCCAGCGTAGCAGCGCCTCCATACCGCAAACAGTAGTGCAGCTGGCACGCTGCTTGGGTTGATATTCGATAAAAAATTCATTGCGCTCCAAGGCACGGTGTAGACCTGATTCGTGGGACATGCGCTCACGGAGGCGCTCCCCCAACTCCGTGGAGTAGAAGGCGTATTTGTTGTTGCCCAACAGCTTTGCCTGGGAAAGGGCGGCATTGGCATGTTGCAGCAGGTTGTCCAGTGATTCACCGTCGTGGGGGAAGACGGCTATGCCCAGGCAGGCTGTAATAAAAAGCTCACAGGAGTGCAGGATAAAGGGAGGGGCCAAGAGCTGGCGCAGCGCTCTGATACAGGTATGCACCTCGGCACAATTGGTCACCATGATCACAAACTGGTCGGCTCCCAGGCGGCCCACATTCACGGTGGCAGATTGGTATTGTTTGAGCCGGTTGGCGGTCTCAATCAGCAGCTGATCACCAGATTCATGGCCAAAGGTTTTGTTGACCGACTTTAAGTTGTCCAGATCCATCAGCATGATGAACAAGTCGTTGGCCAGATCGGCGGTTCGCACAAAGGTGTCAAACAGCTTTCGTAGCTGCTGGCGCATCGGCAGGCCGGTCAGCGGGTCAAGGGAGTTGAGCTGGTGCAGCTTGAAGGCGTGATCGGCAACCATCTGTTCCAGCTGTTGCTGGTGACTGCGCGTTTCCTGCATTTCGGCTGCGCGTTCAAATACCTTGTTCATCACCTGCTCCAACACCTGAAAATCGAGGATCGGTTTCGTTATGTAGTCCCAGGCCCCTTGACGCACGGTTTCCATGGCGTAACTGACCGAGCCGTTTCCGGAGATGACCACAACAGGCGTATCAGGAGAAAGACGGTGGATGGTGGTGACCACTCCCAGGCCATCCAGGCCGGGCATCATCAAGTCGGTCAGTACCAGATCGGTACGGGTCTGCTCAAACAACTGCAAGCCTTCCTGCCCGCTAGCGGCTTCGTGGACCAGGAAGCCGGAGTCCTGCAAATAGGCCACAATGCTGCGGCGCAGGGCTGCATCGTCGTCGATTACCAGTACTGAGCGTTCTGTGTGGTCAGGCATGGATGGTGTCCTGTGCAAACGGAAGTCGAATGGTAAAGCAGCAGCCCTGGCCCGGAGAGGATTCAACGCTGATGCTACCTCGGTGGTTTTTGCTGATGATGGCGTGGGAGACCGACAATCCCAGGCCGGTGCCGGAGCCAACCGGTTTGGTGGTGAAGAAGGGGTCAAAGATTCGCAGGCGGATGTGGTCAGCCATACCGGGGCCGGTATCGCAGAGCGTCAGCAGGGCAAAGTCACCATCGCGCTGCGTGCTGATCCGGATGCGGCGTTCACCGGACCAGCCAGCCATGGCCTGAGCGGCATTTTTGAGCAGATTGATCAGTACCTGTTCGATCTCGGTCACATTCATGGGCAGTTGCGGCAGATCCGGGGCATATGCACGCTGCAAGGCTATGTTCGGGAAACCATAGTCTTTGCGTAGAGCGTAATCACCCTTTGCCAATTCAATGGCATGGTCGATTACCTCGTCCAGAGGCGCCATCTTAAGTCCTGCGTCGCCCTGGCGGCTAAACTGCAGCATGTTCTCAATGATGCGTGAGGTGCGCCGGATCGCTCCCCGGATGCTGGACAGGTAGCTGACTATTTCCCGCTCTTCAAGGTACTGCTGCAGTATTTTAAGGTCGAGCCCCAGATCAGCAGCGATCTGGCGATTTTTAAAGAGCTCGGGTGAAAGCCGTCTTTCAAGATTTTGCAGATTCTGGGAGATGATCCCCAGCGGGTTATTAATCTCATGGGCCATGCCGGCCGCCAGTCCGCCGATCATCAGCATCTTTTCGTTCTGGATCAGCAGTTCCCGTTGCTGTTTCTGACTCGTCAAGTCCCGGAAGAAGATCAGCAGCCGCTGTTCACCCTGCTGCTGCAAAAAGACAACCGACAACTGCACAGGGAACAGGCTGCCATCCAGCCGCATACCGATCGTTTCATAGTTGGCAGGCAGATCCTCCCCCTGCATCCGGCGGGCTGCCCGGTTGCGGATTTCTGTCTGCCAATCAGGGGAAAAATACTGGTGGATCGGTTGCCCCTGCGTATCCACCGGGTTTCCCTGGCCAATCATTCGTGCAAAACCCTCGTTTGCATAGCGGATAGTCTCCCCATCGGTCATGGCAATCCCGAGGGGCGCCCGGTCAACCAACTGTAGCAGCTGGTTTTCTTTTGCCTTTAAGGCGTCTTCTGCTGTTTTCAGGTCGGTAATGTCCTGGATGACTGTCAGATTGCGGGGTTTGCCGTCGAATCGGACAATCCTGCAGGAAATCAGGCCAACGCGTTGTTCTCCATCGGCTCGTGTGATGATGATGTTCTGAATATCGACCGAACCATTCTGTTGTAACAAGGCATTAATGCGTTGATGTTCCTCCGGGGAGATGAACTTGGCGATCGCTGTCGGTGTCTTGCCGATGACGTCATCTTTGGAAACATTGTTAAATCGACAGTAGTAGCGGTTTACATCCAGATAGGTGGAAGTCTGGAGATCTTTCAGGGTGAGGATGAAGGGTGCCTCATCAAAGATCATTTTGAAGCGGCGTTCGCTGTCATGGAGCTGTTCCAGTATCCGGTACCGCTCGGTAACCTCAATGTTCAGGCCAAAGCAGGCCGTAACCTGCCCGGATTCGTTGATTGGCACCATGATTTTGCGGTAGATCCGGTCGCCTTCGCGTACTTCAAGATCCAGCGATTCACCATGCAGGACCTGTTCCCGGTAGAGCAGCCAGTTTCTGGCCAACGGAGCAGGGGCGCAGGGATCCTGTAATGAGCTTCCCGGTTCTTCGCCATAGTGGGCGGCATGCAGCTGATTCTGTAGAATCAACTGTCCCTCACAGTTTTGCACCCACACTTCAAAGGGAATGCTGCTAAAGAGTGTTTCCAAAAAAACGTTTTTTTCTCGCAGAAGCGTCTGGTTTTGCTGAAGGCTTTTGGTTTTACTTCGTACCGCCTCTCGCAACATCAGAATAAAGCCAGCCATCAGCAGGGAGGCGCCTGCAAGCGACCAGATGAGAGCCTTCAGCCATACCGGCAGACTAAAGCCGTTTTTTTTGTAGAGCCAACGGGCTATGGAGCGGTGGTAGACCGAGTCAGGCTGATTTTTCAATTCAGCGATACGACGATTGATGATCTCGACCACCTGGGGGGCGACCTTGGGTGCCATGGCCAGATGCACGTGGATCGGGTTGAAAATGATCGGCGTAGCCTCAATCTTGTATGCGCTGGCCTGCTTCATGGCGAAGAAACGGCCAACCACCCCAGCCTGCACATCACCACGTTCCAGGGCCTTGAATACCTCGTCAAAGGTTGCATATGCGTGATAGTTGACCGATATTCCGAAGGCTTCTAGTTGTTCGTGGAGGCGTTGAAAATGGATGTCGTTGGCTACCCCGCCGACTATGAGGTCTTGCAGGTCGAGAAACGAGTTGAGATGCTGATTGGGACGGGAGTAGATCACCCCCCAGTTGGTGACAATATCGTTGCTGGAAAACAGGAAGCGGTGAGCACGCTCCGGTGACCAGGCCAGCGGGGCCATCAGATCAAGTCGCTGATCCTCCAGCCGGGCAAGGCAGTCGGCCATAGGGCAGGAGATGTACTCGATCTGCCAGCCCTCCAGCCGGGCAACCTCATCCAGCAGGTCAACAAACAGACCTTCGGCCTTGCCGGCTGGGGAAACACCTGCCAGCGGCGGATTTTGCTCCAGACCCATCCGCAGCACGCGTGGAGCTGCGGTTGTTTCTGAAGTGGGTAACCACGCCAAGCAACAGGTGCAGATCAGGATGACAATCAGTTGTTTAATCGGAATCCCCTTGTGGCATGGCGTTCGCTCTGCTGCGTATTGAACGATATTTTACGTGGTTTTAATTATACTGATGAAACTCCTGGTAATGCAAGCCCCGAACAAATGTTATGGTCCCCCGGCTTTACAGCCCTGTTGCTCTCATGTATCATTCCGCCCCATGAAGAACCGAATTGTCAGTCTTTATCTGATGCGGGAAGTCACCGGCATCTTTCTGCTCGGCCTGTCCATCTTTACCCTGGTGCTGCTGATGGGGCGCATGGTGAAGCTGATGGAAATGGTGGTCTCCAATGGGGTGCCGGTCCTTGAGGTCTTGCGGCTGATCGGCTACCTGTTGCCTTCCTTTCTGGTGCTGACCATCCCGATGGCCCTGCTACTGGCGGTACTGCTGGCCATCGGACGTCTCTCCGCCGATAATGAGATCACCGTGCTTAAATCCAGCGGCCTGAGCCTGGCTGCCCTGCTGCCGCCTGTGTTGCTCTGTGCCGTGGTTGCTGCCTTATTAACCCTTTTCATCAGCCTGGTGGCTGTACCCTGGGGCAATACCGGTTTCAAGCAGTTCTCCCTCGAAGTCGCCCGCACCTATGCCTCGGCTGCCATTAAGGAGCGGATTTTCCGGGATGACCTGCCCGGCATCGTGATGTATGTGGACCAGTACGACGAGCAACAGCATCAGATGAAGCGCGTCATGATCCAGGATGAACGGGACCCGCAGCGGCCGATGACCATCTTTGCCCGCGATGGGGTGATCAGCTCCGATGAGGCTGCCGGCACCATGAGAATACTGCTGCGGAACGGCAGTATTCACACTCAGGATGCGCGGGGGGGCTATCGTCTGATTTCCTTTGGGGATTACCTGCTGGTTACCGAACTGGGCAAGACCAGCCCGCTGGTGCGGACCGAGCTGGACCTGAGTGCCACAGAGTTGCTACAGGTCGCCCGGGCTCAACAAACAAGCTCACAGGCGCGTAACAAGGCCCTGACCGAGTTGCACAGTCGCTTTGCCTTTCCAGCCGCTGCGCTGGTGTTTGCTATTCTGGCTCTGCCCCTGGGTATTTCAAACCGTCGTTCCGGCAAGGGGGCCGGTTTTACCGCCAGTATTCTGATCCTGCTGGTTTACTATGTGCTGCTTTCCTTTTTGCGAACCTTTGCTGAAAAGGGCAGTTTTCCGCCTGTTTTGGCTATCTGGCTGCCTAATCTGCTGTTTCTGGTGATCGGTGTGGTGCTCTTCCGGTTGGCAGTACAGGAGCGCTCGGTGCGGGATCTGTTGATGCCGTCCAGGAAAGGGGTCTGATGGGAATCATCAGTCGCTACATCGCCGGTGCATGGCTGCGGATGCTGCTGCTCTGTCAGGCCGGCTTCCTGGCTGTTTACCTGATCCTTGATTTTATGGAAAAGTTCGGCCGTTTCATGCGGGCAGGCGCATCCTTTTGGATTATTGTACAGTTTTTTCTGTTCAAGATTCCCGAGATGGTGGTTCAAAGCATGCCGTTTGCCGTGCTGATGGCGACCTTGCTGACCCTGGGGATGTTTTCCCGCAGCAGTGAGCTGACCGCCTTGCGTAGCTGCGGGCTGAGCATACCACGGATCGTTACTCCGCTGCTCTGGCTGGGGCTGGTGTGCAGTCTGCTGTTGCTGCTGAATGCCGAGTTTTTGGTGCCGCACAGCTATAAGCGGATGGAGTATGTGGACAAGGTGTTGATCAAGAAAAAGGACCGCACGGCGGTTTTTCGTCTGAACAATATCTGGTTTCGCTCCAACAATCTGGTGTTGCAGGCCAAGTTTTTCGATCCCCAGGCGGTTGTTTTGAAGGGGGTGACGGTCTGGGAGGTAACCCGGTCGATGGAACCGGCCCGGCGGATGGATGCGGAGCGGGCGGTCTATGGCAAGAACGGATGGCACCTGGAAAAGGTGAGGATTCGATCATTTGTTTCCGGCACGGTGCCGTTGCAGCAGGTTGAACTGCAGGCGATTCCGCTGACCTTGAAGGTAGAGGATCTGCGGCTGCTTGACAACAAGGCTGATAGCCTGAGTTTTCGCGAGTTGAGCGACTATGCCCACAGCCTGCAGAGCGGCGGCTACAGTGCCAGCCGTTACCTGACCATGATGCATGCCAAGCTGGCTTTGCCGTTTGGCGCCTTTGTGATGGTGGTGCTGGGAATCCCCTTCGCCCTCAAGACCGGCCGCACGGCTGGTGTGGCAAAAGGGGTGGCCATCGGGGTGTCGCTGGGCTTTGCCTATTTCATTATTAACACGGCGGTCCAATCCTATGGCCGCAGCGGTGTGCTGCCGCCGCTGGTGGCTGCCTGGGGTGCCAACCTGATCTTCGTGCTGTCAGGCATCTGGCTGGCGATGACGGTCAAGCAGCAGTAGCAGGGCCGGCAGAAACAGCAGAAACGCCAGTACAATAGCGGTCATCCCCAGTGACATCACCGCGCCGATGGAAAACACCCCCTGGTGGCGAGCCACCATCAGGGCGCCGAAGCTGAACAGGATGGTCAGGGCGTTCAGAAAAACCCCTTTTCCGGTGCTGCTGAAGGCGATCTGGACCGCTGATTCCTCGCCCCGCTGGTGACGGCTGATGATGTAGATGGCAGAATCGATGCCCACCCCCAGTAAAAGCGGCATGATGATGATGTTGGCCACGTTGAATTTCAGGCCGGACAGCCACATCCCTCCCACCATCAGTAGCAGACCAACTACCAGCGGTGCCAGCCCCAGCAGGGCTGAACGAATGCTGCGGAAGGCCACCAGCAGGATCAACAGCACTCCCCCCAGGGCGTACAGAAAGGCCTGTAGATAGGATTTTTTCAGAATTTTGAATGATTCGAACACGCTGACCGGTTCGCCGGTGGCGTGGGGGTCGATTGTCTTGATCTGAGTGACGAATTCGGCCAGGGGCTGTTCATCAAAGATCTCTTTTTTGGGTGCGATCTGTAGCAGCAAGCGGCCATCTTTACCAATAAAGCGTTTTTTCAGGGGTTCAGGCACGTCCGCTTCGGTCACCTGGCGGGCGTTCAGACCTTCCTTGAGCAGCTTCAGTTTTTCCGGCAGCGGGGCGAACATCTGCTCCTGCATCTCGCGCAACATGTTCAGGGCATTACCGTCTTTTTCCTTTTCCAGCCCGGCAAAGAACCTGTCCAGGGTGGTCAGAAAAACGGCCACTGGTCTGGCCTCCGCCTGTTGCTGCTGTTCCAGATGTGTTTTCAGCTTGTCCACCCGTTCCCGGAACGCCTCAAAGATGGAGGGCAACTCCATCACCCGCAGATTTTCTTCATAGGGTACCGGATTTACGGTTGCCATGACCTGTCTGATCCGGGCAAGCGCTGCCAGTTTTTCCGGCTGTTGGTCCGGTACCAGTGCCGGCAGGCTGACCACATGATCCACGCTGGGCAGTGCCTCGAAACGTTTGGTGAGATTGAGCGCCTGGTTGCGGTCCGCTGCCATTGAAACCCCGAAATAACCGGAGTTTTCCTTGCTCTTCATCAGCCTGTAGGCGTAATCAACCGATTCAAGTCCCTTGGCCTGCAGATTAAGCATGTTGAAGTCAAATGGCACACGGGGCAGGGCGGCTGCCCCGATCAGTGCTGTCAGGACTGTGCAGCCGACAATCAGCCCTGGTCGTGCAAAAAGCCGGGCAGCTCCCTGTGATGTTCCCGTTTTTATCCTCAGGTTACCGGACGTTTGACCCCTATGCACCAGAACCAGCATGGCCGGCAGTACGGTAAAGGTGGCCAGAAAACAGACCCCCACGCCGACGGCTGCAATCAGACCCAGTTCAGCAATCCCCCGGAAATCAGTCAACAGGAAGGTCAAAAAAGCCAGGGCTGTGGTGGCGAAGGCCAGCAGGACCGGGCGCAGGTTGGAGGAAAGACTCCCTGACAAAGCCTGCTCGAACGGCATCTGCTGGAGTAGTTCCTGATGGCGCAGCACAACCTGTATGCCGTACTCGACCCCCAATCCCAGCAGCATGACGGCAAAAGCCATCGAAAGGATGTTTAAGTGCCCGACCAGCAGGGTGGCCATGCCAAAGGCAACGGCAATGGCGCACAAGAGCGTTGTCATGGCGGCCATCGTGTTGCGGAGTCCACGAAAGGCAACCAGCAGCAGCACTATCGTCAGCAGCAGCGAGAGCACCGATGCGACCTTCATGTCATCCATGCTGGTGGCCATTTCTTCATATTCCAGCACCGGCACGCCGGTGACACCGGCGGAAATACCTTTGAATTCTGGCTGATTGCGTAGTGCGTCAAGCTCCGCTCGCACCTTTTTGATCGCTTTTTCAGCCGGCACAAAGCTGTCCTGCTCCTTGAGGGGGCGGATGGCGATGACCTGCTGTTTTCCGGCATCCTGGAGCAGAGATGGAGCGCCGTCAGCGCTGCCGGAAAGGAATGTGTCCATGGAGAAGGCCGTGTTTTTGCCGTCAAAGCCGCCAAATCCCTGGTCAAGCGCACCCAGCAGAAAGGTCAGGCGCTGCAATTTGTCCGGTGAGGGCTGCTGCAGGTAGTCATCAATCTGGCTGGTCAGCGAACTGAACAGGGTCTGGATCGAGGGGGCACCAGCCAGCTGCTTGAGCACCGGCCCGGCCAGTTCGATGGTCTGGGCCATCTTTTGCAGCTGTTCCAGCGGCATGAACAGCAGGCCATTCTGGCGGAAGTAGGGCAGGCCACCGGGATGGAGTATCTCCAGAAACAGCCGCTTTTCCTGAGCTAACCGTGCATACAGGGTATCGCTGAAACGGCTTGCCAGGGCCGGATCGTCAGCCTCTATCACAATGGCAATTTCTTCCTGATCACCAAAGCTTGCTCGGTAAGCCTGATAATCCTTCTGAAACTGCGCATGTCTCGGCATCAGGTCATCCCGCCCGGTCAAAAATTCCAGCTTTTGGATGGTGTAGATTACCGACAGGAGCGATAATAGCAGGGCCACGGCCAGCACGGACCAGGGGTGGCGTGATATGAAGCCGAACAGGCGGTTATTGGGGGCAGATGCAGACATGCTGAGTACTCCTTGCGTCATTTTCAAACTCTTCTGCATACCCCGGCGGCCACTAAAAGTCAATCGTGCTGGGCGCTTCACAAAGCAGGTGGCTTGGGGTAAGCTGGCGGCAAATCAAACCAGCAATGAGGGAGGTGTGCCATGAAGATCGTCTGTCTGTTGGGGTCACCCCGTAAAAAAGGTAACAGTGCCACGGTGGCGGCCCGTCTGATGGGCAAGGCTCAAGAACTGGGGGCCGAGGTTGAGACGGTCTATCTGAACGGACTGAACTACCAGGGCTGCCAGGCCTGCTATGCCTGTAAAAACGGCTCCGAGACCTGCGTGCTGCAGGATGACCTGGCCCCGGTGCTGGAAGCGGTGCGCACTGCCGATGCCCTGGTGCTGGCCTCGGCTGTTTACTACGGCGATATCACGGCTCAATTGAAGGCTGTTATTGATCGTACCTTCTGTTACCTGAAACCCGAGTATTACAGCCGTCCCGATTGCAGCCGGCTTGAACCGGGCAAGGGGATGGCCATGATCCTGATCCAGGGTCATCCTGATGAAGATTCCTTTGCCGACATCTTTGGACGGTATGATTTCTTTTGTAACTGGTACGGCTACCGGCCCGGTCATCTGTTGCGGGGTTTGGGCATCTCGGAGCGTAGCGACGTTACCAAACGAACGTATCTGATGGAGGGCGCCGAGCGGATCGCCGCACAGTTGGTGGCTGGCGGGTAGCACCACTCGTAATCTGTGCTATGCTTGATGCAGAATGAGCTTGGAAGCAGCCGTGCGAGAGGAGAACGCCCATGCGAAAGTTGTCACTCGGACTGATCTGGTTGCTGTCGTTATGCTGCCTGGTTGGTGCCGCCTGGTCGGCTGAGTTTGTCGAGGTGCCGGTGACTACTTTTATACCCTTTTTAAGCCGATGCCGTTGCGGATCTCATTGCAACGGTCCAGCGGGGTCACCAAGGATTCACAGGACCGTTGGGGCTACTACTATGTCACCGATTTTGATGCTGATCGCACCGCTTCCTTCCTGCTTAAACACTGAGTTTCTATGACACCGTCTGCATGGCATACCCTGACCCCTGCCGAGGCGCTCAGACAGCTTGAGGTTGAGCCGCAGCAGGGGCTTTCTGCGACCTGTGCGGCAGAGCGTCTACAGTACTATGGCGCCAACACCCTGCGGGAACAGGGGGGGCGCTCTCCCCTTTCGATCCTCTGGGAGCAGGTCACCTCCACCATGGCGTTGATTCTGACTGCGGCAGCGGTTTTGTCCGGGCTGGTGGGATCATTCAGGGATGCCCTCACCATTCTGGCCATTGTTGTGTTGTTTGCCCTGCTGGGCTTTGTGCAGGACTATCGAGCTGAACGGGCCATTGCCGCCCTGAGGCGACTTGCCGTACCGTTGGTGCGGGTGCGGCGGGATGGCCTGGTGCAGGAGCTGCCCGCAGTTGAGCTGGTGCCGGGCGATATTGTCCTGCTGGAGGCAGGCAGCGTGGTGGCGGCTGATTGCCGTTTGCTGGAGGCCCACGCCCTGCGGGTGCAGGAGTCGCTTTTGACCGGTGAATCCGAGGCGGTGGAAAAGCAGACCGCAGCCTTGTCCGAGCTGGATATGTCGCTTGGTGACCGTCGGAATCTTTTGTTTATGGGCACCCTGATCGCAACCGGACGGGCCGAAGCAGTAGTTATTGGCACCGGTATGGCAACCGAGTTGGGGCGGATAGCCACACTGCTGCAACAGGTGGGACAGGAGTGGACCCCGTTACAGAAACGTCTGGATCGTTTGGGCAAGGTGCTGGCAATGGTCTCGATCGTTGTCGCGGCACTCATCTTCGGGGTGGGGCTGCTGCGGGGCGAAGGCCTGAAGGAGATGTTGATGATGGCGGTCAGTGTCGCCGTGGCGGCCATCCCTGAGGGGTTGCCAGCGGTGGTCACCATCACCCTGGCCCTGGGTGCCCAGCGGATGCTGAAACGTCATGCCCTGATCCGGCGCCTGCCCGCTGTAGAGACCCTGGGGTCGGTAACCGTGGTTTGCAGTGACAAGACCGGCACCCTGACCGAAAATCGCATGGCCGTGACGAAGCTGATCAGTACCAGCGAGTTGCTGGGGGGGGCGTCCGGCTCATCGCATGAGCTGCTGTTACTGGCCGGCGCGCTGTGCAATGATGCGATCTTGCGGGTTGAGCAGAACAACGAGACGGTTCTGGTGGGCGACCCTACCGAGGGCGCATTGGTGTCAGCAGCCGGGTTGATCGGTTTATTCAGGCCGGAGCTTGAGCAGGCCCTGCCACGGGTGGCTGAGATCCCCTTCGATTCGGTCAGCAAGCGGATGATTACCGTGCATCAGCCCGCTGCAACCGTTGCCTGCCGCTTGCCGCAGGAATTTTGCCCGCAGCCGGGTGGCAAGCTGCTGGTGGCCAAGGGGGCTTTGGATACTGTGCTGGAGTTGTGTGATGCCATCCAGGGGCAGGGGGGCGGCCGATCTGTACTGGACCAGATCAGCCGCAGCGCTGTGGCTTCTGTGGCCGATCGTTTGGCAGGCGAGGGGCAGCGGGTACTGGCGTTTGCCTTACGCGTATTGTCGCCTGCTGATGATGACCGGCTGGAGGCACTTTCTCAGGGGTTTGTCCTGATCGGCCTGGCGGCCCTGAACGATCCGCCCCGTCAGGAGGCTCGCGAGGCGGTGCAGCTCTGCCGGTCAGCCGGGATCCGGCCGGTCATGATCACTGGCGACCACCCGCTGACCGCCCGTGCCATCGCACGTCAGGTGGGGATTGACGATACTGCCGGAGCCTTGACCGGTCAGGAGCTGGACCGTTTGTCCCGTGACGAGTTTGATGCGGCGGTGGCACGGGTCTCGGTCTATGCCCGAGTGGCGCCGGAGCACAAGCTGCGGATCGTGGATGCGATCCAGCGGCAGGGTGGGGTGGCGGCCATGACCGGTGACGGCGTCAACGACGCGCCGGCCCTCAAAAAAGCCGATGTGGGGGTGGCGATGGGCAAGGTCGGCACCGATGTGGCCCGTGAGGCCGCCGATATGGTGCTGCTGGATGACAACTTTGCCACCATTGTGGCGGCGGTGGAGGAAGGCCGCACCATCTACGATAATATCCGCAAGTTCGTGGTCTTCTCGGTGGCCGGTAACACCGGCAAGATCCTGGCGGTGCTGGTGCTGCCGTTTTTGGGATTGCCGATGCCGCTTACCCCGCTGCAACTGCTGTGGCTTAATCTGCTGACCGATGGCCTGCTCGGGCTGGGGATGGGGGTGGAACGACCCGAGCCGGATGTGATGAAGCGACCGCCGATTGCCTCGGATAGCCAGATCTTCGACCGGCGCACCATTCGGTATGTCCTGTTCACCGGCAGTCTGATCGGCGGCTCCTGTATGGGGGTTACCTGGCTGGCCTGGCAGGCTGGTGGTCCCTGGCAGACGGTACTGTTTGTTTCTCTGGCTCTGGCCCAGGTGGCTCAGGCCATGTCCCTGCGTTCCTTCCGCAGCTCGTTTATCAGTTTGGGGCTGTTCACCAATCCGTGGCTGCTGGCCATGGCATGCGGTGTGCTGTTGTTACAGGCGCTGGCAGTCTATCTGCCGCCGTTGCAAGGTTTCTTCCGCACAACGGCATTGGCAGGTGACCAGCTCTGGCTGGTGCTCCTGCCGGCGCTGGCAGTGTTTGTTCTGCTGGAGGGAGAAAAGTGGGGTTGCCGGTTGGGGAGAGCAAACACCTAGCTTGCGGTGCAGGCCTGACTGGACTAGTTGGGCAGCGAAGGTAGTTCCAGCCCCGCCATCTTCTGGATCATCCGCACCACCTGACAGCTGTAGCCAAACTCATTGTCATACCAGACGTACAGCACACAGCGGTTGCCCTGCACGATGGTGGCCAGCGAATCCACCACCCCGGCGTGACGTGAACCGACAAAATCGCTGGAGACCACTTCGGGTGAGATGATGTAGTCGATCTGGTTCTGCAGTGGAGAGTTCAGCGCGGTATCGCGTATGAAGCGGTTCAGCTCGCTGACGCTGGTCTCCTGACCCAGTTCCAGGTTGAGAATTGCCAGTGAAACGTTGGGGGTCGGCACCCGGATGGCGTTGCCGGTCAGCCTGCCGCCGAGCTCGGGAATGACTTTGGCCACCGCCTTGGCGGCACCGGTTTCGGTGATCACCATGTTAAGCACGGCACTGCGACCACGGCGGGCACCCTTATGATAATTGTCGATCAGGTTCTGGTCGTTGGTGTAGGAGTGGCAGGTCTCCACATGACCGTTCAGGATGCCGAAACGGTCATGCACCGCCTTCAGCACCGGCACGATGGCGTTGGTGGTGCAACTGGCAGCCGAGAGGATCTGTTCAGCCCCCGTAATCAGTTCATGATTTACTCCGGCGACCACGTTGGGGATATCCCCCTTGCCGGGAGCGGTCAGCAGTACCTTGGCAACCCCCTTGGCCTGCAGGTGACGGGACAGCCCTTCACGGTCACGCCACTTACCGGTGTTGTCAATCAGGATCGCATTATTGATGCCGTAACTGGTATAGTCAACGCTTTCCGGGGCATCGGCGTAGATGATCCTGATCATGTTGCCGTTGGCGATGATGGCGTTTTCTTCCTCATCCACAGTGATGATGCCGTTGAAGTGACCATGCACCGAATCGCGACGCAGCAGGCTGGCCCGTTTGATCAGGTCGTCAGGGCTGCCTTTGCGCACCACGGCGGCCCGCAGGCGTAGTTTTTCACCACTGCCGGACTTTTCGATCAACAGGCGGGCCAACAGGCGGCCGATCCGGCCGAAACCGTACAATACAATATCCTGGGGTTCGTCAAGCACGTTGCGGCGGCCGGTATTGATGCTGGCCAGCTCATGACTGACGTACTCGGAGAGGCTGCCGACGGTCTGCTGTTTTGCAAAGCCAACGGCCAGTTTGCCGATATCAATCCTGGCCGGAGCCAGGTCGAGTTGGCTGAGCGCCTCGATGACCGGCAGCGTTTTGTGGATTGACAGCTCCTCTTCCAGGATCAGCCGGGCAAAACGGTGGGCCTTCAGAATGTCGATGGTGGTGCTGTGGACCAGCGAACGGCCATAGACGGTGCTGACGATGTTCCGTTCACGGTAAAGCTGGCCAACCAGCGGCAACATCTGTTCGGCGGCTTCTTCCTGCCCTTGCCATTCCTTGAGATGGGTTTCCTGTTTGTTTATCATCGGGATCACCTTTTCGTGGAGTATGATCAACCATAGGTGGAGCAGTTGGCTTGTCCGCCACAGGCGGCCATACACAACTTTTTATTTTTTACTTGCTATAAACCAATAAATCAAATATTTTAATTTTTTATGAGTTTCGCCTCGTTTCATCGCTGCCTAACCCCCTTCTGCATCCCGGATACCTTCCCCGATTGTGCAGCACCGCGTTTGGTTTGCGACGACTGAGTACTGCCGGCCACACGTGGTGGTTCCGCTGACCGAACAGGGATAACGGTTGTCCCGACGCGCCCCTCCACACGACACACCTTACCTGTGATTCGACAGACCGGAAAGCGACCCGGCAGGTTTCCGCTTGCGCCGAATCAGGAGAATTCCATGCTGTTTACTGAACTGAATCTGCATCCGTCCATCCAGAAGGCGGTTGCTACCTGCGGCTATGCCACTGCCACCCCGATCCAGGCTGCAGCCATTCCTCTGGCCCAAGCAGGGCGCGATCTGATCGGCTCTGCCCAGACCGGCACCGGCAAGACCGCCGCCTTCATCATTCCCGCTCTGGAGCGTTTGGTCAAACCAGGTCCTGCCGGTCGTGGCCCACGGGTCCTGGTGCTGACCCCAACCCGTGAACTTGCCATCCAGGTGGCGGATTCTGTGGCCCGTTATGGCCGCTTTCTGCGCTTCCGCTACGGCACCATCATGGGAGGCGTGCCCTATCCGGACCAGCTGCGGATGCTCAGCCAGCCGGTTGACCTGATTGTGGCCACTCCGGGCCGCCTGATCGACCATCTGGAGCGTGGCCGTCTTGATCTTTCCCGCGTCGAACTGTTGGTGCTGGATGAGGCTGACCGGATGCTGGACATGGGCTTTACCGATGCCGTGGATCAGATCGCGGCAGCTACTCCGAAAGCCCGCCAGACGTTGCTGTTTACCGCTACCATGGATGATCCGATGGCTCGGCTGGCCCAGCGTCTCTTGCGTGAGCCGGAGCGGATTGCCATCTCCGCCGCCACCGCTAACCATGATCAAATTGAGCAACGCCTGCATGTGACCGACAACCTTGGCCACAAGTACAAGCTGCTGCAACACCTGCTGGAAGATCCCGCGATTACCCAGGCGATTATTTTCTCTGCCACCAAGCGGGATGCCGATTCGCTGGCTCGTGAACTGTTTCAGAAGGGCTACGCCGCTGCTGCCTTGCACGGTGATATGACACAGGGAGCCCGTACCCGCACCCTGACCAATCTGCGCCGTGGCCGTGTCAAGCTGCTGGTGGCCACCGATGTGGCAGCCCGCGGACTGGATATCAACGGTATCAGCCACGTCATCAACTTCGATCTGCCCAAGGCAGCCGAGGATTATGTTCACCGGATCGGCCGGACCGGCCGTGCCGGCGCCACCGGCATCGCCATCTCCTTTGTATCGCCAACTGAGGCTGGCTACCTGCAGCGGATCGAGCGTTACACCGGTCAACGTGTGCCGGTATATACCATCCCCGGCCTGGAACCGGTTAGCTCACTGCCTACCGGCGGTCGTGGTACCGGTAAGGGACGTCGTCCCTTTGTGCCGGGTGGCCAGCGTCGTCAGGGCGCTGTCCCCAAGGGTAAGGGCGGCCATCAGCAACGTGGCCGTACCGAGCGTTAAGCCTCTTCCCGTTTGAATCAACAACGCCCCGCTCCGGATAACCGGAACGGGGCGTTGTTGATTCTTATTCAAGTGCCGCAGATGAACCTTTGGCGAAGCCGCTCTTAGCCCATCACAACGACCAGGTCCTCTTTTTCCACCTTGTCGCCTTCCTTGAACTTGACCTCAGCTACCTTGCCGTCTGCCTTGGCCTTGATGTTGGTCTCCATCTTCATGGCCTCGGTTACCAGCAACACGTCGCCGGCTTTGATCTCGTCACCGGCCTTGACATTGACCTTGAGCACCTTGCCCGGCATCGGAGCACCCAGATGGTTGGGATTGCTCTTGTCGACCTTTTCACGGGCGGCCTCGTCACTTTGCACTGACTGGTCCCGCACCACCACTGAACGGGTATTGCCGTTCAGTTCGAAGTAGACCGCCCGGGTGCCGTCAGGTTGCACCTTGCCGATGGCGTTCAGTTTGATGATCAGGGTCTTGCCCGGTTCGATATCCAGCGAGGTCTCCTGGCCCGGCTCCAGCCCGTAGAAGAAGATCGGGGTGGGGATCACCGAGGTGTCGGAGAACTCCTGGCGATGCTTGTCAAACTCAGGATAGACGTTGGGGTAGAGGATTGATGAGAGCAATGCCTTGTCGTCTATCTTATGCCCAAGTTTCTCTTCAAGCTTGAGACGTTCTTCATCAAAGTCGGCCGGCTCCAAGAGCTCACCGGGACGGCAGGTAATCGGCTGCTGGCCTTTCAGGATGATCTTTTGCAGCTCCTCGGGCCAGCCCTGGTAGGGTTGCCCCAGCATCCCCTTGAACATGCCCA
Source organism: Geobacter sp. UBA5730 (assembly GCA_002419465.1). Classification (GTDB taxonomy): domain Bacteria; phylum Desulfobacterota; class Desulfuromonadia; order Geobacterales; family Pseudopelobacteraceae; genus Trichlorobacter. Next base: position 28,412 of record DIGE01000009.1, on the reverse strand, counting down.
CCACCGATTCGGGGAAGGCCAGATCTTCAGTGGAGGTGTAGACATCCTGCGGCTGCAGGTTGTTCTTCACCAGGAACATGGCCATATCGCCAACCACCTTGGAGGAGGGGGTTACCTTGACGATATCGCCGAACAGCAGGTTGACCTGGTGGTACATCTCCTTGCACTCTTCCCAACGGTCCAAAAGGCCCAGACCAGCCACCTGCGGCTTGTAGTTGGAGTACTGGCCACCGGGAATCTCGTGATGGTAAACCTCGGCAGTGCCACTCTTCAGGCCGGACTCGAACGGTGCATAGTAATCCCGTACGGTCTCCCAGTAGTTGGCCAGGTGCTGCAGGCCTGCGGTGTTGATCTGCGGGTCGCGCTCACTGCGCTCCAGAGCAGCCACCAGGGCATTCAGGTTGGGCTGGGCGGTCAGACCGGAGAGGGAGGAGAGGGAAGCGTCCACGATATCCACACCGGCTTCAGCCGCCATCAGCAGCATGGCGCCGGCGTTGCTGGAGGTGTCGTGGGTGTGCAGGTGCACCGGGATACCGATGTTTTCTTTCAGGGCCTTGACCAGCTTGTAGCCGGCCATCGGCTTCAGCAGGCCAGCCATATCCTTGATGGCCAGGATGTGGGCGCCCATCTTTTCCAGTTCCTTGGCCATGTTCACGTAATACTCCAAGGGATACTTGTCCCGCTGGGGATCTGTGATGTCGCCGGTGTAGCAGATGGCTGCCTCGCAGATCTTGCCTGACTTACGTACGGCTTCCATAGCCACCTGCATGCCTTTGGTCCAGTTCAGCGAGTCAAAGACCCGGAAGATGTCTACGCCGGAGTTGGCTGCCTCTTCCACAAACTTCTGCACCACGTTGTCCGGATAGTTGGTGTAGCCCACCGCGTTTGAACCGCGCAGCAGCATCTGGAACAGGATGTTGGGGATCGCCTCGGACAGCTTGTGCAGCCGCTGCCAGGGGCACTCCTTCAGGAAGCGCATCGTGACGTCAAAGGTGGCGCCGCCCCAACACTCCAGGGAGAACAGGTCAGCCCCCAGGTATGAGGTGGGCTCGGCGATCTTCAGCAGGTCGTGGCTGCGTACCCGGGTGGCCAGCAGCGACTGGTGGGCATCCCGCATGGTGGTGTCGGTGATCAGCAGCTTTTTCTGCTCCAGAATCCATTTGGAGAGTCCCTCGGCTCCCAGCTTCATGAACAGGTCACGGGAACCGGAGGGACGGGGCTTGGTGTAGTCGATCTCGGGAACCCTGGCCTCGATCAGGTCGGCCGACTTGAGTGGCTTGGCGATGCCCGGTGAACCGTTGACGATTACGTCTCCCATGAAGGCGAGCACCTTGCTGGCCCGGTCCTTCTTCTCGCTGAATTTGAGTAGTTCCGGGTGTTTGTCGATGAAGGAGGTATCGCACTTGCCACCCAGAAAAACGGGATGGGTGATCACATTTTCCAAAAAGCCGATATTGGTTTTGACCCCCCGCACCCGGAACTCCTGCAGAGCACGGTTCATAATGGAAGCTGCATCCTTGAAGTTGAGTCCCCAGGAGCTGACCTTGACCAGCAGCGAGTCGTAGTGAGGGGTGATCTGGGCACCGGTGAAGGCGTTGCCCGCATCAAGGCGGATACCGGCTCCGGCTGCGGAACGGTAGGTGGTCAGGGTACCGAAGTCGGGAGCGAAGTTGTTGGCCGGGTCCTCGGTGGTAATCCGGCACTGGATGGCGTAACCGCGCATGTCAATGGCCGACTGGGAGGGGATGTTGATCTCCGGGTCGGACAGCTTGTAGCCCTCGGCAATCAGAATCTGGTTTTGCACCAGGTTACGGCCGGTGATCATCTCGGTGACGGTGTGCTCAACCTGGATGCGGGGGTTCATCTCAATGAAGTAGAAGTTGTTTTCCTGATCCACCAGGAACTCCACTGTTCCGGCGTTGCGGTACTTGACCTGACCGGCGATCTTGAGGGCGGCGGTGCAGATCTCCTCGCGTTGCTGCTGGGTCAAACAGAGGGCCGGGGCAAACTCCACCACCTTCTGATGGCGGCGCTGGATCGAACAGTCCCGTTCGAAGAAATGCACCAGGCTGCCGTAGTTGTCACCCAGCACCTGCACTTCGATATGTTTCGGGTTTTCAATGTAGCGTTCCAGAAAAACGGTCGCGTTACCGAAAGCGGCCTTGGCTTCGCTTGCCGCTGCCACCAGCCCCTCGGTCAGCTCTTTCTTGTTGCGGGCCACCCGCATGCCGCGCCCACCACCACCGGCAGCGGCCTTGATGATGATCGGATAGCCGTGCTCCTTGGCAAATTTAAGGGCCTCTTCCTCTTTCTCGATCGGGTCTTCAGTGCCGGGCACCACCGGCACGCCGGCGGCCACGGCAGCCTTGCGTCCGGCCACCTTGTCGCCCAGGGCCCGCTGCATTGTGGCGTCAGGGCCGATGAAGGCGATACCGGCCGCCTCGCACTTCTCAGCAAACTCGGCATTTTCGGCCAGGAAGCCGTAACCGGGATGGATGGCATCCACGTCCGCCTTTAATGCCAGGGCTATGATCTCGTCAATGCCCAGGTAGGCATCAATCGGGGCCTTGCCCTTGCCGATGTGGTAGGCTTCGTCCGCCTTGTAGCGGTGCAGTGAGAGTTTGTCCTCTTCGGAGTAGAGTGCCACGGTGCTGATCCCCAGTTCGGTACAGGCCCGGAAGATCCGGATGGCGATCTCACCACGGTTGGCAGCCATGACTTTGCGAAATTTGGTAATCTTTTTCATCAGTAGAGCCTCCCAGAGTTCGATATGATCGAAAGTTAGATTGAAAATTTTTAGTAATGCTGAAATAATTTAGTTATTTTAAATGGTTATACGCGGTAAAGGTCGCGGCACTTAACCAGAAACAGGGGGGGATGTCAACAGGAAAAAAAGGGGCCCCGGCAGGGGCCCCTTAAAGGCTGGAGAAGCTGAGAACAACTCCTCTTAAACAGTATAGGCGTCGATTGTGTATTCGTCGGCGTACTTCACCAGATTGGGCAGGTCAGGTTTGGTCAGAATCTGCTGTGCCCCCAGTGATTCCCATTTGCGGATGTTGTCCTCCGAAGCCAGGGAGGAGAAGATGATGATCGGCAGCTCCTGCGGTTTTTTCTCCTTGCGGATGGTGGAGGTCAGGTGCAGGCCGTCCATCTGCGGCATCTCCACGTCGGTGATCAAAAGCTGTATTTTGCTGCGGAAACTGACGTTCTCGGACGCGCTCAGCTGCGTGATCTCCTGAATTTTCTCCCAGGCCTCGGCACCGTTAACCGCCTCGATTACCTTGTAACCGGCACCTCGCAGGGCGCTGCACATGGTGTGGCGGATAAAGGGTGAGTCGTCAGCCACCAGGATGGTTTTAGTGCTACGATCATGGGCGGGACTGTCCATCAGCTGTTCCGGTGATAATGGCTTAAGGGCGCTGGTGGAGCAGAATTCAGCCACGATCTTCTCGAAGTCCAGCACCAGGATGATCCGGTCCTCCATCTTGACCAGGCCGGTGATCTGGTCGGAGTAGAGCGCCGAAGCGGGCGCCTCCACATTTTTCCAGGAGATCCGGTAGATACGGGAGACTGAATGCACCAGCACCCCCACCATCAGGTTGTTGAACTCCAGTACGATTACCCGGTCGGCCTGCAGGTGGCCGGTTGTTTTATTCAGGATTTTAGACAGGTTCAGGATCGGGATGACCTTCTCCCGCAGCTTGATCATCCCCTCCACCGCATCGGAGGTATTGAGCGCCTTGGTTACCTCGGGCAGACGGATAATCTCGCGCACCTTGGCCACGTTCACCCCGTAATGGCAGGGGATCACCGTGCCGTGGGCATCCAGTTCATCCACGCGAAACTCGACGATCTCCAGTTCGTTGGTGTCGCTTTCCAGCAGGATATTGGTCTGTTTTATGGACATTGCTTGTCTCCGGAGGGTTGAGGATGTGGAGGAGTATAGCACAACTTCAAACAATGCAAAGTCGTCAATCGGCGCCTTGTTGCAACATTGACAGCCGTACCCCCCTATGCTAGCGTCACGGCTGATTTTTCATTACGGAGAAGCCTATGATATCACCCGATTTTAACACCTTCTGCCAGCTTGCAACCCAGGGAAATCTGGTGCCGGTCTATCGCGAGATCATGGCCGACATGGATACTCCGGTGACCGCCTTTCGCAAGATTGATGATGGCCGCCATTCCTTTCTGCTTGAGAGTATCGAGGGGGGCGAGAAATGGGCCCGTTATTCCTTCCTGGGGGCCAGCCCATTGCTGATTGTCCGCTCCAAAGGACGGCAGGTGGAGCTGTTGCGTAGAGACGGCAGCGAACAGCTGGAGGTCGATGATCCCACCACGGTGGTGCGTGATATTCTGGCCGGCTACCAACCGGTGGAGGTGGCAGGATTGCCCCGTTTTGTGGGTGGTGCGGTCGGCTACCTGGGGTATGATATGGTGCGGCATTTCGAACAGTTGCCCACGCAGCGCCCTGACAGTATCGGCGCCTGGGACTCGTTCTTCATGATCACCGATTCGTTGCTGATCTTCGACAACGTCAAGCAGAAGATTCAGGTGGTGGCTACCGCCCATCTGGACGGCAGCCTGTCACTGGAGGAAGTCTACCAACAGGCGGTTGACCGGATTGATACCCTGGTGGCCAAGCTGCGCAGCCCGCTGGCGGTTAGTGCGGCCACCCGGCCTGCCAGCGGTTCGGTGGGATTCAGTTCCAACATCAGCCAGGCCGGGTTTGAAACTGCGGTGGAGCGCTGCAAGGAATATGTGCGATCCGGTGATATTATTCAGATCGTGCTTTCCCAACGCTTCAGCGGTGATCTGACCGTTGATCCCTTTGATATCTACCGGGTGCTGCGCACCCTCAACCCGTCCCCTTACATGTTTTTTTTGCGCTGCGACGATACCACGGTGGTGGGTGCCTCGCCAGAGGTGATGGTGCGCAAGGAGGGTACCAAGGTGGAGCTGCGGCCGATCGCCGGCACCCGTCCCCGCGGGACAACGCCGGAGGATGACCAGCGTTTGGCCGATGAACTGTTGGCCGATCCCAAGGAGCGGGCCGAGCATGTCATGCTGGTGGATCTGGGCCGCAATGACCTGGGCCGGGTTTGCCGCACCGGCAGCGTTGAAGTCAGCGAGTTGATGGTGATCGAGCGGTATTCGCATGTCATGCATATCGTGTCCAACGTACGGGGTGAACTGACCGGCGGTCGGGATGCCTTCGATCTGGTGCGGGCCACCTTCCCGGCCGGCACCCTTTCCGGCGCCCCCAAGATCCGGGCCATGCAGATCATTGACGAGTTGGAGCCGATGCGGCGCGGGGTCTATGGCGGTGCAGTGGGGTATTTTTCCTACTCAGGCAACATGGACCTGGCGATTGCCATCCGCACCCTGGTGGTCAGGGACGGCAAGGTACACCTGCAGGCCGGAGCCGGTATCGTGGCCGATTCCGACCCCACCGCCGAATGGCAGGAGACGGTCAACAAGGCCATGGCGGTGCGGCGAGCCATCGAGCTGGCTGAGAAAGGCCTGGACTAGGAAACTCCAGGGGGCCGGTCTGATGTTTGGGACGTTTCAGCAGTAACAGGAACGGAATGATGGCCAGAAAGGCCAGACCCACAATGAACGAATATCCGGTTATAGGCCAGGGCTGCGGTGCCTGCGAACAGATCCCAACAGGGTGGTTGATATGGCTGTCTTCTGCCAACGGCACATCACAGATGGTCCTTTCTTGCCAGCGTCTCTGCCAACGTTCCGGTGGCGGCAAAAAATCACTCTATTGATGACTGCTCCACTGTCAACAGGCCTCACAGAAAACTGAGCGGCCATGCAGGCCGTAATCATTTATGGTAGACTGTGCTGGACGATTGTCACAAAGGAGTAACCATGGGTGCGCACGACCTGGATTTTCTGGCAGGACTGCCGGAGGTTCTGCTTGAAACCATGCAGGCTGCCTGGCAGCGTGGCGAGCAGCTGCCGTCGGATTGGGCCCGTTTTTTTGCCGGCTACCAGCTGGGTCAGGAAGCCAACGGCAATCTGGAGGGCTGTTGCCGCAATCCGGCTATGGCACTCAAGCATTCCGGCCTGCAGTCACTGATCTATCGGTATCGCGATATCGGGCATCTGCTTGCCTGTACCGACCCGCTGGCCAGCTGTCCTCAGAGCTTGCCGATGTTGGAGCTGGAGGCCTTTGGTCTTGAACGGTCCGATCTCGAAACCGTCTTTACCACCCGGCGTCACCATCTGCAACAGGCCACCCTGCGGGAGTATCTGTCGGTCCTCCAGGAGACCTATTGCCGTGAAATCGGCGTGGAATTCATGCATATCCAGGACCCGGACGAGCGTCAGTGGCTGATTGATCGGATGGAGCCGGGCCGCAACCGGCCAGCCCTTGGTCCTGCAACAAAGCTGCGGGTGCTGGAGAAGCTGCATCAGGCGGTGCTGTTTGAAACGTTTCTGCATCGTCGTTTCCCCGGACAGAAACGGTTTTCCCTGGAAGGGGGCGAGACCCTGATCCCGGTGCTGGATGCCCTGGTCCAAGCCTGTCCGGCCAGCGGCATTCATGACCTGGTGTTGGGGATGGCGCACCGTGGTCGCTTGAACGTGCTGGCACACCTGTTCGGCAAGCCGTATGAGAACATTTTTGCCGAGTTCAAGGATACGCTGTCCTTCGGGTTTGTGGGGGATGGCGATGTCAAATATCACAAAGGCTATTCCACTGATCTGGAGCTGCAGGACGGCAGACTGCATTTGATGCTGGCCTCTAACCCCAGCCATCTGGAGGCGGTCAATCCGGTGGTGGAGGGCAAGTGCCGCGCCCGTCAGGAACGGGCCGGCGCCGACGGCTGGCGGCGGGTGCTGCCGCTCCTGGTGCATGGTGATGCCGCCTTCGCCGGTCAGGGGCTGGTGGCTGAAGTGCTGAACATGTCCCAGTTGGAGGGCTACCGCACCGGCGGCACCCTGCATCTGGTGATCAATAACCAGATCGGTTTTACCACCCTGCCCAGGGACGCCCGTTCAACCCGCTATGCCACCGATGTTGCCAAGATGCTGGCCTGTCCGATTTTTCATGTGCATGGCGAGACGCCGGAGGCTGCCGTCTACGCCGCAGGGCTGGCGCTGGAATACCGACAGCGCTTTGGCCGCGATGTGGTGCTTGAGCTGATCTGCTATCGTCGCCACGGTCATAACGAGGGAGATGAACCGGCCTTTACCGAGCCGGTGCGTTACCGGGCCATTGCGGAGCGCCTGCCGGTGAACAGGATCTACGCTGCCCATCTGGCTGAAGAGGGGTTTGCCGCTACGGAGCTGGATGGTTTGGTCCGGCAGGTGAGTGAGCAGTTGGAAAAGGCCCTGACCAGCCCGCTCAAACCTCTTGCGATCGGTTTTAAAGACCTGTGGGACGGCTTTGAACGTGAGTACCGTCCCTGGGATCAGCCCACCGGAGTCGCTGGCGAGAGCCTGCAGGCGCTGGCCCGCCAACTGACCGAACTACCTGATGGTTTTACGCCGCACCCCAAGCTGCAAACCATGCTCAATAAGCGCAGGGAGACGGTGTTGGAAGGGAACGGCATAGACTGGGGCACCGCCGAGACCCTGGCCTACGCCAGTTTGTTGTCCGAAGGTGCGCCGATACGGCTTTCAGGGCAGGATTCCCGGCGAGGCACCTTCAATCACCGACATGCCGTACTCTATGATGCCGGCGACGGCCGTCCCTTTATCCCGCTGGCCCGGTTGGCCGGGCAGCATGACAGCCGTTTTTCGGTGTATGACAGTCTACTGTCGGAGAGCGGAGTGTTGGGATTTGAATACGGTTATTCACTGGAAACCCCGCAGGGGCTTTGCCTTTGGGAGGCCCAGTTCGGTGATTTTGCCAATGGCGCCCAGGTGATCATCGACCAGTTCATCGCCAGCGGCGAGACCAAGTGGAACCGCGCCAGCGGTCTGGTGCTGTTGCTGCCTCACGGCTACGAGGGGCAGGGGGCCGAACATTCCAGCGCCCGGATTGAACGCTACTTGCAACTGTGCGCTCGCAACAATCTCCTGGTGGCACAGCCCAGCACGCCGGCCCAGTTGTTCCATTTACTGCGGCGTCAGGTAATGCAACCGTTCCGCAAACCGCTGGTGGTGTTTACTCCCAAGTCGCTGCTGCGTCATCCGGTTTGTGTGAGTCATCGTGACGAGTTGACAGCTGTAACTTGTTTTCAGGAGCTGCTGCTGTCCGGTGACCTGTCCCGTGCCCGGCGTCTGCTGCTGTGCAGCGGCAAGCTTTGGTACGGACTGCAGGCGGCGCTTACAGAGCAGGGGCGTGACGATGTCGTTGTCGTGCGGGTGGAGCAGCTCTATCCGCTACGCAGTGAAAAGCTGGTCCAGTTGCTGAAGGGGTTGCCGGCTGGGTGTCCAGCCAGCTGGGTTCAGGAAGAGCCTGAAAATATGGGGGCCTGGCGCTTTATCCGGCCTCTGCTGGAGCCACTCGTTGGCCCGCTGGCATATATCGGCCGAGAGGCTGACAGCGCCCCGGCGGTCGGCTCACACCAGCTGCATGAACAACAACAGCAGGAGCTGTTGGCAACGGCCTGTGGCCGCTAGTTGAGTCCGCACCAAAACAGTAAAAAATCCTTGCAACCCTGCTTAAGCTGTGCTATTGGCTAACTACATTTTGTTCGTTTTCAGCAAAGTGGGCTCGCAAGGCCCACTTTTTTATTGGAGCAGGGTCGCCATGGCAGGAGTTGACATACCACAGCGAGTAACCGAGCTGGCACAGCCGATTCTAGACACCCTTGGTCTTGAGCTGGTTGACCTCGAGTTCAAGCAGGCAGGGCGCAGACACATCCTGTGCGTGTACATTGACAAGCCTGGCGGGGTGAACCTTGATGATTGCGCCGAGGTAAGCCGCGAGTTGTCCCTGACTCTGGATGTGGATGATTGCATTCCCGATCGTTACAGTCTGGAGGTTTCATCCCCCGGCTTGGAACGTCCCCTGAAGAAGCTGGAGGATTTTGCACGGTTTCAGGGCCGTCTGGCCCAGATCAAGACCAGTGAACTTTTTCAGGATGAGCAGGGTAACCGGCGCAAGACCTTTTTGGGCACCATTCAAGCTGTCGAGGGTGAGTTCGTGGTGCTGCATCTGAAAGAGGGCCAGTTGGCCCGCATCCCGCTGGATAAAATGGCCAAGGCGCATCTGGCCTTTGAGTTTTAACGCAACGCGCTTTTCATTTTCATCCGCATTTATAAGGTAAGGAGATTTGTACCGTGGATACCAACGTCAACCTTAAGCAGGCCATCGAGCAGATCGTCAAGGAAAAGGGGATCGACCGTCAGGTGGTCGTGGAGGCGATGGAGCAGGCAGTCCTGTCGGCCGCCAACAAGAAATATCGCAACACCAGGAACCTGGAAGCCCACTTCAATCCCGATACCGGCGAGGTTGAGCTGTTTGAATACGTGGTCGTCGTGGATGAGGTGCAGGATTCCTACACTGAAATCTCGCTGGACGAGGCCCATGAGATGGATCCGGAGTGCGAGATCGGCGATGAGCTGGGGGAAAAGATTGATTCCAGCGATTTTGGCCGGATTGCCGCCCAGACCGCCAAGCAGGTCATCATTCAGAAGGTCCGTGAGGCTGAGCGGGAGACCGTGTTCAACGAATATAAGGACCGTCAGTGGGAGATCGTCACCGGCCAGGTGCGCCGTTTTGAGCGGGGCGACCTGCTGATTGACCTGGGCCGTGCCGAGGCGATCCTGCCTTCCAAGGAGCAGATGCCCCGCGAGGTGTACCGCCCCGGCGATCGCATCCGCGCCATGATTACCGATGTGGGTATGACCACCAAGGGCCCCCAGATCGTGCTGTCTCGTACCCATCCCCAGATGCTGGCCAACCTGTTTGAGGCCGAGGTGCCGGAAATCAGCGAAGGAATCGTTGAGATCGTTAACGTGGTGCGTGATCCGGGCAGCCGTGCCAAGATTGCCGTGGCCTCCCACGATCGTGACGTCGACCCGGTGGGAGCCTGCGTTGGCATGCGCGGTTCACGGGTTCAAAACGTGGTCTCCGAACTGCGCGGTGAAAAGATCGATATCATCCCCTGGTCAGGTGATATGGCCCGTTTTGTCTGCAACGCACTGTCGCCCGCCCAGGTTACCAAAGTGTTTATGGACGAGGAACAGCGCACGCTGGAAGTGATCGTGCCGGATGACCAGCTCTCGCTGGCTATCGGCAAGCGGGGACAGAACGTCAGTCTGGCGGCCCGTCTGACCGGTTGCCGCATCGATATCAAGAGCGAGGCCAAGGACACCGAGGAAGAGGTTGAGGAGTTCGCTTCTTTCGACGGCACGCAGGTGGATGAGCCGGAAGAAGAGGCGTCTGTTGCTGATGAGATTGTCAGCGATGAAGCTGCCAGCCAGCAGGCGGAGGCCGACAAGGAGTAGTCGATGGGCCGTGAGCCACAGGGCGGTCCCCAGCGCAGCTGTATCGCCTGCCGTCGCGAGGGCGGCAAGAGTAGTTTCCTGCGCTTCGTGCTGGCACCGGACGGCAGCGTGACCCCCGATCTTGGGGATAAGTTGCCGGGGCGTGGCGCCTATACCTGCATCGCCAGACGCTGTTTGCTGGATGCCGCCAAGCGTCGCCAGTTCGGCCGATCCTTCAAGGGAGCGGCGGCTGTGGTTGACAGCGCATCGCTGGATCTGTTGGTGCAGGAACAGATGGAGCGTCGGATCAGCGGCTATCTGGCACTTGCAAACAAGGCTGGTGCGGCAGTCTCCGGTGGAGACGCCGTTGAACGGACCTTGAAGGGGGCTCATCACCCCGGTTTGCTGGTGTTGTCACAGGATATTTCGCCTGCCATAGCCGAGAAGTTCGAGGGGCTTGCCTGTCGGGCCGGTCTGCCGGTAGAGCGGGTGTTGACCAAAGAAGCGTTGGGCATGTTGTTGGGCAAGGAATCGGACCGAAGCATGGTGGCCATCATGTCGCCAGGGTTCAGCCGATCATTGATCAGAGAAATAGCGCGATACAGGAATTACCTGGAGGAGGATAGCGGGAGATGAGCAAAACCCGGGTGAGCAATTTGGCAGAAAAGCTGGGCATCGAGACGAAAGAGGTGATTGCCCGGTTGAAGACATTTGGCTACGACGTCAAGTCGGGCGCAAACACCGTTGATGACGAGGCGGTGGCCAAGCTCATGGCTCCTCAGCCGAAAGAATCCGACGGCCCTGCCGAAGTGCGGGTTAATCCTACCGTGGTGCGGCGCCGGGCAGCCAAGCCGTCAGCCAGTGAAGAGGCTGCAGCAGCAGAGCCGGTTGAACAGGCTGCTGAACCGGTGCCACCTCCACAGGCAGTGGTTGAGAAAAAACCTGTGGAAAGGAAGGACGCCGAGCCCCAGGCTGTTGAACCACAACCTGAGCTGGTTGCTGCCCCAGTCGCTGTTGCTGCTGAACCGCAACCCGTTGCTCCGGCAGCACCGTCCGCCGGGCCAACGACCTCCGCCTCTGTTGCTGAGAAACCTGCCGTTGTCACGGCATCGGCCGAGACGACCCCACCCCAACCTGCCCGGGCCAGTGCCACACAGGCCCGCATCCTGGGACGGATCGAGATTCCGATTACGCCGGAATACCGCAATACCCGCCGTGAACCGGGGCGTGGCCCTGGCCCAGGTGGCGACCGCGGACCGCGTCCGGCTGGTAGCACCGATAACCGTCCGCCCCGTCCGGCTGGCGCCACTGACAATCGTCCGCCCCGTCCGGCTGGGCCATCCCGTGATGGTGGCGCACCCCGTCCGGCTGGAGCCCGTCCGGTACAGCTGACCCAGGTCGATCTGCCGCCTCAGGGCGATGATCGCCGCAAGGGTCCTGGCGGTCCTGCCCGCAAGCCCGGCGGACCTTCCAAGGATACCGCCGCTGACAAGGCCAAAAAGACTGCTGCCGCCAAGGGCAAGGGACGCGAACAGTTCACCAAGCAGACCTTGCTGGGTGAGGAGCGTCAGTTCGACCCGTTCCATAAATCACGCAAAAAGGGTAAGGAGCGTGAGCTGCCCGGTCAGACCGAGCTCACCACCCCCAAGGCCATCAAGCGGATCATCAGGATATCCGAGACCATTACCATTGGTGAGCTTGCCAAGCGGATGGGTATCAAGGCCACCGATCTGATCAAGGCCATGATGAAGATGGGCACCATGGTGACCATCAATCATGTACTGGATCATGATAACGCGGTCATTCTGGCTTCTGACTATGGTTATGAGGTGGAAAACGTTGCGGTAGACCTGGATGAAATCCTCGAGTTTACCCCTGACGCGCCGGAACTGTTGCAGATGCGGCCACCGGTGGTGACCATCATGGGTCACGTTGACCATGGTAAAACCTCACTTTTGGATGCCATCCGTCAAGCCAACGTGATTGCCGGCGAGGCCGGCGGCATCACCCAGCATATCGGCGCCTACGATGTGGAGCTGCATGGTCGCAAGATCACCTTCCTGGATACGCCTGGCCACGAAGCCTTCACCGCCATGCGGGCCCGGGGCGCCAAGGTGACCGATATCGTTGTTCTGGTAGTGGCGGCTGACGACGGTGTGATGCCCCAGACCAGAGAGGCGATTAACCACTCTAAGGCTGCCGGCGTGCCGATTATCGTGGCGATCAACAAGATCGACAAGCCTGATGCCCGGCCTGAAAAGGTCAAGCAGGAGTTGACTGAACACGGGATCGTTGCCTCTGATTGGGGTGGCGACACAACCATGGTTGAGGTTTCGGCCAAACAGCGCCTGAACTTGGAAGAGCTGTTGGAGATGATCCTGCTGCAGGCCGACATGATGGACCTGAAGGCCAATCCTGACAAGGCAGCCAAAGGAACCGTCGTAGAAGGCAAGCTGGATAAGGGGCGCGGGCCGGTGGCAACGGTGCTGGTGCAGGAAGGTACCCTGCGGGCCGGTGACTACTGTGTGGTCGGCATTCATTCCGGTCGGGTGCGAGCCATGCAGAATGACCGCGGCGATCGGGTGCTCGAAGCTGGACCGGCCATGCCGGTTGAGGTGATCGGTCTGTCCGGCGTACCGGATGCCGGTGATATCTTTGTGTCCATGACCGATGAGAAACAGGCCAAGGAGATTGCCACCCTGCGCCAGATCAAGCAGCGTGAGATCGAGCTGGCCAAGCATGCCAAGATGTCCCTGGAGCAACTCTACGAGAAGATTCAGAAGGGCGAGGTCAAGGACCTCAATGTGATTGTCAAGGCCGACGTACAGGGTTCGGTGGAGGCCGTGGCCGAAACCTTGCGCAAGCTGTCGACCGAAGCGGTCCGTCTGAATGTGATCCACACGGCGGTGGGCGCCATTACCGAGACCGACGTCAATCTGGCAACCGCCTCCAATGCCATCATCATCGGCTTCAACATCCGTCCCGAGGTCAAGGCCCAGGCCATGGCAGAGAAGGAAGGTGTCGATATCCGCCTGTACAACGTGATTTACGACGCAGTGGATGACATTAAAAAGGCGATGGAAGGTCTGCTGGATCCGGTCTTCAAGGAGAAGTACCTGGGCCGGGCAGAGATCCGCGAAGTCTTCTCGGTTCCCAAGGCAGGCAACGTGGCCGGCTGTTATGTCCAGGACGGCAAGATCGTCCGCAACGCCCAGGTCCGCCTGCTGCGCGACAACGTGGTGGTCTACCAGGGCAAGCTGGCAACCCTGCGGCGCTTCAAGGATGATGTAAAGGATGTTGCCTCCGGCTACGAGTGCGGCATGGGGTTGGAAAACTACAACGACATCAAGGTCGGCGATATTATCGAGGCCTTTGAGATGGAAAAAACAGCAGCCAAACTGTAGAAACGGTCTTTTTCCGCCCTGGCCCTGTCAATCTTCAGCATGTCTTGCGCGGCGTACTACCGTGTACGCCTCCGCAACATGCCTTGCTTGCCAGAGCCAGATCGAAAAAATCCTCGTTTCTGTTACTCATAGGGTTAAATAACCATGCAACACAAACGTTCCGACAAGGTCGCAGAGACCATCCATACCACCATCTCCACCATCCTGATGCGGGGGTTGAACGACCCCCGCATCGGATTTGTCACCATTACCGGGGTGGAGGTGACCGATGACCTGCATCTGGCACGGGTCTTTTTTTCGGTGATCGGTGATGAGGCCGCCAAGACGAGCTCAGAGGCAGGCTTGAACAGCGCGGCCCGACATATCCGCCGTGAGGTCGGCAAGGTGCTGAATATGCGCTATACACCGGATATTCTGTTTAAATACGACCATTCTCAGGAGTACGGCCAGCGGATTGACACCCTGCTGCGGGAGGTGGGCGCAAGCCATGACGGAGACAATTCAGAAGATAGTTGAGGCGATCCGCCAAAGCCGGAGCGTTCTGATAACCAGCCATGAGGGGCCTGACGGCGATGCCATCGGCTCCTCGCTTGGTATGGCGGCCTTTCTGCGTGCCGTAGGCAAGCAGGTGGTCGTGCATCTGGCTGATCCGGTGCCAGAGCTGTACCGCTTTCTGCCAGGTGCCGGTCTGGTACGCGGAGACATTCCTGACCAGTCGTTTGACCTGGCCTTTGTGCTGGATGTGGGCGAGTTCCGGCGGGCTGGCAAGCAGTTCGGCGCCTTTACCCGTATTGGTCAGACGATCAACCTTGACCATCACCTGACCTGCGAACAGTTTGGCAGTCTCAATCTGATTGATGAACAGGCTGCCGCCACCGGACTTTTAGTCTGGCGGATTGCCAAAGCGTTCGGTTTTACCGCTGACTATGATACCGCCCTCTGTCTCTACGTGGCGGTACTGACCGATACCGGCTCCTTCCGCTACTCCAACGCCAACCGTGAGGCCTTTGAGGCAGCCGGTGAGCTGGTGGAACAGGGTGGACTGAACGCCTGGACGGTTTCTGAAAAGCTTTACGAAAGCCAGCCCCGCAAACGGCTGGAACTGTTGGCCATGGCCCTGCCAACCCTGGAGTTTATTCGCAACGGGCAGGCCGCCTCACTGGTGGTGACCCTGGATATGTACGCCACAACCGGTGCCAACGCCGAGTTGACCGATGGATTTGTCAATTACCCCCGCTCAGTGGCCGGGGTGGAGGTGGCGATCTTCCTTCGTCAGTTGGAAGAACGCAAATTCAAGGTCGGCTTCCGTTCCAAGGGAGCGGTCAACGTGGCCACCCTGGCCCAGGCCTTTGGCGGCGGCGGACACCACAACGCTGCCGGTGGCACGGTCGACGGCACCCTGGAAGAGGTCAAGCGGATTGTCTATCGTGCGGTGAATGAGGCTGCGTGGTAGACGGATTTCTGATTATTGACAAACCTGCCGGTTGTACCTCCCACGATATTGTCAATCGTGTGCGCCGGATTCTCGGCACCAAGAAAGTCGGTCATACCGGTACCCTGGATCCCTTTGCCACCGGGGTGCTGCCGATCGCCGTAGGTGAGGGCACCAAGGCGATTCCCTTTCTGGATGAGGGGATCAAAGAGTATCAGGCGGTGCTCAGGCTGGGTTTGGCCACCGACACGCTGGATTTCACCGGCACATCGTTGCATGAGGCTGATTACTCCATGGTAACGGAGACCGGATTGCGTACGGCGATGGAAGCCTTGATCGGCGATATCGAGCAGATCCCGCCGATGTACTCGGCCGTCAAACAGGGTGGACAGCCGCTTTACAAGCTGGCCCGCAGAGGGCTTGAGGTGGAACGGACGGCCCGGCCAGTCACGATCCGGCGTTTTGAGCTGGTGGCCTTTGATCCGCCCGTTGCCCGCGTGTTGGTCTGCTGCTCACGAGGCACCTATGTTCGCACCCTGGCCGACGACCTGGGCCGGAACCTGGGATGTGGCGCCTGCCTGACCGAACTGCGCCGAACCGTCAGCGGTCCGTTCAGGCTGGCTGATGCGTTGACCGTGGAGCAACTGGAAGCCTTGGTGGCTGCCGGGCAGTTGTCATCTCATCTGCTGTCGCCCTTGGCCATGCTGGCTCACCTGACCCGTATTGCGCTGGAACAGGACGGCGCCAGACTGGTGCGGAACGGGCAGGTGCCGTACGGTTGCCGGGCGCCGGGGCTTGCCGAAGGGGAGTGCTGTTGCCTGACTGGCGACGATGGGACCCTGCTGGCAGTGGCCCGGCAGCAGCAAGGGCAGCTGGTGCTGCAACGGGGCTTTGTAACGAGTTAATTGCTTTACAGCGGTTGTAAAGGTGTGATATGTAATTATCCCTTTTACTTTGTTTCAGTGTTTCGACACATATTACCCATGCTGGACAGGAGGAGCTTAAAGGTGCTGGCAACTGAAAAAAAACAGGAAATTATTAACAATTTCAAGAAGCATGAAGGTGACACCGGTTCGCCCGAGGTGCAAATTGCGATCCTGACCGAGCGGATCACCTATCTGACTGAGCACTTCAAGGTGCACAAGAAAGATCACCACAGTCGTCGCGGCCTGCTGAAACTGGTCGGCCAGCGTCGTCGCATGCTTGACTATCTGAAGTCCAGAGACTTGGATCGCTACAAGACGGTGATTGAGCGTCTCGGTATCCGCAGGTAAGCAGGCGGGCACTATCCGGCTTAACCGGCTGGTGCCCGCTTGATCAGTAGGTTCGCAAAAGGGCTGCACGGCCCTTTTGCTGTTTCATTAACCGTGTTGGGGGCGTGGATAGCTGGTCCGGTGGCCGGACCAGGTATCGACGGCCCCAGCGCACTACCCAAAGGAGAACAGTATGCAGTTTAACGAACAAAGGGTTGAAGCGACCGTGGGCAACATGCAGGTCAAGATTTCCACCGGCAAGATGGCCAAGCAGGCCAGCGGCGCAGTGGTGGTACAGAGTGGCGATACCATGGTGCTGGTGACCGTGGTGGGCACCAAGGAAGCAAAGCCGGGTCAGGACTTTTTCCCCCTGACGGTCAACTACACCGAGAAGACCTACGCCGGCGGCAAGATTCCCGGCAGCTTCTTCAAGCGGGAAGGGCGTCCCTCGGAGGACGAGACCCTGATCTGCCGTCTGATCGATCGTCCGATCCGTCCCCTGTTTCCAGAAGGCTACCTCTGCGACACCCAGGTAATGGCCACGGTTATCTCCGCTGAAGAAGACCACGACCCGGCCATCCTTTCCATGATCGGCGCTTCTGCCGCCCTGATGATTTCCGACATTCCTTTCGAGGGACCGATTGCCGGCGTCAAGGTCGGGCGTGTCGCAGGCAAGCTGATCGCCAATCCCTCGGCTGA
The DNA here is from genome assembly GCA_002419465.1 of Geobacter sp. UBA5730. GTDB lineage: Bacteria > Desulfobacterota > Desulfuromonadia > Geobacterales > Pseudopelobacteraceae > Trichlorobacter. The sequence continues at coordinate 11,229 of DIGE01000009.1, read as the reverse complement.
AGAGCTGAAGAACAGCGATATGGAAATTGTGGTTGCTGCCGGCGAGGACGCCATCTTTATGGTTGAAGGCGAAGCTGATTTCGTCTCTGAAGAAGATCTGCTGGAGGCGGTCTTTTTTGCCAAGGACGCAGTGCAGGGGATCCTCGCAGCCCAGGAAAAACTTGCCACGCTGGTTGCGCCTGCCAAGCGTGCAGTGCCCGCACCGGTTGCTGATCAGGAGCTGAAGGCAAAGGTGCAGGAACTGGCCTTCGACCGGATTGCCCAGGCGTACAAGATCAAGGCCAAGCAGGAGCGTTACGCCGCCATGGGCCTGATCAAGGAGGAAGTGGTCGCTACCCTGGCCGCTGACTACGCTGGCCGTGAAAAAGAGATCAAGGGCTTTATCGAGGATATCGAATACAACCGTATGCGTAACGACGTACTGGAGACCGGCATCCGGATCGATGGCCGTGATACCAAAACTGTCCGTCCGATTGCCATCGAAGCCGGTCTGCTGCCCCGCGCCCACGGTTCCACCCTGTTTACCCGCGGTGAGACCCAGGTGCTGGCTGCCGCAACCCTTGGCACCTCACAGGATGAGCAGCGGATGGATTCGCTGTACGGCGAATATCGCAAAAAGTTCATGCTGCATTACAACTTTCCGCCTTTTTCGGTGGGTGAGACCAGCTTCCGTCTGGCTCCGGGCCGTCGCGAGATCGGTCACGGCATGCTGGCCGAGCGGGCCATCTCTGCCATTCTGCCCAACCACGACGAGTTCCCCTACACCATCCGGATTGTGGCCGAGACCCTGGAGAGCAACGGCTCTTCCTCCATGGCTACCGTCTGCGGCGGCTGTCTGTCACTGATGGACGCCGGCGTGCCGGTCAAGGCGCCGGTGGCTGGTATTGCCATGGGTCTGATCAAGGAAGGTGAGAAGGTCGCCATCCTGACTGACATCCTGGGTGATGAAGATCATCTGGGCGACATGGACTTCAAGGTGGCCGGATCCGCCGACGGCGTGACCGCCCTGCAGATGGACATCAAGATCGGCGGCGTCAGCAAGGAGATCATGGCTCAGGCCCTTAAACAGGCCAAGGAAGGCCGTCTGCATATCCTGGGCAAGATGGCCCAGTGTCTGGCTGCCCCCCGTGCTGAGATGTCTGCCTTTGCACCGCGGATCACCACCATCTGGATCAAACCTGACCGGATCCGCGACGTGATCGGTTCCGGCGGCAAGACCATCCGCAGCATCACCGAGGCCACCGGTGTCATGATCGACATCGACTCCGACAACAGCGGCAAGATCAACATCGCCAGCTCCGACAAGGCAGCTTGCGACGCAGCTATCGAGATGATCCGCGGCCTGACCGACGAGGTGGAAGAAGGCAAGCTGTACATGGGTACCGTCAAGAAGATCATGGAGTTCGGCGCCTTTGTGGAGGTGCTGCCCGGTACCGATGGTCTGGTGCATATCTCCGAGCTGGATGAAAACCGTGTCAAGAATGTCACCGATATCCTCAGCGAAGGCGACAAGGTGCTGGTCAAGTGCATCGGCGTTGATAAACAGGGCAAGATCAAGCTTTCACGCAAGGCTGCCATGGGTCAGTCCCTCGAAGAAAAGGATTAATTGAAACAGGTGCGTTACAAAGGGGACGGGACAGCAGTCCCGTCCCCTTTTTTTATTGACGTGGCATGGCTAAATCCTGCATAAGACGCAGGTTGAGGAGGGCTGTCTATGGAGCGCTGGTCAATCAATGAATCCACCAAGGTCTACAACGTCGACAACTGGGGCGCTGATCTGTTTTCCATTAACAAAAAGGGAAACATCTGCGTTCATCCGTCGTCCAACTCCAAGAACGCCATCGACCTGCGGGTGCTGGTGGATGACCTGATCAAGCGCAAGATCAAGCCGCCGATCCTGCTGCGATTCATGGATGTGCTGCAGGGCCGGATCGCCTCCATCAACCGGGTTTTCCGCAGCGCCATTGCAGAAAACGACTACCCGGCCAAGTATCAGACCTTCTATCCGATCAAAGTCAACCAGCAGCGTCAGGTGGTTGAGGCGATCGCCAGCTACGGCAAGCGCTACAACATCGGTCTGGAGGTCGGTTCCAAGCCTGAGCTGGTGGCCGGCATCGCCATTTCCACCGGCAACGGTCTGCCGATCATCTGCAACGGCTACAAGGATGCCGAGTATATCGAGACCGTGCTGTACGCCACCAAGGTCGGCTACACCATCACCATCGTGGTGGAGAAGCTGTTCGAGCTGGAAAAGATCATCGAACTGTCCAAAAAAACCGGCATCAAGCCTCTGCTGGGGATTCGGGTCAAGCTTTCCTCCAAGGGAACCGGCAAATGGGCCACCTCCGGCGGCGAGGATGCCAAGTTTGGCCTGCGGATGTCCGAAATCATGGCGGCCATCCGGATGCTGGAAGAGGCAGAGATGCTGGAGTGCGTTAATCTGCTGCACTCGCACATCGGCAGTCAGGTCACCAAGATCGACAAGATCAAAACCGCCCTGATCGAAGCGTCCCGGATCTACGCCGAGATGCGCAAGTTGGGACTCAATATCCAGTACCTCGATATTGGTGGCGGTCTGGGGGTGGATTATGACGGCTCCAAGTCCAGCTACTTTTCCAGCGTCAATTACACGGTGGAAGAGTACGCCAACGACGTGATCTACCAGATCAAGAACATCTGCGAGGAAGCCGGCGTAGAATGTCCCAACATCATCTCCGAATCGGGCCGGGCCACGGTGGCCCACTATTCGGTGCTGGTGACCAATATCCTCAACACCAATACCCAGAATTTGATGCCGGACTACGAGGCGATCCTGGAGCAGATGGAAAAGCCGGCCCCCACGGTCAAGAAGTTGCTGGATATCTACAAGAGTCTTGACCGCTATTCGCTGCGTGAGGACTACCACGATACCCTGCAGCTGATTAATGAGGCGGTCAGTCTGTTCAACCTGGGCTACCTGACCCTGCAGGACCGCGCCATTGCCGAGTGGCTCTATTCCAAGATCATCAAGAAGATCAACGTCATCGTGGAGAAGATCAAGCCGATCCCCGAAGAACTGCAGAACTTCCAGCTGGCGTTACGTCAGACCTATTTTGCCAACTTCTCGTTGTTCCAGTCCATCCCTGACTCCTGGGCCATTGACCAGCTGTTCCCGATCATGCCGTTGCAGCGGCTCAACCAGCGGCCGGATGTGATGGCCTCGATTGCCGATATCACCTGTGACTCCGATGGAGAGATCACCAGTTTTGTGGGCGAGAACGGCCGGGCCAAGTTCCTGCCGTTGCACAAGATCAAGAAGGACGAGGATTACTACATCGGCTTCTTCCTGATCGGCGCCTATCAGGAGATTCTGGGGGATCTGCACAACCTGTTCGGCGATACCAACGCCGTGCATATCACCTTCAACAAAAAAACCGGCTACATGATCGACACGGTGATCAACGGTGACGCCACCTGGGAGACCCTCAAATACGTTCAGTACAAGGGGCCGGAGATCCTCAAGCGGGTGCGGGAACACCTGGAAAAGGACGTGGCCCGCAAGAAGGTCTCCATTGAGGAGAGCAGCCACTTTATCGAACTGCTCGATCGCACACTGCTGGGATATACCTATCTGGGGGAATAAAATTATGAGCAACGTCCTTATCATCGGGGCCGGCGGGGTCGGCCAGGTTGTGGCCCACAAATGTGCCCAACGTCGCGATATCTTCAGCCAGATCACCCTGGCTTCCCGCACCAAAGCCAAGTGCGACGCCATCGCCGCTCAACTGGGGGGCAGCATCACGACTGCCCAGGTGGATGCCGACAACGTGCCGGAACTGGTGGCCCTGATCAAACAGCTGCAGCCCATGCTGGTGATCAACGTGGCCCTGCCGTACCAGGACCTGCATATCATGGATGCCTGCCTGGAGACCGGCGTGGACTACCTGGACACCGCCAACTACGAGCCGCTTGATACGGCCAGGTTTGAGTACTCCTGGCAGTGGGCCTACCAGGACAGGTTCAAGCAGGCTGGCCTGATGGCCCTCTTGGGTTCAGGTTTTGATCCGGGCGTCACCAACGTCTACACCGCCCTGGCCGCCAAGAAGTATCTGGATGTGGTGGAGGAGCTGGACATCATTGATGCCAACGCCGGTTCCCATGGCCAGCCCTTTGCCACCAACTTCAACCCGGAGATCAACATCCGCGAGGTGACCGCCACCTGCCGTCACTGGGAAAACGGCCAGTTTGTGGAGTCACCCGCACTCTCCACCAAACGGGTCTTCGACTTCCCGGAAGGGATCGGACCGATGAACTGCTACCGTCTCTACCATGAGGAGATGGAGTCGATTGTCAAACATATCCCCAGTATCAAGAAGGCCCAGTTCTGGATGACCTTCTCCGACAACTATCTGAAGCACCTGGAGGTGCTGCAGAACGTGGGCATGACCCGCATCGACGAGGTGGAGTTTGGCGGCCAGAAGATCGTGCCGATCCAGTTTTTGAAGGCCCTGCTGCCCGACCCCGGCAGCTTGGGACCGCTCACCAAGGGCAAGACCTGCATCGGGGTGATTGCGCGGGGTATCAAGGACGGCAAGCGTAAACAGGTTTACATTTATAACATCTGTGATCACGAGGCCTGCTACAAAGAGGTTCAATCCCAGGCCATCAGCTACACCACCGGCGTACCGGCCGTGGTGGGGGCGATCATGATGCTGACCAAGCAATGGCATGCAGCGGGTGTCTGGAACATGGAGCAGTTTGATCCGGAGCTGTTTTTGGAAGTCCTCGGACCGATGGGGTTGCCAACGGTTATCGTAGACGGCGGGGAATGGCCTGCACTGTAGATGACCGGAATTGATATCCCCAAAATAGTTGAACTCGCCCCATCCCCGGCCTACGTGGTTGATCTGGGCCGGTTGCGTCATAACCTGGCGGTGCTGGACCAGGTGCAACAGAAGAGCGGCGCCAAGATCCTGATGGCGCTGAAGGCCTTTGCCATGTGGTCCACCTTCCCGCTGATCCGGCAAACCCTGCAGGGGGTCTGTGCCAGTTCTCCTTGGGAGGCCCGGTTGGGTCGCGAGGAGTTCGGCCGCGAGGTGCATTCCTTTGCCGCCGCCTTCAAGGAGAGCGACGTAGCGGAGTTGCTGGGTATCTCCAATCACCTGGTGTTCAACTCCTTCAACCAGCTGGAGCGCTTCCGGCCGTTGTGGGAGGGGAGCGGGGTCTCGGTCGGCCTGCGGGTCAACCCGGAGCATTCCGAGGGCCACACCGCCATCTACGACCCCTGCGCTCCCAACTCGCGGCTGGGCATACCGGCGGCCGAGTTTGAGGGACGTTCCCTGTCCGGGGTGGAGGGATTGCATTTCCATACCCTTTGTGAGCAGCTGTTCGAGCCGCTGGAGCGAACCATCAAGGTGTTCGAGCAGAAGTTCGGCCACTACCTGCAGGGCATGAAGTGGTTGAATCTGGGGGGCGGCCATCACATCACCCGCGAGGGTTACGATATCGACGGCCTGGTAAAGCTTGTAAACTATTTACGAACAAAATACGACGTCGAGGTCTATCTGGAACCAGGTGAGGCGATTGCCATCGGCACCGGTTTGCTGGTGGCCGAGGTGCTGGACGTGGTGGACAACGGCATGGCTATCGCCATTCTGGATGTCTCAGCCACCTGCCATATGCCGGATGTGCTGGAGATGCCCTACCGGCCCGCCATCACCGCTGGGTTCGAGCCGGGTGAGAAGCCGTATACCTGCCGGCTGGGAGGCCCTTCCTGTCTGGCTGGGGATGTGATCGGCGACTGGTCTTTTGAACAACCGCTCAAGGCTGGTGATCGGCTGGTGTTCGAGGATATGGCCCATTACACCATGGTTAAAACTACGACCTTCAACGGCATTCAGCATCCCCACCTGTGCACCTACGAGCCGGATACCGGCCAGCTCACGGTGGTGCGCAGCTTTGGCTATCCTGATTTCAGGGATCGACTTTCCTGAAAACAGGTTGCCTCTCTTGCGCCACTTCCTGTTTCTAGGGTATAGTGCAAACAGTTTACTACGTCCTCTTAGCTCAGCTGGATAGAGCAACGGCCTTCTAAGCCGTAGGTCGCAGGTTCGAATCCTGCAGGGGACGCCAATAAAACAATGGGTTATGCTACTGCATAACCCGTTTTGTGTTTAATTGTCACTTAAAATGTCACGTTGGTGTTTTAGTGGTGGTACTTCCAGACCAGCACAACTTGTGCACTGGTAGCAGCGGCGAACAGTCCCACGCTGATTTTTGGGGGCGAATCGGGGAGGTAGAAACTTCTCGCGGTGGTTACAGACCATCGGCCTCGGCAGTTATTACTGACCGAATGGCAATCTAACGCGAAATGCTGTTACTGCCTGTAGGCTTACCGATATTCAGATAGAGCGGATGGAGCGCATCAAACAAGGACTCACCAGGGCCAATCTCCAATACATTCCCGGTGGCATGGTTAGCCACATTTCTGGTAGCGCATCTCGCAGCCTCAAGGACATCATTAGTAAACTGGACTATGCTGCCATTGATCAGGAGTTTGAGCGGGCGATCAAGAATGTCGAGACGTCTCCTCGGGAAGCGGCCTCAGCAGCTTCAAACATTCTGGAGTCTGTTTGCAAGACCTACATTGATGCAGAGGGGCTGATAATACCAGCCAAGCAGGATCTGCAACCTGTGTGGAAGGTGGTACGCGATGACCTTGGTCTTGATCCCGGTATTTTGGAAGATCAGGATTTACAAAAAATTCTGTCAGGTGTCGCTTCTGTAGTGAACGGAATCGGTGCGCTCAGGACTCATGCCAGTTCAGCTCATGGCGCAGGTACTAAAAGCTACAAGCTGAAACCACGTCACGCCCGCCTTGCCGTCCATGCGGCACATACACTGGTTACGTTTATTCTGGAAAGCTGGCAGGAGAAGCGCGAAGCGAGGAAAGCCAGCCCTTAACGACAAAACACCCACGCTGCAGGATAACTAACAAAAGGAGAATATCGACATGGCAATGACCGTCGAAATCAAAGGCAACAAACTCTGCATTGAAATTGATCTGGAGAAACCGACACCATCCGCATCTGGTAAAACCCTGGTGGTTGCCAGTACGCGGGGGAATACCGTTACCACTGCTGAAGTTGATGGTAAACCGATCACTATCGGGCTGAATGCGTATATTAAGCCGTAATGTGACGAATCGATCGACCACAATATCTTGTGGTTTGTGACCAGAAAAAACTATATACAGAAAGATAGGTCTTGCATCACAAAACAACCCGGCAAAAAGTACCATTATGGTACATTGTTCTTGACTAGGTGAACCTTATGGATACATTATGAAGACCCCACCAACGTATGACTTGGACAAAATAAAAGAGCTTCTGAAGGCCGAAGAGACCCGCTTCATAACCAGGCCGAGTCGGTATGAGGCCGTAAAGCTTGGGTATGCTGATGATGACGCTATGGTTGATAGAGTTCTGATGCTTCAGGCAAATGAATTTTACAAGACCATGGAAGCGGAAACCATGCCCGGTTTGTGGCAGGATGTTTACCGAAGTGATGATTTAACCATAACCCTGTACATCAAACTTCAGATTTCGTTTAATGGCAAAGGGGTTATTATCTCTTTCAAGGAGAAGTGATGAAAGACATGAATCAGTGCCCAATCTGTGGAGGCTCAAATTTTGAGCGTCGGGAAGTTACAGAAACTTTTGAATACAAGGGCCAATCACTTGAGTATCCCAATTATGTTGTCTATGCCTGCGGCTCCTGCGGAGAGGAGATCGTAGACAGCAAGTGTCTGAAAGAATCAGGCAGAAAAATTCGTGATTTTTACCGTCAGGTTGACGGCCTTTTGACGTCTGATGAGATAAAGCAAATCCGCAAGTTTAAGTTGGGTTTGACCCAAGATGACGCATCTAAACTTATTGGTGGTGGGCCGAAAAGTTTTTGTAAATATGAAAACTGTGAAGTCATCCAGAGTGAAGCGGTTGATAACCTGTTGAGAGTTTTGGATCTTTACCCCCATACACTTGAAGTGCTGAAGAATAAGCATAATCATAAGCCAACATCCGGGAAAGTTATCTCGATGATTGTAAAAACAAAGCAACCGCATTTGGAGACTAGCAATGTCACAAAAAACGCTGCCGGCATTTAGCATACAAGATACACGGCTTCTGTCCGCGCATTTTGACGTCAATCGGTCTTTTAGTCCAGGGCCAGATGTCAAGGTTGAAGTCAAAATTACAATCAACCATACATGGCATCAGGATAGCAAAATTCTACAGGTGTCTGACATTGTAAATGTGACCGGTAATGAGTCGCCATTCAATTTGTTGGTTGAATATGGCGGTATGTTTTTATTTGAAGATGAGGTACCAGCTCCCAACGAGATTGTTCGGATTGCAGAAATAAACTGTGCAACCATCCTGTTTCCATTTGTCAGGGAGGCAATAGCCGAAATAACCAGAAGGGCGGGTATAGGCCAGATGTTGCTCCAGCCCATGAATTTTGTGGAGCTTTACAGTACGAACCATCCTGATGAGGCTGTTACCCTGCCAACTGAGTAATCATCAATATTGAGTGGCAGATGAGGATCAGTTTTTTGTCACGATATTGTCACGTTGATAAAAGCAAAAAGACTGTTTGAGGTATAAATAACGATAAAGCAACATGTCGCATGTGCTTGAATTAACACAATTAATCTTCTCAGTGTAAATAGTGATAATGTATCTAAACTAATTGTCACGGCCTTCTAAGCCGTAGGTCGCAGGTTCGAATCCTGCAGGGGACGCCAATAAAACAATGGCTTGCAGATAAATTCTGTAAGCCATTTTGCTTTTATCGGCTGTGTGTACCCTCTCGTGTGAATAATCTTGCAGTGATAATACTCAATAATCTAGCGTTGACAATGCATAATAATCTAGCTATTGTTAATCACAATAATCTAGCTATGAAAGAGGGAGTGCAATGGCTACAACTCTGGCACAACGCAGGCTTGCCGATGCTCTAACAGCCCTGAAGAGGTTGCAGGACGACGGGAAAACCGCCATAAAGTCAAGTGATCTGACACGAATGCAGCGGGAAAGTCTAGTCAAGAATGGCTGCCTGCGACCGATTGTCAAGGGGTGGTATATGCCCTGCCGGCCTGGCGAAGATACTGGTGACAGTACGCCCTGGTATGCTGCGATGCGTGACTTCATCCAGGGCTATTGCACCGAGCGGTTTGGTGAACAATGGCATGTGTCAGCTGAATACTCATTATTTCTGCATTCGGGAAAGACTATTACGCCGCAGCAGGTTGTGGTCCATTCTCCGCTTGGACAAAACGGCCTGTTGAAGCTGCCTGATAATTGCTTGATCCTGGACTACAAGGCAAAGGATTTTGTTCCTGCCGCTAAAATCCAGATGGTGGAGCGAATCCGTGTTCTGACACTTCCGGCGGCTCTTATCCGTGTGCCGGAAGCGTTTTTTACAACCTACGCCCAGGATGCCCATATCGCACTTCATCAGTTGCGGGACGCGTCTGACCTCAACAGGGAACTGCTTGAAGGTGGGCATAGCATTGTTGCCGGGCGCCTTGTCGGGGCTTTGCGGGCTTCGGGGCGTGAAGAATTGGCGGTTAATGTACTGGCAACCATGAGAGCAGCAGGATATGTGGTCAACGAGACAAATCCATTTAGTGCAGCACCGCCGACTCTGGCATTCACCAGAGCGCAATCTCCCTATGTTCTGCGGATGCGTTTAATGTGGCAAGCCATGCGAGAGACCGTTTCCGGCTGTTTTCCGCCTGAACCCGGCATCCCGTCTGACATTGAGAAGTTTATGGACGTAGTTGAAGAAAACTACAAAACCGATGCTTATCATTCTCTCACCATTGAGGGGTATCGAGTCACTCCGAAGTTAATTCAAAAGGTCGCCACCGGGGACTGGAATCCGGACAGTAATGACTCTGACGCGGAAATGAAAAATGCCATGGCGGCACATGGGTACTGGCTCGCTCATAATGAAGTCAAAACTACGATCAGAAGCATTTTGACAGGGGCAAACCCAGGCGCTGTTTTCCGGCAGGATCACGCTTCATGGTATCGCATGCTTTTCTCACCCAATGTCGATGCTGGTTTTCTCAAGCCGACAGATCTGGCTGGTTACAGGACTGACAAGGTTTTTATCAGGGGAGCAACCCATGTTCCACCTTCACAGGATGCAGTCCGCGACATGATGCCGGAACTGTGCGACCTGCTGGAGGCTGAGCCCAATGCAGCAGTGCGAGCTGTTCTGGGACATTTTCTTTTTGTGTACATTCATCCGTATTTCGATGGCAATGGCAGACTGGGGCGTTTTCTGATGAATGCCATGCTGGCGTCTGGCGGGTATCCGTGGACGGTAATCCGAATTGAGCAGCGAAGTGATTACATGGCTGCCCTGGAAGCAGCGAGTTCGCTTGGAGAAATAAAACCATTTGCAGAATTCATTGCCAGTTCTATGAATAGGTAAGTTGCCAATCCTGGGATAAAATTCTGATGGATACTTGAGGAACGGCACTGTCAAAACTGTCAGAAGGGCTTTTGGCCATCGGTTTGTTGTTCAACGGGCAGGCAGCGGACTTCGGGAAAGATTGGGCTGTCAGGATCGAAAATAATCTCGGCTACGGTGGAGTTGGTGGTGCCAAGGTCAATGCCGATGGCCCGGACAGGTTGGTCAAGGTCGTTCAGATCATCAAGGTCTACGCGGAGCAGTTCGTGTGCGTGCATGGGGAACCTCCTGCTAGTTAGGAGCTAGTTACTGGTAGTTAAACCCTCGCACGGCGCTATGACAGAAAGTGTCGTACTCGACCCTGGAAGCGGATTTATGCTGCCGACTTCCGTTGGATGGGAATGACCTTGCCCTCAGTTCCGCTTATGATACTCGATAGTTTGCGCTCCCAGGCTTCAAGGGCCTGCTGAATCTCTTTATCGTAGCGGTTGACGTTGTAGGTGCGAATGATCCCTTGTTTCGTGTGGTTGAGTACTGCATCTATGATTTCGTCCATAAAGCCTATTTTTGACATAAAGGTGGCGGCGGTACGCCTGAGATCATGGGGGGGTAAAATCTGAAACCGGTAACGAGTATCAGTTTTAAGGCGCGGATGACTTCACCTGAGGCGTGACAGGTGGCAAGATTTTGCCAAAAGCGGGGAATTCTGGGACAAAATTCAGTCGCACCTAAGCGCCTCTGTCGCCTGGCTTCTCAGGTAGTATCTCA